>JALYRU010000010.1 GCA_030855235.1 Pseudomonadota bacterium
GCCTTAACGTGCTTTATTTTCCGTTTTCTGTGACGACCCCGTGAAGAAAGGCCCTGAGGGCATGGTGGCCGGTGAAATTGCCACGACGCTGGAGATCCCGCCGACCAATCTGTCCTTTCACCTCAAGGCGCTGACACAGGCCAAGCTGGTCACGGTGGAGCAGGAAGGACGCTTTCAGCGCTACCGTGCCAATCTCTCGTTGATGCTTGACCTGATCGCCTATCTCACCGAAGAGTGTTGCGGCGGCAATCCGCAGCAGTGCGCCGGACTCAGTGCCCAGGCCATCTGCCCTCAGTGTGTGGGCACTGCACAAGGAATCCGTTGACATGAAATCCCTTCCCATCGTCTGGCAGCGGCTCGTGAGTTCGGCCGGGACCACCTGTCCACGCTGCCAAGGCACGCATGAAGAGGTGCAGAGCGCCGTCGAGCGGCTCAAACTTGCGCTGGAGCCACTCGGCATCACGCCTGCTTTGGAAATCCGTGAACTCGACCAGGCTGCATTCCTCAATCAACCCTTCGAGTCGAACCGCATCTGGATTTGCGGCAAACCCATGGAGGAATGGGTCGAAGGCCGGGTGGGCCGCAGCCGGTGCTGTGGGGAATGCGGCAATCAGGACTGCCGAACCGTTGAGGTCGGCGGAACGACTTACGAGGTGATTCCTGAGGCGTTGCTGGTACGCGCCGGCTTGACTGCCGCCAGCCGCTTGCTCGACCCCACCTTGACCAGTTAGTCATCGATCACGTCGAAAAACTTCAAATTTCCCTTTTATTTCAATACTTCAAGGAGTCTAAAAATGAAATCCATCCAGGTGTTTGACCCCGCCCTGTGCTGCAGCAGCGGCGTCTGTGGTGTCGATGTGGACCAGGCCTTGGTCAGCTTCACGGCCGACGTGGACTGGGCCAGGCAGCATGGCGCGCAGATCGAGCGTTTCAATCTGGCCCAGCAACCGATGGCCTTCGCGGGCAATGACTTGGCCCTTGCTCAAGGACGAACCTGTCGGCGTGGAGTGAGTATTCCGGACCAACGTGACCAGTGATTCCGGGATCGTGACCGACATTCCGGTGAAGGTGACCGAAGGGATTCCGGCAACGTGACCGCTGATTCCGACGAACGTGACCGCTGGCAACGGTCACGACAGTCGGCACGGTGGTATACGCCGTCGCAACGGTGTTGCGCATAAACGAAACCCGGCGTGGCGTGTAGCTTCGATGCTTTTGCAAAGGACTACATGCCCGCCTTAAGGATCACCCCTTTCAAGGTCTTTGTTCCCTCGCAGCCTTGAGGATCCGGGCCGTGGAAACATGTGCCCGAGCCTTGGCTGGGGCAACCCAGCCCTTGGGTTTTTCGATCTTGGGGCCGCGCTTGCTCGTGGCCACTTGGCGGGGGATGATGCGGCGGGCCAAAGCCAGCAGGCGCTGCACCACCTGATCGGTGCTCTGTGACGCCCAGTTCGGCCAGCGCTCTGGCGGCACGGCGATGAGCAAGCCCTCGTAGGCGCCCCTGACGTGCTGGGCTAGGTGGTAGGTGGAGACATCGAGCTGGGGCGCCTCCTGGCGGTGCGCGTGCTCCACGCAGCGCTTGAGAAGGACCAGCAGGTTGTAGGCCAGCACCGCCACGGTAAAGCCCAGCAATGCCGCACGCGAATGGCCCAGGGTGGCAATTTCGCTGTGCAACACCGATTCGAGCCGCCCGAACATGCTTTCAATGCTCCAGCGGCGCCGGTACAGGCTGGCAATCTGTTGGGCACTGATGCTGCCCGGCAAGTTGCTCCACAGCCACAGTGTGGACTCGCCCGATTCGCTGGCCCGATCGAGCTGCAGTTCAATGCGCCGCCAGGGTGAGTGCTTCTCGTCAATCTGCAGGGTTTGCTCGCGCAGCTGTCCTGTCTCGCAGCGCCCCGCTTCCCGCCAGGGGCCTTCCTGCACGATCACCGGGTGTTTGCTGTGCTGGCGCACGATGAAGCTGGCTCCAGTGTCGTGGCAGCGCTGCAGGATGGTGCCAGTGCAAAAGTGGCGGTCCGCAATCCATATCTGGCCCGGCCCGGCGCTGTCGAACAGGGGCATCACAGCGGTACGCTCACTTTCGTAGGCATCCTCGCAGGCCACCAAGTCAACCACCTGCGCCAAGTCCGGGTCATAGACCACCAGGCAGTGGCCGGGCAGCGCCGCGCCCCGCTGCCCGCGCAGCGGCGCCAGGCGCTTTTGCGAGCCGGGCAGGTGGTTGCCATCGACAATGCGCACCTGCCAGCCCGGCACGCAAGGGGCCATGTCCAGCGCCGCAGCGATGGGGCGCAGGCGCGCGCTACTGCCCTGAACCAAGGCGCGCAGCAGCGGCAATTCGGTGCGCTTGACCTTGTCGTAGAGCGCGGCCAGCGAGACGGGCAGGTGTTCCATCTTGCGCGCGGCCGCGTGCAGCGAAGGCTGCAAACCCAGGCTCACCAGGGCCATCACTTCCACGACGGTGGAAAACAGCAACTCCCGCGGGTACTGGCGCTGGCGCTTGGCCTCGAACACCTCGTCTATCCAGGCCGCCGGCATGGCCTGCTCCAGTGCAATGCGCGCCATCACGCTGGCCGGTGCCTGCTTTTCGAATCGTCCCAGTACCTCTTGCCACATGCTCCTGACCTCCGTAGCGTAAAAAATGGTTAGGCGGAGAGCTTACTCAAAGACCTTGAAAGGGGTGACGCTAAGAACTCTTGAGTAAAATTCTTTTAAATAACATATATGTTTGTTGATTTCTGGAAATGCTAATATAAAAATTATGTCGAAACGCTCCCATGCCCTTCTCGCGATGCCGCCAGCGGTGCTCGCCCAGTTGCAGCAGTTTGGTGAGAACCTGATGATTGCCCGCAAGCGCCGGCGCGAGTCGCGCAAGGCATGGGCGCAGCGCATCGGGGTCTCCGAGCCGACGCTGGCGCGCATGGAGCGCGGCGACCCCAGCGTGGCCCTTGGGGCCTATGCCAGCGCCCTGTGGCTGCTGGGTCGCGCCCAGGCTATCCCGGAGTTGGCCGCGCCGCAGTTCGATCTGGGCGCGCTTGAGAGCGAAATCCGGGTGGCCAGCCTGCGCTCGGTGCGCAAGCCCGTGTCCGTGTCCGCCCGGCTGGATGCTCAGCCATGAGCGCACCGGTGTTTGACCTGGCCGACTACCGCCCCGCCGACGCGCTCTACCTGTGGTGGCTGGCCCGGCCGAAGCAGCCCGTGCTGATCGGCATCCTCATGACGGTGCGCGCCAGCCGGGGCGTCTCGCTGCGCTACGCGCCGCTCTGGCTGAAGTCCGGTTTTGCTCTCAGCGAAGACCTGCCGCTGCTGGACATGGAGTTCCTGCCCCCGGGCAAGGACATGGCTGCAGGCGCGGTGGATGACGCCCGTCCCGACCGCTGGGGCGAGCGCGTGATCCGCGTGCTGGACAAGCCGCCGCGCCTGTCCCTGCTGGACTACCTGTTCTATGCCGGGGACGAGCGCTTTGGCGCGCTGGGCGTGTCCGTCTCTGATCAGATTTACCTGCCGCGGCGGCTGGGGCCACTGCCGAATCTGGGCGAGGTCAGCGCCATTGCCGCGCTGGTCCACAGCATCCTGGCCGGCGAGCCAGTGGCGCCCGAGCAGCGCCGCCTGATTGCGCCGGGCGTCACCCTGGGCGGAGCGCGGCCCAAGGCCTTGATCGAGCTGGAGGGCGCGCCATGGATCGTCAAGTTTGCCGAGCCCGGCGACGATGTGGACACGCCGCTGATCGAGCACGCCACCATGACGCTGGCGGCCACGGCCGGCATTCGCGTGGCTCCCACACGGGCCATTGCGCTGCCCCGTGGGCACGCGGTGGCGGTGCAGCGCTTTGACCGGGAAGGCCACCGGCGCCGCCACGCGCTGTCAGCCCACGTCGCGCTGCGGGCGGCCGGGGCCAAGATGGGGTACCCGGAGCTCGCCCAGCTGCTGCGCCGCCGGGGGGTGGCCCAGGGCGGGGTGAGCCAGGCGCAGCAGCGAGAATTGTTTGGACGCATGGTGTTCAACATCCTCATCGACAACACCGACGACCACGAAAAGAACCATGCCCTGCTGATGACCGACGCCTGCTGCTACGAACTGGCCCCCGCCTTTGATGTGCTGCCCAGCGGCCAGGGACTGGGCTACCAGCAAATGCGCGTGGGCACTGACATGGCCGATTCGACCCTGGCCAATGCCTTGTCGGAGGCGGCGCAATTTGGCTTGGCGCCAATGCAAGCGCGGCAGGTCGTGCAGGGCGTGGCGGCGGTGGTGAGTCGCTGGCAGGAGCATTTTGCCTCGTGCGGTGTGAGCCGCAGCGACATTGACCGGCTGGCCTTGCAAATTGACCGGGCGTTCCTGCGGGAGCAGCGGGAGCAGGCGCTCGCGTAAAGGCTCAAGAGTTTCCCTGTTCGGGTTCCACGTCAGGGGGATGTTCCATAGACTGCACCAGTCGGGTTTGCGTTTCAAACGCATGCCTCAAATGGACAAAGTCAAGCTAAGCGCTTGGTGGGAAGTCTTTCCGTAAAGCACAGCGTTCTCTGCCAGAGCAAGTTCCGCACGGGTTACGGAAAGACCTCTGGTTGAGTGACCTTGCTCCTGAAAAACGTATCCCTTGCTGAGTGGTTCAATTCAGACAAGGAAAACGGAAATGACGAAAACATCAAGGACGCGCTACACGCTCGAATTCAAGCAAGAGGCAGTGCGCCTGGTGGACAACGGCCAAAGCATCGCAGCGGCGGCCAGAGCGCTGGGCGTGGTTGACCAGACGCTGTTCAACTGGGTCAAGGCCCATCGCCAGGGCAAGCTCACAGGAGCTGACAGCAAAGCGCCGGTGAGCGCCGAGCAGATGAAAATCAGCTGTAGAACTCAGTCAGGTGGCAATGTAAATCGCCCAGATCCAGGAACCGGTCAATGCCATGGAGCAGGTGATTGGCGGGGATGTGATCTTCGAGGTTGAAGGCATAGAACAACTTGTCCTGCCCTACAGTCTGTCGTCCCATCATGGCCAGCTCCGCTCAGAGTTAGTCGTGCCCGAAATTTAGCAAACCAAGGAGAGTTTTTCAACAGAATTGACCCAAAGGAGCCGGTGAAGGTGGCGAATTGCTTGCCCTCAAGCCGACCGAGAGGCCGCCAAATTGGGTCAGCCAAAGGTGGTTCCCCGGTTACTGGACTCATCGTCAAGTTGGTGAGCTGAAACCAACATTGCGAACTCGGAGAAATTACTCGCGTCTAAAGCTGAGAATAGCCCTTCCGATTGGATTCCCGGACACTAACGGATTCGGTATCCACGCTGTGCTGACCTCAAGCGTGTCTCCATCAAGCTTGTAGAAGCGTTTCTGCTCACTACCGTTCCAGGCTTCATTCCAAGACGAGTCAATCTTTGTAATGAACCTGTCCTCATCTATCCGATACCGGCCTGTATAGGCCATCACGGTACGCAAGAGTGCCGCCATCTTCTCATCTGTGTTTCCTGGCTCCCGCGTCTTTGCGGTAACCAATACCATCATTCCCCCATCAGAGGTGAAAATAAGGTAGCCGTGTTCGGGTTGGCACCCTAAGGTTGAGTGCGTTCGTTTGAATCCTGAAGCTCGGTATTGAAAGAGGTCAGCTGCCAGCAACCGTGGAGATCCGCATCGCCAATGCATGCTCAAGTCCTCATTTCTTTTACTGCCCGTTCCAAATTCGCCCGCACAATCACGCGATGAAACGGCGCAATCGTCGCAAGATAGACACGTCCCAGTTTGTTATGGCAATGCACCACCGTGCCCACGAGCAGTTCGCGACCATTCGCTGCATCGGCGCGAAGCTGGATGGTGACGCGGAAGTCGAGATGCCGGTCATCCGCGCCCGCGATCAACTCCGTCGCGCTCTTTGACAGCAGCGGTAAGTAGCCGATAACCGGCCCACGCGCCGCTCCGGCAAGACCGACGGCGCGAGACGATGTGACGCCGACTGTCGCCATCACCACATCGCGGACACCCGTGAGCGCACGAATCCACCACGCCTGGTGCTCCAACGCGATGCGTGCCAGCACCTCCAGATCATCGCTCGCCTCCACCGGCAGTTGAATTGCAAAGGCGTCCAACAGGTCCGCGTCCGCGTAAAGCGGCGCTAGCACGCTGTTGCTGGGCATGGGCACAGCTCGTGCTTTGGTCGAGGTCGTGTTCTGGGGGAGGTTCATGGTGTCCAGGAGTCTAGTTGTGACAGAGGCATCATCGATGCGGGCGGCCATATCTCGATCAACGGGTTGCCGCGAGTCTGCCCGCAAGCGGACGGCCACGACAGGCCGCTGGTGGCCGAAAGCGGCCAACCGGTTATTCAAGGGTCATCCAGCGGTTCTTGTAGACGACCTTCGACGACGTGGTTTCGATTTCTGGCTTTGACATTGCTGCGTCCTTGACGAAGGCTACTATGGCTTACAAGAAATGACTGCGGTTTAAGTTCGGTCGATTGCCTACAATCCCCCGTCTACCCGATTGGGCTTCTTCGCCACGGCTAGCGCTTTCGACCTACGCAAAGCGCTTTTGGCATAGATCCTTTCACCCATCTTTTGTGTCAGCACCCAGATAAATGCCCACCAAGGCATCTTTGCGGTCCAGCGTCCAAATACTCTCGGAACTGCCTGCCTGTTCTTGCGCTCGGGTTTGAGGTGAACCGTACCGACCATGACGCCCTGCTGGTGTGAGCCGAGTTGTCCCAGGAGCGTGCCGTCGCTATCGGCGATGGCGCTAAAACCTGGAAACTCAATGTCTTGCGACGGAAAGCCTGCTGGAAGGGTGGTGACCAAACGGCCCACCTTGTTGGACATTACAACGGGGATTCCCATCAATTTAGCCGTCTCTGCCGTGCCGTCCCGTAGTGCTGAGTTAAGAATATCTGCATCACGCTGGCGCACCGGAAATTTCGCTTCAAAGGATGCTCCAGAAAACGGTCTCAGGTACAAATCGATTCCTGCCTGATGTAGCTCAGCATAGCGCTCATAGAGTGCGTTCTCGAAGCAAATGCCCACTCCAATGCGACCTATGGCCGTGTCAAACCAATGGCGGTCAGACCCTGCGGTAAAAAAATAGGCCTCGAAAGAAGCAGGAGGACTTTTTCTGACACGCCCCACCACCTCGCCTTCAGGGCCGGTGAGCACAAAGGTGTTGTAGAAGTGTTCTCCATCTGCCTCAAAAAAACTGGTCCCAAGATAGACTTTCGAACGCTTTGACAGCTCGCGCATCCATTGCGTGGACGGCCCGTCAAATAGTTCCGCAGTTTCCCAAATCGATTCATTCAGCGTGTAGCCACCCGGCATCATCTCTGGCAAGAGAATCAGCTCGGCCCCCTGCTGAACAGCCTGCGCCACGTACTTCGCTGCATTCGCCAGATTGCCATCGCGGTCACCAAGCGTGCATGCAACCTGAACTGTCGCAATGGTGAGTGTTTCCGGTTTCATATTGATGTGCATCTAAGTTGCCCAACGATGAAGGCAGGCGGACCGAAAACCTTGCGGCAAAGCCGCCTCCTGCCGTTGCGGGTTCATGTTGGCAGACCAGTTCCCCGCAACGTCTAAGCCATTGTCCGGCGCTAGATTCCGGTCAACTATCAGACGGTATGAACCAGTTGCCGTCATGTCATATCCTTTCAGGTTTTGTCGCGTCAAGCGCGCCAACACGCAATTGGTCCAAATATTTCAGGCATACGTTGGCCCTGAACGCCCTTGTGCTGCCAGCGCACAACACTGCTCTGCACATGAGAGTTATCACCTGGCCTCACCCTTGAATTTCAGGCTGGTAGCATATGTGCATCCTTGGCTCAGACTGCGAATGCGACTGAACCAGTTTGGCCGTTATGCTACCATACATACTGTATGTTCGGAGCTTGCACATGATTGATTTGCTGGTGTATACGCTGACACTGGGGCTCGAACTGACGGTCGTCTTTTGCTTGTATTGGGCGCTTGGGGGGGGGCGACGCGGTGCCGAAGCGGTCATTCCGCGGCGGCCCGCAGCATTGGGCGGAGATGCACTATTCCATCCGTCGCCTCTGGGAACTCTGATGGTCGCGCTGTGGTGCTGACCTTGGCGCTCATAGTCCAACAGGGCATTGACATCAAAGTGCCCTGCTCAGGGGCGCGCTGGTTGCTGGCCCTGTGTAGCGGTGTTTCGTTCTGCGTGCGATCGGTGAGTCTGGGTATGTGGGGTTTTTCAAACGTGTCAGGACTCTCCGGGACCATACACCTAGCTTCGCCTATTGAGACATACGCTTGTTCTCCCCGTTCATTTTGCTGATGGGGTTGGCTTGTCTATTGATCGCGGTGCTTGCCGAGCCGATAGCGCTACAGCGCTGAGGGTCAGCTCATCGCGTGAAGAGCAGGCGTTCTATCGCGTCGAGCTGAGTTCTTGAATAAGACTTTTTGTGCGGCTCCCGAACCAGCAGTTCCCCCATCGCCCAGGCATAAATGAGCTGGGCGCGCAGCGTAGCCTCGTTCACGTCAAAGTCTAAGGCCTCGAGTAGCTGGGCCACGAATTGCACCCTGCGCACATGCACACGGCGCAACACAGCTGCCAGCTCCGGATTTTTCGTGCCTAGATTATTGATCGTCTCGTATAAGTCGATATCAAGTTCGCCCACTTTGCTCAGCAGCAGGCGCAACTGCGCCAGGGCTCCTCCGTTGAGCTGCGTCACGGCGGCAATCACCTGCTCCGTTGCACGGACCTCCCAGCGCTCTACGACAGCCAGCGTGAACGCGCCCGTGCTCTCGAAGTGCCAATAAAAGCTACCGCGCGTCACACCCAGGCGCTTGCACAAGGGCTCTGCCTTCAGCGACCTATGTCCTTCATCCCTCAGCACATCAAGTCCAAAGTCAAGCCAATTTTCACGAGAAAGACGTTCCATCTGTTGTTGATTTTGCCATGCCTTAGCTAGGTGGTGGCCTTTGCTCATTCCTGGCTTGGCACAGGATTGCAGCGACCCTGAACCTAGCCATATGTTGACAGTCCAGTGAAGGCGGCGGCGCTGGCGCATGCACGCGCTTGAGCCCAAGGCCGTTGCGCCGCGTTCAAGGCGTTTGCACTTTCCTAAAGTCCCTGCCGGCTGCACTGGCTGGCGTGAATGGATGCCTGGTGACAAAATGACGCCACTTTGGTATCATTGCCAGTCAATGTTAAAAAAGCAGGTGCATCCATGATGGCCCAACCCCGACGACTCACCACACGAATCACCGAGCATGTGCAAGACACCTTGCAAGCGGCGGCCGATCTGGTGGGCGCCACGCTCAACCAGTTCGTGGTGCAGGCTGCACTGGAAAAAGCCGAGCGGGTCATTGAGAGCGAAACGACGCTGCTGCTCACCCGCCGGGAAGCGCTTCGTGTGTTCGAACTGACGCAGGCTCCCCCTGTTCGCAACGAGCAGTTCTTGCGGGCTCAGGCACGCCACCGAACCGTCGTAGAGAATGCTGTTTCTTCCCCTCAGTGAGCACCACGATCGCAAAAGCTTCCAATGCGAAGAGCCCGCTCTGAGCGATTGGTTAAAAAAGACAGCAAGGCAACACCAGGAAAAACGGATATCTTCGCCCATTGTGGCCGTCGCTGACGAGACCAGTCCCATCATTCTCGGCTACTACGCCTACAGTGTTGCCGAACTGGTGACAGCCGAACTGCCCGAAGCCCGGCAAAAGAAATTGCCACGCATCATCCCGATTTTTCGACTGGGCAGGCTCGCCCGGGACCTGGGTCAAAAGGGAACCGGCCTGGGGGAGCTTTTGCTTTTCGATGCCATAGCCCGAACCTCAAAAGCAGCCCAAGTAGTCAGTGGCGTCGGCCTGGTTGTAGACGCCAAACCAGCGGCAGTTCAGTTTTACCTGAATTACGGTTTTGAGCAGATGCTCGATCATCCGCTCAAGCTGTTTTTGCCTTACTGACTGAGCGGCCCTGGCTCCTTTGCTGGTCAGGATGGATGCGCCAATGCCATTGGCACCATTGATCTCCACGCGCTCCGGTATGGAGTAATGCATTCAACGCTTCCTGTTCACCGCTGCCGTCTTTGACGTTGTGAACAAACCAGCGAAAGCCATCCCGCAAAGGCCCATGCCCGGAGCGTTACATCAAGACTTCTGCTGGCGCACTTTTGGGCTGGCTTGGGCGCGCCGTCAATGAACTGCCGGCAGCGGCCATCATGATGCAGACAATGGCCAGCCACTGCAGGCGACTGAGATGTTCATCGAGCATCAGCAAGCCGAGCAGCGCAGCGACCGCCGGCTCCAGGCTGGTCATGATGCCAAAGGCTTCCTGCGGCAAGCGCTTCAAGGCCATCATCTCCAGGGAAATGGGGATGGCGCTGGAGATGGCGGCCACACCCAGCCCAAAAATCAGGATACGCGGCTCCAGCAGGGCGCTGCCCGCATGCCAGGCACCGAACGGCACCACGGTGAGGGCCGCCACTGTCAATCCCAGCGCCACAGAGTGGCCGGCATGCAGGTGGCTCAAGCACTTGCCAAACACGATGTAGGCGCCCCAGCACACCGCTGCCGCCAATGCGTACACCACGCCTTCGGGCTCCAGGCTGGCAACGCCATGGCCCAGAGGCAGCAGCAAACCCAGTCCGGCCACGGCCAGCGCCAGCCATGCAAAATCGACTGGCTTGCGCGAATACAGCATGGCCACGGCCAGTGGCCCGGAGAACTCGATGGCCACTGCCACCCCGAACGGGATGGTGCGCAGCGACAGGTAAAACAGCAAGTTCATGAAGCCCAGCGCCACGCCGTACTTCAGCACCGATACCGCATCGGCGCGCGACAAGGGAAAGCGCCAGGGCCGCCACAGAGCCAGCAGCAGCAAGGCCGAAAACCCGACGCGCAAAGCGGTCGTTCCGAGGGAGCCCACCTGCGGGAAAAGCTGCTTGGCAAGGGAAGTGCCAATGCCCAGCGCGGTCACGGAGCCCAGCACGGCAAGAACGGGCAAGAGGTTTGCAAGTCGGCGAGAAGTCATCCTTTGAAGATAACCCATGCAAATGCCCTGACGATGGCAGATGCACGCGCAAGAATTGAGTAAGCCAAAAGAGTCATGCTGCACTGCAACATGACTACTTCTTTGGCATCTTTGAGGAATGGGCTTGAGGACATCCTCGGAGATTTGCGGTGCGCTCGCAGGAGCGGTGACCTGGGCCGCCTTGCTTTGCTGGCCTATTGTGAAGTTCGGCGCTGGGCGCGTGAAGCTGACGCGCAGGTTCTGACCAGGCATTCATCTGCGCTGGTCAGCAATTTTCCATATGCCAGCCGCGACAAATTCCTGGAAGCCATGGACGAGCTTATCGATGAACTTGAGCATGTCCACTCCACTATTGCCAGTTCACATTCCTGACCACATCACGCCAAGACATTAAACGGCTCGCATTGTCGGTCATAGCACCCGCTCGTTTAGCACGAGGCCAAGCGTGCGAAGGCAAGCCGGTCGCCAGGACAAGGACAGTGCCGCCCGAAGGCGTCGGCCCTTGGGCGCGACCTGCCTGGCGGGCAATAAAGGCGTGGTGAGGGAGCAGAGTTCATCCGCTACCAAGGGTCTTTTGATGCCCTGTAGCGATGGACACGCAGGCAACCTTGCAGGTTTTGAAAGCACTGTGCTCCATCCAGGCGCTGTCGTGCAGCAGCGCCGTTTGCGCGCCCGAGCCGCCATAGCCTTCCACGCCATGCACGGCGCTGGTCAGGAGCAGCAGTTTGGCCGCACCGCGCGCCCTGCCAGGCGGCATCGACCGCCAGCGCCTCCCCATCGCGTCCGGTCAGAGCAAGAGGGTAGGACGTGACAGGCAGTGCGGCGGCCTGTGCGGCTTGTAGAAATTTCGCACGTGCTTGGGCGTAGCTCAGTGAGAAAGCCGCTGTTTCATCAAGCATCGCCACATTTTGCACCCAAGGCCAGGCGAGGATTGAGCCCTGCCAGGCCAACCTGCTGGACAGTCACACGCACGAGCCCAACCCAATTGAATGCTTATTGCAGTAAGAGGCTGGCCAAGCTTCGCTTTTCGGTCGCCCGCAATTCGGCTGTAGTGCCTGACTGGGAACCGGTCAGTGAATCGAAAGCAAAACTCAAGTGGGAACGCTCAACTTCACGATGCCGGTGGCCTGGACGCATAGTTGGCCCCTCTCGTCATACAGGCCACCACGCAGCTCCACTTTTTGCGCTGTTTCGCCCTTCATTGACGTGGCAACCACTTCCCATTCAATGTGCACTTGGGCGTCTGCCAGGACCGCCTGCCGGAAATCAACCGAAAACGAAACCCCCACCACTGAAAAGTTTTTCGAGAAGTGGGCTGCGGTCAGACCCAGGATCAGCGCCATGGTGTGCGTGCCACTGACGATCAGCCCGCCATATCGGCTGCGTGCCGCAAGAGCTGAGTCATGATGAAGCGGGTTGGTGTCGCCAGCTTCAGTTGCGAACGCACGAACCTCATTCTCATTGAAGGCGTGATGTTTCGAGAATCTCTCGCCGATGGCCACCCATGCTGTAGTCTGATTTGTCATTTATGTTGATGCACCGAGCGCATACTTTTTCAAACCGTCGAGATCCAGCACCTCGACCGATCCGTATTCCACCTTTATCAGGCCAGCTTTTTCCAACTCGTGCAAGGCACGGTAGGCCGTCTGCCTCACCATCCCCGTCAGCCGGCCAATCTCCTCCTGGGAAATTCCTATGCGCAGCTGCGTGTTCGGATAGAGCTGCGGGTTGAAGAGTTCGGCCAGGCAGTATGCCACCCGGGTATTCACATCGCCCAGGCGCAGGCCTTCGACCAACGCGACGTAGTAGGCTAAACGCGCGTTGAGCTGGTTGATAAGCCAGCGGCTGAAGGAATGGCTGTTGTCCATTAACCAGAGAAATGTCGCTCGCGGCACGAAAGCAACCGTGCTGTCGCGAATGGCCACGACGGCATAAGGGCGGGGTTCACCTTTGAGCACGGCGCCTTCGCCGAACCATGCGCCGCCTGGAACACCAGCAAACGTCGTAGCCCGGCCATCGGCCGAAACCGTGTCAACCTTGACCAAGCCATCGACCACCGCCAGCCAGTGTTCAGCGGGCGATTCGCGAAGACATATCGTCGCGCCAGCCACGAAGGTACGGGTCACGGCGTCGGCACAGACGCGGTCAAACTGCTCGTCGGTAAGTCCTTCGCGCCATGGGGAAGCGACGAGAAATTCCAGCAATTGGTTGCAGGGTGTTGCCTGGCGAACATTCATTTCCTGATCCCCATTGAAATGTTGACGGACACATGACCGGCACCTCGGGTTGTCTGATTCCTCTGAGGTGGTATCCCGGTGCTGGGCAGCGGGCAGGATGACCAGCGACGGCAATACTAACCAGCAATGACTGTTTTTCCGCGAATGTCATTGAAAGAACATTCATTGCCAGTTGTTTCTCCGACAATTTTTTCTCGGCTCAAGCAAGCGCGCGATTTTTCCATGAAATTTCGGAAATTGAGCCCCCATTGTGTTGATTGATTTTTTGCCTGAAAGATAAAACATGAGTACCCGATCTGCCTCACCGCCAAGCATTCCATCCGACATGCTGCGAAGCGCTGTCGATTGGGCGCTTGTCACGCGCCGTTCCACGCGCGCCTTTTTGCCTACGCCAGTCCCACGCTCGGACGTGGAGGCGATCCTGGAGGTGGCGCGGTATTGTGCCTCGGGGGTGAATACGCAGCCGTGGCATGTTCACGTTGTCATGGGTGATGCGAAAGAGCGGTTGAGCGCTGCGATCATGCGCATCTATGACGATCCATCGCTGATGGCCGAGCTCGACGAACCGTACGACTACTACCCGCAAGAGTGGGTATCTCCCTACATTGACCGGCGGCGCAAAGTCGGCTGGGATCTGTATGGCTTGCTTGGCATCGAGAAAAGCGACAAGGCGCGCATGCATGAACAACACGCACGAAACTACCGCTTCTTTGGGGCTCCGGTCGGGCTCATGTTCACTCTTGATCGGAGCATGGGCCGGGGCAGCTTGATCGACTACGGAATGTTCCTGCAAAGCATCATGGTCGCCGCGCGGGCGCGGGGGCTCGACACCTGCCCCCAGGCGGCATTCACCACGTTTCACCGCGTCATTGCCGAGCAATTGGGTTTTCCTGGGCAGCAAATGTTTGTCTGCGGCATGAGCCTGGGCTACGTGGATCCCAGCCGCATCGAGAACTCACTTGTCACCGACCGCGAGGCGGTCGGCAATTTCACGACCTTTCACAACGCTACCCATAAGGAGACAGAGCAATGAGTGCAAAAGCTTACTCGGCGGGTCTTGACAAGAATGCGGCCAACCATGTTCCCCTGACGCCCCTGAACTTTCTTGATCGCACGGCTGACGTTTACCCGGATCGGACAGCCATCATTCATGGCGCTTTTCGCCAGACCTGGGCAGAGACACGCGTGCGTTGTTATCGCCTTGCGTCCGCGCTCGTTCAGCTCGGCATAGAAACCGGCGACACGGTGTCCATCATTGCGCCTAATACGCCAGCCATGCTGGAGGCGCACTTCGGTGTTCCCTTGTCGGGTGCAGTGCTTAATGCCATCAACTGTCGCCTTGATGCCGAGGCAATTGCTTTCATCTTGCGGCACGGCGAGTGCAAACTGCTGCTGGTAGACCGTGAATTTGCCACGCTGGTCGCCCGAGCGTTGCAGGATGTACCCCATCCACCCCATGTGATCGACATCAACGATCTTCAAGCGCCCGCTGGCCCTGCCATTGGCAAGACCGATTACGAGTCACTTCTGGCCAGCGGCGATCCCGCATTCCCCGGTCGATGGCCGGCAGACGAGTGGACGCCGATCGCGCTGAACTACACGTCAGGCACGACCGGGGATCCGAAGGGCGTGGTGCCCAGCCACCGGGGGACTTACCTCATGAGTCTCCTGCAGATGACCGACTGGGCACTGCCGCGAGCGCCCGTCTATTTGTGGACCCTGCCGATGTTCCATGCCAATGGCTGGTGTTTTACCTGGGCCATCACGGCAGCGGCAGGCACCCACGTGTGCCTGCGCAAGGTCACGGCGGCCAGTGTGTTCAGCGCGATTTCGGAATACGGGGTTGACCACTTCTGCGCGGCGCCGATCGTGTTGGCTGGCATTGCCAGTACACCCGAGGCGCAGCGCCCAACGCTACCGCGCCGCGTGCGTGTATTGACGGCCGGCTCACCGCCGCCCGCAGCTGTGCTTGAGGCGGTCAGTGCGATGGGGTTTGATGTTGACCATGTCTTTGGCATTACCGAGATTTCCGGCACGCCGGTCAGTTGCGCCTGGCAGAGCGAATGGGACGAGCTGCCTGCCGAGCAGCAAGGCCGCCTGAAAGCGCGCCAAGGCGTGCGCGCTGCCGCCTTGGAGGGTCTGCAGGTTGCCGACCCTGAGACGCTCGAACCGGTGCCAAGTGACGGCGCCTCGACAGGCGAAATTCTGGTGCGCGGCAACACGGTGATGATGGGCTATTTGAAAAACCCGAGCGGTACTGCTAAGGCTTTTGCGGGTGGCTGGTTCCACACCGGCGACGTGGCCGTTGTGCATCCGGATGGCTATATGCAGATCACTGACCGATCCAAGGACATCATCATTTCAGGCGGGGAGAACATATCGTCGGTCGAAGTGGAGGAGGTGCTGTACCGCATTCCTGGTGTGCTCAATGCCGCTGTAGTCGCGCAGCCTGACGAGAAATGGGGCGAGGTGCCATGTGCTTTCGTTGAGCTGAAAGTCGATGTGCCGGTCCTCACTGAAGCCGATGTGATTTCGTTCTGCCGTGAACGGCTGGCGCATTTCAAGTGTCCGCGTCGCGTGGTATTTCTGGATCTGCCGAAAACTGCAACGGGCAAGATTCAGAAGTTCCGGTTGCGCGAACTGGCTGGTAGCCGCGATGCGATTACACAATTGGCTCGATGATCTGGCAGCTGTGGTTTAACAAACCCGTCCGGCTCAAAAGTCCAGCGGGGCGCCATCATCGAGCCCATCGTGGTCGCTGGCCTGCGGGGGTGGAGGGTGCGGCGCCTGCCTGGGCTCGACAGCCTTGCGCTTGCGGGCCACATGGTAGGCGCTGAGCACCTGGCTGGCCACCAGGTCCAGAGCGGGCCGTGCCGTGCCCTCGCGGTCCGTCCAGGCCTTGGGCGTGAGGCTGCCGGCCAGCGCCACGGCGTCCCCGTCGCCGAGCGCAAGCAGGGCCTCGCAAGCCCCCTGGCTGAAGGCAATCACGTTGACGAACACATCGGCGTCGCCGGCATGGGCGCGAACCCTGGCGACCACGAACGGCTTGCCCGTCTTTGACATCTTCTGGGCAGGCTGGCCGTGCAGCTTGCCCGAAACCAGCGCTTCAATCATGGGCCGTGGAGCTTTTTTGCATAGCCCCAGTGTCATGCAAAACCGGCGTTTTCTCGCCGCCTCGAACTCAAAAAATTCAGCCAGCCAACAGCAAAGATTACCGTTACAACACCATCCACAACCCCGTTACCCACGCCCCCTCCTCCCCGACCCGCTGCGCGAGGGGGATCAGGAAGAAAAGAAAAGAGGTCGAGCAGGTTGGGGCTGCGGGGAGTTGTAACGGTAATTTGAGCGGCGAGCCCTATTCGCTCTCATGTCATGCTTATGGCTGTTCCAGATGCGAGGAATCTGGCGCTTCACCAGGATGCCAACCGCAGCCTGGACAAGGCGCAAGAGCTCGCCCGTATTGCCACCGCCTCGGGTTCTGGCGGCATGCGCGGCTGCGGCTATGCCGAACTGGCCGGGCAGACGTTTGATGTGGTGTTCAACGCCACCTCGGCCACTTTGCACGCCGAGTTGCCGCCGGTGCCCGCCAGCGTGTTCGCGCCCGGTGTCTTGGCCTATCAGCTGGCCTACGGCAAGGGGCTGACGCCGTTTTTGCGCCTGGGGCGAAGAACGCCGGCTCGCAGCAGCTGGCCGACGGCTTGGGCATGCTGGCCGAGCAGGCTGCCGAGGCCTTTGAATGATGGCGCGGCGTGCGGGCCGACACCCGGGCGGTCATCGACAAGTTGACCGTGCCGCTGGTCTGAGGCCGTGACCACAGCGCCTGCTTGAGGCCTATACTTTGCGAATGAACGAAACAGTACATTCGCCTACGCCTCTGGCCAGGGGGCGCCTGAGCAAAGCCAAAACCTCCGTGCGCCAGAATCGGACCGGCGCAGCGGCGCCGTCTCGCACCAACGACCCGGCCCGCACCATGGCCGGCATCCTGGAGGTGGCGACAGCCGAGTTCGCCGAAAAAGGCCTGAGCGGCGCGCGCATCGACGAGATCGCCGCCGCCACGAAGACCAGCAAGCGCATGATCTATTACTACTTCGGCAGCAAGGAGGGCTTGTATGTGGCCGTGCTGGAGGAGGCCTACCGGCGCATGCGCAGCATCGAGGCCGCGCAGCATCTGGAAGACCTGGAGCCGCTGGCCGCGCTGCGCCGGCTGGTGGCGTTCACTTTTGATCACCACCAGGGCAACCCGGACTACATCCGCCTGGTGATGTGCGAGAACATGGAGCGCGGCAGCTACCTGGCCCAGAGCAAGATCATCCAGGAACTCAACGTGCCGGCGATTCAGGCGATCCGCCAGCTCTACGAGCGCGGCGTTGCCAGCGGGGTGTTTCGTCCGGGGCTCGATCCCATCGACATCCATGCATCGATTTCGGCGCTGACTTTTTTCAATGTCTCCAACCAGCACACTTTCGGGCTGATCTTCAAGCGCGACACCCAGAGCGCCGAGACGCTGGCCGCGCGCCGGCGCAGCGTCATCGAGATGGTCGAGCGCTACCTGTGCGCGCCCTGAGCCTGCGCCTCGATAGCCTCTGCGGTCACCCAGACCCTGAACTGATCTTTCGCCCCCGGTACTGAGGCACTGAGTCTGCCGCCGCCGCAGCGGGTCAAGGGTTTTTCCCTATAAATAAAACTAACTAGTTCGTACAAAATACCGACCCAGGAGACAAACAATGCTTCAAAAATTCATCAACCACTATTGCCGCTTCCTGTCGGTGCTGATGGCGGCGGCGCTGGCCGTCATGGTCGTGCTGGTGTTCACCAACGTCTTTCTGCGCTACGCCTTCAACTCCGGCATTGCCGTCTCGGAAGAGCTCTCGCGCTGGCTGTTTGTCTGGCTGACCTTCATGGGCGCGGTCGTGGCCCTCAACGAGAACGGCCATCTGGGCACCGACGCCTTCGTGGGCAAGCTGCCGCTGTGGGGCAAGAAGGTCTGCCTGGGACTCGGCCATGTGCTGATGCTCTACATCGCCTGGCTGATCTTCCAGGGAACGCTGGAGCAGGTCAAGATCAACTGGACCTCCACCAGCGCCGCGATGGAAGTCTCGATGGCGATCTTCTATGGCTGCGGCCTGCTGTTTGCCGTCTCGGCCGGCGTGATCCTGCTCAACCAGATGTGGCGGCTGGTCACCGGCCAGCTGAGCGAGGCCGATCTGGCCATCCGAGAATCCGACGACATGCCGCACGGCAACCCCACACCAGCTCCCTGACCCTTTCCAAGGAATTACCATGACGATCTTCATTTTCCTGGGTTCGCTGATGGGTGCCATGGCGCTGGGCATCCCGATCGCTTTTTCGCTGCTGCTGTGCGGCGCCGCCCTGATGTGGCACATGGACATGTTCGACGCGCAGATCCTGGCGCAAAACGTCATCACCGGCGCCGACAGCTTTCCGCTGCTGGCCGTTCCCTTCTTCATGCTCGCCGGCGAGGTCATGAATGCCGGCGGCATCTCGCGCCGCATCGTGGCCTTTGCGATGACGCTGGTGGGCCACGTCAAGGGCGGGCTGGGCTATGTGGCGATCGTCGCCGCCGTGATGATGGCGGCGCTGTCGGGCTCGGCCGTGGCCGATGCGGCGGCGCTGTCGGCGCTGCTGCTGCCGATGATGGTGGCCGCCGGCCACGACAAGGCGCGCTCGGCTGGCTTGCTTGCTTCGGCCAGCATCATCGCGCCGGTGATTCCGCCGAGCATCGGTTTTGTGATTTTCGGCGTCGCGGCCAATGTGTCGATTTCCAAGCTGTTCCTGGCCGGCATTTTCCCCGGCGTCCTGCTGGCCGTCTCGCTGGTGGCCACCTGGTGGTGGGTGGGCCGCAAGGAAGAGGTCCAGATGCCGGCGCGCAAGAGCCGCGCCGAGGTGCTGGAGGCCCTGAAGGATGCGACTTTCGCCCTGGTGCTGCCGGTGATCGTGGTGGTGGGCCTCAAATTCGGCGTGTTCACCCCGACCGAAGCGGCCGTGGTGGCGGCGGTGTATGCCATCTTTGTCTCGACCGTGATCTACAAGGAACTCAAGCTCGGCCAGCTCTACCACCTGTTCCTGGCTGCGGCCAAGACCACGGCCGTCATCATGTTCCTGGTGGCCGCGGCCATGGTGTCGGCCTGGCTGATCACCGTGGCGCAGCTGCCAGACGAGATCGTCGCCCTGCTGCAGCCGCTGCTCGACAGCCCCAAGCTGCTGATGTTCACCATCATGGTGCTGGTCATGCTGGTGGGCGCTGCCATGGACATGACGCCCACCATCCTGATCCTCACGCCGGTGCTCATGCCCATCGTCAAGGCCGCCGGCATCGACCCGGTGTATTTCGGCGTGCTGTTCATCATCAACAACGCCATCGGCCTGATCACCCCGCCCGTGGGCACGGTGCTCAACACCGTGGCCGGCGTCGGCAAGATCGGCATGGACGAGGTGACGCGGGGCGTGTGGCCTTTCATGATTGCCCAGTTCACCCTCATGTTCCTGATGGTGCTGTTTCCGCAGCTGGTGATGGTGCCGGCGAGCTGGTTCATCGGCTGATTCGTTTTGGATTTTCGTGTTCGGGGCGTGCCTGGTACGCCATGCCCCGCACCCAGTGGATTGGCGTACTGTGATTTTTCCCCAGGAGACAGACATGAAACGCATGATGATGAAAACGCTGGTGGCCGCAGCCGCCCTGGCCGCCGTGGGCCTGGCTGGCGCGCAGGACATCAAGGAGCGCACGATCAAGTTCGCGACGCAAAACCCCAAGGGCCACCCGCTGGTGATGGGCATGGAAAAGTTTGCCGAGCTGGTCAAGGCCAAGTCGGGCGACAAGATCAAGGTCAAGATGTTTCCCGGCGGCGCGCTGGGCGGCGACCAGGCCAACGTCTCGGCGCTGCAGGGCGGCACGCTGGAGATGGTGAGCATGAACTCGGGCATCCTGGCCAGCCAGGTCAAGGAATTCGCGATTTATGATTTTCCCTTCCTGTTCGCCAACAGCAAGGAAGCCGACGCGGTGGTCGATGGGCCGTTCGGCAAGAAGATGCACGACAAGCTGCAGGAAAAGGGCATCGTCGGCCTGACCTACTGGGAGCTGGGCTTTCGCCAGATGACCAACAGCAAGCGCCCGATCGCCAAGGTGGAGGATTTCGCCGGCCTGAAGATCCGCGTGATCCCGAATCCGATCAACCTGGACTGGATCAAGGCGCTGGGCGCCAACCCGACGCCGATGGCCTTTCCCGAGGTCTATGCCGCGCTGGAAGCCAAGGCAATCGATGGCCAGGAAAACCCCTTCACCGTGATCCAGGCCAACAAGATCAACGAGGTGCAGAAGTACCTGACGATCACCAACCACGTCTATAACCCGCAGTCGGTCATCATCAGCAAGAAGTTCTGGGACACGCTCTCCGCGCCCGAGAAGAAGGTGATCGCCGACGCGGCCGTGGAAGCCGGCAAGTACGAGCGCCAGGTGGCGCGCGAAGCCTCCGGCGCGGCGCTCGAAGCGCTCAAGAAATCGGGCATGCAGGTCAACGAACTGGCGCCTGCGGAAGTGGCCAAGCTGCGCGACAAGATGCGCCCGGTCATTGCCAAGTACGCCGTCACTGTTGGCCAGGACACCGTCAAGGAAATGCAGGACGAGCTGGCCAAGGCACGCAAGTAAATGAGCCCCGCGCCTGGCCTGGGGCCACGCGTGGGCATCTTGTTTATTTCTTCCTGGGCCGCTCGAACAGCGCCCGGCACAGGGTCCGAGCAGCTTGGCCCATGACGACGAGACTCCCGCCTTGTCATGGCCGGCGCGGGCGGCAGCGCCCTGCGCGCATGGCGTGGCGCCGTGAACCGAGCCCGTCCATTGACCTGACTTTTGCAACCGGAAAGACACCATGAAAATCCTCATGCTGCACGGCATCAACCACGATATGTTCGGCAAGCGTGACCCCAGGCAGTACGGCACTGTCACGCTCGACGAGATCAATGCCCGCCTGAGCGCCCTCGGCCAGGAGCTGGGCGCCGAGATCGACGCCTTCCAGACCAACAGCGAAGGCGCGATGTGCGAGCGCATCCACCAGGCCTATGCCGACGGCGTGGACGCAGTCCTGATCAACGCCGGCGCCTGGACGCACTACAGCTACGGCATCCGCGACGCCCTGGCGATCCTGACCTGCCCGATCGTCGAGCTGCACATGTCCAACATCCATGCGCGCGAGGCGTTTCGCCATGTCTCGGTGTTCGCCGAGATTGTCAAGGGCCAGATCTGCGGCTTTGGCGTGGACAGCTACTTGCTGGCCCTGCGCGCGGGCGTGTCGGCTGTTTCAACTGCAAAAGAGGCCGCCAAGTGATCAACGGCAACACCCACATCATCGCCCACATCGGCTTTCCGACGCATGCGTTCAAGGCGCCGATGATCTACAACCCGTGGTTCGAGAAGGCGGGCATCAACGCCGTGGTGGTGCCCATGGGCTGCGAGGCCGCTGACTATCCGCAATTCCTGCGCGGCGTGTTCAAGCTTGCCAACATTCGCGGCGCCCTGATCACCATGCCGCACAAGGTCACCACCGTCGGCCTGCTCGACGAGGTCTCGGCCACCGCCGCGATTGCCGGCGCCTGCAATGCCGTGCGCCTGGCGCCCGATGGCCGGCTGCAGGGCGACATGTTCGACGGCGAGGGCTTTGTGCGCGGCGTGCTGCGCAAGGGCCTGGCGCTGCAGGGCGCCAGCGCGCTGGTGGTGGGCAGCGGCGGCGTGGGCTGCGCCATTGCCGCCTCGCTGGCGGCGGCTGGTGTGAGCGCCATTGGCCTGTTCGACGTGAATGCGGCGGCGGCCGAAGGCCTTGCCCAGCGCCTGCGCCAGCATTACCCGGCGCTGCAGGTCAATACCGGCTCCAGCGATCCGGCCGGCTTTGACCTGGTGGTCAACGCCACGCCCATGGGCATGAACGAGGGCGACCCGATGCCCATGGACGTGTCGCGCATCGAGCCGCGCACCTTTGTCGGCGAGGTGGTGATGCGCACCGAGATGACCGCCTTCCTGGCCGCTGCGCAGGCGCGCGGCTGCCGGGTGCAGGTGGGCTCGGACATGCTGTTCGAGCAGATTCCGGCCTACCTCGAATTTTTCGGCTTTCCCAGCACCACGCCGGACGAGCTGCGCTGCGTCGCCCGGCTCAATGACTAAGCCATCAAGCAAGGAGTAATTCCATGACAGTCCCATCCCTTGAGCGTGAAGCCGTTCCCGAGATGCCCAACCGGCTGGGCATCGCCGGCATCGAGTTCATCGAATACGCCACCAGCCAGCCCCAGGCGCTCGGGCAGGTGCTCGAAAGCATGGGTTTTCGGCCCGTGGCCCGGCACCGCTCGCGCGAGATCGTGCTCTACCGCCAGGGCGCCATGAACCTGGTGGTCAATGCCCACCCGGACGACGCCCGCGTCAGCGCCACCGTCGGCGGCCATCCGGTGATCTCGGCCGTCGCCTTCCGGGTGCAGGACGCCTTCAAGGCGCACACCCGCTGCATGGACCTGGGCGCCTGGGATGTTCCCAGCCACGTCAAGGCGATGGAGTTGCACATTCCGGGCATTCGCGGCCCCGGTGCCAGCCGCTTTTACTTCGTGGACCGCTGGCAGGAGTTTTCGATCTACGACATCGACTTCGTGCCGATTCCCACGGTGGACACCGCGCCGCCCGCGCTGGCGGGCATGACGTATTTCGGCCTGGTGCAGTACATCGGCGCCGGGCGCACGGCCGACTGGGTGGCCTATTGCGAGCGCATGTTCGACTTCAGCCTGATTCCCGACGAGGAGCGCTTTGGCATCCTGCCCAAGGGCACCTTGATGCGCAGTCCGTGCGGCGGCTTCCTGTGGCAGCTGATCGAGCCCGATCCGATGATGGACGATGACCAGGGGCCCGAGCGCCTGCAGCGCATCGGCCTGGGCGTACACGACGTGAACGCGGCGGTAAGCCTGCTCAGGTCGCGCGGCGTCGAATTCGTCGAGTCGGCCCGGCTGCACCCGGAAGACCGCGGCGCGCTCACCCGCACCGTGCTGGGCTCGGTCTCGTTCGAATTGGTCCACCAAGTGAAATGAGGACGCCATGAACATGCTTGACGGATTCGGAATGGACACCATCACCCTGGCCGGCCCGCTGGAGGCCAAGCTCGACGCCATGGCGGCGGCTGGTTTCACCCAGGTGATGCTCAGCGCGCGCGACATCATCGGCCACCCCGGCGGCGTGGCGGCGGCCGTGGCAGCGGTGCGCGCCAGCGGCCTGCGGCCCACCGGCTTTCAGGTGCTGCGCGACTTCGAGGGCTTGACGGGCCACCTGCACGGCTACAAGGTGGACATCGCCCGCGCCATGCTGGAGATGTGCGCCGCGCTGGGCAGCGAGGTGCTGCTGGCCTGCTCGTCCACCTCGCGCCACGCCAGCGAGGACCTGGACCTGATCGCCGCCGACCTGCGCAAGCTCGCCATGCTGGCCGTGCCGCTGGGCATCAAGGTGGCTTATGAAGCCCTGTCCTGGGGCCGCACCGTCAACGAGTTCACCACCTCGTGGGACGTGGTGTGCCGCGCCGACTGCCCCAATCTGGGCATCGGGCTGGACTCGTTTCACATCTTTGCCGCCAAGACGCCTCTGGACGGCATCGACGAGCTGGATCCCGAGCGCATCTTTCTGGTCCAGCTCTCGGACTTCATGTGGCAGGAGACGCCCAGCTTTGAAGAGCGCATGGCCACGGCGCGCACCTTCCGCGTGTTTCCGGGCGAGGGCGTGCACAGCGACGCGCTGGCCGATCTGGTGCTGCGCCTGGAAGCCATCGGCTACCGGGGCGACTACAGCTACGAGGTGTTCAACGACGACTACCAGCAGCTGCCCCTGAGCGTGGTGGCCGAGCGCGCCCGGCGCAGCACGCTGTGGCTGAGTGAAAACGTGCTGCACCGCGCTGCCCCGCTGCCCGGCTGGGTGCGCGAGCAGGCTGAAAATGCCAGTTATCAATTCAGGAGTCCTGGACGCCCGGTGCTGCGCTGCTGCTGACGCTCGGCGGCACGGCCTCGCCTTGCTGACGTGCACGAAACAGGCTGGCGCGCATCAGGAAAATCGTTGGAATCGGCACGGTGATGGCGATGAACACCGCCGTCAGCACCGGAAAAACCGCCAGTTCCCCTTGCTGGACCGAGAAAAAAAGCACCGTGGCCCACATCACGCACCAGCAGCCCAGCGTGGCGATGATGGCCGGCACGTGGACGCGCTCGAAAAAAGTCGGCAGGCGCAGCAGGCCGAGCGAGCCCAGCAGCGCCAGAGCCGCGCCCGCCAGCACCAGCGCGGCAACGACAATCTCCGCCCACAGCGGCAGGTCAACGCCGATGCCGTTCATTCAATCACCTCGCCGCGCAGCAAAAACTTGGCCATCGCCGTGGTGCTGACAAAGCCCAGCAGCGCGATCAGCAGCGCCGCCTCGAAATAATGCCGGCTGCCGTAGACCAGGCCCAGCACCAGCATCGCCAGCATGCCGTTCATGGACATGCAGTCCAGCGCCAGCACCCGGTCCTGCGCCGCAGGGCCCTTGATCAGCCGGACCATCGTGCAAAGCATGGCCAGCACCAGCATGAACAGGGCCAGCGGCAGCGCCCAGGAAAGAATCGAGTTGTTCATGATTCAAATATCTCCATCAGGGGGCGCTCGTAGCGCGTTTTGATCTGCGCGGCCATGGCGCCGGCATCATCGACTTCCAGCGCGTGCACCAGCAAGGTGGCGCGGTCCAGCGACAGCTCAGCCCAGGCCGTTCCGGGCGTCAGGCAGACAATCATGGCCAGCGCTGCCAGTCCGTTCGGGTCGCGCAGGTCCAGCGGCACCTGCACAAAGCCGGGCGGATGGCGCCGGCTGCCCGGCCTGAGCAGCAAACCCATCACGGCGATGTTCGAGCGCACCGAGTCGCTCGCTACCGTGAGCAGCAGGCGCAGCGCCACGCCCGGCCTGCGGATGCGCACCGGCACCGGCCGCAGCCCGGCGGTCAGCAGCGGAATGGCCACCGCCAGCAGACCGGCCAGCAGCAGGTGGCCTGTGCCCAGCGTGCGGTTGAGCAGCAGCCACAGCACGAACAGCGCGGCCGACAGCAGCGGCGCGGGCAGGATTTTTTTCATGGCGCCTCCCTGGTCGCATCGACCCGTTGCGCTTGCGGACCGGGAATCGGCCGGGCGGACATGACCGCCCGCACATACAGTGCGGGCGTGTGCAGCGCATCGGCCGTGGCCTGCATGTAGCCCATGACCGGTCCGGCCTGCAGCGTCAGAAGCACGCAGGCGCCCAGCAAAAAGGCGATGGGCAGGCCTTCGAGCACGCGCAGCTGCAGCGAAGCCCGGTCGTAGGTGGCCCAGAAATGCAGGATGCCCGCGCGCGTCAGCGCAATCAGGGCGAGCAGGCCGGTGCCAATCAAGAGCGCCAGCAGCATCCAGCCGGCCGCGCCCGGTGGCTGGCCGCTTGAGAGGCCCAGCCCGGACGGATTGAGCAGGGCCGTCAGCATGGCGAATTTCCCGACAAAGCCCGACAGCGGCGGCAGGCCGGCAATCACCAGCGTGCAGCCCATGAAGGCCAGGCCCAGCAGGGCCACGGCGGCGGGAATCACCCGGCCGGTGAGCACTTCCTCGTCGTCGTCCAGGTTCAACCCCTTGACGGGCATCAGTTCGGCGGTCAGGAAGGGCGCATCGTCATCGTCGTAGGGCGCCAGGCTGGCGCCATCGTTGCGCCAGCGGTCCATCAGGTCGGCCAGCAGGAACAGCGCGCTGATCGCCAGCGTGGAGCTGGGCAGGTAATACAGCAGCCCGGCCGTCAGCAGCGGCTGGCCAAACCCGGTCGCTGCCAGCAAGGTGCCCGACGAGACAATGGCGCCAAACCCGGCCAGGTAGCCCAGCCGCTGCGAGCCCAGCATGCCGATGGCGCCAAAGGCCATCGTCAGCATGCCGCCGCCGATCAGCCACAGGCTGCCGAACTGCGCCGAAGGGCCGGCGTCCGTGCCGAACAGCAGCAGCCACAGCCGCAGGATCACGTAGATCCCGACTTTGGTCATGAGGGCGAACAGGGCGCCGACCGGCGCCGTCGCCGCGCTGTAGGCCGGCACCAGCCAGAAGTTCAGCGGCCAGACCGCCGCCTTGATCAGGAAGGCCGTGGCCAGGATGCCGGCGGCGGCATGCAGCAGGCCCCGGTCGGTCTGCGCGATCTTCGGAATGCTTTGCGCCAGGTCGGCCATGTTCAGCGTGCCGGTGATGCCGTACAGCATCGAGGCACCGATGAGAAACAGCGACGATGCGGCCAGGTTGATGGCAATGAAGTGCAGCCCGGAATGCACCCGCGCGCGCCCCGAGCCATGCAGCAGCAGGCCGTAGGAGGCGGCCAGCATGATCTCGAAGAACACGAACAGGTTGAACAGGTCGGCCGTCAGGAACGCGCCGCACAAGCCCATGAGCTGGAGCTGGAACAGCGGGTGGAAATGAACGCCCGCGCGGTGCCAGCGGGAGGCGGCAAACACGCTTGACGCCAGCGCGATGGTGCTGGTCAGCACCAGCATCATGGCCGACAGGCGGTCCAGCGTCAGCACGATGCCATAGGGCGCCGGCCAGTTGCCCGCCAGGTAGACGTCCATGGTTGACGCCGGGCCCTGCTGGCTGGCCCAGCCGAGCAGCGCCACCGACACGCCCAGCCCGAGCACGGTGGAGGCCATGTTCAGCGTCAGCTTGGCGCGTTGCCTGTCTTCACCCATCAGCAGCATGAGCGCGGCCGTGAGCAGCGGCAGCAGGATGGGCGCCAGCATCAGGTGCGGCATCAGCGGGGCGATGACTTCGTTCAGGGCACTGGTCACGCTCATTGCAGTTCCTGGGTGTCGTCGGCCTTGCTGCCGTCCACATGGTCGGTACCCGACATGCCGCGCGAGGCCAGCAGCACCACCAGGAACAGCGCCGTCATGGCAAAGCCGATGACGATCGCCGTCAGCGTCAGCGCCTGCGGCATCGGGTCGGCATAGTGCAGCAGGTCCTGCGGCACGCCAGGGGCCAGCACCGGCGCCTTGCCCAGGGCCAGGCCCAGCCGGCCCATGCTGAAGATGAACAGGTTGACCGCATACGACAGCAGCGCCAGGCCCATGATCACCTGGAAGGTGCGCGGGCGCAGCAGCAGCCACACGCCCGAGCCTGTCAGCACGCCGATGGCAAGGGCCAGAACAATTTCCATCAGAGGGTTCCCATGGTTGGCGGCAAGGCCGCAGCCTCACGGGTTTGCTCGGCCATGCGGGCGTGGTAGCGATGGCCGCGCACCGACTGGTGGGCAATCGAGGTCAGGATCATCAGCGTCGAGCCCACCACCAGCAAGAAGACACCGAGGTCGAAAAATATCGCGCTGGCCACATGGATCTCGCCGATCAGCGGCAGGTTCCAGTGGGCCGTGTGGCTGGTCAGGAAAGGATAGCCGAACGCCAGCGAGGCCAGTCCGGTGGCTAGCACGGTGAGCAGTCCCACGGCCATCCAGCGGCGCAGCCGCAGCGGCATGTGCGCCTCGACCCAGTGGGTGCCCGAGATGATGTACTGCACCAGCAGCGCCACCGACAGCACCAGCCCGGCCACGAAACCGCCACCGGGCTCGTTGTGCCCGCGCATGAAGAAAAAGACCGACACCATGACGGCCGCCGGCAGCAGCAGCCGGGCCAGCACCGCCGGCACCATCAGGTAGCCGATGGCCGTGTCCGTCGCCTGGCGCGGGTTGAGCAGGTCGGTGACCAGGTCGGCGGGCAGGCCGCGCTGCTGCTCGGGCAGGTCCATGGATTCGAGGGGGGGACGAAAGCGCCGCAGCAGCGCATAGACCGTGAGCGCGACGATCCCGAGCACGACGATTTCGCCAAAGGTGTCAAAGCCGCGAAAGTCCACCAGCATGACGTTGACCACGTTGCTGCCGCCGCCTTCGGTGAACGCGCGCTCCAGGAAGAAGGTCGAGGTGCTTTCGGGAAAAGGCCGGCTCATCATCGCCCAGGCCAGCAGCGCCATGCCGGTGCCGGCGCCCACCGACAGCAGCAGGTCGCGCAGCCGGCGCCAGCGCGTGCCGCGCCGCTCGGCCCGGCTTGGCAGCCGCAGGCTTTCATGGCGCTTGGGCAGCCAGCGCAGGCCCAGCAGGATCAGCACTGTGGTGACGATTTCCACCACCAGCTGGGTCAGCGCCAGGTCGGGCGCGGAAAACCACAAAAAGGTGACGCAGGCGCACAGCCCGGACGCGCCCATCAGCGCGAGCGCTGCCATGCGGTGGTATTTTGCCTGCCAGGCGGCGGCGACCGCGCAGGCCGCGCCGAGGGCCCAGAGCACGGCGAAGGCCGGCGACAAGGCCAGCGACGCCCGCTCGCCTACATACAGTCCCCGCGTCCACAAGGGCAGGACGCCCGCCACCAGGGTGGCGCTGGTCAGCCACAGCATCTGCCACTGCAGGCGCTGGGTTCCCAGCATCCGGCGGCCCTTGCGAGCCGCCAGGGTCAGCAGGGCCAGCGTGCCATCAAACAGGCGCTTGCCGTTGAGGCGGTGCATCAGGATGGGCGCATCCACCTGGCCGAGCGAACGGTAGTGGCGCAGGATCAGGTACATCGCGGTGCCGCCCAGCATCGCCACGATGCTCATCAGCAAGGGGGTGTTGACGCCATGCCAGAC
The DNA here is from genome assembly GCA_030855235.1 of Pseudomonadota bacterium. Classification (GTDB taxonomy): domain Bacteria; phylum Pseudomonadota; class Gammaproteobacteria; order Burkholderiales; family Burkholderiaceae_C; genus Polaromonas. The sequence goes on from JALYRU010000010.1 coordinate 28,844, forward strand.
GGCCAGGCTGTAGACCGGCAACTCGCCGCCCACCACCGGACGCGCCGCCGCCGCCAGGAATGGCCCCACCGTCCATTCGGGAAACACGCCCACGACCAAGCAGGCCAGCACCAGCAGTTCGACCGGCACGCGCATCCAGTGCGGCGGTTCATGGGGCTGGCGGGGCAGGTCGCTGGCCGGCGGCCCAAAGAACACGTCCACCGTGAAACGCAGCGAATAGGCCACGCTGAACATGCCGGCCAGCGTGGCGGCCACTGGCAGCAGCAGCGAGATGAACGGAGACGCCTGGATGAACACCGTTTCGGCAAAGAACATTTCCTTGGACAAAAAGCCGTTGAGCAGCGGCACGCCCGCCATGGCCGCGCTGGCCACCATGGCCAGCGTGGCGGTCACGGGCATCAGGGTGCGCAGGCTTGAGAGTCGCCGGATGTCGCGCGTGCCGCTTTCATGGTCCAGGATACCGGCCGCCATGAACAGCGAAGCCTTGAAGGTCGCATGGTTCATGATGTGAAAAACAGCCGCGACGGCTGCCAGCGGACTGTTCAGGCCCAGCAGCAGCGTGATCAGGCCCAGGTGCGAAATCGTCGAATAGGCCAGCAGGCCCTTCAAGTCATGCTGAAACATCGCCGCGTAGCCGCCGATCAGCAGCGTGCACAGGCCCGCGCTGCCGACCAGCCAGAACCACGGCTCGGTGCCGCCCAGCACCGGCCACATGCGGGCCAGCAGGAACACGCCGGCCTTGACCATGGTGGCCGAATGCAGGTAGGCCGATACCGGCGTCGGCGCGGCCATGGCGTGCGGCAGCCAGAAGTGGAACGGGAACTGCGCGCTCTTGGTCAGCGCGCCCAGCAACACCAGCACCAGGCTGGTCAAATACAGCGGATGCGCCTGAATCTGCGCGCCGGCGGCCAGCACTGAATCCAGGTCGTAGCTGCCGACGATGTGGCCGATCACCAGCATGCCGGCCAGCATGCACAGCCCGCCGGTGCCGGTCACGGTCAAGGCCATGCGGGCGCCGCGCCGCGCATCCTTGCGGTGGTGCCAGTAGCCGATCAGCAAAAATGAAAAAAGGCTGGTCAGTTCCCAGAAAAAAGCCAACTGGATGAGGTTGCCCGACAGCACGATGCCGACCATCGAGCCCATGAAAGCCAGGAAGAAGGAAAAAAAGCGCGGCACCGGGTCGCTCGGCGACATGTAGTAGCGCGCGTACAGCACCACCAGCGAGCCGATGCCCAGCACCAGCATGCAAAACATCCAGGCAAAGCCGTCGAGCCGGATCACCAGGTCCAGGCCCAGTTCGGGCAGCCATTCAATGTCCTGGCGCAGCACGCTGCCGTCAGCGATCTGCGGAAAGTACAGTGCCGCCTGCACGGTGCAGAACAGCGCGATCAGGCCCGCCAGGGTCGATTCGGTGTTGCGCGCATTGGCCGGCAAGGCCGCCGCCAGCAGGCTGCCGATGAAGGGAAGAAGGATGAGGGTGACGAGGGGCATGCGCCGATGATTTTACGGGCGCGTTTTTGCGCAACCGATAAAGAACCCTGTCCCAGACCCAAGGGGGCGGGGTATCAGAAGAAGGCCATCATTGCTCTCAGTCAGATTCCCCGAGACCACATCAGTTCGAGTGGTCGCATATCACCCATGACTTCCGTGCCTATTGCCACGCACCTGGTCTTCGACATAGCTGCGCCCCCATCTCAAGTTTGCAGGCATGCATTCAATAATTTTTCTTCGATGGGCATGCGTGTCGGATTGACCGAGCGCTTGAGCGCATTGGTAGCCTTGTATTTACCGAGTTGCTACTTCTTCAATGGAAAATACGGCCGCACCATAACGCTCCGAGCAGCTTGTGGTCTGCTTCCCGGCGCAGCTTGCCTTCCCGGCAAACACGGGGACCGTCCCAGCCGTTTCCTGTTCAGGCTGCACCGGGATGGCCAGCGCAAACTCAGCAAACGGACCATTGGGCGTCAATCCCGCATGGCTGAAGTCGCGCGGCGATTCGGACACGATGGCAATAAAGTGGTCAGTGCCTGGTGGACCGGCGGCGTCCATGCGCCAGTTCGAACGGGGTAAATCAAGCGCTCTGTCGGCACGGATGCGGTTGTTGTTGTCAAGGGCATTGGGAAACAAGAGCCAAAACTGGGATCGGTCGGTTCCGACCATGAGCAGATAGACGTAGCCGGGCCTGGATGATCGAATGGAAAAACGAAGAGGATCCTTGCCAATTCTTACCTGGCGCTGGCCCACGGAGATGGACACGGTGTGTTCCGGGTTGCGGGACTGAAATATCGCTTCAAGCGTCTTGATCGGGTCAACCACTTTTTCCACCGGCAACGCTTTCTCTGCGGGAGTCTGTGGCGCTGTCGCTGGCACGGATGGCTTTGTCGGCGGCAATGGATTGTCCGGCAGCGCCGTGGCTACAGGTGGCCCCGCCCCGTCTTGCGTCATGAGCCAAAGACTCCCTGCCGCACCCGCCAGGATCAGCACGGCCCCCATCGCGATGACACGCATGCGTGCGTTCGTGGGACGCTTGCGGTCCGTACTGCCGAGTTCCTGGCTTGCTGCCGTCGGTTTCGGCGGCGCAGGCACCAGGGGTGGCGGCTCTTTGGCCCTGGCGCTTTGCAGGCCGAGCAGCAAGCGAAATTCGGCAACGCTTTGCGGCCGGTCTTGCGGTTTGACGCCAAGCGCCCTGTCGATCACCTGCAGGAACGCATCGCTGTAACGACCGGCCGCGCTCTGCGCCAGCGGTATCTGCGGATCGCAAACCATGCGGGCAACGGACGGAGCGGGCGGGCGGCCGGTGATGGCGAAATGAACCACCGAAGCGAGCGCATAGAGGTCGGTCCAGGCGCCTTGCTGCATGGTGGCGACATCGGCGTATTGTTCGATCGGCGCATACCCTGGCTTGAGAATCACAGTGAACGCCTGCGCCATGCCGCCGATGGCGCGCCGTGCCGCGCCAAAATCGAGCAGCAGCGGCCGGTCGTCCGCCAGCATCAAGATATTGTCGGGCGCAATGTCGCGGTGAAAGCATTGTTCGGCGTGCAGGGTTTCCAGAGCATCGAGCAGCGGCGCCAGCAGCGATTTCAGCCACGCTTCGTCTGGCGGCGCCTCGCGCCCGCGCAGGGTTTGCGTCAAGGTCAACCCTTGGTAAAAGGGCATCGCCATGTAAGCCGTGCCATTGGCCTCCCAGAACCGGTAAACCTTGAGCAGGGAAGGGTGGTCGAATTGGGCCAGCAAGCGGGCTTCGTTGATGAAGCTGCGCATGCCCGCCTGAAATGTCTCGGCGTGGCGCTCTGACTTGACGGTGACATGGAGAAAGTTTGAGCGTGCAGCCAGGCTGGAAGGCATGTACTCCTTCAGGGCGACCTTGCGTTGCAGCGAATGATCGTAAGCCAGATAAACAATCCCGAAGCCGCCGCTGCCGATGACGCTGAGAATTTCGAATTCCCCCAGGCGCACGCCGGACTGCAGAACATTGCGGTCGTTATCCTGGGCACCGGACACGCCAGACCCCGAGGCGCCTGAAGGCGGCATGAGGGTGCGTTCATCTTCTGGCGGCAGCGTGCTCATGGGGTGTCAGTGATCCGGACAAAGTGACCTGTGATCCTGGCACCTTACAGCGTCTTTTGCCCCGGTGCCATGCCCGTAGAGCAAATTTTCGAAATGCGCTGCGGGTGGCAGTCTGAAAAACCCCTGCAATGGCAAAGTGCCGGCCAGTTCGTCATGCCGCCACCACAGGCTTTTGCCACATCCGCGCGCAAGGAGCAAGTTCACGCCGCTGGCCCCCAGCACGCCCGCGATGGCGCCTGGAGTGGGCAGGTTCAGCATCATGGGCGCCTGGCTCGCGCCATTCCACCAGGCGGCCCATTCGCGCGCGGCCTGGCGCTCTGGCGTATCGAGCGGGTCACAAGGGCCAAAAGGCGTTGCCGTGAGCCGCGTCTCCAGCGCCTCCACCGAAAAATCCTTGTCGAGGCTCGACAGGGCGATCTGTTCAATGGCGGCGAACCAGTCTTGTGCAGCAAACACGGTGGCGATGATTTCCGGATGCGGCGGGAGTGGCACCGCGATCGTGAGGGGGAAATGGCGGCCGACCTTGTCGATGCTCGGCATCAAGACGCCGGCCCAGCAACTGCTGCCGCAGACACCGGGCAGCAGCGCAAAGTGCCAGATCGGACTGTTGAGATAAACACTCTTCCAGCGCTCGCCCAAGGCCGAACGGCTGGCAGCCAGCGCGTCCTGGAGCCAGGCGTCCCAGACATTGAGAAAATCGGCCGGGAGCCGACGCGAGGCAAAATCGCCGAGCGCCGGAATCTTTCCGTACCAGCCCGCCACCGCTGCTGCCGGGCCAGGCATCAAAGCTGGCTCGGACACTGAAAATGCTCCAGTTCGCGCAGCCTGAACGGATTTTGAACGCTGCTGGTGAGGATTTCGAATTGCGCCTTGCGGCCCTCGACATTGAAGGTCGCCAGAAACTTTTCCGGCTGGCCAGTGGTCTCGATCTGCACCTGGTCGAACATGCGGAACAAGGCCCACGGCCCCTCGAACACCTGGCCTGACGCGCCGGCGCTGGCCGGGCTCAATTGCAGGCGCACCTGCATGCTGCCGCGCGGACCCGGCCACTGCACCTGCGCGGGGATTTGCGGCCCGTGGCTGTACTTCACCAGTTGGCCATCGACATCCAGAATGAACTGCGTGATGGTGACATCCATGGCCACGGGCTTGAACTCCAGCCGCATGGCTGCGCCTTGCCCGCCGCTGCGAAAAAAAACGTCGCGTATGGCCTGCGCGCGCTGGAACTGCACCAGTGCGCCCGACGCATCGCCCAGGCCGGATTCGCCCAGGTTGCGAAAAGTCCAGGGGCGCGTCGATGTGTTGACGTACTGCGCCAGGTTTTTTTGAAAAAACTCGTCGATCAGGCCGCCCGCAGCGAACAGGCGGGTGAAGTCTTCCGGGGTCACGTCACGCGGGCTGCCTTTCAAGAAGGGGTAGCGCCCAGTGATGGCCTTGGTGCAGAACTCAAAAATGGACGCTTTCATGGCTTGGCTCAGGTTGGCGCGTGTCACGCCCATGGCCTGGCTGGTGCCGCCGCCAGACAGGTTCAGCAGCATCGAACGCACCGGTTCAGGCATCCGGCTGCCTTCGGCCTTGATCTTGTTGGGCACGTCGCTGGGCGGGGGCGTGTTGCCCCCCCTGACCGCCGCTTCCGTGGCCGTCAGCAGGGCATAGAGCTCATTGATCAGGCCAACCGTCGTATCGATGGGCGCCGGCGCGCCAGCCTGGCTGCGCACCAGGCGCCGGAGGTTCTCGAAACGCTGGTCCACCAGGCTTTCCGGGCGCGACAGCGCACTGGCGGTCGTGGCCGGCTTTTGCTGGCCGAACAGCTTGAGCAGATCCTCGCGTGTGCTTTTGACCTTGTCGCTGGCTTTGTCCAGCGTGGACTTGTCGGTTTCCTCCACCTGGACCAGGGTGACTTCCCTGACAATGGCACGCATCAGCAGCGGCAGCGGCGAATCGGGCGCCGACAGGATGCGCGCCAGTTGAATGCTTTGCTGCAGGCTGCCGGCCCGCAGCAGCTTGATGTCATGGATGAAGGCTTCCCAGGTTCTTGCATAGTCTTCCAGGTAGAGCCTTCGCACGTCGTCCAGCAAACGCGCCTGTGCCGCGGGGTCGTTCAGCCGGGACGTTCCCTGGGTTCCCAGCACCCAGCCTTCCTCATCGGCCAGCTGGCCGGTGACGCGCTGCGACGCGCTCACGAACGCCTTGTGGTAGCCCTCAAAGCTGTACAGCCCAGGCACTCCGCTGGTCAGGGGCTTGCCGCTGGCACGCGTGAACACCAGCGCGGCCGAAGGACCGGCGGCGCTGGCAATGGTGAACTCAGGCAGCGTCGAGGCCACGCCCTGGCGTTTGAGGCGGTTGTAGATGCGGCTCGCCAGCGGCGTGCGCGCCACGGCATTGCGGGCCTGGGCGAGCAGTTGCGCATCGGGCGGTGTCGGAGAAGTCGCCGCATCGCCGCCATCGAGCAGCATGGCCAGATGCCCTTCGAGTTCCTTGCGCTGGCGGTGGGTGACCTCCAGGGGCAGACTGGTTTCCCAATCGGCCGTGATGTAGGCTTTCAGTGCGGTTGCATTGAAGTGCTGGGGGTCATGCAGCATGATGTAGGCTTTCAGCCCTTCGTAGAGAAGTTCCGGGTTGTTGCGCGCGTCGGTGCGAAGCTGCTGCTCGATCCGCAGCGCCAGTCGCGGCATGAAGACATCGCCAAGCAGCTTGCGGTAGGCATCGCGCGAAGCGGCGGCCAGCTTGTCGCCCTGGTAAAGGCCCAAGCCCATCGACAAGGGGGGCGAGTGCGCGCCGTTGACGTCGGCGATCCGCTGGACCGCGTCCAGCACCGGCAGCAGCCCGACCACATCGGCGCTGCGACTGGCGCCCAGGGTTTGCAACTGGCTGGCGACGTCCGAGCGCCTGGCATCGACCGCCGCGACATAGTCCCGGTTTTTCATGAAGCTGAGGGTCCACGCGGCCACGGCGCCACCGGTGAGCACGACCGCCAGGGCCAGTGCCCCGGCTTGCAGCAGCACGCGCCGGCGTTCCCAGCGCAGGTTGCTTCCCGCCAGCCCGGCTTCCTGGAACACCACGTCTTTGAGCAGGCGCGTGAGAAAAAAGCTCTTGCCGCTCGGGCGCTGCGCGGCAAGCACCTTGCGATCGAGCTGCAAGGCACGCCCCAGGCTGCCCATGATCCGGTCGATAGGGCTGCCTTCCTGCGTGCCGCTGGTCAGGTACAGGCCGCGCAGCAGCGGCTTTTCAGTGAACTGCGAGGGCGCGAACAGCTTGGCCATGAACTCCTCGACCACCTGCCCGAGCGCATGGAGCTGCTGGGGAAACACATAAATCCGGGCTCGCTTTTGCGGGTCGCGCTCCTGTTGCAGCCGTTCGATCAGGCGGTCATTGATGCGTTTTTCGAGCGCCTCGAATTCGCCTGCAACGCTGGCTTGAACCGCAGGCGCGGGCGTTTTTTCCGGGTAGGCAAACGATGCGCCCCAGACCTGCTCGCGCTCCTCCTGGCTGAATTCACTGAAAAACTCCATGAAGCCGGCCAGCAAGTCCATCTTGGTGACCAGCACGTACAGCGGAAACCGGATGTTCAACTCCTTGTGGAGTTCTTCGATGCGCTGGCGCAATGCATGGATGTGCGCGTCGCGCTGCGCGCCATTGTGTTCGAGCAGGTCCGCCACGCTCAAGGTCAGCAAAACCCCATTGATCGGGCGCCGGCCCCGGTATTTCCTGAGCAGTTGCAAAAAGCCGGACCACGCTGCGCTGTCAGCCGCCTGATGGCTCTCCTGGGTGGTGTAGCGCCCGGCGGTGTCGAGCAGAACGGCCTCGTTGGTAAACCACCAGTCGCAGTTGCGCGTGCCGCCGATGCCGCGTATCGCGCCCTGTCCCAGTCGCTCGGCGAGCGGAAACTGCAAGCCGGAATTGACCAGCGCCGTGGTTTTTCCAGAGCCCGGTGCGCCGATGAAGATGTACCACGGCAGCTCGTACACCCATTGCCGGGTAAAGCGGCCCAAAGTGCCCGCCAGTGATTTTTTTCCGTCCTGGCCCAGGCGCGCCTGCTTCAGCACTTCGACCGCCTCTTCAAAACGCTTGCCGAGCAGGGCAATTTCCTCGGCGCCCGGCTGGTTCGGAGCGGGGCCTTGCTGCACGCCCTGTTTCAACAAGCCCTCCATCAGGTGCGCATTGGCGCGCCTTGCCTTGAAAAGCTTCCACAGCCATTTGGCAACGTACAGGACAACAACCAAGCCGATGACCACCGCGCGCACCCGTTCAGGCTCCAGCGGACGGTAATCCGCGACAGCGATGAGCGGTCCGACGAACCAGATCAACAGGGCGATGGCGCCAAGACCCAGCATGGCCATGACCCACCGATTGAAAACGAGCGAGATCAGCTTTTTAATCATCGTTCACACCTTGCGGATGGGCCGGGATGTTCTGAAAGGGCGGCGGGCACGGCGCCAGGCTAGCTTCCCGTTGCCGGGGGTGTGATCAGCACGATTTCGACGCGCCGGTTCAGCGCACGCTGCGCCGCCGTGGTGTTCGGGCCGAGTGGCTCTGCATCGGCGCGGCCCTCGGCGCTGTAGCGGGTGGGCGTGCGTGCCGTTTCCTTGAGCAGCGCCATGACGGCACGGGCGCGCTCTTGCGAGAGGTGCCAGTTGGACGGGAAACGTGCCGAGCGGATCGGCTGGTCATCCGTATGGCCGATGACGCGTATTTGCCCCGGCAGCGCGTCCAGTGCCTGGGCCACGCGCTGCAAGGGCTCGATGTAATCGGCCGCGATGGTCGCGCTGCCAGGGGCAAACAGGCCATCGCCGCGAAGCGTCACGATGCTGCGGTTTTCCTCGTCCCGCACCGCCACCAGTCCCTGGCTGATTTGCGGCGCCAGCAATCCGGCCAGCCGGGGTTGAGATGCCAGCGCAGGCGCCGTTGGCAGCGCCGGGGGCTCGGCGGACTGAACGCGCAACGCCTGGATTTGCGCATACACCGGGTCCGATCTTTCATTCAAGGCATTGTTCAATCCCAGATACGTCCCCAGCATGACCAGCCCGAGAACGCTGAGCGCTACCCACAAGGGCAGGGCGGTGAACAGCGGTTTTCGCCGGATGCTGACGCCCTGCCAGTGAGGAGACAGTGCGCTTTCGCGCTCACCCTGCGGCTGGCGCAGCATCTGCGCCAGCCGCTCGCGCAAGGTGTCGAGCGCTGCCTGGCCATTGGGCAGCACCTGGTAGCGTCCCTTGAAGCCCAGGCTGAGACAGACATACATCAACGCCAGCAGATCGCGATGCGTCGCCGGATCTTCCGCCAGCCTGGAGAGCAACTGAAAGAATTTTTCACCGCCCCAGGCTTCGTTGTGGAACATGACCAGCAGGCTGTGCCTGGCCCATGTCCCCGAGCCGCCCCACGGGGTCGAGGCCGCCGTCTCGTCGAGCAGCGTACACAGCGCGTAACGCGCCGCGATGATGGTTTCCTGCCGCACGCCCGCTGCCTGCGCGCGTGCTTCGAACGCCTTGATGCCTTGCGCCAGAAAGTCGCGCAGGCCGTTCGGGTCGGGATGCTGCAAGGTGGCCTGCAGTTGCGGCACGAGGTCGAGCAGGGGATTGGCGGCCGCCACCAGCGGATTCAGCCCATTGGTTTGCGGTGGCGCTTCATGCGCACCCTCTGCGCGTGGCGCCGCAGGCGCAGCGGCTGGCGGGACGGCTGAAGAAGCCCGCCCCCCAGGCGTCGGCATGATGAGGGTGCGATCAGAGTCCGCCAGAGAAAAAGGATCGTCCTGGTTCATGCTTATCCTTTGATGCCCCAGAACTCAAGTTCCAGGCCGGGAAATTCACCCGCGATGTGCATGGCCATCCCCCCGGAGCGCTCCAGCTGGCTCCACAATTCTCCGCCGCGTTCGAGTTCAAAATAATTGAATCCGGCATGAAACGGAATCTGCCGCGGCGCCACCGGCATGGCACGCAAGGGAATGCCCGGCAACTGAAGATTGACAAGGTCGCGTATGCGCTCGACGGGGCCGATCTTGACCTGGGAAGGAAAGCGGGTGCGCAAGATGTCAGGCGATAGCTGGGCATTGACCGCCAGGACAAAACTTGCGCTCTTGAGCAAGTCCTGGTCGGCAATGAGGGCGACCCGCACGCCGAATTTGCGGTCCTGCAGCTCAATCGGGACAGCGCTGCGGTGCAGCACCATGCTCAGCGAGTGGTGCAGGTCAGCGATCAGCGGGGCGAAGGACCGGGACAGGTTGTCGTGCAGGTAGTCGGGGTAAACGGGGGTGCGCCGACTCTCCCGGCTGAAGGTTGACAGTTCCCCGGCCAATTGCAGGCAGGCAATGAACAGCTGCTGCGGATGCATCAAGCGCGCACGCGTGTAGTGGATGAACGCCGGCTCGTAACGATTGATGGCTTGCAGCAAGAGAAAATCGGCGATTTCGCCAACGCCGCCACGGCCGGGCTGCGTGACCTGCGCGGCCAGTTCCTCACCGCGCTGATGCAGCCAGCCGGCAAGCTCGCGCGTGTAAGCGGCCAACTGGCCGTTTTCGTTGACCCCGAGCATCGGCGGAATGTAGGGCTTGTCCAGCACAAGCTCGTTGTCGGCGCGCCGCTCGATCAGGCGCGCCACGCCCAGGCAGGCATAGGCATCGGTGACATCGCTTTGCAGCATCAGGCGCATGCGCAACTGGCCGACCTGGATGCAGGCGGCGCTGTCGGCGGTGTTGTCCGGGACTTCGAGGTCGGCGACGGTGTAACGCGCCAGGCCCAGTTCATCGTCCGGCTCGGCGCCGGCTTCCCTGGCGCCGGCGCGACGCAGTGGAACGGCCAGGACGACGAGCTGGTCCTTGGCGCTGCAAGGCACCTCCAGCGGCAAGGGACCGGCCTGGGTGGCAGGAAAATCGAAGGGCGTGCCGTCCGGAAAAACTCCACTGGCCTGAGACAGCGCCAGCTTGCCCAGCGCCAGGGACGAGTCATCCAGTGCCAGCCTGACAAAACCCCAGCCATAAGGCGTCGCCGATGCAACCCGAGCTTCCACCAGCTTTTCGAGGTAGCGGTCATGCTGCTGGAAATGCTGCGGTTGCAGAAACATTCCCTCGGACCAGATCACTTTGTATTCCCTCGACATGATGTTCCCTGACTTCTATTTTTCCAGTGAAGACAAGCGCGCTGGGTTTATGTCACCAATGTGTGCAAGGGCATCACTCATTTTTGAGTGATCAAGATATCGAGTTCCTGCACGCTGATGGTGATCGGTGTGGTCTCATGCAGGGGTGCAGCTAGCCAGGCGCGCCACCTTGCGCGTTCGATGTCCCGATACCCGGCAACCACTGCGACGAAGCGTGTTTCCGCGTTGAGTTCGCGCGTGAACTGGCGGTTTTCTCCCGGCTGCAGGACCATTTCTTCTTTGGCCACCAGGTCATTTCCAAGAGCCTCCTTGTCCCGCTCGAACAAGGAGACAAAGTCGGCACTTTCAAACGAAGCCAGGCTTTTGAGTTCAAACAGCCGCGCCACCACGGGCGAGGCTCTGCCGCGCGCGTCCGGGTTGGCATTGCGCGCGACTGCCAGGCTGACCTGAACAATCGTGGGTTTGGGCGGCGGCGGTGGCGGTGGCGGTTTGGCACAGCCGACCAGGGCGAAATTGAGGACAAGCCATGACAAGGCAGCGCACCAGCCTGTGCGGAAATAGCGTGGCAAGAACATGACAATCTCCTGCTTTCCGTGATGAGAAAATTTTGCCCAATGAGCGCTTTTCAATGCATCCTGCCGCCGGTCAGCCCTGCCAGCGCTTCTTGTTGATCCGCCTGTCTGCGTTCGAAGCACTTGTCGGGGCACCCCGCCCGCATCATCACAATCCCTGCGCCACGCCACGCCACGCCACGCCAAGGCAAGGCAAGGCAAGGCAAGGCAAGGCAAGGCAAGGCAAGGCAAGGCAAAAACCTCATTCAACGCACAGTTCGGGGTCTGGCACAACGCATTCCGATGGCTCTGCTTCCTGGCCCGCCTCTCCCATTCCGCGCACCCTGGCGCCACTGGCCGCAGCAGGAATTTTCTGTGCCTTCGGCATCAACAACCACATCCGGCCGTCTTCCTTCATACGGCTCGCCTGCACAAAGGCCCTGGCGCCAAATCCCCAGAAATAGTCAGCGCGTACGGCGCCACGGATAGCCCCGCCAGTGTCCTGCGCCAGCATCAGCCGGTTCAGCGCGCTGCCCGACTGCCGGGTCGAAATGAAGACCGGGAAACCCAGCGGCGTGGTACGCGGATCGACCGCCACCGAGCGACCGGCCGTCAGAGGAACGCCCAGGGCGCCGATCGGGCCGCCGTCATTGTTGGGGATGGGGCGGAAAAATACATAGCTGGGGTCGCTGTTCGGGACCGCCTTCGGAGCCGGGCCGAAAGCTGGCGCGGAGCTCATGGGCGGCTCTTCCAACCGGTCGCGCCTTGCCTGTGGCGCGGCGTACGGCACTGGCTTGCTGCTGTGAGTGGTATCGCTCACATCAGGCGCAATGGGAAGGCGGGGGGGAGAATTTTCAGACGTCACCGGTTGGGCTTTGGGTTGGGCTTTGGGTTGGGCTTTGGGTTGGGGTTGGGGTTGGGGTTGGGGTTGGGGTTGGGGTTGGGATTGGGGTTGGCCGCTTGACAGCAGCGCTTCAATCATCAGTTCCACTTCAGCGGCATTGCTTGCCTGGCGCGGTGCTTTTCGCACGCCGCGTGTGAGGGGCGACGCATGGTCCGCCGCAGACGCCATCGCCTGCGCCAGGATGTCTGCCGGCTCCTCCTCGTCCTGCGCCAAAGCCGGACCGAGCCCCCGGGTGGCAATGATTTGCCGCCTGCCCTTGCTGTTGACAATTTGCGGCAGCGCCAGCAAGGACGGGGAAAACGGGTGGCCGTTTTGCTCCCCGTAGCCAACCCGGACTATTTCACCGCTCGGCAAACGCACTTTTCCTGAACCTTGAATATGCATGGAATACAAGGTGGCCGGGTTGTCCACCCAGACAATCACCTTGGCGTTCGGCATCCGGCCGCTGTCAATCTCTTGCCTCGAAAAATACGGCACCACGCGCTCACCGTCAATTCTCAAGCGCAGCCTGCGGGTGCGAATATCAGGCGCAAGCCCTGCAATCTCCAGCCTGTAGCTCTCAAGGCCGGCAACATCCTGGCGCTGCAGGGGGATGACTTGACGGCGTTCAACACGGACCCGGATTTCAGCAGCATTGCGTCCGCTCGGCAGCGTGCGTGAATCGAGGTAGAGCATATCGTCTGGAACAGCGTGCACCGGATAAATATAAGGCGCGCCATAACGACGGCTGCCATTGAGCAAGGGCTCGTAATACCCGGTAATCACACCTGCCGGGCTGCGGTTGGTGTTGTAAATCTGGTAGAGCGTGAACTCTTGTTCAAAAAAATGCCTCAGCGCCTGTTCATCGGAACCGTCGATGCGATGCGAACGGCTGCAGGGCTCTTCCCATGCATTTTTTCGCTGGAGCGCCGCGCAGCTTTGACGAAATGCCGGCCAGGCATCCCCCAGCGTGTCGTTCTGCCACCCGGGAAGCTCACTGAAACTGGCCGGCTCGAAATGCGCGTATTTGGTACGAAACGGTGCGCCCGGCGCTGAACTTCCTTCCTGTGCCATGCCTTCGCATGAGGTAAGCGCAACTGTCATGAAAATCAGAACTGAGTGACGTATCACGGCGCCCGCATCCTTGCTCACAATTAATGCGTAGTTTGAATACTGCAACCAAGGTCACAGCATTTAATAAACATTAGCACCATGCCAATAGAAGTCAATCAGCTGGAACATGGATTTTCACAGGAGTTTCAAACTCGTTTTTATGGCTGAGTTTGGAAATATCTGGTGACTCTTTCCTTCAGCATGGCCTTGTGAAGCGCAGTGGCAAATGGTAATTTTCATATCTGAGCTTTGTATAAAAATCAAAAATGCGGAGTTGCCGGACAGCCCGACAGCGGCTCTGTCAGTAACAAATCTGGCTGACCGGGAGATCGTTGATGTCTTGCATCCGGCATTTGATGTCAGTTCGCCGCGCCATTGCTTGCCTGGCATTGCTCTTGGGCTCGTCGATGGCCATGTCTCAAGACGCCACACGCGTTGAAGGCTCCAACGTTTTCCAACTCGCCGCCGCCAGGCTGCAGGACGCCGAAACCATCCGCACCTTGAGCACTGAAGGCCAGCTGCTTTATCAAAAGGACCGCATCAAGCTCGACGGTGCCATGTACTGCGCCCAAGCTATCGCGCTGGCTGAGCGCGGTGAATTTCGCCTGAGCATCCAGGCGGCCAGCAAGGCGCTCATTCTTGGCCAGCAGCAGGACAATGGCAATCTGGTCGATTCCGCCAAGCGTGATCTGGCCATTGCCTACAGCTATGCCGGTGATCTCGACCGCGCCGAACAGTATGCGCGCGATGCGCTGGCGGGTGCCTCCCGCAGTACGCCCGCCATTGCCGGCCCGGCTTACAAGACACTGGGCGATGTCCAGTCCAGGCGCGGCAGGCTGGCCGATGCCATTGCCAGCTACCAGGAGGCGGCTCAGGTTGCCAGCGCCCGGTTCCGCCCGTTGGTGGACATTTCCCTGGCCAATGCCTATGTGGCCGATGGCAAGCTGGCGCAGGCGCGTGCCTTGTACGACCAGATTGCCCGGCCCGACAACCTCGCGCTGCAGCAGGCCTACCAGCGCGGCCTGGGCAACCTCACGCTGGCCGAAGGCAAGCCCCAGGAGGCCATGAAGATTTTTTCGCAAGCCGCCGGGCAGGCCACCGGCAGCGATGCGGCCTATCACCGGCTGTGGGCCCAGGAAGGCAAGGCGCGCAGCCTGCTCGCCCTGGATGACAAAGCGCAGGCGCGCCAGGCTTATACGCAGGCAGCCAGAGAATCCGAGTCGATACGGGCGCGATTTCGCAGCGAGGAATTCAAGGCCGGATTGTTTGGCGATGTCCAGCAGATCTTCGATCGCGCGATTTCCTTGACCATGGAGGCTGGCGACGTCCAGGCGGCCTGGCAACTGAGCGAAGCCAGCCGCTCGCGTGCCTTGCTCGACATGGTCAGAGGGCGGGTTTCGCTGGCCAGGCCGGGCGATGGGGCGGCCATCAACGCCGAGCCGCTGGGTGAGGATCAAGTGCGCGGCGCGCTGCGTGCGGGGGAAGCCATCATCGAATACCACAGCCTTGACGACCGCCTGCTGGCGTGGGTGGTCAGGCCGGCAGGCATTCAAGGCCATGTCCTTGCACTGACCCGGCAAGATCTTGATCAGCGTGTCCAGGCGTTTCGCGAATCAGTTTTCCAGCGGCGGGCGCAGGCGCAGCAGTTGGGCCGCGAACTTCATGCCCTCCTGATCGAACCGCTGGGATTGAGTCCGAATGAGCGCCTGCTGATCGTGCCGCACGGTTCCTTGCATTACTTGCCGTTTCAGGCGCTGCGTGATGCAGACGCTTACTTGATTGAAGGACACGCATTGGCAACCGCCCCCTCGGCCAGCGTGGCGATTCAGCTGGTCCGCAGAAATGATGACGCCGCTGGCAATCTGGTGGCCTTTGGAAACCCCGGCACCGATGCCAAGCTGGCCTTGCCGGGCGCGGAGCGCGAAGTCAACCAGATCGGCACGCTGTTCAGCGACAAGAAAATATTCCTGCAAAACAACGCGTCAAAACGTCAATTCCGGGAGAACGCAGGCCAGGCCAGCATCCTGCATCTGGCCACGCATGCCGAAGTCGATGTGATCGATCCGCTGCAGTCGCGCATCCTGCTCGCGCCCGAGGCCGAGGACACGGGCTTTCTCAATGCCCGCGAAGTCTATGACGTGGACTTGAAAAAGGTCTCGCTGGTGACCCTCAGCGCGTGCGAGAGCGGACTGGGACGCATCGCCCGTGGCGATGAAATCCTTGGCTTTACGCGGTCTTTCTTCACGGCCGGGGCATCGGCCCTGTTTGTTTCACTCTGGCCAGTGGCAGACGATTCAACCGAACTCCTCATGAGCACCCTGTACAAGGAATTGGCCAGCGGCAAGGAAGCCGTGCTCGCCATGCAGACGGCACAGGTCACCGTGCTCAGGCAGGAAAAATTTGCGCATCCGTTTTTTTGGGGGCCATTCAATCTGGTGGGTGACTGGCGCCTGCAAATCCGAAGCTGAGCCGCACAACTATGTCCCGCGTCCTTGTTGATGGTTGCCAGCCTGGTGCGTACCGCTGGAAATTTGATGCCTCTTTTTTTGGAAGCCCGTCTGTGAAAAAAACTGACAAAACCGGCCAAAGCCACATGTGGCGACAAAAGAGTGCATCCCCTTGGCCCAGCGTGGGCGCCAGGGTCCGGCTGATGCAGGGGCTCGGGCTTGGCGCCATGCTCCTGATGGCTCCGAAACTGTGGGCGCAAAGCCCGCCCGATGCCGGGCGTGCCCTGCGCGAATCAGCGCCGGCCACGGCGCCGCCCCGCATGTCGGCCGAGCCGCCCCTGGCGCTTCCGCCCACGCCGGCCACGCCAGCGCCGCCCGGTAGCAGCGTTTCCTTCGTGCTGCGCGAGGTCAGCTTTACCGGCAACAGTGTGTTTTCGGATGCGACGCTCGCGCCGCTGGTGGCTGGCAAGATCGGTCAGCCGGTCAACCTTGCCGACTTGCAGGCGCTCGCCGCCCAGGTGAGCGACTACTACCAGCGCGCCGGCTATATCCTGACCCAGGTCGTGGTGCCGCCGCAGGATGTCGATTCAGGCCGTGTCCAGTTCTCCGTCATCGAAGGACGGCTGGGCCGCATTCGCATCGAGCGCCTGGCTGACATTCCCATGCCCGAAAGCGCCATCACCCCGACGCTGGCGGGATTGCAGCCTGGTCAACCGCTGAATCAGAAGCAGCTTGAACGCGCGATGCTCCTGCTGTCGGACTTGCCGGGACTGGCCCCCGAATCGTCGCTGGAGGCCGGCAATGAGCCGGGCACTTTCGACCTCATCATTGAACTCAAGCCAGCGCCGCGCGTGAATTTCAGTGTGGACGCGGACAACTATGGCTCGCGCGTGACGAAGGAATACCGGCTGGGCGGCTTTGCCCGCATCAACAGCCCGTTCGGCTTGCGCGACAACCTGGACCTGCGCCTGCTCAGCTCCATCGGCACGGGCTTGACGTTCGGCCGGGTCAGCTATGAGCTGCCGCTGGGTTACTCGGGCTTGCGCGCCAGTGTGGCCTATTCGCACCTCGACTATGAACTGGGCAAGGACCTGGCGGCGCTCGGCGCCAGCGGAAAGGCCAAGGTCTATGAAGCGGCGCTCACCTATCCGTTTGTACGCTCGCGCACCCGCAATCTGTTCGCAAAACTCAGCATCGAGGATAAAAAGCTTTTCGACAACATCGCTGCAGTGGCGCAGGCGTCCGACAAGCGGCTGCGCAGCCTGGGCGCGGGATTTGTCTATGAGGGGCGTGATGCGCTGGGGCTTGGCGGCTATACCAATGCGGGCGTGACGGCCTACTTTGGCAAGCTGACCATCGACTCGGCGCGCGAACGCCTGTTCGATCAGGCCGCCGGCGGGCTCAATACCCAGGGCCGCTACACGCGCATCGTCTATCAGGCGTCGCGGCTGCAGGCCCTGTCCGAACAGACCAGTGCGCTGCTTGCACTGGCCGGGCAGTGGGCGAACAAGAACCTGGACAGCGCTGAAAAGATGGCCGTCGGCGGCCCGCGCGCGGTCAGGGCTTACTCGTCGTCGGCGGGCATTGGCGACGAGGCCCATGTATTGAATGCCGAATACCGCTGGAGCTTCAGGCCGGACGCGGTGGTCAGTGTGTTTTATGACGCCGGCTGGGTCCGTTTCAACCACGACCCCTTGCCGGGGGGGGACAACAGCCGCACGCTGCGCGGCTACGGGCTGGGGTTTTTCTGGAGCCCGGCCAGCGGCGTCTCGCTGCGTACCAGCCTGGCCTGGCGTGACAGCGACCGGGAATCCCCCGGCAACAACCGCAATCCCCGGCTGTATGCCCAGCTCGTCAAGGTCTTTTGAGCCCCTGGCATTGACATGGTGGAGGAAGAAATCATGCGCTTTCCGATCCGTAATCCCCATAGGCCCCGGCGCCCGCATGGCTTGAAGCCCACGCTGATCAGCATGGCGGTCATGCTGGCGTTCGCCCAGGCCGAACCTGCCAGCGCCTTGCCGGCAGGCGAACAGGCCGTCGCGGGGCAAGTGGCTATCAGCCGGCCCGAGGCGCAGCACATGGTGGTGGACCAGGGCTCGGCGTCAGCCATCGTCAACTGGGAAAACTTTTCGATTGGCGCGGCTGAACAGGTGGATTTTCGCCAGCCCGGCGCCTCCAGCGTGATCCTCAACCGCGTCACAGGCAACAACCCGAGCGAAATTTATGGGCGCATGACTGCCAATGGCCAGGTGTTCCTGGTCAATCCCGGCGGCGTTCTGTTCGGCCGAACGGCCGAGGTCAATGTGGGCAGTCTGGTCGCCTCGACGCTACGCATCAGCAATGAGGATTTCCTGGCAGGGCGCTACCAGTTTTCTGCCAGCGGCGCGGCCGGCGCGGTGGACAACCAGGGCCAGTTGCAGGCCGGCGATCGCGGCACCATTGCCTTGCTGGGCGCCCAGGTCAGCAACAGCGGCACGCTGACAGCGCGGCTGGGAACGGCCGCGCTTGCCGCCGGTGAAAAAATTTCCCTTGATTTCAATGGCGATGGACTGACCAAGGTGAAGGTCGATCAGGCAGCCATCGATGCGCTGGTGGCCAACCGAGGCATGGTCATGGCCGACGGCGGCCAGGCGATCCTGACGGCGCGCGCCGCGCAGGCGCTGACGCAAACGGTGCTCAACCAGCAGGGTGTCGTGCGGGCACGCTCGCTGGTGGAGCGCAACGGCAGAATCGTGCTCGATGGCGGCGACACCGGCGTCACGCTGGCGAGTGGAACGCTTGACGTGTCGGGGGTCGCGCCTGGCCACACCGGCGGCTCGGCCGAAGTGCTCGGCCATCACGTAGGCCTGGTTGACCAGGCGCTGATCGACGCGCGCGGCGACGCCGGCGGCGGCACGATCCTGGTCGGCGGGGATTTTCAAGGCAAGAATTCAGAGGTGCGCAACGCGGCCGCCACTTTCGCCGGCCCGGAGACGGTGCTGCGTGCCGATGCGCTCGGTAGCGGCGATGGCGGCAAGGTCATTGTCTGGAGTGATGAGGCAACACGGGCGCACGGCACCATCAGTGCCCAGGGTGGCGGGCAGGGCGGCCATGGCGGGTTTGTCGAAACCTCGGGCAAATATCTCGATGTTGCAGGCGCCAGGGTGGATGCATCCGCAGCCCGTGGCCGTAATGGGCAATGGCTGCTGGACCCGAACAACATCACCATCAGGGAACGGTGCGACGGAGAAGAATGTTTCGATTTGAATATAGCCAATGCGTCCAACCCACCCGATTTCACCTCGACCGGTGCCAATGCCATCCTGAATCCCTCAACCATCGAGGGCGTGCTGAACACCGGAACCGATGTGTCAGTGACCACCGGTGCCTCCGGACCCAATGGCCAGCCGGGCGATATCAATGTCGAGGCGCCGATCATCAAAAGAACGGGGGCCGATGCAACGCTGACGCTGAATGCGCACCGCAACATCAACTTTGCAGCCAGCGACACGATCGAGGGCCTCCAGGGCGGTTCGATCACCTCGCTCGCATCGGGCGGCAGGCTCAACGTCGATCTGAATGCCGACCTTGACAACCTGAACGGTGGCGCCATCGTGATGAACAGCGGCTCATCGATTGCAACGAATGGCGGCAATGTGCGCTTTTATGGTCAGAATGACCCGGACAATGGACGCGCGCAGGGGTCTTTAGCGGGTAATACGGACGGCATCAGCCTAAATCAGGCTCGGATTGACACGGGTTCATTAACGCCTGGGCAGCCGGGCGGGAACGTCACCCTTCGCGGGCAAGGCCAGAGCGCCACGATTAGCGCTGCGGCGATTTTTGGGACGGGCATTACGCTGCAAGGCTCGACCATCCAAACCACCACCGGCGCCATTAGCATCGATGGCATAGGCGGCGCGGGCGCCAATGGCGTGGCCATGCTGAGCGCCCGGACCTCGACCTCGGGCGGCGGGGCCATCGACATTCGGGGACGCGCGGGCATACCGCAGGCCACTGAATCTGCCACCCATGGCGTGTTCTCGGACGACGCCACCGTCTTCACCAGCGGCGGACCCGGCACTATGGTGATCAGCGGCGAATCGACCGGCACCACGCCCGGCATTGTGCTCAACGGCGGCACGACGATTGGCGGCGCGGCAACCACCGGCAACATCACGTTCAGGGCGCTCAATGCGTCGGACAACGAAGTTCAGGGGGACATGATTGACCTGGACGGAACGATTCAGAGCAGCGGCGTACTGAACCTGCGCCCTGGCGGCGTCTCGACCACGGGCGCCTTGACCGAGGCCCCCGCAGTCGCCATTGACCTGTTCGCACCCAACTCTACGCAGTTCAGCCTCGATCAAACCGAGATGACGCAAGTGATCCAGCCTGGATTTTCGAGCGTTGTGGTCGGCAGTGCGTCCCATACCGGACTCATCACGGCTCAAGGCGGCGCGCCTGTGAATGGCTTGTATGACATCACGCTCCAAAATGGCGGTGCCGGGAGTTCGGGAATCGTTCTGGCCAATGGCTTGTCGAACCCCGGAAAGCTCGTGACCTTGTCCAGCGGCGGCACTGTGTCGCAGGACGGTGCGATTGCGGCTGGCAGCCTGCTGCTGCACGGCAGCCAGGCGCAATCCAACTTCCAGTTGATCAATCCGGCAAACAGCGCAGGAACATTTTCCGCCCAATTCGATGTGCCAGAGGATGCGAGCAATCCCAACTACGGCGACGTCAATTTCGTCAACAGCGGCGCGCTCGTCATGGGACCGCTGGTCGGGACCGGTGTCGATGCGGCGGCCAACCTGCCCACCCGTATCAATGCGGTGAACACCGTCGTGGCCGGCGATTTGCTGGTCAACACGGCGGGCAACCTCACCCTCAACCACAGCCTTGCAACGCTGGGCAGCGATATCACCCTGGCAACCGGCGGCGTTCTCAACAATGCCGTGAATGCAACGCTCACGCCTGGGGGCGGCGGCGTCTGGAAAATCTTTGCCGCTACCTGGACCGGCGAGAACCGGGGCGGCCTGGCCGGATCAAGACCGGCTCCGAACTTTTACAACTGCGCATTCGGCGCGCCGTGCGCAGCAGCGTTGCCTACGAGCGGCAACCATTTCGTCTATCGCCAGCAACCGCGCGTCAGCGTCGCCTTGACTCCCGCCAATCCCTCGCGCACTTACGGCGACCCCAACCCGGCGCTTGCATTTGCACTCTCCGGTCTCGTCAATGACGACACTTTCGGCGATGCCGTCACCGGCGCCTACGTGACAGCGGCCACCCCGGCATCGAACGTCGGCAGCTATCCCGTCGTTGGCAATTTCGTCTCGCCGGTCGGCTACTTGATCGATGCTACGCCAGGGACGCTGACGGTCAACCCGGCCACGCTGACGTATGTGGCCACGCCGGCCACGCGCCTGCAGGGCACCGCGAATCCGCCGCTGGGCGGAAGCGTCAGTGGCCTGGTGGCCGGCGATACGCTGGCCACCGCCACCACGGGCGCGCTGAATTTTTCCACGCCGGCCGACATTGTTTCACCGCCCGGCCGTTATGCGATCAATGGCAGCGGCTTGTCGGCGACCAACTACCTGTTCCAGCAGGCACCCGGCAACGCCACCGCGCTGACGGTCGAGCCAGCCCTCTTCGGATTCACGCCGTCCATCTTCAAGGACGTGACCTTTGCCAGCAGCAACGTCTATGAACGAAATTTCGGCACGCAGCGGCTGTGCGCGGGAGTTGGTCCGCTGTCGCTGGCCTCGGAGCTGACGGACGCCAGGGACCTGCTAGCCGTGGAATGGTCCCGCGTGCGGGGCAACCCGAACCTGAGCAATTGCATCGGCATGGTGCAGCGCTATACCTGCGACAGTTTTTAAGGATTTTTCATTCATGCGCCACCTAGCGTCATCTCAAGCGCCTCAAGCCGGTTCTCTGCAGAAGCAGGCCTGCCGACACTTTGCACTTGACGCAACATCAGTGCGCCCAGGAGCCATGATGTGGCTGACATAGACACGCTGCTCGCCGCGGTTGCGCCTGACTCGCCGTGCGGCCCCGACCTTGCCTACGACGCGCAATTCGTCGCGCTTGAGACTGCGGCACGCGGCAAGCCGGAGCAGCAACTTGGCGACCACATCACGCCAGCCGAACAGCCCGACTGGGGGGCCGTCAGGCAACAGGCCGAATCACTGCTGATGCGCTCCAAGGATGTGCGCGTCGCGGTGCTGCTGGCGCGCGCCCTGGTCCGGGTGGACAACCTGCCGGGTTTGCGCGATGCCATGAAGCTGTTGCACGGCTTGATCGAGCGCTACTGGCCGCAACTGCATCCGGTGGATCCAGACGACCCGGACGACTTCACGATGCGCTTGAATGCCCTGGCGCCGCTTGGCGATGCCGACGCGCTGCTGCTGGATGTGCGCAGTGCGCTGGTGGTGGTGTCTGGGCCGCATGGCCGCGTGTCCGTTCGCGACATCCTGGTTGCCGCCGGAAGACTTTCCCCCGCCAAAGGCGAAACCGTGCTGAGCCAGGCGCAGATCGAAAGCGCGATTGCCGCCGCGGCGGCACAGGATCGCGAGCGCATGGAGGCGGCACGCGAGAGCGCCGAGCGGGTGCAGGCCATTTATTCGCTGCTTTCAGACAAGGTGGGCACTGACCGGGCGACCGACTTGCGTTCCTTGTCCAGCATGCTCAAGCTGATCGTTCAGGCCTGTGAAAACGCAACCCGCCAGACCAGCGCGGCCATCTCGCAGGACTCGGCCGAAAGTCGTGCTGGCGCGGCCGGGCAGACGGGCAGCGCGTCCGCATTGGCGGGCGACATCGCCAGCCGCGACGACGCCATGCACGCGCTCGACGCAGTCTGCCGCTTTTATGAACGCACCGAGCCCGGCAATCCGGCGCCGCTGCTGATTCGCCGGGCGCAGCGGCTGATCAACAAGAATTTTGTCGAAATCATGCAGGATCTTGCGCCAGACAGCCTGGGCCAGATTCGCAATATTGCCGGGCTCAAGGATGAGTAGCCGCAACACAATAAAACAGGAAAGAGGTTTTGGTATCGACCACATCACCCTGCAGGAATTGAAAATCATGTGTCTGTATTTCCACAGCCAGGCGCAAGTGTTTTCAAGACCGGGGTTCACCTGATTCTCCCCAACGTAGTGAAGGAGCGTGTCATGGCAAAAGACAGTAGTCAGAAATTCATCGCCCGAAATCGTGCGCCCCGGGTGCAAATCGAGTATGACGTCGAGCTTTACGGCGCCGAGAAAAAAATCCAGCTGCCTTTTGTCATGGGCATCCTGGCCGACTTGTCGGGAAAGCCGGCCGACCCCTTGCCGCCGGTGTCGGAGCGTAAATTCCTCGACATCGATGTGGACAATTTCGACAGCCGCATGAAGGCTATCAAGCCCCGAGTCGCGTTCCAGGTGCCCAACACGCTGACCGGCGAGGGCAATATCAGCGTTGACCTGACGTTTGAGAACATGGAGGACTTTTCGCCCGCTGCCGTCGCTCGCAAGGTCGATGCGCTCGGCAAGCTGCTGCAAGCGCGCCAGCAGCTGTCCAACCTCATGACCTATATGGATGGCAAGTCCGGCGCTGAAGAGCTGATCAACAAGGTGCTCAAAGACCCTGCCTTGCTGCAGTCGCTGGCCTCTACCGCCAAGCCGGACGCACAAGGCAGCGCCCCGGCAGGCGGCACCGCCGAAGGCTCGACCTCCTAGGCTAGTCAGCCCGTTACGCAGAACAAGGAGCACTCCATGGCCGACACCGAACAAGCCGTCCCGGCTGCGCAGGCCGCAGGCCTGACACTCGAAGGCAATGAATTTTCTGCACTGCTGCAAAAGGAATTCAGACCGAAAAGCGAAGAAGCCAAGAGCGCCGTCGAGGAGGCGGTACGCACCTTGGCGGCGCAAGCCCTGTCGCAGACCCGGCTGATCGGCAACGATGTCATCAAGTCCATCGAAGCCATCATTGCCGAGCTAGACCACAAGCTCACCGAGCAGGTCAACCTCATCCTGCACCATCAGGATTTTCAGAAGCTCGAAGGTTCATGGCGCGGCCTGCACTACCTGATCAACAACACCGAAACGGATGAGCAACTGAAAATCCGCTTCATGAACATCTCCAAGCTCGACTTTGGCAAGACGCTCAAACGCTACAAGGGCACGGCCTGGGACCAGAGCCCGCTGTTCAAGCGCATTTATGAAGAGGAATACGGCCAGTTCGGGGGCGAGCCCTTCGGTTGCCTGGTGGGTGACTACGCCTTCGACCACAGTCCGCCCGATGTTGAATTGCTCGGTGAAATAGCCAAGGTCTCGGCCGCCGCCCATACGCCTTTCATCGCCGGCGCCTCGCCCACGGTGATGCAGATGGATTCCTGGCAGGAGCTTGCCAACCCGCGCGATCTGACCAAGATATTCACGACGCCGGAGTATGCCGCCTGGCGCTCGCTGCGCGAGTCGGACGATGCGCGCTACATCGGCCTGGCCATGCCGCGCTATCTGGCGCGCCTGCCCTATGGCGCCAAGACCTCGCCGGTGGAGGCATTTGATTTCGAGGAAGACACCGGTTCGGCCGACCACAGCAAATACACCTGGGCCAACGCCGCCTATGCGATGGCGGTCAACATCAACCGCTCGTTCAAGCTGTACGGCTGGTGCTCGCGCATCCGCGGCATCGAGTCGGGCGGGGCGGTGGAGGGCTTGCCGACCCATACTTTTCCGACCGATGACGGTGGCGTGGACATGAAGTGCCCGACTGAAATCGCCATCAGCGACCGCCGGGAAGCCGAGCTTGCCAAGAACGGCTTCATGCCGCTGGTGCATCGCAAGAACTCCGACTTCGCCGCCTTCATCGGCGCGCAGTCGCTGCAAAAGCCTTTCGAGTATGACGACCCGGACGCCACCGCCAATGCCAACCTGGCCGCGCGTTTGCCTTACCTCTTTGCCTGCTGCCGGTTTGCGCATTACCTCAAATGCATCGTGCGCGACAAGATCGGCTCGTTCAAGGAGCGCAGTGACATGCAGGTCTGGTTGCAAAACTGGATCATGAACTATGTCGATGGCGACCCCGCGCACTCTTCGGAAAGCACCAAGGCCCGCAAGCCGCTGGCCGCTGCGGAAGTGGTCGTGGAAGAGGTCGAGGGCAATCCGGGGTATTACACGTCCAAATTCTTTCTGCGGCCCCACTACCAGCTTGAAGGGCTGACGGTATCGCTGCGGCTGGTCTCCAAGCTGCCATCGGCGAAGGCAGCCTGAACAGGTGGCGCCAGGTCCGGCCTCACGTCTGTATTTTCGCCAGTGCATTGGGTCATTGCCAAACAAACCACAGGAGAGATGCCATGGCAGTCGATATGTTTTTAAAGCTCGATGATATTAAAGGAGAGTCACGCGACAGCAAGCACAAGGACGAAGTCGATGTGCTGGCCTGGAGCTGGGGCTTGAGCCAGTCTGGCACCACACACATGGGCGGCGGCGGCGGCGCGGGCAAGGTCAATGTGCAGGATCTGTCCCTGACCAAGTATGTTGACAAGTCTTCTCCCAACCTGATCATGGCCACCTGCAATGGCAAGCATTACAAAGAGGCCTTGTTGACCGTCCGCAAGGCCGGGGACAAACCGCTCGAATACATCAAGGTGACGATGAAAGAAGTGCTGGTCTCATCGGTTTCCACCGGCGGCAGCGGCGGCGAGGATCGGCTGACCGAAAATGTCACGCTCAACTTTGCCGCGTTCAAGGTGGAATACACCCCTCAGAAATCAGATGGCACCGGCGACGCGGCCATCGAGGCCGTCTGGAACATTGCGGAAAATGTGAAGGGCTAGCCAACATGCTCGCCGCTAACCACGAAATACCGCTTTGCATTGCGCCACAGGCTCTGGGCGAAGCGCTGGCATCGCTCGCGCTTTCCTGACGAGGCGAACTGAGATGGCCCAGGGCGACATGTTTCTCAAGATCGATGGCACCCGCCAGGGCTCCATCAAGGGCGAAGCGCGTGACGCAGGGCACAAGGATGAGATCGACGTGCTGGGCTGGACATGGGGCATGGAAGGCAACATGGTTCACGGCCAGGCCACCGCCAAGACCGCGGTACGCGAACTCAAGATCAGCAAGCGCGTGGACAAGGCAACGACCGGGCTGATGGCCGCCTTGCGCAGCAACGAGGTCATCAAGAAAGCCGTCCTGACGGTGCGCAAGGCCGGCGGCATCGATCCGGTCGAGTACTACACGATCACCCTCGAAAAAGGGCGCATCACGTCACTGATTCAGCAGTCCGGCGACAGCGCCGACCCGGCGGCGCTCCATGAAGAAGTGGGCATCGCCTTCAGCAAGGTCGCTGTTGAGTACAAGCCGCAGGGCGACGATGGCCAATTCCGTGGTGCCACCTCGTTTGAGATGGATATTTTCGAGGGGCAATGATGAACCGGGCTGCCCCATGATGACCTTGCAAACAGCCGAACAAAGCCTGCGCGATGGCGATCCGATGCTGGCCTTGCAGCAATTGCAGGAGCAGGTGCGCGCCCAGCCAGCGGACGCCAGGCTGCGCATCTTCCTGTTTCAGCTCTTGGCTGTGCTGGGCCAGTGGGACCGGGCGCTGATCCAGCTGGAACTGGCATCGACGCTTGACGTCTCGGCGCTGGCCATGACCCAGATGTACCGTGAGGCCATTCGGTGCGAGCTGGTGCGCGCGCAGGTATTTTCCGGCAACAAGTCGCCGATGATTTTCGGACAGCCCGAACCCTGGCTGGCGCTGCTGATCGAGTCCTTGCTGGTGGCCGGGCGCGGACAGCCGGTGCCCTCCGAACAGCTGCGCGCCCAGGCCTATGAGGAGGCCGACGCCGCAAGCGGCACGCTCGACGGCCAGCGCTTCGAGTGGATCGCCGATGCCGACTCGCGACTCGGGCCAGCGCTCGAAGCGATCATCAACGGCATTTACTACTGGCTGCCTTTCACCCATTTGAGCCAGATCGTGATCGAGCCGCCGGCAGACCTGCGCGATGTGGTGTGGATGCCTGCGCACTTCATCTTTTCCAATGGCGGCGAATCGGTCGGGCTGATTCCGACGCGCTATCCCGCCTCCGACAGCAGCGGGGACCCGTTGCTGGCGCTCAGCCGCAAGACCGTCTGGACCGAGACCGCGCCCGGCCTCGGCGCCTACCACGGCCTGGGCCAGCGCGTCATCGCCACCGATGCCGGTGAAACGCCATTGATGGAGGTGCGAAAGATCATCATGGACCCGCCTGGGCACGAGGCCGGCAGCACGGAGCCGGGGTAAGCCATGGCCGAGCTTATTCCGAAGGAAAGATTGCAGCCGGCACTGCTCGACCGCTTGATTGATGCCGAACCGGACAAGCCGCACGAGCCGCGCGAGAGTCGCCTGATCACCAGAAAGCGCCTGCGTGAAGCGGTATTGCGCGACCTGGCCTGGCTGTTCAACACCACGCGGCTCGGCGGCGAAGCCGAGCTGGACGGCTATGACCATGCGCGGCACTCCGTCATCAATTTCGGCCTGCCAGCTTTGTCGGGCGAAACCGCTTCCACGCTCGACATGGTGAGTCTTGAGCAAACCATCAAGCAGGTGATTCTCGATTACGAGCCGCGCATCATTCCCGCTTCGCTGCAGGTTCAGGCGCTGGCGTCAGCGTCGATGCTGGAGCAGCACAACATCGTCAGCATCCAGATACGCGGCCATCTGTGGGCGCATCCGATTCCGCTGGAGTTGCTGCTGCGCACGGATGTTGATTTGGAGACTGGCGCGGTGGAGATTCGGGATTTGGGCAAGTCTGGCTGAATACTCGTTAAGTTGCATGAACAAATCCCCCGTGTCGAAGCTTGATTGGAGTTTGCAATGAAATGGCTTACGAAAGATGAGGTTCGCTCTTACCTTCGCACCAACGGGGTTGCTTCCGAGAAAACGATTGAAGAGATCATTAATGGGTTCGACTTTGACAGGCCTATCTACCAGCAGACATTGGAGGCCGAGCAGAAAATTTATCAGTATGTACGCAATGCATCATTTGCGGACCTGTCTCCACGCACAGGAAATTGGTTTTGCCTACGAGGTGCGACATCTTCAGGGCTTGCGATTTTTGGCGGCGGATCGGGTCGCACGCTGCATAAGTACAAGGTGTCTTCTGCACTGACAGCAATTGAGGGGTTGGCAAGCGCACAGCGCACGAACTGGGAATGGTCAGGAGGAGGCGCAGGCGGAACAACGCAAATTTATATACCTCCACGTCTCCTTGGCCACATAAAAGCAGTTGGACCGGCAGAAAGCTGGTAATCATGAAAATACTTCTGAATATGGCATCTGCTGCAGCTACTCATATTGGATATTGAAATAACAAACAAAATCTAATCAATGGACCCCCGCCTGCTTCGCTATTACAACCAGGAGTTGCAGCACCTGCATGAGATGGGGGCCGAATTCGCGCGGCAGTTTCCAAAGATTGCGGCCCGGCTGGGCATGGATGGCATTGAGGTCACCGACCCGTATGTCGAGCGGCTGCTCGAAGGCACAGGTTTTCTCGCGGCGCGCATCCAGCTCAAACTCGATGCCGAGTTTCCAAAGTTCACCCAGCGCCTTCAAGAAATCGTTTTCCCCAATTACCTGGCGCCCACGCCGTCGATGCTGATCGCCCAGTTCCGGCCGCAACCGGACGAAACCAATCTGGCGCAAGGAGTAACGATCCCACGCGGCAGTTCCATGCGCAGCCAGCTTGGCAAGGGCGACAGCTCGGCATGCGAGTTTCGCACCGCTCAGGAGGTGGTGCTGTGGCCGATTGAAGTGGCGGCGGCGGAATACTTTTCATTTGCGCCCGACCTGCCGCTGGCCACCTTGCCGATGGCAAAACGCATCAAGGGCGGGGTGCGGCTGCGGCTCAGGACAAGCGCCGGACTGGCGTTCAACCAATTGTCGCTGGGCGAACTCAGGATTTTTCTGTCGGGCAGCGACGAGGTGGCCTACAGGCTGCACGAGTTGTGCCTGGGAACGGCCCTGGGCATGCTGGCCGCACCGGCCGTTCGCCCGTGGCCCTGGCATGTCTACCTGGACGGCGAGAACATCAGGCCGGTCGGCTACCAGGATGACCAAGCCTTGCTGCCGACGACCTTGCGCTCGTTTCAGGGATACCGCTTGCTGCAGGAATATTTCTCGTTCCCGCAGCGCTTTTTATTCCTCGATCTGCAGGGACTGGCCCCGGCGGTCAAGCGCCACGTTGGCAAGGAGCTGGAAATTGTCTTGCTGTTCGAGCGCGGCGATCCAGCGCTGGAGGGCGCGGTCGATGCCGCCAATTTTTCACTTTTCTGCGCGCCAGCGATCAACCTGTTTCCCAAGCGGGCCGACCGGATTCATGTGAGCGACAACACTTGCGATTACCACGTCGTGGCCGATCGCACGCGGCCCATGGATTTTGAAGTCCATGAAGTCACCAGCGTCGTCGGCCATGGCGTCGGCAACGACAGCGAACAGGCCTTCGAGCCCTTCTATGCCGCCTTTCACACCGAAGATCAACAGCACGCCGCTTACTTCAGCACGCAACGCGAGCCGCGCCTGCTGTCCGAGGCGCAGAAGAAAAACGGTTTTCGCTCCAGCTATATCGGCAGCGAAGTGTTCATTTCCCTGGTGGACCCGCAGGAGGCGCCTTACCGCAGCGACCTCAGACAGCTCTCGGTCATCACCGTCTGCACCAACCGCGATTTGCCGCTGCACATGCCGCTGGGGGTGGGCCAGTCGGACTTCACGCTCGACAGTGCTGCACCGCTTGCGTCGATTCGCTGTGTCAAAGGGCCTTCCAAACCCTTTTCGCCCCTGTCCCAGGGCGCCACGGCCTGGCAGTTCATCAGCCACTTGTCGCTCAATTACCTGTCTTTGCTCAACACCGATGAACGCCAGGGCGCGGTCGCCTTGCGCCAGATGCTGGGCCTGTATGCGACCAGCCAGGAATCAAGCTTGAAAAAGCAGATCGATGCCTTGCTGTCGGTGCGCGCCAGGCCGACGGTGCGGCGCCTGCCCGTCAGCGGTCCGCTGTCATTCGGCCGCGGCATTCTGATCGAGCTTGAAGTCGATGAAATGGGCTTTCAGGGCGGGAGTGCCTTTTTGTTTGGCAGCGTGATGGCGCAGTTCTTTGCCCGCCATGTCTCCCTGAATTCATTCACGGAAACCGTGTTGCGCTCGACCACGCGCGGCGACATCATGCGATGGAGGCCGCGATGCGGGATGCGGCCGATCATCTGAGCTTTTTCCGGGCGCTGGAGGACAAGCCGTACCAGTACGACTTTTACCAGGCCCTGCGCCGCATCGAGTGCCTGTTTCCCCAGATGCCGCGCATCGGCCAGGCGCTGCGCCCGGTGGATGAGGCAGTGCGGCTCGCGCAAGAGCCGGCCATGACGTTCGCGCCCTCGACGCTCACGTCGTTCAGGATACCGGCCGGCGCGACCGTGCCGCGTCTGGAAGTGCGGTTTTTCGGCTTGCTGGGACCCAATGGCCCGCTGCCACTGCACCTGACCGAATTCGCGCGCGGCCGCCTGATGCACGCTGGTGATCCAACGCTGATCCGGTTTCTGGACATCTTTCACCATCGTTTCCTGGCACTTTTTTACCGTGCCTGGGCGCAGGCGCAGCCTACCGTCAGCCTTGACCGGCCGCACGACGACCGGTTCTCGTTTTACACCGGGTCATTGGTCGGGCTGGGCGAGACGAGCTTGCGCCAACGCGATGCGGTGGAGGATTTCGCCAAGCTGTATTTTTCAGGATGGCTGGCCCGCCATGTGCGCAACCGCGACGGGCTGGTGGCCTTGCTGAGCGGGTATTTCAGGCTGCCGGTCAGTGTCGAGGAATACGTGGGGCACTGGATGACGCTGCAGGAAGAGGACCGCATGCGCCTCGGACGGGACAGCGCCATACTGGGCCATGGCGCGGTGCTGGGAGGCCGCGTGTGGGATCGTCAGCACAAGGTCCGCATCCGGCTCGGCCCGCTCGACCTGGCGCACTACGAAAGCTTTTTGCCGGGCGGCGCGGCCCTTCCCAGGCTGGTGGCCTGGGTGCGGCACTACCTGTGCTTCGAGCTGGAATGGGATGTGCGGCTGGTGCTCAAACGCGAGCAGGTTCCCACAACGCGGCTGGGCACTTTCGGCCGTCTGGGATGGACGACCTGGCTGGGCCAGTACCGGTTGCCGCGCGACGCGGCGGACCTGACGCTCGACCCCGAGCGGCTGCTGGCGCCCGGGACGGCACGGGGGCGGGATTAATCAACCAGGAGCACGACATGGCGGAAATCAGCCGGATCGCCTTATTTGGCAAGCTCAACAGCCTGTGCTACAAGGCCATTGAAAGCGCCACGGTTTTCTGCAAGCTGCGGGGCAATCCCTATGTCGAGCTGGAGCACTGGCTGCAGCAGCTCCTGCAGGTGCCCGATAGCGACATGCTGCGCATCGCCCGCCATTTTGAGCTGGACATGTCTCGCTTGGCCGCCGACATGACAGCCGCGCTTGACCGCCTGCCGCGCGGCTCGACATCAATCTCGGACCTGTCGCCGCCTATTGAAAACGCGGTCGAGCGCGGCTGGGTTTACGGCACGCTGATGTATGGGGAATCGCAGGTTCGCAGCGGACACCTGGTGGTGGGCATGCTCAAGACGCCGTCCCTGCGCAATGCGCTCATGGCTATTTCACGCCAGTTCGAGCGCATCAAGCTCGACACCCTGACCGAGGACTTCGCCAAAATCGTCGCCGGCTCTCCTGAAGAAAATTTGCGCGCCTCGGACGGCAGCTCTACTGCCGCCGCGCCGGGCGAAGCGAGCGGGGCGATGGCGCCAGCGCAAATGGGAAAGCAGGAGGCGCTCAAGCGGTTTGCGGTGGACCTGACGGAGCGGGCGCGCCAGGGCGACATCGATCCGGTCACCGGGCGCGATGAAGAAATCCGCCAGATCGTCGATATCCTGATGCGCCGGCGCCAGAACAACCCCATCCTGACCGGCGAGGCCGGCGTCGGAAAAACCGCCGTGGTCGAAGGCTTTGCCGTGCGCATCGCCAAGGGGGACGTGCCGCCAGCGCTCAAAGAGGTCTCGCTGTTCACGCTGGACATCGGCTTGCTGCAGGCCGGCGCCAGCATGAAAGGCGAGTTCGAGAACCGCCTGCGCCAGGTGATCGACGAAGTGCAGGCTTCGCCCAAGCCGATCATCCTGTTCATCGACGAAGCGCACACGCTGATCGGCGCGGGTGGCGCTGCCGGCACGGGCGATGCGGCCAACCTGCTCAAACCCGCGCTGGCGCGCGGCACGCTGCGCACCATCGGTGCAACGACCTGGGCCGAATACAAGAAATACTTTGAAAAAGACCCGGCGTTGACGCGCCGTTTCCAGGTCGTGCAGATCCAGGAGCCGGGCGAGGACAAAGCCATTTTGATGGTGCGTGGTGTCGCTTCCACGCTTGAAAAGCACCACCGCGTCCAGGTGCTCGACGAGGCCATCGATGCGGCCGTGCGGCTGTCGCACCGATATATTCCGGCCAGGCAGTTGCCGGACAAGGCGGTCAGCCTGCTCGACACCACCTGCGCGCGCGTGGCCATCAGCCAGCACGCGACGCCGGCCGAGGTGGAAGACAGCCAGCGGCGCATCGAAGCGCTGGAAACGGAACTGGGCATTATCGGGCGCGAAGAGGCGGTCGGCCTCAACGCCACCGAGCGGCGCACCCAGGCAGAAGAGAAGATGAGCGAAGAACGCACGCGCTACGCCGGGCTGGAAACGCGCTGGACCGGTGAAAAAACGCTGGTCGATCGCCTCCTTGAATTGCGGCGCCAGTTGCGCGCTGGCGCCACACCGGTGGAGGTTGGGAAAGAGTCGGAAAAGCCTGCCGTTCACGCTGGCGAGGATGTGCCACAGCCACAGCCACAGCCACAGCCCGGCGCTGCCGTGCAGGCAGACGCAGCCTCAAGCAGCGACCTGCCTGCCACGGCACGTGCCGAACTGCTGGCGCAGTTGCACGATCTGCAAAACCAGCTTGCCCAACTGCAGGGCGAAACCCCGCTGATCCTGCCGTCCGTCGATGCGCAGGCCGTGTCTTCCGTCGTTGCAGACTGGACCGGCATCCCGGTCGGGCGCATGGTGAAAAACGAAGTCGAAGCCGTGCTCAAGCTGGCGGACACGCTGAACCAGCGGGTCATCGGCCAGCGCCACGGCCTGGAGATGATCGCGCGGCGTATCCAGACCTCACGCGCCAAACTCGACAACCCGAACAAGCCGATTGGGGTGTTCATGCTGTGCGGCCCCTCGGGCGTGGGCAAGACCGAGACCGGCCTGGCGCTGGCCGAGGCGCTCTATGGTGGCGAGCAGAACGTCATCACCATCAACATGAGCGAATTCCAGGAGGCGCACACCGTCTCGACCCTCAAGGGCGCGCCGCCCGGCTACGTCGGCTACGGCGAGGGCGGAATCCTCACCGAGGCGGTGCGCCGCAAGCCCTACAGCGTGGTACTGCTCGACGAAGTGGAAAAGGCCCACCCGGATGTGCATGAAATCTTCTTCCAGGTGTTCGACAAGGGCTGGATGGAGGATGCCGAAGGGCGCTACATCGATTTCAAGAACACGCTGATCCTGCTCACCTCCAATGTGGGCACCGACCTCATCATGAACATGTGCAGGGATCCGGAGCTGATGCCCGATCCGGCCGGCATCGCCAAGGCGCTGCGCGAACCGCTGCTGAAAGTATTTCCGGCGGCGCTGCTGGGCCGGCTGGTGGTGATCCCGTACTACCCGCTGTCCGACGACATGCTGGCCAGCATCATCCGGCTGCAACTGGGCCGAATCCAGAAGCGCATTGCCGAGCAGCACAAGATACCGTTCAGTTATGACGATTCGGTAGTCAGGCTGATCGCCAGCCGTTGCAACGAGTTGGAAAGCGGCGCGCGGGTGGTTGATGCCATTCTGACCAATACCGTGTTGCCCACGATCAGCGAGGAATTTTTGACCAGAATCCTGCAAGGAAGACGGGTGCTGGGAGTTCACGTCAATGTCACAGACGCAGAGTTCCAGTATGGATTTGATTGATTTTGGCCACCGAGTGGCGCACAGCTTTTTAAACGGCAATGTCAGGAAATACCATGGCGAAAATCAAACTGGATGTGCCTGTACTGGCACAGGAAAAGACGATGTGCTGCTGGCATACCAGCGCCATGATGATCTGGCGCTACTGGCAGGAGCAGACGGGGCGGCAAGGCCCCATGAACACCGTGACGCCGGTCTACCAGAGCAATGCGGGGCTGGCGCCCTCCGCGCAGGCCTTCATCACCCTGGCCCGCATGACCGGCCTGCTGAAGCTGCCTGTCTGCACGACCTACAGCAGCGCGGCCCTTTCCGACATGCTGCGCGACCACGGCCCAGTGTGGTGCGCCGGCCTCTGGTATGGCGCTGGCCATGTCATCGTCCTGACCGGCATTGATGGCGGCCAGGTATTTTTGAATGATCCCGATGGCGCGCAGCGCAAGACCGGAACACTGGCCTGGTTTAACAAGAAACTGCTGAAGGGGCTGGACGGCTGCCTGATGGCCAAGGATCCCGCAGCCTATTGAGTCACGCCAGACCTATCAATCGCAAGAAGGCTCAACGGAAGATCACCATGGACACCCTTGTTCCCGGCACTGCGGACCTGAGTCTGGACGACGCGCTCAGACTCGCCGTATTTTTGCATCGCACCGGCGAGTTGAGCAATGCGCAGACGCTGTATCAAAGAATTCTTGAGGCTGTACCCGATCATCCTGACGCCCTGCAGTTCCTGGGTGTGCTTTCGCATCAGCGCGGCGATAGGGATGCGGCGATTACCCTCATCAAAAAATCCATTGCGCTTGACCCCGGCCAACCAGACCGCTACAACAACCTGGGAAATGTGCTGCTGGAACTCGACCGGTTCGCGGAGGCGACCGCTGCCTACCAGCACGCCATCGCGCTACAGCCTGAACACGCCGACGCTTACAACAATCTTGGCGCAGTTTTAAGGGCGCAAGGGCAACTCGACGAGGCCAGCGCCGCTTACCTCAGGGCCATCGAACTCGACCCGGAACATGTGGATGCGCACAATAATTTCGGCAATTTATTGTCGAGCCAGGGCAGGGTCAAGGAAGCCGTCGCCTATTACTGCAAAGCCATCACCCTCATGCCCCATCACCCGCAATCGAGAAAATTGCTGGGTGTTGCGTACTACACCATCGGGCAGATTGATGCCGCGGCGCAAGTCTTTCATCAATGGCTGCAGGAGGAGCCGGACAATCCGGTCGCGCACCACATGTATGCCGCCTGCTCTGGGCAGGATGTGCCGCAGCGCGCGTCCGATGCCTATATTGAAAGTACCTTCGATGTTTTCGCTGCCAGTTTCGACGCCAAGCTGGGCAAGCTCGGTTACCGCGCGCCGGAGCTGGTGGCTGCGGCGCTGGAACGCGCTTGCGCTGCCCCAGACCGTGGTCTGTCCATTCTTGACGCAGGGTGCGGCACCGGCTTGTGCGGACCGCTGATGGCGCCTTATGCCTGCCGCCTTGTCGGCGTGGACCTGTCTTTGGGCATGCTCCAACGTGCGCGAAGCCGTAACATTTACGATGAATTGGTAAAAGCTGAATTACAGGATTACCTTGCCAATCATGCGGACGAATTCGATGCCATTATCTCGGCTGACACGCTGGTTTATTTTGGCACGCTCGACGGCGTGTTCGAGGCTGCCTGCCATGCGCTCAAGCCGGGCGGCGTGCTGGTATTCACCGTGGAAGAAGCGCATGATGTCGGCGATGGTTATCGAATCAACCCTCATGGGCGTTACAGTCATGCGCGTCATTATGTTTGCGAAATGATGACATTGGCGGGCTTCGACGTAGAGGCCATCGACATGGCTGAACTGCGGATGGAAGGCGGTAAGCCGGTCAGCGGATTGGTGGTGACGGGCCGCAAGCTGGCTTTGTGACTCATGCGTTGACGCCAGCAGTCGTATCGGCAACGCAGGCCTGGAATTGAGTGACACGCTTGTTCAAGGGAGTGCCGCATGCCTAGGGCGATGGAAATCGTGACTCCGCTGGGAAATGACGTGTTGCTATTCCATCGAATGACGGCACGCGAAGAATTATCGCGCCTGGGCGAGTTTGCAATTGATCTGCTGAGTGAAAAAGGTGATATTTCCCCCAGCAAGATACTGGGCAAGAATGTGACCGTGAAGCTTGAACTGCATGATGACAGCATCCGTCACTTCAATGGGTATGTCACACGTTTTGAGCAGGCCGGTCTTCATGGGCGTTACCATGCCTATCAGGCTACCGTTCGTCCTTGGTTGTGGTTTTTGACCCGTACCGCCGATTGCCGCATTTTCCAGGACAAGAGCGTCCCGGAAATCATCAAGCAGGTATTTGGCGACCACAGCGTGGCGGACTTCAAGGAAGAACTCACTTATACCTACCGCAAGCGGACCTATTGCGTGCAGTATCGCGAGACTGATTTTGATTTTCTCAGCCGGCTCATGGAGCAGGAAGGTATTTATTATTTTTTCACGCACGCGCAAGGGCGGCACACCCTGGTGCTCGCCGACGCCTACAGCGCGCACGCGCCAGCCGTTGGGTACGAGACACTGCAGTACATTGACTCGGAGCGTGTGGTGCGCCCTGAACAAGAATACATCAGCCGCTGGTCTTATGCCTGCGAGATTCAACCGGGTAAATACGAGATCGATGATTATGATTTCGAACGCCCTGGCGTCGAGCTTGCGGTGCGAGCCAGGATGGAACGTGAACACGCGCTCGCCGATTATGAGATATACGATTATCCGGGCGCTTATCTTCAAGCTGCCGATGGCGACCAGTATGTCGGTGCCCGCATCGACGAATTGCATGCCCAGTTTGAAATCGCTCGCGGAGAAAGCAACGCCCGCGGCCTGGCATCCGGTTGCCTCTTCAAGCTCACCGGGCAAGCGCGGGCCGATCAGAACCGTGAATACCTGATTCTCGCAGCCAGCTATGCGATGGCCTTCAATGAATATGAAACCGGCGACGCGCCAGGCGCAACCTGCACCTGCGGTTTCAGCGCGCTCAACAGCAAGCAGCAGTTCAGGCCACGGCGCATCACCCCCAAGCCGATCGTTCAGGGGCCGCAGACCGCCGTCGTCGTCGGTCCGGCCGGCGATGAGATTTACACAGACAAATACGGCCGGGTGAAGGTGCAGTTCCACTGGGACCGCTACGGCAAGAAAAATGAAAACAGCTCGTGCTGGGTCCGACCGTCGCATCCCTGGGCCGGCAAGAACTGGGGCATGGTCGCGATTCCCCGCATCGGGCAGGAAGTGATCGTGGATTTCCTCGAAGGCGACCCGGACCAGCCGATCATCACCGGCCGGGTGTACAACGCCGAGCAGATGCCGCCCTACGCCTTGCCGGCCAACATGACCCAGAGCGGCATCCTGAGCCGCTCGTCCAAAGGCGGTTCAGGCGCCAATGCGAACGAGCTGCGATTTGAAGACAAGAAGGGAGCCGAGCAGGTCTATCTGCATGCCGAAAAAAACCAGGACATTTCGGTCGAGAACGACGAAACGCATTCGGTGGGCCACGACCGGACCAAGACCATTGATCATGATGAAACCACGCATGTGAAGCACGACCGCACCGAGACCGTGGACAACAACGAGACCATCACCGTGGGCGTGGACCGCCAGGAGAAGGTGGGCGCGAACGAAACCATTTCGGTGGGCGCCAACCGCTCCGTGACCGTCGGGGCGAGCGAGACCAAGAAAGTGGCGCTGCAGCGCACGCACCTGGTGGGCGTCAACGAGACCATCGGGGTCGGGGGCGCGCAGGAAATCGGCATCGGCGCGTTTCAGGCCATCGTGGTGGGCGCCTACCAGAGCACCAACGTGGGCGGCTACCAGAGCAACACCATCGGCGCGGCCCAGACGAACACGATTGGCGCTGCCCAGACGACGACGGTCGGGGCGGCGCAATCCACCACGGTCGCCGCAGCACGCTCGGTCAAGGTTGGCGCGGCGCAGTCCGTGGAGGTGGCGGCCAACGCCTCGATGAAAGTAGGCGCGGACGAGTCCCGCACCGTCACGGGCGGGCGTTCGGTGAGTGTGGGCAAGGATGACTCACTCAAGGTGGCCAAGAATTGGGTGATCGATGCGGGCGATTCCGTCACCATCAAGACCGGCAGCGCCAGCATCACGATGAACAAGGACGGCACGGTCCACATCAAGGGCAAGGACATCACGGTGGAGGGCTCGGGCAAGATCAATGTCAAGGCGAGCAACGACATCGTGATGAAGGGCTCGAAGATTCTGCAGAACTAGGCAGCACGGCACGATTGCGGGAGCACGGCATGAGCGAAAGAGACCTGACCGAAGCACAAGCACAAGCAACCTCCCCGGTCCCTCCGGCATCCGTCAGCGAGTTGTGGGCGGTGCTGGCAAGGCGCAGGGAGGCGGCGCCGCCGCCCACGGCTCCGCCAGGCGGCGTGGTCATCGGCGAACTGATAGCGATCACCCACGCAGGGCGTACCCCCCTGGTGCTTTACCCCGGACAGCCCGGCACCGCCGCAGTCCTGGCGCGCAGCGCCCTGGATTTGCAGGGCAGCCATATCGGGCGCCAGGTGATCTTGATGTTCGAGGCAGGGGACGCCGCCAGGCCCATCGTCATGGGGCTGCTGCAGGCCGGCGAAGGCTGGCCGCTTCCCGACCCGCCGGGCCAGGTCGAGGTGGAGGCGGATGGGGAACGGCTGATGATCACCGCCAGGGAGCAGCTCGTGCTGCGCTGCGGCAAGGCCAGCATCACCTTGACCAAGGCGGGCAAGGTGCTGATCCGGGGCAGTTATGTGCTGAGCCGGTCATCAGGGGCCAACAGGATCAAGGGCGGATCCGTCCAGATCAATTGAGCCCGCCATGGACCTGATCAACGCCACCGGCATGGTCGCCGGCTATACGATGGGCTTGGCGCCCTCGGGCTGGGAGTCGCTGGTCGTGGTGGTCAAAGGCACATTTTGCCTGCCCGAGGCCGGCCAGGCCGTGCAGCTGCTTGGCACTGACAGCCAGCTGCCGCTGGTCACCGCCGATACTTTTACCGGCAAGCCCGGTTTCTCGGCGCCGAGGGAGGAAGTGGATTTCGCGCCCCGCAAGCAGCGCTGCGACATTTTGCTGCTCGGCAGTGCGCATGCGCCAGACCACCGCCCTGCCACGCGCGTGCCCGTGGGGCTGCGCATCGGGCAGTGGCAAAAGGCCTTTGCTGTCGTGGGCAACCGCCGCTGGGAGGCAGGGCTCGCCGGCGTGAGCGCTTCACCCCCAGAGCCCTTCATCACCCAGCCCTTGTCCTACGATGTCGCCTTTGGCGGTCTTGATGACTTTCCTGAGGACCCGCAGGAGCACGCGGCCTTCATGCTCAATCCGGTGGGCCGGGGCTGGCACAGGCACCTTCAAGGCAAGTACGTCGATGGGACGCCACTGCCCAACACCGAAGCGCTGAACCAGGCTGTCACTGCGCCTGACGGGCAATATGCACCGATGGCATTCGGCCCGGTGGGCCGGGGTTGGGCATCGCGCTTGCGCCATGCGGGCACCTATGACCAGCACTGGCTGGACAACACCTTTCCGTTCTTGCCCGCCGACTTCAACGAGGCCTATTACCAGGCGGCGCCCCTGGACCAGCAAATCGCTTATCCCCAGGGGGGGGAAGACGTGGTTCTGGTGAATCTGACTCCTGAAGGCCGAACCTTCTTTACCTTGCCGTCCCTCGACGTTCCGGTGGTCTTCTTCAGAAAGACAAGCGAGGCGCACCACACCCGCGCGGTCCTGGACACAGTCGTCATCCACGCGGAGACAAGGCTGTTGACGCTGACCTGGCGCGCCAGTGTGCCCCTGAAAAAAAACATTTTCGAAGTGACCCAGGCGCTTGCCGGAAAGATGCCGCGCGGATGGTGGCGGGCGCGCGCGACAGGCAAACAATGGCATCCCTCGCTGGCACGGCTGGCCCAGGTCCATCGGACGGCCGCGGAGGAAAAAGCGTCATGACCCCGCTTCCCCTGGCCGTCACGAGCGTCGGCATGGTCACCGGCGTGGGGCTCAATGCGCCCGCGTCCTGCGCCGCCATTCGCTGTGCGATCGATCATTTCACGGATACCCGCTACCGCGACAGTGGCGGCGAATGGATCATGGGCTCCGAGGTTGCCCTGGATGAGCCCTGGAGGGGCCGGACCAAATTGCTCAAGATGGCCGCCTGCGCCATCCAGGAATGCCTCAGCCAGCAAGCCCTGGATCCCGCCACAACGCCTTTGTTGCTGTGCTTGTCCGAGCAGGAACGCCAGGGCCGTGTCATCGGCGACGAGCATCAGTTTCTTGGGGCCCTGCAGGATGAAGTGGGCATGCGGTTTCATCATGAATCCTGCGTGATCGGACGGGGCCACATCGCCGTGGCCATTGCGCTGAAAAATGCCCAAAGGTTGTTCCAGACATTCAGGTTTGAGCAGATCCTGATCGTGGCCACGGACAGCTTGCTGCTGGGGCCGACCTTGGCCGATTTTGAAGCCCATGACCGGCTGTTGACCAGCCGGAATTTTGATGGCTTCATCCCGGGGGAGGCGGGCGTCGCCCTGGCCGTTGCGCCGGTTCATGCGCGCGAGCACGGCCAGCTGATCTGTGCCGGGCTGGGGTTCGGCGTGGAAACGGCGCCTATTCATTCTGACCAGCCTTTGCGGGCTGACGGCCTGACGGCCGCCATTCGCGACGCCCTGAACGATGCAGGCTGCGCCATGCACGACATGG
Source organism: Pseudomonadota bacterium (assembly GCA_030855235.1). GTDB lineage: Bacteria > Pseudomonadota > Gammaproteobacteria > Burkholderiales > Burkholderiaceae_C > Polaromonas. The sequence continues at coordinate 69,234 of JALYRU010000010.1, forward strand.
ATTTCAGGATCACCGATCTGTCGGGCGATCAGTATTACTTCAAGGAAGCCAGCCTGGCATTGCTACGCTTGCTCAGAGCGCGCAAGGAAGCATTCGATATCTGGCATCCGGCCGATTGCGTTGGCGAAGTCGGCGCGGCCATCGGCCCCGTGATGATCGCTGTCTTGAAGGCGGCCTGTGAAAAGGGTTATGCCAAGGGCCGCCATATCCTGGCCCACCTGGGCAACGATGACGGCAAGCGCTCGGGCATGGTGTTTTTCTGGCGGCTGCCCGGAGAAAAATAATGGCCAACAAGATTTTTGCCAACAGCCGGGAAGTCGCCTGCAAGGCCGGCGCGGGCAAAACCATCTGCGCCATGCCGGATGTGTGCTTCACACCGCCTGAAAATCCTGCAACGCCACCGGGCGTTCCTGTGCCTTACCCCAACACCGGCCTGGCTTCGGACACCACGGAGGGCAGCAAGAGCGTCATGATTTCCGGAGAAGAAATCATGCTGAAAGACAAGTCGTATTTCAAATCCTCTTCAGGCGACGAGGCTGGCTGTGCGGCAAAGAAGGGCGTGGTCACCAGCAAAAATACGGGAAAGGTGTATTTCAATGCCTGGTCCATGGATGTGAAATTCGAGGGGGAAAACGTTGACCGGCACCTGGACCTGACGACCAACAACCATGCGTCCATGCCGGGCGATACGCCGCCCTGGCCTTTCATGGACAGCATGGCCATTGACGCCTCCGGAAACTCGGACGACCCATGCGCCAATGAAAAAGCGGCGGAGCAGGCCGCCTGTTCCAAGCATGGGAGTGACCGTGGGAAGGAGTGCGCTGATCCCGCCTGCAAGAGTGCCCAGGCCTGCAAGCTCGTGCCCTACGGGGGTTCCGGCTCACCCAATTGCTGCAAGGGCTCCACCGGTGATCACCTGGTGGAGGCGTCGTCATTTGCCACCTCTAGGACCGGGGGAACGGCGCTTTTGGGATGTGGCAACTACGACCTGGACAAAGCGCCCACCTGTTGTGCCGAAGGGGGGGCGTATTCCAAGGACCATGGGTTCTTGAGTGCCCTGCGCGGCGAGGCGAACAGCGCCTGCCCGGTGGCCGACCTGCCTTTGAGCGGCGGCGGGACGTGCTCTGGAAACAGAGCGACCACTTACGCCGCCGCGGCTGAAAACGGTGCGCGTTCTGTCCGGGCCGTTTTCACCCAGTGCGAAGAAAAATGCATCCGGGCCCAGCTGGATGACTACCACCACAAGTGCGGCATCAAGGACGATACCCCCTTAAGAGCCATTACCTACGGTGATCCCATGAAATGGATTCCCCGGCTGATGTGATCTGGACAGGAACTCCCATGAATATTCTGGACAAATGCTCGGTGCTTCACGGCGTGGCATCGCTCAACAACGATGTCTTCATCGCGGTGATGAACGACAGCCTTGCCGAAGAGCGCGTACAGCATGCGATACCGTTATGGCACCACCACCATGCCTGGTCATCCGTTTCCCAGGAGCCGGTCGTTCCCTGGCTTGCCGCAGGCATTGCCGAGATGACAAGGCCGGAGCGTGAGATGGTCATGGTCGGGTGGGGCGGGCAAGTCCTGAGCATGAAAAATCAAGCCTGTGCCAGGGAGGGCATTCTGAGAAGTGACCAGCAACCGGTGTCGGTCATCCGATCGGTAGCCGCCGTGGGAGGCGCGGTCTATACGGCAGGCATGAGGAGGCAGGTTCATAAAAAAACAGACGGCAGCGCCTGGCAGGAAGTCGATCAGGGGCTGGTGTCCGAGGGCGGGCATTTCGACATCGGCCTCAATGCCATCGACGGATTCGATCAGTCGGAGCTGTATGCCGTAGGGCTGGGCGGTGAGATCTGGCAGGGCCATGACAATCACTGGCAACCCATCGCGTCGCCCACCAATGTGCATTTGCACGCGCTGTGCTGCGGCGCTGACGGATTTGTCTATGCCGGCGGCAGGGCCGGCGTGCTGCTTCGCGGCAGGCGCCAGGCCTGGGAAATCCTGGATATCGGCGCCACGGAAACCATCTGGGCTGTCAAATGGTTTGAAGCAAGGCTCTACCTGGTCATCGGGCCAGCGCTTTACAGTTGGGATAGCCATGATCTGCTTCCTGTGCGACATGAACAGATGCATGCGCCAGACTTCCTGGGCCTTTCATGCTCTGCGGACAGTTTATGGGCCTTTGGCAGAAAAATGATTTTCCAGTACCAGGCCAACACCTGGCGAAGCCTGAGCAGCGACATGCCGGACAGCGAACTGGGCGGGCGCTTGTTGAAGTTTTTCAATGATGATGTGATGAAGGAAGGGTCGGACGATTTGACGGCCTGAGGTTCAAGCCCTCCATGCCGGATCCATGCGGGTCAATGAACCCTGGTTGTCGAATACTGCAGGTGTGTCCATGCCATTGTCTTGTGCCAAAAGTTTGCCGACCGTCGTTTGCCAGCACGCAGAAGAGGCTGCCAACCTGGGAAATATGCGTCTCAGGCTGGCCAGAGCGCCGCATGTCAGATTGCGGCATCTACGGCGTCTGGACGACCGTCTCGCCGGCCATCTGGATGGTCTGGCCATTGCGGGGGAGTTCGGCTGGAAGCTGTGCGATGCCTTGCTGGACAACCCCGGCGTTGGGGAGGTATTCGCCGCCTGCGTGCGCGCTGTCGAAGGCCGGGATCTGCGCAGGCTCGACAAGCTTCTGGCGTTGGCCGAATCGGTGCCCGAATTGCAGCGCGGGCTGACTGCTGCCTTCGGCTGGGTTTCGGCGCAGTTTCTGACCGGCACCATCCAGGGATTGCTCGCTTCGGGGAGCCGGTACCAGCGCCAGGTCGGCATCGCTGCCTGCGCCATGCACCGTGTCGATCCTGGCAACGCTCTCGCGGCGGCGCTGGAAGATGCCGACCGGTTGCTGCGCGCGCGCGGCCTGCGTGTCGCCGGCGAAAGCGGCCGGCGCGATCTGCTGCCAGCCTGTGTCTGCGCCTTGTCGGATGAGGAGGCGGTTTGCCGTTTCTGGTCAGCCCGCTCCGCCGTCCTGCTGGGCGAGCGCGACCAGGCTGTTCCTGTGCTGGAAAGCCTGGCACTGCACGAGGGCCCGCATCAACTGGACGCCCTTCGGTTGGTGCTCAGGCTCTTCAAGCCGGTGCAGTCCCGGGCATTGCTGCAGGTCCTGGCCCGCGACCGGCCGGCGACCCGCGCGGTGATCCAGGGCGTTGGCGCCGCTGGCGACCCTGATTATGTGCCCTGGCTGATACGCCAGATGCACGAGGAAAAGCTGGCCCGTTTGGCGGGCGAATCGTTCTCGCTCATCACCGGACTCGATCTCGCTGATCTCAACCTGGACCGCAAACCGCCGGACAGGGTGGAGGCCGGTCCCAGCGATGACCCGAACGATTCCCAGGTGGCGATGGACGATGACGAGGGCCTTCCATGGCCGGATCCGCTCGGCATCCAGCAATGGTGGGATATCAATAGCCAACGCTTCACGCCGGGCGTTTGCCACTTCATGGGAGAGCCGGTGAGTGCAGACAATTGCAAGGCCGTGTTGCGCCATGGCTACCAGCGCCAGCGCAGCGCCGCTGCCGACTATCTCAGCCTGCTTCAGCCCGGCATCAGTTTGTTTCCGACCTGCGCGCCTGCCTGGCGGCAGGAACGCTGGCTCAGCAAGGCGACCTGACCGCCCGCTGTTCAGGCCCGGCCGAGCGGGCAGAGATCGCCGTGCTGCCCGGCAGGCGCTGGTCTGCGCACCAGTGCAAGGCGCCAGGATGTCCGGTTTCGGCTCGGAACAATTTGAACGCCCGCGCCATTGGCTTGGGAATGGATCCATGCCTATACTGGATTTAGCTGAAATGCGAAAAAGCTGCTGGTTCAGTAGTGATGGGATGGGGTACGAATGGGCTAATCATTCATGATCACGATCAAGATCCTTTCTTTCAATGGCCAGCCGCCTGGACAGCCCGTTCAAAGCGATTTTGACGAGATGGGCGGAACGATAGGGCGTGCCGATGGCAATGCGCTGGTACTGCCCGACCCCGAGCGTTATGTTTCCCGCCACCATGCCACCATTGCGTACCGCGCAGGCCACTATGTGATCCGTGATCTCAGCAGTGCGTCGCCAGTTCATGTGAATGGCCAGCCCTTGGGCAACGGACGGGAAGGCGTACTGGCTGACGGCGATGAAATCAGGATTGGCGGCTACACGCTTCGGGTGCTGGGCGATATGCCGAACCCTGCGAAGGCGCAACCGCCGCCAGTCGCCGCGCCTGCCGGAGTACAGCCGGCCGCACCCCGGGACGACCCCTTGGCCATGTTCGGCCAGTCAGGCGCCGATCCGTTTGCGGACTTGCCAACGCCCGGAACACCGGCACCTGCGACGCGCAATCCGGCTGGCTCTGACCGGGACCGCAATGCTCGGCCTGGCGCACGGGAAACCATTCCGGCCGGATTCGACCCGTTTGCCGATGTGATGGCCCCGCTACCATCGGCTCAATCCCTGGATGAGCCGGCCAATCCGGCTCGCCTGCCGGACGATTTCAACCTGGGACTGGCGCCAGCCTCCAGTCAAAACATTGACCAGCTTTTCGGATTGAATGCAGGTCAGAGCGCTGATCCGTTTGCCGTCGGTCATCCGCTGGGCGACCCCGGTAACCGCACCGACCGGTCCTCGAGCCTGGATCCCTTGGTGGCGATGGGCGCCGTGCCTGCGCCGCTGCCCATCCCCGAAACGCAGCGCGACGACGCCATGGAAATCCGTGCCGCATTCATTCCGCCCTCGGTCTCGTTCACGGGGGTGCAGCCGGAGCCTGAGCCGGTCCCGGTGGCGCAGCCGAGGTCCGCAGCCGCGCCGCAGGACCGCAGCAGCATGCTGTTCTCGTGGGATGCGCCCGAGCACCTCACGGCGGACGGGGAGTTCAAGACGGTGATCGTCGCTTCGGCGCCTCAGGCGGCCCCGGCCCCGGTCGCGCCGCGCCAGCAAGAGGCGCCGCCTGCTTCCATAAGTCAAACGGATCATGTTGTACCCCCCACCCAGGCCCCGTCGCAGCCTCAGGCGGCAGTGCCTGGGCCAGGCTTCGCCTCGGAAGATGAGTTGCTGCACGCGTTTCTGGTGGGCGCTGGTGTGCCCGATCTGGACATGCGCGGACCTCTGAGCCCGCACATGATGACGACGATCGGCCAGTTGCTGCGCACCTCGACGCAGGGCACCCTCGACCTGTTGCTGGCGCGCGCGCTGATCAAGCGTGAAGTCCGGGCCGACGTGACGATGATCGTGGCGCGTGAAAACAATCCGCTGAAGTTTTCTCCCAACGTGGAAGTCGCCCTGTCTCATTTGCTGGCCCCGCGCGGGCAGGGCTTCATGAGCCCGGTGGCCGCGGTGAAGGATGCGTGCGACGATCTTCGCGCCCACCAGTTCGGGTTTATGGCCGGCATGCGCGCGGCACTGGACGGCGTTCTTCGGCGGTTCGATCCGGCGCAGCTTGAGCAGCGCCTGAGCGACAAAAGCATTGTTGACGCGATGCTGCCGATCAATCGCAAGGCCAAGCTGTGGAGCCTGTTCGCCGAGCTTTACGCCGACATCACCAGGGAAGCGCAGGACGACTTCCACGCCTTGTTTGGCAAGGAATTCTTGCGTGCCTATGAGTCCCAGCTGGATCTGCTGGAAAAAAACGGCCGCGACGTCTCGCCTTCCGAGAAGCAATGAACAGGACACGGCCATGGAGCTGAAAATTTCTGTGCTCTCCAAACCGGGTGGACAAACGATCAATCAGGACGCCTTTGGCGTGTGGTCCAATGCCAGCGCCTGCTTTTGCGTGATCTCAGACGGCGCTGGCGGCCATCCGGGTGGCGAGGTGGCCTCCAAGTTGGCCGTTGAACAGGTGTTGGGCTGGTTTTATCAAACGCCTGCGCTTGGCGCAGACGCCTTGGCTGCGGCGCTGAAATCGGCGAACGACGCCATCGTCAATGAGCAGCGGCGTTCCCCGCAAATTTCCCACATGCGCGCCACGGTTCTGGTGCTTGTCGTCGATACCGTGCAGGCAGTGGCCAGATGGGGCCACATTGGTGATACGCGCTTGTATTGTTTTCGTGACCAGCGCATTGTTGTACAGACGCGCGATCACAGCGTGGTCCAGAGCATGGTGGAGGCCGGCTATCTTGAGCCTCGCCATCTGCGTGCCGCACCCAGCCGCAACGCGCTGCTGGCCGCGCTTGGGGATGCCGACAGCTTTGCGCCAAGCATTGAAAAAACAGCGTTTCCGATCCGCGATGGCGACATATTCCTACTTTGTACCGATGGATTGTGGGAGCACATTGATGAAGCAGATATGGAGCATTTGCTGGCGTCGGCGCAGTCGCCCGAAGCATGGCTTCGGGAACTCGAAACTCACGTTATCGGGAATGGTCGGGCTGATCAGGACAATTATTCCGCGCTGGTCATCTCCTGTACGGCACCTGACGAGAACACGCTGGTGCCGTTTTCTCCTTTGAATCCAGAGTAGGTACTAAAAAACAATGGCTTGGGATTTTTAGATTTTCGGAAAAGTGATACTCAGGCTTGGGCTTGGGCTTGGGCTTGGGCTTGGGCTTGGGCTTGGGCTTGGGCTTGGGCTTAAGAATGATTTCTTGCACACATGTTGAAAAATACTTTGTCGAGGTGGCACATGAAAGCAACATCGTTTTTGCTGATGATCCCGTTTGGTTTATTTTCCTGTTCAGCGGTTGCGCAGGAGGAAGAAGTTCTTCGTGGAAATCAAATCACTGAATCGGCGCTGATTCAAGCGCTTACGCCAGCACCGGAGTTGGCTGAAGACCCCATTCGCACCCGCAGCATTCGTGTCAATCCCGCCAATGAGCCTCGTCCTGCTTCAGCCAAGCCGGCCAAGGCCTCGCTGCTGATCACTTTCAAAACCAACTCTGCGGCATTGACGCCGCATGCCAAACAGTCACTGGACGTTGTGGGCCAGGCACTGACTTCCAACAAGCTTGCCGACTTCCGTTTTGCGATACAGGGGCATGCCGATCCACGGGGCGACAGCGAGTCGAATCTGCGTCTTTCCCAATTGCGGGCTGAATCTGTGCGTCAGTATCTGGTTCAAAACAATCACATCGAGGATGAGCGACTGGAAGCCGTGGGCAGAGGCGATAAAGAATTGCTCAATACCGCCAACCCGATCGCACCTGAAAACAGGCGGGTAACTATCGTGAATCTGTCCAAATAGATTGGGGGTAGTGATTTATATGACTTCTGCCCAAGGCTGCGCTGGAGAACTTGGCTGCACACGTGTCGGCCCTGAATGACGCCATCTTTGAACTCCGGTGTGCCGGCGACCGCTGCACGGGGGTCAGTCATGCAGTGGTTGGCATGCAGCCAACCGATGAAGCGCCGATCCGGGATCCAGGTCTGGCCAACGATGCACAGCGCCTAGGCCTGCTCGGGGGCAAACTCCTCCTCCATCTTCGTGCGACAGGCGCCGAGCCTTCAGCGGCACGCGTCAATGATCACCCCCTACGCGCCCTGGCGCCAAAGCCCCACACGGCACCGCGTCTTGGGCGGCAACAGTGAAGAACTGCACTACCTCTGAACCTTCGGGCTTGCGGTTTTAATGAACGATTTCACCAACCAACCAATCATTGTGATCGGCGCCTCGGCGGGCGGGGTGAACGCCATCCTGGACCTGGCTCCTGGCCTGCCGCGCGACTTTCCTGCGCCCATCTTGTTCGTGCATCACATCGGCGCGTACCGCAGCGAGCTGTGGAAGCTGGTGAGCGCGCGTGGCCCGAACCAGGCGGTCAACGCGTGCGATGGCGACGTGCCCCGGCCCGGCACCATCCATATCGCCCTACCGGCCATGCTTTCAGCCTGCGCAGCCTGGCCTACATGCAGGAAGAGGTGTCAGACGCAGCCGTGTGGACCACCCTGCGGGTGCTGCAGGAAAAGGAAGCCGTGCTGCGGCGGCTGGCGCAGACCCAGGAGGCGAGCATGCCAGAGGTCGCGCGGGATGCGCTGCGGGAGGCCGACACGATTGCCGACTTGTGCAGCGCGATGCGGGGGCTGACCCAAAGCGCGCCCGGCATCAATGGTTTTGATTAACGGTCGGATACTGTCAAGGTGCCGGGCGGGCGCGTTACCCACCTGCTCCCGCTTACGTGGCGACCGATAAATCCGGGGCAGGCTTGAGTGACCTGCTCAGTCAGTTCGTCGCAAAGCAGTAAAACCGCCCCGCGCCGCCCGTGCGCACCAGGGCTTCCTGGCTGCAGCCGGCCGACTGGTGCGAAAAATTCCATGACTTGGCCCAGTTCTCCGCATTCGGGCCGATGCGGTCATGGTGGCCGACGATGGCCGAACCGTCGGCGGCCGAGCTGGTCCACGCTTTGCAGGTGGTGTCGGTCTGCGGCGCGAAGGCGGTGCCGTCGTCGCGCGAGCCCGTCAGCATGTCGTGCTCATTGGGCGTGTCGACCCGGCCCTTGACGACATTGCCGCGCTCATCGAGCGCCGTTTCCTTGCCCAGGTGGTTGCCGTTGTGCAAGTGGTTGAGGTCCCGGGCAATGAGCACGCCCTTGGCGTTGAACCATGGGCCCGCGCCGATGCGCTCGCGCGCATTGACGGCGGCCACATCTGGCGTCGTACCCGTTGCCAGGATGGCCGGTGTGCTCAGGTAGGCCCGCCACGTTTTGCCGCTGGCGCCGCCCGCTGTTGCCAGTCGCTGGCAGTGCGCGTCTGCGCCGGCAAGGCCGCCCAGGTCGGCGCCCTTGCCGCTGCCCACGCTGGTGATGAAAAAGCTCATCGGACCAGTGGTGCTGGACGGCGTGGCACACGCGGCAAGCAACAGTAGCGTGGCGCCGGTGGCTGCCAGGGTTCGGATTTTGGCCATGGAAAATTCCTTTGAGTTATGAAGTTTGGCGGCGGTGACTGGCCGCTACTGGTATTCAAACCCAACCTCCGCTCGGACAGCAATCGGGTTCACCCGATGTCAAGGTGGCGCGTTGTCCGGGCGTGCCACAGCCGCATTCCCGCAGGCAATCGCCTAAACGAGCAGCGCCACCAGGTAGATTCCCACCATCATGAACGCCAGCACGACCTTGGCCAGCATGCCCGCGATCAGCCCGAGCCAGGTGGCGACGCCCACTTTCACCGCACGGTGATGGTCCTGGCGGGCGATGAACTCGCCAATGGCGGCGCCCACCAGCGGCATGAAGAACACGCCGATCAGGCCCATGAAGATGCCTGCCACGGTGCCCAGCGCCGCGCCGATCACGGCTTGACGGCTGGCGCCGGCGCGTTTGGCGCCGAGCAGTGCGGCCACATAGTCCAGCACCCACGCCAGCACGGCCAGCACCGTGACAGTCGCAATCACGAGCCAGCCGACCCGGGTGAAGTCGTCAATCCACGCCCCCAGCACAATGCCCGCGAGCACCAGCACCGTGCCGGGCAAGGCGGGCAGCACAATGCCGGCCAGGCCGAGCACGATCAGGCCCGCGCTCAACACCCACCAGAGGGTGTCAGCCACGGCCCGTCCTTGCCATGGTGCCGTTTGCAAGGGATGGGGGACTGGCACCCCGAAAAATGGCAGCGCAACATTTCATGGCAGCTACTTTACCGGCTTTGCACGTGCCCAGCGTTCAATGCGCCGCCCCGCTCAGCGCTGCACGCCCCAGCGCAGCACCGTCAGGCGCTCGAGTGTGTGAAAGCCCAGGCTCTCCACCAGCAGGCCGATCACGATCACCAGCGCCAGGCCGGCGAACACGCGGTCGGTGTAGAGTTCGTTGCGGTTCTGGAAGATATACCAGCCCAGACCGCCCTTGCCCGACGACGCGCCAAACACCAGTTCAGCGGCGATCAGCGTGCGCCAGGCAAAGGCCCAGCCGATCTTCAGCCCGGACAGGATCGACGGCAGGGCCGCCGGCACCAGTATCTGCAGCACGTAGGGCAGGCCCCGCAGGCCATAGTTGCGCCCGGCCATGCGCAGTGTTTCGGGCACGCCCTGAAACCCGGCATAGGTGTTGAGCGCCAGCGGCCACAACACCGAATGGATCAGCACGAACACCAAGCTCCCCTGCCCCAGTCCAAACCACAAAAGCGCCAGTGGCAACAGCGCAATGGCTGGAAGCGGGTTGAACATCGAGGTCAGCGTAGACAGCAAATCGCGGCCGATCTGCGTGGACACGGCCAGCGTGGTCAGCAGGAAAGCCGCCAGCACACCGCCCAGGTAGCCTTTCAGCAGCACGGCCATCGAGATCTGCGCCTTGTCGATCAGTTCGCCGCTGGCCAGACCTTCGGCCAAGGCGCGCGCAGTCTGCAGGAAGGTCGGCAGCAGCAGGTCGTTGTCCTGGTAGCGCGCCGCCGCTTCCCAGATCAACGCCAGCACGACGAGGATCAGGCTTTTGCGCAGCCACTCGTGTTGCCACAGGCGGGTGCGCCAGGGCAGAACGCGCTCCAGGGCAACGTCGGTCAGGGGTGCCAGCGGCTGATCGTATTCGGGCCGGATGGGAGGATTGAGCGCGCTCATGCAGCCCTCCTGAGCGTGGCGGCTGGGTCCAGCGCTGCGCCCTGCGGCGTTTCGTCGAACAGCAGTTCGTGGATGCGGCGCGCGGTGGCCTGGAATTCGTCGCCGCCCATGCTCTTGAGGCCAAAAGCGTGGCTGTTGATCTCGGCGCGTATGCGGCCGGGGTGGGGTGAGAGCAAGGCGATGCGGTTGCCGACGACCAGCGCCTCCTCGATGGAATGCGTGACAAAGAGCAGCGTGAACCTCACCTCGTCCCACAATTCCAGTAGTTCTTCCTGCATCTTGCGGCGCGTGAGCGCATCGAGCGCAGCAAACGGCTCGTCCATCAGCAGCACGCGCGGCTGCATGGCCAGCGCGCGCGCAATCGCCACGCGCTGCTTCATGCCGCCCGACAGGGTGTGCGGATAAGCATCCGCAAATCCCGCCAGTCCAACCTTGCCCAGGTAGTGCAGCGCCCGCTCGGCCGCTTCGCGCCGGCCCAGCGTGCCGGAAGCCAGCAGCGGGAACATGACATTTTGCCGGACCGTCTTCCAGGGCGGCAACTGGTCAAACTCCTGGAACACCACGATGCGGTCCGGCCCTGGCTGGTGGACAGCCTTGCCGGCCAGGCGAATCTCGCCCTCGGACGGCGTGATGAAACCGGCAACGGCCTTGAGCAGTGAGGACTTGCCGCAACCCGAAGCGCCCAGCAGCACGAAACGGTCGGCTTCGTACACGTCAAAGCTCACCCGGTGCGTGGCACGCACCACCCGCCCGGGGCTGCGGTATTCCAGGCTGACGCCATCGACCTGCAGCAAAGGCGGTTCGGCCGCTGGCGGTTCGGCGCTGCGGGCGGCAGCATGGGCGACATGGGCTGGCGCTGCGATGGACGAAAAGCCTGATGCGCCGCGTATGGGACTGAAACTCGCACTCATTCAATAGTCCCTGTATCTCGGAAAAATGCTATGTTTTCAACAGCTGACTGCGCAAGCACGACATGCGCCAGAGCCTGTTTTTTCATAAAAATCAGCTCCCCGGCTGGCTGTGCGCCTCGTCGAAGAAATAATCCTTCCACGACGCGGCCTTGTTCTTGATCACACCGAGTTTTTGCAGTTCGTCGGCATAGACGAAGGTGCGCAGCGGCGTCACGGTGAAGTCATTTTCCGGATCCTCGATGATCTTGCGCACGAGTTCTGGCGCCAGCTTGGACTTCTGCATGCGGATGAAGGTGTCGGCTGCCTTGGCCTTGTCGGCCTTGATGAATTGCGCCGCCTCGGTGAGCGCGCCGTAAAAGGCCTTGTAGGTTTTCGGGTTGGCGTCGTGGAATTTCTGCGTGGTGTAGAGCACGTTGAAGGTCGCCGGGCCGCCCAGGATGTCGTAGGAACTGATGACCTTGTGCACATTCTTGTTGGCGGCCAGCGCCTGGTAGTAAAACGGCGCGCTCGAGAAATGGGTATTGATTTCCGAGCCGCCCGAAATCAGCGCCGTGGTGGCCTCCGGATGCGGCAGGCTCACCGAGAGCGTGTCAAAGCGCTTGAACTCGTCCTTGCCGAACAGCCGCGCGGTCTCGATCTGCAGCGTGCGCGACTGAAAGCTGACGCCCGCCGCCGGCACCGCGATGCGGTCCTTGTCGCTCAGGTCCTTGAGTGTCCTGACCGCCGGGTTGCTCGACAGCAGGTAGTTGGGCAGCGAGCCGAGCGCAGTGACCGCCTTGACGTTTTGTTTGCCGCGCGTGCGGTCCCACATCGTGAGCATGGGCGGCACGCCGGCCGACACCACATCGAGCGCACCGGCCAGCAAGGCCTCGTTCATCGCGGTGGCGCCCGAAATCTGGCTCCATTCAACCTGGATGTCCAGTCCCTGGGCCTTGCCGTGCTTCTCGATGAGTTTTTGGTCCTGCACCACGTCCAGGATCAGGTAGGCGATGCCGAACTGCTGGGCGATGCTGATTTTGCCTTCGGCATGTGCGGTACTGGCCAGGCCGAGGCCGCCCGCCAGCAGGCTGGTGGCCGTCGCCAGTACGGCCATCCGGCGCGAGAGTCGTTTCAATGCAATCATGTTTTGTTTCTCAATAGGCGGGAAAAATCCAGAGATCAGAAAGGCGCGTCGCCTTCGACGGTCGTGCGGTAGAGCTTGCGGCGCAGGTGGTCGGGCGTGCCGGCCGCCAGGTGCATGACCGAGCGGTTGTCCCAGAACACCATGTCGTGCGGCTGCCATTCATGCCGGTAGACGTGTTCGGGCTTCACGCTCAGGGCGAACAACTCGTCCAGCAGGGCGCGGCTTTCGGCTTCGGGAAGTCCCACGATGCGCGTGGTGAAGTGCTCGCTGACAAACAGCGCCTTGCGGCCGGTTTCGGGGTGTGTCCTGACCACGGGATGCACCACGGGCTGGACTTCCTTGATCTGCTCGTCGGTGAGCTTGGGCCGCCAGGAGTTGCGAGCCCGCAACTCCTCGTACTTGGCCAGATAGGTGTGCTGCGCTGCCAGCGGCGCAATGCGCTGCTTGAGCGCTTCGGGCAGGGCTTCGTAGGCCGTGTGCTGGTTGGCAAACAGGGTGTCGCCGCATTCGCAAGGCAGTTCCTGCGCATGCAGCAAGGAGCCCAGGCTGGGCGTTTCCTTGTACGACAGGTCGGAATGCCAGAAATGTCCGGCATCCCCCAGGCCGGTGGGCTGGCCGTTTTCCTTGATGTTGGAGACGATCAGTATTTCAGGACTGCCGGCAAGCTGGAAACCCTTGAGCACATGGATTTGCAGCGGCCCGAAGCGGCGACTGAAATCGATCTGCTGTTGCGGCGTGATGCGCTGGTTGCGGAACACCAGCACATGGTGATCGAGATGCGCGCGGTGAATACGGGCGAAATCGTGCGCATTGAGCGGCCGGCTCAGGTCCAGGCCCAAAACTTCAGCGCCCAGTGGTTCGCCGAAAGCACGAATCTCGAAATCCTTCGCCACTGCATTGACTGCCAGGTCCACTGTAGATAACACCGCCACCATCGCTTGCCCCTTTTTTGCATGTGCCTGACTTGCATGCACGTTGTTTACAGCAGGGGACTTTAAAAGTGCTGGCGCTTCAAGTGAACGAATGATTTCACATTAGCAAACTCCCTAAACGTCCTTCACAACGTCAGAAGGTGGGGAAGCACTTCCACAGAAATGGGCAAGGCGGCGTTGCGCTGTAACGGAAGAAAAAATTCGGCAACACCGGCTTGAGCTGTTTTTGGAATGAAGAAATCTCAAATGAGCCGTTCAGTGGAGCGCTTGGCAAACAGGCAACGTCTATACGTTTGTAGTTCAGCCAGTCCGCACCTTGTATGCCAGTCCGCACCTTGTATTTTTCTCAGCACTGTCGCCCAAAAGCGGTGACGTTTCTACCCCTTGGTGCTTCTATCCACTGGTTTTAGACATCATGACGACTCATGCGTAAAGGTCGTCAGGGGAAAGTGTTGCTTGACTTCGGGAAGCGCCCTTGTAATGCAATTTCTCCCGTTTCGTAAGTTGATCCCTCAATGAGACCAAAGATTCCTGATAATGATTCTCATTTGTATAATAAAAACAATTGACCCTTTAAAAACCAAGGAATTGCGATGAAACCTGTGCTGCTTTCCCTCCTGCTGGCGCTGCCGCTGGCTTCGGCGCCCGCTCTGGCGCAAACGACGTCCCCGGCGGGCGCGGCGGCTCTGCAGGAAGCGGCCACGACCGCCAGCGTTGCCCGGCACTACGGCGCGCTGGTGCAGGCCAGCTATGACGACACCCTGGCCGGCGCGCTGACGCTGCAAAAAGCCGTTCAGGCCTTTGCCCAGGCCCCGTCCGAAGCCGGCCTGAAAACGGCCCGTCAGGCCTGGCTCGACGCGCGCGAGCTCTATGGCCAGACGGAGGCCTTCCGCTTCTACGGCGGCCCGATCGACAACGACAAAGGCCCCGAGGGCCGGCTCAACGCCTGGCCGATGGACGAGTCCTATGTGGACAGCGTGAAGGACGCGCCCGACGCCGGCATCATCAACAACCGAAAGATCGCCCTGAGCAAAAAGCAGCTCGCCGGCCTCAACGAGCGCAATGGCGAGGAAAACATCGCCACCGGCTGGCACGCCATCGAGTTTCTGCTCTGGGGCCAGGACCGCAGCGCCACCGGCCCGGGCCAGCGCTCGTTTGAAGATTTTGTCGATGGCAAGGCGCCCAACGCCGACCGCCGCCGCCAGTACCTCACGCTGGTGACCGAGTTGCTGGTCGATGACCTGGGCGCGCTCGCCAAGGCCTGGGCGCCCAAGGCGGCCAACTACCGCGCCAAGTTCGAGCGCGGCGGCACCGAATCGCTGCGCCGCATGTTCGTCGGCCTGGGCTCGCTCTCGCGCGGCGAACTCGCCGGCGAGCGGCTCGAAGTGGCGCTAGCCAGCCAGGACCAGGAAGACGAGCACTCGTGCTTTTCCGACAACACCCACCGCGACGTGGTGAACAACGCCAAGGGCATGCAAAACGTCTGGCTGGGCCAGTACAAGCGCGCCGATGGCAGCGTGATCCAAGGCCCTTCGCTGCGCGACCTGGTGGCCGCGAAAGATGCGGCGCTGGCCGAGCGCACCACGCGCCAGATCGCCGCATCAGTCGCGGCGGCCGAATCCATCCAGGCGCCCTTTGACCGCGAGATCATCGGCGCCAAGGACGCGGCGGGGCGCCTGCGCATCCAGAAGACCATCGACAGCCTGGTGCAGCAAAGCAAGGACCTGGTGGCTGCGGCCAATGCCGTGGGCATCACCAAGCTCACCCTGAACCAGCCCTGAACCAGCACTGAACCAACCCTGAACGCGCGCCGCAGGCCACTTGCACCATGACCCTCAAAAACCACCTGCGCGCCGGGCTGATCCTGGGCGCGCTCACCACGGCGACCGGGCTTAGCGCCCTGGCCACGCCCGCGCCAGATGACGAAAAGACCGGCGGCGACACCACCGTGTTCGCCACCGGGCGCAACGCGTTTTCGTTTCCGCTGGCCAACCTGCCCGACGACGAGCGCACCCGCTTTGTCATCGGCAACTCGTTTTTCCGGCGCAACTGGGTGCAGGCGCCCGCCTCCACCACGGCGCGCGACGGCCTGGGGCCGCATTTCATCGCCCGCTCCTGCGGCGGCTGCCATGTGCAGGACGGACGCGGCGCGCCGCCCGACTTCAGCAGGGGCCTCAAGGAGCAGCCCGTAGGTTTGTTGTTGCGCCTGTCGGTTCCCGGCAAAGGCGCCCACGGCGGCGTGGTGCCCGACCCGGTCTATGGCGACCAGTTCGCCAACTTTGCGGTCCAGGGCGTTCAATCCGAGGGCGACATCTCGCTGCGCTACGACACGGTCCACGGCAAGTTTGCCGACGGCACGCCGTTTCAGCTGCAAAAGCCGCGCTACGGTTTCAATAAACTCAACCATGGCGCCATGGCCAGGGACGTGATGGTCAGCCCGCGCATTGCGCCGCAGCTGGCCGGCGTGGGCCTGCTCGAAGCAATTGCCGAGAGCGAGATCGTGCGCAACGCCCGCGAGCAGGCCGCCAGCGACAGCACCGTGCGCGGCATTGCCAATCTGGTGTGGGACGCGCCCGCGCAGCAGATGCGCACGGGGCGATTTGGCTGGAAGGCCAATGTCGCTTCGCTCGCGCACCAGACCGGCGGCGCGTTTCAGGGCGACATGGGCATCACCTCCACGCTGTTCCCGCAGGAGACCTGCACCCCCGGCCAGAAGGACTGCCTGGCCGCGCCACGCGGCGCGCAGGGCAAGGGGCCGGAGATCGACGACAAGACCTTCGCCGACGTGGTGTTCTACCAGGCCACCCTGGCCCCCGCCGCCCGACGCGACCCGCAGGATGCGCAGGTGGTTCAGGGCCAAAAGCTCTTTGCCCAGGCGCAGTGCGCGCTGTGCCACCGCCCCAGCTATGTCACACCGGCCAGCACCGACGAGCGCTTTCCGCGCCTGACGAGCGCCGCCCTGCAGGGCCAGACCATCTGGCCCTACACCGACTTGCTGCTGCACGACATGGGCGAGGGCCTGGCCGATGGCCGGCCCGACTTCCTGGCCAGCGGCCGGCAGTGGCGCACCCCGCCGCTGTGGGGCATCGGTTTGATTCCCGATGTCAACGGCCACAACCGCCTGCTGCACGATGGCCGGGCGCGCGGCGTGATGGAGGCCGTGTTATGGCACGATGGCGAGGCCAAGGCCAGCAAGGAATCGGTGCTCAAGATGAAGGCCCCCGAGCGTGCGGCGCTGGTCAAATTCATTGAGTCGCTTTGAGCACGCCAGCGCGCCAGTAAAGGCGCCTGGTCATCAGGGCGGGCTGGTGTCGCGTCCAGCGCCAACAGCCGGCTCTCTCCAGAAACCGGCGCACCGCCCATCTGCTTTGGCTCTGTCACCGTTAGGTGTGGAAATTTCAGTTCCCGCAGAGAAGAAAGTTTTGCCTATCCGTGGAGAAGCCAAGATTTCCACCTTTAACGGTGACAAAGCCTCTGCTTTTAACGTGACACTGGTGCCGCGAGCCAACCCGGTCGCCGACCTGCCTCGAAGCACTGCGTATTCATTCAACCCCTTCAAAGGCGCCCATGCTTGAGAACCTTTCCTCCTCCCGGATACACCGGCTCGCCGCAGCGCGGCGCGTCCGCCAGGCCACGCTCCTGGCGCTGCTGGGCAGCGCCGGCGCTGTGAGCCAGGCGCAGACCGTGGCGCCCAATGTGGCCGTGCCTTTTTACGCGCCCGGCCACTTCATGCAGGGCGCTTACCGCGACTGGTACGCGCCGCAGGCAGCGGGCTTTGCCACGCAGTCGGGCGCCCTGCCCGGCGCCGTCGCCGCCCTGTGCGATGCAGCGCCGGCCGATGCGCCCGGCAGGCTTGCCCAGGCCAGGGCGCAGTGGCAGGCCAGCACCGTCGCCTGGGAGCGGCTGAGCAGCGTGCAGATCGGCCCGCTGGTGCAGCGCCGCTCGGCGCGCCAGATCGATTTCACCCCGACGCGCCCCGAGCTGATCACCCGTGCCATCCAGAGCGCGCCAGCCGACGCGGCGGCGATGGAGCGCATCGGCACGCCCGCCAAGGGCCTGCCCGCGCTGGAGTGGCTGCTGTGGAGCCGCCCCGTCGCGCCGCAGACCCCGGCCTGCCGCTATGCGGTGCAGGTGGCCGCCGACATTGCCCGCGAAGCAGGGGTGCTTTCCAGCGAGTTCGCCAGCCTTGCCGCGCGCGAACTGGGCGAGGAAGAGGAAACCAGCGTGCCGGCCATGGGCGAGCTGGTCAACCAGTGGGTGGGCGGGCTGGAGCGGCTGCGCTGGACCCACATGGAAAAGCCGCGTCTAAGCGACGCCTCGGGCGGGCACAACGCCACGCCCTACCCGCGCAGCGCCAGCGGCCAGAGCGCTGCCAGCTGGGCCGCGCAGTGGCAGGGCTTGCGCACGCTGGCCACCGCCTCGGCCAGCGCGCAAGCGCCGCTGCCGGGCCAGGGCCTGGTGCCGCTGGAGACCTATCTGCGCGGACGCGGACTCAATGCCGTGGCCAACAAGCTGGCCCACAGCGTAGCCCAGGCCGACAAGGCCCTGCACCAGCTTTCGCCAGGCAACAAAGCCGGCCTCGGCACGGCCACGCGCGCACTGGCGGCGCTGAAAAAGCTGGCCGAAACCGATGTCGCCCCGGCGCTGGAAGTGAACATCGGCTTTTCAGACGCCGACGGCGATTGAACCCGCGCGCACCGAAACCTTTTTCAACTTGTTCAGCTTACGGTTTACGCAAAATGCCAGTGTCGTCATTGCGGCGAAGACGGGAATCGAGTGCCTGGCAGTCCGAAGTCATGGATTCCCGCCTTCGCGGGCGGGAAGGCCGCGCAAGTCCTCTCAAGTTCAGCTCAGAACTCATCGTTCAACCAGCTCATTCAGCTCATTCAGCTCATTCATTTTCAACTCAACCACACCATGATCGAATCCCTGAGCCTGCAGCGCCGCCAGTGGCTGGCCTTGAGCGCAGGGCTGGCCGGCGCTGCGCTTTATCGGCCCGCCTGGGCAAATTCAAACCCCGCCAGAACGCGTCTGGCCGCTGCCTGGCAAGCCGCGCAGGGCTACCAGATCGGTGTGCTGGCCCGGCGCGGCGCCGCGTTTGACGTACAGGCCGCGCTCGACGTGCCCACGCGCGCCCATGGCGTGTGGATCGAGCGCAGCGGCGCCCTGCTGGCCGTGGCGCGCCGCCCCGGCGACTGGCTGCTGCGCTGGCAGCCCGGCAGCGCCAAGGCGACCTGGTCATGGATAGAGCCCGAACGCGCCTTCAACGGCCATGTGATCGCCAGCCCTGACGGCGCCATCCTCTACACCACAGAGACAAACCTGGAAACCGGCCAGGGCCTGATCGGCCTGCGCCACGCCGCCAGCCTGGAAAAATTCGCCGAATGGCCGACCCACGGCATGGACCCGCACGAATTGCTGCTCGACAGCGACGCCAGCCTGCTCGTGGCCAATGGCGGTATCCCTGCCCGGCCCGAAACCGGGCGGCTCAAGCTCGATCTGGGCCGCATGGACCCCTCGCTGGTGCGCCTGGATACCGGCTCGGGCGCGCTGCGCGGCCAGTGGCGCTTGATCGACAAGCGCCTGAGCCTGCGCCACATCGCCTGGGGCCCGGTGCCCGCTGGCAGCGCCACGGGGCAGCGCCTGCTGGGCATTGCGATGCAGGCCGAGCATGACGACCCGGCGCAAAAAGCCGCCGCCCCGGTGCTGGCCGTGTTTGACGGCCAGCAGTTGCGAACCTGTCCGGCAGCAGGCGATTGGGCAGACACGGGCAAATCGCTCCAGGGCTACGGCGGCGCCATCGTCTGGAGCGGCAAGAGCTTTGCCGTCAGCTGCCCGCGCGCCCATGGCGTGGGCCTGTGGCGCGCCGATGGCCAATGGAGCGGTTTTGCGCCGCTGCAGGAAGCCTGCGCCCTGACGACACGGCCAGAGCCGGGCGCAGGCGCCCAGCTCTGGGCAGGAGGCCGGGCGGCAACCCTGGCACGCCACAGCGACGGCAAGCTCGATAGCGCTGCCCTGCCTGAGCTGCGGCTGGACAACCACTGGGCTGCGCTGAGTTAAAAAGCGACTGTACGCAAGCCGGCGCGCTTTGCAGCGCCTGAACTTGTCGCCTAAAAGTGGCGTTCTTGAGCCTTGAAAGTTGCGCTGGCCTTGGCTTGCGGCATGACGCCATTGCCTGGAGCCCAAGCCTCGCCCAGGGCTGAGTGTCACACCGGCGCGTAGGCGCCTGTGCCTTCGGGCCAGGGCGTCAACACCTCATACCCTGAAGTCGTGACAGCCACCATGTGTTCCCACTGGGCGGACAGAGTCCTGTCCTTTGTCACGACGGTCCACCCGTCGGGCAGTTGCCTGGTTTCGCGTTTTCCGGCGTTGAGCATCGGTTCGATGGTGAACACCATCCCCGGCTCCAGCCTGAGCCCTTCGCCGCGCCGCCCATAGTGCATCACGTTCGGTTCATCGTGGTAGACCTGGCCAATGCCGTGCCCGCAGTAGTCGCGCACCACGCTGAAATGCTCCCGCTGGGCGACCGACTCGATGGCATGGCCAATATCGCCCAGCGTCGCGCCAGGCTTGACCTGCCCGATTCCGGCCAGCATGGCTTCATACGTCGTCTCCACCAGGCGCCGAGCCAAGGCACTGGGAGCGCCGACGAAATACATGCGACTGGTGTCGCCGAACCAGCCATCCTTGATGACGGCGACATCGATGTTGATGATGTCGCCCTTCTTCAGAATCTTGGTCGCAGAGGGGATGCCGTGGCAAACCACCTGATTGACAGAGGTGAGGATGGTCTTGGGATAGCCGTGATACCCCAGGTTGGCTGGAATGGCGCGCTGGACATTGACGATGTGGTCGTGGCAGATCTGGTCAAGCGTGTGCGTGCTCACCCCGGCCACCACGTAGGACTCGACCATGCTGAGAACCTCCGCGGCAAGCCGGCCAGCCCGCCGCGCCATCTCAAGTTCCTGGGCGGACTGGATGGGAATGCCGCCAGCCATCAGTGCTTTCCGGTCGAGGATGCGTGGGCCTTGCCAGGCTGGGCTGTGACCGCCATGGCAATGTCCAGGCCCCCCGCGAGTTCAGCGCGTATCAGCAATTGGCAGATTTCCCGGTGGTCCAGCTCCGGGTGCATCTCGGTGAGCATGCCCACTCGCATCCAGTGCTCTGCCTGCGCATTGATAGACCTGCTCAGAGCGCTTCCCGCCACGCGCAGGTTTTCGTGCATCAGGTCCGAAATTTTCACAATACCCATGATCAACCTCTATATGAAATATATACGAATTGTATGCGTTTCATATGGCTACGCGTTATCTGGCGCTGCGCGGTACGAAGCAGCGAGTTTTCGACTCGGCATCCTGGGGCGCATTGCGTTCGCTGGCGTGCAGCACCGTCAGGGTTAGAGCGGCGTAGCGTGCCTGCCTGGCACTCGGCGGCAGGATATCGTGGCCGGAAAGAGCCAATAAGCCCGTCCTGCCAACAAAGGAAAGGAAAGGAAAGGAAAGGAAAGGAAAGGAAAGGAAAGGAAAGGAAAGGAAAGGAAAGGAAAGGAAAGGGATGGGATGGGATGGGATGGGATGGGTATTTTTCAAATCTGAACCATTTCAAAGCGTTGGTGCCTGGGTTCGTTGATGGCTTCCTGGCACCCGCGCTGTAGGACATCACCACCAATGACGCTGAATTGAGCTTCAGACCTCCGCACCCGACCGCTTGGGGCGCATAATTGCTGCACTGCAACATTCTTTAAAAAGGTCCACATGTCAATCAACCAATCGTTCGAATCCGCTAAAAAAACCATGAAGTCAAACGCCGAGAAATTCGGCCCTGGCGCCGCTCAGGAAGCGTTCCAGCCAGTGATGGAAAATATGAAGGCCTGGGGCGACCTGGTTCAGGAACAAGCTCAGGCATCGCAGGCGGCTGTTGCTCAAACATTTGAAGCGTTCAAAAACATCAAGGAGCCCCAGGCCGCTTTTGAGGTCATGAGCGCATTTGCCCAAAACCTCACGGCGATGTTCGCCAAGAACATCAAGGATGCAGTCGCCCTGAGCGTGGCGCAATTCAAAGGCAATGTGGGCGCGCTGGAAAACACCCTTCCTGCCTCTGACGCCGTGACGCAGATTGCCAACGGTTTGAAAGATGCCGCTTCGAAGATGGAAAATTCCATGGAGTCCGCAGTGAACGATGGCGCTGCTGCCATCAAGAAAGCGCGCACCGAGTAAACGGGAACTCCCGGCTACTAGCCCGACCGCCTCGTTGAGGCGGACTGGGCCTCAACTGACTGGCCTGGCCCATGAGCCGGGTTTTTTTCTTGGTGTGACGCCCGTTTTTCACCCCTCCTGTCCCAGGCTTACGCGGGCATGCTGGGCAGTCGGCGAAGCCAGCTTGCGCTGCTCAAGGAGGAACTGGGCCATACCCGCAGCCTGGTCAGCGAAGGCTATGCCCCGCGCAATCGCCAATTGGAGCTGGAGCGCCAGGTGGCTGACGCGAACGCTTTCATCGCTGAGCTTGTGGGCAATACGGTCCGCTCCCGGCGCAGCGTCACAGACGCTTCACCAGCGTGCCATTGCCAGGCAGCAAGAATACCGCAAGGAAATTGAAACGCAGCAGACGGAGGTGAGCCGCGAAGTGCTCTGAGATGCCGAGAAGTTTCGCGCCTTGCAGGACGATCTGAGCCGCACCGAGATCCGCTCGCCCGCTTCAGGCCAGGTGGTGGCGCTGGTGGCGCAGACCGTTGGCGGCGTGATCAGCCCAGGGCAAAAACTGATGGATGTGGTTCCTGCGAATGAGTCGTTAATGCTGGAAACCAGGGTGCAGCCGCATCTGATCGACCGCGTGTACGCGGGTATGGCCGTTGATGTGCGTTTCTCGTCTTTTGCCCATTCTCCCCAGCTGGTGGTGCCAGGCCAGCTGGTTTCGGTGTCTGGCGATTTATTGACGGATCCCCAGGACAACACGAGCTACTACCTGGCGCGGGTGATCGTGACGCGCGAAGGACTCAAAAGGCTTGGCAAGCATTTGATGCAGCCCGGCATGCCCGTCGAGGTGGTTTTCAAAACGGGAGAACGCTCGCTGCTGACTTACCTTTTGCATCCGCTCACCAAGCGCATGGCCGCCTCCATGAAGGAGGAGTGAGATGGTTGACAAAAGCGTCGATTTCACTCTTTCCTTTTTTCCTTTTTTCCGCTGGCCAGGGCGGGGACATTGGCGATGTCCCTGGCCTGCGCGCCCGCTTGGCCGCTCGATTTGTCGCAGGCCTACCAGGCGGCCCTTGAGCAGGACTCGACAATCCGGGCGGTGCGCGCAGCCACGGATGCCCGGCGTGAGCGCCTGCCGCAGGCACGCTCGCAGCTGCTGCCCAACCTCTCGGCCAGTGCCTCTCGCTACCGAAACTCGCTGGAGCGCACTTCACCTGATTTCCTGGGCAGGCTTGTCACGTCCGACGAGCGCTACACCAGCAGTAGCGAGACCTTGACCTTGCGGCAGCCCCTCTTTCGCAAGGCCCTGATGGCGGACTACCGCCAGGCGCAGGCGCAGGTCGACGATGCCAATGCCATCCTTGAGCAGGAGCTGCAAAACGTCGCGGTTCGGGTCAGCGGCGCTTATTTCGAGGCCCTGCTGGCCCAGGAGCAGCTCGCATTGATCCTTGCCCAGAAGACGGCTTACACCACCCAGCTGGATGCGGCCGCTAAACGCTTTCGCGCCGGTTTCGAAACGCGCACCGATATCGACGAGGCACGTGCCGCCCTGGACCTCAATGTGGCGCAGGAACTGGAGGCGCGCCAGAGCCTGGACTTGACCCACAGGCAACTTCAAAGCCTGATCAATCGCCCCGTTGACACGCTGGCGTCGCTGGACGCGAACAAAATGGAGCTGCTTCAGCCTGCGCCCGCTCGGGTGGAAGACTGGGCCGAACGTGCCGAAACCCATAGCCCGGAAGTCCAGCCACTCAGAGCGCAGCTGGAAGTAGCGCGCCAGGATGTGGACAAGGCACAGGCGGGCCACTACCCGACGCTGGACGCTATAGCCCAGTGGTCGCGCAGTGACAGCGATACCGTCACCGCCATCAAGAACCGCTACAACAACAGAGCCATTGGCTTGCAACTCAATGTTCCCATCTTTTCAGGCGGCTATGTGAGCTCCACCGTGCGGCAGGCCGTGGCCGCTCAGGCGCGCGCGCAAGAGGCGCTCGAAGCGTTACGCCGCGACCTCGGGGTGCGGCTGCACCGCGAGTTTCGCGGAGTGACAGAGGGCGTCTTGAGGGTCAAGGCGCTGGAGCAGGCCGTGCGTTCAGCCGAGCAGATGGTTGTCTCGAACCGCCGCTCGTTCAAGGCGGGTAGCCGCACCTTGCCTGACATGCTCAATGCGGAGCAGCAGAAGGTTGCAGCCCAGCGTGATCTGGCGCAGGCACGCTTTATTTACCTGATGTCCCGCGTGCGGCTCCACGCACTTTCGGGCGGCCCCAAAGCCGAAGTCATTGACGAGGTCAACGGCTGGCTGACGCGCGCAAGCAAACCAACAAGCCCTCCTTGAGCCTCAGTCTGTGTACGCCAGCACTGAATTGGGCCGTTCTTGTGCGATGAGCCGACCCGGAAATGCCCACCCGGCTACATCAGGCTTCTGTGGTTGCCTGTGGCTCATCGGGGTGTTTGGCCTGGTCACTTTGTGGACTGACCTCTCCTCTTGAAAAAGGGGAGTTCTTGAGCCTTTATCCGAGCGCCTTTTCCCGTTGCTCCCGTAAGAACGGTCGGTCAATTTGCAAGGCCAGCCGTTCAATATGGCTCCCGACCGTCATCCACCGCGCCTGCGGCCGTGTCCTTGCCCGCAGAAAGGAATTCCATCTCCAGCAGCGGCCGGTCTTCGCTGAGCGCAAAGCCGGACTTCAGCCACCCTGGCGGTAGCGCAGCGACACACCCCGGCTGGCGCGCCAGAAGGACGGGGGCGAGGACGTGGCGCTGCGCTTGAGCGGCCAGGGCTGGCAAGTGAGCGTCGGCACCTTCACTGTCGGCGGACCTGCCAGACCATGAGCCTAGCCCGCGACGGCTGGCACCCTGAACTTTTAAAATTCAGGGTGCCATGGCGAAAAAACATCACCTTCCTGCTCATCAATTGATGGATTGGGCGCCATCCATTAGCATTGGTGGCTTCATCCAACAACAATAAAAGGCTTCATCATGACCGCATCCAGCTTCACCTCCTCCTTCACGGGCCTGGATTCACGCGTGTCGCGATAGCCTTTTTCGCTGTGCCCCCAGCACAGCCGGCTTCTATTCGCCCTCGCCCTCTCGTCGCTTCTGGCCCCTTTGGCCGGCGACGACTGCTCCAGTGCCCCACTCTTTTGTTTAGATTTGGGATCACTTTGCCATGGGCAATTTTTTGAAGATTTTTTCCGATCGCGTCCGCGTGGTCGCCTCGGCGCGTTTGTGGCTGGAGGACGCTGCCGTGCAGCAACTCCTGACCACGGCGCAACTTCCCGGCATGCAGCAGGTCGTGGGCCTGCCCGATCTGCACCCCGGGCGCGGCTACCCCGTCGGGGCCGCGTTTTTCTCAAGCGGGCGGTTTTACCCTGCCCTGGTGGGCAACGACATCGGCTGCGGCATGGGCTTGTGGCAGACCGACATCCTGATGAGCAAGGTCAAGCTGGACAAGCTTGACAAGCAGCTGGGCAACCTCGACGGCGCCATCGAGCCGGACGAATGGGCCAGGCTCAAGGACCGGGAGCCCGGCCTGCAGGCGCAGTTTGATGCCTTGGCACTGCGCATGGCGCAAGCTGGACTGGACTCATCTCACCTGCGCTCGCTGGGCACCCTCGGCGGAGGCAACCACTTCTTGGAGCTGCAGGTGATCGACGAGGTCAGGGACGCCGGGGCGTTCGAGCGCTCGGGCCTTGCCATGAAGAAGCTGCAGATCCTGGTGCACACCGGCTCGCGCGGCCTGGGCCAGGAGATTCTGCGCGCCCATGTGGACGCCTTCAGCCATGGCGGCCTGCCAAGCACCGGCGAGGATGCCCAGTATTACCTGGCCCGGCATGACGCCGCGCTGGAATTTGCCCGGCTCAACCGGGCCGTCATTAGCCTGCGCGTGGCCAGCCGACTGCATTGCAACGCAGCCCAGATCATCGACATCCACCACAACCTGCTGGTGCCCGCGCAGGTGAACGGCCAGGCCGGCTGGCTGCACCGCAAGGGCGCCACCCCGAGCGATCAGGGCCTGGTCATGCTGCCGGGCTCGCGCGGCGACTACAGCTACGTGCTCGAACCCATCGGCGACGGGGAGGCGAGCCTGTCCTCCCTGGCGCACGGGGCGGGACGCAAGTGGGCGCGTACCGACTGCAAGGGGCGATTGTTCAAGCTGTTCAATCCAGACCAGCTCAGCCGCACACCCCTGGGCAGCCGCGTCATCTGCCACGACAAGGGCCTGATCTACGAGGAAGCGCCCCAAGCTTACAAAAGCGTGGACAGCGTGCTCGACTGCCTCGTAGGGGCGCAGCTGGCGCGCGTCGTGGCCAGAAGCAAACCTGTGCTGACCTACAAGACGCGCGGGGAGTGCTGCTGATGATCTGGCTGCAAATCACCGCCAACACCGGCCCTGCCGAGTGCTGCCTGGCCGTTCACAAGGCATTGAGGCTGCTGCTGCAGGAGGCAGATGAGGCCAAAGTCGAGGTCAGCCTGATCGAGGAGATCTCCGGCCCCGTGGCCGGCACGCTGCGCTCGTTGTTTCTGGGCCTGCAAAGTGCCGACGAAGCCGAGCCCGCTGCAGCCGAGCAGCTGGCCAAGTGCTGGTCAGGTAGCCTCCTGTGGGTGTGCCAGAGCCCTTATCGGCCTTTTCACAAGCGAAAAAACTGGTTCCTCGGCGGGGCCGTGTACAGCGCTCCCGCGCCTTTGCCCGACAGTGACATCCGCTACGAAGCCACCCGCGCTTCGGGGCCGGGCGGCCAGCATGTGAACAAGACCGACAGCGCCGTGCGCGCCACCCACCTCGCCACGGGCCTGTCGGTCAAGGTGCAGAGCGAGCGCAGCCAGCATGCCAACAAGCGCCTGGCCGGGCAGTTGCTCGCTGCCAAGCTCGCCGCCCTGGGCAAGGCAGCCGAGGGCGAACACAAAGCCGAACGCCGGCTGCAGCATCATCAGAGCGAGCGCGGCAATGCGGCGCGCGTGTTTGTCGGCATGGACTTCAGGGAGCAGCCGGACCAGCCGGGCCGATAAAGCGCCTGCGCCAAGCGGCTATGAGAGGCGCCAGTCCTCTACGCCGGCGTGGCGCCCCAGCGACTTGAAGCGCTGCTGGCGCTTGCCGGGCCATCGCTGTCTGGGACTTGCCGCTGGCGTGAGTCTTTCGAGGCCAAGGTGACTCGCCAAAGCCTGCATAGGGCGCAGTGCTGGCAGCAGACCAACCCGCCCGATCATGCCGAGGACCTGTCCATCAAGGTGAAGGAAGCTGGCTGCCCGATGGATCGCAACCAATTCGTGCAGCCCGACGCCTCGCTCAGTCCGCTGCCCGCATCTGGGTGAAAGGCCCAGCGGCCTCAGGGCGCCTGGCCGCGCGATCAGCCAAGCGCTGGAATTCCACCGTGTCATGGCTGCAAAACACCTCGACGTCAGCAGCGTGCTCGCGGCGCAGCTGGCGCAGCCGCTCCTGGTTGGCCAGCCTGGCTCGGCGGTCCTTTTCCATCAGCGTCTTGTAAAACCGCAGCCCTGGCGTGCACCAGGGCCTGAGCAGGTCCATCTCCTGATGGTAAAAATAGGCGTCGCCCGCCTGCAGCAGCCACCGGGTGCCGTCATGCACGGCCACGCCGGCATGGCCGAAAGTGTGTCCGGGCAGGGGAATCATCACCACCCTGGATGCCAGCGCGTGCAGAGCGCGCACCGACGCAAAGCCGAACCAGTCCTGCCCATGCTCGGGCGAATAAACCGTCCAGCGCGCCTGGCCTGACCACTGCTGGGGCCAAAAGCGCTGGCGATCCAGCCAGGTCTTTTGCTGCGCGGCGTAGTCGCGCTCAAGCGCCATCAGGTGAACCTGCGCCTCGGGAAAATCGTCGAGCCCGCCGGCATGGTCAAAGTCCAGGTGCGTGAGCACGATGTGGCGCACATCGCCGCTGGCAAAGCCCAAGCGCTCGACCTGGCGCACGGCGGTCATCTCTTCCCGGAAATCGGGACTGAGCAAGGTCAGGAAAAAGCCGCTCAGCCGCGCCTGCGGATCGCGCACATCCTGCAGGCCAAGGCCGGTGTCGACCAGCACCAGGCCTTCAGAGGTCTCCAAGAGCAGACAGTGACAGCAAAGGCGCCCGCGCTGCAGGATGGAGCGGGTGCTGCCGTCCATCAGGGGCCCGCCCAGCGGACAGGTGGACACATAATTGAGGTGGTGGATGCGCATAGGCAAAAATCCATCGTGAACGTGGCCGGGTTGATCTCTCAGCCATACCGATCTCCGGCAGCGTAGGCACAGACCCCCAGGCTCCTGACCAGCCGGGCAGGCTCGCATGGCGCGTCAGTGGCCCTTGTCACGCCTCAAGCCTGCCGCCGCAGATGTAACTTTCCTGCCGCCCCCTTGCAGCAGGCGCGCAAGGGCTATGTTGAAGAGCATACGGCTCCACCGGGGGCCAGTTGGAGAAAGAACTTCCATGTTCAAACGCTTGACCTTGCTCTGGACGATGCTGCGCGGGGATGCGTGCCAGCTGTGGTTTGCGCTGCGCCACCCGAACGCGCCGGGCTGGCTCAAGCTGGGCGCCGTGCTGATCGTTCTGTACGTGCTCTCGCCTATAGACCTCATCCCCGACGTGCTGCCAGTCATCGGCGTGGTGGACGATCTGGTGCTGGTGCCGCTGGCCATGCGCTGGCTGCTCAAGCGTCTGCCGCCTGAGATTGCCCAGGCAGTTGCGGCGCGCCGGTCTCGCTGAGCTTGCGCCCGGCCCGATGCAAGTGGTTTCTGGGCTCGCTTACCGCCAGCGCGTGCACTACCAGGCGCCCCCGGCCGAGCAGCTCGAGGCCGAAATGGAGCGCTTTTCGCGCTGGGCCAATGCGCCAAAAAACCGAGCCCCTGGT
The DNA here is from genome assembly GCA_030855235.1 of Pseudomonadota bacterium. Classification (GTDB taxonomy): domain Bacteria; phylum Pseudomonadota; class Gammaproteobacteria; order Burkholderiales; family Burkholderiaceae_C; genus Polaromonas. The sequence continues at coordinate 97,725 of JALYRU010000010.1, forward strand.
GTTCACGGCTGGACTGGCACACCTGTGGTTCGTGACGCTGCACCCCTTTGACGATGGCAAGGGCCGCATTGCCCGCGCCGTGGGCGACCTGTTCCTGGCCCGTGCCGAACGCCAGCCCGCAGCGCTTTTACAGCGTGTCGGCGCAGATTGAGCACGAGCGCAAGGCTTACTACGACGCGCTGGAAGCCGCGCAGAAGGGCTCGCTCGACGTCACGGAGTGGCTGCTGTGGTTTCTGGGCACGCTGCAACGCGCCCTGGACAGCGCGCAGCGCACGCTCGACACCGTGCTGGCCAAGGCGCCCTTTTGGCAGCGCTGGGCAACCACACCGCTCAACGCGCGGCAGGTCAAGCTGCTCAACCGCCTGCTCGACGGTTTCGACGGCAAGCTCACGACGAGCAAGTGGGCGGCCATTGCCAAGTGCTCGCCCGATACGGCGCTGCGCGACATCGGCGAGGTGCTGGCCCTTGGCGTGCTGCGCAATTGTGCTGCTCGCGGACGCAGCACCAGTTATGAGTTGAATGAGGTGCCGCGGTAGGCACGCTGCTACAAAGCACCTGGCTCGTGGGCACAGCAGCGCCTTCGTGACTGGCTCTACTTTTAACTGCTCAGGTTTTGTAACCTCAGCTCAAGTTCCAAGACGTCCTCGTGATCGAAACCTGGTTGCGTACAAAGTCTTCGGTGTAGCTCAAGCAACTGATACGTGCGGCGCGCAACTGCGCCACTTTCCAGCCTAGAGTTTTACATATCAACCCCATTGAGCAAGTCTTTGCCAAACTCAAAACGCTGCTTCGCAAGACCGCCCTGCGCATCCTTCAGGCATGGAACTCAATCCTGAGCATGTAGCTCTATACGTTCACCCCAGCACGATGTAATCGTTACATTCATCACTGCAGCTACGGCAAGTCTAGGTGAAAAAGCTTCAAGGCCAAAGCTCAACCGATGAATTGCTTGATCAACATCTGGATCTCGCTGTACCGAGTGGAGTCGATATTTGAAAGACTAATCTCGACACGACGACTCTTTTCATAAAAAACCAAATCACCTTTTTGCCCCGCCTTACCAGTGAGGGAAACAGTCCTGCTAGAAAGGTGAGGAACCGTTCCTCGGGTCTCAATGAGTCGACGGTAAACATCCGCTGATTTGGGGCGAGGCTCTTCACTCTGAATGGCTTTGGCAGTTGCCAGAACATCGTCTGGATCTTTTTGAAGCGCACCCACCAGATCGGATGCCCAGCGGTACTGCAGATCAAGCGGGCTAACAAATGCCTCGATGACATCACTTGGCAAACGTGCCAAAGCCAGCGCCTTGTTCAGCTGCGACTGATCGATACCGACCTCCTCAGCCAGCTTTCTTGCAGAAGTAAAAAGACCTTGATCCAGTGCCTTGGCGTACATGGCACCGACTTCAAAAGGTCTCAGATCCTTGCGCTGGCGGTTTTCCCGGTCCATCTCGATGAAGAGAGTTTTATCATTGATATCTTCAACAATGGCCAGAACATCGAGCTTGAGTTCAAGGCAAGCCTGGTGACGACGATGACCAAAGACAATCTCGTACTTGGCCTGCTCACCCGGCAACGGTCTGATTTTGATCGGCTGGACGTTACCCCCTTGAGACTCAATGTCTGCCTTCAGCGCCTCAAAGTCCCGGCCTGCGAACGATAGAGCATGTCGGTTTGCCCACCTGCTGCGGACAATGCACAGGGGATTAATCCGCTTGGCGGGGAGGCTGCCATCAAACGTTCTCAATTGCCCTTTCAAGGACTCGACCTCGCGCATGGCCGAGGATTGGCGCTCCGTAAATTGGGCCATGGCGCCGATGGCCGTCTTCGGCTTGTTCACAACCTCCCCGGCAATTGGTGCAACTGGTGGCCGCGGCCCAAGAATTAGGCTAGCTTTTTCAAGAAGTTTCTTACCCATTTGCGCAACCTCTCACTGTGTGGATTTTTTCATGGAGGAGGTAAGTTGTTTTTTCCAGGCAGCCCGGATGGAACTCTCGACGTAGCCGACAAATTGGTCGTACGCATCGCGGGCACGCTTGAATGTTTTGGCATTGCCGTCGTATTTCTGGATGTCGTAGACAGTTGAAAACTCAGCGCTCGCACTGCTGGTCACCACCGTTTTAGGAATCTCGACTGGCAAGACCTTTTCCTTGTAAGTGGCTTGGATCCAAGTGCGCACGATGTCGCTGGTGGCCTCGGAGGCATCGACGCGAGATAGCAGCACGTGAATGAAATCAAACTCCTTTTCAAGACCGCGCTTAGTCAGCATCTCGTTGCTCAGGTCGGAAAACAGGTTCCAGAACTGGCTCGCTGAAGCATAGTCGAGGGCATTGGGCGGCAAGGGCATTACGATTCCGTCGCTGGCCATCAGCGCATTGATGGTGATGTAGCTCAGAGAAGGCGGGCTGTCGATGATGATCACGTCGTAATCGCTGCGCACATCATCAATGCCCAGGTTCAAGACATTCCAGAACTCGAACCCGGGCTCTTGAGTTTGCCGGGCTGGCAAAGCAAACTCAGCACTGAAAAGAGAGGGGGCAGCGGCCACCAGATCAATCCCATCCCAATATGTCGGACGAATCGCGTATTTAATCGAGGTTTCGACACCGAGCGCCAAGTTCAAGATGGTTTCTTCCTCGGCAACCTCCGTATCGGGCAGGATGCCAAACAGGGTGGTAAGGGATCCTTGTGGATCTGTGTCGATGACCAAAACCTTATGGCCCAGCAGCGTCAGGCCTTGTGCCAGGGTCATGGCCGTCGTGGTCTTGCCGGTGCCGCCCTTGAAGTTGGACACACTGATGGTCACGGCTTCTGCGCCCTCGGGGCGTAATTTGTCGGGTCGATAGGCCCTGATCCAGGCACGAGCTTCTTTGAGGGTGAACTCGCGGCGGCTTCCCGTTGCATTAAGTTTTCCCTCAGGAAGATCCTTTTTGGCCATCCGATGGATGAGCGAGCCTTTTTCTATGCCGCAGTAAATGGCCAGTTGGCTCAGGTGGATGGTCAGCTCTTTTTTTCGCGAAGTTGGATTGAGCATGGCTGCCCGTACCTGATCCATCATCTCGGCCGCCAAACAGGCTTGCTCTTGAATGTCTTTCAGATTGATGCAGGGCTGATTGAGATTTTTCACAGTTGCCACGAGCTTCCAAAGTTAAAACAATTGTCCGTCATTTTACAGAATCTGCATCGAGGTGCAGGTTTTGGTTGATGTTCATTTTTTGTACGCACTTTTGTCTCTGGTTTCCTGTTTTTTCTCCATGTTTACAAAATCGCGGATTTAAAAAATTTAAGTCCTTTAAGCCCTTTAATACCTTTAGGGTTAAAAAATATTAATTAAATCATATACTTAGATCACTTTGTGTGAGGCTTTACAGGAACATACGTGAACTTTTACGGGAGGATAGGTGAGTGAATACAGGATCACAGGTGAGCTCCAACAGGTGGATACGTGAGTGAATACATGATTGGGCCGTGCCGCCTCAAAATTGGCGCTAGTCCCCGCTGATGAGCTTGAAAATCTCACATACGTGAGCTTTTACAGGAGATGTCCAGGCCGGAAAAAGTTCTCAAAACTGTTTTGATGTGAGCTTTCACAGGAGTTTGAATGAAGGCGTTAGAGACAGGTGAAAGCGTCAGTTCACACATGTAGTAGAGTGGCGAGAAAAAGATGACATGTTATGAACTCCTCCTTCGCTAAGAGCCAGAACTTTGATCCGCTCAAGAAACCGGTCAACACCCTGGCCATCGTGGCGCAGAATCGGAAAATCACGGTTCTGGGGCGCAAGACCTATAACGTGATGCTCAGCATTGCGCAGGGTCAGGGCATCGAGAAGCAAGCCTACCGTGCGCCTCTGAGCGAAATTGTGAGCGGCATTGACTACAGCTCGAACGATTCGGAACTGATCAAGAAACACCTTCGGGCCATGGCGAGCACCGTGGTGGAGTGGAACTCGCCCACCACTGGCGAGGGTTCCAGCTGGACTGTCTGCACCTTGATCTCGCACGCCAATCTGGCCAAGAAGGGCGGACAGGTCTGGGTGGAATGGGCTTATGCCCAACCGCTCAAGCAGGAACTGCTCGAGCCCTCCGTCTTTACCAGGCTGTCGCTGGAAATGCTCTCTCAGATGCATACCCATGCCGGAATCGCCCTTTATGAAATCTGTGCCCGCTACAAGTCTATCGGCCGAACATCTCGCCAGAGCTGGCGCTGGTGGCTACCGGTCCTGACAGGGCTGCCCACTTCGGATTCAGGCAAGCTTGAAAAAGCCGAGTACCGTTTTTTCAAGCGCGATTCGATCAAACCCGCCATTGCCGAAGTCAATACCATCACGGATATCGACGTTGAGCTGGTGGAGTACAAGAATGGCAAGAGCATCAGCGATGTGCAGTTTCTGGTGCGCATGAAAGCGCCGGTCTCCTTGCCTTTGAAAAAAAACCCGCCGCGCCCGGTTGACCTGCTGCTCATCAAGCAGGCGGTAGAGCTCGGAATTGGCGATGCCAAAGCCGAGGAGCTTGTCGAGCATTTTGGCGAGGCCGCCGTACGTGACGGGCTGCAGTTGCTGCTGAGCCGAGTGAACACATCCTTTCCCGAGCCTGTTCGCGATCCATTTCGATACCTCAAGTCCATTCTCTTGGGGGATCAGGTTAAACACGCGGCAGAGTCGCTCATGCCGCAGCCGCCTGCTCAAAAGCTTCAACACGAAAAAAAGAAGATTGAAATCAAAGCCACTTGGAACGATGAATGGGTGAGGCGTCAGCGTGCCAAGGTGACAGAGATGTTGCTTGACCAATCCGACGAAACCATCGATGAGTTGACCGCTGCTTTGATCGACTCAATGCGCCAGGCCAACGCGCATCCATCGCTCATCAAGCGTTTGCAAACGAGCGGCTGGAGCCATCCACTTGTCAAGCACCTGATGCTTGATTTTTATGCCCGGGCCGCTTTGGGAGAGAACTGGGATAAAGCCAGCAGTGAAGATCTTTTGGAAATCGCCAGCGATATCCAGCCAAGTGAGCAGTAAGAAAGTTTGCGCATGTCGGCTCTATGTTGAGCGCTGGCTTGGGCTTCAGCCGTCCCAGTGCATGCGACAGCTTCAAGCGCCAGGGGCGGACATGAAGGGGGCATAACTCTAGGCACGCGACCCAGGAGGCGCGCCGCTGGCCGCTTTTGCCCCGGCAAAACCACCATGAGATAATAATCATTATCTTAGTGGCAGTGGCGGGTCGGAAAAATGGCAGAAGCCTGTAGCCGGGCGCCATCTTCGCTTGTCTGGAAAAGGACAGGGCACCATGCTGCTGCTTTTACAAAGGTGTAGCCTGCTGGCTACAATGCGGTATGTACAGCATCATCGAAACCGAAAACTTCAGCGAGTGGCTGGTGAGCCTGAAAGATCGGGCAACACGGATCCGTCTGGCGCGCAGGCTTGGCAAGGCCAGGCGCGGCATCCTGGGCGATGTCAAGCCAGTGGGTGAGGGAGTCTGTGAGATGCGCGAGTTTTTCGGTCCAGGCTGGCGCATGTACTACGTAGAGCAGGCGGGAGCCATCATTTTCATGCTGGGCGGCGGTGACAAGTCCAGCCAGGCCAAGGACATTGAACGCGCCATACAACTGGCAAAGGAGCTGTGATGGGAACAATGAATACCCGGCCATTTGACATGGCCAACTACCTGCAGGATGAGCAGGATGTGATGGAGTATCTGCGCCAGGTGCTGCAAGAAGGAGATCCAGTTGAATTGGGCGCTGCGCTGGGTGACATTGCGCGCGCTCGGGGCATGACCCAGCTGGCCAGCGATACGGGCCTGTCGCGCGAGAGTCTGTACAAGAGCCTCTCGGGTGAGCGTGCGCCCAGCTCAGCGACGCTGTTCAAGGTGATGAAGGCGCTGGGCTTCAAGCTGACGATTGAGCCCTTGGGGCAGGCATAGAAAAGAAACACCGTCTCAAGCACGGGCAGAAACCTAATCGCCGAGCGGGTTGACCTGTATGCAGGCAGGGTTGCACCGCTGGGGAAAATCAGCCAGCGCCTTCTCGGGCGTTTACAGCAACTGCGCCGGGATGCGGCTGCGCGGCTCGGCCTTGGCGGTCTTGGCTGAGCCCGCCGCTGGCCTGCTGCGCCGCCTGGGCGCTTTCGGCGTTTTGTCCGCCTTTTCCGCGTTGAGGGTGGCCGTCTCGGCGGCGCTGTACTGGGCGCGCTCTCTAGCATGGAGGGCGGTGGCGTCCCGTGCGATGGGGCCGATCACGCTGGCGCCCAGGTGCTTGTGGATCAACTCTTCATAGGCTTTACCCGGCAAACCGATGCGGGTGCGCTCGCGTGCGCCAACTCTGGAGCCTGCGTAACTGAGCAGGCTTTCCAGGGGGCAATTCAGGAAACGCCCTTGTACTACTATTTTTCCTTTTTCTGCGACTCCTATTCGGCTGCTCAAAGGCGTCCAATGAATGGGGCCAAGCGCTTGAACAATAGTGCGGGGCAGGGCATTGCTTTTACAGCCCATCAATAGGCCATCGCCCTGATCCTGGCATCGAGAGGTACGAAGGGGGCGCTCTCGTTGTTGACAATGAGCAGTTCGTATTTGTTCGTCCTGCCCTTGACCCACTGGCCGCCCACCAAAGGCGTGCGGCTGACGTTCTTGACCGGACCGCTCTTCCAGCTGACCCGGCCGATGAGGGTGTCGAGCCTGGTCTCCAGGATGGCGTCCCGAATCGATGCCTTGTTCTCGACGTCTTTCGTGCGCTTGAGAACGTCTGCGGCCACTTCAAAGATCGCATGGGTATAGCCCACAGCCATGTTCCACGGCTTTTTGCTGTGCGCCTCATAGGCAGCCGCAAACTGCCTAGCGCTTTGGACGATGAGGGAAGAGCTGAACGGCAGATTGGGTGACCACCAGGCTTCCTGGGTGAGTCCATCGGCCGTGTCGCCCAACTCCTCAACGGCAGAAGGGAAGGTAAACGCCTTGCCCATGGTCACGGCCTTGGGCTTGAAGCCTTGCTGGCGCGCCTGGGTCCAGAAAGTCTTGAAATCCGGCGGGGTGGGCACACCGCACACAATCTCGACATTGGCTTTTTTGAAGGCAGAGATTTGGGCGCTGAAATCGAGCTGCATCGGCTGGTATCGTCCGGGGTTGATCACCGTGAAACCCTTAGCGGTGAGTGCCGGGGGCAAACCCAGTTGCGCATCGCCCCAGGCGCTCCCATCGGCATCATTGGCCAGCAACAATCCCACCACTTTGTTGGTCGGGATGTCTTTCCACATGTTGGTGAACACGGCAATGATGTCCTCAAGGCCCCAGAAAAAGTGATAGGCCCAGTCAAAGCCTTTTTTGGGATCGCCGCCAGAGCCAAAGAACCACGATTGCCAAGGGCTGGTGGTCGAGATGCAGGGAATACCGTAGCGCTCGCACTGGACGGACACCGGGTTGGTGTTCTCCGGGGTCGAACCCACCAGCATCAGGTCAACCCGGTCTTTCAAGATCAGCTCGGCTGCGGCTTCAGCGGCCCGGTTCGCTTTGGACTCGCTGTCCCTGACGAGGATTTCCACGGGATGCTTTTTGCCGGCAATCGCAAGGCCGTTTTTGAAGGCCCAGTTGATGCCGCTCAGCACGAAGGCGTCACCCTCGCCAAAACCGGCTAGTGGCCCTGTCTGGGGCGTGACATAGCCGATTTTTATTTTTCTGCCAGCAGCTGGCTGCGTAAAACCCGAGGGCGATGCACTGGCCAGCGCCAGGGCTGAGGCCAGCTGCAGCAAGTGCCGGCGTTGGGTTGTCGCCGAAGCGCCCATAACATCATGTTTCATAGTGGTTTCTTTTTTGGGGAATGCTTGCACGGTCGCTGCACGAACCTGTGCAAATGCATGGCGGGGCAAGCCCGCCACGCGGCTATCCGTAGAAGGGTCAATTTCACAGAAGGGCGAACCGGTGCTGAGGAAAGACCTGCCTGCAAAGCAACAGCCTAGAACATCAGGAAGCCGCGCTATGGTGCTTTGGCAGGCTGATCAAACCGCCCAAACAGGCGCCGGGCGTTTGCATGTGCTATTGCCTCGTGCTCGGGGCCGGTCAAGCCGCCAAGGGTGCGAAAACTCTCGACATTGGCATCGATGCCGGCTGCCGGGGTGAAGGGAAAGTCGCTGCCAAACAGGATGTGGTTCAGCGAGGTGAGCCGGCGCAGGCGCTCGATGGCGCCATCGCTTGCCGATCCCGCCAGATCGTAATAGAGCGAGGCCAGCACCCGGCGAACCTCTTGTGCGCCGCCATCCGGGCGCTGCTTGAGAAACGGCAGGCTGGAAAAGGCTGCGATCCGCTCCGCCACCGCTGTGAGCGCGCCGCCTGCGTGGGGAATGATCATGCGGATGTCCGGATACCGTGTCAGAGTCCCGGCGAAGATCAGGTCCGTCACCGTGCGCGTCGTGTCCATCGGAAACTCCAGAATGGGCGCCGGCCGGCCCAGCCCGACGGCTTCGAAGCAAGGGGGCGAGGTCGGATGCAGGAACAGCGTGGCACGGCGCCGGTTGAGTTCGGCAAAGATCGGATCGAGCCGTGCGTCGCCGAGGTAGATGCCATGCACGTTCGTTTCCATGACCACGCCATCGAGCCGCAGGGTGTCGAGCGCGTAGCCGATTTCCGCCAGCGAGGCCTGGATGTCCGGTAGCGGCAACGTCGCAAAGGCGCCGAACCGGTTGGGTTTGCGTTTGACCAAGGCGGCGGCAAAGTCATTGACTTCCCGCGCCAGCCGCTGCCGCGCCAGCGCATCCTTGAGAAAGCCCACGCTCGGCGAGGACACCGACAGGATGGACGCCTCGATGTTGTGCCGGTCCATGTGCGCCAGCGCTTTTTCTTCTGACCACTGCGGCACCGGAAAGCCCCCGTCCAGCGTGACCAGGCCTTCGTCGGCCAACGCATGCGCATAGCTTGGCGGCAGGTAGTGCGAGTGGGCATCCACGAGTCCGCAGGTGCAGCGGCCGGCGTAGGCGCCTGTCGCGTCGGCGTCCGCTGCAGCCTGGCTGGTGTCTCTCGCTGCGGCCGAGCCGTTGGCGGGCACAACTGCGCAACCACTGGCCGCACCCGTAATGCCCAGCGCCACCGAGGAGGCGATGTAGCCCAGCGTAGCGCGCCGCGAGGGCTTGTTCTCAGTCGATTTCATGGCAAGGTCTCCTGGTTGAAAATGTTGCGCCTCATGACAGGCGCTCAGGCCCAATGCCTGGGTTTGGGAACCGCACACGGGCCTTGGGCTTCGATGCTGGTGAATGCCGCTGGTCCGACAACTTCGAGGTACTCCATGTCCGGTGAATAATCGAACAGGTAGTGGCGAATTCCCGGCGCCTGATGCACGCAGTCCCCAGCCTCCACCAGCGTCTCCCGATCCTCGTACATGAAGCGCGCCCATCCCTTGAGCATGTACACCATATGGAATTGCGCTTCATGCACATGCCACCCTGTGCCGCCTTCGGGCGCCTGGTTCGCGCGCACGAGTTGTGCCACCACGCGCCCGGCGGTGGCCTTCTCGATGCCCAGATCGCGGTAGGTGAAAAAATCGCGAAGGCCCCCGGAAACGAAGGGCGTATCCGCAGCTTTGAGGTGAGAAAAACCGGTTTCAAGTTCACTGCTTTTCATGCTTCAAGTTCCTTGGGTAAAAAATACTGACAGCGGCAATTTTTCGGGTTGCCGCACAGGTACACCATTGGGCGTTCTCAATGCTGCTTGGATGGCGCGGTTTCCTTCAGGAAGAGCACCACGACAAACCCTATTGCCAGCGCAATGGCTGCCAGATGCATGATGTATTGAATGCCGAAGTTCTGGGCGACATAGCCGGCAATGACGGGCGCAATGCCGCCGCCAAAAATCTCGCCGGTTCCCACGACGATGCCCGCGGCTGTGGACATCAGCTTGGCAGGCACCGACTCGGCGCTGATCGGGCCCACCGTCAGGCAGATCATGCTGAAGACAAAAAACAGGGTGACGAACAGGCTGGCGAACAGGCCATAGGGCTCAGCGCCGGTGTGCATCAGGGCATACAGGCCGGCAGCCGCGCCGATGACGGAAATGATCATGACTGGCTTGCGTCCCAGGCGATCCGACAATGCCGGCATGACCAGCGTACCCATGGTTCCACCAAAGCCGATGGCCGACAAAACCAGGCCCATCTGTTCCAGCGACAGGTGCAGGTAGTCGATCAGGTAATTGGGCAGCAGGGCGCTGAGCACGACGAGACAGGTCAGCCAGCACAGCATGCCCAGCATGTTCAGCGGGATGTTGCGGTACTTGAACACGTCGCTCCACTTGTGATCGGACGCGTCATGGGTGGAAGTGTGAAGCGCCGCCACTGCTGGCGTGGTGTTGCGCAGCACGCGGTACAGCAGGTAGGCCACGATCAGGCCAGGAATGGAAACCAGCGCGAAAATCCAGTGCCACTCCACCACCTTGAGCAGTTGCGTCACGAGGATGGGCGCAATGCCCAGGCCAAACAGCGGTAGCGCCGCCTGCTGAATCCCGATGTTCAACCCTTGCCGCGAGGGCTTGGATGCATCTAGCGTCGCAACAATGCTGGGGGGCGTGTAGGCGCCTTCGGCAAAGCCGATCAGTGCGCGAATGGCCATCAGGCTCACGACACTGGTGGCTAGGCCGCTGAAGCCGGCCAGCAGCGAAAAGACGATGATCGCCGGAATGATGACCTTGCGATGCCCGTAGCGGTCCGAAAGGTTGCCCATGAACAACGCTGATATGCCCCAGGCAACGGCCAGGATGCCGGTGATCTGGCCCAGGTCCTGATAGTCAAGTTTGAGATCCTGAGCAATCACGGGGAAAAGAGGCAGGAGCATGAAGCGGTCCATGCCGACCAGGCCAAAGGCCAGGCACAGGAGGGTGACGGCTTTCCATTCATAGCTTACGTCCCAGCGGGAAGCCGTGGGGACGCTCTGGTTGATGTTGATAGACGGGTGCATGGTGATGGGTTCCTGACATGGTGGTGGTTGAGCGCCGCACGCTTGGGTCGCGTGCTGCGCGAGAGTGCTGGTTCAGCAAATGCGCTGGCGCGTGAGCGTGCAAGGGCCGCTCACGCTTCAGCGTCGCTATCAGAGCGGAAACACTGCTTTGATCCACAGCGCATTGCCCTGCGCGCGGTTTTCCGAGTCGGTTTCCTTTTGCCATTTCACGGTGGCGAACCAGCCCTTTCCGCTGTCGTATTTCAGCGAAGGACCGATGGCAAAAGTCTTGCCCTTGCTGTTGGGCACGTCGGCGCCCGCCAGCCTGTCGGCGGTGGTCTGCTGGTAGTAATAGCCGCCGACGCCGGCGGTCCAGCCATTGCCCAGGCCCCAGCCGGCGGCATAGTCGAAATGAAATTCCTGGCCGGAGCGGTAATCGGTGTCCTTGTTGCGCTGGTTGAAGATGTAGCCCATCTTGATGTCGCCGTTGAATCCCTTGGGATCGATGTAGCTGAGGATGTACAGCGGCTCAATGGCGTAGTAGTTGCGCCCGATATTGGCCAGGTCACCCTTGTTGTAGCCGCCCGTGGGCAGGTAGAAGTCGAGTCCCACCAAGCTGTGCAGGTTGGCACTGTGGTGGTAGCCCAGGCCCGGACCCGTGGTGATGTCACCGATGCCGCTCTTGGTTTGTGAATTCCCTGCCACCGAGACTTTGAGGTTCACCGCCGGGACGATGGCATGCAGCGAGAGATCGCCACCCAGGAATTTCGCCCCCGTGACCCAGATAAAGCGGGGCACCAGCGCGTCAGCCGTGACCTTGAAGCCCGGCACGTTCAGGTTGTTGCCGCTGGCATCGTTGACGCGATCGGCGCTGTAGTGGTTGGCGAACAGCATGCCGTAGAAGCCGGGCGGCGGCATGGCGCCGGCCGCGAAGTTATCCGCCCCGTTCGGGTAGACGGTGCCGCCTCCTTCCGTTGCGTGGGCTGTGGCGCTCAAGGTGGTCATCAGGCTGATCAACAGCGCAGCAGGCAAAGGGGTGCGCAAGGAAATTTTCATCAATGTCTCCAGGTCGTTGTAAAAATTTTTTGAAATCTGTCCAGTCTGACGCCGCACCCGCCGGTGACCGAGGGTCTGCGGCAGGCGCGTCAGCTTGTGAGCTTGTTTGCCGGCTTTAAGCGGCGATGGCTTCCAACTGGGGCTCGGCACCCAGGAGAAGGCCATGACGCGCCAAATCCCCGGCCAGGTCGTCCACCAGCGTATTGATGTCGCTTGCCCTGGACACTGCGCCATAGAGGTAAAAGTCCGGCCGCACCAGCATGGCTTCGATGCCGTGCGCTGCCATGTAGGGAATGAACTTGCTGTCCAGGTCCTCCCAGGCGCCCGGATTCGCCAGAGCACCCGCTGGGCTCACCACCACGCGCTTGGCATTGAGCGTGTCCAGGAAAGCCCGCTGCTCGGCGCCCAGTTCGGATTCAACGGTGGTGCTCCTGGAGATGAGCACAAAGCCCAGGCCGACAACATCGTCGAAGCGGCCTTGCCGATCCCCTGAACGAACGCTTCCGTGCGGGCTGAGCAATCCGGCGGGTGCCTGCACGGCGCCGTCAGGCCCACGGCGCAGGATGCCGTCGGTCAAGCTGGGGAAAGCCGGCGGCGGTGGTGCTTTGCCGCTGAAAAAGGCTTCGTCGCGCTGGGCAGCTTTCACGGGGTCCGGCACGCAAATGACCTTGCCCAGGTAGATCGACAGGTCGATCACATCACTGACGTGCGGACGGCGTTCGGGCTGATAGGTGTCGAGCAACTCATCGCCGGCCTGGCCGTCGAGTACAAGATTGAGCTTCCAGGCCAGATTCCAGGCGTCGCGCAGTCCTGCGCACATGCCCTGTCCCATGAAGGGCGGCATCAGGTGCGCAGCGTCGCCAGCGATCAGCATCCGGCCCTTGCGCCATGTGTTGGCCAGCAAGCCACGAAACGTGTAGAGCTTGTGGCGCACCATGGTGGCCTGGTCGCGCTGGACCCACGGCTCAAGCAGTTTCCAGGCAAAGTCTTCGTTTTCGATCTCTGCAGCGGTTTCGTGCGGCAGGCGCATGAACTCCCAGCGGCGAAAATAACGGCCATCCTTGACGCCGGCAGGAACGATGGTCGTGGGCCGCAGCGGATTGCAATACTGCGCGGCCGGCGGGATGTCGAGCGTGACGCCTTCATGGGGCAGCACGTCGATCACCAGCCAGTCGGCCTCGAAGCCCCGGTCTTCCCGGCTGGAGCCGATGGCCTGGCGCACGAAGCTGTTCGCGCCGTCAGCGCCAATGAGGTATTTGCAGCGGACCGTGCGGGTCTCCCCTGTATCCACATCGCGAACGATCAGCTGGGCATGGTCGGCGGTCTGGGTGGCCTCCACCGCCTCCCAGCCGAGGTTGAGATGCACGTTGGGGCAGGCCTGGACAACATCTTCAAATAACTTTTCCAACGTTGGCTGGTGCACAAAGTTCACTTCCGGGCCGCCCGAAATGGACTCGGCTGACCAGTCGATGGCCAGCAACTCCTTCCACTCGGCGTTGAACCAGCGATACTGCGGTCCCGCATGGCTCACAGCGGGCAATTCCTTGCCCATGCCCAGGGCTGAAAGAACGCGGTACAGCTCGTGGTCGATGCAGACCGCGCGCGGCAGGGGAAAACGCTCTTTCCAGCGCTCGAAAACGGCCACGCTGCGGCCCTGGCGCGCCAGCGCGAGGGCCATGATTTCGCTGACCGGGCCGTAGCCGATCTGCACAACGTCGTAGAAAGGAATGTTGCTGTTCATGATGTGATCTCCTGGGTCGGCGCGACTAGCGGGCCGACAGTTCATGGTTGACGATGAAGTCTTGCGGGAGCGAGGGTCCCCAGACATACAGAGAGTCTTCGGCGCCGTGGTCCGCCGCAGGCCAGGTGTGGCCGGCTTCGACAAAGTCGATGTCGTAGGAATACTCGGCGTAGCTGCCCCACGGATCGCGCACGTAATGGAAGTAGTTGGAGCCCAGCACGTGCCGGCCGACACCCCAGCCTTGCTCGTAGCCCGCCTGCGCCATCTGCTGCATGCCAATGCCTATCGCGTCCATCGAGGGCACGCACCAGCTGCTGTGGTGCAGACCTGCGCCGCCGGATTTGGCCAGCGCGATCAAATGGTGGTCGCTGCCGTGCGGGCTGTGCACAAAGGCGATCACCGAGCCGGACTTGTCCGACAGCCGCAGGCCCAGAACGTCCTCGTAAAAGCGCACGGCCAGATCGACATCGGCGCTGAACAGCAGGATGTGCGAGAGATAGAGCGGGCGCGTGCGGGGGGCCTGGCTGCGACTGGGTGAGCGCCCGAAGTTGGCGTTTTGCAGCGGATATTCCCGTGGCGCAGGCTGGGAGGGGGATGACTTTGCAGCTACGCGCAATTCCAGGGGAATGCCGTCCGGCCCTTCAATCCAGAGGCCCCTGGCATCGGCGCCGAGGGGGGCCATCCTGCGCACGACGCCTTTGAAGGCAAGATGCTGCTCGAAGCGCTGCTTGTCGGCCGCATGAATACCCAGGCTCAGCCAGAGGAGGCGCTTGGCGGGCCCCGCAAGAATTCTGGCCCAGCGATGCGGATGTCCGTGGGTGTAGAGAGCCAGAGCCCCTTCCTCGTCGCGCACGTCCAAGCCAAAGCTCGTATAGAAGTGCCGCGCCTGCTGAAGGTCGGGCACACTGAAGACGAATTCGTCAACGGAATGCACCGCAAGAAGGTCGGCGCGTGGGCTTGTCGTTGCAGTCATCGTTGTCTCCTGTTGATTTGGGCAAGGCTCCGCCTGCACCGCGCCAGGGCGCGGTTTTGTCTGACGAGCTTGGGAAAGGTTTTTTCGGGTCAGCGGACCTGCTGGCGCTGCGAGCCCAGCGGGCCGGCCGACAGGGTGATGACGTCGCCGCGCTGGAGGAACTGCGGCGGCTTCATGCCCAGGCCCACGCCCGAGGGCGTGCCGGTGATGACCAGATCGCCGGGCAGCAGCGTCATGAACTCGCTGAGGTAGGAGACGATCTGGGCCACCGAAAAGATCATGTCGGACGTGTTGCTGCTTTGCTTGACGACATCGTTGACCCGCAGCTCCACGGGAATCGTCTGCGGGTCAGGCATCTCGTCGCTAGTGACCAGCCAGGGGCCGATGGGCCCGAAGCCGGGAAAGCTCTTGCCCTTGCCCCACTGGCCGTTGCGCTTGATCTGCCAGTCGCGCTCGGAGACATCGTTGGCCAGGCAGTAGCCGGCCACATGCGAGAGGGCATCGGCCACTGAAACGCGGCTGGCCTGGGTGCCGATCACAAAGCCCAGCTCGATCTCCCAGTCGCCCGCCTGCGAGCCCTCGGGCAGCAGCACATCGTCGTTGGGTCCGGCGATGCAGGTGATGGCCTTGGTGAAGACCACGGGCTCCTTGGGAATCTCGTGACCCGATTCCTCGGCATGCTTGCGGTAGTTCAGCCCGATGGCCACGAACTGGCGCGTGCCGGCCACCGGCGCGCCCAGCCGCGTGCCTGGCTCCACCAGCGGCATGCGCGACAGATCGATCGCTGCCAGGGCGCAGAGCTTGTCGGGCGCCATCCACTCGGGCGTGAAGTCGGGGATCAGCAGCGACAGATCGCGGATATGGCCCTGGGCGTCGAGGGCACCGGGTTTTTCCTGGCCTGCGGGGCCGTGACGTAGCAGCTTCATGGTTTCAGTTCCTTGTGTTGAATTAAACAATTTGTATAAAACGAATTTTTAATCGATATGACGGTTTGGTCAATATGACAAATTGAATAAATTGGTAGGGAGTTTCCCTAGGTGGCTGACAGGGGCCAGATCTTTTGAGGTCGCGCAGGGATGGCTTCGCACCAGCGGCGCAGCCATGCTGGCAGCCAGAGAAGGCGCCTTGATACCGCTGTGGCTGGGGCACTGAGATGATCGGGGAAGTGGCGAAGATGACGCTGGCGCTCTACAGGCGCCAACTCAAGCAGCAGCCGGCTCGTCGGGGCAAGGTTGCCCAGTGCATTGCGGAGTTATCCGAATGGTGGACGTGGAAAGGGCGCGCCAAGATCGCCTGGAGAAAGCGAAGGCGTGCTTCGCAAAGGGTTTCAGTTGAAGTAGGGCTTCATCTGCCGTCTCCGGCTTGCACGGCCGGTCTGCGTGCAAGACCGGGTATGAAATCGAGGGTCAGTCAGTCCGCCACTGCATTGACGGCGCTGGGCTTTTTGACGCGCTTGGCAGGCTTTGCAGTTTTGGCTGTTTTGGCCGGTTTGACAGGCGTGAGCCGGGAAAAAATCGGGCCCTGTATATCGCCGGGGTCTGGCAAGGGCTTGAAGGCGATCGCATGAACCTGGTCTTCCGGCACGAACAAGCCGCGCAGGATAGCTTTCATCAGATGCGCTGGATGGTCGGCGTGCGTGGGCTCGGTCACCATGGTTTCGATGCCATAAAAGATGGAGCCCAGTACCATGTCTCGCCCCACCAGGACGCTGTCAACCTTGATCAGTCCCGCATCGAGCGCACTCTTCAAGTCGCGCGTCAGGTACTTCTCGATGAGCTGCCCACGTGTGGCGATGCGTGTACCCACGCGGTTGAGAAAGGAACCCCATAGCGGGTAGCGCGCGGCCATCTGCATGTACAGGCGCGTGCCAGTGGAGAAGCGTTCGACAGGGTTGGTGCAATCGAGAACCAGGGGATCGATGGTAGCGAGGACTTCGTCGCTCATCTGCGTGGCCAGCGCCAGAAGCAATTCGCTGGTGGTGTTGAAGTGGTTGTAGAAAGTGCCTCTGGACACGCCTGCAGCGGCAATGAAGTCCTCAATGACTGCGGCGTCGGCCTCCTTGACATGCAGGACGCTCAGGGCGGACTCCAGCAGGTTCAGGCGGGTTTTCTCCCGGCGCTGCGCGCCCACTCGCACCCGGTGGTCTTTGGCTTTTTCAATATTAGGGTTTGTAGGCATCACGGCATAGGTTACCACTGCGGATCGCTCCATTCTAGAGTGCCCGGGCTTGCGCGGCATGGCGGGAAATTTTGCCAATTTTTTAGAAATTGTGCGAGCCAAATCGCTTCGCCATTAGGGAAATCCCTTGTAATTTGAATCAAATGTCATATTGACACAAAGTTCACTATTGGCAAAATATCAACTTACACAGTTTGTCATATTAGAGGATTCTCATGAAACTTTTGCGATACGGCCCAGTTGGGCAAGAACGTCCTGGCGCCCTTGATGCCCAGGGTCATATTCGCGATCTGTCGCTGCTGATCCCCGACTTCACGCCCGAGTGGATGGCGCCCGAAAAGCTCTGCGCCCTGGCAGCGATCGATCTGTCGCGCATGCCGCTGGTGGAGCCTGGTGTTCGCCTGGGCGCGCCGGTGGCTGGCACGCGCCAGTTCGTCGCCATCGGGCTGAACTACCGCAAGCATGCCGAAGAATCGGGCCATGAGATTCCCAAGGAACCCGTGGTCTTCACCAAGGCCATCACCTCCATCGCCGGCCCCAACGACGATGTGCTGCTGCCCGAGGGCTCGCAGGCGGGCGACTGGGAGATCGAGCTCGGTTTCGTGATCGGCACCCAGGCCAGCCGCGTTTCGGTGGCCGATGCCCTCTCGCATGTGGCCGGCTACTGCCTGGCCAACGATGTGTCCGAGCGCGACTGGCAGATCAAGCGCAACGGCCAGTGGGGCAAGGGCAAGAGCTTTCCCGGCTTCGGGCCCATCGGCCCCTGGCTGGTCACGAGCGACGAGATGCCTGACCCGCAGACGATTCCCGTGGAGCTGCGGGTCAACGATGTCGTCAAGCAAAGCAGCAGCACGTCCGACATGATCTTTTCGGTGGCCCAGATCGTCTCCTACCTCAGCGAGTTCATGACGCTGCTGCCGGGCGATCTGGTCATCACCGGCACGCCCTCGGGCGTGGGCCTGGGCATGAAGCCGCCGCAGTTCCTCCAGCGCGGCGACGTCATCACCCTGTCGGCCGGCCCGCTGGGCTCGCAGCGCCAGCAGGTCCGCTGAACGTTGGCGGCGATTTTTTCGCCGCTTTTTTTCTGTTTTCACGCCAACGCCAAACCGGCCTGGGCACGGTGATGGCGGAGCCATGGCCGGCGCAGCCACATGCCCGGCCTGAGCGCAACGTCCCCGCTACCAGCCAGTCGGGAAGCAAACCAGGCGGCATTCAACTCCGAGGCCTTCAACCGATCCCTGCCATGAAGCAAACCAAATTACGCATCGTTTTATTCGTGATCACGCAAGTGCTCAGGCATGCCCTCAAAAAGCATGCAGTCGTGCGCAAGCATGTGGGGAGCCGGCGCTGCACGGTGCAGATCAAGCTCAAGGACGACAGCATCGGCCGCTACTACGAGTTTGGCGGTGGGAAGGTCAAATCGACGGCCGGTATTCACCCGGCTGCCGAGGTGAACATGGTGTTCAAGGATCTGGAAACTGCGCTGACCTTTTTGTCGCCCGGCGTGACGCATGCGGACATCATTCATGCGGCGAAGAATTTCCGCGTGATGGTGCTGGGGCCGGACGAGTCGGCGGTGTGGTTCATGCAGCTGATGAACCTGACGCAGACAGCCGGCTTGGCCCGCGGCACGCCGATGCCCGATGGCACCACGCGTTTTACCACCAATACCAACGGCGGTCCGCTGTTCGTTTTCGTGAAGGACGACAAGATCGTACGCATGACGCCGATCGACTTGGACGACCAGGACGCGCCGAGTTGGACCATCACCGCGCGCGGTAAGCAGTTCACCCCCAAGCGCCGGGCCATGATCAATCCGCATGCGCAGTGCTTGAAATCAACCGTGTATTCGGAAAAACGCATCCTCTACCCCATGAAGCGGGTGGATTTCGATCCGAACGGTGAACGCAATCCACACAACCGCGGCAAGTCGGAGTTTGTGCGCATCAGCTGGGACGAGGCCTTTGACCTGGTGGGCAACGAAATCAAACGCCAGCGCCAGGTGCACGGCCCCGGCGCCATGGCCTTGTGGCACGGCTCGCATCACCAGTGGGGCAACGTCGGTTACTACCTGTCGTCATTGCTGCGCTTTGGCAATCTGGTGGGTTTCACCCGCGTGCACAACAACCCCGACAGCTGGGAAGGCTGGTACTGGGGCGCACAGCACCATTACGGCAACAGCTTGCGGGTAGGTATTCCGGGCTTCTATGGCTTGGTCGAGGATTGCCTCAAGGAAGCCGAAATGATCGTCTTCTGGTCCAGCGATCCCGAGTCCACCAACGGTTACGCCAGCGGCCTGGAGGGTACGCAGCGCCGTTTCTGGGCCAAGGAGCTGGGCATCGAGTTCGTTCACATCGACCCCAACCTGAATCCCACCGCTCAGCTGTACGGTGGGCGCTGGATTCCCATCAAGCCTGGCACCGATCCAGCGATGGCTATTGCCATCATGAACGTGTGGATCAACGAAGGGCTGTACGACAAGGAGTACGTGGCTTCGCGCACCACGGGCTTTGAAGAGTGGAGCGACTACGTCACTGGCAAGGAAGATGGCATCCCCAAGACACCCGAATGGCAGGAGTCCGAGACCGGCATAGCGGCCCACGTGGTGCGGGCCCTGGCGCGGCAGTGGGGTAAGAAGAAGACTTATCTGGCCGCAGGAGGCCTGGGCGCCGGTTTTGGCGGTGCCTGCCGCAACGCCACCGGCACGCAGTGGGCACGCAACATGGTGCTGCTGATGGCCATGCAAGGTCTGGGCAAACCGGGCATCAACTTCGGCAACCTGCAGGCCGGCACGCCGCTGAACCACAACTTCTGGTTCCCGGGCTATGCCGAAGGCGGCATCTCGGGCGAACTGGCCTTCACCGCCGGTGCGGCCCATACCTACTGCCGCATGCCCCATGTGCTGACCATGAACCCCGTCAAGCAGATGGTTCCCCGGCAGCGCCTGCCCGACGCCATCATCGACGGCCACTGCAAAGGCTACCCCTGGGACGGCTTCTCGCAAGAGGCCCAGTTCACGCCCTACGAGTACCCGATGCCAGGACACTCCAAGATTCATATGCTCTACCGCTACGGGAGCTCCACCTTTGGCACGATCTCGGACACCGGGCGCTACGTTGACATGTACCGCCACGACTCGGTGGAGATGGTGGTCAACCAGTCGATCTGGATGGAGGGTGATGCGCTGTTTGCCGACGTGATCCTGCCGGCCTGCACCTCGTTTGAGCGCGACGACATCAGCGAGTGGGGAAACTCCGGTGGCTACATCCACCACAACACCGACCAGCTCAACCACCGCATGGTGATCATGCAGCACAAATGCATCGAGCCGCTCGGCCAGTCCAAGAGCGATTACGACATCTTCACCGGAATCCTCAACCGCATGGGGACGGGTGCAATGTTTACCGAAGGCTGCTCGGAGTTCGACTGGTCCAAGCGCATGTTCGAGGCCTCCGACCTGGCCAAGATGGTCAAGTTCAAGGACTTTATCAAGAAGGGCTATCACGTCATTCCGGCCGAAGACGAGAAGCTGCGCAGCCCGACCTATTTCCGCTGGTTCGCCGAAGACCGCCACAAGGACGTACCCGAACCCATACCGCTGCCCGCGCAGTGGTCGGGCGATTTCGCCAAGGGCCTGCAGACCCAGTCCGGAAAAATTGAATTCGTCCCGGCTTCGCTGCTGCGCGGGGATGCGGACAACCCGGAGCGTCCTGCCGTGAACCGCTACATCCCCTCATGGGAAGGGCGCCAGACGCTGTCGCTGATCGGCAAATACCCTGTACAGATGATTTCGACCCATTCGCGCTACAGCTTCCACACCTACGGAGACGGCAAGGATTCCAGCCTCAACGACATTGCCGACCACCGCGTCAACATCGATGGCTACTGCTACTGGGTCATGCGTATCAACCCGCAGGATGCGCGGGAGCGCGGCATCGCGCACCATAGCCTGATCCGTATCTACAACGACCGCGCCAGCGTGGTTTGCGCCGCCGACGTGAGTCCGATGCTGGGCCAGGGCGTGTGCAAGGCCTACGAATCGAGCGCCCAGATCGACCTCTTCATCGACCCGCGTTTCGGCCGGGTGGACCGGGGCGGCTGCGTGAACCTGCTCACGCCCAAGCGGCCACAGGTCAAAAACACTGACGGCATGGGATCGAACTCCTGCCTGGTCGAGTTCGAGCCCTACCAGCTCCCCACCGAACCCCTGGAACGCGCCTGAAGGAGCCCACCATGAAGCAATGGAACCTGATCATCGACGTCGCGCGCTGCGAGAACTGCAACAACTGCGTGCTGGCCAACAAGGACGAGTATGTTGGCAATGACTTTCCCGGCTACAGCGCACCCCAGGCGCTGCACGGGCCGGGTACCATCCAGATCCATCGCCAGGTACGCGGCGACAGGCACCTGGTCGATGCCGCCTATCTGCCTGTGATGTGCAATCACTGCGACAACGCGCCCTGCATGAAAGCAGCTGGCGATGCGATCACAAAGCGCCCCGACGGCATCGTCATCATCGATCCTGTCAAGGCCAAAGGGCGAAAAGACCTGGTGGATGCCTGCCCCTACGGCGCCATCGTCTGGAACGAAGCGCTGTCGCTTCCTCAGCAGTGGATCTTTGATGCGCACCTGCTGGACCAAGGCTGGAAAGAGCCGCGTTGCGCCCAGGCCTGCCCGACGGAGGCGATTCGCACCTTGAAGGTAGGCAGCGCTGAGATGGCCCGGATCGCCGCTTCTGAGGAGTTGCGTGTGCTCAAGCCGGAGCTGGGGAGCCGGCCGCGCATTTATTACAAGAATCTTCACCGTTTCACCCACTGCTTTGTGGGCGGTAGCGTATTGGCGCGCCAGGGCGGCGTGCTCGATTGCGTGGCCCAGGCGAAGGTGGACCTCGTCCAGGACGGGAAAACCGTTCAGTCCACGCTCACCGATGCTTTCGGCGATTTCAAGTTCGATGGCTTGGCGCCTGACTCCGGCCGCTACCAAATTTGGATTCTTCATGCGTCGCTGGGCAGCGCCGAGCTGGCGCTCACGCTGGGCCAGACCCAGGTGCTGGGGGATATCGAACTCGGCAGCAGTCATGGCCGCGCCAGTTAAAGGTTGATGGCGTCCTGCTCAGCGCTGAAACGGTGTTGGACGGCTAGCGCTGCGCCTCGCTGCCGAGGCGGGCGCGTCATTCATTCGTGTCGTGGGTCTTTTTTCAACAGAGGTAAAAAAATGAGCAAGATTGATTTCGTCGATGCCAAAGCCGGTGTGCATTCGATTGACCATTTCGCGCTGGCAGTTCCCGATCTGCAAGAGCAAGCGCGTTTTCTGGAGGCACTGGGCTTGCGCGTTGAGCGCCAGAGTGAACGCCTGCTGCTGCGCACTGGCGACAGCGATCACATCTGGGCGATCATCCTGCCGGGTGAGCGCAAAAAGCTCGCTTATGTCGCCATGGCCTGCTATGACAGCGATCTTGAGCAGATTCGCACCCAGGTGGAGCAGGCCGGCGGCAGCTTCGAGGCTGCGCACCCGGCCGGTGACGCCCAGGGGTTCTGGTTCCGGGATCCGGACGGTATCCTTTTTCAGGTGAAGGCGGGGGCGAAAACCCAGCCGGATGCCAAGTCCCGCATGCCGGAGCTGAGCATTGCGAGCAATGTCCGCGGCGCGCCTGCCCGGTCTGCGGCCCGCACGGTTCATCCGACGCGCCTGTCCCACATGGCCTTGTTCAGCTCCAACGTCACGCAATCCCTGGCTTTCCACACCCAGGCGCTGGGCGTGAAACTGGCGGACAGGTCTGGGGAGATCATCGCCTTCACCTATGGCCGGCACGGCTCGGACCATCACCTGCTGGCATTTCTGGCCAGTGGCGGTCCGGGCCTGCACCACGCCTCATGGGATGTGCCCAGCGTCGAAGACTGCGGGCTGGGCAACACCCAGTTGCGCGCGGCAGGCTATGCACGCCATTGGGGGCCGGGCCGGCACGTGCTGGGCTCGAACTATTTCAACTATGCCAAGGACAGTTTTGGCCAGTGGTGGGAGTTGAGCGCACACATCGACTACATCGAAAAGGATGCGGATTGGGTGGTGGCCAATTTTTCGGACGAGGATTCGCTCTACCTGTGGGGGCCTGACCTGCCCGAAGAGTTTCCGGTGAATGTCGAGCTGTGATGCAGACAGCGTCCATGCCTCCAAGTTGGCCGGGATCAGGCAGTAGGCCATGGGAGCCTCGATGCGGCGCATTTCAGGATGAGCACCCGAAGTCAGACAGTGCCTCTGCGGGGTCGTACTGGGTGCTGTCGAACATCCATGGGCGGCGCAACGTGTCGGCCAGGCGATTGGCCAGTCCCGGTCCTTCGCGCGCGCAGCTGGCCGAACTCCTCAGGCTCGCCGCTGCAGCGCCCGACCATGGCCAGACCACGCCGTGGCGCTTCCTGCTGATTCCTGCTGCGGGGCGCCAGCATCTGGCCCAGGCCTTTGCGCTGGCTGTGCTCGAACGCTCGCCCGGCGCCACGCAGGAGCAACTGGAAGCAGCGCGGGAAAAAGCGTACCGCGCGCCCTGTCTGCTGGTGGCAATTGCCTGCCATGGGGGCGCAAGCGCTGCCATGTCGCAAGCCGAAGGCATGATCTCGATGGGCGCTGCGATCCAGAACATGCTGCTCGGCGCTCGTGCCATGGGCTATGGCAGCAGCCTGGCCAGCGGTCAGTCCATGAACGCCGAGGCCTTGCGGCGTTTGTTCCAGCTGAGCGAGCAGGAGGCCGCCGTCTGCTTTGTCAACCTGGGGACGGCGGCGTCCCTCAAGGCAGGTCTTGCGCTTCGCCCCGATATCGACAAGTTCTTTTCTGTCTTGAAGACCTGAGCCCCGCTTGCGCAGCCCTCACCTTGAGGTCCAGGCCTGCTGCCCGCTGGCGCGCCAACACCAGGCCTGGACTCGAAACCGAGCCAGGTCATCTTTTTTCCGATGGACATGTGCCGGTTTTTGACGACAGGCCATTCGTTCGAACCCCTTTGCAATGAAATCATGAGCAAGTCTTCCATCCAATCCCTGTTGGTTGCCAACCGAGGCGAGATTGCCATCCGTGTCATGCGGGCGGCCACCGAAATGGGCATTCGCACCGTGGCGCTTTATTCCAATGAAGATCGCTTCGCGCTGCACCGCTTCAAGGCCGATGAGAGCTATCTGATCGGCGTGGGCCAAAAACCGATTGCAGCCTACCTCGATATCGCAGAAATCATCCGCGTGGCCAAGCAGGCCGGCGTGGATGCGCTTCACCCCGGCTACGGTTTCCTCTCCGAAAATCCCGACTTCGCCGACGCGTGCGCCGCTGCCGGCATCGCCTTCATAGGACCCGCCAGCCAGGTCATGCGCACCCTGGGCAACAAGGTGGCCGCGCGCAACCTGGCCGAGTCGGTGGGCGTGCCCGTGATGCCTGCCACGCCTCCGCTGTCGAGCAACCCTGACGAGGCCCTGGCCGCGGCCGCCGGGATTGGCTACCCCGTCATGCTCAAGGCCAGCTGGGGCGGTGGCGGACGCGGCATGCGCATCATTGAAAGCGAGCAGGACCTGCTGACGCAAATGCCGGTGGCGCGCAGCGAAGCCCTGTCGGCCTTCGGCAACGACGAGATTTACCTTGAAAAACTCGTGCGCCGCGCCCGCCACGTCGAGGTGCAGGTGCTGGGCGACACCCACGGCAACTTGCTGCACCTGTTCGAGCGCGACTGTTCGGTGCAGCGGCGCAACCAGAAGGTGGTGGAGCGCGCCCCGGCTCCCTACCTTACGCCCGCGCAGCGCCAGGGCCTGTGCGAAGCCGCCCTGTGCCTGGCGCGGGCGGTGAAATACACCCACGCCGGCACAGTCGAGTTCCTAATGGACACCGACACCGGCGCTTTTTATTTCATCGAGGTCAATCCGCGCATCCAGGTGGAGCACACCGTCACCGAGCAGATCACCGGCATCGATCTGGTCAAGGCCCAGATCGCCATCACCCAGGGCGCGCTCATCGGGCAGCCGGGCGCCATCGTTCCCCCGCAAGAGCAGTTGCGCATCAACGGCCACGCCCTGCAGTGCCGCGTCACCACCGAAGACCCCGAGAAAAACTTCGTGCCCGACTACGGCCGCCTGAGCACCTACCGCGCCAGCGGCGGCTTTGGCGTGCGCCTGGACAGCGGCACGGCCTACTCGGGTGCGGTCATCACCCCCTACTACGACTCCCTGCTGGTGAAGGTGACATCCTGGGGCGCCACGGCCGGCGATGCCATCTCGCGCATGGACAGATCGCTCAGGGAGTTCCGCATCCGCGGCGTGGCCACCAACCTCGCTTTCTTGGAAAACGTCATCGCCCACCCGCTGTTTCAGTCCGGGCAATGCACCACCCGCTTCATCGACCAGACGCCCGAACTGCTCAAGTTCGCGCCGCGTCGCGACCGGGCCACCAAGCTGCTGCGCTACCTGGGCGAGGTCAGCGTCAACGGCCACCCCGAGATGAAGGGGCGCGTACTGCCGCCACTGCCCCTGCCCAGCCCGGTCAAGCCGGTCTGCGACCTGGCCCAGCCCGCGCCCGAGGGCACGCGCGATTTGCTCAGGCAGCTCGGACCCGACACCTTTGTCAAGTGGGTCAAGGCCCAGCAGCGCGTCCTGCTGACCGACACCACGATGCGCGATGCCCACCAGTCCTTGCTGGCCACACGCATGCGCACGCACGACATGCAAGCCATCGCGCCGTACTACGCACGCCTGACGCCCAACTTGTTCTCGCTGGAGTGCTGGGGCGGCGCCACCTTCGACGTGGCGATGCGCTTTCTCAACGAAGACCCGTGGCAGCGCCTGGCCCAGTTGCGCCAGGCCGTTCCCAACATCTTGCTGCAGATGCTGCTGCGCGCCTCCAATGCGGTGGGCTATACGAACTACCCCGACAACGTGGTGCGCTACTTTGTGCAGCAGGCAGCCAAGGAGGGTATCGACGTCTTTCGCGTCTTTGACTCGCTCAATTCGGTGGACAACATGCGCGTGGCCATGGAGGCGGTGCGCCAGACCCATGCGCTGTGTGAAGCCGCGATCTGCTACACCGGCGATTTGTTTGACAGCCGGCGCGCCAAGTACAACCTGAACTACTACGTGCGCATGGCCAGGGAGCTGGAAAAAGCTGGCGCCCACATGCTGGCCATCAAGGACATGGCGGGCGTGTGCCGCCCCCGTGCCGCCGCAGCCCTGGTCAAGGCCCTCAAGGAGGAAGTTGGCCTGCCGATTCACTTTCATACCCATGACACCAGTGGCTTGGCGGGTGCCAGCGTGCTCGCGGCCATCGAGGCCGGCTGCGATGTGGTGGACGGCGCGCTCGACGCCATGAGCGGCCTGACCTCCCAGCCCAACCTGGGCAGCCTGGCGGCGGCGCTGCAAGGCATGCCGCGCGATCCGGGCATCAGCCAGCAAGCCCTGCGCGGCCTGTCCCATTACTGGGACGGGGTACGGCGCTTCTACAGCCCGTTCGAGAGCGACATCCGCTGCGGCACGTCCGATGTGTACCGGCACGAAATGCCCGGCGGACAGTACACCAACCTGCGCGAGCAGGCGCGCGCCATGGGACTGGAGCCGCGCTGGTCCGACATTGCCCAGGCCTACGCCCAGGTCAATTTGCTGTTTGGCGATATCGTCAAGGTCACGCCCACTTCCAAGGTGGTGGGCGACATGGCGCTGTTCATGGTGGCCAATGACCTGTCCCCGCAGGATGTCTTGAACCCGGACAGGGAGCTGAGCTTTCCCGAGTCGGTGGTCTCGCTCTTCAAGGGCGAGCTGGGCTTTCCTGCCGATGGTTTCCCGCCCGAACTGCAAAAGAAGGTGCTCAAGGGTGCGCTGCCCTTGAGTGGCCGGCCGGGCGAGCACTTGGCGCCGGTGGACCTGCAGGCCGAGCGCGAGAAGGCGCAAAAACTCGTGGGCCACGCCATCAGCGACCGGGACCTGGCCTCTTACCTGATGTATCCCAAGGTATACCAGGCCTATGCCAAACACCGCAGCGAGTATGGCGATGTCAGCGCCATCCCGACGCCGACCTATTTCTATGGCCTGCAGGACCATGAGGAGGTGGCCGTCACCATCGAGCGGGGCAAGACCTTGCATGTGCAGATCCAGGGCAGCACGCCGCCTGATGCCGATGGGCATTGCCGCCTGTTCTTCGAGCTCAACGGTCAGCCCAGGCTGATTCGGATACCGAAGGCGGGCGCGGCGGCATCAAGCCGGTCCGTGCGG
Organism: Pseudomonadota bacterium; assembly: GCA_030855235.1. Lineage (GTDB taxonomy): Bacteria > Pseudomonadota > Gammaproteobacteria > Burkholderiales > Burkholderiaceae_C > Polaromonas. The sequence continues at coordinate 124,799 of JALYRU010000010.1, forward strand.
CAGGCCGAGGATGGCAACCCGCATCACATCCCCGCGCCGATGCCGGGCACGGTCAGCCGGGTAGCGGTCAAGGAAGGGCAGCGCGTGCGCAAGGGCGAAGTGCTGGCTTCCATTGAGGCCATGAAGATGGAGAGCCTGGTCTGCGCCGAGCGCGATGGCATCGTCAAGGCCATCTGCGTCAAACATGGCGATATCGTGCCAGCCAAGGCTTTGTTGATGGAAATGGGTGCTTGAGTTAGTGCGCGTTATCTTAGGG
>JALYRU010000043.1:0-1354 GCA_030855235.1 Pseudomonadota bacterium
CGAACGTGCCGACGCCGGGCGTCGACGCCCGCGACCTCGCGAGCTGGCTGCTCTACAGCGCGCAAGCAGAGACGACCGGAACGTATGACGCCGTCGGCCCGGTGGTGCCGTTCGGTGCCTGGGTCGAGCAGGCACGCGTGGTCGGCGGACATACCGGGCCGGTCGTGCGGGCGCCCCCGGCGTGGCTGCTCGAGCACGGCGTGAAGGCGTACATGGGCCCTCAATCGTTGGCGATGTGGTCGGTCGAGCACGGCTGGGAGGGCTTCTCGGCCCGCGCGGGCGCGGCTGCGCGAGCCGCCGGACTGCACCACCGTTCGCGGACCGAATTGCTCATCGACGTGCTGGCATGGGAGCGCGAGCAGGGCCTGGACCGGTCCCGGAACGCCGGTCTCAGTCCCACACGCGAGCACGAGCTGCTCGCCGAGCTCGCCAGCCGACGTGGGCACGATCGGCAATAACTACCACTGTCGTGACGCCGACCTCAGCGCGGCTGCGTGACAGCGGTCACACGTCAGAAGTTCATGGATGCAGACACGTTTACTACGTACCATCGGACCTCGCAGAGCACCTCTGGGCGGTGGCCCTCCATGAGCGCCGTCGCGCCGGAACACGCCGGTGCGCTCGGTCGACGCCGGGACGTGACGGGCGCGAGCACGGCTACCGAACCAGTAATTTTGATCTTTCTTGCATCTTCCTGAGAGGGTCGTGACGCGCGCGACGATGATGACCGGTTTCTGGCAGCAGACGATAGATCGCTGTAGTGGGGTGGGCACGGATCGTCCGGGGCGGTTCTGGCTGCGGACAGAACGGGTGTCTCGGCGGCTTGCGGAGAGTCCGTGACGGCCTTCGGCGGAAGCACTCCCAAGGCCTTTGTGAGCTGGGCTCACAGTGACGATGCGTGGCGGGACACCATTGCCCGCTTCGTCGTGGCGCTGCGCGAGTTCGGGATCGATGCCGACGTCGATCTGTTCCATGCCCATGACGGCTCCGTTGACTGGGCGACCTACGGTCCGAACGCGATCGAGCACAACGACTTCGTCCTGCTTGCCACCAGCGCCGCCTACAAGCAACGGTGGGACGCTCCTCAGCTGGCTATCGCCACCACGGGCACGGGTGCGGGGGCGGCGCGCGAGGCAAACGTCCTCGTAACTGTTCAGCTCGCTGTGGCGAGCTTGTCGAGGGTGAGCGGCGGGCAGCGGATCTCCCCGGTGTGGAAGCGTCCGACGGGTCGGTGTAGGCAGACGGTGGCTCGTTCGTCGTCGACGTCGATGATGGTGCCGTGCAGGCCGTGCAGGTAGCGGGGTTTGATGGTGTGGTTGATCTGGACGTGATCGCCGACGCACAGCTGGCTTAG
>JALYRU010000043.1:1454-3153 GCA_030855235.1 Pseudomonadota bacterium
CTTAGCGCGGTCGCGGATTGGATGGTGTCCAGCAGGTGGTGGCGAGCGTGGATGGCGTCGGCCAGCGCGGTGAGGTGATCGTCGAGCTCGCCGTTGGCGATCGCGTGCAGCAGCGAGCGCTCGGGGTCGATGTGAGCTGATGGTGGCCGCGAAGGCGTGGTCGGCTTGGCCGGTGGCGCCGGGAGCTGGGGTCTGTGGTCGCGTCGGCGGGAGCGTTTGCCCATCGCCGGATGATCGCGGGGCGGGCGGACCGAATCGGTCAGGTGGGGGCGGGCGCGGGCAGCCAGGGTTGTCCGGCGGCGAGTTGGCCCAGGACATCCAGGGCGCCCAGGCCGTTCTTGCGCGCGGTGCTGATGTAGCCGCGGATGGCCAGGAAGCGCTGCGCACCGTCGGCGGTGCGCCAGCAGCCGGAGATCTTCTGCTGCAGCTTGACCATGCGGATGTCCTGCTCGGCCTGGTTGTTTCCAAACGGGACGCGCAGGTCGTGGGCGAAGCGCAGCACGTCAGGCTCATAGCGCTCCAAGCGCAGCAGCAGGTTGTGGGCCTTGGCGCGCTTGCCCGCGGCGATCTTGGGGTGCTCGTCGTGGCCCATCGCGATGATCATCTGGTAGCTGTCGGCCAGCTCGTTGAGCGCATCGGCCGTGAGGCGGTCTTGGCTGGCGCCGCGGGCCTGCTTGACGAGGGTCTTGGTGTCCAGCAGCAAACAGCTCATCGCCAGCGGCCAGCTGTGGCCGGCCTCGGCGGCGGCCTCAAGCTCGCGCAGGTGATGCACGTTGCACAGGCCGTGCTCGCAGTCGGGGTAGTTGCGGTAGGGCGCCCAGCCGTCGTGGACGGCGACGCCTTCAAAGCCGGGCAGGATGCCGGCGTCGTTGATCGCTTCGCTGCCACGCCGGGCGTGCGCGGTGTAGCGCGTCAGCGTGTCCGTCGAGGCGCTGTGCACCCAGCCCAGCCGGCCGGCGATCCGTGCGCCGGTCTCATCAAAGTGCGCGACCGGCGCCGCCGTCAGCAGCTCGCGCAGGCGCTCGTCGAAGTCGCACAGCCCGTCGGCCGCCGCCTGCACCCACGATGAAAGCGTGCCGGTAGACACGCTCGCGCCGGCGATGTCGCCCAGCGCCCGGGCCGCGCGATCGTAGGGCAGATGCTGAAAGACAGACAGATACACGCCCAGCGCGCGCACCCCCGGCCCGTACTGCGTCGGCGCGCCGACACCGGCGGGGAACTCCCCGCTGCTGACGTGCCCGCACCCGCAGCGCCGCTGCTCGGCGACGTGCTCGACGACGCGCAACAGCGCGCCCTCGGGCAGATCGAAGACCTGACGCGACTCGCCGCCCTGAAGCGACTCGGCGCCGGCCAGGTCGGCCTGGCAGCACTCGCAGCGCTGCGGCCGATGCTCGACCCGCTCGTCCGGGGCTAAGACCGGCTCAAGCCGCGCGCCCGGATGGCCCTCCTGGCCGCCCTGCTTGCGCCCCGACCGCTTACGCAGGCTGCGCTTCTTGGGATCGACCGGCGCCTTGGACAGCCCGTCCGAAGACGGTGGCCGCGACGAGTTACGCGAGGTGCCGTCAAGCCGCGCCCGAAGCTCGACGAGCTGAACGCGAAGCTCGACGACCAGCGCCTCAAGCTCTTCATAGCTCGGCCGCTCCCCGCTGACATCCGATCCCACCACGGATGCAAGATTCCCTGCAAAACCACGTAATCC
>JALYRU010000011.1 GCA_030855235.1 Pseudomonadota bacterium
AATTATATACCGGTTTTTAAGGCCGGGTCAAATTAATTTTGACTTTTTTCCTGCTTTCCAACTCTTCAGCTTGCTACTGAGGCAAGCTGCCTTGTCATCTGCAGAGCCTCGTATCATAGCACCCTTGCAACACCTTTGCACGTGATTTTGCGAAAAAACGCCTGGCTTTCCTTCGTTCCCACAATCACAGGGGTCGTGCTGTCCAGTTAGGAATTGCGGCTGAGCCGGCGCAGAACTGCTTTCCTGGCTTTCAAGGAGTGAAGGCAACACCACAAACAGATGCGCTTCAAGCTTTACAAGAAGCATGAGCCATGCATACAACAGGTAACCGCACTCTCGATCACACCCTTATTGCCCACCGTAAAGTCTGTCCCACCTGTTTCCAGTTGCGCCCCGGTAAGGCACAGCGTTGTCAGCCCACAGTCCTCATCAGCTACAAAGAATCGGGCTAACAAGTTCGGACGTCAACACCGGCTGCGTCCCGAAAAATCTGTCTTCATTCCCATACCCCGGATAATCGCTCTCTATATGGCACTCCTCACCCTTCTTGACGCCCAACTCGCTTTTGGGCATGTCGCACTGCTGGACCACGCAGATTTCTCACTTGAAGCCAACCAGCGCATTGGCCTGATTGGCCGTAACGGCACGGGCAAATCGTCCCTGCTCAAGATCCTCGCCGGACTCGAAAAACCCGACGACGGCACCTTGCAGTTGCAGCAGAACCTGCGCATTGCCTATGTTCCTCAGGAACCCAGCCTGGATCCACACGCAACGGTTTTCATCGCTGCGAGCGCAGGTCTGGCACGCACCAAACACGTCGTCGAGCTGTACCTGGCGGCTGACGAGCACACCGACCTGGATGCGCTGCAGTCTGAAATCGAGGCCTTGGACGGCTGGACCTGGGAACAGCGCGTCGAAGAAACCCTGCACCGCTTGCACCTGGACAAGGATGCCATCGTCGGCTCGCTCTCGGGCGGGACGAAAAAACGCGTGGCGCTGGCGCAGGCGCTGGTGGCCAAACCCGACGTGTTGCTGCTTGACGAGCCGACCAATCACCTGGACCTGGACTCCATCGCCTGGCTGGAAGAATTGCTGGTCAATTTCAACGGCAGCATCATCACCATTACCCACGACCGGGCTTTCCTGGACCAGGTTGCCACCGTCATCGTCGAACTGGATCGCGGCAAGCTGCGCAGCTACCCCGGCAACTTTGCGCAATACCTGATCCAGAAAGAAGAGCAGATGGCGCAGGAAGCCGTCATCTTTGCCAAGGCCGATAAATTGCTGGCGCAGGAAGAAATCTGGATTCGCAAGGGCGTCGAAGCGCGTCGCACCCGCAGCGTGGCACGCATCGGCCGCCTGGAAGCTCTGCGCGAGAACCGCTCGGCGCGACGCGACGCCGTCGGCCGCGTCAACCTGGACGTCTCCAGCGGCGACAAGAGCGGCAAGATTGTCGCCGAACTCACCGACGTGTCCAAAAGCTTTGGCCACCCCGGTGCCGAGAAACTCATCGTCAGCCATTTCAGCGCCACCTTGCTGCGTGGCGACAAGGTCGGCCTGCTCGGCCCCAACGGCGCGGGCAAAAGCACTCTGCTCAAGCTCATTCTGGGCGAGCTGCAGCCTGACGCAACTACCCCGCCCGGCAAGATCCGTCAGGGCGCCAACCTGCAGGTGGCCTACTTCGACCAGATGCGCGATGCGCTGGACCTGGACGCAACGCTGGAAGACTTCATCAGTCCGGGCAGCGAATGGGTCGAGATCAACGGCCAGAAGAAACACGTCAAGAGCTACCTGACCGATTTTTTGTTTTCACCCTCGCGCGCCAACTCCCCGGTGCGCACGCTCTCGGGCGGCGAGCGCAATCGCCTGCTGCTGGCACGCCTGTTTGCGCGGCCGGCCAATGTGCTGGTGCTCGACGAGCCGACCAATGACCTGGACATCGACACGCTCGAACTGCTCGAAGACCTGCTGCAGAACTATGAAGGCACGGTGTTCCTGGTCAGCCATGATCGGCGCTTCCTGGACAACGTGGTCACCAGCACCATTGCCTATGAAGGCACGCCGGAGAATCCCGGCTTCTGGCGCGAGTACGAAGGCGGCGTGACCGACTGGATTACCCAATCGAAACGTGCAGCCCAGCTCGCGGGGAATACCAAAACCCCTGCAGCCGCTTCTCCCAAGAACCCCGGCAAAGCCACTGCCGAGCCGGCCAAGGACGCACGCGAGCCAGGCGTGAAAAAGAAACTGAGCTACAAGGAGCAGCGTGAACTCGACGGCTTGCCGGCGCTGATCCAGCAACTCGAATCGCAGCAAAAGGCGATCGAGCAGGAGCTTTACGATGGCTCGCTCTACACCAGCAACGCCAAGCGTGCGGCCGAACTCACGGCGCGCAACGCCAAAATAGAAGAAGAACTCATGGACGCCCTGCAGCGCTGGGAAACACTGTCCGCATAAACCGGCCTGCATTGCGCGGCAACAGGACCGGCCTCGTGTGCGAACGGCAGCATCACCCGGTGCGGTGATGACCTAATGACCGACCCCTCTTGTCAAGCTGATCGCCTACACACAAGAGGCTGAACCATTCGCCCCCGAAGCGGTACTGGCACTCAGCTTGCGCTACAGTGGCCAGCATCATGCCAACCACCCCCACACTGCACCCTGTCTTTCTGGATGGCTCTCGTGTCACATCAATGGTGACGCGTCATCCGAACACTTGGCGATGGCTGTGCCTGCTGGTGGCGAGCTGCTGGCTCAGCGGCTGCGCCGCGTTGCCAAGCGAGGTGGAACGCCCGGTTTCCACCGCACTTGCCACCCCCCAGGAAACCCGGCTGGGCCAGATGGTCCAGGCCCGTGCCGCCAAATCCGGTACCCGCAACGATTCAGGTTTTGTCTTGGTGGGCAATGCCGAGTTGGCCTTTACCAGCCGCATGACCCTGATCAAGGCAGCCCAGAAAACGCTGGACATCCAGTACTACGCCATTTTTGCCGACGACACCACCGAGCGCATGTTCGACGCACTGCGCCAAGCGGCCGAGCGCGGCGTGCGCATCCGCATCCTACTGGACGACTTCAACACCTCCGGCAAAAATGCCCAGGTGCTCAAACTCGCTTTTGAAAAGAATTTTGAGTTGCGCCTGTTCAACCCCCTGCCGGGTGGGCGCGGCTCCATGGTGCTACGCATCCTGAGCAACCTCAAGGACGTGGACCGCATGCAGCGGCGCATGCACAACAAGATTTTTGTGGCGGACAACGCGGTGGCCATCACCGGCGGACGCAACTTGGGAGAGACTTATTTTGGCCAGAGCGAAGGCACGAATTTTGTAGACATCGACGTGCTGGCGGCCGGGCGCATCGCGCGTGATCTGTCGCGCAGCTTTGACCAGTACTGGAACAACCCGCTGGCCTATCCGGTGCAGTCACTCATGACGGCCAAGGAGATTGAGGCGCTCAAACCCAGGTTGGACCAAGCCAAAATGGAAAACATGGCAGAGGTGGCCTCCGTCTCTGTTGCAGCCCCGGCAGCGGCTGGCACAGCCGGAGTAATGCTCCCTGAACGCAGCAGCACCATCAATGGCACGGTCAGCCGCCCGGCCCTGCCCGACTCCAGCGATTTGAGCCTGCTGAGCTGGACCTGGGCGCCTTCTGCGCTGCTGGTGGACAAGCCCTCCAAGATCGCCGCCGATGCCGACGCGGTGGATGAATCCCAGGACACCACGGTCGATGGCCTGCTGGCGTTGATGGCGCAGGCCAAAACCGAGCTGCTGATCGTCTCGCCCTATTTTGTGCCCGGCCAGCGCATGATGAAGCAGTTCGCAGACCTGCGCCAGCGCGGCGTGCGGGTGCGGGTGCTGACCAACTCCCTGGCGTCGAATGACGCGCCCGCCGCACACGCCGGCTATGCCCGCTACCGCGAAGCGCTGCTGGCCATGGGCATTGAAATTTATGAAATGCGCGCCGAACACCCAGGCACGGTCAGGAGCTTTGGCTCTCTGGGCGGCTCAACGGGCAACGCCACGGGCAGCTCGCGCGCCAGCCTGCATGCCAAGGTGGTGGTGATGGACCAGCGCCTGCTGGTGGTGGGCTCGATGAACCTGGACTTGCGCTCCCAGCTGCAAAACAGCGAAGTGGCCATCGTCATCCGCAACCGCGCCCTGTCGGGCGAAGCCACGCGCATGATTGAGCCGGCCCTGGCAAGGGGCGCCTACCGGGTCGAGCTGGTCAACGGAAAACTGCTCTGGCGGGCACCGCAAGGCTCGAAACTGAAAGACGCCACCAGCGAGCCCGATACCAGTCTTGGCTTGCGGCTGATGCTCAAGCTGCTCGGCCCGCTGGCGCCCGAGGAGATGCTGTGACGGCCAAGACCCAATATCTTTATTGAACTTTGACCTTGTAAGTCACTGTGCCGGAAACACTCGATGCCAGAGATCCATTGAACTGCCATTGAATGGAACTGTTCGTGGACAAGGCTGCAGGCGAAATCACAGTACAACTTGTCAAGCTTGGCGGCAGCGGCAAGCCGCACGCCCCGGAGATAAATACCGTGTAAGCCGGTGTCATGTCACGCACAACCAGGTTGATGATCGGCGTCACCCCGTTATTGGTATAGGTGATGCGGTACTCAAGTTCGTCCCCAGTGCGAGCCTGATTGTTCAGCGCCCAGAGGCTGGCATTTTGCGTGACATTGCGGACCTCCTTGAACAACTGAAGCGCCACGTCGCTGGTGGTCGTCAAATCCTGCCGGGTGTAGCTGCTGGTGAGTGCCGGGGCGGCGTTGGTGTACACGAAGTTGGCCAGCACTGTCACCAGATTTGACGCACCCACGCCCAGCGCCGCTGGAACGAATTGCTGCTGGATGATGCACAGCCGCTGCCCTTCCACCACAGTCTGCGCACCAGTCAGCAGCGAATCGGCTGACGTCGAAAGAACGCCATCACAGTTTGCGTCAAGGTAAAGCACCTCCGCCCAGCCTGCAACCGAAGGACTCGCCGCCGCCATGGTGGCAAAGCTTACCGTCCCGCCGGTCCCGGCAATGAAGATGTGCTGATAAGAAACGGTCGAGCCCGGCAGGGCGGTCCTGGAGTTATCAGTTAAAAAGCGGCTGCCCGGCACATCGCCAAAATTGATGTTCGCATAACTCATATTGGCAGCCAGGGTGAACTGCACCGCATCGCTCGGCCGGTCGTAAGCGCCACCGCTATTGCCCGCTTGGCCGCCTGTGGAAACATAGCCGGCCAGGTTCGTTTCCACCACGCACAGGGTAGCGCCAGGGCTCAGCGAGTTGGGAATCGCCAGGTTGTAGCGTCCATCGCCTGCCGTGGTGCTGCTGGAATAAATCGTCGCACCGCAATTCGTCAATCGGACCGTGACACCGACGATGCCGATCTCCCCACCCTCCTGCACCCCATTGTTGGGAATTGCGCCTGCGGTGCCGGTGTCGGCAAAGACTCGTCCGCTCAGCAGCAGACTACTCACCACCGTGGTCACGCTGGCGCTGTTGTTCGAGGTAGATGTGTCGAAGATCGTGCCGGCCGCGGGCGGCGAGATGATGACCGTGTTCGTGAAAGTGCCCGCAACGCTGGCCGTCCCGTTGACGGTGATGGTGAGGTAATTGCCAGCACCTGCGTTGATCTGCACGCTGTTGAGCGTGATGGCATTGCCGGAACCCGAGGCGCCCGTGCCGCCCGCCACCGTATCGCAGTCCGCCGAGCCAGTCGCAACGCAAGTCCACGTCACGCCTGTGATCTGGGCCGGCACGCTGTCCGCGATGATTGCCCCTGTCGCGGATGAGGGGCCGTTGTTGGCGGCAACGATGGTATAGCTCACCGGGCTGCCCAGCGCGGCGCTGCTTGGCCCGGCCTTGGTGACGGACAGGTCAACCGCCGGCTGGGCTCTCACAGAGGCCGTGGCCGTGTTGTTGGTCAGGTCAGGGTCGGCCTGGTTCATCGCCGTCACCGAAGCGCTATTTTCTAGCGTGCCGGCGCTGTTTGCCAGCGCCGTGACGGTCAGGATGTGCGTATCGGTCAAGACGGCCACGTTCCCCACTGTCCAGATACCGGTTGTGTAGTCATAAGTACCCACACTGGTCGAGTGATTTTGGTAAGCCAAGCCCGCCGGGAGCAGATCGGTCACCTTCACCCCGGTGGCAGGAGAAGTTCCCAGGTTTCTCAAGTAAACCGTGAAGTTGACGCTGTCACCCTGGGACGTGTTGGGCTTGTCAACCGACTTGGTCACCTCCAGGTTGGCGGCACCGCCGCTCAACACGGAGGCCGAAGCCGTGTCGTTGGTCAAGTCCGGATCGAACTGATCGAGAGCGGTTTTTGTGGCGGTATTGGTCAGGCTACCGACGGCCGTGTTTTTGGCCACCAGCGTCAGCGTTGCCAGCGGCGATGTCGTGTTCTCCACATAAGGCGCCAGCGAACCGATGGTCCATATGCCCGTGCCCGGAACATAAGTCCCCTGGCTGGCCGTATGGGACTGGTAAACCAGTCCGGCCGGCAACAGGTCCGTGACCGCCACACCAGATGCGGTGCTCGGACCGCTGTTCCAGACCTTGACCGTGAATGTGAGAGCCGTGTTCAGGACCGTCGGCTCTGGATTGTCCACAGTCTTGGTCACCTGGATGTCCGCCTGCCTGCCGGTCACGCTGGCGCTGGCGCTGTTGTTGCTCGGATCGGTGTCGGGCAGGTTGCTGGCGGTAATCGAGGCGGTGTTGGTCAGCAAGAGTTCGGGCACCGTGGCCTTCGCCGTCAGCATCAGGGTGACACTGGCGCCGCTGACCACCGGCCCAGGGATGGCCCACACGCCGGTGGCGGCGGTATAGGTGCCCGTGCTGGGCGCCGCGCTGACAAATTGCAAGCCATCGGGCAGCAAGTCCTGCACCTGGATGGCGCTGGCGGGGCTGGGTCCGTTGTTCTTCAGCGTCACGGTGAACACCACGTCAGCGTTCACGTTGGGCGTGGGCGTGCTCACTGTCTTGGTCAGGGCCAGGTCGGCATACTGCGGCGTCGTGGTCGCGGTGGCGCAGTTGTTGGCGCTATTGGTATCAGTCTGGTCCAGCGCATAGAGGCAGGCGGTGTTGGCTATGGCGCCGGCCACGACCTTGGCGGTGATGGTCAGGGTCGTGCTGGCGCCATTGGCCAGGCTGCCGATATACCACAAGCCGGTGGCCCGGTCGTAAGAGCCTTGCGCCGGCGTGCTGGAGACATAGGTGAATCCCGTCGGCAGCAGGTCCATCAGGCGCAGATTGGTGGCCGTGGAGCCAGTATTGCTGGCGGTGATGGTGAACGTGACATTGCTGTTGAGCGGCGGCAAGGCATTGCTCACCGTCTTGGTCACGGCAATGTCTGTGGAGAGGTAGTTGACCTGGGTCGTGGCGGTAGCGGTATTGTTGTTCGTCGGGTCGTACGTGTCATTGACTAATGCGAAGCGGAGCACGGCAGTGTTGATGATGGAGCCTCCAGTGGGTGGCGCCGTCACCGTGATGGTGAATGTTCTCGATGCACCGCTGGCGATACTTGTACTTGCAGCGCTGGTACAGGTCACGACACCAGCGGTATGAGAGCAGCTACCGCCGAAAGTCCCGGTGGTGAATGACTGGTAGGTGGTTCCGGCCGGCAGCGTGTCGGTGACTGTGAAAGTGCCTGTCCCAGTAATGGCACTCAGATTTGTCACCGTGATCGTGTAGGTCAGCGTTCCATTGACAAACACTGAGGCCGGGGCGGTCTTGGCGATGGTCATGTCCAGTGTGGTAACGGTACTGCCGCTATCCACCACAAAGGCGCTGGCCTGGTTGTTGGCCAGATTGGGATCCCGAGAAGTGGAGGTGACACTGGCCACGTTTGTCACGCCCTTTCTGTTGAAGCCTGGGCAGCTAAAGCCCAGCGTTGCGGATGCGCCATTAGCCAGCGAAGCGATGCTCCAGGTGCCGCCCGCTTGCACGGTAGTCAAATTCCAGGGAGATGGCGAGGGCGAGATACTCCCAGTCGAGGGCGTCACGGTACAGCCCGCAGTGTATTTAGCTATGTCGTTACCGCTCATCGCGTCTTTGACCACGATGCCGGTGGCCGTGCCAGGACCGTTGTTGGTCAAGGTGACGGTAAAGGTATCGACCTGCCCGCCCCCGGATCCGCTGGTGCTGCTGACTTTGCTGATGGCCAGATCGGCCGTCGCACTCAGCGTGATGCTGGTCGTTGAAGTGTTGTTGCCCGGTATCTCATCGACAAAATCCGGGCTGCTGATGGTGGCGGTGTTGGCAATGATGGCGCCTGCCGCGCCCGACGGCGTGACCGTCAGGGTGATGGCCGAAGTGGCGCCAGCCGCCATGGACGGGTTATGACAGGTTACGGTTCGGTCCGCGCTGCTGTACACGCAGTTCCAGCCGGTGCCGCTGGCGCTGACGAAGGTCAGGCTCGATGGCAGCACGTCCTTGACCGTCAGATTCGTGGCCGGTTTTGCGCTGATATTTTGGACGTTCAGCGTATAGGTAAACGACTGGCCGGGGTAGCGCAAACCCGACTGCGCCGTCTTGGTGACCGCCACATCAATACCCTGGAGCACAGTCGTGAGTTCGGTGGCGGTGTTGTTGGCCAGGTTGACATCGGGCATGGCCGAGCTCACCGTGGCGGTGTTGCTGATCGTCCCCGACGCAACAGGCGCTGTCACGTTGATGGTGATGGTGCTGGGCGTGCTGCCGGTCAGCGCCAGGCTGGGCCGCGTGCAGTTGACGCGTCCGGCAGGGTTGGTGCAAGTCCAGCCCGTCCCGCTGGCACTGACAAAGGTCACACCGGCCGGCAGGGGGTCGTCCACCACCACGCTGGTGGCCGGTTCGGTGCCCAGGTTGCTCACCGACAGGGTGTAGCTGAAATTTGCACCGTTCGAGACCGGGTCGGCCGAGTCTTTCTTGGCGATGGCCAGATCCGATTTGGCCAGGTTGATCACATCCACCTTGACCACTGAAAAGCCGGTACGTCCGCAATTGTCCGAGACCAGCAGGCGAATCTGGATCGTCGTGTTTGCCGTCACTTCCGGGGGGGTGAAGGTGGTCGTTGCCGAATTGGGCGCGCTGAACGTGCCCCCGCCGCTGCTCACCCATTGGTAGCTCACGGAAGTGGTGTGGGTGACGTTGGCGCTCAGGGTGAGGGGAAAGCCCTCATTCACAGACAAGGCGCTGGCCGTGATGGTCACGTCCGGGCTGCGGTCGATCATCGACAGCATCAAAAAGTTGAGGAACGCCCGCTGCGCGGCAATATTGGCCGGAGCGGTGCCGCCCACGTCGTGCCCCCCCTCGTACATGACCCGCCCGTAAATCGAGGTGTCAAAGGCTCGGCCATAGACAATGGCGGCAGCCGGTCCTGCTGAGCTAAGCGGTATGTTGGCTTGCGTCGTGTCGTAAACCAGCACCTTGGCGCCGGGCCGCCAGCTGCTGGTGGAACTGGGCAGGTAGATCTGCTCGGAGCCGTTGAGCTGCGCGGCATCCGTGGTGCCCAGGAACTGCATCACCGGCTCGCCCGCCAGGCTGCTGAGGTAAGGTGGGGAGCCGCCGCTGTGGCTGCGATAGGGAAGCAGCCCGTTGGTGGTGAGAAAATTCAGATCCGGGTTGATGGTCGGCGTGGCCGGGTTGTCCAGGTTCTCCAGCACGCTGACCGCGTGGCAGCCTGACCAGATATAGCCCTTCTCCTTGACAAAATTCAACAGGTTGCCATGCACGGCCCAGGTCGGATCGGCATGGGGCATCACGAAAAAGTCGTTGCAGCTGTTGAGATCGACTGGGTATTTGTAAGAGTAGGCCGTGGCGGGAATGCCCGCGCGCATCAGGAAAACCGAAGCAATGGAGCCGTTGGTGAAATCAAGCGCCACATTGGACAGGCCCGAGATAGCGTCATAGATGGGCACGCTGCTGATGGGCGCAGTGGTGGGGCCGTCGATCAGCACACCGCTGGACTTCCAGCTGTTAATGGTCGCCAGTACCGCCGGCGTGATGGAGGCCGCTTCGATGATGAACGGGCCACCTTGATAGGATTTGCCGGCATAGGTGAAGTCGGTGCTGTCCTTGACCTTGGCAGGATTGATGGCCCACAGAACCGGCACTTTTTGATTTTTGACCAGGTCATACACCAGGCCGTACGGCCTGAGCCCATTGGCCACAGTCTGGGTGCTGGCTCCCATATCCACGATGTAGGCGCCCGTCGGAATCGTGACGTAATCGGTCATCTCGTCGTCGTAGGCATGGGCCGGAATCGACCACAAAAGAAGGCTGAGCACCAGTCCGAGCACGGCAAGCGCCCGCTGCCACATGTGCTTTAACCTTTCTCGGTCATCCAAAGGCCTTGTCGCACCCATTTCCTGCATAACTACTTCCTAAAAATTAGATTCACTTGATGCCGATTTCGACCCGGCGATTGGGTTGCAGACAGGCTCTCAACGCTTTAGCGTCAGCGTCATCACATGACACCAGCGGCTGCCGTGCAGCCAGGCCCAGGGTCTCGAAGCGCTCCACGGCCAGATCAAAATGCCGGACCAGGTAGTCGCGCACCGTGTTGGCCCGGCACAGGGACAGCCCGGCGTTGTAAGCCGGTGTACCGAGCCGATCAGTATGCCCGGTGATGATGAGGCCGCGCCAGGCTTCGGGGTGCTTGGCGAGCTGGGCGCCAAAACGGTCGAGCTGCTTGCGCCCTTCAGGCAGGATGTCGGCCTCGCGGCACTGGTCAAACCGGAACAGGGCCGCCGCCGACAGGGTCAATGGCTCGATCACGCCTGACTTGGGCTCTGGTGGCGCTTGAGGCTTGCAGGCCAGTGCCGCCCGGCGAAATTTCTCGGCCAGCCCATCAATCATCGCCAGGCTTGGCCCGGAGTGCTCGGGCGTGTTGAGCTTGGTGTCCACCTCGAACTGCTCATGCGCCAGCTCCAGCAGGCCGATCTCCAGCCTGGCCAGCGGCTCGCCAGCGCAGCGCAGGGTCAGCGGGTCGTTCTTGCCCTCGGCCACCACCTGCCACAGCACGGGATGCGATGGCGCCAGACCCGGCAGCGCAGGCAGGGAAATATCGACCGCCAGGACATCCTGGCCCGCCTCCTGAACACCCACCAGGCGCAGGGCATCGGTCAGCAAGGGCTCCAGAATGCCGGTCCGGTCATTTTCCTCGTACTCTTCGACGGACAGGGCTAGCTGCGCCTCGGTGCGGGCGATCAGGTAACCGCTGGCGCCGCTTGCGCGCAAAGCAGCGGTGCGCGCCTGCATCTCACTGATCTGCGCCCAGTCGCGCCGGATGGCCTCGTCGGTAAAACGCTGCGCATAGGTCGTGGACAAAGCCCCCCCCTTGATCGGGGTCATGTCCACGCAGCCCGTCAATGCCCATACCCAAAGGCATGCGATGCCCAGTGCCCCCACGACTTTCGTCATTTCAACAGCCCTTCGTCAAACTTGTAGCGCAGCCGCAGATAGACGCCGCGGTTGAGATACTCGCTGCCAGTGAGCGCATCATCTCGAAATCCCACGGCGTTGTAGCCCACCGACAGCCACAGATTGGCCACCATCTGGTAACCCACCTCCAGCCCGATTGCATGCTTTCTGGCGCTGCCCTGCCCCCAGGTGTAGGCGCTCTGCAATGACACATCGATATCGCGGGCGATATCCTTGGTGATGCGGCCATACAGCAGATGCGCCTTGAACTCGGTGCTGAGAAGGGGGTCGGTTTCCTTGCCCCATTTGAAGGCGTATCGCCCGGATGCGGTGAAAGCGCGCTCAGGCTGGTAGTTCACATGCAGCGAAACCGTGTGTGAAGCGTCCTTGAGCGGAGCGGCGCCGCCCACCGTGTCCTTGAGGTTGTATTCGTAGCGCCCGAGCGCATTCCAGCGGTCAACATCGACTTGACGCCAGGCAAGACCGATCTGCTGGCGCGACTGCAGCAGGCTCGAGTGATCGCTGTTGGTCTTTTGCATGGAGATGGCGCTGCGCCCCAGCATGCTCCAGTCCTTGTCAATCTTGTAGGCGAAACCCAGGGTGTTGACATACGAGTCCCCCGAGTCGGCAGCACGCGCTTCCAGCGAAGCGTAGAGCCGCGAACGCGGGTCGGGCGTGTACTCGAGCGTCCCTGTGACCGCCGTGGAGTTGCTGCCCTGCACCCCTGCGAAGGCTTTGGTGTTTTCATAGCTGGCGCCGACGCGCAAGCCTTCGCCCACCTGCCAGGTTTTGCGCAGGCCCGAGGCAGCTTGCAACTCGCGGCCATTGATGGTGTCACGCAGCCTGAACTCATTGAAAGTCCTCCCGTCCTGCAGGTAGCTGGTTTCCAGACCGAATACCGCGACATTGTTCTGGACCGCCGCGTTCAGGGCGTAGGGGCTTCCAAGGCTGGAGAGGACTTCATAGCGCCCATACAGCCTGGCCTTCTGACTGACCTGGTAGTCGCCCCCGAGCGCCACCATGCGCTTGTCCTTGTCGCGCACGTCCTGCTCCAGTTCGACATAAGCCTTGGCGCCATCCACTCCGGGGATGGGCATACCCAGACGCCCGCGCACCGTCACCATCTCAACCGGCCCGTCATTCGTGGGAGCGGGAACGGTGGAGGCCAACGGTTGCGGCACCGTGTCCCTGGACAGCCGAATTCCGAGCGAAGCCTCGACGCTTTCGCCCAGCCTTGTCGCCGCACTGACGAGCACGCCCGCGCGCTCGGACTTTGCAACATCGTCCTTGCTGTAGATGGCCTCGGTGCGCAGGGTCGTTGCCTTGCCGATGCTGTAGCTCGCATCGGCGGTGGCTTCGGTGCGCCCCTTGCCAAACCCGGAAGTGATGTTGTCGAAGTTCCCATCCGAGCGGGTAGCCTGGGCACGGATTTTGAAGTCTTCAGACTCCTTGATCCATTCGGCCCGCGCCGCCATGCCTTTGCCCGAGGCGTCGGTCTCAGAGCGGGCGACCTCGGCGGTCACCACGGATTTGGGGTCCAGCTTGATGACGGCAGTCAGGCCGGACAACGTGAGCTGATTGCCGGGCGTGGCATCATGTGCATAAGAAGCGCCCACCTGCAGGCTGTCGCTGAGCTTGTACTGCCCATCGGCACCTCCCTTCCAGGCGGCTGGCCCGCCCGCATCGAGTTCGTAGGTGATGCGGATGAAGCGCGGATTCAGGTTCTGGTCCAGCGATGCAAGCGGTGCGGCAAAACGCAGCTGCCCGCTTAATGGTTCGATGGCGTAATCAGTAAAGCGGCTCAAGACCGTGGTCTGGAGAATCACGCCCGGCTGGCGGCGATCACGCACCAGGATTTCCACCTTTTCGCTGTTTTCCTTGAATTCGCCCCCAGAGCCCAACTGATAAGGTCCCGAGGTACCGTTGGCCGGGATTTCCAGCACCGTCTGCGTCAGAGAGTCGTGGCTCGCATAGACGTTGGCGCTGACCTTGTCATTTTCGTAGTGATACTTCGCCCCCGTAGCGGCCCGGCTGTACTGGCTGAGCTTGCGGATGTCGCCCTCGCCCGCCGATGTGAAATCGCCGAACAGCAGCCACGATTTCTGGTGGTCAATGCGCAGATACAGGCGCTCTGTGGACTGCGCGTCAAAAAGCTTGGTCGATGAGTCGCCATAAATCGGGTAGAACTTGTCGGGCTGGATATCCCGGAACAGCCGCTCGCGGGTGGTCTTGTCGCTGTCATAGGCGGCCGTGAGCAAATACTCGCCCCGGACCACGCCCTTGAGGTAAAAAGCAGCCCGGCCGCTGGTGCCGCGCTTGCCGTCGGCACTTTCCCTTGAGAAGTTGCGCAGCTTTTGCTCAAAGGCATCCCTGGGGCTCTGGCCGACCGGCAGCAGGCCTTTCTTGCGAAAGTCCAGTATGCCTTCCAAAATGCCGGCCCCGATCAAGGGACGCAATTCGGGCAGATAGGCGATCTTCACTTCCTTTTGCAAAACGCCCGATGACACCCGCACGATGGCGTCGAGCGGGTTGTTGGGAGGAATAATGCTGTACTCGGCCTGCCCGCCTTCCAGAAACACCTGCGTGCCCGGCTCAGTCGGATTCAAGTCCTTCGTCTCCCACAAGCCATTGTCCACTTCGAGCGTCAGCTGGGTGCGCGCCGTCACCAGCACGCCCTTGTCGTCGGTCAGGCGCACCTTGATGCGCACCGGCGTGACGGCATCAGCCACCGCGGTCTTTGGCGCATCAATTTCGATCCGGCCGATTTTTCCGGGGGCAATCACCTTGATGGATTCACTGCCTCTCACTGTGCCGAAACTGTCCACCGCTTCGAGCAGCAGCAGATTCTCCCCTGGGAGAAGGTCCACACCAATGTACTCCCATGCCTCCAGCTGCTTGTCGGCCAAGCGCGCGCGCTTGCCCACCCGGCTCATCTGGATCTGCCGCCCGTTGACGCTTAGCTGCAAAGTCGCGCCCAACTGGCCCTTGACGCGCACGTTGGCCATCGGCGCGGGCAGAGTGTCGCCATTCCTGAGATCGAGGAAGGCCAGCGTGTTGTCCTGCTTGGGCAGCAAGTCCTCCAGATCCACACGCGGCAGCATTGATTCAGGCGAAGGGGGCAGCCCGGATGGCCCGGTCAGCTCGCGCGGCTTGACCGGCTCAAAAACGGCAGCAGGCGCGGCAGCAGGCGCAGCCAGAACCGGCGCAGTCGAGCGGCTGATTCCGGTCGGGGTTAGCTCGCCCGATGGCTCGCGCCGGCGGACCTGATCAAGGGGCAGCGCCGACGGCGCCTGCAGATCGAGCCGGACCTTGGACACCGCCAGGCTCTCGGTGTCGGGGCGGTCGGCAAGCGCCCGGCGGCGACGCTCCACCTCCTCCTTGACCGCTGGCGCCTCGCAGTTGTCCACGGCAAAGTTGGCCTTGTGCAGTTCGCCATTCTTCAGATCGACAAACCGGCTGTCCGCCTGGCCGGAGTTCCGGCTGTCCAGCACCTCCAGATGGGCGCCGGGCGGCAGCGTGGTGGCGTCGAGTTTGAGCACATGCGTGATGGCGCGCAGGCCGTACAGGCTGTACTTGCCCTCCACATCCGTCACCACGCCGGTGCCGTCCTCCATGATCAGGCGCACGCCGGGGATTCCCACCTCCTCATGGCCCTGAATGCCGTCCTTGTTGCAATCGAGGAACACCTTGCCGAACAGGTAGGCCTCATCCGAAAACACCCCGCCCTCCACCCGCACCTTGCGCTGGGCCAGATTGGACGTGTAGTCTCCGCTGGCAGCCTGGGCACGGTTCACCGCATCGCCCAGCGGCGTGCCGATGCCGCTCTGAACACGGTAGGCAAGTGTGACCTCCTTGCCGTTTTCCAGCGTGAGCGTCGGAAAACTGAACTGCAAAACACTGCTCTGCGCGCCTGCGGGATCGTCTATCTTGGCGCCTTCCAGGCGGGCGCTGGCGCTCAGGTAGCGAAAACCTGGCGGCAGGCGGTCCTCGACCGTGTAGCCCGTCAGCGTCTTGCCCGAGACGTTCTTGAGCCGAAGCGTGTACTCCAGGCTGGCGCCGATCTCGATGACCGCTTTGGTGCTTTTCTTCTCAAGCAGCAGCGTCCCGATGGTCGGTGCAGGGTCAAGCGCGATGTGGTTGTTCACGATGTCGGGCAGCCCCGGCCCGAGGCGCATCATGAAGTAATACGGCGTGGGGCTGCCTACGGGGGGCGCTGTCGATTGCTCCTGCACGGCGCCGATGCCATCGGGCACCCGGCCCGGCAGCGGCGGAATCAGGTTTGACGGCGAAGCCACATCTCCCCCCGCAGGCACAGTCACGCTCAGCCCGTATTCGCAGTTCTGTGTCACGGGGGGCGAATTGAAGTAAAAGTAATAAGCGCCGTCCGCGCCGGTTTTCATCGACACGCTGCCATCAGGATTGAAGGTGTAATGCGTGTTCTTCACACTCATCACCTGATCGGCCGTGATCGGGCCGGCGCTTGCGCCGTCGCAGCTCAGGCGCAACAGCCTGACAGTAGCGTCCGCCACGGGCTGACGCGTCAGCGCCTGGTAGATCACGCCGGACGGGTCGATCACTTGCTGAGTGACGCTGCTGGCAGCGGCAGCGAAAATTTGTGCGCCCGAGGCGTCCTGGCGGTCAAAACTGGCCGAATAGGCGCGGTTGGTAAAGGTCCGGTCCGCCGATTTGGCCAGCGGCGCAATGACAAAGCGCACCGTAAAGCGAATCACTTCGGAAGCGCCGGGGTCCAGATGGCGCGTTCCGTCAGTGAGCATGAGCTGCGGCTCGGAGGGCATGGCCAAGTACGCATTGGACTCCTGCATCTGTGCGGTGGCGCAGGGAGCATTTCCGGTAAAACCCGCATTACTCCGAAGCAGCCCATTGCCTGACGTTGGCGCCGAGAGCAAGCGCCAGCTCTGCACCGGTGAAGGCGAGCGGTACATCTGGAAGGTGCAATTGAGATTGTCGGCGACCCGCACGTAAGTGGCCACGGGCTTGCCGCTGTTGGTGACGGTCAGCGTGAAGTCGATGTCCCAGGTTCTGGAGGCACCCTCCACCTTTCGGGGTTCGCTGACGGTCTTGACAAGCGTGATGCCGGGCACCGACAGCAGGACCGGCGTGGGCGAAGTGTCATTGCCCGGATCGTTATCGCCATTGGCGTCGGGCGCGCTGCCATCGACCGATTCGTCGCTCACGACCCCATTGCCGGGGTTTCCACGCAAGGCGGTCGCGGTCGCGGTGTTATAGACCACGCCATCAATGCCGAGGGCATTGATGCGGACCTCAAAGCTCACTTCCACCGCGCCCAGCGGCGGCAGCGTCACGCCTGCAGCCAGCAGGCCGGCATGGGCGGTGGTGCCCTTGAAGTCCGGGTTGAAACTCGCGGTGGCGCCATTGCGCAGGGAAACCACCTGCGCCGAGCCGGCCACCAGCATGTACTGGCCCCGCCCAGGCTGGGGGCTGGGGGTGTAGGTGCCATAGCGATCAGCCCGTTCAAGCACATCGGTGATCTGGACATTGCTCAGGGCAACCGCGCTGAAGCTCTCGACGACAAAACTCAGCCGCACCTTGGCGATGCCCAGCGGCGCACGGGTCAGCGGGTCATACTCGTACACCGGCTGCGATGCCCGCTTGGCCAGGCCGATACGGTCCCGAGCCACTGTCAGCAGCACCAGGTTCGAGGTGGTTTGCGCCGGCGTGCGGCCATCGTTGTAAAAAGCATCCGCGACATTGGGAATCACCCCGCTGTAATCGGCCTTGACCCGCACGGCAAAGCGCATGTCGGTGGTGACGTTGGGGTTGAGGCGGAAACTGCGCGATGCCACCGCCACCTCGACCGCCGCCAAGTCATCGCCACTGGTGCGGTACTGGAAAGGCGGATCAGCCGGCAGGCGGAACAAGCGGATCGCCTCGGGCATGCTGGTGCTCAGGCTTGCGGGCTGGTAAATGGTTCCCGGCGGGACGGCATCGCGCATCATCAGCACCGTGGCCGGGACGCCGTCAATCAAGATTGCAGTTCCCTGCGGGCCCGCCATCGGTGTGGGGCCGGCAGGACTGTCGCCAATATTGGTGCCGACCACGTGGTAGTTCACTAGCGTTCCGGGCAACACGGTGCCGGCCTGGTCAGCGCGCTTGGTCAGCCGCACGGAAGCCTGGGCGCCCACCCGGATGGTGTCGGTGTTGCTGGCCGAAAGAGGCCCCTTGCCTGCGGTGATGGCGCTCAGGCTGATCCGTACGACAGCCGTGTCCGGTTCTGCCGGCAAAACCCCGATCACCAGCAGCGTAGCGGACTGGCCTGGCGCCAGATGCAGCGAGGGCTGGCCGGGCAACAACACGGGCTCGCCGCTGTCGGCCATGCCGTTGCCATTGAGGTCGTGTACCAGCTGCAGGCCGGCGAGGTTGAAGTCATCCCCTAAAAGGTTGACCAAGCTCAGGCTATAGGACGAATCGACATTGCCGGTGTTGGTGAGGATATGGGGCAGCAGCGCCTTTGAACCCGGCGGCAGGCTGACGCTCCAGTCCGACGTGAGCGTGAGCGCCTCCACGGCTTCAACGCTGGCGCTGACCGTGTTGGAAAAAAGGGTTTCGGGCAATGCCTTGCCAGCCGGGGTGTAGAGGGCCTCGGCGCGGTTCTTGATCACGAAGCCGGCTGGCGGCGTGGCGGCCCACAGCGGCACCATCCCCATGGCGGCAAGCAGCCAGGCCAGCAGGAGCCGCACCCACACCCTGCGACAGGCAGTGAAGCGCTCCTGCTGCATGCATGGATCTGGTAGGTGGTTTGACTGCATTCCCGTTATGGCGCGAAGCCCGGCATTGACAATGGATGGGCTGAAGTTGGGCTGGCTTTTTACTGATGGCTCCAGGCTTGGGGCCATCAGTAAAAAGGAGGGGCCAGGAAGGCCCCTCCGCGTGCAAGGTTGCCCTTGCACGCACTCAGAGAAGTTACTGATTGACCTTGACCCTGAAGGTCAGGGTGACGGCATTTGAAGGCTCCAGAGCCAAGCCCGAGCAGGTAAACAGCGATGCTGCGTAGCCTGCCGTACCAGTTGCCGTGCTGCTACCTGTGCCGACAGGAACCGTCATACAGACAGGCGCAACCGTCGTATCAGGAAAAGCCAGTGGCGACATGCCGGTGGTGTAGGACGGCAAGCTGTCCGAAATGGTCAGGGCGGTGACGGGTCCCAGGCCTTCGTTCGTTGCAATTACCTGGTAGGTGATACAGTCACCCGGCTTGGCGGTCAACGGGTTCGGAGAGAATCCCGTCGTAGCCATCGCGGCAGTGCAGCTATCGGCTTTCTGGCTCTTGAGCAGACGGATCTGGCCCGTCACCACGGTGGTGGTGTCAGTGGCTGTGTTGCTCGTCGTAGCCGTAGCAGTGGTATCGCAGGTGCTGCTGACATACAGCGATGTCACATCGGTGGTAGCCGCTGCAGCGCCAGCCGGTGAGAACACCTTGACCAGAATCTTAAACTGCTCGGCAGGAGCCAGCGTGGTGCTGACGGTCTGAGGGCTGATGACGGTATCACCGCTATCAATCACGCCATCGTTATTAAGATCCTTGTACAGCACAAACGTCCAGCCTTGTGCAGCCAGCGAGTCACTGATCGTGAACGTGAAATCCGTGCCGCAACTGGTGTTGCCAGTATTGGTCAAGGTATGCGGATACACGATAGTGCCACCTGGGAACACCTGGCCCGTGCCGCTGGGAGCCAGCGTCAGGCTGTTGAGGGACTTCACCGTCACGGCATCCCACTTCGCATCAAACGCGCCGGTCACCTGCGACAGTACTTGGAAGTACACATTGGTCGTGCCAGCCAGTGCGCCAGCGGGCACGCTGACGATAGCGCAAATCTGCTTCTCTGCACTGGGATTAACCGCAACCGAAGTGATCACCGAGCCAGTACCCGTGCAGGCGCCATTGCGGAATTGCACCGTCCAGCCAGCAGGAAGTGCCGTCGCTGGTGCAAAAGCATTGGTTCCAGAATAAGCCAGGTCGTAGGTATCGGCAATAAGACCTTCGTTACGCACAAACAGGTCGAACGTCGTGGTTTGGCCGGGCAACACGTTGGGGTTGTTGGTGGTAGGTGTCCCGCCGATGACATCCTGATTGACAGCCGTGTCCACAGTACCGGTGCTGTTGGCCAAGTCCACCGTGGGAGCGGTCAGGGCTGCAAGCCGGTCATAGGTTACGTTGCTGACATCCGGATTGCCCACCGAGGTGGCCTTAGCGACGACATCAAATGGCCCTGGTGGGCAGGTAATTACGCCACCCACCACAGGGCAGGCGCCGGTCGGAAGAGTAACCTTCAGGATCACGGTGTACGAAGAATTCGCAGTCATCGCACCGGTATCGGCAACGCCGTCACCGTTGGAGTCCAGCAGCGGGGAGCTGCCATCAGACTTGAACAACTGGAACGTCGTGCCAGCTGGCCAGACGGAGCCGGGAGCCTGCGCAGCCATACCTGCTGCCGTGATGTTGAACGTGTCGGTGCTGTTGCCCGTGTTCCAGACCGTATTGCTAAAGGTGATGGTCTGGCCTGGTGACGCGGCAGCAATGCGTACCAGGTCGTTGTTGGAGGCATCAACATCGCCGCTGAGTGGCCTGGTGTTGCTGCCATCTGCCGCTGCGGCCGTGCCGTCATTGAAAACGACACTGTAGCTGGACAAAACGTTGTAAGACGACGGATTGGTCGGCTGCAGGGTCAACGAACCATTGTCAGTTGGAATCGAATTGGGATCTACCGCGAAAGATGCCGTGTTGGTGGTGGTGCTGATACCGGGCAGAGCCGTTGGCAAGACCGTCACATCGAAGGTCACCGTACCGGTGACGTTCGGGCCAACATTGTTGATATTGGCCTTGATCGTGGTTGTGGAGCCCGAAGTTATCGCCTCATAGTAGGCATCCATGCCGCCGATATTGGCTTGATCTGGCGTTCCGTCCACCATCGCATTGTCATTAAGACTAGTGTTACCAGCACTCCACCTGGCAAAAGTTGGCTTATAGGCGTAACCAGCCGTCGAACTGCCCGCAGCCCCGATCACGTCCTGCAGCATCAGATTGCCCGCTGCTGCGCCGACGTTCTTGTAGGTCAGGGTATAGGTCAGCGTTCCGCCGGTACCGCCCTGGGTGGCGCTGATCGACTTGTTGACTTGGAAGGCTGCCGCCCCGGTCACATTCAAGGTGTCGGTATTCGTGGCCGTTGTAGTGGTGTAGAGGCTAGCAGTGCCTGCAGTAGCCGTTACCGTGACGTTATCCGAGTTACCGTCGGCAGCGCCTGCAGGCACCGTCATGGATACCACGAAGTTGTATCTGCCGCCCGATGGCAGGCTGGGAGTGACGTAATTCGTGCAAACCGCGACACCCGAGCACAGCGCTGTCGTGCTGTCGGGCAGGCCATCGGCGTTGGCGTCAAGGTAGATCGCCAGATTGGTGGCGTTAAAGGTGCCGGTGTTATCCGTCAGCGTCAATTTGAAAGAGTCGATGCCGTTACCTGTGTTGGTCAGGGTGTGCGGCATATAGACCGTGTTGCCGACGGCGGCGGTCTTGACGTTGGGATCCGTCAGCGTGAAGGCGCCGACTTGCTGCACGGTGGTTTCCACCAGATTGGAAGTCGCGGACTTGGACTGCCCGCTGGCGTCGGTGTAGGAGGCCGAGGCCTGGTTACCGATCACTGAGCCGGCGGGCGGCAAGGCAGCGGCGGCGGGCATAGCCAGCCACAGAGCCATTGCAAGCCCCCCAACGAAGCGCGGCGCGGTTCCCAGCGTCGTGCTGGCACCGGATATTGGCTTGATGTTGTTCATGATTTTGAGGTCATTCGGGTTGATGTTGAAATTTTTAAAACCGTAATATTTGGTTACATGTCATGTTGTGTTGTTTTTTGAACGTCAAGGAAACTCCTTTACCTTCATTTCGCACCTCCTTTCGGTACTGGCAGCACTGCAGGCGCCGGGGCGGCTTGCGCCACACGAGCCCGGGCCTTGACAGTGAAATCCTTGCCGGGCTCCACCAGCTTGATCTGCCAGCGCAGTGCGCGGTATTGGGCATAGGGCACCTGTTCGGTGACGCTCTTGCCATCCTTGTCCTTGACGGTGCGCATGAGGGGTTCGGCGGCAAAGGTCTTGCCGTCGGTGGACGCCAGCACGGGCATGGGGCGTGCGCTCTGGCCCTGGTAATCCATGCCTTCGGGCAGCGGCAAGGTGGCCTGCACGTTGCCCAGGGACTTGGCGCCCTTGTTCGCATACAGCGCCTGGTACTCCACCAATTCGCCCGGCTTGACGCTGGGCGCGTTCACCAGTTGCTCTTTCCCCCCGGCGTCCGCCTGCACGCGTTTGAGCA
This sequence comes from Pseudomonadota bacterium, assembly GCA_030855235.1. Taxonomy (GTDB): domain Bacteria; phylum Pseudomonadota; class Gammaproteobacteria; order Burkholderiales; family Burkholderiaceae_C; genus Polaromonas. The sequence continues at coordinate 21,732 of JALYRU010000011.1, forward strand.
TGAGGGTGACGGTCAATGGCTCGGCCGGGGCCTTGGCGGCCTGGGCCGAAGCGGACGCAGCAAAGACCAAGCATGCCAGGCCAAGGCTGAGGCGGCTGACCAGCATTTTTGATGGATACATGTGTTTTCCTTTGTTTGAAATTGCAGCAGACGTAGACTTATTGCTTGCTTTTGCCAGCACGCGCCGCAATGGCCGACGGCATTGGAAGAAACGCCGACCTTAAGCAAAGTTATCTCATCAAAGCTTACCAAAAACTTCTTACAATCCCTTGCAAAGATCTCGATATCAGCTCAATCTGGCGCACTGAAAGGGAAAAATCTCCTGGGTACGTGACTTAATTCCCATATTCCCGCGCAGGGTTTGGCATGGATTTATGACTCGCATGGAATTTCTGGCCAGCTCCACGGCCCGTTTGCATGGTCGATGCGCGCCTCGGGACGAAATGGCGCAACGCATGAGGCAGCGCCCCAGGCGCGCGACCAGGCAGCCTTCGTCGAGCAGGCGGTGGACCCAAGGCGTCGGTGTCCGCGCCGGCGTGGCCGCAAAGCGCCAGCGCGAGCTTGACGCTAGGTGCCCGGCTGGTGTGCTGGTTCGACCTGTAGAGTCGATCCTCATGAACTGGCAAGAATTGAGCGCTTTACTGGTCCTGGCCACGGCCATGAGCTTTACCCCCGGCCCGAACACCACGCTGTCGGCGGCGCTGGCGGCCAACCACGGCTTGAAGCGCGCCCTGCCCTTTGTCTGCGCGGTGCCGCTGGGCTGGGGCCTGCTGCTGGCGCTGTGTACGCTCGGACTGGGCGCGCTGGTGCTGGCCCTGCCGCTGCTGGCCGGGGCCATCAAGCTCGCCGGCGTGGCCTATCTGCTGTGGCTGGCGCTCAAGCTGGCCCGCTCGCGCCAGCTTGGCGAGGCCGACGCCGCCCGGCTGAACGTCACGTTCTGGCAGGGCGCTGCGCTGCAGTTTGTCAACATCAAGGCCTGGATGCTGGCGCTGGCCATTGTCAGCGGCTGGATTGCCGGGCGCGATGAAGCGGCGCTGCGCTTTGCGCTGGTGCTGCCGATAATGCTGGCGTTTGCCTTCGCCAGCAACCTGACGTATGCGCTGGCCGGCTCGCTGCTGCGCCACTGGCTGCGCGGCCCCGCAGGAACCGGCCGGCGTCTGCGGTGGTTCAACCGCGCCATGGCGGCGATGCTGGCAGCGACAGCCGTGTGGATCGCGCGCAGCTGAGCATAGGCCCCATGCCGCAGACACCGACCCTGCCATCTTTTGTCTGCAACGACCCGACTGCCTTTGCAGCTCACCGGCAGCGCCCAAGGCGCCACCTCCCTACACCGATGGCATTTTTTATTCAACCAGAACTGTGCCCCCAACCCGACCCCACCCAAGGATGAACATGATGAACTGGACGCAAGCCCGACGGACGCAAAAGATGAACCTCTCGGCCATCCGCGAGATCCTCAAAATCACCGAACAGCCGGGCATCATCAGCTTTGCCGGCGGCCTGCCCTCGCCCCAGGCTTTCCCGGTCAGCGCCTTTGCCGCCGCCTGCGCCACCGTGCTGCGCGAGGACGGCCAGGTGGCGCTGCAGTACGCGGCGAGCGAAGGCGTTGCCGCCCTGCGCGAACTGGTGGCCAGCATGCTGCCCTGGAAGGTCGAGCCCGGCCAGGTCTTGATCACCACCGGCTCGCAGCAGGGGCTGGACCTGATCGCCAAGGTGCTGATCGATGCCGGCAGCCGGGTGCTGGTGGAAACGCCCACCTACCTCGGTGCGCTGCAGGCCTTTGCGACCATGGAGCCGGACGTTGTCGGCGTTGCCTGTGACGACGAAGGCGTGGACCTGGCTGACCTGCGCGGCAAAGCCAAAGATGCCCGTTTTTTGTATGTGCTGCCCAACTTCCAGAACCCGACCGGCCGCAGCATGAGCGAAGCCCGCCGCGCCGCCCTGAGCACCGAGGCCGCCCGCCTGGGCCTGCCGCTGGTGGAAGACAACCCCTACGGCGAGCTGTGGTTCGACCAGGCGCCGCCACTGCCGCTGACCGCGCGCAACCCCGAAGCCTGCATCTACCTGGGCTCGTTTTCCAAGGTGCTGGCGCCGGGCTTGCGGCTGGGCTTCATGGTGGCGCCAAAAGCCATCTTTCCGAAGCTGCTGCAGGCCAAGCAGGCCGCCGACCTGCACACCCCCGGCTTCAACCAGCGCCTGGTGATCGAGGTGATGAAGGACGGTTTTCTCGACCGCCATGTGCCCGGCATCCGCACGCTGTACAAAGCCCAGCGCGACGCCATGCTCGCCGCGCTGGAGCGCGAGATGCCCGCCGGCGTCGAATGGAACGCGCCGGCCGGCGGCATGTTCCTGTGGGCGCGCCTACCCGAAGGCATCAGCGCGGCCGAGTTGCTGCCCAGGGCGGTCGCGCGCAATATGGCTTTTGTGCCGGGCCAGGCGTTTTACGCCGACCATGCCGACACCCGCACGCTGCGCCTGTCCTTTGTCACCAGCAGCATGGCGCAGATCGACACCGGCATTGCCGCGCTGGCCGAGGCGATCCGCGAGATGGTTCTGGCGTCACCTCACGCACAGAGTACCGATGCGCATGCCATGGCACAGGCAGCCGCGCCGGGCGCAGCGCCCGCCCCTGGCGCGCAGCACCGCCCCGACACGAGCCCCCTCAACTTGAGCGACCAGAAAGAAGAAAGACAAAAACCATGAAGCAGCGCCCTTTCAACCAGGTGGACGTGTTCACCGCCACGCCCTATTTCGGCAACCCGCTGGCCGTGGTGCTCGACGGCAGCGGCCTGGACGACGAGGCGATGCAGCGCTTTGCGCGCTGGACGAATCTGTCGGAAACCTCTTTTTTGCTGCCGCCCACCGACCCGTCAGCCGATTACCGGGTGCGCATCTTCACGCCCGGCGGCGAACTGCCTTTTGCCGGTCACCCAACGCTGGGCAGCTGCCACAGCTGGCTGCAGGCCGGCGGCCAGCCCCGGCGCGGCGATGTCATTGTTCAGGAGTGCGGGCTGGGGCTGGTCAACATCCGCCGCGAAAACCTGCAGCCTGCGGGCCAGCGGCTGGCCTTTGCCGCGCCACCGTTCAAGCGCTCGGCCACGAGTCCGGTGCTGCTGGCCAAGGTGGCTGCAGCGCTGGGCCTGAAGTCGAACCAGATTCTGGCCGCCCAGACGCTGGACAACGGGCCGCGCTGGCTGGCGCTGCTGCTCGACAGCCCCGAAACCGTGCTGCAGCTCATGCCCAACCACCTGGCGCTGGACAACCTGCAGGCCCAGGTCGGCGTGGCCGCCTTTTATCCGCCACCCGAAACGCCGCCTTTGATCGGCCGCGCCAACCGCGAAGCACGCGCCTTCGGCCAGGCTCCCGCGCAAGCCATCGAGGATGCGCCCGATCTGGAAGTGCGTGCCTTTGCCGCCTGCATCGGCATTCCCGAAGACCCGGTGACCGGCAGCTTCAACGCCAGCCTGGCCCAATGGCTGATGGCCGAAGGCTACGCACCCGAGCGCTACTTGGTCTCGCAAGGCATCTGCCTGGGCCGCGCCGGCCAGTTATACATCGAGCGCGACGCCGACGGCCAAGTCTGGGTCGGCGGCCAATCCGTGACCTGCGTGGACGGCCAGGTCACTCTTTGACCTGACGGGCGAGCAGCGCGGTGGCCAAAGCACCAAAGGATGGGTGATGTACTGGCGCTGTGCTGGATGCGCCCCGGCATACCAGCTGGATCGCTCACGCCCCAGCCGAGTCATCCCGCGTCCAGCGCTCAATTCATCCTTGCCGGGTGGTCGCCCCATGCGCCAGTGGCAACGCCACCAGCCCCCGGTAAGCCGGGTTGCTGCCCCAGCGCGCACTGGCGTCCAGCAGACGCAGCTCGGGCCAGCGCGCCAGCACCTGGCGAAACACAATCTCAGCCTCGATGCGCGTGAGCGCCGCGCCCAGGCACACATGCGGGCCCACGCCAAAGGCTAGCGACGGGCCTTCGCTGCGCGTGATGTCCAGCGTATCGGGTTGTTGGTAGCGCGCCGGGTCGCGGCTGGCCGCACCGATCAGAGGCAGCACCAGGTCGCCCCGGCGCAGCTGCTGGCCGTGCAGGATCAAATCGGTTGCCACGCGCCGGCCGGTGTATTGCACCGGGCTGTCAAAGCGCAGGAACTCGCGCACCGCGCCGGGCAGCAACGCGGGCTCTTCCCGCAGCCGCTGGCATTGTTCCGGATGCGTCAGCAGCGCCTGCACGCCGCTGCCCAGCAGGTGGCGCGTGGTTTCGTGGCCGGCAAACAGCAGCATCGCGCATTGCGACAGCAGCTCGGCGCCACCCTCGATCTCGCCCCTGGCCTCGGCTTGAACCAGGCGGCTGGTCAAGTCATCGCCGGGCGTGCGGCGCTTGTGCTCCAGCAGGGTTTCAAAATACGCGCTCATGGCCAGCAGGCTGCTCTGGGCGCGCCGCGCCTGCTCGCGCGTGGGCAGCGGCGAGCCGATGAAGAGCGCCAGATGGTCCGACCAGACCATGAAATCCTTGCGCTGGCCGTCCTCGATGCCCATCAGCCGGGTGATGACATGCACCGGCAGCGGCCTAGCCACCTGCTCGATAAAATCAAAGCTGTCCACCGCCTGTGCCTGATCGAGCAGGTCGGTGACGATACGCTCGATGTGCGGCACCAGTTGGTGAATCACCTCGGGCCGGAAACCGGCGTTGAGCACCTTGCGAATCCGCGTATGGTCGGGCGCATCCAGAAACAGCAGGGCGCGGGCGAACAGGCGCTGAAAGCCGCCGAGTTCACCGCGCTCTTCCTCGCGGTCCTTGACCCAGGCGCCGGTGCGCTGCGCAGAAAAGCGCGGGTCTTTCAGCACCAGCTCCACGTCGTCATGGTTGGTCAGCAGCCAGGCACCGCCAAAGAACTCGTCGCTCCAGTGAATCGGCCCGGCTTCGCGCAGCGCCTGGTAAGTCGGGTAAGGGTTGGCCAGAAACGCCGGGTCAATCAGCGGGCGCGCTGGCGTTGCGGGCACTGCAGGCGCCTCGGGCAGCGTAGAAACCGCCGACGCCGCTGGACTCAGCGCGGCGTTCATTGGCAGCAGGAGCTGTTCGCGGCTGGGCGCTCGCCCTGCACTTTCAAGCCCAGGCGCGCGAACAGCTGGCGGTCCTTGTCGGCCTGCGGGTTGCTGGTGGTGAGCAGCTTGTCGCCGTAGAAGATCGAATTGGCGCCGGCCAGGAAGCACAGCGCCTGCAGCGCTTCATCCATCTCCTCGCGCCCGGCGGAGAGCCGCACCATCGTCAGCGGCATGGTGATGCGCGCAATGGCAATCGTGCGCACAAACTCGAACGGGTCCAGCGGCGGCGTGTCGGCCAGCGGCGTGCCCTTGACGGCCACCAGGTTGTTGATGGGCACCGACTCGGGATAGGGGTTGAGATTGGCCAGCTGCGCGATCAGGGCGGCGCGCTCGGTGCGGCTCTCGCCCATGCCGACGATGCCGCCGCAGCACACGTTGATGCCGGCGGCGCGCACATTCGTCAAGGTGTCGAGCCGGTCCTGGTAGGTGCGCGTGGAAATGATGGTCTCGTAGAACTCGGGCGCGCTGTCGAGGTTGTGGTTGTAGTAGTCCAGCCCTGCGTCCTTCAGCGCCTGCGCCTGCTCGGCCTCCAGCATGCCCAGCGTCATGCAGGTTTCCAGCCCCAGGCCGCGCACTTCGCGCACCATCTCGGTGACGCGTTCCATGTCGCGCTCTTTCGGGCTGCGCCAGGCCGCGCCCATGCAAAAGCGCGTTGCGCCCTGGTCTTTAGCGGCCTGGGCGGCCTCGATGACTTCGGCCAGCGGCATCAGCTTGCTGGCTTCAACGCCGCTGTCTGCCGTCGAGGCCTGCGGGCAGTAACCACAATCTTCGGCGCAGCCGCCGGTCTTGATCGACAGCAGCGTGGACAGTTGAACTTCGTTGGCATCAAACGTTTCGCGATGCACCTGCTGGGCGCGAAACAGCAGGTCCATGAAGGGCAGCGCGTACAGCGCTTCAACGTCGGCGACGGCCCAGCGCTGAGGCGCCTCAGAAGCAGCGGCATCGTGGCGGGCTGGCAGGGAGGCGCGCAGCGTGGAAAGCGAAATGGTGGCAGTGGAAGTCATGGCGGGGTTTTCAGCGGATGAAATGGAGAAGGAAAATCAATCAGGTTCAGCGGTGAAAGCCTGAAATTGACAAAGGGATAGGTATGTCGTGGCGTGAACTTGCGCGTCAAAAAATTCCTGTGATTCAGACGCAGTGTTGCGTCGTGCGGCTAAAGCGGGGGTTCTTCAAAAGGCAGACCTGCCGGCACTTTGCGGTTGATGCGGCACCAGCGGGCGCGGGCCGAGCAGTGTAGCCAGCGCAGCGCCGTCCAGGTGGGCGGCCACCTGCGCCGGATCAGGTGCGCTCAGCCGGGGCACCTGCCCCAGGCACGGCGCTTGATAACGCCGCGTGAATTCGTGCTGGAGCGTGGCCAGCGTGGCGGGTGCCTGAATCATCGCCGGATCAACCGTGTTGCCAATCCAGCCCGCCAGCTTGAGGCCCCGGCGTTGAATCGCTTCGGCCGTCAGCAGGGCGTGGTTGATGCAGCCCAGGCGCAGCCCCACGACCAGAATCACCGGCAGGCCGAGGGCTTGGGCGAGGTCCGCCGTATCCCAGGCCTGATTGAGCGGCACGCAAAAGCCGCCCACGCCTTCGACCACCAGCACGTCGGCACGCTGGGTGAGCAGCCGGGCCTGCTGCACCAGCGCGGGGCCGTCAATGGCGCGGTTTTCCAGCGCGGCGGCGATGTGGGGCGCGCAGGCCGCCTCGAACTGCAGCGGGCCGACTTCGTCGTCAGTCAGCCGCACGGAACCGGCGTCGCGCAAGGCGCGCACGTCGTCGTTGACGCGCTGGCCGTCGATGAGCTGTGTGCCCGCCGCTACTGGCTTGAACCCGGCGCTGCGCCAGCCCTGGGCCGCGCACCAGTGCAGCAGGGCCGCACTGACGCAGGTCTTGCCGATTTCGGTGTCGGTGCCGGTGACAAAGCAGCCGCGCAGGGGAAAAGTCTGGTTCATGGTTGTGCTCCGGCCAGTTCCTGGCTCAGTTGCGCCCGTTGCGCAGGCGCGAGGGGAAAGTTCATATTTTTACCCCGCCCAGATACGGACCCAGTTGTGCAGGCCCGAAGCGTTTGGTTCATGCTTGTATTCCCGCCAACGCCTTGTCAGCCTGGGGTTGAGCCAGCGCGCGGCCCGCCTGCGCCAGCGCAGCCACCAGTTCCAGCACATCGGCCTGGCTGTGCGCGGCGCTGAGCGTGATGCGCAGCCGCGCCGTTCCCGCTGGCACCGTGGGCGGGCGGATGGCGGGCACCCACAGACCTTGCGCATCGAGCGCGGCGGCCAGCGCCAGCGCGGCGGCGTTGTGGCCGATGATCAGCGGCTGGATGGCGGTGGCCGACTCCGTCAGCGTCCAGCCCAGCGCTGGCTGGGCGGCGATTAACTCCGCCAGCCGGGCGCGTAAAAATCCGATCAGCGTTTGCAGCCGGGCGCGGCGCACGTCGCCCTCCGGCCCGGCCATCAGCCGCAGGCTCTCGCGCAAGGCGTGGGCCACAGCGGGCGGCGCGGCGGTGGTGTAGATGTAAGGGCGGGCGCTCTGCACCAGCCAGTCGATCACCGCCGGGTGCGCGGCGACAAACGCGCCGCCCACGCCAGCGGCCTTGCCCAGTGTGCCCATGTAGATCAGGCGTTCGCTCGACAAGCCGAAATGCGCCAGGCTGCCCCGGCCCTGCGTGCCCAGAACGCCAAAGCCGTGTGCGTCATCGACGATCAGCCAGGCGTCAAAGCGCTCGGCCAGCGCCAGCAGTTCCGGCAGGTCGGCCATGTCGCCGTCCATGCTGAACACCGCATCGGTGATGATCAGTTTGATCGGCGTGGTGCAGGCGGCCAATTGGCGTTCCAGTACGGCGAGGTTTTTATGCGCGTAGCGCTGCAGCGGCGCCTTGGCCAGCAGCGCGCCATCGACGAGCGAGGCGTGGTTCAATTTGTCCGCAAAAATCGTCGCGCTGGCGTCGCCCAGCGCAGTGAGCAGCGCCAGATTGGCCATGAAGCCGGTGCAAAAATACAGCGCTCGCGCGTTCGGGATGCACGGCGCCAGCCAGGCGGCCAGGTCTTCCTCCAGCGCCGCATGGGCCTGCGAGTGGCCGCTGATCAGATGCGACGCGCCGCTGCCCGCGCCGTAGCGCCGGGCGCCCTCGGCCAGCGCGTCAATCAGCGCCGGGTGGTTCGCCAGCCCCAGGTAATCGTTGCTGCAAAACGCCAGCAGCTCGCGCTCGGGGCCGCCATTGCTGGCCACCCGCTGGCGCGGCGCGCAGGGTGAGCCGGCAACAGGGCGCTGGCGGCGCAGCGACTGCGCCTCGCGCTCAAGCAGTTGGCGGTTCAGGTGATCTATCAGCATCGGGAAAACTCTGGTTCAAAACATCGTCAAGCGTGGCCATTACCTGGGTGAACAGCCAGGCCGACAGCGGCGCGTCCAGCACATAGGGCGGCATCAGGTACACCGTGCGCCCAATCGGACGGATCAGCAATTCGCGCTCGCGCCCGGCCAAGTGAAAGCGCTCGGCAAAACGGAAACCGGCCAGCGGCTCGCGCACGTCAAAGGCCCAGATCATGCCCATCTGGCGGAAATTTTCAAGCCGGGCATCGCTTTGCAGCGGCGCCAGCGCGGCGCTCAGCATCTTCGCCTGCTCGCGGTTGCGCGCCAGCACGTCGTCCTGTTCAAAGCGCTCGAGCACAGCGCAGGCAGCGCGGCAGGCCAGCGCGTTCCCGGTGTAAGAGTGCGAATGCAAAAAGCCCCGCGCCACATCGTCGTCCAGAAAGGCCTCGTAAATGCTGTCACGCGAGAGCACCAGCGACAGCGGCAAATAGCCGCCGCTGATGCCTTTGGACAGGCAGATCAGGTCCGGCCAGATCAGCGGCTCGCCCGGCAGCGCCGCCTGCTCGAACGCAAAAAAGCTGCCGGTGCGCCCACAGCCGACGGCAATCTCGTCGGCAATCAGGTGAACGCCGTACTGGTCGCACAGCGAGCGCACGGCGCGCAAATACGCAGGATCGTGAAAGGCCATGCCGGCGGCGCATTGAATCAAGGGTTCGAGGATGACGGCGGCAATGTGCCCATGGCGCGCCTGCAGCAGCTGCTCCAGATCGGCGGCGGCGCGCAGGGCCACGTCCGCAGCGGACTCACCCGGCAGCGCCTGGCGCGCATCGGGCGACATCACTTGGTGCGAGCGCATCAGGAGCGGGTTGTAGGCGTCGCGAAAAATCGCCACGTCGGTGACGGCCAACGCGCCCAGCGTCTCGCCGTGGTAGCCCTGGCGCAGGCAGACGAACTCCTGCTTGGTCGAAAAGCCCTTGTTGCGCCAGTAATGAAAACTCATCTTGAGCGCGATTTCCACCGCCGAGGCGCCATCGCTCGCAAAAAAGCAGTGCCCCAACACGCCGCCGGTCAGCGCCGACAGGCGCTCGGCCAGCTCGACGGCGGGCGCATGGGTGCAGCCGGCCAGCATGACGTGCGCGAGGCGATCCAGCTGGTCCTTCAGCGCCGCGTTGAGCCGCGCATCGGCATGACCGAACAGATTCACCCACCAAGAACTGATGGCGTCGAAATAGCGCTTTTCAGCATCATCGAAGAGCCACGGCCCTTCTCCACGGGTGATAGCCAGCGGCGGCACGGCCGCTGCACGCTGCATCTGCGTACAAGGGTGCCAGATGGCCTGAATGCTTCGTCCGGCAAGGTCTTGCGGCGCTGGAAATGAGGTGAGAGAGGACATGGTTGATTTTCAGGCCAAACTGTTTTTTTAACGGGAATCTTCTGGCTCTCCAGGGAAGTCGCGAAACAAACACCCTAATAATTAATAATTAATAACCAAAAAACACCCGACAGCATACTAGAACTGTGAGATAGCCCTCCGGCATGAAGCCATGTGCCGGGTGTGCTCTTTCAGGGTGACAGGGGGAAATCCCAGGCTTTCAGGAAGGTGAGAACCCGGCGCCACCCGGTTGCGGGACTGGCGCAGGACTGCCAAGGGCGGCTTATCGGCCCGGCGCGCCAGTGACGCGCCAGATCGCATTGCCCACGTCATCGGCCACCAGCAAGGCGCCGCGCCGGTCCATGGCCACGCCTACCGGGCGGCCGTAGGCCTGGCCTTCGGGGCTCAAAAAACCGGTCAGCACATCGGCCGGCAGACCGGAAGGCTGGCCTTTGACAAAGGGCACGAACACCACCTTGTAGCCGCTGAGCGGGCGGCGGTTCCAGGAGCCATGCTGGCCGATGAAAGCGCCGCTGGAGAACGCGGGCGGCAAGGCATCGCCCCTGGAAAAAGCCAGCCCCAGCGGCGCGACATGCGCGCCCAGCGCATAGTCGGGCACCAGGACTTTTTCCACCAGATCGGGCCGGGGCGGCTTGACGCGGCTGTCCACATGTGGGCCGTAGTAGCTGTAGGGCCAGCCGTAGAAACCGCCGTCCCTGACCGAGGTCAGGTAGTCGGGCACCAGGTCGCTGCCGATTTCGTCGCGCTCGTTGACGACTGTCCAGAGCGCGCCGGTCTCGGGCGCCCAGCCCATGCCGTTGGGGTTGCGCAGGCCCGAGGCCAGCACGCGGTGACTGCCGCTGGCCAGATTCACCTCCCAGATCGCGGCGCGGCCGGCTTCGGCGGCCATGCCGTTTTCGGCCACGTTGCTGTTGGAGCCCACGGTGACGTAGAGCCTGGCGCCGTCCGGGCTGGCCAGGATGTTCTTGGTCCAGTGGTGGTTGATGGGGCCGGCCGGCAAATCCACCACTTTGAGGGGCGGCGCCGTGATACGGGTCTGGCCGGCCTCGTAGGCAAAGCGCAGCACCGCATCGGTGTTGGCCACATACAAGTCGCTGCCCACCAGCGCCATGCCGAAAGGCGAGTTGAGGTTTTCCAGAAACACGCTGCGCACCTCGGCCCGGCCGTCGCCGTCGGCATCGCGCAGCAGGGTGATGCGGTTGGCCGAGGGAACACCGGCCCCGACGCGCTTCATCACCTGCTTCATGAACCAGCCCTTGATGCCCTGGTTGTCCTGCGGCTTGGGCGGCGCATTGCTTTCGGCCACCAGCACGTCGTTATTGGGCAGCACGTAAACCCAGCGCGGATGGTCCAGGCCGGCGGCAAAGGCCGTCACGGCCAAGCCGCGCATGGGCGTGGGCGTCACCCCTTCGGGCCAGCCCTGGGCCGGCGCAATCTTGACCGTGGGAAACAGGCTGGACTGCGGTGGCGGCAGGGTCGGACTCGGACCCATGCCCGCCTCGGGCGGCAGCAAGGCGGTATCACCGCAGGCGCTCAAGACGCCCAGCAGCAGCAGCGCGCCGAGCAGGGCCGGCGGGCGCTGGAAAGAGTTCAGCCGTGTGTTCATCAAAAGCCGTTCGACCCGGTGGGCAGACTTGGTTGTCGGTAGACAGCCTTGGTTGTGCAAGGCAGCGTGCGTAGAGGGCCTGGCAGGCTTGCTGCTGGACACCCAAACTCAGCGCTTGTCCAGATTGTTCTTCATGCTGGCCAGTGCCACCATCAGGGCGGTGCCGCCCAGCACCTTGATCAGCCCCGCATGTTGGGCGTAGAACTGGCTCACCTGGTCCACCACGCCCGGCTGGGTCTGCTCGGCCTGGGCCGCAATCTCGGTGACCTGCGTCGGCGTGAGCTGCGAAGCCTGCTCGGGCGTGAGCTGGGACTGTCCGGGCGCCAGCATCCGGCCCAGCGCGCCACCGGCCAGACTGGCCGCCGCCGCAGGGCCGAGCGCCGCCAAAATCTGGTTCAGCACACCGGCCTGCTGCGTGGGAGACGACTGACCGAACATCTGGGAAACCATGGTGCCAAACGGCTGCGTCTTGTCCGAGCGCATGGCCTCGGCAAGCCCGGCGCCAAGCTGCTCGGGCGGCGCTTCCTTGGCAACCTGATCGAAATGGGTTTCGGCATTGCCGCCGATGGCTTGCTGCAGCAAATCAAGTAAGCCCATGTCACTCTCCTGATGTTTCAATGAAAGGATAAAGCTTCATGTTACTGCGCGCACTGGCAGGCCGGGTGCGGTGCCGGTAAAAGGCCGTAACAGTCGCTGCTTTGTATTGAACTCACGAACAACGCTTACCAAGGCGCCTATGCCAGCGCACAGCAGCGCCCGTGGCTTAAAACGCGCTGGTATCGCGCAGCGTGTCGGGGGGCAGCTGGTCGATTTCCACCAGCAGTTGCGCCAGGCTGCGGCCCATGGCGTCCAGCAGCGCCCGGCCTTTTTCAGGGGTGGCGGCCGCCGCATTGCCCACCGCGCCGTGCGGGTTGTAGTCCTGCATTTGCCAGGCCAGCTTGGCGCTGCGCCCGTCGCCCAAAATACTGAAGCGCTCGGCCCGGTCCTGCGAAGTCGAATGAAAATCCTGCGCCTGCGCCATGTCCACCTGCTCGAGCTTGAGCGCCAGCATCATCGAGGTTTCGATCTCGCCGGCGTGGATACCGAAGCGGTGCTCATGGGCGCTGAACTGCGCGGCCACCGATTCGCCAGCTTCGTTAACCAGCGGCAGGTTGAAGGAATTGACGCTGTACACCAGCATGCCCAGGCGCGCCCGCAAATCGCGCGCCACCACGTCGAGCAGCCCCACCTGGCCGCCGTGCGAGTTGAGCAGCACGAGTTTTTTCACGCCCGTGGCGGCCACCGACTCGGCAATGTCCGTCCACAGCCGCAAAATGGTTTCGGCCTTGAACGTGAGCGTGCCGGCAAAGCGCGTGTGCTCGGGGCTGAAGCCGACCGACTGCGTGGGCAGGAACAGCGCCGGGTTGTCGGCCGGCAGATGCGCCAGGGCCGCCGCAATCACGCCCTCGACCAGCGCCGTGTCCACATTGAGCGGCAGGTGCGGGCCATGCTGCTCGATGGCAGCGACGGGCAGCACGGCGATGCAGCGGCGCAGGTCCAGGCGTGAAAAATCGGGGCTTTTGAGGTCGGCCCAGAAGCGGGGCGAAGCGGGGTTTGAGGGTGCGGAGTTCATGGCTGTATTTTGAGAGGAAAGCGCCGGCTTCAAGCCGCCGCCGCCGCTTTCTGAATCTCGTCGCGGTGCGCAGTTTGCTGGCTGACATGCCGGCTTTGGCGACCGGAGCGGCTTTTTCCAGCCCCGGCCGGCAGGGCGAGGCGCTCGGCGCCCAGCAGATCGGCCAAGCAGTGCGGCCGCCCGCGCGCGCCGCTGGCGCGGTAGTCCAGCAGCAGCGCGGCGCGCACGTCATCCTCGGCCAAGCCTCGCACGCTGACAAGATGGTCAAACAGCACATCGACCAGTTTTTCCAGCGCGAATTCATGGGTCTTGGCGGTGGTCTGCCAGAGCCAGTCGCTGAAGGCCAGAAAGTGCCAGAAAGGCGAACCGGACAGCTCGGCCGATTGAAGGCCGGCGTAAGAGTCAGATCGAGGCTCAGCTTGAGACTCGACTTGAGGACTGGCTTGAGAGCCTGCTTCAAGCTCGGACTGAGCCCTGGATTGAGAACCATCTTGAACGCCGGCTTGAAGCTCAGGCCCAACCCCCAGCAATAAACCCAGCGCCCGCGCAAACCGCCCTGAATTTGCCAGCATTTCCCAGTAGCGCGCAAAGCGCTGGATGCGCTGCAGGGTGGTGAAATCCACCGCCCCGGTCTGCAAGACGGTGTACGGCGCCAGCGGGTCATAGACCATCGCAAAGTCCGCCGTGTGCCGGGCTATCGGCGTGCCGCGCAGGCGTTTCAAAATGCCGAACTGGATTTCATGCGGCGCCAGCGCGTGGAGCCGGTCAAAGCCCTCGGCAAAGCTGTGCAGCGTCTCGCCGGGCAGGCCGAAAATCAGGTCGGCGTGGACATGCGCCTGGCTTTCATTGACCAGCCAGCGCAGATTTTCGGCGGTTTTGACGTTGTCCTGCTTGCGCGAAATGCGTTGCTGGACCTCGGGATTAAAACTCTGGATGCCGACTTCGAACTGCAGCGAGCCGGCCGAAAACTGCGCAATCAAGGCTTTGAGCCGTTCGTGCAGGCTGTCGGGAACGACCTCGAAATGCACGAACAGACCCGACACGTCCCGCACAACGCCCGCCTCGTCCTTCATGCGGTCCAGGAAAAACTGCAGGATGCGCACTGAAAAATCCACCTTCAGATTGAACGTGCGGTCCACAAACTTGAAATTGCGCGCGCCGCGCTGATACAGCGTGTCCATCTCGGCCATGAAGCGGTCCAGCTCGAACGCCCAGGCGGTCTTGTCCAGCGAACTCAGGCAGAACTCGCACTTGAACGGGCAGCCGCGCGAAGCCTCGACATACAAAAGACGCTTTTTCAGGTCTTCATCGGTGTATTCGCCGTAGGGCAGCGCCAGCGCGTCAAGCGGCGGCTGCTCGCCGGCAATAACCTTCATCAGCGGCGCCGGGCCGTCCAGCAGGGCGCGGCACAGCTTGGGGAAACTCACGTCGCCCCAGCCGGTGATGACGTGATCGGCCAGGCGGCAGATGTCCTGCTCGCCGGTCTCGTGGCTGACTTCCGGGCCGCCGAGGACGATCTTGATGTCCGGGCGCAGGGTTTTCAGCAGGCGCACGACCTGCGTGGTTTCCGCCACGTTCCAGATGTAAACGCCCAGGCCGATCACGGCGGGCGCCAGTGCCAGCAGGTCTTCGACGATCTGCACGGGCCGCTGCCCAATCGTGAATTCGCGCAGTTGCGTGCGGGCGCGCAGGCCGGGGCCGCCATGCAAATCCATGTTGGCCAGCAGGCAGCGCAGGCCGAGCGAGGCGTGGATGTACTTGGCATTCAAAGTGGCCAGAACGATGGCGGGCGGGGTGACGGTGAGGGAAAAATCCATGCCGGTATTATCAAAGCATGAACCAAGAACAGCTCAAAAAGCCCGGAACCGACCGCTGGCGCGCCGCCGCTCATCAGGTTTTGCGGCACAGGGGCGATCCGCGCTTCCAACAGAAACCGGGGTTTGAAGCATGAGCCGGGGCCAGGTCAAAAACGCCACCGGCGACACCTTCTTTGCCTGGGACGGTGACGTGCTCGTGGTCAACATCCTGGGCAAGCCCAGCGCCGGCAAGGACGCCATCGGCAAGCCCAAGGGCACGCAGCTCAAGATCAGCGTGACCGCCGCCCCCAAGGCGGGCAAGGCAACAGACCACATGGTGCGCTTTCTCGCACCGCTGTTCGGCGTGGCGGTGGCCGACATCAAGGTGGTGTTCGGCCAGGAAAACGTCAACAAGCAGCTGCGCATCAAGGCGCCGAAAAAACTGCCGGCGGTGTTTTCCCCGCCCCAACCACCCTTGCCCGCCAAGGACTGAAGCCACGCCGAAAAGCCGGCCCGCCGCACCCCTGCGGGCCTGACGCACAATCGGGACTGTCGGTGCCAACGGGAAAATCAGGGCGGTCGGTACCGCCGAAAAAGCCAGCCTGGGCGCCGCTGGAACTAAAGGCACAACTGCCGCTCACACCACCATGAATTTTCAACGTCTTGTAACCGCTATTTTTTTGATAGCCGCCAGTGCATGTTCCACAGGCGCTGCAGCACAAAACAGCCTCTTTTCCAAAACCGGCAGCGCGCTCCGTGTCGCTGTAGTCAGCACCGATCAGGTGCGCGCCGAGCTGCTGGCCTGGGCGCCCGAGGGCGTGGCGCCGGGCAAGCCGGTCTGGCTCGGGCTGCAGCTGGCGCACCAGCCCGATTGGCACACTTACTGGAAGAATTCGGGCGATTCGGGCCTGCCGACGACGCTCGAATGGCAGTTGCCGGCCGGCGTCACGGCGGGCGACATCGCCTGGCCGACGCCGAAAAAAATCCCCATCGGCACGCTGGCCAACTACGGCTACGAAGGCGCCGTGCTGCTGCCGGTGCCGCTGACGGTGGCGCCCGGCTTCAGCGCGATGCAGCTGGATGTGAAACTCAAAGCTTCCTGGCTGGTGTGCCGCAAGGAATGCATTCCGCAGGAAGGCGACTTTGCGCTGAGCATTCCGGCCAGAAGCTCGACCGCGCTGAGCAGCCGCCTGTTCCAGGCCACGTTCGAGGCCACACCCCAGCCCCTGCCAGCCGCCGCCAGCCAGATCGAGGTCAGCGGCCAGCAACTCAAAGTGCAACTGGCCGGCCTGCCCGCCGCGCTGCAGGGCAAGACCCTGGCGCTGTTTCCGGAAACTGCCAATGTGGTGGAACCCGCCGCGCCCTGGCGTCAATCCTGGCAGGGCGCTGTGTGGACGGCGCAGCTGCCGCTCTCGGGCCAGCGCAGCGAAAGCCCGGCCAGCCTGCCGCTGGTGGTGGCGCTCAACGAAGCGGCTTACCGCATCGACGCGCCCGTGAAGGGCCAATGGCCTGCCGCCGCCGCGCTCGCCGTGGTCTCGCCCGCGCTGGAAGCGGCGCTCAAGGCCAATACCGCCACTGCAACCGGCGCAGCAACCGCCCAGCCATCGGCCGGGGCTTCTCCGAATTTATCTGCGGGGATGGTGCCAGCGCCGGCCAGCGCGCCGGCCCTGGGCCTGCTCGCCGCGCTGGTCGGCGCCCTGCTGGGCGGGCTGGTGCTCAACCTGATGCCCTGCGTGTTTCCGGTGCTGGCCATCAAGATGATCGCCTTTGTGCATGTCAAGGACCAGGCCACGCGCCTGACAACCGGCCTGGCCTACACGGCGGGCGTGGTGCTGTCGTTCTTGGCCCTGGGTGCCTTGCTGCTGGGCCTGCGGGCGGCGGGCGAGCAACTCGGCTGGGGTTTTCAATTGCAGAACCCGGCCGTGGTGGCGGGGCTGGCCGCGCTCTTTACGCTGCTGGGGCTGAACCTGGCCGGCCTGTTCGACTTCGGCAGCATCCTGCCGCTGCGCGTCATCAACCTGCAGGCGAAAAACCCCGGCATCAATGCGTTTTTATCGGGCGTGCTGGCCACTGCCATTGCCTCGCCCTGCACGGCGCCCTTCATGGGCGCCTCGCTCGGCTATGCGGTCGGGTTGCCGGCGCTGCAGGCGCTGGCGGTGTTCGGCGCCATCGGCATCGGCATGGCCCTGCCCTATTTGGCCGCCAGCGCACTGCCGGCGCTGGCCCGCGCCATGCCGCGCCCCGGCGCCTGGATGGTGACGTTCAAGCAACTGATGGCTTTTCCGATGTTCGCCACCGTCGCCTGGCTGGTCTGGGTGCTGGGCCAGCAAAGTGGCATCGACGGCGCTGGCTCCCTGCTGGCGCTGCTGGTGCTGCTGGCGCTGGCGGTCTGGTCGCTGGGCTTGCGCGGCACCGCCGGGCGCTCGATGACGACGCTGTCAATAGCTATTTTGGCCATAGGGGCTTGGACGATTGGCCCAAATGTCATTAAATCCGTCAGTTTGGCGCCCACGGCGGCCTCGGCGCGCTGGCAGGACTGGCAGCCGGACCGGGTGGAGCAACTGGCCGCGCAGGGTCAGAATGTGTTTGTCGATTTCACGGCCGCCTGGTGCGTGACCTGCCAGTACAACAAGAAAACCACGCTGGCCGACGCCTCGGTGCTGGCCGACATGGCGGCCAAAAACGTCGTGCTGCTGCGCGCCGACTGGACGCGCCGCGATCCGGCCGTGACCCAGGCGCTGGCCGGACTGGGCCGCAGCGGCGTGCCGGTGTATGTGCTTTACCAGCCCGGCCACGCCCCGGTGGTGCTGTCGGAAATCTTGTCCGTGAGTGATGTCAGGGCCGCCCTGACCAGGCTGTGAGGGTCAACGCCCCTGGCCCGAGCCAGCGGCCCAACGAGTAAAACGCCAGAAAGAGAGTCCTTCATGAGTCCTGTTCTCCATGCCGAGCGCATCCCCTTCATCCTGCGCCATTGCCGCACGATTGCCGTGGTGGGCCTGTCACCCAAGCCGCACCGGGCGAGCTTTGATGTAGCGCGCTACCTGCAGGGCAACGGCTACCGCATCATTCCCATCAACCCGAACGTTACCGAAGTGCTGGGCGAAAAAGCCTATGCCACGCTGCACGAGGCCGCCCAGCATGAAAGCATCGACCTGGTGAACTGCTTTCGCAACAGCGAGGACATTCCGCCCATCGTCGAGGAAGCCATTGCCATCGGCGCCAAGGCCCTCTGGATGCAGCTCGGGGTGAGCAACCCGGCAGCGGCCGGCAAGGCCGAAGCCGCCGGCCTGCTGGTGGTGCAGGACCAATGCATCAAGATTGACCACCGGGTGCTGCTCTCCAGCGGTGTCCTCGAATCGGACATTGCTTGACGCTGGCGCCTAGGGCGACCCGGCGCCAGCCCGCTTACCCTGCCGCGCGCTTGCTGGTGGCGCTGGCACTGATCGGCCTGCTCGGCCTGACCGGCTGCACCAGCCCGGCGCCGACGACGCATGGCCAAGCCCAGGTAGCGCCGCTGAAACCGACAGAGCTGGCCCAGTCGGATGTGAACCGCATGGCCACACTGGGCATGCGCGATAACCTGGACAGCCTGCTGCGCATTGCCGACAAGCTGTACAAACGCAACCCGGCCGAATGGCGAAAAACCAGCGCCACCAGCCGCGACGACGCCCTGGTCCGGCTGCGCAGCGCCATTCACGCCCGAACGCCCTGGCCCGATCTGCAGGGCCAGCGCGATATTGCCGCCCTCTCGCTGGCGCTCAGCCCCGCCTTCAGCGGCGACCGGGTGGCCGCTTTCACCGCTGCCAGCGCCGACATGCTGGTGACGGCCCACGGCGGCAAAACCAGCCTGTACCTGATCAATGGCCTGGACGCGCAATATATCTACAACGCGGCGCGCAACATCGACATCGCCGTGTGGCTGCTGGCGAGCCGGCGCACGGCCTCAGGCCAGCCCCTGCTGCTGGCCGACGACATCGCCGGTGCGGAGCGCAACCTGAGCTTCGAGCGCGAATTTGGCAAGATCATCGGCCGGCTTGACCTGCTGGCCGAGGTGGCCAGCGAGAAATACCGCCGCGCCGTGATCTCCTATGTGCAAAACCTGGTGGGCGGCACGTTTTTCCAGCTGCTGCCGGTGCAGGCGCTGCCGACGCAGTTCTTGCCGGTGCGGTGACAGCTTCCCGGTTGCACAACTGCCTGGCTCCGGCATGGCGGCCCGTCCAAAAGCGCTCCCTGGTACCGTCCAGGCTTGCTACGCGGGCTGGGCGGCCTGAGCCGGCTGCTCCGGCCTGGTGAGCTTGCCATGCTCCAGCAGAAAAATCAGCTCCTTGACGATCCCGACCATCACCGCCCGGTCCCGCGTCGGATGGTCGGCAAAACGCACCGTCGTGTTGCCGATGCGCGCAAAACCGCCACCCTGCCCATCTGCATCGCCATAGCTCACCGTCAACCGGTACTCCGTCATCAAAGGGCCGCAGGCGCGCCAGTCGCGCGTCCACTGCGGCAGGCGCTGGTTGTTGTCCCAGAGCGTGCCCGCGCTTTCATAACACTCCTCGATGTGCTGATGGCCGAGCAGCTGCGCCAGATGGCGCTCCTTGGCGATACAGCTGCGAAAATATTCCTGGTCGCTCATCTGCATGACAGTTCCCTTTCCGAGTCAAAGAAAAAACCCCACGCTGCCATCGTAAAGCCGAACCGGCGCGCTGGCCAGCCAGATCAACCCTAGCCACACCTGAGACAATCCCATCATGTTTGCACCACTTCAAAACGACACTTTTCTCCGTGCCTGCCTGCGCCAGGCGACCGACTACACCCCTGTCTGGCTGATGCGCCAGGCCGGGCGCTACCTGCCGGAATACCGCGCCACCCGCGCCCAGGCCGGCAGCTTCATGGGACTAGCGACCAACACCGACTACGCCACCGAAGTCACGCTGCAGCCGCTCGAGCGCTACCCGCTGGACGCGGCCATCCTGTTTTCCGACATCCTGACCGTGCCCGACGCGATGGGCCTGGGCCTGTCGTTTCAATTGGGCGAAGGCCCGAAGTTCGCCACGCCCATCCGCGACGAAGCCGCCGTTGCTAGGCTCGAAGTGCCGGACATGGCCAAGCTGCGCTACGTGTTCGACGCCGTCACCTCGATCCGAAAAGCGCTCAACGGCCGGGTGCCGCTGATAGGCTTTTCCGGCAGCCCCTGGACGCTGGCGTGCTACATGGTGGAAGGCGGCGGCTCGGACGACTACCGGCTGGTCAAGACCATGCTGTACCAGCGCCCGGACCTGATGCACAAGATGCTGGCCATCAACGCCGACGCGGTGGCGCTGTACCTGAACGCGCAGATCGAAGCGGGCGCGCAGGCGGTGATGATTTTCGACAGCTGGGGCGGCGTGCTGGCCGATGCGGCTTTCCACACGTTCAGCCTGGCATACACCGCCAGAGTGCTCAGCCAGCTCAAGCGTGAACATAACGGCGTGAAGATTCCCCGCCTGGTGTTCACCAAGGGCGGCGGCCAGTGGCTGGAGTCTATGAAGCAGCTCGACTGCGAAGTGCTCGGCCTGGACTGGACCGTGAACCTGGCCCAGGCGCGCGCGCGTGTGGGCGAGAACGGCCCGAACGCCAAGGCGCTGCAGGGCAACCTGGACCCCAACGTGCTGTTTGCCAACCCGGCGCAAATCGAAGCCGAAGTGGCCGCCGTGCTGGAGAGCTTTGGCGCGCCGCACATGGACATGACGCAAAGCGGGCCGACGCAGATTTTTAATCTCGGCCACGGCATCAGCCAGTTCACCCCGCCCGAGAGCGTCGAGGCGCTGGTGCGCGCTGTTCATTCGCACTCGCGCAGCCTGCGCGCCGGCCGGCCTTGAGACGCGGCGGGAAACCTCTGAAAACAGCTGTTTTTACCGGCGGCTGCGCCATGACTAGCACAAAAAAAGCCTCTGCCCGCCAAAGTTATGCACAAAATTTGTTCCGGGCTGTGCAAAAGTCCCGCTGCGGGGTGGTTTCACGCCATCCAACCTATGGCTTTGATAAGTGCTTGATTCATAACGATAATTTAAATTGCCTTTTTACTAGGCAGTTTAAGCAAGCCCTTGATTTACAAGGACTTCCGGGCTTTTATCACAAGCTATCCACAAAGTTATCCACAGGAACTCTGGACAACTTCGAGGCGCTGAAAATCCACGCCCGCAGCGGCCGCGCTGGCGCTGACCATCAGGCCCTGCGCCCCTGGGAGAGCGCCCGATGAGCCACTGGCTTGCCGTGGTGGTGGCCGCGCCGGCGCACAGTGCAATTGCCGGGGCGCTGACTTACCGCAGTCCGTCCCCGCTCGGCCCCGGCACGCTGGTGCGGGTGCCTTTCGGGCGGCGCGAGGTGCTGGGCGTGGTCTGGAAAGTGCTGCCGGGCAGCGGCGACATGCCACAAACAGGCATCCGGGACATTGCCGGCGTGCTGGACGGCCTGGCGCCACTGTCAGCCACCTGGCGCCAGCTGGTGACATTTACCGCCAGTTATTACCAGCGCTCGCTTGGCGAGGTGGCGCTGGCGGCCCTGCCGCCGCAACTGCGCGAACTCACCCCCGAGCAGTTGGCGCGCCGGCTCAAGCGCCCCGTCGTGGACACCAGCCGCTTGCCGGGAACCCCTGATTTGATAGCACTGAGCCCACAGCAGGTCAGTGCACTGGCCGAATTCGAGGCCGAAAGCCTGGAAAAGCAAAGGCCGGCGCTGCTGTTCGGCGCCACCGGCAGCGGCAAGACCGAGGTGTATCTGCGCCTGGCCGCCAGGGTGCTGGACCAGGACCCACAGGCGCAGGTGCTGGTGATGGTGCCCGAGATCAACCTGACGCCCCAGCTGCAAGCGCGCTTTGAAGAGCGCTTTGCCCATCTGGGCAAGGAGCGCGTCGTGGCCATGCACAGCGGCCTGACGCCCGCCCAGCGATTGAAAAGCTGGCTGGCCGCGCATTCGGGCCAGGCCCGGCTGGTGCTGGGCACGCGCATGGCGGTGCTGGCCTCGATGCCGAACCTGCGCCTGCTGGTGGTGGATGAAGAGCATGACCCGAGCTACAAGCAGCAGGAAGGCGCCCGCTACTCGGCCCGCGACCTGGCGGTGTACCGGGCCAAGCTCGAAACGGATACGGCCCCGGAGCCGCACGGCCCCTGCCGCGTGCTGCTGGGCTCGGCCACGCCATCGCTGGAGAGCTGGCAGGCGACGATCACCGCACGCTACCAGCGGCTGAACATGGACGAGCGCATCGGCACCGGCGCGCCGGCCAGCACGGGCGCCAGCGAGCGCCGCGCCGGGCCGCCCGCAGGCACAGCCTCGCTGCAGGGCGTCCCTGAAACGGCCAGCGCAGGCGCCACGTTCCAGGGCAAACTTCCCACCGTGCGCCGGGTGGACATGAACCATCAACCGAAACGCTGCATCATCGCCCCGCCGCTGCTGGCCGCCATCGCCCAGCGGGTGACGCGCGGCGAGCAGTCGCTGATCTTTCTGAACCGGCGCGGCTACGCCCCGGTCCTGGCCTGCCTGGACTGCGACTGGAAAAGCGAGTGCCCGCACTGCAGCGCCTACAGCGTCTTTCACAAGATCGACCGCACCCTGCGCTGCCACCACTGCGGCTTTACCGAGCGCGTGCCGCACGCCTGCCCGAGTTGCGGCAACATCGACATCGCCCCCGTGGGACGCGGCACCGAGCGGCTGGAAGAACACCTGGCCGAGCTGCTGAAAAATATCACCCGACCCGACGGCAGCGCGGTGCGCATCAGCCGCATCGACGCCGACAGCACCCGGCTCAAGGGCGCGCTGCAGGCACAGCTGGCCAGCGTGCACGAGGGCGAGGTCGATGTGCTCGTCGGCACGCAGATGATCGCCAAGGGGCACGACTTCAGGCACATCACGCTGGTGGCCGCCGTCAACCCGGACGGCGCCCTCTTTTCCAGCGATTTCCGCGCCGCCGAGCGTCTCTTCAGCCTGCTGATGCAGGCGGCCGGAAGGGCCGGGCGCGACGCGCGCTACAGCGAGGCGAGCGAGATGTGGGTGCAGACCTTTCACCCCGAGCACCCGCTCTTTGACGCCCTCAAGCGCCACGACTACCCCAGTTTTGCCGAGCAGGAACTGGCCGAGCGTGAAGCGGCGGGCCTGTCGCCCTTCGGCTTTTCAGCCCTGGTCCGGGCCGAAGCCAGGACCCAGGAAGTCGCCCAGGGCTTTTTGAACGCCGCCGCCCTGGCCGCCCAGGAGCAGCAGCTCATCGGCTGCAGCCACGTCACGCCATACCCGGCCGTGCCGATGACGATCCAGCGCGTGGCCGACATCGAGCGCGCCCAGATGCTGGTGGAAAGCGCCTCGCGCATGGCACTGCAGCGTTTTCTGGCCGCCTGGCAGCCGGTGCTGGCCGAAACCCGTCGGCAACCAGAATTCAAAAGCCTGGTGCGCTGGGCGATAGATGTGGACCCGCTGGCGATTTGAGGCGCGGGTGTCGGGCTGGACCGGACACGACGAGGATGGCAAATCCCAAAAACAAAAAAGCCAACCCATGCAGTTGGCTTTTTTGCAAGGACAACCCTGGTGGCTGGCACGCAAGCGAACCTCCGGCACAGGGCCATAAAAGCCAGCGCAGGGCTCGCGGATCACGCCCCTCTCGGCCACACCAGGAACAGAGCACTCCTGCAGCAAAAAGAACGCTGGATCATCGCAAGAAATGCGCAAGCCATGCTCGCAAGGTCGAGCTTGTCTCCTACGGCTGCACCGGAATTGCACTGTGGCTCATCGGAGAAATACTTTTTATAGTTCAACAAGCCTGCAAACCGCAGCTTACTGAAAGCACGATCTTCGTGTTTCCGCCAACTTCAAATAAAAGCAAACACAATGAACCGTTACCTCAAATCACTTCCTTTGGCCGCGGCATTGGCATTCACGATGGCGAGCGCTTCAGCGCAGACGGCGCCTTCCTCGGCCCCGGCTTCGGCGCCGACAACCGTGGGCGTGAACCCCCAGGATGCTGCCGAAGCGACGCGAAAGGCCGTGCCGCGCAGCGATACAGCGACGCTGGTGCGCACGTCGCCATCGCCTGCAAGCAAAGCCAGTGATGCGATCACTGCAAACACCACCGGCAGCACCACTGCTGCAACGGGCACCACAACTGTCACCCGCACACGCAACTCGGAAGTGGCTGGCAACGTTTCAAGCCCACGCCCCGCTCGCGCTGACCGCAACTGACCAGCGCTTTATTCCTTAACTTTTTCATTCAATCGAGGAAAAATAGATGAACACGATCACCACCAGCCCTTACAACTCAACGACCACCACAGGTTCCAGCGGCTTGGTCACGGGACTTTTTCCTGATCGCGAAAGTGCCGAGGCCGCTTACAACGCAGCCCATTTGCGCGGCTATTCGAAAGACGATGTCAATCTGGTGATGTCTGATGAAACGCGCAATCTCCACTTTGCCGGCACCACCGCAGGCAAGGAAACCGAGCTGGGGAACAAGGCGGCTGAAGGCGCGGGTATCGGTGCAGGCATTGGCGGCACGGTGGGCGCCATCCTGGCCGGCATTGCTGCAGTCGGCACCACCCTGGCGCTGCCAGGCCTGGGCTTGGTGATTGCAGGCCCGCTGGCAGCAGCGGCTGTCGGTGCAGGCGCTGGCGCTGCAGGCGGGGGTTTGATTGGTGCCCTGATCGGCTGGAACATTCCTGAAGAGCGCATCAAGGACTATGAAGAAGGTATCAAAAATGGCGGCATCCTGATCGGCGTGCGTACCAAAAATGACGACGATGCGCTGCATTTTGAAAACGAATGGAAGCAAAATCGCGGCCAGCATATCTACCGTTAATCAGCCTTCGGGTCAGGCCTTGAAGGGCAGGACCCGGGCATGATTTGCACGGCGGCGCTCCTTGGAGGGAGCGCCGCTTTTTTGGTTTTTATGGATGCGTCCAGCCTGATGCCGCCACAACTTCAAGCGCATGACACGCGTCGACGCCGGCAAACCGCGTCAACCTGAGCGCTCGCATTGGCGCTGCGCCTTAACGCTCTTCGTTACCTGAAGATGCTCTCGAAGCACCCAGCGGTGCAGTGAACATTTTTTGCCAGGTATCGAACAGCGGATTGCCTGCGCTGCCTGAACCGCTCGACGTGTTCAGCGATGCCGTGAACATCTTCTGCCAGGCATCAAGTGCCGTGTTGCCTGCATGCGCCGGGCCGGCGCCGCTCTGGTGGGGGGCGTTGCGCTCCATCATCTCGGACTGGACTTTCAAGGTTGCAGCCGCCACATCCTGCCAATACTGCGCGGCTTCCTGCAGTCCCGAGGTGAACATGGTGGACTGGATGGCCAGCAACTCAACCGGGCTGTTGGCCTCGCGTAAGCGGTCGGCAATCTGCTGGTGGCGCAAAGCCGCGCGTTGCGTCAGTTGCTGGTTGATCTGCTGGATGGATTCCGTGGCGTTGTACATGACCGACGTGGCTTCGGCCACTTCAGCAAGCTGGTTACGGGCCTGGCTGGTGAGTTGCGCTTGTCCCGCCGACAGGTCTTCTGAGTCACGGTGAGCGGAGTTTCGGCTGGATTTGATGGCCATGGGGAGTCCTGACAAGGTTGATTGAAATTCATGCATGCATGCATGGAAACAGGTTCAGACCATGCTGGGCGCATGCCGTCTGCCTGCTGCCTGGGAAGTAAAAAAACAAGCATAAAAATCTCAAGCAACTTACCGGGTGAGGCTCTGGCAGGTCTTTGTGTAGGACATACCTTGCACTGGTCGCCTCGCCTTTGTCCAGCCCTGCTGGTGTTTTGCCTTCGGTCCTGCGGCTGGGTGGCGGGCAGACCCAGTGCCTGGCACGCACCGGTAGCGGCCAGATTGGCCATGCCATTGAACCCAAAGTGCCGTCGCGAAGCGATGACAGTTGGTCTCTGTCCACTCCGACGTGACGCGCTCGGGCCACCTGACGCGCTTATGGCGGGCAGCCCTCTGCGAAGGCGTGAAGTCCAATGGCGCCCGCTTTGTCCTGCTGCTGACCAATGCCCGTCCGGGCCGCAAAGAGCGCACGAAGGGCCTGGGGCAGGCCATCGCTGGTGCGCGTCACAACGGGGTGGAGATAGCGCCAGAGGCCGAGCAGGACTTCACTCTCAGTTTTCCGTTCCTCAAAAACGCATGCCGCCCAGCTGAATCAGGATGTCGTCCAATCTGCTGGCGCCAGGCTTGGTTCTCTGGGCGGCGCCACGGCGCGGGGAATGCGGACCGTAAAGGTCGTGCCCTCGGTATCGGTTGACGACACGTGGATCGAGCCGCCATGGGCCAGTGCGGTTTCCCGAGCGATAAACAGCCCCAAGCCAAGGCTGGTTCGCGGGCGCCCAGGCTGCTCTCCATCAATCGGGAGTTGCACCATCGCGCTGAAAATCGTTCTGAGCGATTCGGCAGGAATGGCAGGGCCAAAGTTCATCACCGAGAGAACAAGGTCGTCGAACTCGCCCGCAACGCCGAGCACGATGCTGGTCCCCTTGGCCCGGTATTGGGCGGCGTTGGCGAGCAGGTTCACGACGACCTGCTGCAGCCGGATGTCGTCGAAGACGCCCGACAGGTCGCCGCGCGAATGTAACTCGAAGGCGCAGTCGGGGGATGTACCAAGGCAGCGTTATGCAGGGCCGCCTGGACGATGTCGCCCATGTTGGCAGGCGCCGGCGCTATAGGCATCTTGCCGCCAAGCTGGGTGCGCGAGTATTCCAACAGGTCGTTGACCATTGTCGACATAGTGGCGGCGCTGCGACGCAGCCGCTTGCCAGTCACCGCGTTGCCATCCGACGACTTCGACCGCTCAAGGAGCACGCCGCTCATGCTGATGGCAGCGAGAGGCGTGCGCAAGTCGTGCCCAAGGATCGCCAGGAAACGCTCTCGCGTTTGGTTGTTGTGTTCGGAGAAAGTCACCGCCGACTCAGCCAAAGCCTGGTCCACCGCCTCGTTGAAGCGCACCAGCTCCTCGTGGGCTTGCTGGTTGAACTCGCTGATGTTCGGCAACCACAGGCGTAGGACGCTCGCGCGCAGCGCGCGAAATTCCGCCGTGAGCTGCACCAGGGAAAAGCCGCTGACTTCACGCAGCGTGCCATGGACAGAGGCTGCGCTCCTTGGAAACTCGGCAGGGCCGTTGCCATGCGACTTGGCGATTTGCTCGGCCTTGCTTTGAAGGCTTTCGATGTCCAGCGCAATGGCTTGGAGAATCTCATGCGCGTGGTCGCGCAGCGCCTCGCTGGTCATCAATGCGGCGGCGGGCTCCAAAGTCTTGGCGAAAGCCTCTCACTCCACCAAAATATCCTCAGCGCGCTCCGTTAAAAAAGTGGGAAAGCTTCATGTCATCCTTTGGTTACCCATCTGTGCCCCGCTTATTATGCCGAGCAACAAAAAGTGCCTGTTGGCTGGATATCCAGAAAAACGGGTACTGATAGCTGTTGGGTAACGCTGCACTGGAGCGACTCACGGATCGAGTCATTCCTGACTATTTGGCTCGGTAGTGCAGCGATGAACTGATAGTCCTTTGCGGGACGGCACGGCACGGCACGGCTCAGATCAGTTCAGCTCAGCTCAGCTCAGCTCAGCTCAGCCAGCATACCAATATGACGAACACGCTTGATCCGAAGCATCGATTGGCGGGCACGGCCTACACGTGCTACCTTGGCAGCGGGAGAATTGGGGCGAAGCTTGCCGAAAAAAGCAGCAGCCCGGAAATGGACCGGACACGAGGGCTGTTTGCCCCCGCAAACAAAGAAGCCAACCGCATGGGTTGGCTTCTTTGCAAGGTAAGGCCCTTGTGGCGTGAAGCGAAATCGAACCGCCGACACAAGGATTTTCAATTCGTTTGCCGGGCACACAGACAACGGGACAGACCGGTATTTCAGGGTCTTGCCCGCCCTTATCTACAGCCTGCCATTGTGACAGCCACCCTGAATGGCAAGGTGCGTCAGCGTGGCCGGATGCCCCGATTGATGTCTTCGGCATCCTTTGGCGTGTCTTCAGCAATGGTCGTGCTTTCTGGATTCACCAACTCGCCGGCAGCGCCGCCGCCGAGCGCGCCGGCAACAGCCCCAATCGTGCCGCCTACCAATACACCGATCGGACCTGCAACCGCTGCACCAACGGCTGCACCTGCGGCTGTACCTGCCACGATGCCGCCCCCCATCAGAACGGAATTTGACTCCCGCTCGGCTTCCTCGGGATCGAGAGCAACCTGAGCTGCAGGATCCGGATCCTGCGACGGAACACCATGCCCAGGAACGGCCTGCTCGGCAAGGTCTGGGTCAACAGGGTCTACGTCTGTCGGCTGCGTGGCGGATGAGTTCATGTGCGCTCCTTGAGGAAGTTAACGCTTGGACGAGCAGGATACTTTTAGTCCAGCCCCATTTTAAATTTCACACCACGGCGTTTGCGTGGTCCAGGAGGCTACGGCACTGTCAGACAAGCTCCAGTTGCACCGCCAGAGTGCCCATAGTGTCAATGAGAGACAGCGACTGACAAGCATCGCAACGTCACAAGGTGTGCCTTGACAGGCATAGAAGTGGGGCAAGCTTTCCCGGCGTAAGCGGCAATCAGGAAATGGACCGGGAACACGATGAGTGTTTGTCCCCGGAAACAAAAAAGCCAACCGCATGGGTTGGCTTCTTTGCAAGGTTAACCTTGGTGGCCTGGGGCGGAATCGAACCACCGACACAAGGATTTTCAATGCCCATCCTTGTGTGCGGCTTGAGCGAACCGACACGCAACATTCATATGAATCAAGGACTTACAGCGCACTGGACCGCACTCAAGCGCCGTCAAACGCAACCGCTCGCACCTGATTCCCTTCACCAGCGTCAGAAACTGCGTCAGACGCCAGTGATGTTTTCATTCTAGCGAAAACGGTTTATTCACGCTAGTCCCCGGCCCAAATGAAGCCGCACTGCACGCAGAAAGTAGTCACATTCCTGACGACGCGGCCCGCCCCGGCACACGCCCCGAATGCTGCCCCGTTGCCCCTCCATAGACGCCAGTCATCAGGCGAAAGCGGCGCCGGGCCTGGGGCCATTTTTGGCCGTGATAATTCACCGATGCCCCCCTCCTCGCCCTTGTCCACCGCTGACGCCCAGGCCGCTGAAACCGGCGAGCGCGGACCCGCCCCCTCTCCAGCCACGGCAGCTGCGGGCAAGGTGGCCCCAGTGCACTCGACAAAAATCCCGCTGAGCCTTTACGCGCCCGTGCCCTTGGCCCGTCCCCTGTCAATGTTCGGGGCAACGTTCGAAGTGCATCTTTCTGCCTCCTGCACTTTGAATCCCGGGACGGCCCTGCAGGCCGTGATGGACACCAGCCTGCTCACATTTCTTCGCACTGAGAATCCGGCCCTGCTCCAGAACCTGAAGACACTGCTTTATGCCGGAACGGGCAAGCACCGGCCTTCCGAAACCACCAGAAAACGCATCCAACAGGATTTGAAACTGCTCGACGCCGAAGCCATGGCGGCCATCCTGGATGGCCGGGAGCCTCCGCCTTCGCCCCCGCACTCCGACTGGAGGCTTGTGCTGTGGGGGATGGGCGACGGAGAAAGCAATTTCGTGCGCGACATCGCGACTGACTTGGCCACATGGGACGACCAGGCACTGCACATCCGCGCGCTGGTCCGGGCTGATAAGCAGGACCAGGCGCGTGCCCACACAGAAGCCCTGCTGGGCACGGGCCTGCCCGCCTGGGAAGCCCTCAACCCCGGCCTACTGCAGGCCCCTCAAGTCCTGATGCTGGTGGAAAGCAGCCTGCAGGCGCTGGCCCGACTCACATGCGGAATCGACATGCCCTCGGTGGACTTGCCCTCCCGAGAATCCCCCATTACCCAACTCCTCGCCCCCGGCCGCCGGTCCCTGGGGCACTGGCTCCACGAGGTGCAACAGGCTTCGGATTGCACAAGTCTTGCGAACCTGGCCCAGTGCCTTTTGAGCGTCGGCACCAGGCACCACCACCGGCCCATCAGCCATGACTTGCTGAAAAAATGGTCCAGCTCGAAAAACGTCATCATGCCCCGGACCGCTGTCAAGCCGGTGTTGCGCAGCGTGCGCATCCGGGAGCGCGCCGACAGGCTCCAGGACCGCTATTACGTGGCCCGGTGCCTGACGTTTTTGTGCGACCTGACCTGGGCAGGCATCCCGGGCGAAGCCCCGGCCTGGACCGACATCCAAGAGCAGCTTAAAGAGCGCTACAGCCAGGTCTACCGGCTGGAGGCTGCGAATTGGCAGGGACCCCCTGGCACTGCCTAGCCGTTGGCTTTTGCTTTGGCCTGCCTAGTGTCATGTCAAGCGCCTCAAGCCGGTTCTCTGCAGAGGCAGGCCTACCGACACTTTGCACTTGACGCAACACTAGCAGCCTGTCGGACTTATAAAAACGTTTAAAAACAATGACTTACTCTTTTGGAATGATGCGATTTTTGCAAATTTGCCTTATTTTTAAGCAAAATACTTAAAATTCATAGCAAAAAACCTATATAAATCAAGCGCTTAAAGTCCGACAGGCTGCTAGCAGCCTCTTTCTGCACCTCCGCATCGATGCGGCTGATAAAGCTTGCGCCAGGAATTTGACCGCCGTGCTGCGGAATCGTGGCTTTCGTAATACGGGTGACTGCTTCGCGGGTGATGGGGGTTGGTTTTGATTTGGACACCTGAGTTCTCCTTCTAAGCGCCGCAAGATGGCGGCAAGGAGCACTGTCTCAAAGCCCAGCGCCCGGGCGGTGCTGTTTTCTAGAAAAGTTAACGAATGTAAACGCCAGCCCTACTCCAAGGCATGGAAGGCTGCGATGGCGAACTGTTCCACGACATCGCGGCCTGCTTGGCGGCTTGCGACACGCACGGCCTTTTTCTGCAGTTACTGGTCGTTAATGGCAAGTGAGCCCAGGCCGAAGCCCACCTCCCACACCTGTTGGGCCAAGCACTTCAACAGCCATAACTAACTGCCCCGCTACTTCATTTCATTTTAAGAAGCATCGCACCACGCTTAGCTCGGGTCAAGGCAACATAAAGAAGCTTGCGCTGGGTGTCCGTATCTTCCGGGTTTCCCAAATAGCTCGTCGGCGCCAGCACAATCACACAATCAAACTCCAAACCTTTGGCTCGGTGCATGGTGGCCATGTACACCACATCCCGCGCATCGCCATGATTGCTTTGCGCCGTGATGGCGATGCACCGCAATCCTGCTGCCTGCAGCAAACTGGCCATTGCATTCCGGCTTTTTTCGCTGGAAGCAATAACGCAGAAGGACAGAGGCGCTCCATCCTTCTGCGCGGCGCTCCATTGCTGTATAAATTCGATGGCGTGTTTCGCGGCAGCTTCAATCCCATCCACGCTCACTACCGTGGGTGCTGGGCCGTTTGACAAAGACTTGTAGCGCTTCGTTTCATCGTGGCCATCATCGAGGTCATCGATTTCGCAGCCTTCCAATAACGCGACAGCCTGCCGGCGAATCTCGTCAGTTGTGCGGTAGTTGAGATACAGCTTTTTGGCACGCCCCCTGATGTCGATACCGCAGCGGCTCATCGCGGCTTTGTTGCGGCTGTAGATACGCTGGTGACCATCCCCGACAAAAAAGAGGTCGTTCGGGCCTGCAGGTACCAAGGCACGAAGCAGCCGCAGCGCCTGCGGCCCCAAATCCTGGGTTTCGTCTGCAACGATGGCGCTGTAGAGGGGTTTGGAGTTTTCTGCTTCAGCGCCCAGTACATCGGCCACCTCGCGGTAGGCGTCATCCACTTCCTTGAGCTTGCGCGATGCCAACTGCCCGCGATACTCCTCAAAGACCGACCACACCGCGTCGCGTTTAGCACGGCTCAGAATCACACCGCGCCCCGTTCGCCGGGCCGTGCGGTATTGGTCCAGCTTGGTGATGCCTTGCGCAAGCACCACTTGGTCCAGTTCGTTTTCGTAGAAGTTGTCCGGCAAGTCCAGGGACGAATCCTTGACAGCCAACGCCGCTTGCCATGCCTGGTAGGCGGCATCCTGCTTGCGGTCATAAACGATTCGATGCTCCAGCTTGCGGCTTCGCATGAAGGCGTTGACCCAGGCGTCGAGGTTCCTGACCTCCAGCTTGGCAAAAGTCTCGCTGTTGCAGAGCGTGCGCAGGTTCTGCTCGATATCAGCGGCCAAGTTCTTGGTGAAGGTGGTGACCAACACCTTCTGGTTAGCTGCGGTACGGTTCTCTGCCAACCACTTGGCGCGGTGCATCGCCAAGACGGTCTTGCCAGTTCCCGCACCACCAAGCACCCGCACGGGCCCACTGCGGTCTCCGATGGTGAGTTTTTTCTGGGTGGGATGCAGGAACACCCGCCACTGCGCGAGTGGCGCATTCAGAATGGCGGTCATAGACTCGTCGTCGCTCACCACGACAAACCGCGACTGCGACTCTGGCGTAGCCAGCGCAGCGGCGAAGTCCGAGGTGTCGATGACCTTGTCCACCCGGGTCTCACGGGCGTTGAGCACTTGATTGACCGTGTCACCTGCAGCCACAAGAAACAGGCCCTCATAAGCCTCCAACGGTAGCAACGCCTGCTTGGCATCGAGCTCGTCTTCGCAGGCAATTCCGCGAACGAAAGAGAGCAACTCCTGCGGCACACCGAGACTCATCAACTCTCGGTCTTCAAGGCTTGCAAAAAGCGCCGGTGCCGCCGCTACAGCGGGCTGCGCCACGACACCGTCCACTGCCGCCTCATTGGCACTGGGGGTCTCTTGAAACACCTGTTCCGTGATGCTCTCGAAGGTCAACATCTGCATCGCCCCGGTGACCGGGTTGATGGTCAGCTTGCGGTTTTCGGCCCAGCGGTACGCGTCGTCGTGATGGTCCACATAAAGCAGCACATACACATCACTCGCAGAAGGCTTGAAAACAATGCCACGCCAATCCCCATCAAGTCGGACTGACTTGAGGTTCGGGTCCCGTGCGCCGTTGATGCTCTCGTAGTTGATGCCCGGGCTTTTGGGGTCAGCCTGAAACTGGATGGCCCACTTCATCACCTTGGTGTGAACTTTGGCGGGCAACTTGGCCAGCTGAAGCAGGAATTCGTTGCTCAACGCAACCTTGGGTTTGAAGCTCAAAGTTCTACTCCTGGTTTCCAATTGTCAATCCCAGCACTGTCGCGGCAGCCTTCTCCCAAGGCTGCGCCATGCACTGTGTCAGGCCTTCGTCCAGACACAGTACTGTCCATCCCTGGACGGTCCACGCCTCAGCCATATCCGCCTGGTCTGAACGAAGTACCGCCACATGAGCGGCCACCCAAATCATTTCTGCATCGGCCACGACACGTCCCTTGTCGTCTGCCAGCTCGGGACCGATTTCTGGCACGGCCGCCCCTGCCTGGGCCAGCCGAACCATACCCGGCTTGAGCGGGTCAAGAAGCTGGTCGAATGTTTCAAGCCATGCACCGTTCAAAGATGTCTGCTCTGCGGGCTGCACTGCTCCAGATGCCGGCAAAGGATTCAGGCCGTCGTAGTCTTTGTGGTCCAGCCCGTTCGCGGTGGCAAGCCACATCCCGGGCAACGACTGGGTCGTGTTGAACAGTTGCAGCCACTGGCGCCAAGCCAGGTGAAGCGCCGCGTCATCGTCCGCCCTGGCCTCGTCCAGCACCAGCACGCCAGGCGCCATCCAGCCCGCCTTCTGGGGAAGCCCCTTGGCGGCAGCCAAGGGCCACCAACCAACGTGCTGGCATGCCCCCGATACCTTGGAGATGCTGTGCGCAAAACCTTTGCCCGGTTCCTTGACGTGCGCAGGCAGTCGGTGACTCCACTGCCCGAGCTGATGCTCACAAGCGGATTTTTCCTGCTCGTTGTGCGGCACCATCAGGAAGCCGAGCCACAAGGCGTTTCGCTGCAGCTGCTCCACCGCAGGGTCGCCCGCCTGGCCATCCGCCGGTGTGGCCAGCCAATTCAACAAGCTGGCTACGGCATGGTGGGTGAAGGCCTTTTCCTGCGCGCGTGGAGCCGCTGCGGGAGCCTTGGCCCCGGTATGTCGGGACAGGCTCATCAAAGGTGACTCCAAGTCGGTATCCAATTTTCCAGCAATGGCGTCCATCACGTCGTTGTGCGTAACAGACCAACACCAAAATCGGCCACTGGCCACCAGCGCGCTGCGCTTCAACGCGTCCTCGCGCAGGCTATCCTTGTGGTACGCCCAGCCGTCGCAAAACACCGCCACAGGGCGGCGCTTGGCACCAGCGGCCCAAGGCCAAATCACAAAATCAGGCTTACTGGCGACTAGGACTCCTTGCTCAGCGCCCATCTCGCACTGCGGCTCCACCCGGTAGCGCTGGCTGCCCACTTCCAACACGTAGCCTGACTTTCCGTTTACCACGTCCTGCACCAGTTTGACCATGGGAATGGAACCGACACCACCAAGGCGTTTTAACGACTCGATAAAGCGCGCCTCCAGCACCGAGTCGAAATTCGGGTTGATAAAAATCTCAGAAATCGTCTTAACCCGCTCCAGTTGGTCCAGTGCGCCCACCAGTTCACTCAGCACAGCCTTGGCTTTGTCTCTGGACACCTGCTCCATGCTGCGTCCCAGGCGGTACTGGTACAGGCAGCGATAGCACCCATCCTTTTCGGGGTCATCATTGCAAGAGCAACTTGTGATGGCCTGCAAGGCCATCTTGAGCACCTGCGCCAAAGTGCCCGCGTCATGGGCCAGCAACTGGTGCAAATAGCCTGTGCCGCCGGGCACCGAGTCATACAACATGACGTAGTGACGGCGCGGCCCCCCATCCTTACCGGGCTCGTCCTGAAGCACCATGCGCAGGTGGTCCACCTTGCCGCCGAATCGCCGCTTCAGTCCCAGTTGGACTGCTGCCATGAAGGACTGAACCACACTCTCATCCACACCGTTCTTCGTATACGGCACCAGAATCCGCAGCGCCTCGGACTCGAACTCGCGGTACAGGTACAGGCACTCCAGCAGATTGCCAGGGTTGTCGTCGCCGTATTTCTGGCAATCGAAGCTGTGGGTCTGCCCCCCAGTGTCGCTGTTTCGGCGAGGGGGCTTCTGTACCTTGCCACAGTGCTTGCACAGCTTAAACCCAGGGCGCGACGATTCTTTGTCCGCCACCTTAAACGCCTCGCCCGGCTTGGCCAGCTCCCCAAAATTCACGTCGCGAAAGGTGACCCGAGAGATGAATTCAAAACCAAACGGCAGAGTGCCCGAGCCAATCTGCCAGGCCTCGCGCACGTTAGCCGGGGAGAAATCGGCCATGAGCTGGCGTACGTAGTACTTCGGCTCTCGGTCATCGGCACTGTCGTCGATTCGAACATCCGTGTCGTTGCTGTTGGCGATGGCTTGCTTGAAGCGCAGCAGGGTGCGACGCTGCGCTGCGTCCGACCACATTGCGTCGCCGCACGCAGGGCACGCCACATGGGTGTCTGCCTCGACCGTTAGATTCTGCATGTGATGGCAAGATGGACAAAAACGCCAGTCCTCCGTCTTGGCCAGATTCATATTGATTTGGTCCACCTCCACTCGCCGCTGGTTGGCATAAAAGCGGTTCTCGGGCGCGAATTCCGAGAGGGCAGACTGAGCCGGGCGCTCATACTTCTGTGTGGTCAGCGTGACGTAGGCGCCCTGGCCCGGCTCGTCCGAAGCCCGCTTGCGCCACAAAACCGACTTGAGCTCCACGCCGGCTTCCGGGAAGGCGTAGTTAGGAATCAGACCCGCATCGGTCAGCGTGTTTAACAGGTCACGCGTGTTGATTTCTTTAATCAGCTCCAGCAGCTTGTCCCGTTCACGCAGCAGGTTGTCGATTTCGCTCCGCGTGGCATCGTCCTGGGGCCTTTGCTGGGCCTTGGCGCGCACCTTGTCGAGCTCGTCCTTGCGCTTTTTGTAGGTGCGCCGCTCTTCCAGCAGTTCCTCCAAGGACTTTTGCAGACGGGTGCGCAACCCGTCAGATTCACCTTGCCCCTGCATGAAGTCCCACAGGCGTGCTGTGACAACCTCATCAATATCGCCTGCAAGCAGTTGTACAAAACCCTGAAACAAGCGCTCCTCATGGGCCAGCACATAGTTGCTGAACACATAGGGGAACCGCTCTTGCTTCCCCTGGTCCATAGCGTCCAGCGCCTGCGAGGTTTTGTCGGGCAACGCCGAAATATTAGTCAGGCTGGCCACCCAGTCGTCCATGCAGAACGCGAACAACTGTCTGCGCAGCACCTCGACTGCCTGCAAGAACACGCCCGGCGGTGCCACCTCACCCGATAGCATCTCCTGCGTTTCGGCAAAGAAGTACAGGTCGTGCGGACTGTTGCCATCCGCTAGCGTCGTGGCCAGGGCATTGCCGTCGCGCCGACCAGCGCGGCCAACGCGTTGCAAAAAGCTGGCCTGATTGGGCGGTACCGAGCACAGCAAGACCGACGACAAATCGCCAATGTCCACCCCCATCTCCAGCGTGGGCGTGGCTGAGAGCAGATTCTCAAACCAAGGCTTTGGCTGCTTAGACTTGAAGCGACTCTCCAGCGCCTCTCGCACGGGCCGCTCCAGCAGCCCGGTGTGCTCGGCCGTGATGACACGCCGCAAGTCACCCTGGCTGAACCGGCGAGCCCACCAGTCGTCCGGCTTTACAATGAGGGCTTCGTACCGTGACTCCGGCGCATCGATGCACGCCATACCCAGCAGTTGCTCAGCATCTTGCCGAGGCACTGCGAGCCTGCGCTTGCTGCCCGCAGTGGCCACAAAAGCCACCTCAGTGTCCAGTACCAGCGCCTCGGCCTTAATGGCCCATGTGTCCCCCTGGTGGTGCGCTGTCAGCTCCAAAATGCCAGCATCCTTAAATGCCAGCAAAGCCTCGCGGTACATGTCGGCTGCCATGCCCTTGGCAAGCATTGTCTGGTCGGTCAGCACCGCCGCTGCCCAGCGGTCGTACCAGGTGGCGCGCTTGCTACCAGTCAGTTTGTCGAAGTCGCGCTGTGTGCCCGTAGTCAGCAACACCGGGCGGGGCGTGTTCTCGCCCATCTTAGGCATCCACTCTGCGCGGCCGCCAGTTTTAGCCAAGGCATAGATATTTGCATCCCCTGCGTAGGCGCCCAGTTCGGGGTGCATCACCCCACCTCGGCGGCGCATGTGTGCCAGCGTGCCCCACAGCCACTGAGTCACGGTCTTCAGTTCGAGTCCGTGGGTGCCAAACTGTTCCCGGTAGCGCGGCAGTAAGCCGGCTGCCACCACCTCGACGGTCTGCCAGGGTACGAAGAGCGTGGCCTTACCCGTACGCTCCAGGGTGCGCCCCCGGTGGCTCAGATACGTCATTTCACTGTAGGCCTGCCAGAGCAGCCGCTTTTTAACTTTCAGTGGCAAGCGGCTCTGTGGGGGCAGGTGCTGCTTTTCCTGCAGCTCCACCGACCAATCTCGTTGCCACATCATGTTCGGCGCCACGAACTCCGACACAAGCGATTCGCGCGACATGTGCAGGACCGAGCCAGGCATCTCAAACTGTTGCTCCATCTTTTCCAGGAACGTGGTCCATTTCAAGCGGGTGGGCGCCACCTCATCCATCACATGGGCCAGCGCCGTTCGCACATTGTTCAGGTAGGTGCGTGCCCCAAAAAAGCCGGCACGGTGCGCGGCGTCCTGCACCGAGTCTGAAAACGCAATCAGCTTCTTGTCATCATTGAACACACTGGCCCAACTGCTCTCGACCACCTGCGAGCCAAGCGTGGCGCTTCGGGCACCCAGCAACAGCAGTTCGTTTTGCTCACCGCAGGAGGGGCAGGTGTTGTCGTGCCGGGTGTATTGGGCCTGGCCTATCACCTGCGTCCTCTGGGCCGTGACACGGAACACCGAGAGCAATTCCTGATGACCACATGCTAGGCATTCCGACTGGCTTTGCTGCGTAGTGCCGCATGCAATGCACACCCGTTCGGTAACGCCATCCACATGCGAGCGCGAAATGCTCGCCGACGCATACAACCGCGCCGCTTCGGGCCGCCGCGAAAACCAGGTGTTGTAAATCTCATCCAGTTGAGTGGACAGCTTGCTGGTGCCCTGCACCAGCCTGGACAGCCACCCCGTGGTGCGGCACTGGCTGCACTGCACCATCGGCAAATAGACACCATCGCGCACCACCGGCAGGTCGCGTTCGCTGCGCAACTTCACATCTTGCGGGTTAACGCTGAGCTTGCCGACCATACGGCGCAACTCGCGCACCCAAAGCTGCAGACGCAACGTTACCAGTGGCTGGGTGCCATCACGCAGTGCCCAGGCCACCAGCACCAGCAATGCGTCCAGCACCCGGCTCACCTGCGCCGGGCTGGCAGCGGGCATGTTGCGCGCAAAAGCTTCGGTCAACTCAGGATAGCTCACCACGTCGCTCTTGGCCAGCTTGAGCAAGTTCACAAAAAGCTGGTGGCGCTTGAGAAGCAGGCCCAGTCCACGGCGCCACGCCAGCGCATTCACATCCTCTGGTGCTGGCTCATCCGGGAAAAACAGTGCAAACCACGCCTGCACCGCAGACTGTGGCGTGGGGTATTGAGACGGGACCAACAATGGTGCCAACTCGGCCCGAAACAAGAACATGTAGTCCACCGTGGCGTCTTCAAGAAACCGCCCCACCGACTGGCGGCTCTCTGTCACTACGGCCTCTTCGCCAAACGGCACACCAAAAATCTGACGCGCGTATTCACGCAGGGGCGCTGTGTCGGCCGCGCTGCCCAGGGTGGCCGACGTTCCGGCACAGATAAAGTGGCCCTGCGGTGTCTTCAGCCTTGCGCGCAGGCGGCGCAGCAGCAAGGCCAGGTCGGTGCCCTGCGCACCGTCAAAAGTGTGCAACTCATCCACCACGACATAGCGCAGCGTTGTGGGCGCGTTGGCCGCCCACAGCTGACGGTCTTTGGGCCGCAGCATCAGGTAATCCAGCATCTTGTAATTGGTCAGCAAAATGTCGGGCGGGTGCTTGCGCAGCGTGTCACGGTCGGTGATGACGGCCCCCTGGGTCATTACCATTCCCTCGCCCGGAGCCCCGGAATTACCCCCCACATACAGCCCCACACGCAACCCGGCGAACGCAGGCGTGGTAGCCGCCAGTTCGGCAATGCGGCGCGCCTGGTCGGTGGCCAGGGCGTTCATGGGGTAAATCACCAGCGCCTTCACGCCTGCCTCACCCGCCGCACGGGCGCGGGCGCAGTGGTCAAGCACCGGGTACAGAAAGCACTCCGTCTTGCCGCTGCCCGTGCCTGTGGCTACCAGGGTGCTCAGGCCCTGGCGCTGGCTGGACAGCCGCTCCCAAGCATTTTCCTGGTGGCTGAAACCGGGGTGCGTGGTCTCAAAGGTATTGAAAAACGTCTTGCCGCTTCTGCCGGCAACAAAGGGCAGGCCCACCTGCACATAAGGCCCCTTGAGCCAAGCCGCCTCATCGTCCACAAAGCGGCTCATCAAGCCGTGGTGGAAAGCGTCTGCGGGTTCAAAGGCTGAAACCAGAAACTGTTTCAAGGCCATTTGAATGTCATTGGCAAGCAGCGATGGCAGCATTATTTTTTCGACTTCTTCTGAGTAGGACTTATTTGTATAGCTGCGTACACATTGGCCCGTTGTCGCAAGTTTTTGAGAAATTTCGACAGTGATTCAAATGGGTTTGGTGTAGATGCCACGATGGGCTCGACGAACAACGGCCTGCCTAGTTTCCGGACCGCCCCGACCGCCTTGTCGCGAACCAACACCTCGGCATCAGTGGTCTGCAACTCGTGGATTGCAGTATGGTCCCCCTCCACATTGATGC
The DNA here is from genome assembly GCA_030855235.1 of Pseudomonadota bacterium. Lineage (GTDB taxonomy): Bacteria > Pseudomonadota > Gammaproteobacteria > Burkholderiales > Burkholderiaceae_C > Polaromonas. Next base: position 61,241 of record JALYRU010000011.1, read on the forward strand.
CGAGTGGCGCCAAAATATGGCGCGCCTCCTCGTGCTTGAACTTGTTTTTCGACATGAAAAATATGTTCATCACCTACCTCGCTTCGAGACAGGCCCGGGCCGCCACCCTAAGCTCTGCTCCACCTGGCTCCACAGGTCGCTCAGCAAAAGGCGCTCGCCCTCTGCCTGCACACCAGTGCGCAGGTCGTTGAGCGGGTACCAGCGGTCATTCTTTTCTTGATAAAAGACCCGTGTATACACGTTGCCAGTGTTGGAGATACGGTGCGTCTCGTAAACCTGCGACAAGAGCGTCAGTGCATGGTTCAAACTGGTTGCTGCAGCGGGCTCAAAGCCTTGGGACATGATGACTGTGCTACCCGTCAATTCACTACGCTCAAGGCCTTTTAGCTTGAGCCATAAGCCCCCAGCTTCACGAATACCATCCAGCTCCGGCTGCACGCTTTTGGGCTTGCACGGTCCCAGCGTCACGCGCTCAAAACGTGTGGTTCCAGCTGGCACGCCCGGCTGGTCAATGTCAGGCCAAGTGCCAATGTGTGCCCCGCCACGACTTCGGTCGCTCAGCGCGACAAGCAGCGGCGCGCCCTCCTCCAGAATTTTGACCGTCAGTTCCTGACTGACCCGCTGGCGGAAACGTTCATCGCTAATCTGGTTGGCGCTCAGCGTTAGTTCGCCCAGTGTGCCTTCCCGCACAGGTACATCGCCGCCATAGAAGAACTCCCAGCGCTCACCCACGCGTTTGACGGGAACAGTGACCTTGGCGGTCCAATCAGGGTCGAAGTAGTTGCTGCTCATCGGATTCTGGTTTTGTTGTGGTGGTTTTTTGAAGTGCTACCTATGCAGCCACCGGCTCAGCGGCATCGGAAGTCGATTCCCCACCGACTTCCTCTACCGGTTCAGCAACCGCCACCACAATAGGCCAGCGCTTTACCACCACCTCCGCTAGCACCTTGGACCGGGCATCTATGCTTGCCCGCTGAAACCCCTGCGCCTGGCGTGCGAACTGGGCTGCCAGTGCGCCAACCGCCTTCAATTCCGATGCGAAATACAAGTTGGCCGCGGACATCTTGTCTTCCACCGCCCGGTTATTGCACACGCTGTTCAGCGGCCCTTCCAGCAGAACCAGGTTGCCAATACGATGCTTGTACAGCTCGTAAGCTTCTTTGCCGTCAAACCCATACGCCAACAAATTGAAATTAGGCTCTTGCGGAAGGATATGCTCCACCGTCAGACCGGTGCTATTGAAGTCGGCCAACTGCTGCACGCTCAGCGGGGGCAGCTTCAACGCCAACCGCGCCAACTCATCCTCTTCCAACAGCATGCGTGTGAGGCCCAAGTTTCGGTACAAGTCCTCATCCACCACACGCGACCCCAGCAATGCATCGGGCATGAAGCGTTGGCAGAAATGCTGCAGCTCCACCATTACCTCATCCACACTGCGCAATGGCAAATCGCGGGTGATGCGAAAAATGTCTGCTTGGGGATTGGTCCCCCGCAGCTTGAAGACACGCAAATCCACCAGCTCTACCAGGTCGTGCAGCGTACGTGCATCACTAGCGGTGCCCTTTTTGGGTAGCCAGCCCATCAGATGCAGGCGAATGACCAAGGGGTACAACGTGGCCGACAAGTCCTGCACCACCAGCAGCAAGTAGGTGTTGCGCTGCGTGCGGGTGGCTTCGACGAGTTGCTCCAGCCCTGCAAAAAATGCCGTCAAGTCGGCTGTGTAAGCGGCAATAAAATCGCGCAACTTGCTCACATCGCTGCGCAGGCGCTGCAGAGCGGGCTTCAAGAACACCTCCAGCACCGTTTCAGACGTGGCGCTGTAGTCGGCCCCTGCCACTGCGTCGAACCCGGAGCCATCAAACGCCAGGTAGTGGTAACGCAGCACATCGTCTTCTCGAAACGAATCGCGGTCGATATGCTTTACTTTGAACCCTGGCATTGCGGCGAGGCGCTTGGTGCGGCTGAAGCTGCGAAACGCCTGTCCGAACTGCTGCGAAATGCTCTCGTCCAGTGCGCCGCCCAAGTAGCGGTTGGAGTAGTACACCAGCAGGCTTTTGACGATATCCATCTTGGCCAGCGGCACACCGCGGTCGTTGACCGACTGGAACATGCGAATCGCCTTGCCCTCATCGGGCTCGATGAACTCCAGCACCTCCATTTGGCTCAAGCACAACAGCCAGTTCTTTATCAGGGGCTGCCCGCCCGCCTTTAGCAAGGCATGCACGCGCTGCTGAATCCACTGGTAGGCACGCTTCAGGCGGTCTTGCCCGTCAGACTGTGGCTCGGGATTCTGGTCAGCCAGCAATTGCTGAAAAAATTGCTCGTTCTGGCCCAACACCCGGAATTTGGCGCCCGTCACCGGATGCGCGATGAATGTGTTGCGGTAGTACTGCTGAATGGCAGCATCGTCCACCGCATCTATCAGCACATCGAGCAGCATGGTCAGCGTGGTCAGCCGCTGTTGGCCGTCCACCACCTGCACCGGTGCATTGCGGTCTTTTTGTGACAGGATGAACGTGCCCAGGTAATGGCCGCCACCCACGTCCAGCGCCTCCTCCACATCGCTGAACAGGTCATCGACGTTGCGCTCTTTCCAGGCGTAGTCGCGTTGGTAGCCAGGAATCACCAGCGTTTTGCCGGTAAAAAAATTCTCAATTGTTTTGGTACTCATCCCTTACCTCTTAAAAAATTATTGTTAACTTCTTCAGCCCACTTCAACGCTGTTCAAACACGGCAAGGCCAAGCGTGCATTTGGTGCCACATGCTGGACATGTCCAATGGGCACCCTCCCTAAGCTCATTCCGAAACAATTTGATGGAGTGCCGACATTCAGCATTCGCACAATGGGCCTCCGTCACCACAGGCCGTACGTTGTGTTCCCCCTCGGGGCCAACAGAAATGACATGGTCCGCTCCGCATTCAAAACAGACTGCGGGGACTTCTGATTGGCTGCTGGGAAGACGCTTGCGAATATCCTTACCGCAGTCATCATTCATGCACTTGAATGTCGTGAAAATCCCAAAATTCACGTTGAATACTGACGATGCAAGGACTGTCTCCAACTTCGGGACCAACTTGTCACAGCGTTCGCGCATTTTTTGCCAGTTGCGCTCCTTGCCGCTGTTGAGCTGCCTCATCGTTGGTTGATGCAAGAACGACCCGAGCGCGTTGTAGCTGTCCTCGATGTCCTTCATGTTGAACACTTTTTCCGAGCCCAGGGCTTTCATTTCCTTGGCTGGAACACCAGGTTCATCCTCCACCCCAAAAGACACTGTCCCGCTCGCATCCGCCAGTGGGTCCAGCTCAAGTAGCTCCTTCATCAACCTACCGGGCTGCCACACGTCATAGTCCCGGGGTGGCAGTTCTTTTTCGTAGGTTTTAGCTCGCTCGTAGGTTACGCATTCAATCGCCATGCGCAGCTCCAGAGCCGCGTAAATCATGCGCTCGTTGCACCCGCTTGCCATCTCAGTTCTGGCGCGTTGCAGTGCATCCCGGGCTCGCTGCCTGAAGGTGAAATTCATACTGGACTCAGCTGTCGCTGCCCTCAAAAAATGCCCACGCCACGCGGTAATCATCCTCGCGGCTGACGCGGGCAAAGGGGGCGGTGTAGGTGCGTTCCACTTCGCGGGGGCCGCCGGGCAGGGTGTCGTCCATGACCCATTGGGTGATGGTGGTGCCGTCGGGCACTTTGGGGGCGCCGCCGCGCTTTTGGGTGGCTTCGCTGTCGCCAGCGTCTGCGCTGGCGTAGGCCCACAGGTCGTCCCAGCCAAAGTGGCCATCGCGCACCTTGCCGTCGGGGGTGGTGATACGGGTGCGCGGGGTGGTGCGGCTGCCCTTGCGCTCCATACCAACGCCAGCAGCCAAACCAATGCTGCAGGTAAAGACGATACGGCCATGGATGTCGTACCAGGTGTCCCGTTCGTTTTGCTGAAGCACCGGGAACTGCACGCGGTAAATGAGCTGCAGTTCGTCCAGCTTCAGGCCCAATTCTTGCGCCACCAGCACATCGATTTCGACCAAGGCCACGCAGCGGGCATAGTCGGTCCGCAGGGCGCAATCGCGCGTCCAGGTACTAGTGAGAGCAGACCAAAAATCGTGCGGCAGGCGCGGGTTGTTGGGCTGACTCCAGCGCTGGTCGGCAAAGTCCAGGTCAAAGACTTCTTCCCACAGCGGAGCGTAGTGGGTGGTGAGGCAACTCAACGCAATCGCTCGGCTTGTTAACGTTGACGAACTCCGGGGCCAAGGCAACAGTGTCCACAGTTGGTAGAGCATTGCTCGTCCCGTTGACTTCACAAAGAAATCACCAACTAGTGAAGATGTAATCGCCAGAGCCAGTGCTATGTCCCCAACACTTCTGAAGGTCGATGAGTTCACTGGGTGGATATGAGCTGAGCCCGGGGGTGCAATGGCAGGCAACATGGTTCGCTCACCACTGTTTGAAAGCATGTTACGAAACACCAGCCGATAGAACTCCGTCACCGGCCTCCCTTGCGTTTCTCCCTCCTCCACCCAGCTGACCCGGGGCGTGCGTTGCAGGTATTCGGCGTGGTCGGCCATGGGCCGGTAGTTAGTGCGGGGCAGGTAGTCGTCGGGCAGGGTTTGCAGGTCGATGTTGTCGTATGCCCTGGGCGTGTTGCAATTCTTTCGCGGAGTTTTGTAGAACGGGTTGGCTACAAAAAAATGCGGGCCGGACAGCACCCAGCCTTGCGGCGTGACTGCAAATCCGGGGTCGGTTGAGAGGCGACGGGTGATGGTCTTATCGTCCTGTGCCAGCTTTTCGTTCCAGTGCTGGGTGGAAAAGTAGCTGTCACCCAAGTCCGCCAAGCGGCGCGGGTAGCCGACGAGCTTGGCCAGCACGCTGTTCAAGGCCCGGGCGTGCAGCGCGGGCAGGCGGGCGCGGCGAGCGGGGGTGCCAGGCTCGTCGTAAAGCTGGGCAAAGGTGGCCAGTGCTGCTTCGTCCACGCACACGATACGGTTATTGTGACCAACAGTATTCCACTGCCCACTGTCGTTTTTGATGCCATCTGGCAAGCCTGTACCGTCATGCAGGTAACAAGCGTCCACCGTAGCAGGTACAAAAAGGTTCGAAATATTGTCAAAAGATGGGTTTGGCCTTAGTCCACCATAGATGTTGATGGAGTACCGAACCCAAATCATCACATCTTGAAACAGGGGTTTCACGTTCGTGAATTGGAAATGCCGCCGCAGCCGCGCATACACCGCCTCGCGCAGGTTGCCGCCCTCGGCGTCGTCATAAGGCCCTTCGGGGTGCAGCAGCCCGGTCACACCCTGCGCGCTGTTCAAGCCCCAGGCCAGCGGCATAAAGCATTTGTACAGATTGGCCTTCATGCCTTGCAGCAGCGGGTAGTTCTGCACCGCGTTCAAAAAGCTCTGCGACCCACCAGCCTCTTCCAACTCCTGCAGCCAGTCGGCTTGCAGGCCCGCAAAGCGTTCGAACGCCTCGGCGCGCAGCTTGGCCAAGTCGCTGGCGCTGATTTTCCGCACGGCAAACACAGGGTTGCGCTCGCCCAAAATGCCGGCCTCATTCCACTCCACCTTGAGCCACGGTGGGTTGCCCAAAATCAAATCAAAGCCGCCACGCTGCAGCAACACATCGGCAAAGCACAGCTCCCAGTGCATGAATCGGCGCTGCTCGGCAATGCCTTCCACCACGGCCACGCGGGCAAAGTGCTGGCGCAGTTTACTGATGCGCAACTGGCCCAAGCGGTCGTGCAGCGCGGCGGCGCTGCCGGGCGCGGCAGAGGGGGTGGCTGCGCGCAGCTCGGGCTGGGCGTCGTCAAAGCCCTCGAAGCTATGCTGGACTTTTTGGAACACCGGGGCGCGGTCGTCGTCACCAAACACCAGATGGGCGCTGCCAGTGGCAGGCTGGCTGAACACCAGGGTAGCCTGGGGCGTGATGTCGATGACGTTGCCTTCCAGGATGGCGCCAATCTCCATCCACCACTGTTCGCGGCTGGGGAGGTCTGCACTGCGGGTGATGGGCCAGAACCACAGAGCGCACCAGTAGTCCATGACCAGCTTCAGGCGCCGGAACGGGGTGGCCAGGTCGCCGTCTTCGTTGAGTAAGCACTGCTGGCGGATTGCTTCTTTTTGCGCCCGGGAGACGCGGCCATCACTGTTACTTTGATAGCTGCTTGCGCTTTCTGCTTGAGGGATGGAGGCTGATTTGGCTTGCAATTTATCGGGGGCGATGTGGGGCCACACGCCCAGCATGTCTTCGGTGCGGGCGCGGTCGCGCGCCAGGGCGGCGCTGTGCTGGGTCCACAGGGCGTCCACCTGCTCGCTCAGTTGTTGCAGGCGGGCCACTTCATAAGCATCCAGCGGCGCGCTGAAGGCTTTGCGCCAGGCTTTGATGCGGTCAAAGTCGGCAGGGTAGAGGCTTTTGGCCACCTTGTCGGTGTAGTGGGCCATGCCGGGGTCGGGCAGCAAAAAATGCCAGATTTCGTCAGGCTGGCGCGGTGCGGTGGCGCTGGCGCGCCGGGGCGGCTCTTCGTGCCACGCGGGTTTGGCGCCTTTCTTCAAGGCGGCAGCGTTATAGACCTGGTGGCGCGCGCCAATCAGGCTGTTTCCCGCAAAAAGCTGGTAGCCAAACCACGGCACGCGCGCGGGCAGGGGCTGGCCGCTGGCGTCCTGCTCGCCATAAATGGCGTTGAGCCACAGCGAGACTTCGGCCAGCTCCACGGCCACGGGGTTCAAGTCCACGCCAAACACGTTGCGGTCGGCCAGGTACATGCGCACCTTTTGCAGCTCTTGCGGGTACTGGTCGTGGGGGATGCGGGTTTTGAGCTCGATTTGCTTGCGCTCCAGATACGCCTCGGCCAGCTGGTTGACGGCTTCGTTCAAAAACGCGGCGCTGCCCATGGCGGGCTCGCACACCGTCAGCGTCAGGATGTCGTCGGCCTGCTTCACCCGGTCGCTTCCCAGCAGCTCTTTGAGGGCGTATTTCACCAGGCACTGGGTGAGCACCTGGGGAGTGTAGTAGCTGGCGCTTTTTTGCCGGTCGCGGCCCGCCAGGCGGTAGATGAAGCTGCCTTTGGGGTGCATGCGCAGCTTGCGGCGACCGTCTTCCACGTCGTAGACCAGCTCATCGTCTTTGTAGTCGTCGATGCGGCTGCGGGGCACGAACCAGGCGTTTTCCAGCATGTCAGCATCTGACTCGCTAGCGCGGGCTTTGCGCCCGGCGCCATCACCTTCGCTGGTGTCATCGCTGCTGCCAGCGTCTTGGTCGTCGCCATCGTCTTCTGTGGCGGCGCGGGCTTTTTTGGGCGCGGGTTTGACTTCGTACAGGTCTTCTTCGGCAAAAAAGCCCCGGTAGCTGAGCAGGGCCTCGTACACGGCGCCCAACTGGTTGATGGACAGCAACTGATAGCTGACGCGGCCAGAGCGCTTGCCCCTGCCCTGCCCTTTGCTGAGCGAGAGCAGCTTGATGACACGCTGCCATACGGCGTTGGGAAACTGCACCTTGCCCAGCAGGGGCATGGAGGTGTCGTCAAACAGGCGGCTGTCGAGCGGGGCCAAGGCGAAGGTGTCTTTGGCGCCTTGCAGCGCGCTCTGGGCGGCAGACGGGCTGACATCGCGCAGGCTGGCTTGCTCGCCACCCATGCCGCAGCCGTGGGCCACCAGCTTGAACAGGCGGCGCAGGGTGAGGTCGAAGTATTTGCCCTCGCGCGCTTGCTGGGTGGGCAGGGGCTGAAGTTCGAGGTCGCGCAGGCTCTCCAGGCTGTAGCCTTTGAGGTAGACCTCGCTTTTATTGATGGGCACATAGCCCAGCTCGGGCCGGGCCTCGATGTAGAACATGAACAGCAGCCGGTACACCATGCGCAGGCATTCGAGGCTGAGGTCGCCCGCGTCGAGCTTGTATTGGCCCGAATACACGCTTTTCTTGCTGCCGCTGGCTTGTTCATCCAACTGGCGGGCGGCTTCGTTGCCCAGCAGTTCAATGGCTTCGCGCAGAGCGTATTTAAGGTCTTCGCTAACGCCAAAGGCGTGTTTGTGGGCGTTTTCGTCCAGGCTTTCTAACAGGCTGTTGCCCGCTTCGGGGGCTAGGCTGTCTTGGTGCAAGAGCGCAGCGCAGGCTTTGAGGGTGTCGGCGTCTTTGCGGTCAAGGATGTCGGCCCAGTTGAAGCGCAGGGCGCGGTTGTTGGGCCATTTGTAGCGGTCGAGCAGCAGCCATTCATCCAGGCCGAGCAGCAGCACGTAGCGCGGCGGGCTGTCGGCGCCAAACACGGCGTCTGACAGCAGGTCTGCCCAGGTTTCGCCCTTCACGTTGGGCGGCAAGGGCTCGGTGCCGTAGTGCAAGGCGGTGAGCTGGTGGTCGAGCAGGTCGTCGTCTTCACGGCTGGGCTGGTAGGCCGGGATGATGGCCAGGCACTGGCCTTGCAAGTGCCACACGGGCAGCGGCAGGCCGGGGGCCAGTTCATGCAGCATGAGTGTGCGCGGTGGTGGCGCGTAGCCCAGGGCTTGCAGCAGCCCGGCCTGTATCTGCATGAAGGCTTGCCAGCGCTCGTGCTCGTCTTTACCGCGCTGCACCTGGCCGCGCAGGACAAACCAGCGCTGAGCCCAGGCTTGCAGGCGCTTCGGGGGTGCGCGGTGGGCTTCGTCTCCCGGGTGCTGGGCTTCTTCAGTTTCCCAGACGGTGAGGCGGTCTTTGATATCGCCTTTGAACACTTCAGCCAGGTAGTGGTGGCTGTAGAACTCGTTTTCGTTGGTGATGCCAGCGAAGGTTTGAACGGCTTCCAGAACGGGCATGGTCAGACTCCGACAGTGGCTGCGGTACTTGCAGCGGGGTGGCAGACACCGGCGAGCACCTGAATCCAGGGCTGGGGTTCGGTGGTGAGGGTGTCTTGCACCCACTGGCGATAGTCGTCAAAGACACGGTTGATTTGCTGGCTGCGCTGCTCAAAGCGGCCGCGCTTGACGGTCTCCAGCTGCTTTTCCAGGTCCAGGGTGAGCTGCTCGACCTGGCGGCCTTGCAGGCGCTGCAGCTCGGCCAGGGTGCCTTGCAGGCGTTCGCTCAGCTGGCTGGCGAAGGCGGTTTGCTTATCGAGCATGTGGGCGTTCATTTTTTCTACCGCCAGGGGCAAGGCTTGCTGCATGGCGCTGCAGATGTCGGCCAAGGCATCGGTGTGGCCCCGGTTGGGCAAGCCGTTGGCGCGCAGACCGGCGCGGGCGGCAAAGGTGTCGAAATCTTCCAGCGCGAAGGGGCCTGAGCCGATGCGGTGCGCTACCTGCCATTCCACCAGCAGGGGCTGGCCTTTGCGGTTGGGCACCATGCTCATCAAGATAAAGGCTTGCTCTTGGGGCTGGAGCTTGCCGCTTTGCAGCAGGGGCGCGCGGTGGCGGCCAAAGTGGGTGAGCACGCGGTCGCCCAGCCAGTCCATGATGGGGTGCTGGGGCCACAGGTAGTGCAACTGCGGCCAAGTGGCGTCTTCAGAGCGCGCCTGGCGGGCGGTCTCGATGGCGGCAGCCATGCGGACGGGGTCGGCACACAGGGAATACAGGTCGTTGTCGGCCTGCACTTCGCGCGGCAACTGCTTGAGGCGCTCTTGCAGGTCGCGCGGCGCGGTGAGGGCGATGATTTGCTCGGCGTCGTGCGCCGTCCACTGGCACAGGGTGTCGCCCTGGTTGAGCTGGGTGAGCGCGGTCTTGGTGTAGTGGTAGTCGCTGTCGAACAGCGACGTTGGCTCGTCAATCTGTGCGGTGCTGCTGACAGGGGGCGGGGCTTCGTCACCCCCGAACAGGCTGAGCAGGTAGTCGCCTTCGTTGTCGCCTTCATCGGCCAGGGCGCTATCGAGCTTGACCTCGACCTGCTCGGGGGTCATGCCATCGGCCATGAAGCTGGAAACTTTTTCAGCTTCCTTGTCGGGGTCGAAGACGTTGAGGAAGGCAGAAGGGTCGCCCAGGTTCAGTGCGGCTTGCTCGTCTTTGGTGGCCAGAATTTCAAGGATGCGCAGGTCGCCCTTGATTTTGTCGGTAGTGGCCTCGGTGAACAGGTAAACGATTTGCGGCTGGTGCTTTTGGCCATATCGGTCCACCCGGCCATTGCGCTGCTGAAAGACCATGAGCGACCAGGGCAAGTCGAAATGCACCAGGCGGTGGCAAAAGTAGTGCAGGTTCAGGCCCTCGCTGGCCACGTCAGAGCACAGCATCACGCGGATGGGGTCGTCCAGGCGACCAAAGCGGTCTACCAAGTCTTGCTGTTCGGTGTCAGCCATCTGCCCGTGCAGCACGGCCAACTGGTTGGGCTTCATCTTCAGGTCGGCGGCGAGCTGCTCTTGCAGCCAGCGCAGGGTTTCGATGCGCTCGGAGAAGATGACCAGGCGGTCTGCCGCGTCGTTGGTTTTCCAGGCGAAGTCGGGCGAACGCAGGTGAGCGAGCAGGCGCTGGTATTTGCTAAAGCCTGTGGCGGCGGCGTCAGACGTCAACGCACGCAGGCTGTGGGCCAGTTCTTCCAGGCCGCGCACCTCGGTGGTTTCTTCGGGCGTCGGGCTGGGCTTGTTGGACAGTAACTCCATGCGCTTGAGCGTGGATTCGAGCGCTGCGGCCGGGCTGGAAAAAAGCCCTTTTTGCAGGCTGATGCGCTGCAGCTCTTGCTGGCGTCCCGCCTTGTGCTGCCCGCCCTGGGTGAAGGCCACGTCGAGCAAGGCGCGGTAAGCGGTTTCTTCCTGGGCGCTGGCGGCCTGGCGCAGGCAGATGGTCTGGCGCTCCTGAAAGTCGGCCTGAACCTGGTCTTTGATGTCTTTCTTAAAGCGCCGGATGACCAGGCCTTTGCTGCGGAAGTCTTCCGGGGTGTAGTCGTCGGGGTCGGCAATGGCTGTCGGGTCCAGCAGGCTCATGAGCGAGGCAAAACTGCGGGCGGAGCCATCGTGCGGGGTGGCCGATAGCAGCATGAGCGTGTCAGACCGGTTGGACAGCAGTCGCGCCAAACGTGCGCGGCGCGACAGGCCAGACTCGCCCGCGCGGGCGGCGACGTTGTGGCATTCGTCAATGACGATGATGTCCCACCAGGCGTTCTCCAGGTAGTTTCGGTACTCCAGATTGCTCTTGAGCGTGTCGATGGAGATGATGCTGCGGTCGAAATAGTTGAACGGGTTGTGGTTGGCCGGAATGCGGTTGCGCACCCGCGCCAGCCCCACCGAGTCGAGCCGCACCAGAGGAATGGAGAAGCGGCTCCACCACTCTTTCTGGAACTGGGTGAGCATGGCTTTTTGCGTGACTACAAGAATGCGCTTGCCGCGCCCGCGCTGAATCAGCTCGGTGGCCAGGATGCCGGCCTCCAGCGTTTTGCCCAGGCCCACAGAATCAGCAATCAGGATGCGCGAGCGAGGTTGTTTGAGGGCTTGCAGGGCCGGGTCAAGCTGATAAGGCACCAGGTTCATCACGCCCCGGTGGCCCAGGTGAATCTTGTCGTCATTGGCCACGCTGCGCCGGCGCAGGCTCTCCAGGTACAACACGGTGGCGTTGTAGGTGGGGCTGGTATCGGGTACCAGCTCGGTCTTGGCGGGGTCGAGCACCTCGATGGTGTCTTCCAGCGCGGTCAGAAATAGCGCGGACTGCCCTCGCACGAGGTCTGAAATGCCGTCGCAGGTGAGGAGCCAGCCGCCATCGTTAGAGGGGTCAATGCGGCGAATGAGCCATTCTTCGTCACGGATGACAGCGCGGGTACCAGGAGCAAATGGAAACATTAACAACGTGTATTTTTTATAAAGAAGTGACGACTGTGAACAGCTGGTTTATGTGTCCTCAGCGTGTGTAATTATGTGTGAAGTCCTGTTTTTTGAACGAAGAGCCTTACAACACAAATTTGAACGCCTCAGACAGGCATCAATTGAACGTAAGCGGCCAGCGGTGTGGCAGCAACTCGTCGACACGACTGTTGATGTAGCCAAGCAGAAAGTGGCACTTTGTTCCTGCATTACCGCAGTCCGTGGAGTTTGCGCCTGTGGCCTCCCCCACTTTTTTGCCGGAATGGACCGCTATCTACACAGCCCCTGCTCCAGTCGATTGGACCTGCCCAGTGCAGTCGTTGCAGCAGTTCGTGGAGCAGTGTGCCCATCCCCCGGCTTCTTGCCTGCCGCGCAGCCTCCTCCAGCACGTCACGCCCGAGCCTCAGCTCATCTCCAGCAGCAGCACCATCTCCCAAGAAATGCTAGAAGCGCAGCGCGAAAAGGACAGCGGTGAGCGCTGCGCGGCCCGAGACCCGAGGGCGTCAGCCCCTGAGCTTGGACTGCAAAACAGGCAGTAGCGGCCGGGCGATGGACCAAAGCTCGTCGCTTACGAGTGCTTTTGTCATCCCCCTAGCTAGAGGCGCACAAAGAATTTTTTAATTTTTGAAATGCACTATCAAGAGGTGCTTGGCACAGACTACCTGGGCTCGTCATTGAAACCCTTTCATCTGCAAGAAACGGCCGCCGAGGGAGCCGCTCTTGATGAATCAGGGCGCTTATCGCTGGGCCCCAACAGTAGACGCACCGCCCAATACCTTCAGGTAACTCAAGATAGTGCCATAGGCTTCCTGCCGAGCACTAATCGCATGGTCTGCAGGACTCGGGACACCCCCGGAAGCGCGGTGTCATTACACCCCAAAAGTTCCGCAGCGACCCAGACCTGCCTCTGCGAGGGGTTCTAGGTCTGTTCAGCCTGCAGCCTATGAGCCACTGCATTGACGCTTGAGCGGCCCCTTCGACGAACCACAAAAATAGCCACCCATATAAACCGGTGCCTATACATCACAAGCGTGGGATTTGGGTTTGTCAAAACCTTGCCTATACGTGACGAGGCATAAGCCTGCAGCACGCTAGTCAACGTCACCAACCCTCGATTTTGAACACAGCACCAAGAAGCCAATTCACGGGGCCACTGACGAACTTCATCAACCAAATTTGTGTGTGAGTCAGGCATCGGTCCTGAATGGACCTGCGGCACCCCGGTACCGGCAGAGGTCCACTTGCTACGTGATTACATCCGGTTTAACGTCTTATCGAGCAGCATCCCCATCCGAGCAGCCCCATCGCCGCTTCGCATTCCGGAGTAATGTTTTTCAACCGTTGCCTCGGCATCATTAAGAACAAGAGCTGCCGTCTTGATGTCTCCGCCCTCGGCCTTCAGTATTGATGTTGCCACGACATGTCGAAAGGCATGAGTGCCAATACCGTCACTTTTCCACAAATATTTTCGTGTCAGCACAAAAACACGCTTGCTCATCTCCATGAACGGTGTGTGACCGGTTGGGGCTGCGGTTTTGTAGGCCCCGTTGTGAACCGACTCAACGCGAGCCGGGTCCCTTTTCCGATTGAGAAAAACCAAGTCAGTCGGCCACCGCATCAAGTCATTTCGATGGCGCAGCAGATAACGCTCAAGGTCACCCCACACGGACTGATGAACCGGAGAATCGTAGTCGCGGATTGTCGTACTTCTTCTGTTTTTCAAAAGATGCTTGGGCACGAAGAGCCACCAGGAACCATCAGTACGCTGATACAAAGACCCCCGGTCTGTCGGTTTTCGGCTGTCAACATTGTCCCGGGACCAGGTGAGTGCAGCCATATTGCGTAAACGAATTGGATTTGAGATGAAAAGCTTCACCATGAAGATGTCTCTCGCCCAGATTGCTTCGGAAGTGACACACCAGACGGGGCGGTCCATCCGCATTCGTTGAATCATGTCGGCAATCGCTTCCAGGGGCTGCGGGAGTTCTATGATGGCCCGAATCGGCTCAAAAGAATCACGGTTTGAAACCAGCTCTGACTCAAAGGCATGCTGCAACTTTGCAATGTAGGCACTTTGCCGATTACACAGCTCGCGCCAGTCTTCACCGTGAAACCTCTCAGGCAAAGATTTTAGAAAGGCAGGCTGCTGGCTCAAATACCCCTCTTTTTCACGCACCAGATTAGAGGCCAGGCTCAGGAATCCGGCGGTCCCCCGGGTTCGTATTCCTCCGCAACGTTTTTTAAGCCACTCCAGATAGGCTTCGACATAATCGGGAACAGCCAGCCATGCAAGCGTTTGCAGGTCGTCAGCGGCCATGCCAAGCCCCCCACTGCTTATCGGCAATGCCATCCAGCCGAGAAAAGAAGCGGTCTGCGACCAAGTCGCCTTAGCAGTAGGAACTTCCACACCATCGAGAAAAGTAAACCAGCTTGCAGGCTTCTCCTTGACCACCACAAGTGAAGAGAAGGTCCAACGCCCCGTTGCCGACCGAAGAAGCGCCGGGACGACTGAAGTTTTGTATTGCATCAGCGCCCGCCACTGCTGCCGCAGCGGCGAGTCAATTGGGGGGACGAGGTAATATTCGCTTTTAGAGCGCTCCCCCAACTTCGCACGGTATTCAATGGGAGGAGCTTCACCAACTCTCTGCATGGCCCGGGCACTGCCGGTGATACCCGCCAAAGCCACAAGACTTTCACCCTCCAGCCCGAAAAATGCCTCGATGCGCCTAAGGTACATGGCATTGCTGCTTCGGGGCATACTTCCGGCAAGCCAACCGTAGAGCATGGCGCGGGGCACACCGCACTGTCGCGCCACGCGGTCCACGGGCTGTCCGGCCAAAGTCCTGCGCAGCACCTCTACAAATGGAGTAGGTTGACTTTTCTCCTGAGCGCGCATCGTGTCGTCAGCGATGACCGCGAGTTTCCAGGGTGTCAGGGCCGACTTGGTGTTCGAGATGCTCCGGTCGCTGCGCCCCTCCGCCCGCAGGGATGTCACCAGCCGCTCAATGGCTATCAGGAAATGCGGGCGCATTTCCAGCCCCACCACGTCCTCGACCTGAACGCGGTTGGCTTGCAAGAACTGCCTAAGAGCCGTAGAACGGTTCGCAGCAGTTTGGGGGTTCAGTTGACCAAGTTCGACCAGCAAGGCTTGGTTGCTTATCAGCTGGGCATAGGTTAAAGGTTCAGGTTTCAAGGTACGTCTCCGCACCTTCGCCGTGGTTTTCATCGTCTGCGACGCAAGTAAAGACGATGGGACAAAATACCTGCAAGGCTCGTAACCTCCTGATTCCACAGGGGTTTTCTTGTCTTGACCAACACCGCCTTTTTGATTCACGGGGGGTGAAGGTGCAGGTATCGCAATTCGATAAGGTCCGGGCCACAGCGAAGGCAAATTTCTTGTTCGCGAGACGTGTAGTGACCGGTAAATTTTAGGAAGCGAGAAGGGGGTAGCCTTGATGAGGCGTACTGGCCGTCAGCCCGTTAGAGCTTGCTCAGACGCTTCGCGTGGCCAGGCAAAGCGGCCCTGGTTCAGGCGCCGGGCCGCGCACCATACGCCAAAGCCGTCATGCACGAGCAGTTTCATGGGTGTGGCCGCGCGTTGGCAAACAAGTAGCCGTGATGCGCTTGGGCGCTGTCAAACACCTGAACCACCCGGGCCAGCAACCGCTCGGGGCCGGCACGCATGTCCACGGGGGAAGTCGCCAGCCACAGCGCGTCGATGCGAATCACCGCAGCCACTCGCGCAGCCAGGCCGCGCACTCGGCACTTGCTTGAAGTGGCCAGGCCACCGTGACAGTCGATGCACCTCGGCGCACTTCGATGCGAATGTCTGTCGAAGCGGGCTCCACAGCCGCTGGCGCAATTGCACTGCAATGAACTCGCCGGATGGCTGCCAGCGCCTGCAGCAACGCCACGGGCATCCTCACGCAGCCAGCGGTAAACCACGTTGGCGTTCAACCCGTTGCGCAGCGCTATCGCGGCCACGGAGACATTGGCCTGGCGGCAGGCCTGAAGCACCTCGGCCCTGAATTGGGCGCTGTGTTTGCGCCCCGCCACTTTCTTCGTTTCCATAGTGTCCACCTGTTTGGTTCATGGACACTATGGTTGCCCGCTTTCTTGCCACTCTCAAGATGGGATGGCCAGCTGCTTACTGATGAATTCCGAGCAACCCACTCATCCCGGTGTCGCAGGGCCGCAGCAACCCGACAAGCTCCAAGAGCCTTCCCAGCAGCTTAGTAATGCGGAATAGTTCAGTCTTACCGGCCTTGTTCACTTCGAAAGCCCTACAGATTGCGGGCTCTACTCGAAGTCAATCATCAAGCCACCCCAGTCGTCCTCCAACACTGCGTACATCGGCACTTCCCGCAGCTGCAGGCGCTCGCTGTACTGCTTAAGTTGGGGTGGTTGTTCGAAGTAGAGCGCCGCGCTGGCCTCCGCCTCTGCCGCGTTAGTGTAGAAAGGGCGATAAGTGCGCTGCACGACTGAGAAATCGCCATCCAGGCCGACGTCTTCGTAGCCACCGGCGAAGAACTTGCTCAGGACAAGTTTATCCACGACAGGTACGCCGTCCCACGAAACACCCACGTGCGCGACAGTGCTCACAGCCACCAGCGGATAGACACAAAACTCCGACCCAAGGTGCCAGCCGAACTGTTTCGTGTCCGTGATGAACTCCTCCCTGTGCTCATTAATCAGTTTCACACGAGCCTTCGCTTGCTCGACAGCATGTTTGATGGCCGCTCGGTGCGTACCAATAGACGTGGACTCGGTCGGCTCAAGGATGCACTTTGCTTCCACCACGAAAACGCGCGAGCCGACGCAAAAGAGCGCGTCAATCTGGCCGAAAGACTTATCGGCACACTTGAACGTGTAGTCACGGGGGACAACTTTCGCTGCCTGAGACAAAATCGACGAAGTCTCCACTGCTTTAACGAGGCTGGCACGCAAGTATTTTTCGAACGGAGGCCCACGCTCATCGAGCTTAACCTTGAGCTGAGCCATCCAGCGCTCGAGGACGAAGCGCATATTCGGAGCTACAGCGATGGCACCAAAGATGGGATAGAGCTTCGACGGGTCTCCGGTCGACACCAGCGGCTGCATCCAAAACTCTTGCTTCTCCTTGCCTCGAAAGGTCAGGAATTCGATGATGGCTTGCGCCCTAACGACCGGGATGACAGCAGCTGCATGCACGGCCGCAACCAGTGCGTCCTTCGCGAAGAATTGAACGTACTCCCACATGTCGCTTACCGCATTGGGGTCAGTCGGAGGCTCAGACCGGCGCCCCCGCGACCTTGCTTCCCACAGATGCCTAGCTGCGTGCGACACCACCATCCAACCGTCGAAGAGCTGCGAAAGAGTCGCTCCAGCCAGCATCGGCTGGGCCTCATCGAGGAGCAAGTCGTAGTAAGGGGGGCAGGCCATCATCCGCATCGCGAAGAGCATGGACTGGCTGTTCAGGTCCAATTTGTCCCGCCCGAGCTTAATGCGCTGGTGGCTGCCTTCGGTCACGACCGACTGCACTTCCCTGATTCTCGATGTGAGCCCCTGGGTTTTTGCCAATTTGAAGGTTTGGATGGCATAGCAAGTCGACTCGATGCCCAGCGCAAATTTTCTGGTAGCCGCAGCATGGATGCCGCGCTTTGCGTCGATGTCCATGGGAATCGCGAGCATATTGCCGTCTTTGCCGCCCAATAAGTACGTGTTCCACACGCAGTCTTCCCACAGGCTCTCAGCCTGGCTGTACAGGAGGCCAAGGTTGATTTCCAGGAGCACGTCCTTCCAGTTAACGTCGTCAAGACTGTCTTCCGCGACGGTGGGTTTCCCCTTCAGTGCCACCTTGACTGGAATACCGATGCCGTCAAGCATGCTGCTAAGCGCCGAGTCGACGTTGGAGCTAACCCCATCAGCCAGCTTCACCTGCATAGTCGCCATATCCCGGATATGAAACTCTCCACTGTTGTCCGCGTTGACGACATCAGCGGCGCGAGCTTTCATCTGCAGCTCAAGTGCTTCGAACTGATGATTGGCGGCTGACACGAACGCCTTGACCCGCGTTTCAGTGGATAGGCGTGACAACGACGATTGGTCTGTGGCTTTTCGGATGGCTGCTAGCTTCGCATGAATGTGTTTGCCAGAGATATACAGGGCCGTGTCTGCTGTGTCGTCGGAGGAGAACTCTTCGTAAGCCTTTTTCCATCCTTCCAGCGTGAACGTGTGTTTGCGCGGCCCGATTACGTTGCCTCGTTTGACTTTCTCAGAAAAAGTACCCATCAAATCCCTCTCTTTTTTGTTTCTCGTGAGAGTCTCTCAAAGACTCTTCAGCTTTTAGTGTCACTTGACAGCAGGCGTGATTCTGCTGCCTTGAAGTTTGTGCTTGACCATTCTCGAACAACAGTCGAACGGCACCTTGCGACCGCAAAGCGACTACTAAACTCTAGAATGACAGGGAAAGATGTGGCTCGGAACCTCGGTGTGTCACGGGCCACGCTGTACAGGGCGATTGCTTAGTTATTCCCCCGTCAGGGGTCACGCTTAGCCTCAGGCCTTGAGCCCTGACAAATCTTGCAGCAGCGTGCGCGCCTGCTCGAAGCCGGGAAGCTCCGGGCGCATACTGCGCACCAACTCGTTGAGGTGCTCGGCGACCTCTGCCCGAATGGTGTTTTCGGATGGACTCCCGACCGGACGCAACCGCAGGAACGGAATGCCGGCCAGGGAAAATATCCGGTCCTTCTGCTCGTCCTTCTGTAGTTGCTTGTCGGTATCGTGGTACACCGAGTCCACCTCGATGGCCAACATCGGCAAGTAGGTCGTGGAGGACACCACCACCAGGTCCACGCTGGCGCGCAGGAAATAGCCGAAGGTGTTGGGGTCCACCAGCGGCTTGAGGACGTCGTAGTCGATGATGGACTGCAGGCCACAATTGGGGAATACCAAGTGGTTAGGGCACAGCTGGCACAGGATTTGGTAAATGCTGAACTCTCGCTGGCTGTTGAACACCTGCTTGACCGCCGTGCTCCCGCCTTGCGCGCGGACAATCCGCCCGACAACGGTATGCTGGGACTCGCGTTTGAGCAAGGGCTCGATGTAGGGGTTGATTTTGTACCCTGCCTCTGTCGCAGAAATCATGCCCGTGCTGACCAGTCGGTCGTAGTGCTTCTTGGCCCAGGTGACGTCCATGCCGGCGTACTGCCCGAGTTCCTGGAAGCTGGAGAACTTCTGGATGACCGATAGGGTCACCAGCAACTGTCGCGCAGGGGCCGAGATGCCCGCCCAGCGCGTCAGCGCGGTTTTCTCGAACTGGACCAACTGCTCATCCTGGCTGCTGTGCCGTTTGAGCGCATCCTGCGCGATATGTAGAAGCGGCTCGAACTCAGTCACGCGGTTCGGCCGCTGCGCAAGGGTCGCGCCTAGCAATTCGATGTGCTCCCGGCATTGCTCGGTGGTCTTGGAAGTACGCAGGAGGTCGGTGGCGCCCTTAACTAGCTGCTCGCAGGGCTCGCCGAATCCCTTGCCAATAGCTTGGAGGTAATACCGAAGCGCCACCTCAGTGTCGCCGGCCAGATGCTCGAGGTAGCCCAAGATAAATAAGCCGCTGCTGTTCTGCAGGTCATCACAAAAATGACGAGCCAGACCCAGCGCCGCGGCATGGGTGTTGCGGGGTGCAGCCAGCAACTGCTCAAACAAATTTGTCGACAGCCCCTGCCAAACGCGGACCAGAACCTCGTCGAAGCTAGGCCTGAGTCTAGCCAGCTCTGCTAGGTCAGTCTGTAGCTGGATAGCCTGTTTTCCGGTGAGCTTATCCGTTGTTGGCCACAGGTTTGTCACATTGTCGGGCGCTAGGAGTTCCTCTTGGGCAAACCGGCGAATGGCGTTGACAGCATGCCGGGTTTGCGCTTCGGCGCCCGTGAACACCCGAGCCACCGCGAGTTCAAACTCGATACTTCGTTCGCATAGCCAATCCAACCCCGGGAGGTCTTTATCGGCGTGAAGGCCCGCCTCCTCTGTTTCGGCATATCCGAACTCCCCAAACAACCCCAGCACTGTGCTCAGTGTTTTGAGCTCCTGGGCGCGAGCAAATTGCGGTGGGGCAATACCCGCTAAATGCTCCACGATTTTGGCCACGGAGGGCAGGTTCCTCAGGCTGGGTCCATCGCTTCCTCCAACCGCAATTTCTTTCGGGCCGGTTTCAGTCTGAAGAGTAATGGATTCACCAAACCAAACACTGCCCTCTAGTACATGGCAGGTCACAATATCGACGCCATAGGAAAACAGCCTGTCTCGGCGTTCCGCCTCTGATTCCACCGCAACCAGCACCTGCGCGAGCCCCAGCAACCCAGAACGAAGGTTGCACCAAGAGTCCCAAGATGTACGCGCCAGTAATTCGTGCAGCTGTTCAAGCTCCACACAAGATAGCTCCAGATAGAAGGCCCAATCCGAGGGACTCATCACTTGGCGATGGCTCCAGCGAATGTTAGCCATTTCAACTTGGTCCAAGGCTTCGTTAAACGGGAAGGGGAGCGCCGCTATAAGGGCGGAAATCCCAGACTTGTCGTCCGGTTCGGCCATCTCCCAGGCCATGTCCAGACACAACAAGTCGGCGAGCCAACGAGCCTCATCAGTCACGTCAGGATGCTTTTTCACCAAAATGCAGGCGTCCAGAAACGCATGCTGGAGGTCTGAACGAGGAGGTTTCTCTGCATTAGTTCTGCCGGACTCATCCTCTGAATCATGAGCAAAACTTAACAACCACATGACGCGGGAGTTCAGTTTGCGCATCCATCGGGGATTGGGCGTGACGCGGAGCGCCTGCACCAGCACCTGGAACACCTCCAGCGAATCCGCCGGTCTATGTCGTTTAGAGTTCAAGTACCACTCGAACTCGGCCCGATGGGCCATGTCGGGGTAGCTTAAGACCAGTTCGCGAAGGATTTCCTGCAGTTCAGGAAGGACAGTAGCAGGCAGGTCACTGCCACGCGGATTGCTGTCCGGATTAAGGCAGTGCGCCCGGGCCAGCAAGAGGCACCTTCGCGCCCCGGTTCGCTCGTGAGGAGAAAAGGACTCGAGGGAAGTAGCGCTTAATTCCTCAAGTTCTTGGGTGTCCGAGTTTTCAATGGCTTTGTTCAATCTGTCTTCGAAGACCATCATCAGCCCGCCGCAAGACTGTACGCTGGAAGTTGCACTTGAAATCACGTCTTTTACCGCAGATTGAACGCTGCGAATCCGGTGCTTTTTTAATTTCTTTGACATCCAGTGAGGCCTTGCAGGTTGATTACAAAAGTTTCTCAATAGTAGCCTTGATGAGTAGTTATCCTGCCGAGTCTGATGCGTTTTCAGGGCAACTTAGCGCTCCCAGCGTGTTATGAATTTCATCGCGAACCAGGCACGACGCCTGGCAACCGAACCCCGGCGAACCTAAGGTTGTCTTCAATTACACAAGCAAGTACGTGAAGCGGCTGCAGGGGGTTATTTGAATTTTGTAGGCGTCAATTGCCTCAATCGCTCTTCCAGCGTGGGCTTGACCACAGCAGCTAACGGCTGAGGGAAAAGCATGAACAGGTACTGAGTCCGTTCGATGGCCCGAAGTATCTGAACAAACGTTTCTAAACTGGCCTTGCCATTGGCCTCAAACCGCTTATAGGTCCGCAGAGGCACCCCCACCTTTCTCGCAAAGACGTCCTGAGACTCTTTCGATTCCCTGCGAATGCGGCGAATGTTCGTGGCGAGGTATCCGCAGACCTGCAAATCGGACCCGTTTCGTAAAAATTCCCGCTGTTGTTCAAGGTTCATAAAAAAATTAGGCCATTTTTGGCACGACATCTGTGGATAACTTCCGCTGACTATACGAAAGTAACCACCTGTTGTAAATGAGTCGTTAGACTCGTCCATACATAGAAGTAAACCCACCCCCGAGCATGGTCTGCTCCCGGCGTGAAGTGGCAACCCTGCCAAGAAAGGACTCTGACCATGACAAATACTCCCTCCCGGGGCGGCTCAAGCGTTTCCGCACGTTCCGTGACCCCCTCCCTGCAGCTCGAAAAGCTTGCAGCTCTCCTAGCCAAATCTATCCCTCCGGACCCCGCTTCACCGCAGGCGGCTCTGCCGCTGTTGAGCGTTGACGGCCCCAAGGTGCTCGTCAATACGCGGGGCGTGTTGTTCCGGTTGTTTCGCTCTGAAATATTCCGCACGGCCTTTGCGCCAGGGGAGGACTCCGGCTTCATCCGGGATATGGCCATACCCCCTCGCGGCACAACAGCCCGCGTTGGCGGTCGCCTTCTTCAGGGGAGCGAAGGCGCCACTTCAAAAGCAATTGAAAAGCTTCACGGCGTCATTGCCGCCGAGGTTGATGCCGTGGTTGGAGATGCAGACCTTACTAGGTTTACCGCAGAGTCGATGGACCATGTGCTCAAAGTGCTGGCCCAGACTATTAATGAGTCCAAACCCAACTTGCCAAGCGCAGCCCGTCTTGTTCCCATCGGGTTTGCCTCTAACGAGCGCCGCACCGATGAGCGAAGCAAGGATATCGGCCGAGTCCTCACAGCCCTGGAAACGGTGGATGGCCGGGATGGGCTGGATTTGCTGCTTCAAGGCATTGCCAACAAGCTGCGCAAAGATGGAATGGAAGACGATGAAATCAGCGAGACGCTTTCAGCCATTCGTGACCAGCGAAATCGGCCAGGAAGCCAGATTCGCGAGTTCTTGAACTTCCTGGAAGACGAGGCATTGGCCCGGGTACGGCTTCAGGTAACCATGCGGCTCATGGAAGCGTTGGCGGCGCAAAGCTCCAGGCCAGGATTCAAGGCGTATGTCGCGCGGGTTCGTGAATGCTACGAGCATTTCGGAAGCGTCAAGGGAATAGCTTTTCCGTTGGACGTCAGTGCTATTTATGGACAGGCTAATGTCTCTGACCTGGCCGAACACCTGCACAAGGCCCTGTTTTACAACTGCCTTCCGGTCTGGGCGCAGGGGTCAGCGCAGCTGTTTGAAACCCGTACGGAGCCGACCCAGGGCTTTGCCATCGTCAGGGAGGTTTCTTACCGGTTTCGGGTGAATGGCAACAATCCCCAAACAGGAAAGTCGGCATTTGAATCTCGGCTGGCACGGCTGCGAGACAAGCTGCTCAGCGCCCCCGGGCCTGACATTTTTGCGCGCAAGGATATTGCCGAACTGGTGTTTCTCTACCTCAGCGTTCCCGATTCGCTGGAGGCACCGACCCCCCTTGCCGTCAAAGCGGAAGCAACCAAGCTTGCTGAAAACCTCAAAAAAGACCCCGTAGGAACCTTGAACAGCCTGCACGCCACCCTCATTGCCCGCGTCAAGGCGCTCGACGGCATCGCAGGGGAGCTGATTGACCTGCTGAAAAGTAAGTCCAACAAGGTTGTCAACCTGGCCAATAACGCCGTTGACAGCTTCACTGTTTCCCTGCACCGCAACATCGTGGACTGGGCGGCCGTTGACTCTATGAGCGCGAAAACGGATATCTTGGTCAAAGCCGAGCGTGGAGACGACTCTATCGCCTGGTTCAGCCATCTCACGGTAACGGACGGCGCTTTGGTTCCCGGAAGCATTGCCTCGTATAAGGTCAAGACCGAGTTGAAGGAGCGTTCGCTGGCCGTGATGGGTGAGGCGGTCAGCGTTACCATGAAAAGAGACGTGAGCGCCCCTGTGCTGCCGGTTCGCTATGTCCCCTACCGCTGGCTTAAGGCCGAGCAGCTATGGACGCCTGACATCCCCAATACCACTTACCTGGATGCCGGTGCTGGCATTGAGATTCAGTACGACCTGGAAATGCTTCAGATGAAGCGGCTCAAGGATGAGGCCGAAAAAGCCCGTTCCGAGCAACTGCGTTCAGCGGCCCTAGCTGCGTTTTCCCTCGTCGTGTATGTGACCCTTTGGGAGCTGCAGCGCCGCATCCGGCTCCTCAAGCCCAGCTTGACGATACCGATGATTCGCCTACAGCACTCGGGCCGCAAGCTCACCCGGGAGGAGGATGCCAATGACGCCAACACTGCGGTCTACGCTGTCAGCCAAGCCGTGGAAAAGGCGCTTGCACGGGAAGGCCCGGTCAAGCTGCAGGGGCTCACGACCAGGGAAGGCAGCGACAGTGCATTGCGCTGGAAACGCAAAGGGGCCTTGCAAGCACTGCTGGGCGGCCAAGCGCTCGAGTTCACCCTCGACGGTTCTCTGGACAAGGTAGCCTTGGTGACTTACGTGACGCGACCTTGCGACTCTCACCCTGCCCATGCCGATGCCGACGGCTATCTGTTCATGAGCCGCACGTATTTGGCTGAGAAGTCGAGCAAAGGCATCGTACTGCGCGCGCAGCGCATGCGCTCCCGACTGGTGGAAAACCGCAAGGACTTCAAGAACCCCCAGCCCATCCTGGAGGAAATAGCCCGTTTGCGTAAAGACGGGTTCACGCACGTGATGCTGTTATCCCATCATTTCGGCAACCGCCACATCGGCCGGGCTGCGGAACGCCATGCCCCTCATGGAACGCTGGAGTTTCTGGATGCAGCGGTCAAGCGGTTTCCCGAGATGCACCTGTACCCCTTGCGGCGTGACATCTTCCCCGCGACTCGTCTGCGCAGGCGCAATGACTCTGAAAGCGCCTTTGAAGTGGTGAACTTCAAGGACCATCAGGAGATGTATGACTCACTGGCCCAGGACGTCCTGCGCAGCATCATGCCGGTCTACACCTTTGCCACTCTGGCGGTAGTCGGAGACGATTCCGACCGGCCACAGTCAGGGTTTTGCACCTACTTCTTCGATGTTGAGCAGCGCATTTCGGACGTGGAACGACGTGAGACGGTGCGCCAGAACATCCTGGGTATCGGTTCCGCCGCCGAGGTCCGCAAGTCACTCGTCAGCGTTTTGCGAGCCATCCATTTCATGGAAAGCGAAAAACCCTCGGCTAAATCTATCCTGTTACCCGTACTGGACCCATTTGACTGGGCCAACCCGACGACGACGGCCGCCTCCGGTGAGGTTGAGGTCATGAACCGTCGCGGTGGCCGTGCCGTGCTGCTGTCTTTGCCTGCCATCCTGGCACATGTCACCAAGGTGCTTCACAAGGATGCCGCAGATGAGTGAACTCACTTTTCAACAGCAGGCTGTTCTTTGGGGGCAAGCCTATGAAGTGTTGGTCAAGCGCGGGGTGCTGGCTTGCCTGATTGAGCAAGGGCTGGCGGACTGGAACCACCCGGGCCTGCAGCGCTGGCGAGATGTCAAGCTGCTGGAGGTGTCCCGCCGGCTCACTCGTGAGCTTGGCGTGCTGGATGAGTCGATGCGCGACGTCATCAAGGCGGCTGTCCAGCACTTGGCGCTGACCGCCTACGGCGTCGGGTACACCGCGACCCGTGCTTATCTGGACGCAGTTCGCTCAAAGTCCAAAAACCCGGACGCGTGGAAAGTCCGGGCGCTTTGGTGCCCGCTCACACTGCCCGGGGAGTCCTCCGCCGAGCAAAAGGCTCGAATTGAAAATCGCCAAGCATTCCATGCCGAGCTGGGGCTGCCTGGCATCGTGGACCCGGACTGGTCGCGTAAAGGCCAGCCCGCCAACGCCGACTTCATGCTCTGGCTGTCGGGCGACGTGAAAGAAGACTGTTTGCTGGTCCAGGAGTATTCCTATGACATGCCGGCAGAGCTGGGAGACTTCCGGGAACAGGACGCGCACCTGGCCGAACTGCTGCGACATCGCCGCATTGTGGACTCACGCAGCGTTTTTGCGCGCGTCGCCGCAGAAGTCGATGGCGAAACCTTCGAGCTGTCGCAGGACATCAAGTCCTACATGGGCGCGCTCACGTCTGATAACAAGCCGTTTTACAAGCTATGCCAAGCCAGCTCCTACACCGAGACAACGGTTCACCTGCTGCAAAAACTCGGGCTCATGAACAAGCCGTGCAACGCCCGCGCGCTAGCCATCACACCCAACGGCCTGGAAAGCCTTTCGGCGCGCTACCTGCCGGGTGAAAGTTCAGACCCACGTTGCAAGCTGTTGGCCCAAATGGGCGCGGCCTACCGTGGCACGAAAAAGACCGCCGATGGCGACGACGCTGCGCTTGAAGCCCAAGTGGAGAGCGTCTTCAAAGGACTCATCACGAAGCTTCCGCTGGACCTTCGCAAGGGCATGAAGGGGTTGGGCACGTTACCCCAGCCCGGGCAGGACTACGCATTCGAGTTCAATGAGACGCTCCTTGAATTTGCCAACCCCACGGACAACTTTAGCCTTGAGGATGCAGCCAACCTGGTCGACGATTCGGATGCGCTTACGGCGTACTTCGGGGGCTCGGCCAAGGCGGCCATCGGCAGGACGATGACAGAGTTCGCACAGGGGAAAGACGACATCTCCCTTCGGGATATGCACGCCGCAGCCATCGTGGCAGGCCTGCAGTGCGCCAAGCCGGGAAAGCTCAATGTGCTGGCCCTGGAAGGCAATCCGGGCATCGGCAAGACCACTGCGATTCGAACACACCTGGGCAAAAAACAAGACGGTTACCTGTTCCTGTACGTCAGTCCCCGAGTAATCATCAACCGTGACGTGACAGAAAGCCTGGCGCGCATGCCAGACAAGAAACCCACGGGCATCCTGACCGTGACCACCAATGCCCAGCTGATTGCTGCGGCCGAGCGCTGGCACGCCAAGCAAGTGGAGCTTGGCCTCGATACGAAACGGCATATCGAGGGCGCCGTTGTTGTTGACGGGGTGGACGGGCTTATTAAGCCCCGCGGCTCCATGCTGGTGCTTGACCCCAGCGAGGAGCAAGAAATCGACAACGAGCACGCCGGCGCCAAGATTCGCAAAGATACATTGTCCGAGCATGAGGACCTGGTCAAGGACCGGCGTCTCACCGGGGTGCTCAAGGGCATGGCCTCGACGGCCCGGGAGCTTCTCGACTGCAATCCCGGCGTCAACCGCATGGTGCTGACGGCTGCCCTGCAGGGCTTTCGGGAGCGTGAAAATCAGAAAACAACGATTGATGCGCTTTCAAGCCTGTTTGTCAGCAAGGCCTCCACAGCGGCCGGTCGGAGCGAGCGCAGCCGCTTTGCCGACCGGATGCCTACCATTGTGGTGATGGTCGATGAGTTGGCCGGCGACGGTGCGGGCGCCCGATTCGTTCACACGGTTGCGAGCTGGCTGGACAGCGAATTTATTGGCTGCTTTGAAGACGCCGATGAGCCCAGCCCGTTCACGGTCACGCTGGTGGTCTCGGATGCGTCTCTGGGCAACGAAGTGGTGCTGGACCGCTATCTCAACGCCGGAGAGCGCACTCCGGACAAGGTGCTGGTGTCAAATTCTGCGGGAAAGCTTCCCTTCAGGGTTGCCGTCACTAGGGTCAAGATTGGCCTCGGGTCAGTCTGGCGTAACACCTTGCACGTCATGACCAACAGCTTCCCGGCCAGTGAGTTGCATCTGAAGTACCGCGTCAAGCTGACAGCGGTCAAAATTGAAGAAAATCAGAAAAAACCGGGACAGATGGAAACGCCCCGGGAAGCCATCCGGCGAGAAGCCGAATTTGGTGTGCTGGAGGGGGCTCAAAGCGAAGTCTTAAAGGCGCTGGCGTGCGGCGCCCGCCAAGTCATTTATTTTGCCCAGGACAAGCTTTTCCTGCGGCAACTCAAGGCCCAGCTCCTGGCTCAGACGATTGCGACACTTTCCGACGGCACTGTTCAAGTGATGGACTCGTCCGTTCCCGGCTGGAAACGCAAGCAACTGGTGGAGCCCGAGTTTCGGGACAAGGTCCGGGTGTTCCTGATGACGTCCTCCGGGGCGCGCGGGGTTTCGTTTCCGCTGACGGACTGGATTATTGCCAGCGTGCCGCGGTTCAACATCGAGTCGGCCCTGATGGAAATTGCACAGTTGGTGTACCGGGGCCGCGGCCAGTACCTGGACGAATACGGCATGAAGCAGTCAGGCGACCGCGTACCCCGGCATTTGGTGATGCTGGTGGACGACTATGTGGTTTCGGAAGAGGAAATGGACAAGCGCCAATGGCTGCGCCAGTCCATCGACCTCATGACGCTGCTCGTGATGCTGCGCTCCACCATTTTCACCCGCATCACCGGCGATTCTGGCCTGCGGCAGCCCCTGGCGCTGGTTCCGGTGGGCGGAGTTGGCGCGGACGAACTGGTGAGCCTGATGTCTCAGTACGTCTCTCAGTTTGTAAAAGAGGCGGAAGTATTCAAAGCGCAGTCAAAGGACCAGGAACTCCTGGCCTTGGCCCAGCGCGCCAAGGCCAATGTCGAAGAAATTTTCTCCAAAACAAAGCTGCGGGGGGTTTCCAAAAAGGGCCACGACGGAAGGACGCTGGTCAAGGCCGACCATGTTCGGGAGCTTTTGGATGTTGCTGCCAATCCAATGGGTGCATTGCTGTGTTGTGCCCCCAAGGGATGCAGCCTGCCGGACCATGTGCATTTTTCAGGCCCCGTGGTGGTTGAGACCTGGAAAGGGTTCGAAAAGCAGGAAGTGTTCTCTTTTGAGGGCCATGAAACCGAAGTGAGCCGGGCCAGCCGCCAGCTCATTGGCCAGCTCTACGAAATCGACAAATGCCGGGATTTTCCTCCGGCGATGCGCATCCCGGCGGCAAGCCTGTTACGGCTGCTGCAGCGCGACCAGCATGAAGCCGCAAACGAGTTCCGGACCCTCAAAGATTTGAAATCCCCGAACACCTGGGTCGCGATTCCAGTGGGGTATTACCAGTTTATGTACCCGGAAGGCGTGACAGCGGACAGGCCGTTTCACCTGGTTGACCAGGCGCTTTGGCAACAGGCCCTGGGCCGTTCGCTGAACGCCGGGTCTGCCGTATTGCCGCCGTTGCCCCGGTACGAGGCATTTCCTTGGGCGGCATCGGTGGGGGAGGTCAGCCCGCTCAAGCTCGACCTGGTGTTTGACGACAGGTATTTCATGGCCTCAAACGAGTTGAACCTGCTCAATACGCTGCTTCTGTCATCGGCCGAGTCTGACATACTTAATGATTGATTTTTACGGTTTCCAGCGAGACGCCAAGGCGCATATCGCCGTTTTCGGAGAAAAGCGCCTCGGTGCTCAGCAGAGGCAGACCACCTCAATCGAGCAGGCCGGGTAAGCCGGGGTTAGTAGGGTTAAACACCGGTTGCAGCGGGGAGAACCGTGTTAGCCGAAGCCCCGGCAAAAGCCGCTTGCTGAACCCCCCGAGCCTTACAATTTTTTTAGCCAGCTTGGCCGAAGTGAATCAGCGCTTGCGGCCCCGTCGATAAAGCTTTTCGTGGCCTTTCTCTTCCATGAGCTGCAGGGAGAGGCAGGCCCCGGCAGGTCTACGTACAAATGGCTGAATGCGTTGCATCAGGCCGCCGCTGGCAATGTTCAGGCGCAGCAGGACCTTGAAGCCCTGCGCAAGCAGTCCATTGACAGCAACACCCTCTTTTAAACCAGCCATTCCTTTATTCGCGCCTCTCCCCGGAGAGGCGTTTTTTTGGAAAGTCAGGATATCGGGGGGTCTCAAAGCCATGAATTTGTGCTTGCTATTCTTAGCCTTCGTCTTCATGGCGTACTGACGGTGCATCTGGAAAATCTGGACGGCCGGGTTCCGGCCTCATTACACGTACGCACCAACCCCCTGACATGAATTCGAGAGCATCCCTCTACCCGTTGATGTCAAGGACCGCGTAGCGGAGGTTCTGACATCACCGCACATCTTGTCGGCTCCGGCAGGAGCTGAACCCTCTGCAAGTCCACGGTAAACACCTGCAGTACGCCTCCCGAAGACGAGACCTAAACCAGCCGTCGAACCTAAAATGCAGGTTCTGTCGAGCCGGTGGCTACATGGGTCTTCAACAATTTCTTTTGAGAGCTCCATGACTGCTTCGAACACTGTCACCGTCACAGCGACCCTGCTGAACAAGCAAGCCTTGACAGCCCGGCTGGGTATTTCGACCCGTACCCTGGAAAATATGGTCACGGCAGACGAATTTCCGGCCGGTGTGCGCATCGGAAAATTTGTCTATTGGAAAGAGGCCGTGGTCAACAA
Organism: Pseudomonadota bacterium; assembly: GCA_030855235.1. Classification (GTDB taxonomy): domain Bacteria; phylum Pseudomonadota; class Gammaproteobacteria; order Burkholderiales; family Burkholderiaceae_C; genus Polaromonas. The sequence goes on from JALYRU010000011.1 coordinate 90,969, forward strand.
CTGGCTGGAAGGCAAGTTTGGCGTGCAGGATGCCTGGCGTCCCTGAGAGACGATTTTGGCCGGTTTGCCCTCCTGCCAGATGGTACTGGCAGGGTCCGCTTGTTAATCCCCGGCTCGCCCGAGCCATTCTTGGGATTCGTTGCCACCGCGCCACCCGAGATGCGCTGACCGGCGAGAACCAACCGAAATGCAGCCGACTGGCCAGCCCGCGTACATCACAACCAGCCCGAATCAGGCCCGGTCCGGGCGCCTGGACTAAAAAGCGGCGCTTCACGTGACTGATGCCGTTCATTCGAACGGCACAGCAACCTAGTTGAGCCATACATGCCCCAAAAAACACCGCCTTATGCCCCGGGCGTTACGGTCTTCATCGAAGGGCAGATTGCCTGCCCTGCGTCTTCCGTTCAAACGGTTCCCCTCAGCGCTGGCGCCCCTGCCGAAACCGGCACCGGCAGACGCCCGCCCGGGGCGCCGGCACGGCGGCCAGGAGCTGCAACCCGCGCTGCGAGTGCTGAACTCTCGGCCGCGCCAACCCCTTCCGGCATCTTGCCGGAAGTGTCACTCGAGCACACCGACCCCGGCGAGGCCACGCGCACAAGGCGTGGAGTGCTGCAATCCAAACGGGACCTTGAAGCGAGCCGTTCAAAAACCTTTGCCGAAACCCGGGGCCAGCACACCCCCGAGGAGAAAAACGCGCTGTACAAGGAAATCCGGTGGTATGCCGACAAGGCCGAAGTCCTTGAGCGCCACCTGAATGAGCACTTTTTACCGCAGCACGGGCCAGAGCAGCTCCTGAGCCCGCGGGCGTTTTTTGTCTCGCCGCTGTTTCGGGTGCGCAGCAAAACAAGGCTGCGTGAAAAGCATGTCGAAATGGCGCTCCCCGCGCCCCACGGCACAGCCGTGATTCGGTATGCCGGACCGGAACTGCGGCAATCCGACGGCCTGGTTTTCCTGGCGCTCGTGCACATGCTCAGAGACGTCCAGGTCGGCACCGCGGTCAGCCTGCAGCCCGAAGCGGTTTGCCTGGCGCTGTTCGGGCGCTACGACGGAAATTCTCGGCGCCAGCTGCGCGAGCACATCCAGCGCCTGCAGCAGGGCCTGCTGATTTTCGACACGTTCAGCGTGCAGATGTGCCTGCGTTTTGATTACCCTAAAACTGGCCGCTGGACCGTAGCACTCGACCGTCACATCACTGAACTTTTTCGTCTTTCGCCGGCGACTTGGTTCGCGCTTCGCGACCGGCTCGCTCTACCCGACGGGCTGGCCACCTGGCTGTATGCGTTCGTCTCAAGCCAAACCCGGCTCATCCCCATGACGCTGGCAACGCTCAGTGAGTTGTGCGGCTCAGACGCCGGCGAAAAATCGTTTGGCAATCGGTTCCGTGAAGCTTTGAAGTTGCTGGCGGCACACGGCGTCGTCGACACCGGATGGTCGGTGGGGCACGGGGAGGTGCGCTGGCGCAAGCCACTCAAACCGCAATGAACCTGATGGACTGCCGCGCACGCTGCATGGAGTGGCGGTCTGAACCGCACCTTGCCATGTCGTTTGAGGTGCTGGCCATGTCGTTTGAGGTGCTGCACGCTCGAATCAGCAAGTGCGCACCGGTTTTTAGCGCATTTTTGCACGCCGTGGGCGCCAAACCATGTTGTTTGAGGGGCTGCCGATGTTGTTTGAGAGGCATCAACCCGCCCGCAGGCCGCGCCAGTGCTGGGTTTGCAGGCTCCCGTCTCTTCACTCCTATGGACGCGCGCATCCGGCGGTGTTGACGGCGCCCTTTTCAGCCTGAACGGGAAGAAAAGCCCCTCAAGGGTCGCTTTTCGGGCACCTCTAACAACATAAGGTTTAGCGCTGTTGGTGAACCCACGCAAAGACAGGCGAGCCAGAGGCGCCAAAAATTCCGACTTGAAAAGCCAAACCACAGCCAGACAAAAAAACCGGCACAGGCCATGCCAAAAACCGCTCGAGTGGGTAAAGCCTTGCCTCTGCGCCTGCCGCACAGGACAGCGGCGAGGTCAGCGCACACAGGGCGCGCAACCCTGGGGCGTTGCGCCCTGGTTGTGGCCAGCCGTGTCTACGAAATGGCAGGTGCGGGCCTAATGGCACCACTCCCGTGGCTTTATTCCAGCCACCGCAGAGAAGTTTAGCCGGGTGTCCAGACCACGTCAATCACTCCACGCTCGCAAAGCCAAACCGGCCGGGACGCCCCGCAGGGAAGGCCCGGCCGGCGCCTAGACGCCCTTGGGCGATTTGTCAGGATGGAGCAGGCTTTCTTCCCACGCCTCCATTTCCTGCAAGGTGGGCATCGCATCCGCCTGCAGCAGCCGGGTGACGACACCGAGTTCGACCTGCGCCCAGCGAATATCTCGGTAGTGTTCGCGCTGCCCGGCTTTGTAGATGCGCCGCTGCAAGCGCGCCAGCATCCAGTGCAGGCGCTGCAGCCGCTCAAGCGCTTCCTGGCTTTTCTCTTCGGTTGCCGCAAGCTCTCTCATCACCCCCGGGTGCATACAGGCGATGGCACGCGCCTGGGGCGAGAGCGTTTCGCCCAGTGCGTACACCAGGGACGGGGTGTCACCGCCTTCATGCACCAGCACCCAAACCAGTCCGTCCTGGACTTCCTGAAGCTGCCAGTGCCATGTCCCCTTCAGTGCGAGCAGGTACAGCAGCGCGCGCAGGTGGCCGAGCCGCCCGGTCATGCGGACCTCCGGAAGGCGTAGACATTGGTGCCGTTTTCTGGCGTCACGGGTTGTACAGCAGCAGGCCGGACCGCATCCAGGGCAGCCCTGACCGCCGTTTGGATGCCCTCCTCCATCGCCGCCAGGGTCACCATTTGCGGCTCGGCCGGCGCTGCGGGCGCCGTATCGGGGGCATGCATGACATCGACCACATCGCAGGCCTTGACATTGACATAGCGCTCGACGGACACGTTGCTTTTGTGCCCGGTCAGTGCCTTGACCAGCCAGACATTGCCGGTCTTGAGCGCCATCCGCGTAGCAGCGGTATGGCGCAGGTCATGAAGCTGGAGGTTTTCCAGGCCTGCGCGCTCGCAGGCGCGCTTGAAACCGGCCTTGAGCGACTCATAGGAAATCTGGACGATGGGCAAATGCGCATCGTCCGGGCCGAGCTCGCGCAGGGTTTGCAGCGCGAGGGGCGACAGCGGAACGTCGCGCCCGCCGGCCTTCGCATCCGTCAGATGCAGCATCTTGCGCGCCCAGTCGACATCACCCCACTTGGCGGTTTCGAGCGGTTCGGACGAGCGCATGGCCGTTTCACGCAGCAACACGATGACCGGCGCGACCAAGCTGTTCCGGCAGTCGCTCAAAGCCGCATCGAGCAGTGTTTGCTCGGCCAGCGACAGCACCCGGTCGCGCCCGTTTCGCGCCTGCGGCATTTTCAGCATCGTCGCCGGGTTATCGGCCAGGTCGGTCCAGCGCCAGAATGAAAACGCATGGTTGAACAGCACCCGTAGCATGGCGCGCTCGAGCTGAATAGTGGCAGGCGAATTGCGGTCCCGGCGCATCGCATAGACCAGCGCCTGCAGGTCCTGGCGCGTCACCCGAGACATCGTCTTGCCAGCGATGATTGCGCGGTGCTTTTCAGTGCGGGCATTCTCGGTCAGCTGCACCGCTCGGTGCGCGCCCAGGCCGTTGGGAATCGACCGCTGCGCGCTGTAGGGCGCCAGCGTCACTTTGAAATAGGCGCCATCGTCGTCCTCCGGGTCCTGGTTCTGGTTCTGGCCTTCGGGGGCGCACCGCGTTACGACCAGCGTCGCGAGCCGCGCGTCGCGCAGATATTTGTTCATGCGTACCGCCTCTTGCACTGCGCCCTTGAGGAACGGCAGACGGTCGAGCGCATAGTTCTGCAGCGCCTGCGCCAGGGTCGTTTGGTGGGGGCCGCGGCCTGCGGGCACGGCATTCTTGTCAATGGCGGTAAGGCGGGCCCTGGTTTCCTTTTGGGCAGCCGCCTCTGTTTTTTTGCCCGACACGTAAATGTCGTGCCCCTGGTAACGGGTGCGCTGTGACCAGCCCTTGCCTTCCTTGTACGCCTTAGCCATGGGTCACCTCCCGGGCAGCAGGGGCGTCGGGGACCAGGCCGGCTGCATGGCGCTCGCTCACGCGCTGGAGCCAGTGCTGGGCCACCTGCCGTCCGCAAACCAGCGCAAGATGCTCAAAGAGCCTGCGGGACACCCGCAGATGCCAGTCGGGCATGGTCTGCACATACGCAAAAAGTTCCGGTGTCACCCGCATGCGCACAGGGGGTGTGGTATCCGGAATGAGCAAAAGCCGTTTGGCTGGCCATGCAAAGGCACGCGTGCGGTGGGCGAAGATTCCGGGGTAGTGAAGCGAATCGGAAGCAGTGAACAAGTGAAAAAGCGGGTGCATGAGCAACTCCAATAATGGTAGGAGTTGCGTGTAGTCAGCCCGGCTCTTTAGCCCCGCGCGGCGCGACTTTAAAGTCCCGCCAGGGAACTTTCAGGGCGCGCTGCCTGACTGGTGCGCCAGTGCCCTGAAGACGGCAAAAACCGCATCCAAGCGCAATGGCGCGCAGTCGCAGGCCTTTGTCCCGACAGCGATTTCCGACACGAGCGTCAGAAACGGCGTCAGAAAACAAAAAAAGCGGCCTTTTGAGGGGCCGCTTTTTATGGCGTTCACTTCTAACTTGTTGATTAGAAAGAACTTTTTTCTGGTGGCCTGGGGCGGAATCGAACCACCGACACAAGGATTTTCAATCCTCTGCTCTACCGACTGAGCTACCGGGCCTAAGCCTTAAATTATATACCAGCTTTCAGGGTCTTTTCCTCAGCTCAGCCTTAATTTCAGGTTCCGCGCTTGCCACGGCTCAGATCGACGCCCAGCTGCTTGAGTTTTCGGTACAGATGGGTGCGTTCCAGGCCGGTTTTTTCGGCCACGCGGGTCATGGAGCCGCCTTCGCGCGTCAGGTGAAACTCGAAGTAGGCCTTTTCAAACTCGTCGCGGGCATCGCGCAGGGGTTTTTCCAGAAAAAAACTCTGCGTTGCCTGCGGACCCCGGTCGATGACAGCGGCCACGACGCCGCTGGGCAGAGCGGCTTCTGCGGTGAACTCCGCCAGGTACACGGCAGCGCTGGGCGCGGCGCTGACAATGGGACGGGCAATGTTCCTGGCCAGCCCCTGCTCGACGGCCTTGAGCAGCTTTTGCAGGGTGATGGGTTTTTCCAGGAAAGCCATGGCACCGATCTTGGTGGCCTCGACCGCCGTGTCGATGGTGGCATGGCCGCTCATCATGATCACCGGCATGGTCAGCAGGCCGCTGGAGGACCACTCCTTGAGCAGCGTCACGCCGTCGGTGTCAGGCATCCAGATGTCAAGCAGCACCAGGTCGGGCCGGGCCTGGGCGCGGGCCAGGCGGGCCTGGGCGGCATTTTCGGCCAGATCGACCTGGTGCCCCTCATCATTGAGAATTTCTGAGAGTAGGTCGCGTATGCCCAGCTCGTCATCGACCACCAGAATATTTGCCATGATTGAATTGCTGCCCTGCCTGTTGTTGGCGAAATGTGTTGAGGATGCGGCGAATTTTTAGCCAACGCTTTGCCAAGCCCTGTCAAGCCGCAAGCGCAAATGATAACGACACTTGTGCCCCCTGAACCACACCGTCCACGAGACGGTTTGTAATATCAATGCGCGCGCCGTGTTCATCGGCGATTTTCTTGACCACGGCCAGCCCCAGGCCGGTGCCTTTGCCTTTGGTGGTGACATAAGGCTCAAAGGCGCGCTTGAGGATGTGCTCGGGGAAACCGGCCCCATTGTCCCGCACCGTCAGGCGCACGCGGTTGGAGGCGTCGGAGTAATCGGTCTTGACGGTCACGAGGGCGCCGTCCTTGCCCTCCTGGGCGTCCTGGGCGTTTTGCAGCAGGTTGTGGATCACCTGGCGCAGCAGCTGGGCGTCGCCCAGAATCAGGCCGACGTGGGGATCGAGCTCGGCCACCACGGGCACCACGGCATTTTCGCTGAGGTAGAGCTGCATCACCTCCTGAACCAGCGCATTGAGGTCCACCGGCGCGAGTTCGGCGGCGGGCAGGCGCGCGTAGTCGCGGAACTCGTTGACCAGCCGCTTCATCGCCTCCACCTGGTTGACGATGGTCCTGACGGATTTGGCCAGCAGCGCCTGCTCGGGCGGACCGAGCTTGCCGGTCAGCTTCATCTCCAGCCGCTCGGCCGAGAGCTGGATGGGGGTGAGCGGATTCTTGATCTCATGGGCCAGCCGGCGCGCCACTTCGCCCCAGGCCTGCGCCCGCTGGGCCGACACCATCTCGGAAATGTCATCGAACACCAGCAGATACTCCTGCGTGCCGGGCATCTTGGCGCCGCGCGCGATCAAGGTGATGGCGTTGTCGCTGGCGCCGTGTCCGACCGCATGCAGCTCGAACGACTGCTGCCAGTGCGCCATTGTTTGCGGCGTGTTGTTGCTGAGGTAGTCGGCAAACTGGGCCAGCACCTCTTTGGCAAACACCTCCAGGCCGGGGACTTGGCCCAGCGGCTGGCCCTGGTAGTCCTGCAGCGGGGCGCGCAGGATGCGGTTGGCGCCCGGGTTGCTCGACTGCAGGCAGCCGTCCACATCGAGCACGATGACACCGGCCGTCAGGTTGTCCAGGATGGTCTGCAGGTTGGCGCGCGAGGCGTTGACCTGGTTCATGCTGTGCTGGACCGCCGAGCGGGCGTCGGCCAGCTGCTGGGTCATCTCGGCAAAGGAGCGGGTCAGGCCGCCAAGCTCGTCCTTGCCGGCGAGCGCGGCCTTGGGCGTGAGATCGCCCCGGGCCACCTGCCGCACGCCTTCAGCCAGCAGCAGCAGCGGCTTGGCCAGCTGGTTGCCCAGAATGACGGCCAGCACCACCGCGCCGAGCACGGCCAGGAACAGGCTGAGCGTCAAGGTGCCGATGTACATCTTGCGCAGGCCGGCGCGCGCCAGCGCCCGCTCCTGGTATTCGCGGTTGGCCTCCTGCACGGCAATCGCATTGGCCACCAGGCCCGAGGGCAGCACGGCGGTGACCTGCAAAAAGCGCGACTGCCCCAGCATGTTGAGGTTCGGATCGTTCACCACGGCAATGGCCTTGACGCGCGGGGCGGTGACCGCACCGGGCGCGGGCGGCCCCGGATGGGCTTCGGTGCCGAGCTCGCCATTGCCGCCGGGCACCACCTCGTCCAGGCCTTCGATCTGGGTGGTGACGCGCTGGGCGCGGGCGCTGCGCAGTTGCTGCAGCGAAGGGCGCTCGGGCTGCAGCAGAAACTGGGATTCGCCGGCGCTGGCAATCAGGTGGCCCGAGGCGCTCCAGAGCACCACGTCGCTGGCCGAGAGCTGCTCGCGCAGGCGCTCCAGCGGCACGCCGACCAGGGCGTCGGGAATTTCGGCCAGCGGAATGGCCGCTTGCCGCGTCTTGTTGCCCAGGTCGGCGGCCAGCGTGTCCAGCGTGGCGCGGCCCAGGTTCAGGCCGGCGGCCAGCGCGCCCTCGACCTCCACATCGAACCAGCTCTCGATGGAGCGCGAGACGAACTGGTAGGACACCACATAGATCATCAGGCCGGGCAGCAGCCCCACCAGCGCAAAGATGGCGGCCAGCTTGACCAGCAGCCGGCTGCCGAAACGGCCCCGGCGCAGCCGCAGGATCAGGCGCACCGCCATCCAGCCGATGACCAGCACCAGCAGGCTGGCCACCGCCACGTTGAGCCCGAACAGCAGCGCGTAATTGCGCTCGTACAGTTCGCGGTTGTCGGTGGCCTGGGTCAGCAGGAACAGCAGCACCAGCCCGAGCGCCGCCACGATGCCAATGCCCACACCCACGCTCCAGCGAAAGGCTGCGCTGCTCTTGAGCCGGATCAAGTTGCCGGGCAATGTCATTTGCTGCCTTCCGTGCTGGCGGGCGGCATGGGGGCGATCACGGGCAGCGCCGGCGTGGTTGGCACCGCTGGCACCGCTGGCACCGCTGGCGTAGATGGCGTAGGTAGCGTGGGCGGTGTGGCGGGCTCCAGCCTCAGCGGGTCTTTCACCTGCGCCGCAATCGTCCAGTCCCGTTGCCCGGCCACGCCGATCTGAAACGGACGCGGCAGCTGCGACAGGTCAAGGCGAAACTTCAGGTCGAGCAGGTAAGAGGCGTCCGGCTCCACTTCGGAGGCCTCGGCAATCTTCCAGCGGGCCACCCGCTGCACCGCCGACAGCGCCTCGGGCAGGGTTTCATAGTGCTGGCTCAAGGTGGCGCGCAGGCCGGCCGAGCTGGTGATCAGGCCGGCCACGATGTTGACGCGCCAGCGCCGCGTCAGTGGCTGGTAGGCCAGGCGCAGAGTGCGGGCGGCGCTGGTCACGCGCGGGTTGCTCCAGTACCAGCGGTCGCGGTAAATATCAGCTTCCAGGACAAAAAACACCGGAATGCCCTTGAGCAGCGCGTCCTCCACCACGGCCGCAAGCTCAAACTGGACCGTGGCCGAGAGATAGATGCCGTCGCCGGCCCGCTCGGTGCGCAACTGGGTGATTGCGGTCGGTGCTGCCGCGCTGGGGCCTGCCAGCAGCAGGCACAGGCTGCAGGCCAGCCAGAAGCGCGCAAGCGCCTCAAGGGCTGCGTTTTTCAAGGCGTGCGTAATAAAAGCCGTCATGCTCACGCAGCAAATTGTCGGGCAAAACGGCCTGCGCCACGCCGGACTGGGGCAGCAGGTGCCCTGGCGAAGGCATCAGCAGGGCATCGCTGTGGCCGCTGGCGAAGGCCTGGATCTGCTGCTCGCCCTCGGCCTTGAACACCGAGCAGGTGCAGTACACCAGCCGCCCGCCCGGCTTGAGCAGCGGCCACAGCGTGGCCAGCAGGTGCGCCTGGATGCCGGCCAGCTGGGCGATGTCCGTGGGGCGGCGCAGCCAGCGCACGTCCGGGTGGCGCCGCACGATGCCCGAGGCGGTGCAGGGCGCGTCGAGCAGGATGGCGTCATACAGCCGGCCATCCCACCAGTCAGCAGGCCGGCCGGCGTCGCCCACCGTGATGCGCGCCTGCAGGCCCAGGCGCTGCAAATTTTGCGCGATGCGCTGGCAGCGCCGCGCGTCGATGTCCAGCGCCGTGACGTCGGCGTCAGCCAGTTCCAGCAGGTGCGCCGTCTTGCCGCCGGGCGCGGCGCAGGCATCGAGGATGTTCAGGCGGGCATGGCCCTCGCCCGGCAGCGCCAGGCCTTCGAGCAGCAGCGGCGCGGCCAGCTGGGCGGCGGCGTCCTGCACCGAGAAATGGCCCTGGGCAAAACCCGGCAGCGACGCAACCGGCCGGGCTGACGCCAGGATCACGCCGTGCTCGCCGACCGGGTCCGCGTTGACGCCGGCCAGGGCCAGCGCATGCAGGTAATCGGCCTGCGTCGTCCTGCGCGGGTTGATGCGCAGGATCAGCGGCGCCTGGCTGTTGTTGGCGTGCAAAACCGCCTGCCACTGCCCCGGATGGTCCTTGCGCACGCGGTCTATCCACCACTGCGGATGGTTCCAGACGGCTTGCGGGCTTTTTTCGCTCAAGGCCATCAACTCGGGCTGCTCGCGCAGGAAGCGGCGCAGGCAGCCGTTGATGAAGCTGGCCTGGTGGTAGGTAGCTTCGCTGCGCTTGGCCGCTTCCACCGCCTGATCGACCAGGGTGTGGGCGGTGTAAGGCGTGTCGCCCGCCTGCGAGCAGCACAGTGCCAGCGCCACGCACAGCAGCGCGTCGGCCTCGGGCGGCGGCGGGCGCTTGGCGAGCTGCTGGCGCAGCGCCTCGGCGCGGCCCAGCCAGCGCAGGGCGTGAAAGGCCAGCGCCTGAACGCCGGGGCGCAGCGCGGCATCGACGTCGTCCAGCGCGGGCGTCATGGACTGGCCGTCGCGAACGGCCATCAAGACAGAGGCTGCGCCCTGCAGCTGGCGCCATAGCGGGACTTGGGCGGAGGAAACGGGGGTCAGTGGGTGTTGCATTGTTTTTGTCAGCGCCGGCGCTCAAAAAGCCGGGATTAAAACCGTCCGGACGCGAACGGGGCTGACGCTATTAGACCAGCCCCGCCGGTCCATGCGCCGGCAAGGGCTTGATGCCGCACAGAGCGGCCCGCTTAGCAAGCGTCCCGCCCTGCTGGCAAGTGGAGGATACAGGCTCCTTTGCAGGTCTGGAGTTCGTGGAGCGTCTGGAGCAGCTTCGCTCCGGCAGGCGTTGGCCGCGATGCGGCCAGGGTCTCCTGATCGCTACACCCAGACTTCGACACGTGCAAAAAGAAAAGCGACAGCATGCAAAGACACTAAAACAGCGCGCCGGGCCGGGTCGCGGCATGTGCGTCAAGCCGCGCTGACAAAGGGCTCATGGGCCGGCCGTAAATGCGGCGAATGCGCTCGGCCAGCGGCGGATGGCTGGCAAACCAGTGCTCATCGCTGCCGGCCTCCACCAGCAGCATGTGTTGCACGGCCGGGTGCAGGCGGCGCCCGGCGCCGCCCGAATGCGCCCGGGCCCCGGCCTGCTCGCCCGCCGCCTTGCGCAGCACGCCGCCCAGGCCGTCCTTGCTGCGCGTGAACTGCACCGCCCGCGCATCGGCCAGGAACTCGCGCTGGCGCGACACCGCCGCTTTTAAAACGCGCCCGGCCAGCCAGCCCAGCGAGCCGGTGAGCTTGATCGCCAGGCCCGGCAGCGCCAGCAGCGAGCGGCGCCCGAACTCGTCGGCCTCGCACATGCGCTCGCCCAGGTTGAAAATCATCTCCAGCCCGAACACCATGCCCGCCAAGCGCATGTTCAGCCGGGTGTCGCCCTCGCGCAGGTGGCTGAATTCATGGGCGAGCAGGCCCTGCAATTCATCGCGCGTCAGGCCGTCGAGCGCGCCCTGGGTGACGGCCACCACGGCGTCGCCCTCGTCCCAGCCGGCAGCAAAGGCGTTGATGCTGTGTTCACGCGGCAGCACCATGACCTGCGGCGGCTTCATGCTGGCGGCAATCGCCAGCTCCTGCACGATGTTGCACAGCCGGCGCTCGGCCTCGCGGCTGGCCGGCCAGGCTTCGCGGGCGCCAGCCTGGCGCGCCAGCTTCTCGCCGCCGCCTTCGAGCACCGAAGTCTCCAGCCACCAGCCGCCCAGCACGAACAGCAGCGTCACGGCCGTATTGACAGCGAAAAAATGGGCCGGATAGCCCACCCAGCCGGGCAGCACCAGGCGCCAGGTCAGCGCCAGCGCGCCATTGACGGCCAGCACCAGCGCGATGACGGTCAGGCCAAACAGCAGCAGCAGCCTCAGGGTTTGCGCCCGGGCCTGCGCCTGGGCTTCAAAAAACCGCATCGCGCTGGCGCAATCGCTGAAACGAAACTGGCAACGCCATCACATCTGAATGCGAACGCCCTGGCGCTCTGCCGCGTTTTCAGTCGCCTGCAGCATGGCCGAGGGCGAAAAACCGAACAGCCGGGCCACCAGCAGGGCCGGGAACTGCCCCTGCGCATTGTTGTAGTCGAGGACGGCGTCGTTGTAGGCCTGGCGCGCAAAGCCGACCTTGTTTTCGGTGCTGGTGAGTTCCTCGCTCAGTTCGCGGATGGTCTGGTCGGCCTTCAGGTCGGGATAGGCCTCGGCCAGCGCGAACAGGTGGCCCAGGCTGGCGCCCAGCGCCTGCTCGGCGGCGGCCAGCGCCATCACGCCCTCGGCCCTGGCCGGGCGGCTGCGCACCGCGTCGCTGGCGCTGCGGGCCTCGTTGCGCGCGGCAATCACCGCTTCGAGCGTGTTGCTTTCGTGCTGGAGGTATTTCCTGGCCGCCTCCACCAGGTTGGGAATCAGGTCATAGCGGCGCTTGAGCTGCACGTCGATCTGGCCAAAGGCGTTGGCAATCGTGTTTTTCAGCCGCACCAAGCGGTTGTAGGCGCCCACCGCCCAGAACACCAGCATGGCCGACAGGGTGAGCAGGACAATCGTAGAGACGGACATGAAAATTTCCTTGAGGCGAAGAAGCGAAGTCACACAGGAAAGAGCGGGCAGCGCCTGGCAACCGGGCGCCAGCCGCCCACGAGATTAACCGGATTTTCAGCCAGCCGGCCGGGCGTTACCGGCTGATAGCGCCATGCTGGCGCGCCCGACAGCAATCTGCGCGCAAAAAAAAGCCCCGCACCGTTTGACGGGTGCGGGGCCGGGCGCTGTTCAGGGCGCCATGCCGGGACCGGATTTACTCGGTCGGGGCATTTTCATCGCTGGTTTCCGCATGGGCGGCTTCCAGCTCGGCAGCTTCGGCCTCGGCAATGGCGCGGCGCTCGGAGTCGTCCATCGCATCCTTGGCCTTGCGCGCCTCGTGGTAGGCCATGCCGGTGCCGGCCGGAATCAGGCGGCCGACGATCACGTTTTCCTTCAGGCCGCGCAGCTCGTCGCGCTTGCCCATGATGGCAGCCTCGGTGAGCACGCGGGTCGTTTCCTGGAAGGAAGCGGCCGAGATGAACGAGTCGGTCGACAGCGACGCCTTGGTGATACCCAGCAGCAGGTTGCTGAAGGTGGCTGGCACCTTGCCGTCGGCGCGCAGGGCGTCGTTGACATCGAGCAGCGCCGAGCGTTCGACCTGCTCGCCGGCGATGTAGCTGGAGTCACCGACGTTTTCGACCACCACACGGCGCAGCATCTGGCGAACAATCACTTCGATGTGCTTGTCGTTGATCTTCACGCCCTGCAGACGGTACACGTCCTGCACTTCATCGACGATGTAGCGGGCCAGCTCGGCCACGCCCAGCAGGCGCAGGATGTCCTGCGGATCGGCCGGACCATCGACAATCGACTCGCCCTTGTTGACCACCTGGCCTTCGTGCACCAGGATGTTCTTTTCCTTGGGCACCAGGTCTTCCCAGACCTTGCCTTCGGGATCGGTGATCTGCAGGCGAACCTTGCCCTTGGTTTCCTTGCCGAAGGACACCGTGCCGGTCATCTCGGCCAGCGTGCCCTTGTCTTTCGGCGTGCGGGCTTCGAAGAGTTCGGCGACACGCGGCAGACCGCCGGTAATGTCGCGCGTCTTCTGGCCTTCGATCGGGATACGGGCCAGCACTTCGCCGGGGCCGACATCCTGGCCGTCGCGCACCTGGACCAGCGCGCCGACCTGGAAGCCAATCGTCACCGAGTGGTCGGTGCCGGGAATCTTCACTTCATTGCCCTGGGCGTCGATCAGCTTGACGCGCGGCAGGCCCGCCTTGGTCGAGCCGCGACGCTTGGGATCGATCACCACCAGCGTGGACAGACCGGTCACGTCATCGACCTGCTTGGCCACCGTGACGCCCTCTTCCACATTCTCGAACAGCACCTTGCCGGCGAATTCGGTGATGATGGGGCGGGTCAGCGGATCCCAGTTGGCCAGAATCGCGCCAGCCTTGATGGTCTGGTCGATCTTGACGCTCAGCGTCGCGCCGTAAGGCACCTTGTGGCGCTCGCGCTCGCGGCCGTGCTCATCGTGAATGATGATCTCGCCGGAGCGGGCAATCACCACCAGGTCGCCCTTGCCGTTGGTCACATAGCGCATCGGCGCGTTGAAGCCGATCACGCCGTTGGACTTGGCCTCGACGCTCGACGCAATCGCCGCACGCGACGCCGCGCCACCGATGTGGAAGGTCCGCATCGTCAGCTGGGTGCCAGGCTCGCCGATCGACTGGGCGGCGATGATACCGACGGCCTCGCCGATGTTGATCAGGCCGCCACGGCCCAGATCGCGGCCATAGCACCTGGCGCACAGGCCAAAGCGCGTCTCGCAAGTCAGGGCGGTACGCACCTTGACCTCGTCCACGCCAGCGGCTTCGAGCTCCTCGATCAGGTCTTCGTCCAGCAGGACGCCGGCCTTGATCAGCACCGAGCGGTCCTCGGGGTGCTGGACATCTTCGACCACCGTGCGGCCCAGAACCCGGTCGCGCAAGGACTCGATGACCTCGCCGCCCTCGACGATGGCGCGCATGAGCGAGCCGTCCTGGGTCTGGCAGTCGTCCTCGGTCACGACCAGATCCTGCACCACGTCGCACAGGCGGCGCGTCAGGTAGCCGGAGTTGGCGGTTTTCAGCGCCGTGTCAGCCAAGCCCTTACGAGCACCGTGGGTGGAGATGAAGTACTCCAGCACGTTCAGGCCTTCGCGGAAGTTCGCGGTGATGGGCGTTTCGATGATGGAGCCGTCAGGCTTGGCCATCAAGCCGCGCATACCGGCCACCTGGCGAATCTGCGCGGCGGAACCCCGCGCGCCCGAGTCGGCCATCATGTAGATGGAGTTGAAGGAATCCTGCTCGACTTCCTTGCCGTGGCGGTCAATAACGCGCTCTTTGGACAGCTGGGCCATCATGGCCTTGGAGACCTCGTCGCCCGACTTGCCCCAGATGTCCACCACCTTGTTGTAGCGCTCGCCGGCCGTCACCAAACCCGAGGTGTACTGCTGCTCGATCTCTTTGACTTCCTTCTGGGCGTGCGCAATGATGCTGGTCTTTTCCTTGGGCACCAGCATGTCTTCGATGCAGATCGAAATACCGGCCTTGGTCGCCAGACGGAAACCGCTTTGCAGCAGCTTGTCGGCAAACACCACGGTCTCTTTCAGACCGCACTTGCGGAAGGACACGTTGATGAGCTTGGAGATTTCCTTTTTCTTCAACGCCTTGTTGATGTTGGAAAAAGGCAGTCCCTTGGGCAGGATTTCCGACAGCAATGCACGGCCGCCGGTGGTTTCCCACAGCTTGGTCGAGGGCACGAACTCGTTCGTTTCCTTGTCCTTGCTCCACTCGGTCAGGCGCACGCTGATGCGGGCATTCAGGTCAAGCTCGCCCGCGTCGAAAGCGCGACGCACTTCGCCGGTGTCGGAGAACACCAGGCCCTCGCCCTTGCCGTTGGTGCGGTCGCGGGTCGTGTAGTACAGACCCAGCACCACGTCCTGGGAAGGAACGATGGACGGCTCGCCGTTGGCGGGGAACAGGATGTTGTTCGACGCCAGCATCAGCGTGCGCGCTTCCATCTGCGCTTCGACGGACAGCGGCACGTGAACGGCCATCTGGTCACCGTCAAAGTCGGCATTGAATGCCGAGCAGACGAGCGGGTGCAATTGAATGGCCTTGCCTTCGATCAGGATCGGCTCGAAGGCCTGGATACCGAGGCGGTGCAGCGTGGGCGCACGGTTGAGCATCACGGGATGCTCTTTGATCACCTCTTCCAGGATGTCCCAGACCACCGGCGTGCCGGTTTCGACTTCCTTCTTCGCCGCCTTGATGGTGGTGGCGATGCCGCGCACTTCGAGCTGGGCGAAGATGAAGGGCTTGAACAGTTCGAGCGCCATCAGCTTGGGCAGACCGCACTGGTGCAGCTTGAGCGTCGGGCCCACGGTAATCACGGAACGGCCGGAGTAGTCCACGCGCTTGCCCAGCAAGTTCTGGCGGAAGCGGCCCGATTTGCCCTTGATCATGTCGGCGAGCGACTTGAGCGCGCGCTTGTTGGCGCCGGTCATGGCCTTGCCACGGCGGCCGTTGTCCAGCAGCGAATCGACGGCTTCCTGCAGCATGCGCTTTTCATTGCGCGCGATGATTTCCGGTGCCTTCAACTCCAGCAGACGGCGCAGGCGGCTGTTGCGGTTGATGACGCGGCGGTACAGGTCGTTCAGGTCCGACGTGGCAAAGCGCCCGCCGTCCAGCGGCACGAGAGGACGCAGGTCCGGCGGCAGCACGGGCAGCACGTCCAGCACCATCCACTCGGGCTTGATGCCGGACTTCTTGAAGCCCTCCATCAATTTCAGGCGCTTGGCGTTCTTCTTGATCTTGATCTCGGAGCCGGTCAAATCGTTGCGCAGCTTGTCGATCTCGATGTCGAGGTCCAGCCCTTCGAGCAGGTCCTTGATGCCTTCGGCGCCCATCTTGGCGGTGTACTCGTCGCCGTATTCCTTGCGCTTGGCGTCGAAATCGTCTTCCGACATGATGCTGAATTTCTTCAGCGGGGTCATGCCGGGGTCAGTCACCACATACGCTTCAAAGTACAGCACGCGCTCGATGTCGCGCAGCGTCATGTCCAGCACCAGGCCCAGGCGCGATGGCAGGGATTTCAGGAACCAGATGTGGGCGCAAGGGGCGGCCAGGTCGATGTGGCCCATGCGCTCGCGGCGCACCTTGGTTTGCGTGACTTCAACGCCGCACTTCTCGCAGATCACGCCGCGGTGCTTGAGGCGCTTGTACTTGCCGCACAGGCATTCGTAGTCCTTGATGGGCCCGAAAATCTTGGCGCAGAACAGGCCGTCGCGCTCGGGCTTGAAGGTGCGGTAGTTGATGGTCTCGGGCTTTTTCACTTCGCCGAAAGACCACGAGCGGATCTTTTCGGGCGAAGCCATGCCGATCTTGATGGCATCGAAATGCTCATCGGGCGTGAACTGCTTGAACAGGTCGAGTAATGATTTCATAACTTAAATCCTTTTCTGGTCCGCTGTTTAGCTGCGTTCGAGTTCCATGTCGATACCGAGCGAGCGAATTTCCTTCACCAGCACGTTGAACGACTCGGGCATGCCGGCGGTGATCGCGTGCTCGCCCTTGACGATGCTTTCGTACACCTTGGTGCGCCCCACCACGTCATCTGACTTGACGGTGAGCATTTCCTGCAGCACGTAGGACGCGCCGTAGGCCTCCAGCGCCCACACTTCCATTTCACCGAAACGCTGGCCGCCGAACTGGGCCTTGCCGCCCAAGGGCTGCTGCGTGACCAGCGAGTACGGGCCGGTCGAGCGCGCATGCATCTTGTCGTCCACCAGGTGGTGCAGCTTCAGGAAGTGCATGTAGCCGACAGTGGTCGTGCGCTCGAACGGATCACCCGTGCGGCCGTCGTACAGCTGGGCTTGGGTGCGCGTTGCCGTCAGGCCCTTGGCCTTGGCAATGTTCTCCGGGTAAGCCAGCTGCAGCATGGCCATGATGTCTTCTTCGGTCGCGCCGTCGAACACCGGCGTGGCAAACGGCATGCCGTTTTTCAATTCACCGGCCATGCTCATCACGTCCTCGTCGCTCAGTTGCGACAGGTCTTCCTTGCGGCCGTGGCTGTTGTACAGCGTGTCCAGGAAGGTACGCAGCTCGGCTGCCTTGGCTTCCGCCTGCAGCATGTCGCCGATGCGCTGGCCAATGCCCTTGCCGGCCCAGCCCAGATGCACTTCCAGCACCTGACCGACGTTCATCCGCGAAGGCACGCCCAGCGGGTTCAGGCAGATGTCGCACGGCGTGCCGTCGGCCATGTAAGGCATGTCCTCGACCGGAACGATCTTGGAGACCACGCCCTTGTTGCCGTGACGGCCGGCCATCTTGTCGCCCGGCTGCAGGCGACGCTTGACGGCCAGGTAAACCTTGACCATCTTGAGCACGCCCGAAGGCAGCTCGTCGCCCTGCGTGAGCTTCTTGCGCTTTTCCTCGAAAGCCAGATCAAAACTGTGGCGCGTCTGCTCCATCGAGTTCTTGATGCTTTCCAGCTGCGTGGCCACCTCGTCGTCGGCGGGACGGATGTCGAACCAGTGGTATTTCTCCACGTCCGTCAGGTAAGCCTTGTCCAGGACCGTGCCCTTGGCGAGCTTTTTCGGGCCGCCGTTGGCGACCTTGCCGGTCAGCAGTTTTTCGATACGGTCGAAGGCATCGGACTCCACGATGCGCAACTGGTCGTTCAGGTCCAGGCGGAAGCGCTTGAGTTCATCGTCGATGATCTGCTGGGCGCGCTTGTCGCGGGTGATGCCTTCACGGGTGAAGACCTGCACGTCGATGACGGTGCCGGACGAGCCCTGGCTCACGCGCAGCGAGGTGTCCTTCACGTCGCTGGCCTTTTCGCCGAAGATGGCGCGCAGCAGCTTTTCTTCCGGCGTGAGCGTGGTCTCGCCCTTGGGCGTGACCTTGCCCACTAGCGTGTCGCCCGGCTGGACTTCGGCGCCGACATAGATGATGCCGGATTCGTCCAGACGGTTGAGCTGCTGCTCGGACAGGTTCGGGATGTCGCGCGTGATCTCTTCCGAGCCCAGCTTGGTGTCGCGCGCCATCACCACGAGTTCTTCGATGTGAATCGAGGTGTAGCGGTCTTCGGCCACCACGCGCTCGGAGATCAGGATCGAATCCTCGAAGTTGTAGCCGTTCCAGGGCATGAAGCCGATCAGCATGTTCTGGCCGATGGCGATCTCGCCCAGGTCGGTCGAGGCGCCGTCGGCAATCACGTCACCCTTGGCCAGCTTGTCGCCGCGCTTGACGATGGGACGCTGGTGGATGTTGGTGTTCTGGTTGGAACGCTGGTACTTGATCAGGTTGTAGATGTCCACACCGACCTCGCCGGCCAGGGCTTCCGTGTCGTTCACGCGGATCACCACGCGGGTGGCATCGACATAATCGACCACGCCGCCGCGGTTGGCCGTCACCACGGTGCCCGAGTCCACGGCCGCCACGCGCTCGATGCCGGTGCCGACCATCGGCTTTTCCGGACGCAGCACAGGCACGGCTTGGCGCGACATGTTGGCGCCCATCAGCGCGCGGTTCGCATCGTCGTGCTCCAGGAACGGCACCAGGGAAGCCGCCACCGAGACGATCTGCGCCGGCGACACGTCCATGTACTGCACGCGCTCGGCGCTGACCAGGATGGACTCGCCCTTTTCACGCGCCGACACCAGGTCGCCCGTGAGCAGGCCGTCCTTGTCCAGCGCCGCATTGGCCTGGGCAATCACGTACTTGCCTTCTTCGATGGCCGAGAGGTAATCGATTTCCATCGTCACCTTGCTGTCGGCCACCCGGCGGTACGGCGTCTCAATGAAGCCATACTCGTTCAGGCGGGCGTACAGCGCCAGCGAATTGATCAGGCCGATGTTCGGACCTTCAGGCGTTTCAATCGGGCAGACGCGCCCGTAATGGGTCACGTGCACGTCGCGCACTTCGAAGCCGGCGCGCTCGCGCGTCAAACCACCGGGGCCAAGGGCCGAAACACGGCGCTTGTGGGTGATCTCGGCCAGCGGATTGGTCTGGTCCATGAACTGCGACAGCTGGGAGGCACCGAAGAATTCCTTCAGCGCGGCCGAGATCGGCTTGCTGTTGATCAGGTCGTGCGGCATGAGCGGCTCCTGCTCGGCCTGGCCCAGACGCTCCTTGACGGCTTTTTCGATGCGCGCCAGACCGGTGCGGTACTGGTTCTCGGCGAGTTCGCCGACGCAGCGCACGCGGCGGTTGCCCAGGTGGTCGATGTCATCGACTTCACCGTTGCCGTTGCGCAGGTCCACCAGGATCTTCACGACCGCAAGGATGTCCTCGTTGGTCATGACCATCGGGCCGGTGGATTCGTCGCGGCCCACGCGGGCGTTGAACTTCATGCGGCCCACGCGCGACAGGTCGTAGGTGTCCGAGTTGTAGAACAGGCGCTGGAACAGGGCCTGGACGGCGTCCTCCGTCGGCGGCTCGCCGGGGCGCATCATGCGGTAGATGGCCACGCGGGCGGCAAACTCGTCGGCCGTTTCATCGGCGCGCAGGGTTTGCGAGATGTAGGCGCCCTGGTCGAGTTCGTTGGTGTAGAGCACCTGCAGGTTCTGCACGCCGGACTGGCGCAGCTTTTTCAGCAGCAGCTCGGTCAACTCGTCATTGGCCTTGGCGATGATCTCGCCGGTGTCGGTGTCGATGATGTTCTTGGCAACGACGCGGCCGATCAGGAAGTCTTCGGGCACGCTGATGCTGTTGGTGCCGCCCTGCTCGAGCTCGCGGGTGTGGCGCGCGGTGATGCGCTTGTCCTTGGCCACGACGACCTTGCCGGACTTGTCCGTCACGTCAAAGCGGGCGACTTCGCCGCGCATGCGCTCGGCGACGAACTCCATCTGCGCGCCGCTGTCCATCAGGCGGAAATTGTCGAACACGAAGAAGTTCGCCAGGATGGACTCGGGGTTCAGGCCGATGGCCTTGAGCAGGATCGTGACCGGCATCTTGCGGCGACGGTCCACGCGGAAGTACAGGATGTCCTTGGGGTCGAACTCGAAGTCGAGCCAGGAGCCGCGATAAGGGATGATACGGGCCGAAAACAGCAACTTGCCCGAGCTGTGGGTCTTGCCCTTGTCGTGCTCGAAGAACACGCCCGGCGAGCGGTGCAATTGGGAAACGATGACACGCTCGGTGCCGTTGATCACGAACGAGCCCTTGTCGGTCATCAGGGGCACTTCGCCCATGTAGACTTCCTGCTCCTTGACTTCCTTGACCACCTTGGACTGCGACGTCGAGGACTCGCGGTCATAGATGATGAGCTGCACCTTGGCGCGCACGGCCGAGGCGAAGGTCAGGCCACGGGTCTGGCACTCGCGCACGTCGAAAGCGGGCTTGGCCAGGTTGTATTCGATGAACTTCATCTCCACAAAACCGTTGTGCGAGACGATGGGGAAGGCGTTGTCAAACGCTGCCTGCAGACCCTCTATGGTGCGTTTCTGGGGTGCGCGATCGGCTTGCAGGAAGGCGGTGTACGCATCTTTCTGCATTTGAAGTAAATAGGGGACAGTCAACACGCTTTCGCGGTTGCCGAAGCTTTTGCGGATGCGTTTGCGTTCGGTGAAGGAATAGGCCATGAGTTCTCCGCGTTGATGGGCTCTGGCGACTCTCGAACCCGAATACACCACGTATCCAGGCAACTTGGTGGTTGGCCACTACCAACCATGGCGGACAGTGACGCATTGCACATCACCCGAACCAAGGCGTTTTCTGCAGTCGGGATTCAGAAAACACTGGAAAAAAGACGTGTTGAAATCTTTTTTCCAGTATTTCTACGCACACCCTACAAGACGCTTTGCGCCTTTGAAAGTTCCAGTTTCAGGGGGCAGGCAGCTTAGCGCCAGGCGCTGCTGCCTACACCTTGAAACAGGAAAGGCTGGAAGCCCGGTGAGGTCTTCCAGCCTTTGCCAAACGCAAGAATTACTTGAGTTCGACTTTCGCGCCGGCTTCTTCGAGCTTTTTCTTGGCAGCTTCTGCGTCGGCCTTGGGGATGGCTTCCTTGACGTTCTTTGGAGCGCCATCCACCAGATCCTTGGCTTCTTTCAGGCCCAGACCGGTGATTTCGCGCACGGCCTTGATGACCTGCACCTTGTTGGCGCCGACTTCAGTCAGAACGACGTTGAATTCGGTCTTTTCTTCCACGGCAGCAGCAGCAGCACCGCCGCCGGCAGCAGGAGCGGCCATGGAGGCAGCGCTCACGCCAAACTTCTCTTCGATGGCTTTCACCAGGTCGTTGAGTTCGAGGACCGTCATGCTATCCAGCACGGTCAAAAATGCGTCTTTATCGAATGCCATTTTGAATTCCTAAAAAAGTATCTATGAACAGTTGGGGACAGGGCTGGCGCCTTGGGCGCTGCCGGTTGTCCCGCAAAGGTCTTTTTGGTTACGCCGCTGCGACTTCTGCGGCAGGCTCTGCAGCCTCTGCCACTTCTGCCACTTCTGCACCTTCGCCACGTTTCGCCGCCAGCGCTGCAAGCACAGCGGCGGTACGCGACATCGGCGACATCAGCAAGCCACACAACTGGGCCAGCAACACTTCCTTGGAAGGAATGTTGGCCAGTTGCTTCACGCCGTTGACGTCCAGGACCTTGCCACCGAATGCGCCTGCGCGGATGACCAACTTGTCGTTGGTTTTCGCGAAGTCGGCCACTACCTTGGCAGCGGCGACAGCATCGGTGGAAAAGCCGTAGATCAGCGGACCGGTCATCTGGTCGGACACGACTTCAAATGCGCTACCTGCCACGGCGCGGCGGGCCAGGGTGTTCTTCAGAACACTCAGACTCACGCCTTTTTCGCGGGCTTGGCTGCGCAGCTTGGTCATGTCAGCGACCGTGATGCCACGGTATTCCGCTATCACGAGCGTTTGAGCTTTAGCGGCGAGGCCTGTCACTTCATCAATGACGGCTTGTTTCTCACTGCGATTGAGACTCAAGGTCTACTCCTTAAAAATGTGTCGTCGGGCTCGGCGCTTGCGCACTGCGCCCTGGACACGCTCATGTTCAGCGACCAACTGTTTTCAGATTCTTTTCAAAACCATTCAAGCAGCGGGACCGCCATCTGCGTTGGCTGTCTTGCGATTAAGCGCCGAGCCCGACATGTTTCATTCAGGCTGGCACGCCAACGGTCCTGGATGACCTGCCGGAGCTTGACTCCGGCAGCCCACCACACTGAACAGCCCCTGCGGGCCGTTCAAATTTTTTGCAGTTACGCCGCGATGGATTGCGTGTCGACGCGAACGCCCACGCCCATCGTTGACGAAACGGCGACCTTCTTCAGGTACACGCCCTTGCTGGTAGCGGGCTTGGCCTTGACCAGCGCCTCGACCAGCGCGGCCAGGTTGCCCTGCAGCTTTTCGGTGTCGAAAGAGCGACGGCCGATCGTGCCGTGCACGATACCAGCCTTGTCAACGCGGAACTGGACCTGGCCAGCCTTGGCGTTGCGCACAGCGGTGGCGACGTCAGGCGTCACGGTGCCAACCTTGGGGTTAGGCATCAGGCCGCGGGGGCCCAGGATCTGGCCCAGCGTACCGACGATGCGCATCGCATCGGGGGAAGCGATCACCACGTCGAAGTCCATCTTGCCAGCCTTGATGTCGGCAGCCAGATCGTCCATGCCAACGATGTCGGCGCCAGCGGCCTTGGCTTCTTCAGCCTTGGCGCCCTGGGCGAACACTGCCACACGCTTGGTCTTGCCGGTGCCGTTAGGCAACACGACAGCGCCGCGAACAACCTGGTCGGATTTCTTGGCGTCCACGCCGAGCTGCACGGCCACGTCGATGGATTCATCGAACTTGGCGACGGCAAATTCCTTCACCAAACCGAGCGCATCAGACAATGCGTACAGCTTGTTGGTGTCGATCTTGTCACCGACGGTTTTTTGACGCTTGGTCAGCTTGCTCATACAACACCCTCCACCGTCACACCCATGGAGCGGGCGGAACCGGCAATAGTACGGACTGCGGCATCCAGATCGGCGGCCGTCAGGTCTTTCATCTTGGTTTTGGCGATTTCTTCCAGCTGGGCGCGGGTGATCTTGCCAACCTTCGCCGTGTGCGGCGTGGCAGATCCCTTGTCGAGCTTGATGGCCTTCTTGATCAGGGTGACGGCCGGAGGCGTCTTGATGATGAAGGTAAAGCTCTTGTCCGCGTAAGCGGTGATCACCACAGGCAGTGGCAGGCCGGGCTCGACACCCTGGGTCTGCGCATTGAATGCCTTGCAGAACTCCATGATGTTCAGGCCGCGCTGACCCAGCGCCGGGCCGATCGGGGGGGACGGGTTGGCCTTGCCAGCTGGCACTTGCAGCTTAACGAAGCCGACGATTTTTTTCGCCATACTTTTCTCCTTGCGGGTCATAACGCCTGAGCGCTGTCAACACAACAGTTCTCAGGCTTCCCGGGGTTACACAACTCAAATAACGGTTTTGACAAACCGCTCGCGCCGAGTTGCAAAGCGCAAATTCTGGAGACTCCTGCCACAAAGGCAGCCGGCGGCGCAGTGTTTGCTGCCACCCAGGCCCTCGTGCAACGAGTCAGGTGCTCAGGTTTTCTCGATCTGGCTGAATTCCAGCTCGACCGGCGTGGCACGTCCGAAGATCGTGACCGAAACGCGGACCTTGTTCTTTTCGTAGTTGACCTCTTCCACCGTGCCATTGAAGTCGGTGAACGGACCGTCCTTGACGCGGACATATTCGCCCGCTTCAAACTCAACCTTGTGCCGGGGTTTTTCGGTGCCGGTCTGCATCTGGCTGACGATTTTCTGCACTTCCTCTTCGGAAATCGGCGCCGGGCGGTTCTTGGCCCCACCGACAAAACCGGTGACCTTGTTGGTGTGCTTCACCAAGTGCCAGGTCTCGTCGTCCATGACCATCTCGACCAGCACATAGCCGGGGAAGAAACGGCGCTCGGTCGTTTTCTTCTGGCCGTTCTTGATCTCGACCACTTCTTCCGTAGGCACCAGGAAACGGCCGAACTTGGCCTGCATGCCGGCGCGGTTGATGCGCTCGACAATGTTGCGCTCAGCCGCTTTTTCCATGCCGGAATAGGCGTGGACGACATACCAGTGCATGCCAGGCGTCAAGGCAAGGGAGGCATCCGATGCCGCGCTGCTGGCTACCGTACTGTTCAGATCGCTCATTATTTTTTCCATCCCAGGATCAGGTCGTAAAACACCCATTCAAGTGTCTTGTCCGTAAGCCACAAAAACAATGCCATGATCACCACGAAGCCAAACACATAGGCCGTCATCTGCATCGCTTCCTTGCGCTCGGGCCAGACGACTTTCTTGACTTCGCGCACGGAATCGCGACCGAAGGCCAGAAACTGCTTGCCCAGCTCCGAGGAGACGAAAACAGCCACCGCTGCCACCAGACCTGCAATCAAAGCACCCCACTGGGCCACCTGACCCTGCTTGCCCAGCAGGTAAAAACCTGCGAGAGAGCCCAGCACCAGCGCAATGGCCAAGCCCAGCTTGGCCTTGTCGGCGTTGGTACTGACAGTTTCAACTTGAGAAGAGGCCATGATTGCCGGATTTCCTGTTCAATCTTCATGCGTCTGTACAGACGCTTAAGCCCACCCGGAGTTTTTCACTCCTGGCGGGCTTGCTTGTTTCTTTGAAACCACCTTGAATGCTGACACATATCAGCAATCGGGTGGCAGGGGCAGAAGGAATCGAACCATCAACCTTCGGTTTTGGAGACCGACGCTCTGCCAATTGAGCTATACCCCTGCATCAAACCTCTAATCGCACAAATTGACGATAAATTAATTACGCGAGGATCTTGGCAACGACGCCAGCGCCCACGGTACGGCCGCCTTCGCGGATGGCAAAGCGCAGGCCTTCTTCCATGGCGATCGGGTTGATCAGCTTGACGGTGATCGACACGTTGTCGCCTGGCATGACCA
>JALYRU010000027.1 GCA_030855235.1 Pseudomonadota bacterium
GGTCGATTTCTTCTGCCTGGAGCGTGACGATGTATTTTCCCATCCCGCCATTTTTGCCCAGCTTGGCTTGGGCACCATGAGCGCTTTGGAGGCTTTACCGACATTTTTGGCTTGACGCGACACTAGTCTTGACGGACGATGGAGAGCCCACGCGAGCTGTCCACAATGCACCTCATCACGCAACAATGAAGGAAGCCATGGGACTCAAAGGACAGGCGGTGCTGGTGGGCGCCGCGCAATACAAACCGGAGAAATACGCCAGCGCGCCCACGATGTTCCATCTGGAGCAGGTGGCCGATCTGGCCACGCAGGCGCTGGACGACGCCGGCCTGTCGCTGGCCGACGTGGACGGCCTGATCACGGTCGGACCGCAGTTTCACGAAGCGGGCATGTTCGTGCCCGCGATGGCGGGCGAATACCTGGGCACACGGCTGAACTTTGCCGAAGTCGTGGACCTGGGCGGCGCCAGCTCGGTGGGCATGGCCTGGCGCGCCGCAGCGGCCATCGAGCTGGGGATGTGCGACACGGTGGTGTGCGTGATTCCCGCACGCATGGCCCCGGCCGCACCGCATGACGACCACATGGCCGAGGTCATGCGGGCCTCGCGCTACGGGGGCCACAGCACGCGTTTTGGCGCGCCCGAGGCCGAGATGGACCTGCCCTACGGCCACATGGCGCAAAACACCGGCTACGCCATGATTGCCCAGCGCTATGCGGCCGTACACGGCTACGACGCGGCAGCGATGGCGCGCATCGCGGTCGATCAGCGCTTCAACGCCTGCCACCATCCGCAGGCCATGTTCTACGGCCAGCCCATCACCATCGACGATGTGCTCGCCTCGCGCATGGTGGCCGAGCCGCTGCGCATGCTGGAGATCGTCATGCCGGTGGCCGGCGGCGGGGCCTTCATCGTGACGCGCGACGACATCGCCGGGCGCTGCCGCCATCGGGGCGTGAAGGTGATCGGCTGCGGCGAGCATGTGCAGTCCAAGTCGCCCACCTACGCCGCCGACATGCTGGCCACGCCGATAGGCCCGGCCTCGCGCAGGGCCTTTGCGATGGCCGGCTTGAGCCCGGCCGACATGCACATGGCGCAGATCTACGACTGCTACACCATCACGGTGCTGCTGACGCTCGAAGACGCGGGTTTCTGCGCCAAGGGCGAAGGCATGCGCTTCCTGCGCGAACACGATTTCACTTTCAAGGGCAACTTTCCAATGAATACCCATGGCGGACAACTCAGCTTTGGCCAGACCGGCAGCGCCGGTGGCATGACCCAGGTGATCGAGGCCATGCACCAGATCCAGGGCCGGGCCGGCGAGCGCCAACTGGCGCGCCACGACCTGGCGTATGTCTCGGGCACGGGCGGCGTGATGAGCGAGCAGGGCGCCTTGATCCTGCAGGGAGCCTGAAGCATGCGCTGGAACAAACCCCTGCCGCAGCAGACCCCCATTTCCGCGCCTTACTGGGACGGCCTGAAGGCCCATGAAGTGCGCCTGCAGCAATGCGCGCAGGGCCACTGGCTGTTCTTTCCGCGCACGCACTGCCCGACCTGCGGCTCGCGCCAGCTCAGCTGGAAAACCGTGTCCGGCGAAGGCACGCTCTACACCTTCACCGTGGCGCGCGTGCCCACGCTGCCCGAGTTCAGCGACGAGATGCCGCAACTGCTGGCGGTGGTCGAGCTGGACCAGGGCGTCCACCTGAACACCACGCTGGTCGGCGTTGACCCGGCAGCGCTGCGCGTCGGCCAGCGCCTGCGCCCGGTGTTCGACGAGCGCCCCGGCAGCGTCACGCTGCTGCGCTACACGCCGGTGGCGTCGGCGCAAGCCAAGGTCATCAGCGCCGACAACGCGGTAGAGGCGCCTGAAACAGCGCCCGAAACGGCGCCTGCACCCGCTGCCGAAGCGCCCAAGCGCCAGGTCAGCTGCAAGGACATCGACGCCATGCGCGCCCTGATGTCCGATGCGTTTTCCGAGTGGTCCAACCAGATCGAGGTGACACAGGAACTGATCAACCAGTTTGCCGAGCTGTCGGGTGACGACTACTGGATTCACACCGACCCGGTGAAGGCGCGCGCCGAAAGTCCGTTCGGCACCACGATTGCGCACGGTGCGCTGGTGCAGGTGCTGGTCAGCCGGCTCAAGCTGCCGATGGATTTCGAAATCACGGATTTTCGCAACATCGTCAACTACGGCTCGGACCGGCTGCGCTTTGCCGCGCCGGTGCCAGCGGGCTGCCGCATCCACGCGCGCTACCGGATCAAGTCGGTCGAGCAGGTCAAGAGCGGCGTGCAAGTGACGATGGAAATCAACATCCACGGCGTCGGCCAGGATCGGCCATCGGTCATCAACGACTTGGTGATGCTCTACATGTAACGTCTAAAACCAGGCATCCATCCTTGAAGGCCTTGGTGAAAGCTGGTGCAAACCCTTAGTTCAAATGAATGATGTTTTACCGCACCGTTCCTCAATACTCGGGGCATGCGTAGAGACGGTTTTTAGTCGCTACTCAGCGCATATGCCGAAATATTTTGAAGCCCATAAAAGGCCGCAGAGCCTTCTAAACACTGGACACAGGAGACAACATCATGAAACGCCGTTCACGCTGGCACCTTGCCGCTACAGTCGCGGTTGCGCTGGGTTCATCGCTGCTGAGCCAGCCTTATCTGACCTCGCTGGCATCCTCGCCCTCTTCAGCGCCTTACCAGGCGCTGGGCGTGACGGTCGCCGTCGCCCCGCCCATCAATACGTCGTGGCATGAGATGCTGATGTCGGGGCGCTGATAGCTCAGCCTCGTTGGCATAGACTGTCGCAGCGTCAAAACGCGCATGCCCGCCCAAGCCTGATTGACAGGCTTGGGCGGGCATGGCTTTTTGGGGAAGGTGCGGAAAAGAGGCCGTGCTTCAGGCGGCGCGCTCGCGGCGCTCGCGCGCCATGGTCATGGCGGTGTCCTCGATCATGTCCTCCTGGCCGCCGACCATGCCGCGCCGGCCGAGCTCGACCAGGATGTCGCGGGCGGGAACGCCGTACTTGACGGAGGCGCGCTTGGCGAACAGGAGAAAAGAGCCATAGACGCCGGCGTAGCCCAGCGTCAGCGCGTCGCGGTCAATGCGGATCGGGAAATCCATCATCGGCACCACCAGGTCTTCGGCCACATCGGTGATTTTGGCGACATCGACGCCGGTGTCCACGCCCATCAGGGTGAGGACCGCGATCAGCACTTCCATCGGCGTGTTGCCCGCGCCCGCGCCCAGGCCGGCGGCGGCCGCGTCGATGCGGGTGGCGCCCGATTCAATCGCGGCAACTGAATTGGCCACGCCCATGGCCAGGTTGTGGTGGCCGTGAAAGCCCAGTTCAGTCTCGGGCTTGAGCGCGGCGCGCACGGCGCCCAGGCGCGCCTTGACGCCGTCGGGCAGCAGGTGGCCGGCCGAGTCGGTGATGTACACGCAGTTGGCGCCGTAGCTCTCCATCAGTTTGGCCTGCGTGACGAGCTTTTCCGGGCTCGCCATGTGGGCCATCATCAGGAAGCCCACCGTGTCCATGCCCAGCTTGCGCGCCTGGGTGATGTGCTGCTCGGACACATCGACCTCGGTGCAGTGGGTGGCCACGCGGATGGTGCTCACGCCCAGGCCGTGGGCCATGTTGAGGTGATCGACGGTGCCGATGCCCGGCAGCAGCAGCGCGCTGACCTTGGCGCGCTTCATCAGCGGAATCACGGCGCCCAGGTATTCCTCGTCGGTGTGCGCCGGGAAACCGTAGTTGAGCGACGAGCCGCCCAGGCCATCGCCGTGGGTGACCTCGATCAGCGGCACGCCCGCGTCGTCGAGGCCGCGCGCGATGGCTGTCATCTGCGCCAGCGTCATCTGGTGGCGCTTGGGGTGCATGCCGTCGCGCAGCGTCATGTCGTGGACGGTGATCTTCTTGCCTTGCAAATTCATGAGTGTTCTCCTTGGGTACGGTTCAGGCGGCGACAGGGGCGACAGGGGCGACAGGGGCGGCAGGAGCAGCGCCATCAACGCCCACGGCGGGGGCCGCAGTGCCGGCAGCGTCGCCGGTGTCGCCAGCGCTGGCGCTGGCGGGGATGGCGCTCAGCACCAGCGTGCCGGCGAGGATTTCCTCGGCAAACATCTCGGCCGTGCGGGCGGCGGCCGCCGTCATGATGTCCAGGTTGCCGGCGTACTTGGGCAGGTAGTCGCCCAGGCCCTCGACTTCCATGAAGACTGAAACGCGCTTGCCGTCGAACACCGGGCCATTCACCAATTTGTAGCCGGGCACGTACTTTTGCACCTCGACGATCATGGCGTGGATGGAGGCGGTAATCGCCGCCTGGTCCGGCTCGGCGTCGAGCAGGCAGTGGATGGTGTCGCGCATCATCAAGGCGGGCTCGGCTGGGTTGATGATGATGATGGCCTTGCCTTTTCGGGCGCCGCCGACTTTTTCGACAGCGCCGGCCGTGGTGCGGGTGAACTCGTCGATGTTCTTGCGCGTCCCCGGCCCGACCGAGCGGCTGGCCACCGTGGCGACGATTTCGCCGTAGGCGACGCTCTGCACGCGCGAGACGGCCGCCACCATGGGAATCGTGGCCTGACCGCCGCAGGTGACCATGTTGACGTTCATCTCGCCCGAGCCGACGTGTTCCAGCAGGTTCACCGGCGGCACGCAAAACGGCCCGATGGCCGCAGGCGTGAGGTCGATCATCAGCACGCCCAGCGCGTTCAATTTGCGCGAGTTCTCGGCGTGGACATAGGCGGACGTCGCGTCAAAGGCGATCTGCACGCCGTCGGCAAGGACGTGCGGCAAAAGCCCATCCACACCTTCCGAAGTGGTCTTGATGCCCATCTCGCGGGCGCGCTTCAAGCCGTCGGACTCGGGGTCTATGCCCACCATCCAGACGGGCTCTAACAGCGCGCTGCGCTGGAGTTTCGCCAGCAGGTCGGTGCCAATGTTGCCCGGCCCGATCAGAGCGCATTTGATTTTTTTCTGAGTCATGATGTTTATCCTTATGCTGAAAAGTTCACCGAGCAGCCACCCAGGCCCTCGATGTCCATCGTGAAGCGGTCGCCCGCCACGGCCGGCACCAGCGGCGCCAGCGCGCCTGACAGGATCAGCTCGCCCGCCTTGAAGGCAATGCCGAAGGCGCCCAGCGTGTTGGCCAGCCAGGCCACGGCCTCGGCCGGGTGGCCTTGCACCGCCGCGCCCAGGCCGGCACCGGCCGCTGCGCCGTTTTTTTGCAACTGCATCGAAGCGGCTGCCAGGTCCAGCGCGCGCGGGTCGGTGTGGCGCGTGCCCACGACGAACACGCCGCAGGAGGCGTTGTCGGCCACGGTGTCCTGGATCTTGATTTTCCAGTCGTGGATGCGCGAATCGACGATCTCAAAGCAGGGCGCGACCCAGTCGGTGGCGGCCAGCACGTCGTCCCGCGTCACGCCCGGGCCTTGCAGGTCGCTCTTGAGCATGAAGGCGATCTCGCCTTCGGCGCGCGGCTGGATCAGCCCGGCCTGGGCCAGCGACACCGTCGCGCCGTCGGCAAAGTGCATGGCGTCGGTCAGAAAGCCGAAGTCAGGCTGGAACACGCCCAGCATCTCCTGCACCGGCTTGGAGGTCACGCCGATCTTCTTGCCGATCACGCGCTCGCCCAGCGCCTGGCGGCGCGCCAGAAAGTGCAGCGAGATGCGGTAGGCGTCATCCACCGTGATGCCGGGGTGGCGGCTGGTCAGCGGCGCCAGCGTGCGGCGCTGGCGCAGCGCCTCGAACAGCTCGTCGCCGAGCCGGGAAATCAGTGCGGCGTCCATCGCTTCAGCCTTCGTTGAGAAAATCGATGCAGGCGCGATTGAACATCTCGCGGTGCTCGACCTGCACCCAGTGGCCGCAGCGGTTGACCAGCACCATACGCGCCTGCGGGCAGTTTTCCATCAGCTTCATCGTGCCGCTGACCGGGTTGAACTGGTCGTTCACGCCCCAGAAGCCGAACACCGGGCAGCGCAGCTTGTGCAGCTCGCCGGTCAGGTTCGGCACGTACAGGCGCTGGCGCGAAGCGGCTGTTTGCGTCAGCGCGATGGGGACGCGCTCGTTGATGATCTCGTCGGTCAGCAGCGAGGGGTCAAACAGCTGCATGGTCATCACGGCGCGCATCGCTTCGGCGCCGCTCTTGCCCGACTGGTAAACGGCAAACATATTGGCAATGCCGGGCATGGCCATGTAGGTGTCGAATTCCTCGACGCCGCCGGGGGCCATCAGGATCAGGCGCTTGACATCGTCGGGGTGCGCCAGCGCGTAGCCCAGCGCCACCGCGCCGCCCAGCGAGTTGCCCAGCAGGGTGACGTTTTTCAGGCCCAGCGCGTCCACCAGGCCCTTGAGACCGGCGACGAAAAAGTCCAGGTCGTAGTGCGGCAGGTCGGGCTTGCTCGACAGGCCGTAGCCCGGCAAGTCGGGCACGAGGGTGCGGTAGCCCGCCTGGGCAAACACCGGGTAGTTGCCCTTGAAGTTGCTGTAGCCGCTGGCGCCGCCGCCGGCGCCGTGCAGGAAGATGACGACTTCGCCCTCGCCCTGCTCGTGGTAGTGGATGCGCTGGGGCAGGCCGGCCACGGGGGCGATGTCAACGTAATGGCCTTCTGGGATGGAGTGGGTGGTCGGCATGAGATGGTGGGTGAAGGGGGAAATCAGAAAGGAAAGGCCGAGAACCGGCCCGGCGGGCAGCCGTGGCCTGGGGTTTTTCGGGCCACGGAAGGTGAAAAAACGTCAGGCCTGCGCTGCCGCCGGCGCCTGCCAGAGCTTGGGCAGGCCCGGGTCGGTGGCGACGATGGCCTGCTTGAGCAGGTTGCGCAGCGCGGCCGACTCCAGCTCGCCCATGCGCTCCACCAGGTCGGCCTCCACCGCCTTGGCGGCGGCCAGCACATGCAAGATGGCATCGGTGCCCGCCGGGCTGAGGCTTAAACACGCCAGCGCACCGGCCTCGACCTGCAGCAGGCCCCGCTGGACCAGAGACTGCAACGTGGCGCTGCCCAGGTTGATGCCGGTGTAGGCGATATGGGCAACGATCTCGTCGGCTGCCAGCGGCTGGCGCACGCTCAGCAGCGAGAGCACGAAGAAATCGGCATCCGACAGGCGCTGCTGCTGCAGCGTGCCGCGGATGCCATGGATGAACTGAAAGTGCGCCCGCCCGAACAGGTAGCCCAGCAGGTTTTCCGAGTAGGAGGCCCCGTCCAGGTCGGCCAGCGGCTCGGTGGCCACCGGCGCGGCCTTGCGCGAAGCCAGCGCATAGCCACCCGTGACATAGAGCAGGGGCGGCAGGGCGCTGCTGTCGTAGTGCGTGACCTCGCCGACAAAAATGGTGTGGTCGCCGCCTTCGTACTGGAAGGCCGTGCGGCACTGAAAGCGTGCGCTGCAGCCTGGGATCAGCGGCGCGCCGTTGACCGAAGTGTCCAGCGCCAGTCCGGCGAACTTGTCCTCGCCAGGGCGGGCAAAGCGATTGGACAGCGCCTCCTGTTCGTTGGCCAGGATATGCACATTCCAGTGCTGGGTGCTGCTGAAAACGGGCAGGCTGCGCGCATTGTTGGCCAGGCTCCACAGCACCATGGGCGGCTGCAGCGAGACGGAATTGAAGCTGTTGGCCGTGATCCCCACCGGCGTGCCATCCTCTGCGCAGGCGGTGACGATGGTGACGCCGGTGGCGAACATGCCGAGCGCGCGGCGAAAGTCCTTCGGGTCGAAGGATGGGGTAATAGGGTCCATAAGCTTTTCTCCTGATGCCAGAGCCTGGAGCTTGCCCGGAGCCCGGAATCGGGAAATCCTTCAGATGGACTAGACAGGCGCGCCGGCGGCTGCCGGATCAATCGGCAATGCCGATCCTGCTGCCGGCCTTGCCGCGTTAGTCTGATTGGACGATGAATGACCGGGGCGCGGGTGGGACGATCTGTGCGTCGCAAGGCGCCTGCCTTGCCTCTTTGCCAACCAACATGTGCCAACCACAGGCACAGCATCCGGAGATACACCATGAGTGCAATGAATGAGGACTACCTGACGCCTGAAGCGCTGGCCGTGATCGCGCGCGCCAAGGCGCTGGCGCCCAGGTTGGCCGAACGCGCTTTTGCGGCCGACCGCAACGGCCGCGTCAGCGATGAAACCATCGCCGAGATGGCCGAGGCGGGCCTGTTTCGCGTGCTCCAGCCCAAGCGCTGGGGTGGCTACGAACTCGATCCCCGGGTCTTCTACACCGTGCAGATGGCGCTGGCCGAAGGCTGCATGTCCACCGCCTGGATGTATGGCGTGGTCGGTGTCCACCCGTGGCAGCTGGCCCTCTTTCCCGAGCAGGCCCAGCAGGATGTCTGGGCGCAGGACAGCGCCATCCGCATTGCCTCGACCTATATGCCCACCGGCAAGGCCCAGGCTGTCGAGGGCGGCTACCGTTTCAGCGGCAACTGGGGGTTTTCGACCGGTGTCGAGCACTGCGACTGGATTTTCCTGGGCGCCCTGCTGCCTAAAAAAGACGGCTCCGGCGGCCTGGAGCACACCACCTTCCTGCTGCCCAAGTCAGACTTCAAGGTGCTGGAGAACTGGGACGTGATCGGCCTGCGCGGCACCGGCAGCCACGACATCGTGGTCGAGGACGTGTTTGTTCCCGAGCACCGCACCCAGCGCACCAATGACCACAGCGACGCCGGCTGCCCTGGGCGCGTCAACAACCCCGCCTGGCTCTACCGTATTCCCTTCACCCAGGTGTTCCAGCGCGCCGTCTCCACCGCCTGCATCGGCGCCCTCGATGGCGCCATTGCCAGTTTTCGCCAGCGCGCGGCCTCGCACATCGGCAAGCACGGCTCGAAGATGGCCGAAGACACCAATGCCCAGCAGGCCGTGACCGAAGCGATGATGACCACCGACCAGCTCCGGCTGGTGCTGTTTCGCAATTACGCCCGCATCGTCCACTGTGCCAGGACCGGCGAGGCGATGCCGGTCGAGGAGCGCCTGATGCAGCGCGCCCAGGCCGCGCAGGTGCCCAAGCTGTGCTCCGACCGGGTCAACGACCTGATGCGAAGCTGCGCGGCCTCGGGCACTTACAAAACCAATCCGATCGAGCGCATCTTTCGCGACATGGCCCAGGGCCGTGGCCACATTGCCAACAACAGCGATGCCTATACGCGCGCCCACGGTGGCGTGATGCTGGGCCTGCCCAACACCGACGCGTTCGTCTAAGGTGGCAACGAGCAAGAAAGAGGCTGTTGTGGAACACAATTTCGATGTGATCGTGGTTGGCTCGGGCGCTGGGGCGCTGCTGGCGGCCATCCGCGCCAGTGACGCCGGGCTCAAGGCCCTGGTGATCGAGAAGACCGACCTGGTCGGCGGCACCTCGGCCATCTCGGGCGGCGGCATCTGGATCCCGGACAACTACGACATGCCCAAGGCCGGCCTGCGCGACAGCGTGGAGGCCGCCTTTGGCTATGTGAAGGCCTGCGCCAAGGGCCTGGCCAGCGACGAGCGGGTGCTGGCCTATGTCGAGACGGCGCGCCACATGGCGCAGTACCTCAAGGACATCGGCATTGCCTACCGCTGCGTGCCCCATTACAGCGACTACTACCCCGGCATGGCCGGCGCGCTGCCCGGCGGCCGCACGATGGACCCGATCGACTACGACGCCGCCAAGCTCGGCCTTGAGGCATTGGGGCAAATGCGCCCGACCAGCCCGGGTCAGCTGATCTTCGGGCGGATGCACATCAACGCCTTCGAGGCGCGCTCGATGCTGGCGCGCGAGCGCCGCTCGACCTTCACGCTGATGTGGATGATGACGCGCTACTTTCTGGACTACCCGTGGCGCGGCAAGACCCGGCGTGACCGGCGCCTGACCGGCGGCCAGGCGCTGGTCGGCGGCCTGTTCACGGCGCTGCGCCAGCGCAAGATCGCGCTGTGGCTGAACTGTCCGCTGCAGTCGCTGCTGACCGAGGACGGCCGGGTCACCGGCGTCGTGGTCCAGCGCGACGGCAAGGAGTTGCAAGTGCTGGCGCGCCGCGCCGTCATCCTGGGCGCGGGCGGTTTCGAGCGCAACCAGGCCATGCGTGAGCAATACCTGCCGCGGCCCACCGCCCAGGCCTGGAGCGCCACGCCGCCGCAGGCCAACACCGGCGACACCATCCGCGCCGGCGCGGCCGTGGGTGGCCAGCTGCACCTGATGGCGCACACCTGGGGCGCGCCGACGCTGGAAGTGCCCAAGGAAGAGAAGTTCCGCGCCGTCTTTGTCGAGCGCTCGCTGCCCGGCTGCATGGTCGTCAATGCCAGGGGCGAGCGCTTCCTGAACGAATCCGGGCCCTATCCGGAATTCCAGCAGGCCATGTTTGCCAACCATGACAAGACCGGTGGCGCCATTCCCGCCTGGATCGTCTTTGACGCCGACTTTCGCGCCAAGCAGCCGATGGGCCCGTTGATGCCAGCCTCGGCCGTGCCCGACAGCAAGCTGCGCAAGAGCTGGCTCGGCCAGGTGTACTGGAAGGGCGAGACGCTGGAGGCGCTGGCCGCACAGATCGGTGTCGATGCCGCCGGGCTCAAGCACAGCGCAGCGCGCATGAGCGAGTTTGCCGCCACCGGCCAGGATCTGGACTTCGGCCGGGGCAGCGATTGCTTTGACCGCTACTACGGCGATCCGCGCCTGAAAAACCCGAACCTGGGGCCCATCGCCAAGGCGCCGTTCTATGCGATGAAGCTGTTCCCCGGCGACATCGGCACCAAGGGCGGCCTGCTGACCGACCGCGACGCGCGCGTGCTCGACGAGGACGGCCAGCCCATCGAAGGCCTGTACTGCGTGGGCAACAACAGCGCCTCGGTGATGGGGCCGGCCTATCCCGGGGCCGGCTCGACGCTGGGCCCGGCGATGACTTTTGCCTTTCGCGCCATTGCCGCCATCCAGGGCCAGCCGATCCCGCTGGAGCGAACCACTCTGTTGGAGAAGGTGGCATGACGAAACCCCAACGGTTTTCCACGGTGACCCCTGTCGCCGAGGCGCTGGAGGTCCAGGACGCGCAGGCGGTGAACTGGAGCGACAGCGCCGACGTGCTGGTGGTGGGCTGGGGCGCCGCCGGTGCCTGCGCGGCCATCGAGGCGCGAAGCACGGGCGCTTCAGT
This sequence comes from Pseudomonadota bacterium, assembly GCA_030855235.1. GTDB lineage: Bacteria > Pseudomonadota > Gammaproteobacteria > Burkholderiales > Burkholderiaceae_C > Polaromonas. The sequence goes on from JALYRU010000027.1 coordinate 11,105, forward strand.
GCTGGTGATCGACCGCTTCGAAGGCGGCGGCGCCAGCGCGCTGTCGGGCGGCGTGGTCTATGCCGGCGGCGGCACGCCCTACCAAAAGCAGGCGGGCTTTGCCGACACGCCCGCGGCCATGGCCGAGTATTTGCGCCACGAGGTCAACGGCGTGGTGAGCGAGGCCACGCTGCAGCGCTTTTGCCATGACAGCGCGGCCAACCTGCAGTGGCTGCAAACCCAGGGCGCGCGCTTTGCCGCCACCATGCCCGACTACAAGACCTCTTACCCGCCCAACGGCAAGTTTTTGTACTACTCGGGCAACGAAGTGGTGCCGGCCTGCCGGGGCGAGCTTGGCGGGCCCGCGCCGCGTGGCCACCGGGCCGTGGCCAAGGGCCAGTCCGGCGCCACGCTGTATGCCGCGCTGCGCGCCGCCACACTGCGATCGGGTGCCAGGCCCGTCACACAGGCCAGCGTGCGCCGGCTGGTGCGCGAACGCGGCGCCGACGGCCAGCCCGGCCGGGTGCTGGGCGTCGAAGTCTGGCAGTTGCCGCCGGGCGATGCCCGCACCGCGCGTCATGCCGAGCTGACGCGCCAGGTCGCTCGCTGGCGCACTTTTCGCCCCGGCAAGGCCGCCGCCTGCCGGCGCGAAGCCGCGCAAATCGAGCAGGCGGCGGCCCAGCCGCGCTTCATCCGCGCCACCCGGGGCGTGGTGCTGTCCACCGGCGGCTTCATCTACAACCCCGAGCTGATGGCCGCGCACGCGCCGCATACCAAACGCGGCTGGCCGGTGGGCGGGGCCGGCTGCGATGGCAGCGGCCTGCGCCTGGGCCAGAGCGTGGGCGCGGCCGCGCAGGCGCTCGGCAACATTTCGGCCTGGCGCTTCATCACGCCGCCCTCCGTCTGGCCCAAGGGCATCGTCATCAACACCAAAGGCGAGCGCTTTTGCAACGAGCAGGTTTACGGCGCCAAGCTGGGCCACGAACTGGTGGAGCACCAGGGCGGGCGCGGCTGGCTGGTGATCGACGCCAAGCTGCGGGCGCAGGCGATACGCCAGTGCCTGCTGGGCGGGCTGTGGGCCTTTCAGGCGCTGCCGGCGCTGGCCATGCTGCTGCTGAGCGCCAAGAAGGCCGCCACGCCCGAGGCGCTGGCCGAGCGCCTCAAAGCCGATCCGGCCACACTGCGCGCCAGTTTGGACGCGGCCAATGCGGCCGCGCGCGGCGAGTGTGAAGACGCCTTTGGCAAGTCGCCCGACATGCGCCACGACATGGCGCGCGGCCCCTACTACGCGCTGGACATCTCCATCGGCTCGCCGACCTTGCCGCTGGCCACGCTGACGCTGGGCGGGCTGGTGCTCGACGAGGCCAATGGCCAGGTGCTGGACACGGCCGGGCAGCGCATTGCCGGCCTGTTCGCGGCCGGGCGCACGGCCATCGGTTTGGCCTCCTCGCGCTATGTGAGCGGCCTGTCGCTGGCCGACTGCGTGTTCTCCGGGCGGCGCGCCGGTCGCGCCGCTGCGGCGCCATGAAAAAAACGACAAGGAACTGATATGGGACGTGTACAAGACAAGGTGGCGCTGGTCACCGGCGGGGCCAGCGGCGTGGGCCGGGCCACGGTGCAGCTGCTGCTGGCAGAGGGCGCTTTCGTCGCCATCAGCGACATCAATGCCGAGGCTGGCCTGGCCTTGGCTGCCGAATGCGGCGAGCGTGCCCTCTTCGTGCGCCACGACGTGGCCAGCGAGGACGACTGGCGCGGCGCCATCCAAGCGGTGCAGCAGCGCTTCGGGCCGCTGGACATCCTGATCAACAACGCCGGCATCTTGATTGCCGGCAGCATCGAGACCGCCACGCTGGCGCAGTTCCGCCAGCTGATGCAGGTCAACGCCGACTCGTGCTTTCTCGGCTGCCAGCAGGGCGTGGCGGCGATGAAAGCGCGCGGCGGCTCCATCGTCAACATGGCCTCGGTGTCCTCATGGCTGCCGGTCGAAGGCTATGCCGGCTACAGCGCGAGCAAGGCGGCCGTGGGGGCGCTCACCCGCGCTGCGGCGCTCCACTGCCGCAAGAACGGCCATGCGGTGCGCGTCAATTCGCTGCACCCGGACGGCATCTACACGCCCATGATGCAGGCCTCCGCGCCCGGCGTGCCGGCCCAGTACCTGCTGTTCGACCCCAAAACCAACCCCAAGGGCCGCGCCGCACTGCCCGAGCACATCGCCAAGGTGCTGCTGTTTTTGGCCTCGGACGAGTCGCAGGCCATCAGCGGCGCCGAAATCCGCGCCGATAGCGCCATCCTGGGCATGGGGTTGTGAGCATGCCGTTCATGAGCCGCTACCATGCGCTGCGCGTGTGCGCAGTGGTCGATGAGACGCACGATGCCAAGTCGCTGGTGTTCGAGGTGCCGCCCGCGCTGGCCGACGCCTTTAGTTACCAGCCGGGCCAGTTCCTGACGCTGCGCCTGACGATTGACGGCCGCCAGGTGCCGCGCTGCTACTCGATGTCCAGCGCGCCCGGCGTCGATGACGCGCCCAGGGTCACGATCAAGCGCGTCAGGGACGGCCGCGGCTCGAACTGGGTCTGCGACCATGTCAAGGCCGGCGACCTGATCGAGCTGCTGGCGCCGGCTGGCGTGTTCATGCCGCGCACGCTCGAGGGCGACTTTTTGCTGCTGGCCGGGGGCAGCGGCATCACGCCGGTGTTTTCCATCCTGCGCTCGGCGCTGGCGAAGGGGACGGGCCGCATCACGCTGCTGTACGCCAACCGCGACGAGCGCTCGGTGATTTTTCGCGATGAACTCAAGGCGCTGGCCGCCGCCCATCCGGGCCGGCTCCAGGTGATCCACTGGCTGGACTCGGTGCAGGGCGTGCCCTCGGTGGCGCAGCTGGCCGAGCTGGCCAAGCCGTGCCGCGCCGCACAGGCCTTCATTTGCGGCCCCGGCCCCTTCATGGATGCCGCTGTGGCGGCTTTGCAGGCCATCGAGATGCCTTCCGGCCAGGTTCACGTTGAGCGTTTTGCCTCGCTGCCCGACGAACAGACCATGGCCGCCGCCAGCGCCGCCGCGCAGGCCGCGCCGCCGTTGCCCGATGCGGTGGACAAGGCCGTGGTCGAGGTGCTGCTCAATGGCCAAACCCACACGCTGCACTGCAGCGGCAACGAAACGCTGTTAGAGGCCGCGCTCAAGGCCGGCCTGCCGGTGCCCTACTCCTGCCAGGCCGGCATGTGCGCCTCGTGCATGTGCCAGGTGCTCGAAGGCAGCGTGCATTTGCGCCACAACGAGGTGCTCGACAAAAAAGACCTGGCCAAGGCCTGGACGCTGAGCTGCCAGGCCGTGCCGACCAGCCAGCAGCTGCGTATCAAATTTCCGGAGTAACCCATGAGTTTAATTTTCGATGCAACCGTCCCTGTGGCGGCGGCCATACCCTGCAACCCGGCCGGCACTCCGCCGGCCACCCTGCCGGCGCTGATCCGCCAGGCGGCGGCGCGCTTTCCCGAGCGCAGCGCCATCGTCGATGGGCCGGTGACGATCAGCTATGCCGACCTGCTGGTGCGCAGCCAGGCGGTGGCGCGCTCGCTCATTGCGCTGGGCGTGGCGCCGGGCGAGCGTGTGGCCATCTGGGCGCCCAATCTTCATGAGTGGATCCTGGCCGCCTGCGGCATCCACGCCGCAGGCGCGGTGCTGGTGCCGCTGAACACGCGCATGAAGGGCGCCGAGGCCGCCGACATTCTGGCGCGCAGCGGCGCCAAGGCGATGTTCTGCATGGGCGATTTCCTGGGTCAGTACTACCCGGACTTGCTGGGCGGCCTGCGCCCCGCCACCCTGGCGCACATCGTGGTGCTGCGCGAGGGCTTCAAAGCCGATCCGGCTTGTCCGGGCGACATGAGCTGGAGCTACTTCATGGGCGCCGGCAGTTTGATTGCGCCGTTTCGGGTGCATGAGCGCGAGCAGGCGCTGACGGCGCAGAGCACCTCCGACCTGATGTTCACCTCGGGCACCACCGGGCGGCCCAAGGGCGTGATGGCCGCGCATGGCCCGACGATCCGCGCCTTCACCACCTGGGGCCAGGTAGTCGGACTGCAGGAGAACGACCATTACCTGATCGTCAACCCCTTCTTTCACACCTTCGGCTACAAAGCCGGCTGGGTCGCGGCCTTCATCCATGGCGCCACCGTCTATCCCCAGCAGGTGTTCGATGCCGAGGCCGTGCTGGCGCGCATCGACCACGACAAGATCAGTTTCTTGCCCGGCCCGCCGACGCTGTTTCTGACCATGCTGGCGCACCCGCGCCTGAAGGAGTTTGATATTTCGTCATTGCGCGCCTCGGTGACCGGCGCGTCCACCGTGCCGCCGGTGCTAATCCGGCGCATGCGCGAAGAACTCGGCCTGGTCAGCGTCACCACCGCCTACGGCCTGACCGAGTGCGGCGGTGTCGCCACGCTGTGCGATCCCGCGGACAGCGCCGAAACTGTCGCCAGCACCTGCGGGCGCGCGCTGCCGGGCACCGAACTGCGCTGCATCGATGCCAGCGGCCGCACCGTGCCGCCGGGCGAGCCGGGCGAGGTGCTGCTGCGCGGCTACCATGTGATGCAGGGCTATTTCGACGACGAAGCGGCTACCCGCGAGGCGATTGACAGCGAAGGCTGGCTGCACACCGGCGATGTCGGCGTGATAGACGAGCGCGGCTACCTGCGCATCACCGACCGGCTCAAGGACATGTTCATCGTGGGCGGCTTCAACTGCTACCCGGCCGAGATCGAGCGCCTGCTGGCCGAGCATCCGGCCATTGCCCAGGTGGCGGTGGTCGGCCTGCCCGATGAGCGCATGGGCGAAGTCGGCTGCGCCTGCGTGGTGCGGCGCCCGGACACCGAGCTGACGACCGAGGCGCTGGTGGCCTGGGCGCGCGAACACATGGCCAACTACAAGGTGCCGCGCCATGTGCTGTGGTGCGAGAGTTTTCCGCTCAACGCCTCGAACAAGGTGCTCAAGCGCGAGCTGGCCCAGATCGCCGCCGAGCGGCTGGCACAGGCCAGGGCCAAGACCCAAGCCAGGGCTTGACTGACCGGCATGGGGATTTTCAGCCCGCCTGCGCCACCCTATGTCCAGAAGACAAGCACAGGAAAAGGGCCATCGCTAGAAGGGGGGCGCTTCAGAAAAAGGAAAAAATCGTACGATAAGGGCCACCATGTCAGGTTGGAGTCTAGTGTCATGTCAAGCGCCTCAAGCCGGTTCTCTGCAGAGGCAGGCCTACCGACACTTTGCACTTGACGCAACACTAGAAATAGGTCAAAGGGTGTCAGAGAAATGAAAAAATCTATCCTATCTTGACGCGATTTCCTCCCGTGGCCTGACGCCGGGTTAAGGTGTACTTCAACCTGACACAGCGAATAGAACCTCAACCCATGTTGCCTTCAACGTTAAACATCACTGAGAGCTACTTTGAAATTTGGTACTGAGCAATATAGTTTCACCCGCGGCAGCGATGTTCTTCGAGACGGTATGTTTCTGGAGGCCAATGTGGTTGACGAGAGCGCGAAACGCACTGTGGCCGAGGTTTTCTATTCAGACCAGACAGGCCAGTTCTTTCTGACATGCTTCGAAAAAAATGTTCCTCTTGACCTAATTGAGTACCTGATCGCAGAGGGTCGTCGATGGCTGTCTCCCCGCAACATTACGAAGTGATATTTAACATGTTGGTCCATCGGACTGCCTACGACATCTCATGGACTTTACGTTACCGTACGATTTTTTCGTTTTCTGAGCGACCCCCTAGAACGATGTCTTCAAGGGTGCAAAGGCAGACAAATTGACGGCCTGAAATTTTGTCGTAACATACAAACATTGTTTCCCTGAAAGGAGATCATCATGTCCGTCCACACGTTTTCCAGCCGGGATTTCACACGCGACGTATCGGCGGCCAAACGGGCCGCGGCCCAGGGGCCGGTGTTCATCACGGATCGGGGACGCCCGGCCTTTGCACTGCTCAGAATCGAGGATTACTACCGCATCGCCGGCCACGGTGAGCCGACGCTCCTGAGCGTCATGGATGGCATTCCTGGTGGAGAGGCCATCGAGTTTGACCCGCCACGACTGGACATCCAGATCCGAGCGGCCGAATTTGACTGAGACCGATGTTCATCCTCGACACCAATGTGATTTCTGAGTTGCGCCATGGCAAGCCCAACCAGTCGCCCGACGTGCGCAGATGGGCCGCAGAGCAGTTCACCGGCAGGCTATTCCTGTCGGCCATCACGATCCTGGAGCTGGAGCAAGGCATCCTGACGCTGGAGCGTCGCTCGCCGCCGCAGGGCAGTGCATTGCGCATCTGGCTAACCGGTGTTCGAGCAGCCTTCGCAGGCCACGTCCTGCCTTTCACAGACCAAGCGGCGACAATCTGCGCTTCACTTCATGTGCCCAATCCTCGTTCAGAACGAGACGCCATGATTGCTGCCACGGCCATCGAGCATGGCTTCACGGTGGTCACACGCAATACGCCCGATTTTGTCAATACAGGTGTGAAGCTGTTCAATCCCTGGCTCGGATCGGCACCGTAAGATTTTCTGCTGCTATTGGCCTTAAATGTCGAACTTGGCGAAGACTATTGCCTTGGCCTCCTCGTGTTCATGGCCGTCCCGCCGGTAGCTCTGGCTTGCGTCACCGCAGTCTGGTTTGTTGTCTGGCACTCGTTCCAGCCAAAGAACACCAGAGATTGACGGCATTGCGCTTTTTCAAGAACCGGCCTTTGCTTCGGTGCTTGTCTCTTGTGCATTTACTTGAGCGACGGCTGTCCGGTTTCAAAAGTTATCCACACCAACCAGTTCAATACCGACACTGCTCTTCCTGATTAAAAAGAAGATTAAGAGAAGATTAGCACTTGTGGATAAGTGGCTTAAGCCATTGATTCAATGAAGATTTCTTCATGGGCTGCGCGGCATTGCACTAGGTTGGTGACGGTATTGCACTAGGTTTTGCGTCGGCATTGCACTAAGTCTGAAAAATGCGTGTCGGCATTGCACTAGGTCGGCTGTCGCCATTGCACTAGGTTTTTTTGATGCCTTCGGTCCTGATGCGGGCCTGTCGGTATTGCACTAGGAATTGACGGCATTGCACTAGGTTTTTTCACTGGACAGGTCTGATTCACCCCCACAAACTACGCCTATGCCCAAGCCAAAACCAGCATCGGCGCCGCAACCTAGTGCAATGCCGACACACCTGCCGCAGCAGTTGCCGCTCTGGCCCAACGGCGTTCGCGGCATTCCCAACGCCATCGCGCGCTCTGCACTCTTCAACGTGGCCAGCCTGCGCAAAGGCGAGCGCAAGAACTACCGCCAGCGCGAAATTTCTGCCCTGAACGGCATCAGCATCACCTACACGGGCGAGGAACTGCGCCAGGATGACGAGGACGTGTTCCTGCAAATCCTGCATCTGGCGCGCACGCATGACCTGGGCACCGAGGTGCAGTTCACCGGCCACTCCTTGATGACCACGCTGATGTGGACCATCAACAGCGCGAGTAAAAAACGGCTGATGGACTGCCTGTTCCGGCTGACCGCCACCGCCCTGTCGATCACCGTCACGGACCGCGATGGTCTGCGCGAGGGCTATGCCGGCTCGCTGATACGCGCCTTCAGCTGGAAGGACGAAGCGACGGGAAAAGCCCGGCGCAAGTGGAGCGTGCTGCTCGAGCCCAGGATCGCGGCGCTGTTTGATCCGTCCTGCTACTCGCGGCTGGACTGGCAGCTGCGCATGCAACTGCCCCCGCTGGCCAAATTCCTGCACACCTTCTATCACACCCACACCCTGCCTTTTGCCTACAAGGTGGAAACGCTGCACCGGCTGACGGACAGCGATACCAAGTCCTTGCGGCACTTCAGGGCTGACCTGAAGAAGGCGCTGGGCCTGCTGGTGGAAAAGGAATTTTTTCTCAGCGCCGCGATTGATCCGCGTACCGACACCGCCCAAGTTGTGCGTAAATACCGCCGTGCAGAGTGAAATGGTTTCAAGGCTGTTCGCACGGATAGCGGGTCAGTCATCCCAAAGTCGTGGTTCCGCTGGACTGATTGCAGCGGTAGAACCAGCCAAAAAGGTTTGCAAAATAGTTGGCAAAAGTGCAGAAAAAATCAATCAAATCAAATGGTTAGGCTTGATCTGATCTTGGCAAAATACAGGGCTGAACAGGGCGTGACCTAAAGCCGCAAAAACGCCAGCGCCGCGCTTTTACCGCCCCTCAAACACCGGCTTGCGCTTTTCAATGAAGGCCTGCATGCCTTCCTTCTGATCGCGGGTGGCAAACAGCAGCTGGTTGGCCTTGCGTTCGAGCATCAGCGCCGTCTCCAGCGAGGCGTCCACGCCGGCCAGCACCACTTCCTTGATCTGCATGGCCGCCAGCGGCGGCATGGCGGCAATCAGGCTGGCCATCTTCAGCGCCTCGGGCAGCACCTGCGCGTCGGGCAGCACCTGGCTGACCAGGCCCATCAGGCGCGCTTCCTCGGCGCTGACGGGCTTGCCGGTCAGCAGCATGCGCATGGCGTTGAACTTGCCCACGGCGCGCACCAGGCGCTGGGTGCCGCCGATGCCGGGCATGATGCCGATGCGGATCTCGGGCTGCGAAAAGCTCGCGCCCTCGCCCGCCAGGATGATGTCGCAGTGCATCGCCAGCTCGGCGCCGCCGCCGTAGGCGTAGCCGCAAACCGCCGCGATCACGGGCTTGGGGCAGCGCTCGATGGGCGCCCAGACGCGCTCGGTGTGGCGCTGCAATATTTCGATGGCGCCGGCGCCTTCCATGCTCTTGATGTCGCCGCCGGCGGCAAAGACTTTTTCGCCCCCGGTCAGCACGATGGCGCGCACCTGCGGGTCAGCCGCGAGCCGGGTGAAGGCCTGCGACAGCAGCGCCTGCAGGTTCAGGCTCAGCGCGTTGGTGGCCTGGGGCCGGTTCATGCGCACCACGGCCACGCCGTCGTCGCGGCATTCGACCAGCAGTTCGCTGGCTGCTGGGCCGGGGGCGTGCAGCGCGCAAGGGGGCGGGGCGTGGGGATCGAGAGACATGCGCAAATCCTGCAAATGATGATAGCGGGCATGTTCTTGCGAGCGGGCCTGCGTCACATCGTCCCTTTGGACGTATCTGCAAAAGGTGTCATTCCGTAAATTTGCGGACATGAACCTAATCAATGACTTCAATCGGCGCGTGGTGCTGGTCACCGGCGGCACCAAAGGCATAGGGCGCGGCATTGCCGAGGGCTTTCTGGCCGAAGGCGCCACCGTCGTGGTCTGCGCCCGCAGCCAGCCCGACACCCTGCCCGAAGCGGGCGGCCGCAGCGCCGAATTTCTGCCCTGCGATGTGCGCGAAGCCGAGGCCGTGCGCGCTCTGGCCGAGACCGTCATGCAGCGCCACGGCCGGCTCGACGTGCTGATCCACAACGCCGGCGGCAGCCCTTCGGCCGATGCCGCCACGGCCTCGCCGCGCTTTCACGAGGGCGTGATCCGGCTGAACCTGACGGCGGCGCTGCACATGGCGCAGGCGGCCAACGCGGTGATGCAGACGCAGGACGCAGGCGGCGTGATCGTCTTCATCGGCAGCATCAGCGCGCTGCGCCCCTCGCCCGGAACGGCCGCCTACGGCGCGGCCAAGGCGGCGGTGCTGAGCCTGGCCTCCTCGCTGGCGGTCGAGTGGGCGCCCAAGGTGCGCGTCGTCGCGGTCAGCCCTGGCCTGGTGCGCACCGAGCAATCCCATTTGCATTATGGCGACGAGGCGGGCATTGCCGCCGTCGGCGCCACGATTCCGGCCGGCCGCATGGCCGAGCCGTTCGATATCGCCCAGGCCTGCCTGTTCGTGGCCTCGCCACGGGCGGGCTACCTGAGCGGCACCAACCTGCTGCTGCACGGGGGGGGCGAGAAACCGGCCTTCCTGGCAGCGGCGCAGGCCGGTCAATCCTGATGGCGCCCGCGCCAGCAGCACCTCAAACCAATCAACAAAGGAGTATTGCCTTGGCTGAACACGAGTGGATGAATGCGATACGCCCCCTGGTGGGCAAGCAGTACGGGCGGGTTTACGCCTGGGACAAGATCAACGCACCGATGATTCGCCAGTGGTGCGAAGTGATGGGCGTGAACGATGCGCCCTACACGGTGGCGGGCGCTGTCGTGGCCCCGCCGGCGATGCTGCAGGTCTGGTGCATGGAGGGCCTCACGCCCAACAACTACCCGCCGGGCTCGACGGCCGAGAACCCCTACGAGGCGCTCAAGCTGTTCGAGGCGCAGGGTTTCCCGGCCGTGGTGGCGGTGAACTCCGAGCTGAGCTTCGTGCGCCCCCTGCGCGAGGGCGAGCGGCTTTACTACACGACGCGGCTGGACGCGATCAGCGAGGAAAAAACCACCGCGCTGGGCACGGGCTACTTTGTCACGCTGGTGATGACGTATTGCGCGGAGCAGCCGCAGGGCGACGATGAGCCGGTGGGCGAGTTGCTGTTTCGTGTCTTCAAGTTTCGCCCGGCCAGCGTGTCTGCGTCCGCGCCCGCGCAGCCCAAGGCCGACGCCAAGGCGCCGGCGCTGGTCAAGCGGCCGCTGCCCGGCATCAGCGACGACACGCGCTTTTTCTGGGACGGTGCGCGCGCCGGCCAGCTCCTGATCCAGCGCTGCAAGGCCTGCGGCACGCTGCGTCATCCGCCCGGTCCGGTCTGCCCGAGCTGCCACTCCTTCGAGTGGGACACGGTCCAGTCTTCGGGCCGGGGCACGGTGTACTCCTTCGTGGTGATGCACTACCCCGAGGTGCCGCCTTTCGAGCACCCGAACCCGATTGCCCTGATCGAGCTGGAAGAGGGCACGCGGCTGATTTCTCAGCTGGTCGGCGTGCCGCCGGGCGAGGTGCGCATCGGCCAGGCCGTGCAGGTCGAATTCAACACCTTTAACGATGGCGAACTGGTGCTGCCGCAATTCCGGCCCGTGCTCGACGCCGCAGGAGCACCAGCATGAACTTTCAACTGAGCGAAGACCAGAGCGCCTTTGCCGAAATGGCGCAAGGCCTGTTTGCCGACTTTTGCGGCGACGAGCAGCTGCGCGCCCATGATGTCTGCGGCGCGCCCTTCATGGCCGACTTGTGGCAACAGTGCGTGGCCGCCGGCCTGCACACCGTGCTGGTGCCCGAGGCGCAGGGCGGCCTGGGCCTGGGCATGACAGACCTGATGGCGGTGCTGGAGCAGCAGGGCCGCGCCCTGGCGCTGGTGCCGCTGTGGGAGCAGCAGGTGACGGTGGCCGCGCTGGCGCAGTTCGCGCCGGCCGCGCTGGCGCCCGTCATCGCGCATGGCCTGGCCGGCGAGGCACCGCTGGCGCTGTCCCTGGCGGCCCTGTCGCAGTCACGCGGCGCCTCGCTGCGGCTGGAGCGCGCTGGCGAAGGCTGGACGCTGAGCGGTCTGGCCCCCGCCGTGCCGCTGGGCGGCCAGGCCCGCTATGCGCTGCTGGCGGCCGACTGCCAGGGCGAGGTGCGCCTGGCGCTGGTCGATCTGGCGCAGCCCGGCGTGCAGCGCAGTGAAGGCCTGAGCCAGCACCACCAGGCGCTGGCCGATCTCTCCTTCGATGGCGTGCCCCTGGCGGATGACGCCGTCTTGCCGGCCGCGGCGACGCTCTGGACCGAGCAGCGCGCCATCGCCTGCCTGGCCGCGCTGCAGCTGGGCGTGACCCAGCAGCAGCTGCGCCGCACCGTCGAGTACGTGAGCGAGCGCAGGCAGTTCGAGCGCGTCATCGGCAGTTTTCAATTGGTCGCCGGCCAGATGGCCGACGGCCACATCGCCACCGAGGCCCTGCGCACCTCGCTGTGGCAACTGGTCTATCGCCTCGACGCCGGACAGGGCTCGGCGCCGCAGGCCTGGGCCACCCGCACGCTGGCCAATGACACCGGCCACCGCGCCGGCCACATGGCGCAGCACGTTCACGGCGGCATCGGGGTGGACCTCACCTATCCGATGCACCGCTTCCTGTACTGGAGCCGCGCGCTCGGCGTTGCGCTGGGCGGCACCGAACATCACCTTGCCAAGCTGGGCGACTGGCTGGCCGACAACGACACCCTGGGCTGGAAATATGACGCTGCCGAAGACGACAACCCTAACGCCCACCCCACCCACACCCCCGAGGAGGCCGGCCATGCCGAAATTTGATGACATTGCAGTGGGCGACGCCCTGCCGGCGCTGAGCGTGCCGGTGACGGTGGCGCTGGTGACGAGCGGGGCCATCGCCACGCGCGACTACTTTCCCGGTCACCACGACGTGGAAGCGGCGCGCGCCCTGGGCTCGCCCCACATCTTCATGAACATCCTGACCACCAACGGGCTGGTGCAGCGTTTCGTCGAGGACTGGAGCGGCCCGCAGGCGCGCCTGTGCGATCTGAAGATCAAGCTGGGCGCGCCCAACTATCCGGGCGACACCATGACCTTCAGCGGCAGCGTCACCGACAGGCGCGAGTCCGACCGTACGGTCGAGATCTCGCTCAAGGGAAAAAACTCGATGGGCAGCCACGTCGCCGGCACGGTGCGTGTCGCGCTGCCTTGATGCCGCATAGCCAGGAGAAATTCATACATGACTGACCTCTCAATTTCCGGGCGCGCCGCCATCGTCGGGCTGGGCGCCACCGAGTTTTCCAAGAACTCCGGCCGCACCGAAATCCGGCTGGCGATGGAAGCGACGCTGCAGGCGCTGGCCGACGCGGGCATTGACCCGAGCGAGGTGGACGGCTTTTCGTCCTACTCCATCGACAAGGTTCCCGAGTACGAAATCGCCCGCCTGCTGGGCGCCAACAACGTCAAGTTCTTCTCGCAGGTGCCCCATGGCGGCGGCGCGGCCTGCGCGCCGATTCTGCACGCGGCGATGGCGGTGGCCACCGGCGTCGCCAAGACGGTGGTGGTGTACCGCGCCATGAACGAGCGCAGCTGGTACCGCTTTGGCAACGGCAACTACGGCTTCGGCTCCTCGCCGATTGTCGAGAACGTCAACTACGGCTGGTACATGCCCTACGGCTTTCACACGCCCGCCGCCTGGGTCGGCATGTTCGCCCAGCGCTACATGCACACCTACGGCGCCACCAGCGAGGACTTCGGCCGCGTGGCCGTGGCGGCGCGCGACTTTGCCGCCACCAACCCGGCCGCCTTTTTCTACGGCAAGCCGATCACGCTGGCCGAGCACCAGGCCTCGCGCTGGATCTGCGAGCCGCTGCACCTGCTGGACTGCTGCCAGGAATCCGACGGCGCCGTCGCCATGGTCATCACCTCCAGCGAGCGCGCGCGCGACCTCAGGCAAAAGCCCGTCGTCATCAAGGGCGCGGCCCAGGGCCTGAGCGACGGCCAGCAGATCATGACCTCCTACTTCCGCCAGGACATCACCGGCCTGCCCGAGATGGGCCTGGTGGCCAAGCAGCTCTGGCAGCAAAGCGGCCTGAGCGCCGAAGACATTCAGACGGCGGTGATCTATGACCACTTCACGCCCTTCGTGCTGCCGCAGCTGGAGGAGTTCGGCTTCTGCAAGCGCGGCGAGGCCAAGGACTTCGTGCGCGCCGGCGAGCACGCGCGCGGCGGCCGGCTGCCCATCAACACCCACGGCGGCCAGCTCGGCGAGGCCTACATCCACGGCATGAACGGCGTGGCCGAGGGCGTGCGCCAGGTGCGCGGCAGCGCCGTCAACCAGGTGGCCGATGTCCACAACGTCCTCGTCACGGCCGGCACCGGCGTGCCCACCAGCGGCCTGATCCTGGGCGAGGCCTGAATTTTTCAAAGGGAGCTGACACCATGTTTATTGACCTGACCCCCGAACAGCACCGGCTGCGCCTGCAGGTGCGCGACTACTTCAACGCGCTGATGACGCCCGAGCTGCGCGTCAAGCTGCGCGGCGCCGAAAGCGGCGACGAGTACCGCCAGACCATCCGCCAGATGGGGCGCGACGGCTGGCTGGCCGTCGGCTGGCCCAAGGCCTACGGCGGCCAGGGCCTGAGCGCGACCGAGCAGCTGATCTTCTTTGAAGAAGCCAACATTGCCGGTGCGCCCCTGCCGTTTGTCACCATCAGCACGGTCGGCCCGGCGCTGATGGCGCACGGCACGGCGGTGCAGAAAGAGCGCTTTTTGCCCGGCATCGCCGCGGGCGAGATCATCTTTGCCATCGGCTACTCCGAGCAGCAGGCGGGCTCGGACCTGGCGACATTGAAGACCCAGGCGCGCCTGGAGGGCGATCTGGCCACGGGGCGCTTCATCGTCAACGGCGCCAAGCTCTGGACCTCGGGCATCGAGGCGGCCGACCATGTCTGGCTGGCCGCCCGCACCAGTCCGGACCTGCCGCGCCACAAGGGCATTTCGCTGCTGATCCTGGACACCGATGCGCCGGGCCTGTCGCACACGCTGATCGAGACCGTGGGCAATTTCACCTCGGCCACCTACTACGACAACGTCGAAGTGCCGGCCGACCGCCTGGTGGGCGAGCTGCACGGCGGCTGGAAGCTCATCACCGCCCAGCTCAACCACGAGCGCCTGGGTCTGGGCTCCTGGTCGGACAAGGTGTTCGGCCCGTTTCGCAAGGTGCTGCTGTGGGCCAAGGCCCCGGACGAGCAGGGGCGCCGGGCGGTGGACCAGCCCTGGGTGCGGCGCGCACTGGCCGAGTGCTATGCGCGCATGGAGGCCATGCGACTGATCAATTTCCGTATTGCGGCCGATCTGGAGGCCGGCGGCATGGACGTGGCGCTGGCCTCGACCACCAAGGTGTACGGCTCGGAAAGCATGCTGGAAATCCTGCGCCGGCTGATGGACATCGTCGGCGCCAGCGCCCTGGTGCGCGCCGGCTCCAGCGCCGCGCTGCTGATGGGGGAGCTGGAGTTCGAATTGCGCTCCAGCACCATCAACACCTTTGGCGGGGGCACCAATGAAATCCAGCGCGAGCTGATCGCCCAGTTCGGCCTGGGCATGCCGAGGCCTGTGCGATGAGCCCGCGCCCGTCCCACCCCGTGCCGGCAATCGGGCCAGCGCCCAAGCCCGTGGTCCCCGTGCCGCGCGCGGCCACCCAGGCCCGGCTGAACCTGCGCGCCCAGGCCAGTGCGCAGCACCGGGCCTCGCGCCCCTACACCACGGCGGATCGGCTCGAAGAGCGTGCCGGGCAGTTTGCCGAGCACCCGTTCATCCTCTACGGCGATGAGCGCTACAGCTACGCCGAAGCCAACCGGCGCATCAACCAGGTGGCCCACGCGGCGTATGCGCTGGGCGTGCGTCGTGGCGACGTGGTGGCCCTGGCGATGGAGAACCGTCCGGCCTTCTTTTTTGTCTGGTTCGCCCTGGCCAAGCTGGGCGCGACGGTGGCTTTCCTCAACACCCATGTCAGCGGCAAGCCGCTGCTTCATGCGCTTAGCGTCACCGGGGCGACGCGGGCGGTGATCGGCGAGGAGTGCCTGGGCAACTTCGCCGCGACGCCGGAGCTGCCGGCCGCTCTAGCCTGCTGGCTCTGGCCCGACGCCGAGCGGCCCGCCGATGCGGCGCAGCGCCGTCTTTGCACGCTGGACCTGTCGCTGCAGGCCGCCCAGGCCTGCAGCGACAACCCGCCGGCCGACTGGCGCGCCGGCCTGCTTTCGGGCGACACCGCGCAATACATCTTCACGTCGGGCACCACCGGCCTGCCCAAGGCGGCCGTCATCAGCCATGCCCGCTGGCTGATGGCCGGCGATGTGATGGCCGTGACGATGGAGATCACGCCCGAGGACTGTTTTTATTGTTTCCTGCCGCTCTACCATGGCGCGGCCTCGATGTCGGCCGGCGCCACCGCCCTGGCCGGCGGCGCCTGCGTGCTGCTGCGACGCAAGTTCAGCCGGCGCGAATTCTGGCTTGACGTGCGCCGCCACCGCGCCACCGTCTGCCAGTACGTGGGCGAGATCTGCCGCTTCCTGCTGAGCACGCCGCCCAGCCCGGATGACAGGGAGCACAGCCTGCGCAAGATCACCGGCACCGGACTGGCGCCCGAGGTCTGGCTGCAGTGGGTTGAGCGCTTTGGCGAGCATTTTCAAATTTTCGAGGGCTGGGGGTCCACCGAGGCCAACACCAGCACCCTGAACCTGGACAACCGGATCGGCTCCTGCGGCCGGGTGCCGTTCTGGGAAAAGACCAACCTGCGCCTGGTGCGCTACGACATCGACAGCGACACCCATCCGCGCGACGCCAGCGGCTTCATGCAACTGGCCGCCGTCGATGAGCCCGGCGAGGCCATCGGCATGATCATCGAGATGCCTGACGTGGTGGCCGGGCGTTTCGAGGGCTACACCTCGCCCGAGGCGACCGAAAAGAAAATCCTGCGCAACGTGTTCCGCCAGGGCGACGCCTGGTGGTCCTCGGGCGATCTGCTGCGCTGCGACGCCGACGGTTACTGCTGGTTCGTGGACCGTATCGGCGACACCTTTCGCTGGAAGAGCGAGAACGTCTCGACCACCGAGGTGGCCGATGTGCTGGGCGACTTTCCCGGCCTGGAGGCGCTGACCATCTATGGCGTGCAGGTGCCGGGCCATGAAGGGCGCGCCGGCATGGCCGCGCTGGTGCTGCAGCCGGGCGCCGCCTTTGACCCGGCCGCCTTCTGGGCGCTGGCGCTGGAGCGCCTGCCGCGCTATGCCGCGCCGCTGTTTGTTCGCATCTCGCCCCAGGCCGACATGACGGGCAACTACAAGCTGCGCAAGGTCGATCTGCAGCGCCAGGCCTACGACGCGGCGCTGGTGAGCGATCCGCTGTTCGTGCGCGACGACAAGGCGCGCAGCTATGTGCCGCTTGACGAGGCCAGCCTGGCGCGGGGGACTTCGGCATGACGCGCGTGCAGGCCCGGGCCGTTCTGGACTACCCGTTTGACGCGCCGGCCACCGATGGCTCGGTGGTCGAGGTCGCCTCCGGCATCCTGTGGGCGCGCATGCCGATGCCGATGGCGCTGGACCATATCAACGTGTACCTGCTGCGCGGCGACGAGGGCTGGACGCTGATCGACACCGGCCTGAACATCGACATCTGCCGCGAGCGCTGGGAGCACATTGCCGCCACGCACCTGCAGGGCCTGCCCATCGTGCGCCTGGTCTGCACCCACATGCACTACGACCACGCCGGCCTGGCCAGCTGGCTGTGCGAGCGCTTCGAGGTGCCGCTGCACATGACGCACGGCGAATACTTCATGATGCGCACGCTCTCCGAGGCCATTCCCGATCCCCTGCCGCCGGCGCAGTTGCTGTTTTACCAGCGCGCCGGGCTGCCGCCCGAGCGTTTAGAACGCATGTGGACTGCAATGCGCAAAGACCCGTTCAGGGCCTCGCCCCAGCCGCAGTCGTTCCACCGCCTGCGCGGAGGCGACGAGATCCGGCTGGGAACGCGGACCTGGCGCGTCGTCATCGGTGAAGGCCATTCACCCGAGCATGCCTGCCTGTACTGCGCGCAGGACCGCATCCTGATTGCCGGCGACCAGCTGCTGCCGCGCATCAGCTCGAACGTGCTGGTCACCAGCATCGAGCCCGAGGCCAACCCGCTGCAGCTGTGGTTCGACTCGCTGGCGCGGCTGGAGCAGCTCGCGCCCGATACCCTGGTGCTGCCTTCGCACGAGCGGGTATTCAGAGGGCTGCATCCGCGCACGCAGGAATTGCGCGAGCATCACGCCCAGCAGTTCGACATGCTGCGCCAGCGCCTGGCCGAACACGGCGCCTGCACCGCCTTCGAGGCGATGCTGTGGCTGTTTCCACGCCTGCGCAGCCCGATGGACGACATGCTGGCGCTGGGCGAGACAATTGCCCACCTGTCATGGCTGCGCTATGACGGCGTGCTGCGCCGCGTGCTGGACGAAGACGGCATTTACCGCTTCCGGCTCGCCGATGAAGCACCGGGTTTGACACCGGCGGCTCAATAACGCCGCCAAGGAAAGAATATGCAAGACATCGAGACATTTCGCGCCGAGACCCGGCGCTGGCTGGAGAGCAACTGCCCGGCCGCCATGCGCCAGCCTCTCACGCCCGAAGAGATGGTGTGGAGCGGCTCCCAGGTCAGCTTCACCAGCGAAGACCAGCGCCTCTGGTTCGAGCGCATGCGCGACCGCGGCTGGTTCGCGCCGGGCTGGCCCGCTGCCGTCGGCGGTGGCGGCCTGCACCCTAAGCAGGCGCGCATCGTCGAGGAAGAGATGCGGCGCCTGGGCTGCCGGCCGCCGCAGTTCAACCTGGGCGTCTGGATGCTGGGGCCGGTGCTGCTGGAGATCGGCACCGAGGCGCAACAAGCCGAACACCTGCTGCCGATGATGCAGGGCCGCGCCCGCTGGTGCCAGGGCTTCAGCGAACCCAATGCCGGCTCGGACCTGGCCAGCCTGAAGACCTCGGCGCGCCTGGACACCGATGGCGACTTCATCGTCAATGGCTCGAAAATCTGGACCTCCTACGGCGACGCGGCCGACTGGATGTACGCCCTGGTGCGCACCGACACCACGGTGCGCAAGCAAGAAGGCATCAGCTTCGTGCTGATCGACATGAAGAGCCCGGGCGTCACGGTCAAGCCCATTGAGCTGATCAGCGGAAAGTCCAGCTTTTGCGAGGTGTTCTTCGACGCGGTGCGGGTGCCGGCGCGCCAGCTGGTCGGCCCGCTCAACGGCGGCTGGAGCGTCGCCAAGAAGTTATTGCAGCACGAGCGCGCGGCCATGTCCAAGTTCAGCGAAGGCGCGGCGCCTTCGCACGATGCGCTGGCGGTGGCGCGGCCCTACCGGGGTCGTCACAGAAAACGGAAAATAAAGCACGTTAAGGCTGATGGGGCGACATCGCCTTGTTCTTGGTCAAGAGCCGTGCGACCGTTGAAGGGTGAACATTGAACAGGCGTGCGGCATCGGCTGC
>JALYRU010000012.1:0-84088 GCA_030855235.1 Pseudomonadota bacterium
AAGGCATGCTTGACACGCCGCGCACCACCTTTGTGGCAGCCATCCTGCAAGGCACCGGTGCCAGCTGGGTGCATTGCGGCGATTCGCGCCTGTATGTCGTCAGGGACGGCCAGTTGCTGATGCGCACACGGGACCATTCCTATCTGGAGCAGCAAAATGCCGGGGTGATCAAGCTCGATCACATGAACCGCAACATCCTGTTCACCTGCCTGGGCTCGCCCATCAAGCCGGTGTTCGACACCACCAGCGTCACCCTGATGCAGGGAGACAAGCTGCTGCTGTGTTCCGATGGCCTGTGGGGAACCCTCAGCGATGAAGAGATTGTTCAGCGCCTGGCCAGCAAGAGCGTGGCGCAAGTCGTTCCCGAGCTGGTCGAAAGTGCCTTGCGCGCTGGCGGTCGCCACTGTGACAATGTGACGGTGCTGGCCATGGAGTGGGAAACGCCCGATGTGTTCGAGTCCACCCAGGACCTGTCCGCCCCGGACAGCAGCATGGAGGGCGAGTTTGCCTCCACCATCGAAGCCGGCCTGCTCGACTCCATGATGGATGATCTCGATGAGGCCATGATCGAGCGCTCCATCGCTGAAATCAATGCGGCGATACGCCGCTCGGCCGGCAAGAAATCCTGACATTTGCAGCGCTATGACCGCGTGCTTCGGCGCTGCTCCGGTGTGCTGCTTTCTCCTTTTTCCTTCTCACGATGAAAATCATCCTTGCATCCAACAATTGCGGCAAACTTGCCGAGCTGCAGGCCATCCTGGCGCCGCTTGGCCTTGAGCTGCTGAGCCAGGCCGCGCTGGGCATTCCCGAAGCCGAGGAGCCCTTTCGCACCTTTGTCGAGAACGCGCTGGCCAAAGCCCGCCACGCCAGCGCCCTGAGCGGCCTGCCGGCGCTGGCCGATGATGCGGGGCTGTGCGTGGACGCCTTTGGCGGCCTGCCGGGCGTGGACACCGCTTTTTATGCGACGCAGTTTGGCTATGCAAAAGGCGACGACAACAACGTCAAGGCCCTCTTGGCGCAGATGGCGCACTTGAGGCAGCCCGCGCAGCGCCGCGCCGCGCTGGTCAGCACGCTGGTGGCGGTGCGCTCGGCCGATGACCCCGAACCCCTGATCGCGTGCGGGCGCGTGGCCGGCGAGATTGCGCTGCAGCCCGTGGGCGACAATGGCTTTGGCTTTGATCCGGTGATGTTCATTCCCGCGTTCGGCCAGACCTTTGCGCAGTTGCCCGTGGAGGTGAAAAACGCCCACAGCCACCGCGGCAAGGCTGCGCGCCAGATGATGGACTTGATCCGGGAACGCTGGCTGTAAGCCGGCATCAAAGCGCTCATGACGCAAAAAGACATTCAGCACTACATGCGCGCCGGCACGCTGCAGCTGGCCAGCCTGCCGCCGCTCTCGCTTTACATCCACCTGCCCTGGTGCCTGAAAAAATGCCCGTACTGCGATTTCAACTCGCACGAGGCCCCTGGCGGCCTGCCCGAACAGCGCTACATCGACGCCCTGGTGGCGGACCTGGAGGCCGCGCTGCCCCTGATCTGGGGCCGCACGGTGCATAGCATTTTCATTGGCGGGGGCACGCCCAGCCTGTTCTCGCCGCAGGCCATCGACCGCCTGCTGGGCGATATCCGCGCCAGGCTCAAGCTCACGCCCGACTGCGAGATCACACTCGAAGCCAACCCCGGCACCTTTGAAAAAGACCGCTTCAAGGCGTTTAAAAGCGCCGGCGTGAGCCGCCTGTCCATCGGCGTGCAGAGTTTTGACGACCAGCACCTGAAAGCGCTGGGCCGCGTGCATGACCGCGCCCAGGCGATTGCTGCGGTCGAAGAAGCGGCGCAGGCGTTTGAGACTTTCAACCTCGACATCATGTACGCGCTGCCCGGCCAGACGCTGGAAAACCAGGCGCAGGACATGCGGCAAGCTCTGGCGCTAGCGCCGCCGCACATCTCCATCTACCACCTGACGATAGAGCCCAACACCTACTTTGCCAAGTTCCCGCCCGTGGTGCCCGAGGAAGACACGGCCTACGCCATGCTCGACCAGATCACCGAGATGACCGCCCAGGCCGGGCTGCAGCGCTATGAAGTCTCGGCCTATGCCAAGCCGGGCCACCGCTGCTTTCACAACGTCAACTACTGGCAGTTCGGTGATTATTTAGGCATCGGCGCGGGCGCGCACAGCAAGCTCAGCTTTGCCCACCGCGTCGTGCGCCAGGTGCGCTTTCGGGAGCCGGCGCTCTACATGGAAAAAGCGCTGGCCGGCAACGCCGTGACGCAGGAAACGCAAGTCAGCCGTGCCGATCTGCCGTTTGAATTCATGCTCAACGCCTTGCGGCTGCGCGACGGTTTCAAGTTGCAGGATTTCACCGACAAGACTGGGTTGCCGTTTACCGCGATTCAAAAAGGGCTGGACGAGGCCGAACGCAAGGGGCTGATTGCGCGCGATTTCGTCCACGCCAGGCCAACCGAGCGCGGCTTTGATTTTCTCAACGACCTGCAGTCGCTGTTTCTGGCGGACTGAGCGCTGGCGAGCACCTCATGGAAACGTCGAGCATCGTTCTTCTGCTGGTCAGCAGCGCCGTGAGCTTCGGGTTGGGGCGCGTCTTCATGCATGCGCGCAAGAAAAAGCAGGCCGAGCAACTGCAGCAGGCGCAGGAGCGCGCCGCGCAAGCCCTGCGCGAGCAGCCGCCGGAACCCGAGTCGAAAAACAAGAGCAAGCGCAAACGCCAGCAACTGGAAAAGAAACGCGGCAATTTGCCGCGCTGAAGCTTGGGCGGGCTGGCGCGGCTGCCTTCGCACAAGCATGGGCGCGCTTTCACCCAGGCCGGCTTGACTCGCAATGCGCCCGGAATGCCGGGTCTCCGGGAAATGCGAGACAGGATGGGCCGGCTGAAAATGCGCCCAGCCTTCAGGCCATGCAGTCGCTCTGGCGCTGGGGTTCGGCTTGGATAAAAGCCGGATGCTGGCGCGCAAAGGCGGCGATGCGCCGGATGCGCGGCCAGGGCGTTAAATCGATCTTCATGCGCTCGGCGTTGGCCACCTGCGGCACCAGGCAGCAGTCGGCCAGCGTGGGCGCCTCACCCACGCACCAGCCGTCATGCTCGGGCAGCAGGGCTTCGAGCGCATTGAAACCTTCGGCGATCCAGTGGGCATACCAGGCGTTTTTTTGCGCTTCGCTCAGGCCCAGTTCGTGGGTCAGGTATTTCAATACCCGCAAGTTGTTGAGCGGGTGGATGTCGCAGGCGATCAACTGGGCGATTTCCAGCACCTGGCCGCGCGCCTGGCCGTCGGCGGGCACCAGCAGCGGCTCGGGTTGCAGGCGGTCCAGGTGGTCGATGATGGCCAGCGACTGCGACAGATGGGTTTGACCATCGACCAGCGTGGGCACCAGGCCGGACGGGTTGAGCGCCAGGAAATCGGCGCCGCGCTGGGCGCCGCTGCGCAGGTTCACGCCGATGTGCTCGGCTGTCAGCCCCTTGAGGCCCAGCGCAATACGCACCCGGTAGGAAGCCGAGCTGTTGAAAAAAGTGTAGAGCTGCATGGAAACACTGCCGCTTTATTCGGCTGGACCGACGTTCAGCACGATCTCGGCCACGCCTTCAACGCGGCCCTCGATGCGGTCACCGGCGACGACGGCGCCGACGCCTTCGGGCGTGCCGGTGTAGATCAGGTCGCCGGGCTGCAGGTGGTAGAACAGCGAGAGGTCGGCGATGATCTCGCGGATGTTCCAGATCAGCTTGTTGACGTCGGATTTCTGCTTGGTCTGGCCGTTCACGCTCAGGGCAATCTCGCCCTGGTCGATGATCACGCCTTCCATGGGAACGATCTCGCTGCAGACGGAGGACTGCTCCACGTCCTTGCCCAAGTCCCACGGCCGGCCCTTGTCGCGCGCGACGAGCTGCAGGTCGCGCCGCGTCATGTCCAGGCCGGCGGCGTAGCCGTAGATCGCCTTGTGGGCGTCTTGCTGCGACACGCGGAAAGCCGGCGCGCCGATGGCCACGACCATCTCCATTTCAAAATGGTAGTTGCTGGTCTCGGACGGGTAGGCAATGGTCGCGCCGCTTTCGACCAGGGTTTGCGGCGCCTTGGTGAAGTAGAAGGGGCGCTCGACGGACTTGTCCACCGGCTTGCCCATTTCAATCGCATGCGCGTGGTAGTTGCGCCCGACAAAGAAGATACGGTGGATGGGAAAACGCTCGGCCTTGCCGCGCACGGGCAGGGATTGAACGGCGGGCGGGTTCCAGAGGTAAGCGGTCATGGTGTTTTTCCTTGAAATCGACAAAGCGGAACCGCTAAAAAAACGGTTCCGCCGGAGGGAGGCTACAGGGTTTGCGGCCAGAAGGGATGCGGGATCAGCCGCGGTTCTCGAACACGCCGAGCTTGCGGTGCAGCGGCGACTCGTCGGCCATGAAAACAAAAGCCGGCTTGTCGGCAGACAGGTTCTTCAGCGTCACCGCACTGTAGCCGGGGGCGCAGCAGGTGTCGGCCTCCAGCAGGGTGAAGGTTTGCGCTTCCACCGTGACTTGGGCGCTGCCTTCGATCTGGTGGAACACCACGGCGGGCGAGCGCACCGGCAGTTTCAAGGTCTGGCCGGGGCGCAGCATGAGGGCGTAAAAGCCCAGGATGTTTTGCGCGTCGGCGCCGGTCTCGGGGTTGATGTAGGTGATCTGCACGGCTTCGACGCTGGCTTCGTCGCCCGCCATGGCCAGCAGCGCGGCGCGGGCCTCGGCCCAGGGGTAGCGCAGCATCGGGTAGGCTTTGTTCGAGCGCTCGAACACGGGCGTGGGGCGCAGGCCGCCTCGGGCGTAGGCGTTGACGCCCTGGCCGGGCCGGGCGCTCTGGCTCGGGCCTTCGAGGTGGTAAGAGGCCTCAATGTAGAACACCAGCGGCAGGTCCAGCACGTCGAGCCAGACCACCGGGTCTTTGCCGTCGTGGCCGTGCTCGTGCCACAGGCCGGTGGGTGTGAGGATCAGGTCGCCCCGGCTCATGGGGCATTTCTCGCCATCGACCAGCGTCCAGGCGCCTTCGCCTTCGACCACCATGCGCACTGCGTTGGGCGTGTGGCGGTGGGTGGGGGCGAGTTCGCCGGGCAGCAGCAGCTGCATGCCCAGGTACATGGCGGCGCTGGCCTGCATCTTTTCCAGCCCGTGGCCGGGATTGGCCAGCACCAGCACGCGGCGCTCGGCTTTTTCAATCGGGGTCAGCTCTCCGGCCTTGAGCAGCAGCGGGCGCAGGGTCTGGTAAGGCCAGTGAATCGCGCGGGTCTTGCGCGTGGGCACCTCGGGCGGCAGCACGGCGCGCAGGCTGGGCCACAGCGGCACCAGGTTGTTCTGCGTCAGCTCGTCGCGGTAGTCCTGGGGCAGGTCTTCCAGACGGCCCAGGGTGTCAAAACGGTCATGGTCTTGCATGGTGGTTTCCTTGAAATGGGGTGCGGGCGGCTTGGCTTTAGTCCTGGACCAGGCAGTTGGTGACGTTCCAGCCGTAGAGCCATTCAATCGCATCGTAAAAACGCTCCTGCGTGCGGCCTTTCCAGAGCGAATTGCGGATCAGGCGCTCGACGCCCTTGGCGTGGTACAGGCGCCCCATCTCGCGGCCCGAGAGCACGATGCGCGCGGTGCGGGTGACGCGCGAGCGCTGGTACAAATCGAGCGCCTTGACCCAGTCGTTGTCGTTGACGCGCAGCGCTTCGCCCAGCGTGACGGCGTCTTCGAGCGCCATGCAGGCGCCTTGCGCCATGTACTGCGTGGTGGGGTGCGCGGCGTCGCCGAGGATGGTCACGCGCCCGAAACTCCACTGGGCAATCGGCTCGCGGTCAGCCGTGGCCCAGCGGCGCCAGGTCTTGGGCAGCTCGATCAGCTGGCGCGCCTTGGGGCAGATGCCTTGAAAATAGCTCAGCACTTCTTCCTTGCTGCCGTCGGTGACGCCCCATTCTTCCTTCTCGCGGCTGTGGAAGGTCACGACGATGTTGTACTGCTCGCCGCCGCGCAGCGGGTAATGCACCAGATGGCAGTTCGGCCCGGCCCACAGGCTCGCGGCGTTCCAGCGCAGGTTTTCGGGGAACTCGGCCTTGTCCACCACGGCGCGGTACACCACATGGCCGGTCACGCGCGGCGGGTCGTTCACGTACTGGGCGCGCACCACCGACTTGCCGCCGTCAGCACCGATCAGGGCCACGCCTTGGTACTGCCGGCCGTTCTGGTTGGTGGCGGTGACGGTGCCCGCATCCTGCTTGATCTTTTCGATGCGCGTGTTGGTGAAAAATTGCACCTGGCCGGTTTCCACCGCGCCTTCGAGCAGCGACTTGTGGATGTCCACGCGGTGGATCACGGCGTAGGGGTTACCGAAACGCTGGCGAAAAGCCTCGCCGGTCTCGATCTTGCCGACTTGGTATTCGTCGAGCGCGTCGTGCATCACCATGCAGTCGGTGAACACCGAGCGCGCGCGCGTCTTGTCGCCCACGCCCAGCGCGTCAAAGGCGTGAAAGGCGTTTGGCCCGAGCTGGATGCCCGCGCCGATTTCGCCGATTTCGGGCGATTGCTCGAACACCTGGACTTTAAAACCCTGGCGCACCAGCGCCAGCGCCGCAGCCAGGCCGCCGATGCCGCCACCGGATACCAGAACGGGAAGTTGCGAATCCTTGTCACTCATCGGAGTCTCCTTGAAATCGTTAATAAACAATCAGTACGCTTATCATTAGTATAGTGATTGTTGAATCAGGCTGCTTAGGGGATAACCCTGAATTTTTTTGGATGACTGGGGATTTCTGCATGGGCATCGAAAAGGCAGCCGAAAAAAATCCGCCCAGGCCGAAGCGGGGGCGGATTGGCTGGGCGCGGGTGGCGTAGACAGGCCAAAGAAAATGACCTTCAGCCCATGACGACAAGCAGAGCCATGGGTGTGAAAACACAGGCAAAGTCCATTCCCCTGCGTTCAAAAACTGGCCCGTACCTGGCCCTCAAGGGCGCCGACTAGCGGCGCTCGCCCACGCCCCACGGCTCGGGCACCAGGGTGACGATGCGGCGGTAGAACTGGCGGAACCATTCGCTGTTCTGGGTGCTGCCGTCCTGCAGCGGATCCTTGTTTTCCGCAAAACTGGTGGCCACTTCGCTCCAGTCTTCCAAGCTGAAGGTTTCAATGGCCTTGGGCAGCACCATCGTTTCTTCCTGGTTCATGTGTTTCCAGTGAAAGCTGGCGTAGGTGGCGACTTTGTCGGCGAATTCTGGCACGGCCCCGGCAATGTCGGCCTGCATGTGGCCGAGCACGGTTTTCAGGTTATCCAGATGCGGGCGGCTGCTGACATGCTGGCGGCCCAGCTCGTCGAGCACTGCGTCGATGTCATGGGTGTGCGCCCGGATGCGTGGAAACAGCACCGAGTCTTCCTTGGGATGATGCAGACGCTCGGGGAACTCCTCAATGTAGTACAGGATGGACCACAGCAGCTTATAGTCGGGCGTGAGCTTGCCGGCGGCCATGTCGGCGGCGACATGTTCCAGCGCATTGATCACGGCGGCGAGCGTGCGGTGTTCGCCGCGAATGATGGACAGGGCCTGTTGTTGAGGGGTCATGGATTTCCTTCTTTGGTTTTCAGGTTTTTCAGTGGGCGGCCACGCCGAGCCAGCGGTCCAGCAGGGCCGGGTCGGCGGCGAGTTCTTCGCTGCTGCCCTGATGCACGATGTGGCCGCGCTCCAGGATGATGGCCTGGCGGGTGATGGGCAAAATCTGGTGCGCGTGCTGCTCCACCAGGATCACGCCCATGCTGCCTTCGGCCACCATCTGCGCGATGACGCTCAGGAGTTCCTGGGCGATCAGCGGCGCCAGGCCTTCGAGCGGCTCGTCGAGCAGCAGCAGGCGCGGGTTGAGCATCAGCGCGCGGCCCATGGCCAGCATCTGCTGCTCGCCGCCCGAGAGCTGATTGCCCATGTTGGCGCGGCGCTCGTGCAGGCGCGGAAACGTGGCATAGACTTTTTGCAGGCTCCACGGGCCGGGGCGCGCCACCACGGTGAGGTTTTCCTCCACGGTGAGCGAGGGAAAAATGTCGCGCTCTTGCGGCACCCAGCCCAGGCCCGCGTGGGCGCGGCGGTGGCTGGGAACGATGCCCAGGTCGCGCCCGTCAAAGCGCAGGCTGCCTTTTGTCTGGCGCGCCGCGCCCATCAAGGTGGCCAGCAGCGTGGTTTTTCCCATGCCGTTGCGCCCGAGCAGCGCCAGGCTGGCGCCCTGGTCCAGGCTGAAGGAAATGTCTTCCAGCACGGTGGCCTCGCCATAGCCGGCCCACACGCCTTCGAGTTCAAGCAATTTAGCCATGCGCCGCTCCTCCCAGATAAACTTCCTTGACCCGTGGATCGACGGCAATCACCGCCGGCACGTCTTCGGTCAGCACCGCGCCGCTGACCAGCACCGAGATGCGGTCGGCAAAGCGGAACACCAGGTCCATGTCATGCTCGATCAGCAAAATGGTCACCTCGCGCGGCAGCTGGGCGATGGTTTCGAACAGCTCGCGGCTTTCTCCCGTCGGGACGCCGGCGGCCGGCTCGTCGAGCAGCAGCACCTTGGGTTTCATTGCCAGCGCCAGCGCGATTTCGATCAGGCGCTGCTTGCCGTAGGCCAGGCTTTTGGTCTGGTGATGGGCCACGTCGAGCAGCCTGAGCTGGGCGAGCAGGGCGGCGGCTTCGTCGATGGCTTCGGTGTGCGCGCCTACCGGTTTCCACCAGCGCGCGCCGATGCCGCGCCGCTCGCACACGGCCAGCGTGACCGATTCAAGCACCGTCATGTCGGCAAAGAGGCGGTTGATTTGAAACGTGCGCGCCAGCCCGCGCTTGACGCGCTGGTGCTGCGGCAAGCGTGTGACTTCCTCGCCGTTGAGTAGCACCGTGCCCGAAGTCGGTTCGAGAAAGCCGGTCAGCAGGTTGATGAGCGTGGTCTTGCCCGCGCCGTTCGGGCCGATGAGCGCGTGGCGGGCCCCGGCGGCGACGTTGAGCGTCACGTCGTCGGTGGCCGTGAAGCCGCCAAAGCGCTTGATCAAATTGCGGGTTTGCAGGGCGTAGTTCATGCGCGGCTCCCTTTGAAGCGCAGGCTGAGGGCGCGCAGCGCGCCCATGATGCCGTCGCGGGCAAACAGCACGACAAAGATCAGCAGCATGCCCAGCCAGAACTGCCAGTACTGCGGGTTGATGCCCGAGAGCAGGTGGTGCGCCGTCATGAAGACGACGGTGCCCAGCAGCGCGCCATACAGGCTGCCGGTGCCGCCCAGCACCAGGATCAGCAGCAATTCGGCCGAGCGGTTGAAACTCAGCACGTCAATCGACACGAACTGCGTCGTCTGCGCCAGCAGCGCGCCGGCCACGCCCGCATAGGCCGCGCCCAGCGTATAGACGCCGATCAGCCGGGCATTGACCGGCGTGCCCAGGGCGGGCATGCGAAAGACGTTTTGGCGAATGCCCTGCAGCGACAAGCCGAAAGGCGAATGCACGATGCGCCTGGCCACCCAGAACAGCAGAAATAAAACAACGATGCAGTAGATATAAGCGGTCTTGCCATACAGGTCGAACTCGAACATGCCCAGCAGCGGTTTCATCGCGATGCCCTGCATGCCGTCCATGCCGCCGGTGATGTCAGTCAGTTTGTTGGCCGCCTCGAACAGCATCAGCGCCACGCCCAGCGTGACCATGAGCCGCGTCAGGTCGGCGCCGCGCAGGACGAGAAAGCTGGTCATGAAGCCGACCAGGGCCGCGAACAGGCCGGCGCCCAGCAGGCCGAGCACCGGATCGCCCCAGCCGTGCTGGGCCAGCAGGCCCGCCGAGTAGGCGCCCAGGCCGAAAAACGCCGCATGACCGAGCGAGACGATGCCGGCGTAACCCAGAAT
This sequence comes from Pseudomonadota bacterium, assembly GCA_030855235.1. Lineage (GTDB taxonomy): Bacteria > Pseudomonadota > Gammaproteobacteria > Burkholderiales > Burkholderiaceae_C > Polaromonas. The sequence continues at coordinate 9,856 of JALYRU010000012.1, forward strand.
CAAATCCAGCGACAGGGCAAAAAGGGCCGTGATGACGATCTGCGAGAGCAGCGACAAATCTTCGGGAAAGACGAAATAGGCGGCAATCGGCAGCAGCCAGAAAACATATTCAGCCGGTTTCCAGCGCGAGGCGTGGCGCAGCGGGCCGGCGTCAAAACCGGCCTTGGGCGGGGCGGACGCACCCATCTCGTCGGGGCGGCCGGGGGCGTTGGACAGGGTTGCAGGCATGGGTTGACTCATTTGGCCGCCGTGCGGCCGAACAGTCCTTGCGGACGGAAAATCAGCATCGCCACCATCACCGCATAGATGACAAAGGCGCCGACTTGCGGAATGTAGTATTTGCCGGCGACATCGCAGATACCGAGGATGAGCGAGGCGATCAGCGAGCCTTTGATGTTGCCGCTGCCGCCGACGGCGACGACGATCAGGAAGTACACGATGTACTTGAGCGGAAAGCCCGGATCGAGCCCGAGCATTTCCACGCCGAGTGCGCCGCCGAGTCCGGCCAGGGCCGAGCCCAGCGCAAAGGTCAGCACGAACACCCGGTCCACGTCGATGCCCAGGCCGCGCGCGGCGCGCGGGTTGTCCACCGAGGCGCGCAGCTTGGCGCCGAACTGCGTGCCGGCAATCATCCACTGCAGCGCAAACGCCAGGATCAGGCCGATGACGATCAGAAACAGCCGGTACACGCCGACATCGAGCCCGCCGGGCAGGTTGAACTGGCCCGAGAGCATCTCGGGCAACTGCAGCGGCTGCTGTTGGGCGCCAAAGAAATAGTGGGCGGTGGACATGGCGACGAACACCAAGCCGATGGAAAACAGCACCTGGTCCAGGTGCGAAGCGCCGTAGAGCCGGCGATACAGCGTGCGCTCCAGGATGACGCCAACCAGCGCCGAAACGATGGCCACGAGGGGCAGCGCGGCCAGGAAAGGCACGCCAAAGCGGCTGAGTAAAAAGACGCAGACGTAGCCGCCGAGCATGGCAAACGCCCCGTGCGCGAGGTTGACGAAATTCATCAGCCCCAAAGTGACCGACAGGCCGACGCTGATGAGAAAGAGCAGCAGGCCGGAGGCGATGCCATCGAAAATAACTGTCATGGGAATACTTTTCTGGTGGTCAAGGTGCAGCAGAAACAGTCACCCGTTCCCGCTGCGCTCCTGGCTTACTGCTTGCCCGGATCCTTGAAATCGGCCACATGGTCGAATTCGACGTTTTGCAGCTTGCCGTCCACCTTTTCGGTCTTGCGGATGTAGATGTTCTGCACGATGTCGCGCGTCGCCGGGTCGATGCTGACCGGGCCGCGCGGGCTGGTCCACTTCATGCCCTTTGCGGCTTCGATGAACTTGTCGGCGCTGGCGTCGCCGTTGGTCTTCTTGAGCACTTCGGCGATCAGGCGCATGCCGTCATAGCCGCCGACCGACATGAAGTTCGGGCGGTCTTTCGGATAGGCCTTGTAGTAGGCGTCGGTGTAAGCCTTGTTTTCCGGCGATTTATGCGCTTCGGAGTAATGGAACGACGTGATCAGACCCAGCGCCGAGTCGCCCAGCGCGCCCAGAATGTCCTCGTCGGGCAAGTCGCCGGTGGAGATCAGCTGGATGCCGGACTGGGCCAGGCCGCGCTCCTTGAAACCCTTCATGAAAGCGATGGTCTCGCCGCCGGGCGGCAGGAACAAAAACACCGCGTCGGGCTTGGTGTCCTTGATTTTCTGCAGGAAGGGTGCGAAATCCGGGTTCTTCACCGGGGCGCGCACCTCGCCGACGATCTCGCCGCCCGCAGCGGTGAAGGTCTTTTTAAATTGGCCTTCCGCGTCATGGCCGGGGCCGTAGTCGGCCACCAGCGTGAAGACCTTCTTGATCTTGTTTTTCGCGGCCCAGCTGGCAATCGGCGCCGAGTTCTGCGGCAGCGTCATCGAGGTGCGAACGATGTAGTCCGACTTGGCGGTGACGGAAGATGTGGCGGCATTCATGACCACCATGGGTTTCTTGGCGCTGGTGGCTACGGGCGCGACGGCAAAAGCCGAGGGCGTCAATCCGAAACCGGCCAGGATGTCCACCTTGTCCTTGATCACCAGTTCCTGGGCCAGGCGCTTGCTCACATCGCCAGCGGTGCCGGGGCTGTCGTCCTTGACGATCAGCTCCACCTTGCGCCCGCCGAAGGTGTCGCCCTGGGTGGCCAGGTAGAGCTTGACGCCATGCTCGATCTGCTTGCCGTAGGAAGCGAACGGCCCCGACATGGGCAGGACCAGGCCGATCTTGACCGGGTCGGCCGCCCAGGCGGCGGCGCCGGCAGTGGCCATCAGGGCCAGGGCGATCAATTGCTTTTTAACTTTCATACAGCACCTTCAGTTATGTAACGGGAAAATTCAAACTTCATCAGTATACAAACTATAAGTGTAGTGATACGATGAAGTCTTCCAATCAGGGCTAACCCTAGACATCGAGCCAATGAACCACGACGCGTCTTCCGAGTTGATCGAGCCGATTGATATAGATAACCAGCCTGGGTACTACATCAGGCGCCTGCATCAGATTTCTGTGGCAATTTTTCTGCAGGAAACCGAGGCCTTCGGGGTGACGCCGGTCCAGTACGCGGCCTTGCAGACCGTGGGCAACCATCCCAGTATTGACCAGCGCACCCTGGCGCGAACCATCGGCCTGGACACCTCGACGGTTGCCGGGGTCATTGACCGGCTCGAATCGCGCGGCTTGCTGGTGCGCAGTGCCTCGCCTGAGGACCGGCGCGTGCGCCAGCTCACCCTGACAGCAACGGCCCATGACTTGCTCGCCGAGATCGGCCCTTCGATGCTCAAGGCCCAGCAGCTCATTTTGGGGCCGCTGTCCACGCAGGAACAGACTGACTTCATTCGCATGCTGCGCCAGGTGGTCACGGCCAACAATGAATTGAGCCGTGCGCCCAGCGACCGGGGGCGTGAGGCTTGATCCGGCGGCAGGGCTGGCGCTTTGGCCGCATGGCGCTTGATCGCATCTGCAGAACGGTTGCCGCCTGCGGGATCAGCCCCTGTCAGCCTTGGGCCTGGGTTGGGCGTTCACGCCTGCAGCCTGATTGGAGTAGGCGCGCGCCACCCCTAAAGGCGTGTTGGCGGTAAGACAATCCTCACCGCCGCTCTCGTAGACCAGAGTTGAGCCTTGCCCGAAGCGCTGTGGCACCGTCTTGTGGAATTCATACGTGGTGTCGATGGGCGCGTCACTCGACTGATGGATGAGCATGCCGGCGTTGTAGACCCTGTAGCAGGCGGCATGCGTTGGCAGCGCCAAGCCACAGGTGGCAATGATTGCGAAGACTCTTTTCATGAGGCGCTCCATTGGTAAGAGAATCGCTCATCTTAAGCTTTCCCGTCAGGACAGAGGACAGCGCCCGGCGGACTACACCTGGGAGGCAACCTGCCGCTTGCTGCGCGCCCGGATGTTGAGCGCTTCAACGCTCAGGGAAAACAGCATGGCCACATACACATAGCCCTTGGGCACATGCACGTCAAACGCCTCGGCGATCAAGAGCGTGCCCACCATCGTCAGGAAGGCCAGCGCCAGCACCTTGATGGAAGGGTGCTTGTCCACGAATTCGCCGATGGGCTTGGCCGCAAACAGCATCACGCCCACCGACGCCATCACGGCGGCCACCATCACGCTGATCTGGTCCACCATGCCCACGGCGGTGATCACCGAGTCCAGCGAAAAGACGATGTCCACGATGCCGATCTGCGCAATCGTTCCCCAGAACAGGGCGCCACCAGTCTTGATGCTTTCAGCCCCGGCGCTGACTTCCTTGGGCTGGTGCGCTTCGACTTCCAGGAAAATCTCGTGCGACGCCTTGTACAGCAGGAACAGCCCGCCACCGAGCAGAATCAGGTCGCGCCCGCTGATCTCCTGGCCGGCGACGCTGAAAAGCGGGTTGGTCAGCGTCATGACCCAGGCCAGGCTGAACAGGAGCGCGATGCGTGAGACCATCGCAAAGCCCAGCCCGAGGCGACGCGCCAGATCGCGCTGCTCGGGCGGCAGGCGGCCCACCAGGATGCTGATGAAGATGATGTTGTCGATCCCCAGAACGATTTCCAGGGCGGCAAGCATGAAGAAGGCAATCCAGATGTTCGGGTCGGACAGGAGTTCCATGGCTGGTCTCGAAGGATGTAAAGGTCGTCAGTCTATGGGCACGATCAGATTGCCGCCTGGCTGCTGTGGTAACTGCACATAAGCCGCAGGTGAATAAAAGCATGTCCGGAGATGAGAAAGCAATCAATCGCTAGACCTTGATGCGGACCTTGGCCCTGGATTTCACCTCACATGACCGAGATCATGCATGGGCTTGCCTGGGCTGAACTACAAGACAGTTTTAGCAAGGCTCATAGACCGATACAGTCAAAAAGTCAAAAATGGGAGCACATTCCAAAAATCGACAAGCCGGCCGGAGGCGCCCGGACGGGCTTTTCATTTCTCGCTGGGGAAGTGCAAAAGTTACGGCCATTGAATTCGTGCTGAAGGCTGGCCGCTTGGGTGAAATTGAAGTGTTGAGTCGTCCACTTCGGCAAGCGCTACCGGAGTTGCCAAGCGTTGGCAGCGATTTTTGTGTCCGGGATTGTGAGTTTGATCCCTCGGGGAAGTGGATTCCCAAAAACAAAAATGCCCCTGATGTTGACCAGGGGCCTAATTGGCGGAAGCGGTGAGATTCGAACTCACGGAGGACTCGCATCCTCGGCAGTTTTCAAGACTGCTGCATTCAACCGCTCTGCCACGCTTCCGAGTCGGCTAGTTTAACCGCAGGGCATGGCCACTTTCCGGCATGCCGCTGGAAAAATTTAGCCTGGTTCGGCCTGCAGCATGCCCTTGGCCTCGATGAAGGCCACCACCTCGGTCAGGCCGGCCTGAGTCTTGAGGTTGGTCATCACGAAGGGCTTCAAGCCCTTGGGGCCAGTGCGCATGCGAATGGTGTCGGCCTGCATCACGTCCAGGTTGGCGCCGACGTAGGGCGCGAGGTCGGTTTTGTTGATGACGAACAAATCGCTCTTGGTGATGCCGGGGCCGCCCTTGCGCGGGATTTTCTCGCCGGCGGCCACGTCGATCACATAGATCGTCAAATCGCTCAGCTCGGGGCTGAAGGTGGCCGCCAGATTGTCGCCGCCGGACTCGATGAACACCACGTCGGCATTCGGGAACTCGGCCAGCATGCGGTCGATGGCTTCCAGGTTGATCGAGGCGTCTTCGCGGATCGCCGTGTGCGGGCAGCCGCCGGTTTCCACGCCCATGATGCGTTCGGCCTCCAGCGCGCCGCTGACGGTGAGCAGGCGCTGGTCTTCCTTGGTGTAGATATCGTTGGTGATGGCCACCAGGTCGTATTTGTCGCGCATGGCTTTGCAGAGCATTTCCAGCAGCGTGGTTTTCCCTGAGCCGACGGGGCCGCCAATGCCCACGCGCAGGGGCGGCAGTTTCTTGGTGCGGTTGGCGATGTGGTGCAGGCTCATGGGGTCGTTGTCCGGAAGGGGATTGAAGAGGGCGGCTGTCTTGGGCGGCTTCAGGGGCGAAACACTGTCTCAGGAGCGAAAGAGCCGCGAGTATTGGGTTTCGTGCTGGGCCGACAGGATGGCCAGCATGGGCGAGAACGCCTGGCGTTCGCTGTCGGGCAGTTGCAGGGCGGACTCGACGGCGGCGGGAATCTCGCGGGCCAGGCGCGCCAGGATGCGCTGGCCGGCACTCTGGCCCAGCGGCACCGATTTCAGGGCGGCCTGCATCATGTTTTCGGCCCAACCGAAGGCGTAGGCCAGCAGGCAGTCGCGCACGCCGGCAGCCGTCTGCGACGCGGCCAGGGCGAAGGCGACGGGGTAGGTCGGCTGCATCTGGGCGCAGGCGGCGATGTGCGCGGCGTTGGCGCCGTCGTGGTTGCGCAGCCAGTCGAGCAGCGAGCGGCCCATCTGCTCGGCCTGCAGGCGCAATTCGCTGGTTTCGCGGGTCTGCAGCACCCAGTCGTTGAGTTGGCAGATGCGCGGTAAGTCGCCTGCGCGCCAAGCGGGAATGGCCTGGGCGATGACAGCCAGGTCGCCGCGTGCCAGCGTCAGATGCAACTGGTCAGCCAGCCAGTCGGCCGCCCGGCTTTCGGTGCCAACGCCGGCGCGCTCCACCGCGATTTCCAGCCCTTCCGAATAGGAAAAACCGCCCACAGGCAGGGCGGGCGAGGCCAGCCAGATCAACTGGAGCAGGCTGGCGGCGGGCAGGGGCGGCGCGGTTCGCGCAGGCTGTTCTGCGGGCACAAGCCGTTCTGATGGCAAAGACTCTCCTGCTCGCGCAGAGTCCGCTGTCGACACGGCTTCGGCAACTAGCGTTGTCAATGGGGCGTTGGAGGTCAATGGCTGTGCGGCTTGCGCGGATGAATCTGGATCGTTACCGGCTGGATGGCCTGGGGCTCGTGGTTGTGGCCGTGGTTGCAGTCGGGGCCGTGAACATGGGCAGCCGGGGCTGCGGCGGGTGCGGGAACCTGATCGTGGTTGCAATTCGGACCGTGAATATGCGCGGCTGGGGCAGCGGTGGCGGCGGGCTTGGCGACAGGCTCGTGGCTGTGGTCATGTCCATGGTTGCAAGCCGGTCCGTGGACGTGAGCGGCAGGGGCGGGCGTTGCAGCAGGCGCATGCGAGTGACCTGCAGCATGGCTGTGACCGTGGCCATGGCCACCCGCGCTGTAGGCGCCGCCCTCGGGCTCGAAGGCTTCCTGCACTTCGTCAACCATCAGGTGCATGGCACGTAGCATGTCGGCCAGCACATGGTCGGGCTCGATCTTCAGGTGATCGGGTTTGAGTTCGATCGGCACATGGCGGTTGCCCAAGTGGTAGGCGGCGCGGGTCAGGTCAAACGCCGAGCCGGGCGACGCGCAGGCCGTGATCCGCAGCACTTCCTGCGGCGCGGCAATAACGCGCACCATCGAGCCGTCCTCGGCCAGCAGCACGTCGCCGCCGCGCACCAGGGTGCCACGCGGTAAAAAGACGCCGAGCTGGCGGCCCAGCGAGTCGGTGGCGTCGAAACGGCTTTTCTGGCGCACGTCCCAGTCGAGTTCCACCGTCGAGGCGCGCTTGACCAGGACCGGGGCCAGGCCGGCGCCTTGTGAAATGAGTTTGGAGATTTGGATCATCTCTGGATTAAAACAAAAAGTAGCGCTGCGTCATCGGCAGGCTGGCGGCCGGCTCGCAGGTCAAGAGCTGGCCGTCGGCGCGTACCAGGTAGCTCTGGGCGTCGATTTCCATTTTTGGTAAATAGCTGTTATGGATCATGTGCTGCTTGCGCACGCCACGGATATTTTTCACAGCGCTCAACGTCTTGGCCAAGCCGAAGCGCTCCTTGATGCCTGCCGCCAGTCCGGCCTGGGACACGAAGGTCAACGAGCCTTTGGCAATCGCGCCGCCGAAAGCGCCGAACATGGGCCGGTAATGCACCGGCTGGGGCGTCGGAATCGAGGCGTTCGGGTCGCCCATGGCGGCCATCGCGATGAAGCCGCCTTTGAGGATGATGGACGGCTTGATGCCGAAAAACGCCGGTTTCCACACCACCAGGTCGGCGAGTTTGCCCACTTCGATGGAGCCGACTTCGTGCGAGATGCCGTGGGCAATCGCCGGGTTGATGGTGTATTTGGCGATGTAGCGCTTGACGCGGAAGTTGTCGTTGCGCGGGTTTTGCTCGGTCGAAGAGCCCCCACCCCAGCCCTCCCCCAGAGGGGGAGGGAGGAAATCGGGTTGGCCTGCCTGCGCGGCGGAGGGCGCGAGGTGGCCGCGCTGCAGTTTCATCTTGTGGGCGTTTTGCCAGGTGCGGATGATGACTTCGCCCACGCGCCCCATGGCCTGGCTGTCTGATGAAAACATGCTGATGGCGCCCAGGTCGTGCAGGATGTCTTCGGCGGCGATGGTTTCCTTGCGGATGCGGCTTTCGGCAAAGGCCAGATCTTCGGCAATGCCGGCGTCCAGGTGGTGGCAGACCATCAGCATATCGACATGCTCGTCCAGCGTGTTGACGGTGTAGGGCATGGTCGGGTTGGTGGACGAGGGCAGGAAGTTGGCTTCGCCCACCACGCGCAGGATGTCCGGCGCATGGCCGCCGCCCGCGCCTTCGGTGTGGAAGGCGCAGAGCGAGCGGCCTTTGGTGGCCGCGATGGTGTTTTCGACAAAGCCCGATTCGTTGAGCGTGTCGCTGTGGATGGCGACTTGCACGTCAAGCTCCTCGGCCACGTCCAGGCAGTTGCTGATGGCCGCTGGCGTCGTGCCCCAGTCTTCATGCAGCTTGAGGCCGATCACGCCCGCGTTGACCTGCTCGCGCAGCGCGTCGGGCAGGCTGGCGTTGCCCTTGCCGAGAAAACCCAGGTTCATCGGGAACGCGTCGGCCGCCTGCAGCATGCGCTCGATGTTCCACGGCCCCGGCGTGCAGGTGGTGGCGAAAGTGCCGGTGGCCGGGCCGGTGCCTCCGCCCATCATCGTGGTCACGCCGGAAGTCAGCGCTTCTTCGATCTGCTGCGGGCAGATGAAATGGATGTGCGAGTCGATGCCGCCCGCTGTGACGATCATGCCTTCGCAGCTGATGATCTCGGTGCCGGGGCCGATGACGATGTCCACGCCCGGCTGCACGTCCGGGTTGCCGGCTTTTCCAATCGCGGCGATGCGGCCGTTTTTCAAGCCGATATCGGCTTTCACGATGCCCCAGTGGTCCAGGATGAGCGCATTGGTCATGACCGTGTCCATGGCGCCCTGGGCGTTGGTTTGCTGCGACTGCGCCATGCCGTCGCGAATGGTCTTGCCGCCGCCGAATTTCACCTCTTCGCCGTAGCCGCCGGCGCGCAGGGTGTGGTCGGCCTCGACTTCAATCAATAAATCGGTGTCGGCCAGCCGCAGCTGGTCGCCCACCGTGGGGCCGAAGATTTCCGCGTAGGCGCGTCTGCCAATGGTTGCCATAAGACTTGTTTTCCATGCGCCCCGAGCCGGTCAGGGGAGGGCGAGAGTTGGGTTACTTTGGGTCAGACTGGTTTGAGCTGCCGTGTCCGTTGCAGGGTTTTACCTGGTGATTGCCTTGGGCGATGGCGGATGGTCAGTATCACAGAGATCTACAGCGCGCCCTGCACCAGGCCGCGAAAGCCGAACACCATGCGAGCGCCGGCGTAGTCCACCAACTCCACCGTGCGCTGCTGGCCGGGTTCGAAGCGCACAGCCGTGCCCGAGGCGATGTTCAGCCGCATGCCTCGCGCCGCTGCTCGGTCAAAGCCGAGGGCTGCGTTGGTCTCGGCAAAGTGGTAGTGCGAACCCACCTGGATCGGCCGCTCGGCCGTGTTGCGCACCACCAGCGTGAGCGTGCGCCGGCCTGCGTTGAGGACGTGGTCCGGGCCGTCGGTGATGAGTTCGCCGGGCACCATGGCGGTAGCGCTCACTTGCCGCCTCGGGACAGCCAGATCGCCACGCCAACGGCCGCCGCCAGCGCCACAAAACCCCAGGCGTCGGTGATGTGCCAGTGCGAAGAGCCGCTGATGCCGTGGCCTTCATGGGCCAGCGCCCCGGTGGCCAGCAGCGCCGAGGCGGCGGTGGCGGAGAATCTGGCGGCCAGTCTGGCGGTCGCTGTGAATGGAGTAGCAAGGCGCATGGCGGGCTTTCAAACAGGGGAAATAGGGGAGAGGCGTTGTGAAGGAGCGAACGATGAGAGCTTCATTCCATTCTTTGATCCATAAGACAAAAATTCTTTCAGTGTCCTATTGGTAAATCATGAAGATTGAAGGTCTTTTGAAGAAGAAATGGGCTTACACAATGGGCTGATGCACCGTGACCAGCTTGGTGCCGTCGGGAAAGGTGGCCTCCACCTGGATGTCAGGAATCAGCTCGGCAATGCCGTCCATCACATCGGCCCGGCTCAGGATGGTGCGGCCCTCGCTCATCAGCTGGGCAACCGTTTTTCCATCGCGCGCGCCTTCCATCACGGCGGCGGTGATGAAGGCGACGGCTTCGGGGTAGTTGAGTTTCAAGCCGCGCGCCCGGCGCCGCTCGGCCAGCAGGGCGGCGGTGAAGATCAGCAGCTTGTCTTTTTCTCTAGGGGTCAGTTCCATGGGGCTCTTTCGGGGCTGCAGGCTCGGGATGGCTGAGGATGCTCGGTAAATTGCAAGAATGGTGCCATAAAGCCCCCAGCCTGGACAAGGCCCGCCCGCCCGCCAGCCAGCGCGGCGTTAGGCCACCTGGGATGCGAGCGCCCGCCAGAGTCGCTGGCGCTCAAACTGGCCTGGCCCGGTCTGTGGCCAAGCGCTCACTGAAGCCCCCCATCGCCAATAGCCCGGATGTAGCTGAACAAAGAAAGGAGGGGCAGCGCGCAAGTGCGCGCGGTGACATTGCTTTCAAAGCCATGTGGCACGGAATCTGCACCAGATGTGGTTCCTCCCTTTGCCTTGTCTTTGCCGCCTGCATCCGCCATGAATCCTCCGGTCATGCCTTCACCGCTGCCGGTCCGGCCCGGCGGGTCTGCGGGTGCCTCCGAGTCGCCGGATGCGCCAGCGAACCCGGGCGCCGGCCCCGACGCTCCGGTCCAGCGCATCATCAAGGTCCGGCGCGACTACAACAGCTGGGTGGCCAGCGAGACCATGGAGGACTACGCGCTGCGCTTCACCCCGCAGCGCTTTCGCAAATGGTCCGAGTGGCGCGTGGCCAACACGGCTTTCGGCGCCGCTTCGTTTTTGATCCTCGAAGCCGTGGGCGCGACGCTGCTGGTGAAATACGGTTTTACCAATGCCTTCTGGGCCATCGTGGCGACGGGATTGATCATTTTCCTGGCAGGGTTGCCCATCAGCATCTATGCGGCGCGCCATGGCGTGGACATGGACCTGCTGACGCGGGGCGCGGGCTTCGGCTATATCGGCTCGACGCTGACCTCGCTGATCTATGCGTCCTTCACCTTCATCTTCTTTGCGCTCGAAGCGGCCGTGATGGCCTATGCGCTGGAGCTGGCGCTGGACATTCCGCCGCGCTGGGGTTACTTGATTTGCGCGCTGGTGGTGATTCCGCTGGTCACCCATGGCGTGTCGGTCATCAGCCGGCTGCAGGTGTGGACGCAGCCGCTGTGGCTGGTGATGCTGGTCGTGCCCTTCATCTATGTGCTGGTGCGCGAACCTGGTGCCTTTTCCGGCGTGACAAGCTACGGCGGTGAAAAAGGCGTGGGCGGCGTCTTTGATCTGCACCTCTTTGGTGCCGGGTTGACGGTGGGCATCGCCTTGATCACCCAGATGGGGGAGCAGGCCGATTATTTGCGCTTTATGCCGGTGCAAACCAAAGCCAATCGCTGGCGCTGGTGGATAGGCGTGCTGGCCGGCGGGCCGGGCTGGGTGGTGCTGGGCGTGCTCAAGATGCTGGGCGGCGCGCTGCTGGCCTACCTGGCGATCTCCAACATGGTGCCGCCCCAGCGCGCGGTGGACCCGAACCAGATGTACCTGGCCGCCTATGAATATGTGTTTCCCCATTACGGCTGGGCGGTGGCGGCCACGGCGCTGTTTGTCGTGGTGTCGCAACTGAAAATCAATGTGACCAACGCCTATGCCGGCTCGCTGGCCTGGAGCAATTTCTTCTCGCGCCTGACGCACAGCCATCCCGGCCGTGTGGTCTGGGTGGTGTTCAACACACTGATCGCCTTCATGCTGATGGAGATGAACGTGTTCCAGGCGCTGGGCGATGTGCTGGGGCTGTATTCCAACATTGCGATTGCCTGGGTGATGGCTGTCGTGGCGGACCTGGTGATCAACAAGCCGCTGGGCCTGTCGCCGCCGGGCATCGAGTTCAAGCGCGCTCATTTATATGACATCAACCCTGTCGGCGTGGGCGCGATGGCGCTGGCCTCGCTGCTGTCGGTCACTGCGCATTTGGGGCTGTATGGCGAACTGGCGCGGGCGTTCTCGGCAGTGATCGCGATGACGACGGCCTTTGTGGCCGCGCCGCTGATCGCCTGGGCGACGAAAGGGCGCTATTACCTGGCGCGCAGCGTTGAACCTGCCAGCGCCGAGGGGAATTACCAGCGCCACGCGACCCGGCGCTGCGTGATCTGCGAGCGTCATTACGAAGGGCCGGACATGGCCCATTGCCCGGCTTATCAGGGCGCGATCTGCTCGCTGTGCTGCACACTGGATGCGCGCTGCGGCGATTTATGTAAACCACAGGCCCGCCTGTCGGTGCAGTGGTCCGCCGCCCTGCGCTGGCTGCTGCCGCGCCGCATCTGGCCTTATCTGGACACCGGCCTGGGGCATTTTCTGCTCTTGATGCTGGTGATTGCGCCCTTGCTGGCGGGCGTGCTGGGGCTGCTCTATCAGCAGGAACTCCAAACCTTGGCCCACGCCATCACTGCGACCGGCGTGGAGCAAGCCCAGGTGATGGCGCTGCAGTCAGGCTTTTTGAAAGCCTACATGGCCCTGCTGGTCATTGCCGGGCTGGTGGCCTGGTGGTTAGTTCTGGCGCACAAGAGCCGCGAAGTTGCCCAGGAGGAATCCAATCGCCAGACCCACCTCCTGATGCAGGAGATCGAATCGCACCGCCAGACCGACGAGGCGCTGCAGCAGGCGCGGCGGGTGGCCGAGCAGGCGCGCCACCTGGCCGACCAGGCCAATCAGGCCAAGACCCGCTACATCAGCGCCATCAGTCACGAATTGCGCACGCCGCTCAACAGCATCCTCGGCTATGCCCAGCTCATGGGCGAGGACCGCACGATTCCGCCGCACCGCCAGCAGGCGGTCAACGTCATCAAGCGCGGCGGCGAACACCTGCTCTCGCTGATCGAGGGCACGCTGGACATTTCCCGCATCGAGGCGGGCAAGCTCACGCTCAACGTCAGGCCGATGCCCTTTGCCGCTGGCGTGCAGGAAGTGGCCGCCTTGTTCGAACTGCAGGCCGCCGCCAAGGGGCTGGGGTTCCGCTTTGAAAGCAGCGGGCTGCTCCCCGCGCTCGTGCGCGCCGACGAGCAACGGGTGCGCCAGGTTCTGATCAACCTGCTGGGCAATGCCATCAAGTTCACCGCCACCGGGCAGGTCACCTTGCGGGTGCGCTACGCCCGCGAAATGGCCCATCTCGACATCGAGGACACCGGCCCCGGTATGGGCGAGGCCGAACTGGCGCGGATTTTCGAGCCGTTCGCGCGTGGCAGCACCGCCGGTCAGGGCGTGGGCAGCGCGCCCGGCGCCGGCCTGGGGCTGACGATCGCCAGGATGCTGACGGACCTGATGGGCGGCGAGATGACGGTGGCCAGCACGCCGGGAAAAGGTTCGGTGTTTCGCGTGCGGCTGTTCCTGCCGCAAGTGCATCAGGCCGTCGTGAACCTTCAGAGCACCCACGGCGCTCATGTTACTGACAGCATTCACGGTGCACACGATGCACACGATGCACACGGTTCATACGGTTCACACGGCGCTGGCCGCGCCGCCCGGTCCCGGTGCCAGCCGCTGGGCTACGACGGCCCGCGCCGCCAGCTGCTGGTGGTGGACAACGAGGAGCCCGACCGCGAACTGCTGGTCCAATTGCTCGCGCCCATGGGGTTTGAATTGCGCACCGCCGCCAGCGGCCACGACTGCCTGGATCTGCTGGCAGGCGGCTTGCGGCCCGACGTGATCTTCATGGACCTGGCCATGCCCGGCATCGACGGCTGGGAAACCCTGCGCCGCCTGCGCCGCGCAGGCCACACCGGCATCCACCTGGCCATCGTCTCGGCCAATGCCTTCGACAAGGGACTGGACAATGACGTGGGCATCGGCCCGGAGGATTTCATCGTCAAGCCGGTGCGCCACAGCGAACTGATTGACTGGCTGGAGCGGCGCCTGGCGCTGCGCTGGCGTTATGAAGCGCCGGCTGCAGCCCCCCCCACCGCTGCAAACGTAAACGGCGCCACTGATGCCGTCTTGTCGGCTGTCAGCGTGCAGCCAGCGCTGCCCGACGCTGCACAGTTGGGAGTGCTGCCAGTGCTTCTGCCCGGCGGCGCCCCGCCGGTAGCCAGCGCGTTGCCGCCCATGCAGTCAGATATTGCCCAGCTGGCAGTCAGCGCGCCCATGCCTGTACGGCCCGGCGCCACCTCGCCAGCACTCAGCGTTTTGTCGTCCATGCGGCCAGACTCAGCCCCGCCAGCACTCAGCGCACAGCATGTCCTGCCCGGCGCCACCCAGCTGGCCGATTTGCGCGAGGTCATCCAGCTCGGTTTTTACCGTGGCATCATGAACAAGCTCGCCGAGATTGAAGCGCGGCAGCCTGACACGGCTGCCTTCGTCGAGGCCATGCGGCTGCTGGCGCGGCAGTTCCAGTTCGAGGCGATGGCCAGCCAGCTCACCCCCCAAAAGACTGACCGTGAACCCCACACACCCTGACACCGGCCCGGCATTGAACCCTCACCTGGACCACACGCTCAACCGCGCCAACAGCGACGTGGTGCTGATCGTCGATGACGTGCCCGACAACCTGGCGATGCTGCACGACGCGCTGGACGAATCGGGCTACAGCGTGCTGATTGCCACCAGCGGCGAAGCGGCGCTGCAGCGCGCCCGCCAGGCCTTGCCCGACATCATCCTGCTCGATGCCATGATGCCCGGCATGGACGGCTTTGAAGTCGCCCGGCGCCTCAAAGCGGCGCCGCAGACCGCGCACATTCCCATCATTTTCATGACGGGACTGACGCAAACCGAGCACCTGGAGGCCGCGCTGCAAGCGGGCGGCGTGGACTACGTCACCAAGCCGATCAAGCCCCGGGAAGTCATGGCGCGCATGGGCGTACACCTGCAGGGCGCGCGCCGCGCGAGGCAGGAAGCGCAGCAGGCGGGGCAGGCGCGCAATGCGCTCGACGCCTTCGGCTACGCCAGCATCACCGTCCACATGGGTGCGCCGGGCAGTCCGCACGACGGCAAGCTGATCTGGCAAACCCCGCTGGCGCGCGAGCTGCTGCTGCGCTACTACGGCACCTCGGCGCCGCAAACGCCCGAGCCGGTTCTCAACTGGCTGCGCCGCCACCTGCTCGATGCCCAGCAGCACATCGAGCCGCCGCGCCTGGCCGTCGAACTCGGGCCGCGCCGCCTGACGTTCCGGCTGCACCGGCAAACCGGCGACGGCAGCGGCGAAAGCGGCGGCGGCGACTGGCTGATCGTGATGCGCGAGATCTCCGACGAGGCCGTGGTCCAGGCCATGAGCCTGAGTTTCAAGCTCACCGCCCGCGAAGCCGAGGTACTGTACTGGGTGGTCAAGGGCAAGATCAACCGCGACATCGCCGACATCCTGGGCGCCAGCCCCGCCACCATCAAGAAACACCTCGAACACGTCTACGCCAAGCTGGGCGTGGAAACCCGCACGGCAGCGGCCGGCATGGCCGTCAACTGCATTCGCCAGTTCCATCCGCAGTTTGAATGCTGACCTCCGGCAAGCAACCAAAGCGCCGAAACGATTGCCCGGTTATAATGGCGGGTTCGGTAACGCATCAGCGTTTTTCATTGAAGCTTCATTTCATTTCGGCTTCTTTCTCAAATGCGGCGCCTTCCAGAGCCCGAATTCACAGCGCTTTGTCAGTGCTTTCAGTGCCCACACAGCATTGAACCCTCTTTGCACTGTTCCATTTCCTTGCGAGCACTTCCCCAACGGTGCCCACTCATGGCTCACTTCGCCCGGCCTTCAAACGCCTGGCGACTAAAAACCGAATACACGTTGGCTTGTTCGCAGGCTGGTTACCTTTTGCATTTATCAAGCCGGGAAACATACCCGGCCGAGGCTTTTTTATGACTATCCATGACACCCAGCTGGCCGTAGGCAAGTACCTTGTCTCGCCACTGGCCAAACACCAGGGCGAAGGCCGTTTTGCCGCTTCCGTTTCGATTCGCTCCGGCCAAGGCAGCGCCACGCATGATCGAGTGTTGCGTTTTCACCAAATTTTTGACAGCGCCGCCGCCGCCGTGCATTACGCTACCGAGCACGCACTGGGCTGGATTCAGGAACGCGCCTGCCCCGCCTGCGCCTGACACGCTGCCAGCCCTGTGCGGGCTGGCTGCTACCCAACAATGACCGATTAATTTTGAATTCTCAGGAGTTACCTACATGGCCAAAGAAGAACTTATTGAAATGCATGGGCTGGTTGACGAGGTCTTGCCCGACTCGCGTTTTCGCGTGACGCTGGACAACGGCCACAAGCTCGTGGCCTACACCTCCGGCAAGATGCGCAAGAACCACATCCGCATTCTGGCCGGCGACCAGGTGTCGCTGGAACTGTCGCCTTATGACCTCAGCAAGGGCCGCATCACCTTCCGCCACATTGCCGGCCGTGGCCCCGGTCCGGCGCCTCGCCAGAACCGCTAAGGCGCATCGCCTTTCACTTTCCCCGGCTGCGCCTGAAGCGGCGCAGTTGCGGGACAACTGCAGTTAACCCGCCGCATCTCGCCACCGGGGCGACCACACGCCAGATTCTCGTCAGAGACATCAGGTTTTGACCGCCATGTGCTCGGTCTTCTGGTCCAGGATGATTTCCGGCTCCTGCGCTTCAATCCAGGTTTCGTTGTTCAAGCCCGCGTGGAGCCGCTCCATGTCCAGCTCGTTGGTCCATTTGGCCACGACCAGCGTGGCTACGCCGTTGCCGATCAGGTTGGTCAGCGCCCGCGCTTCCGACATGAAACGGTCAATCCCCAGAATCAGCGCCAGCCCGGCCACCGGCACGTTGCCCACGGCCGACAGCGTGGCTGCCAGCACGATAAACCCGCTGCCCGTCACACCCGCCGCGCCCTTTGAGGTCAGCAGCAGCACGCCCAGCAGCGTCAGCTCCTGGGTCAGCGTCATCGGCGTGTTCGTGGCCTGGGCGATGAAAACGGCCGCCATCGTCAGGTAAATCGACGTGCCGTCCAGGTTGAACGAGTAGCCGGTGGGAATGACCAGGCCCACGGTGGTCTTGCGGGCGCCGAGGTTTTCCATCTTTTCCATCATGCGCGGCAGCACCGACTCCGACGAGGAGGTGCCCAGCACGATCAGGAGTTCCTCCTTGATGTACTTGATGAATTTCCAGACGCTGAAACCGTGAATCCGCGCAATCAGGCCCAGCACCCCGAAGATGAAAATCAGGCAGGTCAGGTAAAAAGCGCCCATCAGCTTGCCGAGCGAAAACAGCGAGCCGACGCCGTACTTGCCGATGGTGAAAGCCATCGCGCCGAAGGCCCCGATGGGCGCGAGCTTCATGATGAAGCCAATGATGGTGAACAGCACGTGCGAGGACTTCTCGATGAAGTCGAACACCAGCGTTCCCCGCCCGCCGAAGCGGTGCAGCGCAAAGCCGAACAGCACGGCAATCAGCAGCACCTGCAAAATCTCGCCCTTGGCAAAGGCGTCGAAAAACGCTGTCGGGATGACATTGAGGATGAAGTCGGTGGTGCTGGTCATCTTGCCGGGGCCGGTGTAGGCGGCAATCGACTTGGTGTCCAGCGTGGCCGGGTCGATGTTCATGCCAGCGCCCGGCTGGAACAGGTTGACCAGCAGCAGGCCGATGACCAGCGCCAGGGTGCTGACCACTTCAAAGTACAGCAGCGCCAGGCCACCGGTCTTGCCGACTTTCTTCATGTCCTCCATGCCGGCAATGCCCACCACCACGGTGCAGAAAATGATGGGCGCAATCATCATCTTGATCAGCTTGATGAAGCCGTCGCCCAGCGGCTTCATCGCCGCGCCCAGGGTGGGGTAGAAGTAGCCCAGCGCAACGCCGATCACCACCGCGCACACCACCTGAAAGTAAAGGGAACGGTACAGCGGAAGTTTGGCTGGGCTTGTAGTCATCATGAATCCACCACATCAGCAGTCGATGAAAAAAGCGGGAAGGACAAGGGCTTCAATATAGCGGGGGGCTGCACATTAGGGGCAGATGAAGCAAGCCGTTACGTGCGTTACCTTGCGGGGGAGGGCGCCGGCCTGGCCTTCCCGGCACGTAGGGCGATGGCGGCGGGTCACCATGGCGTTTCCTGCAAACGCCAAGCTTCCGGTTTTATCCTACATTTTTCGCAGTCAAGGACAGCATTGCGTGCCCCAGCCTGTTCCCCACACTCAGGGATTGACGCATCAATATGTCTTGCTACGGCTGTCATGCAGCAGCCCTGGCGCCCAACTGGAGACCGGCCATGCCCATGAATCCCGCTTTCGCCATGCACAACGACCCCGCGCCTGCGGGCGATGCCGGCCAGTCGAGCCAAGCCGAGTACG
Organism: Pseudomonadota bacterium; assembly: GCA_030855235.1. Taxonomy (GTDB): domain Bacteria; phylum Pseudomonadota; class Gammaproteobacteria; order Burkholderiales; family Burkholderiaceae_C; genus Polaromonas. Next base: position 28,040 of record JALYRU010000012.1, read on the forward strand.
ACCAGTTGCGCACGGAGTTGCAGCGCCTCATGATGGAGCCGGTGAAGGATTTTTTGCGCATTGACCATCTCGTCAACCAGCTTGAGTTGCTGCAGCTGAGCATCAAGGGCGAGCACGGCATCAAGGGAAATAACCCGAACGAATAGCCAATGACTACAACGCAGTCAGCAATTTTCTGACCCGCAGCAGGCCCGCACACTGGCAGTGCCAGGCCTGTGGCCGTCCTACACTGAATTCGTCTTTCAACCCGATTGTCTTGAAGGAGAAAACCATGCCACTCATTGCCTGGCTGCTCGGTGTACCGATCACAGTGATTTTGCTGTTGATGCTGTTTGGTGTGTTTTGACCCCTGGCTTTGCCTTAAAGGGCATTCAGCTACAAAAAAACCCGCGCTGCGGGTTTTTTCATGGGTGCGACGCCTTCACTTGCCCGGCTGGCTCTGCTCAGTGCGTTGCTTGACATAGTTCATGGCCCGGTCAAATTCCTGGCGCGACATCATGTTGTCATGGTTGGTGTCGGCTTTGTCAAAATTTTTGGCCACGCCGCGAAAGCCGGACGCTTCTTCACGGCTGAGCTTGCCGTCACGGCTTGCATCCATGTAGTTGAAGGCGCGCTCCAGGTTGCTGGCCGAGTAGCGCGACGCAACTGGCGTGTCTGGGTTAGCTGGCGCAACTGGCGCTGCTGGTGCAACTGGCGCGGCCGGGGTCGGCGCGGATGTGGCTGCGTCGGGTGCAGATGCCGGCAGGTCTGCGCCAAGGGCCGGTGCGCTCATGAGGAGCGAGCAGGCCATTGCCGCGCCGAGGGCAAACATGGCAGACCTTGAGCGTGTCATCTGGAGGGGCGTGATCGGCTTGGTCAGCGAAAAATTCATGGGTTTTGAAAAGGTAATCAAACAAGAACGGTATTGAACGACAGTTTGCACGCCGGCGCCAGTCTGTTTGCAGGGTGTTTCGCAGCTTTACCTGCCGGGCATGAAGCGGCTACGGCGCCCCCGGAGCCATGGCGCAACCGGCGCTTGAATTCCAGCGCCTTGCTTCGCGCTGGCTTACAGTGTCGCTACCTGCCAGCCGGAACCGCGCGTGCCCATGAAGCCAACGGAGGCAATCAGAGGAATACAGGTTTTGCGCCGGACGCGTCACTGCCAATTGGCGAGTGCAAGTCATTTTTTAATATACAAGCGGGTGCCATGCACTCCTTTCCTTTTCGGCCTGAAGGCCGGGATTTCCACAAGAAAGATTGCCATGAAACTCTCCACCCAGGCCCGCCCGTCTTCCGTGGAAGACAAAGCCTTTTTGCTGCTGCTGGTGCTCGTCTCGCTGGCTTTTTTCTGGGTGCTGCAGCCTTATTACGGCGCCGTTTTCTGGGGGGCGGTGTTTGCGCTGGTGTTTTCATCGCTCTACGCGCGTCTGCTCAGGACCATGCCCGGCAAGAACACCCTGGCCGCGCTGCTCACCGTGGGCCTGATCCTGGTGCTGGTGGTGCTGCCAGCAAGCCTGATCACCGCCTTGCTGGTGCAGGAGGCGGGCAGTGTGTACCAGCGGGTGCAGTCGGGCGAGTTGAGCTTCAGCCTTTACTTTCAGCAGGTCTACAACGCGCTGCCGCACTGGATCACCGGCTTGCTGGAGCGCTTTGGCCTGAACAACTTCAGGCTGCTTCAGGAGCGCCTGTCCGCCAACCTGACCCAGGGCAGCCAGTTCATTGCCCAGCAGGCGCTGAACGTCGGGCAGAACACCTTTGATTTCCTGGTCAGCTTTTTTGTCATGCTGTACCTGCTGTTCTTTTTTCTGCGCGACGGCGCCAGCCTGTCGCGGCGCATCAAGTCCGCGCTGCCCTTTGACGAGGGCATCAAGCGCAATCTCTCCGGCAAGTTCACCACCGTGATCCGCGCCACCGTCAAGGGCAACATCGTGGTGGCGATGCTGCAGGGCGCGCTGGGCGGGCTGATCTTCTGGTTCCTGGGCATCCATGCACCGGTGCTGTGGGGCACCCTGATGGCTTTCCTGTCACTGCTGCCCGCTGTCGGCGCGGCGCTGGTGTGGCTGCCGGTGGCGATTTACTTCCTGGCCACCGGCGCGCTGTTCAAGGGCTTCTTGCTCATCGCCTTTGGCGTGCTGGTGATCGGCCTGGTGGACAACGTGCTGCGCCCCGTGCTGGTGGGCAAGGACACCAAGATGCCCGACTACGTGGTGCTGGTGTCCACGATTGGCGGCATGTCGCTGTTCGGGCTGAACGGCTTTGTGATCGGCCCGCTGGTGGCCGCCATGTTCATCGCCGTGTGGGATATTTTCGACAAGGTGCGCCAGAGCGAGTCGCAGCCAGCGCCCCAGCCGCCCGCTCAGTCCCCGGCGCGCGAGGATGAAAAAAAAGCGGCCTGGTCTGCATGACCGGGCCGCTTGTGTCGATGTCAGCGTTGCGGGATCAGAACGCCTTGACCAAGCTCACGCGTACCAGGTTGCCCCTGGCTTCGGGCGCGTTGCCGGCCTTGACGCTGAACTCCTTGTAGAGCGCGCCCTTGAGGAACAGACCCGCGCCGGGCACCGGGTACACCAGTTCGGCGCCGATGGCGTGGCGTGCTGCCTTCTTGTCAGTCATGCCCAGGCCCCGGTCGCTGCTGGTCTGCCACTGGCTGTAGCCCACGACGCCGGCCTGCACGCTGCCCAGGTTCTTGCCCACGCCCCATTCCAGCGTGAGCTGGTTGCCGGCGCGCACGCCGCTGTCGTCCTTGCCGTGGCGCTCGAAGCGAAACAGCGCCGAGCCCGACACGGATTTGGCCGCGTCGAAGTAATAGGTCGCGCCGCCGGTCAGCATGGTGGACTTGTAGCCCTTGCCGGGCGAGGCCGGGTGGTTATCCTTGCCCGAGTCCAGCCACATACCGGCCGCAGCGACGGCGTCCCACTGCGCGCCGTGCCAGCCCAGCACCAGCGGACCCAGGTACACATCGCCCACGCCCGAGTGGCTGTCGTCCAGGCCGGCTGCGCCGAGCTTGAGCGAGGTGCTCACCATCGGCACGATCATCTCGTAGCCGTAGTCAGCGCCCAGCAGCTTGGTCGAGGTGATGCGCACGAAGCGATTGGCCAGCGCGGTCACGCTGGCGGTGTTGCTGCCGGGCAGGTCAGTGTCCGAGCCGGGAGCGCGAAAGCTGTTCACGTCGTAATGGACCAGGTAGCCGAGGTAGTAATTGCCCGGCGGCGGGACACTGGCGCCCTGCAGGCCCTCGACGCCGGCGACGTAATGGCCGGCTGCCTGGGCGTTGAGACCAGCCAGCGAAGCCAGCAGGGCGAGAGAGGCGAGGGTTGTCGTTTTCAGTTTCATGAATCGCAAGTGAAGTAAAAAGAAAGTTACTTAACGTAACTTGTTTAGTTGCGGATTCCAGATTTCCCGGGCGCCAGGATGCCGTTGGGGTCGAGGGCGCGCTTGATCTTTTGCTCGACGCTGCGCTTGACCGGGCCGTAGCTCTTGGCCACGCGCTCCTGGAAAGCGGTGTTGACGCGGTACACGGCGTAGCCTTCCTTTTCGAACTCGTCGAGCAGCTCGTTGAAGCAGGCGTTGGCGCGTTTGGTTTCTTCCGGGTTGGAGCGGTCATACAGCACGTCGATGACGTGGTGCATGTCGCGCCAGCCGACGATGAACTCGCCCACGTAGTCCAGGCCGTGCTTGTTGAGGATCTGCTTGGCCAGTGCGTACTGCTTGTCGCACTCGCTGCCGCGCGCCTGACTGACCGGGGCGAACCACATCGAGCCGCCGCCGCCGCGCCAGTTGTACAGGCCAAACTCCTGCAGATTGGGCACGCCCGACATCAGCTCGGCGCGGTACTTGAAGGGCTGGGTGTTGCCAGCCTGTTCCTGGGTGATCAGGCGGCCCTTGCCCAGTTTTTTCAGCGCGCCCTGCACGATGTTCCAGTTCACCTCGACCTGTTCGGGCGAGCCGTACAGCGCCGCGTACACGTTCCAGGCGCCCAGGTGCTTGTCCTTCTGGATCTGCTTGAGGATGGCGTCGGGCGTGTGTCCCGGCGTCTTGATGTAGTCGGAGCGGCGCGTGTTGCAGGTCGAGGCCTCCCACAGCACGCCGGCGATCACCACCGAGTTCGGGATGACCTGGGCGATGCGCAGCGGACGGATGAATTCGACGATCTCGTTGATGTCGCTGTTCTCGTCGAACTGGATTTCAAAAGGCTTGAACACCGGCGGCTTGGGCATCAGCCAAAAACCCATCTTGGTGCAGATGCCGTAGTTGGACTGGGTGAACATGCCGTCGAGCGTCGGCCCGTAGCCCCACTTGAAGACCTGCCAGGCCTTGTCGCCCTTGACGCCGCCCATGCCGGTGCGCAGCACGTCGCCGTTGGCCATCACGACTTCCATGCCGCACTGCATCATGAAATGCTCACCGTAGGGCGTGTAGCCCACGCCCCGGTCCATGGTGTTGCCCAGCGGGCCGGCAATGGCCGAGGGCGCGGAGAACGAGAGCATCAGCGGCAGCTTGTTTTCCTCGATGTAGTCGTAGAGCATCTGGTAGGTCACGCCGGGCTCGACCAGCGCGGTACACAGCTCGGGGTCGATGTGGATGATCTTGTTCATCTTCTTCAGATCGAGAATGATCTGGCCGCGCTCGACCGGCGCGGCCGAGCCGTAGCCGAAGTTGCGCCCGGTCGAAATCGTCCAGACCGGAATGCGGTACTCGTTGCAGATTTTGACCACCGCCTGCACCTGCTCGACGCTGGTGGCCATGACCACGGCCGAGGGGACGTGCTGGGCCGTCTCCACGGCCATCATGACCTTGGTGTAGGGCGTGAGGTGTTCGGCCGAGGTGAGGACGTGTTCCGCGCCCAGGGCGGCGGTGAATTTCTTGATCGCCGCGTCAAAGCGGTTTTCGCTCACGCCCTTGGGCAGGGCCAGGTATTTACTTGGGTTCATGATGGGTTCCGGTTCAGATCACGCAGGACAGGGAAACGCAGGCGATGCCGTGGGCGCTGTGGGGGGCGCCGGGCGTGGCGGGGCTGCTGGTGGCCACCAGCGACTGGCCCAGGGCCTGCGCCCATTGCGCGCCAGCGCTGCCTTCGCCCACGCGGTGATGTTGCAGCGACAGCACGCGCCCGCCGGCCGAGCGCACCAGGTCGATCACGATGGCCGCCGAGGCGTCGTCGATCAGGCCGACCAGCAAGGTGGCGCTGCCGTCGTTGAGCAGCTTGTTCAGTTGCCCGAAGGTGGCCGCGTCCAGGCCCTGCAACGGCTGGGCCGAGAGGGTTTGTCCGGCCGGCGCGTTCACGCCCTGCTGCACACCAGCCAGGAAGGCCGCGTCCAGCGCCGAGCCGCTGACCAGCGAGGTCACGCCGGGCAGGGCGTCGCCAGCCAGGCCTGCAGCCTGCGCGCCTGGCGCGGCAGTGGCCTGTGGTGCCCAGGGCATGCCCACCATCATCAGCCCGGCCGCAGCCAGGCCCTTCAAAATCGAGCGTCTATCGGTACTCATGACTGTCTCCTGGAACGGTGCTATTGCTGTAGCGAATGGATGTCTTCATGGAAGAGGCCTGTTTTGTCATGGCCTGGGCTTGGTGGCCGAGAGGTATTTGGCGAGGTCCAGCAGCGTGGCGTCGTCGATGTCGCTCAGGCGAAAGGCCGGCATGGCGTTCAGGCCGTGGCGCGCCATGTACACGTAAGTCGCCTCGGGCAGGCCCCGGCCGGTGATGACCGGGCCGATGCCCGTTTCATGGCATTTGGCGCAGACCTGCTGGTAGAAATGCTGGCCTTTGCCGATTTGCTGCGGGGCTGGCTGCTGCGCCAGCGCGCCGGACGCGTGGCCCGCCAGCATGACCAGCAGCGCGGCCAGGCCGGCCGATTGTTTGAGGGTGGTTTTCAAAGCCTTGTCTCCTTGTGTGTGTCGGGGTTCACGCGCGCTCAGAACGGGTAGTGGCGCGGCGTGGTTTGCACCGTGATCCAGCGCAGTTCGGTGAAGGCGTCGATGCCGGCCTGGCCGCCGAAGTGGCCGTAGCCGGAACTCTTCACGCCGCCGAACGGCATCTGCGCCTCGTCATGCACGGTCGGGCCGTTGATGTGGCAAATGCCCGCCTCGATGCGCGAAGCCACCTGCCAGGCGCGCGCAATGTCGCGGCCAAAGACGGCCGAGGCCAGGCCGAACTCGTTGTCGTTGGCCGTGGCAATGGCCGCTTCCACGCCCTTGACGCGCACGATGGCCTTGACCGGCGCAAACGATTCCTCACGGAAGATGCGCATCTCGGGCGTGACGTGGTCGAGCAGCGTGGCCGGCATCAGCGTGTTATCGGCCCTCCCGCCGCACACCAGCCTGGCGCCCTTGGCCAGCGCATCGTCGATCAGCGCGTTGCAGCGCTCCACCGTCGCCATATCGACCACCGAGCCCAGCACGACCGGACCCTGGCGCGGATCGCCCAGCGGCAGGCTTTTCGCCTTGGCCACGAATTTAACAACGAACTCGTCGGCCACGCTCTCATCGACCACCAGGCGTTCGGTGGACATGCAGATCTGGCCCGAGTTGGCAAAGGCGCCAAAGGCCGCCGCCGCCACGGCCGCGTCGATGTCGGCGTCGTCCAGCACCAGAAAGGGCGCCTTGCCGCCCAGCTCCAGAATGGCGGGTTTCAAGTATTTGGCGCAGGTCTGCGCGATGATTCTGCCGACCTTGGTCGAGCCGGTGAAGTTCACCCGGCGCACCGCCGGATGCGCCACCATGGCTTCGACCACGGCGCCGGCGTCGGCCGGGGCGTTGGTGATGAAGTTCACGACGCCGGGCGGCAGGCCCGCTTCCTGCAGCGCCTCGATGATCAGGCCGTGCGTGGCCGGGCACAGCTCCGAGCCCTTGAGCACCACGGTGTTGCCGCAGGCCAGCGGCGTGGCGATGGCGCGCACCGCCAGGATGATCGGCGCATTCCACGGCGCCATGCCCAGCACCACGCCGGCGGGCTGGCGCACGGCCATCGCCAAGCTGCCGGGGATGTCGGAGGGAATCACCTCGCCGTTGATGTGCGTGGTCAGCGACGCGGCTTCGAGCAGCATGCCAGCGGCCAGATGCACATTGAAGCCGGCCCAGATGCCCGAAGCGCCGGTCTCGGCCGCCATCGCCGCCGCAAACGCCTCGCCCTTGGCTTCGAGCGCCTGCGAGGCCTTCATCAGCAGCACGCGGCGCTCGCTCGGACCCATCGCCGCCCAGGCGGGAAACGCCTTGGCCGCCGCTTCCACGGCTGCCACTGCGTCGGCCGGCGTGGCCGCCGGGGCGCGCGTGGCGATTGTCTGGTCCAGGGGATTGCGGCGCTCGAAGGTGGCGCCGCTGGCGGCGGCGCGGTGCTCGCCGCCAATCAGCATCTGAATATCGCTCATGGGAGTCATCCTCGAAAAATGGGGGTAATCCGATTGATTCTAGGAACGGTGCGTCAGGCCGACTTTTCCGTCAGAGCAAATCTTCAATGCCTGAAAGTGCATGGCGCCTAGGGTTTACCCTGAAAGAGGACGGATGTTACTGAATGCTGCTGGATATTGCCGGGTATTACCGGGATGGCTAAATTTGAGCGCAGGCCCATAATTGCCGTCATGCCCGATAACCAGATTCTCAGCACCGACGACCTCGCCAGCGCCGAGCGTGCGCGCGCCTGGCACGGCTGGATGTCGGAGTTGTTCGGCGGGCTGGACTGCGACCTGTATGGCGACAGCGTGTTCGAAGGGCACATTGCCACCGCGCACGCCGGCGAGGTGGTGCTGACCCGGCTGGACGCCAACCGCCACCGCGTGATGCGCAGCCCGCGCCTGGCGCGCAGCAGCGAGACCAGCTACCTGAAAATCATCGCGCCCTGGCAGGGCAATGCCGCGCTGGAGCAGCAGGGCCGCCAGACCTGGGTGCGCCCCGGCGGCTGGGCGATCTACGACACCACCGGCAGCTACGAAGTGGCCAACCCCGAGCACTCCGAGCACCTGATCGTGATGCTGCCCAAGGAGCAGCTCACCGAGCGCGGCGTGCGCATCGAGCCGCTGATGGGCCGCCACGTCGGCGGGGCCAGCGGCATCTCGCGCGTGGCGCTGGAGGCGATGCGCAGCGTCTACCAGGAGCTGCCCCAGATGACGCCCGAGGCGGCCCGGGGCGCGGGCAACCTGCTGACCGATCTGGTGCGCCTGTCGCTGCTGGAGCTGGCCGGGCGCGCCACCGCCACGACGCAGCAGGAGGCACTCAAGGACCGCATCCGCGAGTTCATCGGCCACAACCTGCGTGACCCCGCCTTGTCCATCGACCGCATTGCCCAGGTGCTCAACTGCAGCAAGCGCCATCTGCACAACGCCTTTGCCGACGAGGAAGACACGCTGGGCCAGTACATCCTGCACCGGCGGCTGCAAGCCTGCATGCGCGACTTGAAAAACCCGCTGCATCTGCAGCGCACGCTCACCGACATCGCGTTTTCCTGGGGTTTCAACAACGGCGCGCACTTCAGCCGGGTGTTTCGCGAGCATGCCGGGCTCTCGCCGAGTGAGTTCAGGCAGGCGGCGCTGTGCAAGGCGGAGATCGTTCAGCCGTCCTCTCCGCGCTGAAGGCCGGGGACTCCTGGCGCCTTCCAACCATGACGGGGCCAAGGGATGAGCCGCCCCGCTGGCAGGGCGGGCCGTCCGTCAGGCGGGTGCCTTCAGCGTCGCCATGTCCACCACAAAGCGGTATTTCACATCGCTCTTGAGCATGCGTGCGTAAGCGGCCTCGATCTCGTCCATGCGGATGGTTTCGATGTCGGAGACGATGCCATGCAGGGCGCAAAAGTCCAGCATGTCCTGCGTTTCGCGAATACCGCCGATCAGCGAGCCGGCCAGGCGCCGGCGCTTCATGATGAGGTTGAACACGCTGGGCGAGGGGTGCGGCGTGGCGGGCGCGCCCACCAGCGTCATCGTGCCATCGAGCTTGAGCAGCATCAAAAAAGCGTCCAGGTCATGCGGCGCGGCGACGGTGTTCAGGATGAAATCGAAACTGCCGGCATGCGCGGCCATCTCCTCCGGGTTTTTGGACACCACGACTTCCCTGGCGCCCAGGCGCAGCGCGTCCTCGCGTTTGCCGGCCGAGGTGGTGAACAGCACCACATGCGCGCCCATGGCGGCGGCAATCTTCACGCCCATGTGGCCCAGCCCGCCCAGGCCGACAATGCCAACTTTCTGGCCGGGGCCAACGTGCCACTGGCGCAGCGGCGAGTAGGTGGTGATACCTGCGCACAGCAGCGGCGCCACGGCGGCCAGTTGGTCCTCGGCATGCGAGATGCGCAGCACGAAGGATTCGCGCACCACGATGGAATTGGAATAACCCCCATAGGTGTTCTCGCCCGTGCCTTGCGCCGGGCCGTTGTAGGTGCCGGTCATGCCGTTGTCGCAGTACTGTTCCAGGCCTTCGGTGCAGGGCGTGCAGAGCTGGCAGCTGTCCACCATGCAGCCCACGCCGACGATGTTGCCCACCTTGAATTTGCTCACCAGATCGCCCACCGCCGTGACCCGGCCGACGATTTCATGGCCGGGCACCGAGGGGTAGACGGTGTTTTGCCATTCATTGCGCACCGTGTGCAGGTCCGAGTGGCACACGCCGCAGTAAAGAATGTCCAGCGCCACGTCGAGCTGGCCGGGCGAGCGGCGCTCGAACGAGAAGGGCGCCAGCGGAGTGCTGGCGGATTGGGCGGCATAACCGATGGCGTGTGGCATGGAAACCTCCTTCGTGGTAAAGCGCTTGATGCTAGCCCTTTCGGGTAAATGCCGTGCGGCCGCAGGCCAATGGGTTCATGCAGCATGACCGGCATCGCCTACATCCCATCCTGGCATTGCCTCACGCAGACGCATCCCGGCCCGCCATAAATTCGCCGTTCGTGGCACAGTCACTTTCCCGTTCCGGCGAAGCGACCGGTGCCCTGGAAGGGGGCTCGATGCGCTTGCTCGCGCTGCTGGTGATCTTTTTCTGGAGCGCGCTGGCTGCCCCCCAGCCGGCGGCGCCCGTCGTCGTGCTCAGCCAGAGCGGGGCGCTTGGGCCGGCGAGCGCCGATTACCTGAAGCGCGGCTTCGATCAGGCGCTCAAGCGCAATGCGCAGCTCGTCGTCATCAGGATGGACACGCCGGGCGGCCTGGATCTGTCAATGCGCACGGTCATCCGGGCCATCCTCGCCTCGCCGGTTCCCGTGGCTACCTTTGTCGCGCCCAACGGCGCCCGTGCGGCCAGCGCCGGCACCTACATCCTGTACGCCAGCCACATTGCCGCGATGGCGCCAGCCACCAACCTGGGCGCGGCCACGCCGGTAGCGCTCGGCCCGCAGCCCGCAGCGCCGAAACCGGTTGAGCCGCCTGAGCCGCCTGAACCGACTGAACCGACTGAACCCGCCGCCTCCGCCGACAAGCCCGGCAGGAGCGCCAGCCGCCCGGCCGACGCGCCCTTGTTCGGGCAGGGGGCGATGCAGCACAAGCAGACCAACGACGCCGCCGCCTACATCCGCAGCCTGGCCGAGCTGCGCGGGCGCAATGCCGAGTGGGCCGACAAGGCCGTGCGCGAGGCGGTCAGCCTGTCGGCGCAGGAGGCCCTCAAGCTCAAGGTGATCGATGTCATCGCCGCCGACGTGCCGCAACTGTTGCTGCAACTCGACGGCCGCAGGCTCACCGTGCTGGGCCAGGACAAGCAGCTCGCCACCACTGGCGCGCCCGTCATCGAGATCGCGCCCGACTGGCGCACCCGGCTGCTGGCGGTCATCACCGATCCGGGCATTGCGTATGTGTTGCTCATGATTGGTTTCTACGGCCTGCTGTTCGAGTTCTTCAGCCCCGGCCTGGTAGCGCCCGGCGTCATCGGCGGCATCTGTTTGCTGCTGGCGCTATTTGCCCTGCAACTGCTGCCGGTGAATTACGCCGGCCTGGGGCTGATCGCGCTGGGCGTGGGCCTGCTGGTGGCCGAGCATTTTGCGCCGGGTTTTGGCTTGCTGGGGCTGGGCGGCGTGACGGCTTTCGTCATCGGCTCGGTCATGCTGATCGACACCGACGCGCCCGCCTACCAGATTCCCTGGTATTTGATTGCCGGCATGAGCGCGGCCAGCGTTGCTTTTCTGCTGCTGGTGCTGAACTTTGCCTTGCGTGCGCGCAAGCAGCCCATCGTCAGCGGGCGCGAGCAGATGCTGGGCGCGACGGGCGAGGTGCTGGTCAATTCTGATGGCAGCCTGTCGGCGCTGATTCAGGGCGAGGTGTGGCAGGTGCGTGCGAACGCCCCGCTTGGGCGCGGTCAACGGGTCAGGGTGGTCGGCATCGACGGGCTGGTGCTCAGTGTCGAACCCCTGGGTCCGCAGGGAGTTTCACCATGAATATCATCAACTTCGGCTGGCTGGGCAGCGTTCTTGTTCTTGTCTTGCTGATCGTCTTTCTGCTCAATGCGGTGCGCATCTTCCGCGAGTACGAGCGCGGCGTGGTCTTCACGCTGGGGCGCTTCTGGCGGGTCAAGGGGCCGGGGCTGGTGCTGATCGTCCCGATCATCCAGCAGGCGGTGCGGGTGGACCTGCGCACCGTGGTGCTGGAGGTGCCGACGCAGGACGTGATCTCGCGCGACAACGTCTCGGTCAAGGTCAGCGCCGTGGTCTACCTGCGCGTCATCGATCCGCAAAAGGCCATCATCCAGGTGGTGGACTACCTCAACGCCACCAGCCAGCTCGCGCAGACCATGCTGCGCTCGGTGCTTGGAAAACATCAACTCGACGACATGCTGGCCGAGCGCGAAAAGCTCAACACCGACATCCAGCAGGCGCTCGACGCGCAGACCGACTCCTGGGGCATCAAGGTGGCCAATGTCGAGATCAAGCAGGTAGATTTGACCGAATCCATGGTCCGCGCCATTGCCCGCCAGGCCGAGGCCGAGCGCGAGCGCCGGGCCAAGGTGATCCACGCCGAGGGCGAGCTGCAGGCGGCCGAAAAGTTATTCCAGGCCGCGCAGATCCTGGCGCAGGAGCCGCAGGCGATCCAGTTGCGCTACCTGGAGACCCTGACGGTGATCGGGGCCGACAAGAATTCCACCATCATCTTTCCGCTGCCGATGGACATGCTCGCGCCGTTCTTGGACAAGCAGAAGTAGGCGGAAGTCGCCTGCCGGATGTGGGAAAGCGCAAGATCAAAACCGGCCATTGATCTGCTGCTTCGATTCGGCCTGAAAGCGCTCGGCCTCGTCCGGCGAAAAACCCAGTTCGCGGAACAGGTTGGCTTCGGATGTCGTGACGTGCCGGATGTGGGTGTCAATGGTCATGAGGTAGCCTTTCGCTATTGTGCAGCGGTGCGGTAGAAGCCGTCGTGCCATCACGTTACCTGCTGGCGGTGGCATGAAAAGGCGCACATGCATAGAAATCCAAGTTTTATGCACTTCTAGAAGTGAATTTGTATAAAAATGCCGTTTTTCTATACATGAACTTCCTTCGGAAGACTTGCTCATGACCCAGCTTTCTCCCCTCGAACAACTGAACCCCGCCCGCTTCGAGACGCCTGCCATCCTCAAAAAGCTCGCCAGCAGCAGCCGCAAGCTGGCCGAACTCAAGGGCATTGCCGCCTCCATTCCCAACCAGGGCATCCTCATCAACACCTTGGGCCTGCAAGAGGCCAAGGACAGTTCCGAGATTGAAAACATCGTCACCACGCACGACGAGCTGTTCAAGGACGATGTGCTGCCCGAGGCGTTTGCCAGCCCGGCGGCCAAGGAAGTGCTGCGCTACCGGCAGGCCTTGCGGGTGGGCTTTGAGCAGGTGCGCGCCAGCGGCCTGCTCACAGCGAACCACATCCTGCAGATTCAGTGCGAACTGGAGCGCAACAACGCGGGCTTTCGCAAGCTGCCCGGCACGGCGCTGAAAGACGGCGGCGGAAACACCGTTTACACGCCGCCGCAGAACCCGGCGGACATCGTGGCGCTGATGAGCGGCCTGGAGCGCTTCATGAATGACGCAGACCTGTTCGATGCCGATCCGCTGATCAAGATGGCCTTGATCCACCACCAGTTTGAAAGCATTCATCCGTTCTACGACGGCAACGGCCGCACCGGGCGCATCCTGAACGTGCTCTACCTGGTCAAGGAGGGTTTGCTCGACATCCCGGTGCTCTACCTCAGCAAGCACATCGTGCGCACCAAGGCCGACTACTACCGCCTGCTGCAAACCGTGCGCGATGACGACACCTGGGAAGACTGGGTGCTGTACCTGCTCGAAGCCGTGGAGCAAACCGCCGGGCAAACCATTTCCACCATTCAGGCGATCAAGGCGGCGCTGTTTGACTACAAGCACCGCATCCGCGCCGGCTACAGGTTCTACAGCCAGGACTTGATCAACAACCTCTTCACGCACCCGTACACCAAGATTGAATTCGTGCAGCGCGATTTGCAGGTCTCGCGGATCACGGCTACCAAATACCTCGATGCGCTGGTGGCGGGCGGCTTTGTGCAGAAGCAAAAAATCGGACGCGGAAATTACTACGTCAATCTGGCACTGAGTGGGATTTTGCAGCGGTAGTTCGCTGTGGAAAAGATGACATCATTCACGCCAGGCTGAAAGTGGACGAGGTGTTTGCAAAGGAGTTGCGCTATGAACATGAAAACCTGCCCAAGCTGCGGCGCGGCCGCGATGGTCCACGACACCCGTGACCTGCCCTACACCTACAAAGGTGAAACCACCACGCTGCCCGCCGTGACGGGTGACTTTTGCACGGCCTGCGACGAATCCATTCTGGATGCGGCGCAGTCCCGGCGCAGCATGCAGATGATGCTGGCCTTCACCAAGCAGGTGAATGCCGCCATCGTGGACCCCGCCTTCATCACCAGCGTTCGCAAGAAACTGGAACTGGACCAGCGCGAAGCGGCTGAGCTGTTTGGCGGCGGCGTGAACGCCTTTTCGCGCTACGAAAACGGCAAGACCAAGCCGCCGCTGGCCCTGGTCAAACTGCTCAAGGTGCTGGATCGGCATCCTGACTTGCTGGCGGAGGTGCGGGCGGGGTGAAAAACTCAATCAAAACTGTCTGACCGACAGCGGGCGCAACTCATGAAGGACATCACTCATGGATCAACAACACTTCAACCAACTGGTCAAAGGCGTGAAAGAAATGAAGCGCCATATCGCCGGAAAAACCGTGCGTGGCGCTGTTGCGACTGAACTGCCCGTGCTTGATGTCCGTGTCATTCGCGAGGCCGCACATGTCAGCCAGAGCCAGTTTGCCAAATTGATTGGCGTGAATTTGCGCACTTTGCAAAACTGGGAACAGCATCGCACCCGCCCTACCGGGCCGGCCAGGGCGTTGCTCAAAATCGTGGCGTCCAATCCAAAAGCCATTGAGGCCTTGCATGCGTGATTGTGAGGGGCGGGCGTAATTGGAAGCTGACCCAATTGGAAGCTGACCCAATTACACACTATATAAAATTGTATTTTTCTGTTAAGGCTTTTCGAATTAAATTGATACTTGATAGGTATAGTGCGGTCTGTGGTGGGTGAAAGCTTGGATCGATATTTTTTAAATCTCTTAGTGTTAATGGATTTTCAAGTTTTCGTATGCAGGTGAGTTCAATAGATGTTATTTTGCTCCGCCCTTCAGTGTAAGTTTTGAAATGTTGTTCGGGAATTTTAATTTGCTTAGAAAACTTTTTCCAAGTGTCGTTTGGGGGTAGTCTGTAGATTTTCTTGACTTGAGCAACTGCTTCCACGGCGCCAATTGGGAGTTTTGTGTATATCCAAATTGATTGACCTTGACTTAAGTTTAAATTTGTTGTTCTGAGTTCTATGGTTTTTTCTCCAGCGAGAATGTGGGCGACATGTTCAGCCCTAATTGATATTAATGCATGGTTCATCAGGTGGAAAATCCTGCTTTAACTATTCTGGTTAGTTGGTCAAACTTTATTCTCTGAGTGGTGATCAAGTTGGCACCACTAATGCAATCGAGTTTTTTTAATGTATTGAATGATATGGGTCTGTCGAACTTTACGAAACTATCAAAAGTGAATATGCCAACTTTGCCATTCTTGTCGCTTATTTCATTAAGGGTTCTGTCTTCTAATACTCCAAGTCTTGAATATTCGCTTTGTGCGCTTACTCCAGAAATTTTCCCAGAGTAAGTGATGCGAGCTAGCCCCACGGCTTCTTTTGGTCCGCCACCATTGCCGGATACATAAAATACGGCGATCCCTAATGGGTTGAGCATTTTTCCTAGACCTGATTTTCCAAAGTATGCTCGCTCAATTCGTAGTTGTGCTTCTTTTGATGGGAGTAGGGAAATTTGAGCTTTTGTTATTTTTAGTAAATTTTCGGCATAACTTTCGCGAATAGGAACTATGACGCTGGGCCTTCCAGGAGTGATAAGTAATAGAGGTGCAAAGAAAGTCTCAAATGCCAATAATTTTTTTGGTTTAGGTGATGTTTTCCCTTTTAGACTAAAGGCTAGCCCCGTATGGCACGCTTCAGGAAAGGTGGGAAATCTTTCAGGTAATTCTGTTTCTGAGTGAGATAGTAGTTTTTGTCGAAAATTCAACCAGTTTTCAGGAAGTACCACACCTTTGTAGGCTGTTCTTTTGAATTCACAAAATCTTTCGGATGTTGCATTTAAAATAGCAACAAAATTTCTCTCAAGTGCAGTATCTACAACTATTTGTTGATCTTGAAGTGTTATTAAATTTATGGCTGTAGGGGAGCCGTGATGTAAGTCATCACATATGCGCTGGAGAGCATGGTCAACAAAGTGCTGGGCAATTGCATTTTGTTTTTCAACGAAGATGTTGCACGCAATTGTGTGTCGGCCTATAGTATTTAATGACCAGCTTGCAAAACCGATAAGGCCAGTATCAGTGTTTGCGGTAATTCTGCGGCGAGGGGATTTGTCTGTCCCGGCGTCTAAGATCCATTGCATTTCGTTTTTATCAAGACCAATATTAATGGTGAGAAATTCTTCAATATTTTGTCGCTGACTTTCTTTTAATTCTGAAAGTTGAAAATCTTTTCCGCTGATCCAAGATGATAAAGGGAAGTCTTCCTTTGGGTGGTGATCAAAATTTAGATGGATATCTGCGGGAGATACAACATCAAGTCTATATTTATTTTTCAGTAGTTCGGCGCAACGAAGTATGGCTTTTTCTCTGGTTACAAAGCCTGACGTGTTGTGATGGATGCAGGATGCTAAATGGATTAAATCAGATGCATCATTTGCTCTTCTGCTTTTGCTTCTATTTGTTTCTGGAAAAATTATTTTTCCAAGTTCTTGAATTTTATCATGCAAAATTTCTGGGGAGATAAAAGGAAGGGTTGGGAGGCTTTTTGCTAGGTTTAGTATTGGATCCTCATTTTTTGAATGAGTGTGTCTTTGAAGTTCGTTGCAGAATTCAGGAGTTACACAGATGCGGAGCCTGTTGGAGAGTGCTGAGCCCATTAATTGTCTTGCGGCCTCTGCATCCAATCGATCTTTTGTTACATCAAAAAATACATTCAAATCTAAAACATAATTAGGACTTAGTAGTTGAGGTCCAGTGGCAAGGAATAGTTCGGAATGAGGTTGGCTGGAATTTGTATTCCATAATGAATTTGAGGGTACGTCGTAGGCTCTTGAATTAATTACCCTATCTTTGGCTTGCCCGCCCTTGAGTTGCCTAATAATAAGAAAGTCGGCCTTTTCCCAGAACGCATTTGCAGGAAGATCGGCGGCAACTCTGGCGGATATTGTTTGATGCCCACTATTTTTTGCGTGTTGTTTTAATTTGTTGAGCAGGAATGTTCCTATTCCTGTTGAGCGAAATTTTGGATTGACGTAGAGCTGGGTTATTGTTATGTTTTGATCGCGCCCGCCAAAAAATAGATACCCTAATATGGTGGATTGGTGATTTATATATATCCATAATCTGCCTCTTGCGGCAGCTTCGTGATAGCTTTGATGAGGTAGAAAGCCGAAGGAGCTTTTGTGAGAGTCTGCACATGCAATCACTTGGTCAATTAATGCTTCTGTCTCGTTCGGAAGTTTAAGTAAATACCCGGATGCTGCTGATGGATTCAAGATATGAGTCTCCCTAGTCAAAAATCGTATTGCTTTTAAATTCACGTGATAGGCTTGCTTGCGATTTGTTACATCGAATTATGCATTCGGTAGATCGACATACGCCACACGGCGTATTCCTCGATCCCCCGTGCTTCCCTAAAGTCACCCCATCGCAGCGCAACAGGCCAGTTTCCCCCGGCCCGCTTGCCGCGAAACGGTCACTTTCATCCCAGGCGAAGCACTCATGCAACGTCGATTCACCCTCAAGGCGCTCAGCGCTGCCGTCGCCCTGTCCACCCTGTCCGCCTGCTCATGCGGCCGACACCATCCAGGTGGGCGTGCTGCACAGCCTGTCGGGCGCCTCAAGGGCACGGGGGCTCAAAGCGCTTGAATTCCGGGGGTGACTGAGGAGTGATGCCCATGCGCGTGGACATCTGGCGGGCTACGCGCTTCAGGGCCGCGCTCACGCCTTCATGCGCGGACAGCGACAGCCAGAAATCCCGTGCCGCCAGCCGAACGCCTTCGCCCGCCAGCGACAGGTCCGGCTCGAACGGCGCATAGTCATCGAGTCCCAGCATCGGATTGGGCCGCCAGCGCATGGGCAGCATGTCATAGCTTGGCGCGAGCTCGAACTGCCCCTTGACGAGTTCGGCCAGGCTGGCGCCTTTGGCCATCAGTCCCGCATTCCCCGAGTGCATGTCCGTGTTGCCGATGAGCCGCCCGAATTGCAGGAGATCGTGCGCGCGCAGAGCGTCCTGCGCGTTGAGCCTGCCCTGGCGCACCAGGGCCTCGCACGTCGAGGCCCAATTGGCATAAGCGCCTTTGACAAACCCTGCGTGTACCGCCCCGACGGACACCACATGCTTGCGCCCGTTGGCGCCGATGCGGTCAAAGCGCCGGCTCAGCAAATAGGTTCGGGCGGGCGTCTGGAGGATGTCGCCCTGGGCCGCTTCGTAGCCATGGCGGGCAAGCACTTCGTTGGCCAGCAGTTCGGCGCACAGCAGATCGCTCCAGCGCTCCCCGAAGGGCGTGCCCAGGGGCGGGGAGAACTTGACCAGCAGGTGCTGGCCCTGCTCATCAATGACAGGAAATTTGGGCTGCTCTCCGCCGGCAGAGGAGCCCAGGGGCAGGGTTTTTGCCACATCCAGGGCCATGGCATCGAGCGCGGCGCCAGCGCCCTGTGAGCTGAGGACGGGGAGCGCGCTTTTTTCACAGTCACGGCCCAGCACCAGACTGCCTGGCGCATCGTGGGTGTGCAGCGCCGCCAGCAAGACAGCGTGCGTGTCCCAGGTTTCAGGGTTGGACGAGAGGCCTTGCGCAGCGAGGTTTGTCGCCTGGATGCGCCCCAGAAAGCCTTCGGCGCGCAAGGGCGACAAGTACCAGGGCAAGGGGCAGGCGGCAGAAGGCTCAAACAGCTGGTCAACGCCGTCGGCTTGAACATGGATTTGCGACTTGGCAAGAAACGTCACGGTGCCGATGCGCCTGGCCATGCCCCTGTCGTCGATCATCCACAGCGGTTGCGCGCTTGGGTGCGTGCCGATGGGCTGGGCCAGCGCATAGCGCGTGGCGCGGCCGGCGCCCAGGGGCACGATGTCATCGGCCAGCTTTGACAGCAACCGGGACGCCGTTGGCTGGCTGATGTTCAAGGCCCGCTGGATGGCTGCGGAGCTTGAGGCGCCATGGGTTTCAAGAAACCGTGTCAATCCCTCTTCAGAAGCGCGCATTTGAATACATAAAAATTTTACTTTCTTATTTAAGAACAATCAGTTAGGCATACTTTAAATAGAAGATGAATAGAAAACAAGAGGGGTGGGACTCCAGCCGTTCAAGCCGTGCCTGCGCAGTGCTTTGAGCAAGCCCCATACGCCACACGGCGTATTCCCCAACCCCGCGTGCTTCCCTAAAGTCACCCCATCGCAGCGCAACAGGCCGGCTTCCCCCGGCCCGCTTGCCGCGAAACGGTCACTTTCACCCCAGGAGAAGCACTCATGCAACGTCGATTCACCCTCAAGGCGCTCAGCGCCGCCGTCGCCCTGACCACCCTGTCCGCGCTGCCCGCGCATGCGGCTGACACCATCAAGGTGGGCATCCTGCACAGCCTGTCGGGCACCATGGCGATTTCCGAGACCGTGCTCAAGGACACCGTCCTGATGGCCATCGACGAGATCAACGCCAAGGGCGGCGTGCTCGGCAAGAAGCTGGAGCCCGTTGTCGTCGATCCGGCGTCGAACTGGCCGCTGTTTGCCGAAAAGACCAAGCAGCTGCTTGGCCAGGACAAGGTCTCCGTCATCTTCGGCTGCTGGACCTCGGTGTCGCGCAAGTCGGTGCTCCCCGTCGTCGAGGAGATGAACGGCCTGCTGTTCTACCCCGTGCAGTACGAGGGCGAGGAACTGTCCAAGAACGTGTTCTACACCGGCGCGGCGCCGAACCAGCAGGCCATTCCCGCCGTGGACTACCTGATGAGCAAGGCCGGCGGCGGCGCCAAGCGCTGGGTGCTGCTGGGCACCGATTACGTGTACCCGCGCACCACCAACAAGATCCTGCGCGCCTACCTCAAATCCAAGGGCGTGGCTGACAAGGACATCGACGAGAAATACACGCCCTTCGGCCATTCGGACTACCAGACCATCGTCGCTGACGTGAAGAAGTTCTCGGCTGGCGGCAAGACGGCGGTGGTCTCCACCATCAATGGCGACTCCAACGTGCCTTTCTACAAGGAGCTGGGCAACGCCGGCCTGAAGGCCAAGGACGTGCCCGTCGTCGCCTTCTCGGTGGGTGAAGAAGAGCTGCGCGGCGTGGACACCAAGCCGCTGGTGGGCCACCTGGCCGCCTGGAATTACTTCATGTCGATCAAGAACCCGACGAACACCGAGTTCGTGAACAAGTGGTCTGCCTACGCCAAGGCCAAGGGCATCGCCGGCCACAAGGACAAGCCGCTGACCAACGATCCGATGGAAGCCACCTACATCGGCATCAACATGTGGAAGCAGGCGGTTGAAAAAGCCAAGTCCACCGAGACCGACAAGGTGATTGCCGCCATGGCCGGCCAGACCTTCACGGCGCCCTCGGGCATCGTGAGCAAGATGGACGAGAAGAACCACCACCTGCACAAGTCGGTGTTCATCGGCGAGATCAAGGCCGATGGGCAGTTCAACGTGGTGTGGAAGACGCCCGGCCCGGTCAAGGCCAAGCCCTGGAGCCCGTACATCGAAGGCAACGACAAGAAGCCTGATGAGCCGGTGAAGGGCGTTGTCGCGGCCAAGTAAGGCGGGGCAAGGCAGGGGCGATTTTTGATGCGGGGGCGGCCCCCACCCCAACCCTCCCCCAGAGGGGGAGGGGGCCAGAGGGGGAGTCACGCCCTTTGTGTCTTTTCCGCCTTTCTCCCGGTTTTGCTCCTTCCCCCTCTGGGGGAAGGCCGGGATGGGGGCCTCCCCGGCCCTCGACAACTCATTCAAGGAAATTGCAGTCTGGGCGCCCATGCCGCGCGGTGTGCCCGCCCAATCTACAGGTTCTTTCCAATGCTGCTCAGAAATCTACTCTTCTCCCCCCTCGTCGCCGCTGCGCTGTTCCTCGCGGCTCATGCCCACGCGCTGACCACCGACGAAGCCAAGGCCATCACCTTCGGCGAAACCGACACCCGCGTCGAGGCGCTGAACAAGGCCGCCGTCAATGCCGATGACAAGACCGTCGCCTTCATCCAGGCCCTGTCCGATGATGCGGTGAAAACCAGCGGCGACCAGGTGTTCGTGGTGAAGGACGGCAAGGCCTTCGATCCGGTCAGCGGCGCCGAGCAGGCGCTGCCGCCAGACGCCGAGGACGTGATCAACCCCAACCTGATGCGCAGCGAGCTGGACAACGCACTGGCCGCGCTCAAGCTGTTTTCCAAGGATGAGAACCTGCGCCGCGAGGGCATCAAGACGCTGGCCGGCGCAAGCGACGAGGCTAGATTGCCCCTGATCGAAAAGGCCTATGCGGCCGAGACCGTGCCGGCGCTGAAAAGCCAGCTGGAGCTGATGCGCGCCGCTATCCTGCTGGGCAGCAGCGACAAGGCCAGTCGCCTGCAAGCCGCTAGTGTTGCGTCAAGTGCAAAGTGTCGGTAGGCCTGCCTCTGCAGAGAACCGGCTTGAGGCGCTTGACATGACACTAGCCTGCTGTCCGCGAGCAACAACCCGGCGACCAAGACGGTGCTGATCGAGCGTCTAAGCGCCGAGGAAGACGCCGAGGTCAAAATCGCGCTGCAATCGGCGTTGCGCAAGGTGGAAGCGTCGCTCGCCTGGGGCGACAAGCTGGGCGCCATCTTCAGCGGCATCAGCCTGGGCAGCATTTTGCTGCTGGTGGCATTGGGCCTGGCGATCACCTACGGCCTGATGGGCGTGATCAACATGGCCCACGGCGAGCTGATGATGATCGGCGCCTACGCCACCTATGTGGTGCAGGGCGTGTTCCAGAAATACCTGCCCGGCGCGTTTGACTGGTACTTGCTGGCCGCCGTTCCGGTGGCTTTCATGGCCTCGGCGCTGATAGGCGCGCTGCTGGAGCGCGGCGTGATCCGCTTTTTATATGGCCGCCCGCTGGAAACGCTGCTGGCCACCTGGGGCATCAGCCTGATGCTGCAGCAATTGGTGCGCTCCATCTTCGGCGCGCAGAACGTCGGCGTGGAAAACCCGGTCTGGATGAGCGGCGGCGTGCAGGTGCTGGGCAACCTCTCGCTGCCCTATAACCGCCTCGTCATCATCGGCTTTGCCATTGCCGTGCTGCTGGGCATGGCCTGGCTCATTGGAAAAACGCGCCTGGGCCTCTTTGTGCGCGGCGTGACGCAGAACCGCCCGATTGCCGCCTGCATGGGCGTGAACACCGCCCGCATCGACACCTATGCCTTCGCGCTGGGCTCGGGGATCGCCGGGCTGGCCGGCTGCGCGCTCAGCCAGGTGGGCAATGTCGGGCCGGACCTGGGCCAGGGCTACATCGTGGACGCCTTCATGGTGGTGGTGCTGGGCGGCGTGGGGCAACTGGCGGGCACCGTGTATGCCGCGCTGGGCCTGGGCATATTGAACAAATTCCTCGAAGGCTGGACCGGCGCCGTGCTGGCCAAGATTGCCGTGCTGGTTCTCATCATTGTCTTTATCCAGAAGCGGCCCCAGGGCATCTTCGCGATGAAGGGCCGCTCGGCGGAGGCATAAGAAATGAGCACACCTTTTCCCACCATCAACGAATCCCTGCGGGCCGAGCAGGGCGCCGAGCTGACGCCTGCAGTGCCAGCTGACAACGGGCGCGTCGCGCTGCCCACCAAAGGCCCGCTGCTCACCCGCAGCGGCTGGAGCGCTTTCTTCATCGCGCTGATCGCCGTCTGCGCCATCGCACCCGTCCTGAACCTCTGGGTGCCCGAGGGCCATGCGCTGCACCTGAGCGCCTATGCGGTGGCGCTGCTGGGCAAGATCATGTGCTACGCCATCGCTGCCCTGGCCATGGACCTGATCTGGGGCTACACCGGCATCCTCTCGCTCGGCCACGGCCTGTTCTTTGCGCTCGGCGGCTACACCATGGGCATGTACCTGATGCGCCAGATCGGCGCGGACGGCAACTACAAAAGCAAGCTGCCCGATTTCATGGTCTTTCTCGACTGGAAGGAACTGCCCTGGCACTGGACCTTCAGCGACAGTTTCATCGCCACGCTGTTTTTAATCGTCGCGGTGCCGGCCGTCGTCGCCTTCGTGTTCGGCTATTTCGCCTTTCGCTCGCGCATCAAGGGTGTGTACTTTTCCATCATCACGCAAGCCATGACCTTTGCCGCGATGCTGCTGTTCTTTCGCAATGAGACCGGCTTTGGCGGCAACAACGGCTTTACCGATTTCAAGCGCATCCTGGATATTCCGATTGCCACGCCGACCATGCGGATGACGCTTTTCGTGCTGACGGGCCTGACGCTGCTGGGCTTTTTCCTCTTCGCCAAGTGGCTGATCCGTAGCAAGTTCGGCCGCGTGCTGCAGGCCATCCGCGACGCCGAGACGCGCGTTATGTTCTCGGGCTACAACCCGCTGGGCTACAAGCTGACCATCTGGGTGATTTCGGCCGTGATGTGCGCTGTGGCCGGGGCGCTGTATGTGCCGCAGGTGGGCATCATCAACCCCGGCGAGATGAGCCCGGCCAACTCCATCGAAATCGCGATCTGGGCGGCCGTCGGCGGGCGCGCCAGCCTGATCGGGCCGATTGTCGGCGCCTTCATCGTCAACGGCGCCAAGAGCTGGCTCACCGTCGCTTACCCCGAGTTCTGGCTGTATTTCCTGGGCGCGCTGTTCATCGGCGTGACGCTGTTCCTGCCCAATGGCGTCGTCGGGCTGGTGAAGAAACTGCGCAAGAAAGAAGCACAATGACTCCCGATCTTTTTGACGAAGGCGCGCGCCGGGTGCAGCAGCACGCCGCGCTGGCAGCGGCCCGCCAGCACAACACCGAGTCCGGCGGGCGCAGCGCCAGCACCGGCCGCATCGCCGGCCTGCCCGGCGAGGTGGACGTGACCCACGGGCGCATCCTCTACCTCGAAGACGTGAGCGTGAGCTTCGACGGTTTCAAGGCCATCAACAAACTCAGTCTGGACATCGCGCCGGGCGAACTGCGCTGCATCATCGGCCCCAACGGCGCGGGCAAGACCACGATGATGGACATCATCACCGGCAAGACCCGCCCGGACGAGGGCACGGTGTACTTCGGCAGCACGATTGACCTGTTGCGCCACAAGGAGGCCGAAATCGCCCAGCTGGGCATAGGCCGCAAGTTCCAGAAACCGACGGTGTTCGAGCAGCTGACCGTGTTCGAGAACCTCGAACTGGCGCTGAAGACCAACAAGGGCGTGAAGTCGTCCATGTTCTTCAAGCTGGACTCCGCGCAGAGCGACAGGCTGGCCGAAATCCTGGTGACGATTCACCTGGCCGACAGCGTCGGCCGCCTCGCGGGCAACCTGAGCCACGGCCAGAAGCAGTGGCTAGAAATCGGCATGCTGCTGATGCAGGATCCGAAACTGCTGCTGCTCGACGAGCCGGTGGCCGGCATGACCGACGAGGAAACGGCGCGCACCGCCGAGCTGTTTTTGACGCTCAAAGGTAAACACTCGCTGATGGTGGTGGAGCACGACATGAGCTTCATCCGCACGATTTCCGAGATTGTCACCGTGCTGTGCGACGGGTCCGTGCTGGCCCAGGGCACGCTGGACCAGGTGCAGGCCGACGAGCGGGTGATCGAGGTGTATTTAGGGAGATGAGGCGTGCGGCCCCGCTCCAGACTGAACGGAATTGAACATGCTCAACGTCAAAAATGTGAACCAGTATTACGGCGGCTCGCACATCCTGCGCGACGTGAGCCTTTCCGCTGCCCAAGGCAAGGTCACCGTCCTGCTCGGGCGCAACGGCGTGGGCAAGACCACGCTATTGAAATCCCTGATGGGGCTGGTGCCCATCAAGACCGGCACCATCGAATTCGACGGCAAGCCGATCCAGAACGCCACGCCCTACGAGCGCGCCCGCGCTGGCATCGGCTTTGTGCCGCAGGGCCGGGAAATTTTCGCCCGGCTGACGGTGGAAGAAAACCTGCGCATGGGCCTGGCCTACAAGAGCGCCAGCACGCCGATTCCCGACGAGCTGTATTCGCTGTTTCCGGTGCTCAAACAGATGCTGAACCGACGCGGTGGCGATCTCTCGGGCGGCCAGCAGCAGCAACTGGCCATCGCGCGGGCGCTGGCGGCGCGGCCCAAGCTCTTGATTCTGGACGAGCCGACGGAGGGCATCCAGCCCAGCATCATCAAGGACATCGGCCGCGTGATCCGCATGCTCGCTGACCGGGGCGACATGGCGATCCTGCTGGTGGAGCAGTACTACGACTTCGCCGAGGAACTGGCCGACGACTACCTGGTGATGGAGCGCGGCGAGTTCATCGCGCGCGGGCTGGGCAAGAACATGCCGGCCGATGGGGTGCGGCAGATGGTGGCGATTTAGGCGGGTTTCCCTTCGTGCTGGACCGCCGGGGATATCAAGCCATCAAGGCAACAGGCGCGACGGCGTCAACCGCCTCAACTGCCGCCCCGCCACCTCCCGAAAGCGCGGGCTGTGCAGGCAAAAGCCGCCGGCCAGCCCCACCAGCGAGCCCAAGACGGTGTCCACCAGCCGCGCCTGCAGGATGCCCGTCGGGACGCCATGGCCCAGCGTGGCCGCTTCGGCCAGAAACAGCGTCAGCGGCGTGATGAAAATGACCGCAAAGCCGTAGTGGCGCACGATCATCACCTCGACGATGAAGCTCAGCGCCATCACCATCAGCGAAATCGTCCACTTGTCCAGCGGCAGGACCAGCAGGCCCAGAAACAGCAGCAGCCCGAGAACGGTGCCCATGATGCGCTGCAGCTGCTTGTTCCACACCGCCCGAAAGGAAATGCCCTGGATCACCGCCAGGCAGCTCACCGGCACCCAGTAGGCGCGCTGCAGATCGAGCAGTTGCGCCAGCGCCATCGACAGGCCGACAAACAGGCCGATGACCACCGAGTCGAACACCACAAAATCAAAGGTGGCCGGCGGCAGGGGCGCCACGGGCTGGGGCGCCTGGGTGCGCAAGGTGAAGAGGCTGTAGAACAGGGCGATCAGGCCGGCCAGCAGGCAGCCCATGGTGATCAAGCCCACCTTGAGCGGCACGTCCAGCACCTCGGCGGGCGAATAGGCGCCGAGCGTGGCCGCCATGACAAAGAAGAGGCTGCCCGGCGGCCCGACGCGGTAAAAGCGGCAGACCATGGACACCAGAATCGCAATGAAGGTGAGCACCGGCATCATCAGCAGCGGGAAGAAGTGGCTCATCACGCCCAGCGCGTAGCAGGCCATCATGCCAAAGCCGCAGGCCATCAGCCAGACCATGCGGTGGTGCAGGGCGGTGGCGGGCAGATAGAGAAAGATCAGGCCGCCCACCGAGGAGATCAGGCCGTAGTCGAGCCGGTCAAAGTACGCGCCCACCATCAGCGGCAATCCGCTGGCCAGCGCCGCCGCCAGCGGCATCTGCCAGCGCCGCTCGCTGGGGTTGATCTGGGTCTGGTGGCGCACTTCTGCCCGCATCAGCTTGTGCAGTCTTTCGCATGTCCACCAGCGCATCATTCATTCGTCTTTTGGTTGGGGTTGATCCGGCAGTATGCCCGCAGAACGTGGCGCTACGGCCCGCCGCGTGTGCGTCCAGTTCCTGTCGCCGCTTGAGAGCCGGCGTGACTGCTGAGCTGAGGTTCGTAAAATCCGGCCCATCGCTCTGCGCTTCAGGGCCTGCAAAAAGAACAACTTCATGACCCTGCTCGCGCTGGACCGTTGGCTTCTCCATCCGCCTGTTTGTCAAGAGCTGTCGGGCCTGCGCCGCTTTGCGCTGGAGTTCGGGATGTTTGGCCTCAAGGAGGCGCGGTCCTGCCTGTTTGCCGGGCTCTTTTTTGCCGCTGTGTTCCTGGTGCCGCGCGCCGGCGTGGCAGGCGTGGCGCGCTATGACCTGCTGCTGGTGATGGCACTGGCAATTCAGGCCTGGATGCTCTGGGCCAAGCTTGAAACGCTGGACGAACTCAAGGCGATCTGCCTGTTTCACGGGCTCGGGTTTGCGTTGGAGGTGTTCAAGACCTCGGGCGCCATCGCGTCCTGGAGCTATCCCGATGCAGCGCACAGCAAGCTGCTGGGCGTGCCGCTGTTTTCGGGCTTCATGTATGCGGCCGTGGGCAGTTACATCATCCAGGCCTGGCGCCTCTTTGATCTGCGCATCCAGCATCATCCGCTGCACTGGATGGCGGGGCTGATGGCGCTGCTGATCTATGCCAACTTCTTCACCCACCACTTCATCGGCGACTACCGCTGGTACCTGGCCACTTGCGTAGCCGGCCTGTATGCCCGCACGTCGGTCGTGTTCCGGCCGTATGACCGCGAGCGGCGCATGCCCTTGCTGCTGGCCTTTGTGCTGATCGGGTTTTTCATCTGGCTGGCGGAAAACATCAGCACCTTTTTCAGCCTCTGGCGCTACCCGAATCAAGCAGGCGCATGGTCTGCCGTGCATCTGGGCAAATGGAGTTCATGGTCGCTGCTGGTGATCATGACCTTTACCATCGTGGCCAGCCTCAAACACATCAAGGCACGGATTCATGTGCCTTGATTAAACCGCTGCGCCCAAGCCGCACAAGCAACCTGAGCCGCATGCGAGGCGGTTCAACAGTGGAAAGGCGCTGGGCTGGACTGCTTTGCGCCAGCCAAAGCGGCTGCCTTTACTATTGCGAGGCAGCAGGCGCTGCGACCTCGGTTTCAGCTTCGCGCAGAACGCCACCTTCGGCAACGCTGCCGTCCAGTTTGGCCTGCTCGACACGCGCCCGGCAGGCGGTCTGGTCATCAGGGGTCTTGAAAATCTCGCAGCGTTTGAGGGCGTTGGCCGAAAACTGGTCGCCGTAGTTGTCAAGCCGGCCGGCGCGCCTGGCGGCCTGGGCATTGCGCACTTCCGTCATGCAGGTCGTGCGCGCCTGCTGGGTTTTGCCGCTTCGGCAGGCAGCCATTTCACTTTTCGGATCTCCCGAGGCGTCGATGCCGGTGCTGCTCTCGGCCATCTGGGCCGAAGCAATGGGCGCCATGGCGGCGCCCAGGGCCAGCAGGACAGCGCCGCCAAAACACGCTACCCCCTTGCGCAGGCGATGCAGCGGTTCAGACGGGAAAAGACGGGTAGGGACAGGTGAACGCATGGTCAGACTCCTTGTTATGTGAAATAGCAGAGTTTGAGTTTGAGGCCGCGCCCACTTCCTGGCTGCAAGACAAGGCGGCGCCGGCTCCGTCGTGCCTGCCGATATGCCTGTAGGACAGCGCTTTCAGGCATGCCCTCCCGGTGGTTTTGATCTCGGGCGCTTGAGGCCGGCGCCAGCGTAGCCTCAAAGCGCCCCTTGCTCGCCTGTGGCTACATCGACCAGATGCGGGGCAGCGCGGCGGGCAGTTGCCACAAGTGTGTGCGCCAGGCCTGCCAGACCTGCTTGAGCAGCCCCATGGCCGGCTCGACCAGAGGGGCCAGCACCCGCACGACGACGATCTGGCCGTCCGGGCTGGTGGCGCCGGCACTGGCGCACAAGGGGTGCTGTTCGATGACGGCGCGCGCGCAGTCCAGCGCCCCCTGGCGCCGGTGGCGCTCCAGCTTGCTGCCAGCGACGAAAAACAGCGTAGCCATGCAGCGCTGCCCGGCCAGGCCCAGCGGGCTGTTCAATAGCAGCGTGTCGGCCGCGTCGATGCGGGCGCGCTCCAGCCAGACGCCGGGCAACTCGATGTGCTGGCAAAAACTCCCGCGCTCGAACGGCTGATTGGCAGTTGGCAGGCCCAGGGCGGTGATGTCCCAGCCGAGCAACTCGGCGCCGGGGGCCAGGTCCATCGTCAGGCGGTTTTCAGCCAGGCAGCCGCTGTGGCAGATGGCTTCGAGCGGCAGCCACTCCAGCCGGGCGCCTTCCTGCAGCGAGAGCCGGGTGCGCTGCAGCGCGAGCTGGCCTTCCGAGCGGTAAAAGCGCGTGGCGCCGGGCGTGGTGACCAGGCCGTGTGCGCCGCTGCCCGCCGTGAACGTCAGGTCCAGCGTGTCGCCGCCCACCAGCCCGCCGGGCGGATGCACGATGACGTTGTGGCAGATGCCGGGGCCTTCCGGGTACAGGCTTTGCAGGATGCGCAGCGGGCCGCTGTGACGAAAGTGGGCGACAGTTTTTTCAGATTGTCGGGTGTAGTCGAGTGCTAGCGTCGCGTTCCAGGTCATGGGGCTGGAGTTTAAAGGGGCGGTGCCGCGCATGGGCTGCGTGGCCGGGTTCCGCCGGGGCTGAATCCAGCGTGTGCGTCAAGGCATGCGCTGCCAGTTCCACACTTTGGCCTCTGGCAGCGCTGCCCGTCTTGCGGACCGGATCGTCCTCGTCAATGCGCCGGCGGCTTCTCCCCGGCCTGCCCGATGCGCGCGGCCAGGTGGTCCAGCGCTTCCTGCACCTGGTCCACCAGGATCAGGCACAGATCGCCCGGCTCCAGCCGCGCCAGCGCGGTGTCGATGGCGACGAATTCGCCGCGAATCTCGTCGATCCGGCTCGTGCGGCTGGCCCCTTGCAGGCCTTCGCGCAGCAGCGCCATGACTTCGCCGTCGGCGCGGCCGCGCTGGGCTGCGTCCTGGTACAGGATCACGTCGTCAAAGGCCGCGCCCAGAATGATGGTCTGGTCGCGGATGTCGCTGTCGCGCCTGTCGCCCGCGCCGCTGATGACCACGCTGCGGCGCCGGGCCGGCATGGCGTTGACCGCGTCCACCAGCGCGCGCATCGCGTCCGGGTTGTGGCCGTAGTCGGCAATCACGGTGGCGCCGGCGTAGTCCATCACGTTGAAGCGCCCCGGCGCGTTGTGCGTGTCGGTGACGAAACTGGCCAGGCCGCTGCGGATGGTCTCCCAGGGCAGGCCCGCCGCCCAGGCTGCCGCCACGGCAGCCATGACGTTTTCCACTTGAAAGCCGATGGTGCCGCCGCGCGTGACCGGAATGGCGCTCAAGGCGATGCGCTCGACCCAGGCGCCTTCGGTCGCCACCAGCATGGCGCCCTCGACATAGACGGTGCGCTTGCCCTGCGCCCGGTGCGTGGCAATGTTCGGGTGGTGCCGGTCAGCGGCAAAGAAGATCACCTTGCCGGGGCAGGCCCGGGCCATGTCGTTGACGATGGTGTCGGCCGCGTTGAGCACCGCGTAGCCCGTGGGCGAGACGTTCTGCACGATCACGCGTTTCAGGACGGCCAGGTCTTCCACCGTGGTGATGTAGTTCAGCCCCAGGTGGTCGCCGCTGCCGATGTTGGTCACGACGGCCACCTCGCAGCGGTCAAAGCCCAGGCCTTCGCGCAGCACGCCGCCGCGCGCGACCTCGAACACCGCCGCGTCCACATCCGGGTGCATCAGCACGTTGCGCGCGCTTTTCGGGCCGCTGCAGTCGCCGCTGTCGGTTTGCCTGCCGTTGATGTAAACGCCATCGGTGTTGGTCATGCCGGTGCGCAGGCCGTGCGCGGCCAGCAGGTGGGCGATCAGGCGCGTCGTGGTGGTCTTGCCGTTGGTGCCGGTCACGGCAATCACCGGCACGCGGCCGTTGTCGCCGGGCGGGAACAATTCGTCAACCATCGCGGCGCCCACGGCGCGGCCCTTGCCGTAGGAGGGCGAGAGGTGCATGCGCAGGCCCGGCGCGGCATTGACCTCGACGATGCCCCCGCTTTGCTCTTCGAGCGGGCGCTGCATGCTCTCGCACACCACATCGACGCCGCAGATGTGCAGGCCGATCATCTGCGCGGCGGCCACGGCGCGGGCGGCGATCTCCGGATGCACCTCGTCGGTGACATCGGTGGCGGTGCCGCCGGTGGAGAGGTTGGCATTGTTGCGCAGGATGACGCGCTGGCCCTTGGGCGGAATCGAGGCGGGCGTGAGGCCCTGCACATCGAGCCGGGCCACGGCGATGTCGTCAAAGCGGATCTTGGTCAGCGACGTGGCATGGCCCGAGCCGCGCTTGGGGTCCTGGTTCACCAGATCGACCAGCTCGCGCACCGTGTGCAGACCGTCGCCGACCACCTGCGGGGGCTCGCGCCGGGCTGCGGCCACCAGCTTGTCGCCCACTACCAGCAGGCGGTAATCGCTGCCGGGCAGGAATTTTTCCACCATCACCTCGCCGTACTCGGCGGCGGCGCGAAAGGCGCCGTCCAGCTGGTCACGGCTGGTGATGTTGACCGTCACGCCCTTGCCCTGGTTGCCGTCCTGGGGTTTCACAACGACCGGCAGGCCGATCTGCAGGGCGGCGGTCCAGGCATCGTCGGGATCGAGAACCGGCCGACCCAGCGGCACCGGCACGCCGGCGGCGCGCAGCAGTTTCTTGGTCAGATCCTTGTCCTGGGCGATGGACTCGGCCACCGCGCTGGTGCTGTCGAGTTCGGCCGCCTGGATGCGGCGCTGGCGGGCGCCCCAGCCCAGCTGCACCAGGCTGCCCTTGGTCAGGCGCCGGAACGGGATGCCGCGCGCCACGGCGGCTTCGACAATCGCGCCGGTGCTCGGGCCCATGCGCTCGTCCTCGTCGAGATCGCGCAACTGGGCCAGGGCGGCTTCCACATCAAATGTGGTGTTGTTCAAGGCCGCGTCAATCAGGGCACGCGCCAGCGTCAAGGCCAGGCGGCCCACGGCTTCCTCGCTGTATTCGACCACCACCTGGTAGGTGCCCGCTTCGAGCGTGGCGGACGTGCGGCTGAAGGTGACCGGGCAGCCGGCCGCTTCCTGCAGCGCCAGCGTCGCCGCTTCGAGCACATGAGCCAGCGACACCGTGCCGCCTGAAGAGGCGCTGTCATGCAACACGCCCAGGTCCGGAAAGAGGGCGCGCAGGCGCGCTTCGAAACCGCTCACGTTGTCGATGCTGCGCTCTTCAGCTGTACAGGCCACGATGGCTTCGAGCGCCGTGTGGCGGCTCCAGAGGTTGGGGCCGCGCAGGGCCCGGATGCGGGAAACTTCCATCAGTCTGCCCTCCCGGCAGGTTGTGGGTTGGATTCAAAGGATTGCAGGCCCGCGCCGATCAGCGTGAGCGGGATGCCGAGCGCCCAGGCTGCGCCGACGGCAGCGAGCAGGGCGCTGTCGGAAATGGCGCTGGCATTGGCGGTGCTGCTGCTGGCGCCATGGCGCAGGTGCCAGGCGGAGAGCTTGCCCAGCCCGGGCAAAAAGACTTCCGTGGTGCCGGTGGCCAGCACGATCTGGTCCTGGCGCAGGTACAGCGCGCGGCCATTTTCCTGGCGGTGGGCGGCCAGGGTAGGCGCGTCGGGATCGGTGCTGTAGAAGATCACTTCACCGTCGCACAGCGGCTTCATCTCGGCCACGCCGGCATCCAGGGCGTTCAGGACGGCCGCGCCGCCGGGCAGCACCACATCGACCTGTGAGCGCATGACCTTGAACATCTGCGCGTCCTCGGTGATGTCGAATTCGCCCAGCTTTTCCGCGCCTTGCAGGTCAGTCACCACGCCCACCTGGCAGCGGTCATAGGCCAGGCCGGTGCGCAAAATCGTCTCGGCGCCGTTTTCAAACACGGCCGCTTCCACGGCACGGTTAATCAAGAGGCGCTGGCCGGCTTCCCAGTGCGTGCCGTCGCCCGCATCCACCAGGCGCTGGTCCAGGAAAAGGCCGCTCCGGCAGGCCAGGCCGGTGCGCCGGCCCGCCAAGTGCAGCAGCCAGGCCACCAACTGCGCCACCTGCTGCGTGCCTTCGGAGCCGGCAATGCCGACGATGGGAATACGCCCTGCGCCCATCTCGCCGCGCGGCTGCGGCGTTTCAGACGGCAGGGGAAACAGGTGCTCGCAAATGGCGCGGCCCACCGGGCGCGGCGCGCCTTGCGCGGGCTTGAGGTGCATCAGCAAGCCCGGTCCGGCATTGACCTCGACAATCGCGCCGCCCTGCGCGTGCAGCGGGCGCGAGATGTCCTGCGCCACCACATCGACGCCGGCAATGTCCAGGCCCACCACGCGCGCAGCGAGGGACACGATGTGATCGACCTCGGGGTGGACCGCATCGGTGCAGTCGATGGCGACGTTGCCGTTGCGCTGGATCAGCACCTCGCGCCCGGCCGCCGGGACGGCCTCGGGCGTCAAACCCTGGCGCTGCAGGTCCAGCACGATGGCGCCGTCGCTGGCGGTGTCGATGCGGCTGAGCGGAAAGTCCTCGCCCTCGCCGCGCCGGGGATCGGTGTTGAGCTGGGCGTCGATCAGCTGGTTAACAGTGGCGGCGCCGTCGCCCACCACGCTGGCCACCGCGCCGCGCGCGGCCGCCACCACCTTGCCGCCCACCACCAGCAGCCGGTGCTCGTGGCCGCGCACATAGCGCTCGACCATCACCTCGCTGCCCTCGGGCTCGGCGACGGCAAAGGCCGCCTCGACTTCCTCGCGGGTGTTGAGGTCCAGCGACACGCCCCGGCCATGGTTGGCGTCCGAGGGTTTGACCACCACCGGCAGGCCGATGTCCTGCGCCGCCTCCCAGGCCTCTTCGGCGCTGGTGACGATTTCTCCCTCGGGCACCGGCACGCCGCAGCTGGCCAGCAGGCTCTTGGTCAGATCCTTGTCATGGGCGATGCCCTCGGCGATGGCGCTGGTGCTGTCGGTCTCGGCCGTCCAGATGCGGCGCTGGCTGGCGCCGTAACCCAGTTGAACGAGGTTGCCGTCATTGAGCCGGATATGCGGAATGCCCCGGTCCGTGGCCGCCGCGACGATGGCGGCGGTGCTGGGGCCCAGGTAGCAGTCGTCGATCCGCTCGCGGATGCGCTCGACGGCTTGCTGCACGTCGGCCGCGCCATAGGGCGTGGCGTTGATCGCTGCCATCAAGAGTCGGTGGCCTTCGGCCAAGGCGCAGCGGGCGACCTGCTCGTCACGCGCGCGAAACACCATGCGGTACACCCCGCGCTGGGAGGTGCTGCGGGTCTGGCCGAAACCGGTGGGCATGCCCGCCAGGTTCAGCAGCTCGATCACCACGTGTTCGAGCACATGGCCGGCCCAAGTGCCTTCGCGCAGGCGCTGCACGAAGCCGCCGTGCTCGCCCACGCCGCAGTGGTGTTCGAGGAGGGCCGGCAGCAGCGCCAGCAGCCGCTCGTTGAAGCCGGGAATCTGGTGGCTGGGCGCGTCTTCGAGCCAGCCCAAGTCCAGCCAGACTTCGAGGACCGACCGATAAGTCCAGATATTGGGGCCGCACAAATAATTAATGCGCAGCAGCGTGATGTCGTCCTGTTGGCTCATGGTTGGCAAATAGGTAGAAGGTCAACCGGCGGGGCCGGCGTAACGTTTGATGTCCAGGCCGGCGGTGCCGGCAACGGGTCTGGGGAATGCGTTTGGGTTGGTACGGTTATCGAACCGTCGGATTGTCTGCTGTTGCTGCTTTCAAAAGCGGATGGCGGGCTGAATTAAAGACTCAAATTGATACATATTGCTTGAGCTGAACTGGCTTGGGTGAAAATCCCCTGTTCCGGATACCGCGTCGCGCCTGCCCAGGCTTGTTGCCACACCGGCTGCCTGCCTTCTTTCCTGGATACGGGACGATAGCCGCGCTTTTATCGGACAAAGAATTCAACACACCATGCATCACAAGCACTCCGCGGACGGCATCCGTTCCGATGACCCGGCACTGGCCGGGCTGCGTTCACAGCTCGCAACTCAAGAAAACGTGCTGTGTACCCTAACGGTTGACCTGAACCCGCAACTTCATTTCCAGCAGGGGCTGCTGGCCCTGACCGACCGCCGCCTGCTGAGCCAGGAGGGCGATGGCGCCTGGTCCGCCTGGCCCATCCGCGACGGCGCTGGCGCGCCGCTGCCGGGCCTGTCGCTGCGCCATTTTGACCATGCCGGCGTGGGCACGCTGGAGTTGCATCAACGCCATGACTGCAATGAACGGCAGAAACAGTATGGGCGGGATGAACGAGATCAACCGCATGGACCGGATCACCGGCCCGACCCTGATCAAGCGCCTGCCGCCGAGGGCACGGCTACCCGGCGCCTGGCCGGCTGGCGCTTCACCCTGGGCGCCAACCCACAGGCGCTGCGCCTGGTGCGGCTATTCAACCGCCAGCAGGCCGGGCCGCAGGAAAGCGCCACCGAGGAAGCCCCGCTCTGCCCCGAATGCGACCTGCCGTTGCCGCCCGACAGCGACGAGTGCCCGGCCTGCGCCCGCGAGTTGCACACGCCGCCTTCCACCTGGGTGCTGCTGCGGCTGGGGCGCTTTGCCCGGCCGTACCGCTTTCAGCTGCTGGCCGGTTTCCTGCTCACGCTGGCGTCCACCGCCGCGACGCTGGTGCCGCCCTACCTGACGATTCCGCTGATGGACGAAGTGCTGATCCCGTTCCAGAACGGCCAGCAGATCGAACCCTGGAAAGTCGGCGCCATCCTGGGCGCGCTGCTGGGCGCGGCCGTGCTGGGCTGGGCGCTGAACTGGGCGCGCACTTATTTATTGGCGCTAGTGTCCGAGCGCATCGGCGCGGACCTGCGCACCGCCACGTTCGAACACCTGCTCGATCTGTCGCTGGATTATTTCGGCGGCAAGCGCACGGGCGACCTGATGTCGCGCATCGGCTCCGAGACCGACCGCATCTGCGTCTTTCTCTCGCTGCACGCGCTGGACTTTGCCACCGACGTGCTGATGATCGGCATGACCGCCGTCATTCTCTTTTCCATCAACCCGTGGCTGGCGCTGGTGACGCTCTTGCCGCTGCCCTTCATCGGCTGGATGATCCACGTCGTGCGCGACAAGCTGCGCACCGGCTTTGAAAAGATCGACCGCGTCTGGTCCGACGTGACCAGCGTGCTGGCCGACACCATTCCCGGCATCCGCGTGGTCAAGGCCTTTGCCCAGGAAAAGCGCGAAGCCCAGCGCTTTCGCGTGGCCAATCAATTGAATCTGGCGGTCAATGACAAGCTGAACAAGACCTGGTCCCTGTTCACGCCCACGGTCTCGCTGCTGACCGAAATCGGGCTTTTAGTCGTCTGGGCGTTTGGCATCTGGCTGATGTCCAGGCAGCAGATCACCGTGGGCGTGCTCACCGCCTTCATCGCCTACATCGGGCGCTTTTACGGCCGGCTCGACTCGATGAGCCGCATCGTCTCGGTCACGCAGAAAGCGGCGTCCGGGGCCAAGCGCATTTTTGACATCCTCGACCACGTCTCCAACGTGCCGGAACCCGCCCAGCCAGTGCCCATTGGCCGCCTCCAGGGCCGCATCGAGATGAAAAACCTGGGCTTTCGCTACGGCAACCGCTCGGTGATTCGCGGCCTGGACCTGACGATCAAACCCGGCGAGATGATCGGCCTGGTGGGCCACAGCGGCTCGGGCAAGAGCACGCTGGTCAACCTGCTGTGCCGCTTCTACGACGTGAGCGACGGCGCCATCGCGGTGGACGGCACCGACATCCGGCGCTTCGGCGTGGCCGACTACCGGCGCCACATCGGCCTGGTGCTGCAGGAGCCGTTCTTGTTCTTCGGCACGATTGCCGAGAACATCGCCTACGGCAAGCCCGGCGCCACGCGCGCCGAGATCGTCGCCGCCGCCCGCGCCGCGCACGCGCACGAGTTCATCTTGCGCCTGCCCCAGGCCTACGACTCGCTGGTGGGCGAGCGCGGCCAAGGCCTCTCGGGCGGCGAGCGCCAGCGCATTTCAATCGCGCGCGCCTTGCTCATCGATCCGCGCATTTTGATCCTGGACGAGGCCACCTCGTCGGTGGACACCGAAACTGAAAAAGAGATTCAAAAAGCGCTGGACAACCTGGTGCAGGGCCGCACGACGATTGCCATTGCGCACCGTCTGTCCACGCTGCGCAAGGCCGATCGGCTGGTGGTGATGGACCGCGGCCAGGTGGTGGAAGTCGGCCCGCACGACGCTCTGATGGCCCAGCAGGGCCACTACTGGCGCCTGTACCAAGCCCAGCTGCGCCAGGTGGACACCGAAGGCGACGAGACCGAAGCGGCCGACAGCCGCGCCGCCGTGGCCACGGCGCAAGTGGCGCACACCGCCCAGCACGCGCCCCAGCAGGCCGGCAGCGTGTGAGCGCCCGAGTTCCTGAGTCGCTGAGCGCCCAAGCGGCTGAACGCCCGAGCCACTGGGCGGCTGTGTTGTCGCCTGAACCCTTGACCTTGCATCATTTTTCCTGAAAGAGCGGCGCATGACCGATTTCAATTCCACCACCGCCACCTCATCCACGGCTACCACCGCCGCCGCCATCGGCCCGGATTTCCAGCTGGCGCGCCTGGCCTCGGGCCGGCTGCAGTTCACCGGCGCCGACGGCCAGCCGCACGAGGGCGTGACCCCCGTGCGCGCCTTTCCGCTGGCCGCGCCGGGCGAAGGCATTTCCCTGGTCAGCACCGACGGCCATGAGCTGGCCTGGATAGAGCATCTAGCCGACCTGCCCGATGCCGCGCGCGCACTGCTGCAGGAAGAACTGGCCCTGCGCGACTTCGTGCCGCAGATCCGGCGCCTCAAAAGCGTGTCCTCGTTCGGCACGCCGAGTCAGTGGACGGTGGAAACCGACCGGGGCGAGACCACGTTTGTGCTCAAAGGCGAGGAAGACATCCGCCGCCTGGGGCAGGGCGCGCTGTTGATTGCAGGCAGCGAAGGCGTGCAGTACAGCATTGCCGACATGGCGGCGCTGGATCGGGGTTCGCGGCGGTTGCTGGAGAGGTTTCTTTAAGAGCCGTGGGGAGGTGATTCGCCTTCGCTGCCTTGGCGCGCGCATTGGGTGGCGTGCATTA
Organism: Pseudomonadota bacterium; assembly: GCA_030855235.1. Taxonomy (GTDB): domain Bacteria; phylum Pseudomonadota; class Gammaproteobacteria; order Burkholderiales; family Burkholderiaceae_C; genus Polaromonas. The sequence continues at coordinate 65,264 of JALYRU010000012.1, forward strand.
TGCGTAGTGTGTCGGAGTTGTTCAGTGCGTTGATGGTGTATCTAGAGTTATGCTGTGCTTGGTTTTATAAAAGGAATGCATTTTGTTTGCCAAAGATTTGTGGGTTAGTATTGTTGATTTTAAATCCCTTGATGCTTACCCAAAGCTTCCCTGTCCTTTCTGTAATGCAAAAAAGCTCTCCCTTGATCCAGATGTTTTGCAGTTTCGTAACTCTCCGCCCAATAAAGGCAATGTGATAGTCAGTCGGGAGGATAAAGAGATTCAGAAAAGTTTTCTTAACATATACAGAGAAAGTAAGTTTTTTGGTGTCTTGTATGGCATTGCAGTTATTGGTGATAAAAACAAAACTTCTCTGAAGAAGTTTACAGCTTTCTTTACGTGTGAAGAATGCGGGGGGAACGTGTCTGCTGCAGGAACAGCAAAAATTCCAAATGAGAATTTGGGTAATAATTTAGGCGCCTCGATTAAAGTAGAGTACTTCAGTCCTCCAGTTCCTATGTTTGACGTTTCAAAATACACTCCCGATCCGATTGCGCAAGAGGTGCTTCAGGCATTCAATCACTTTCACTGCGATCTCACCGGATCTGGCGCGAAAATTAGGCGCGCTATGGAAAAACTGTGTAAAGAGTTGGGATTTGTAGGAAAGTCTCTACATCATTCCATTGAAGCGATGGGGGTGATTTATCCTACGCAGGCTAACTGGCTTAAATCCCTTAAATTGCTTGGAAACGAAGCATCACACGCGGATGGTGTTGAAGAAGCAGACCTTCTTAAAGCATTCCAAATTTTAGAGGCAGTGCTCGACTTATTTAGGCAGCGGGTGATAGAGAGGTCAATTAATGAGCTACTTCCGGAGTTGGATGAGAAGTTCAGAAAATCTCCTGCTCCAGCGTCATAGCCAATTTATTCAGCTCGGATTGTCGGCGGCGTACGGGTTAAGTCAAAAGTTAAACCTTAAGGTAATTGCATATGCTCGAAAATAACTGGCACTTTAGCGATCGCCCAGAATTAGGAGCAATGAACAATGCAAACTCTCTCCTGCGCAGTCTAGATGTTGGAGACCCAGACGCCCTCCCAAACCTGAGAAATGCATCGACGATTCTTATCGGGTCAGACTACAGTGGACAACATTCCACTTCGCTATTTGAAGCGTTTGGTTTTGTTTTTGCAAACCTGAACGAAAGTCAGCCCTGGATGGCGGCTCGAAAAAAAATTCGAGAAAAATTTATGCCAGATGGGCGAAGATTTTCGTACAAGACATTAGGGGATCGTCACCGTTCTGTAGCCCTTCCTCATTTCCTTCGAGCCACGGATTTGCTTTCAGGTTTGCTAGTTGTTGTTCTCGTCCACAAAGAAATCGAATCTTTGTTTAAGTCGTCAGGAAAGATTTTGGCAACCGATCCAGAAATTTATTCACTTTCGCATTGGGCACCACATGTGGTAGAGAAGCTGCTTCGCGTGTGTCACTTTGTTGTCTTTTTTCTTGCGGGGCTATCGAGAGAAGATCAAGATGTCCTCTGGATATCTGATCAAGATGACATTGCTGCTAATGTTGATAAACATCGCGAATTTGTTTCCACTTTTGGTAATATTGGTAGCCATTATCTTTCTCACACTCTTAGAAACTTGCAAATTGCAACGACGGCGTCGGACACGGGGAAGCGAGATGTAGAGGACTTTGTGGCAATCGCAGACTTTGCAGCCGGAGCTGTTTGCGAAGCCATGAATGCCTACCATCGAATAGACATGGCACCTGTACCAGGAGTCATTCTTCCTATACCAAATCACATTGACGAAAAAGCCCTACGGCTCATGCATTGGTTTTCTGATCGGAGAAGCTCTCTCAAACGTTTGGTAATTGGTTTTGAACCGGTTGTTGGAACCACACATTTGCGGGTGCGTCATTATTCCTTTCAGGGGTCTCATAGCGTATTGATTTAACAGGCTGCTGAAATAAGGGGAATCGGGGTCAGATTCCGATTAAGCACAGCATTGCCGATATGGCGGCGCTGGACCGTGCTTCGCGCGAGCCGCTTGAATAATTTCCTGAGCGCTGCCTGAGCCGCTCCCAGCCCGGCTTGTTCCTTTTGATGGGCATACAAGCCGGCGCTTGGCGTATCACCCGGTATTGCGCAGCCCCGCCGCAATCCCATTGATGGACATGTGAATCCCCGTCTGCACCCGGCTGTCGGTCTGGCCGGCGCGGTAGCGGCGCACCAGTTCCACCTGCAGGTGGTGCAGCGGATCGATGTAGGGAAAGCGGTGGCGGATCGAGCGCTGCAGGGCCGGGTTCTTGGCCAGGCGCTGCTTTCCGCGGGTGATCAGCGCCAGGGCCTGGGCGGTGCGCTGCCATTCGGTTTCAATCGCGCTGAAGATCTTCTTGCGCAGCTTGGCATCGTCCACCAGCCCGGCGTAGCGCGAGGCCAGCGCCATGTCCCTGTTGCTCAGCAACGCCCGATGGGCGTCTGGCCTTGATGACCCCGATCAGGCTCCGTGTACCGGATAGTCGGTGTAGCCCTTGGCATCGGGCGTGTAAAAGCTGGCCATGTCAGGCGCATTCAGCGGCCCCTCGACGCGCATGCGTTCCACCAGGTCAGGATTGGCAATGAACGGGCGGCCAAAGGCGATGAGATCGGCCTGGTCGTCAGCCAGCGCACTTTGCGCGCCGGCGCGGTCAAAGCCCCCCGCCAGGATCAACAAACCCTTGAAAGCCTGACGCAGCCGGGATTTGAACTCGGCGGGAACGGGCGGCGCGCCCATCGCGGAATGGTCCAGCAGGTGAACGTAAAGCAGGCCCAGCGCCGACAGTTCCTCGGTCAGTGCGAGGTACTGCGGCTCCACCTCCGCAAAGTGCCCGGTGCCGTTGAACACGCCATACGGCGACAGACGAATTCCCACCCGGTTGGCTCCGATGGCAGCGGCCGTCGCACGCGCCACATCGAGTGCGAAGCGGTTGCGGTTCTGCGCGCTTGCGCCATAGGCGTCGGTGCGCTGATTCACGTTGGCGTTCAGAAACTGCTCGATCAGGTAGCCGTTCGCCGCGTGCAGTTCGACGCCATCGAATCCGGCCTCGACAGCCAGCCGCGCCGCCTGCACGTATTCTGCGACGGCATGGGCCATGTCGTCGGCGCTCATGGCGCGGGGGACGCTGTGCGGCTGCAGGCCCTGCGAGTCGGTGTACATCTCTGCGGGGCAGACATCGGCCATCGGCCCGAGCACCTGCGCGCCTGCGCGCCTGCCGGCAGGTTGGCGACATGGCTGACGCGCCCCGTGTGCATGAGTTGCACGACTATCTTGCCGCCCTGGGCATGCACCGCATCGGTGATCTGCTTCCAGCCGCGCACCTGCGCTTCGTTGAACAAGCCCGGAATGCGGGCGTAGCCCAAACCGTTGGGCGACGGCGAGGTGCCTTCGGTGATGATCAGGCCCGCCGAGGCGCGCTGGCTGTAATACTCGGCCATCAGCGCATTGGGCGTGTTGGCCTGCACCGCCCGGCTGCGCGTCAGCGGCGCCATGACGATGCGGTTGGCCAGTAGCAAGGAGGGCGTTGTGAGAGGTGTGAAGAGCATCGTTGTCTTTCCGGTGGAGTGAAGGAGGGTGTTCCGGGCTCAGTGGGCCTGGGGCAGATAGACCGGGCGCGGCGCCACCAGGCCTTGCCTGACCTGCTGGGTCAGCGCATCGGCCAGCACTTCGTCGGCGCCGGCTTCCAGAGCGTCGAGCGCGCGCTGGACGATCTCTTCGGCGCTGCTCTTCGGGGCATCGAGGCCGCGCGTGAGATCGGTGTCAACGTAGGCCATGTGCAGGCCCAGCACCTGGGTCTTTTGCCCCGCCAGTTCGTGGCGCAGGGCATTGGTCAGCGACCACGCGGCCGACTTGCTGGCCGAATAAGCCGCCAGCTCACCGCCGTTGACCCACGACGCGACCGACAGCACGTTGAGCAGTGCGCCACCGCCGTTGGCCTTGAGCACCGGCGCGAAGGCCTTGCTCATGTGCAGCAGGCCAAAGAAATTGGTCTCGAAAATGCGGCGCGCGACTTTTTCGCTGTCCTGCGCGAGAAACCCGCCGAACTCGGCAATGCCCGCGTTGTTGATCACCAGCGTCACGTCCGCAGCCTGCGCGGCGGCGGCAGCGACCTCCTCGGGTTGGGTCACGTCGAGCTGCAAAGCCTGAACACCGGGCAGCGTGATGGAGGACGGATTTCGCGCGGCCGCGTAAACCTTGCGCGCGCCACGGGCGAGCAACTCGCGCGCGAACGCCAGGCCGATTCCACGGTTGGCACCGGTGACGAGGACGACAGCATTTTCAATTTTCATGAGGAACTCCAGAGGGTTGAATAGCGAAATAGCGATAAAAATATGATGCCCATCATATTGATGGGCGTGCAATGGCGTTGAAGCCGTTGGTTCATAGAACCTTGATGACCACCTTTCCTTTGGCCCGGCCGCTTTCGACGTAGGCCAAGGCGTCGTTGGTGGCGGCGAAGGGAAAGACCTTGTCCACAACCGGGCGTATGGCGCCCGATTCGATGAGCGGTGTGATCTGGCGCAACTGATTTCCGCTGGCTTTCATGAAGAGGAATGAAAAGCCGACATGGTGGCGTCTGGCTTTTCTGCGGGCGCCAAAGCTCAGCGCGCGCATGAGCTGTTTGACCAGCCAGGGGGCCTTGATTTCTTCAGCAAACGCTGGATCAGGGGGGCCGGAGATGGAGATGAGTTGTCCGCCGGGCTTGAGCACATTCAGGGATTTTTCCAGCGTCTTGGCATCCTGGCTATTGAGAACCACGTCGTAGCCGTTCAGGACTTTTTCAAAATCGTCTTGTCTGTAGTCGATGACGATGTCTGCGCCCAGGCTTTTGACCCAGGCCGCATTGCCTGCGCTGGTGGTGGTGGCCACCGTCGCCCCCAGATGCCTGGCCAGCTGGATGGCAAACGTGCCCACACCGCCGGAGCCGGCCTGGATGAAAACCTTCTGCCCTTTTTTCAGCTGTGCCTTTTCGACCAGCGCCTGCCAGGCCGTCAGGCCAACCAGGGGGAGGGAGGCCGCTTCTTCCATGGTGATGTTGCTGGGCTTGAGCGCCAGAGAGTCTTCCTTGACCGCGACGAATTCGGCAAACGTGCCGATCCGGAAATCGTCGGGCCTGGCATAGACCTCGTCACCGGGCTTGAAGTGCCGCACGCCAGGCCCGACGCGCACCACGACCCCGGCCACATCGTGCCCCAGAACAAAGGGCGTGCGATAAGGCAGGATGAGCTTGAATTCCCCGTTCTTGATCTTGGCGTCCAGCAGATTCACACCGGCGGCGTGAACCTGGACCAGCACCTCGTCCTCGCGCAGTTCCGGTTCCGGCACGTCGCCTGCCCGCAAACTCTGCTTTTTTCCATAGTGCTCAACGATGAAGGCTTTCATCAAAATGCGCGTGAAACCCCGGCCTTCAGGCCGGGGAGGTAGAGCGCGGGATGCGAAGCATCCCCCTGCTTTGGCGGCGTACCTGTCGCGTCCGTTTTTGCCGCCAGTTGATAACCGTATCCATCGCCGCGCTGCACGATGGTGCAATAGCGGTGGGATACGCCCTGAACCAAACCATCACGGGTTTGAATGTTGAAGCTGCCCGAGGCCCTGACCGCAACCCGTCCGGTGTAGCTGCCTGCCTTCTTGCCTTGGGTGACTTCGGCTTTCACCAAGTCGCCCGTCTGAAAGCCCTGGACGCTTTTGGAACGGGTCAGATGGCCGCGCACACAGCCATATTTGTCCAGCCGGGTGCGCTGGTAACTGCCACGCCCCATGGCCTTGAGGCACAGGGTCGGCTTGTGCCAGCCGGTGATGCCGCCCATCTCCCCCACGCAAGCGGCGTCCAGCGCATGGGTCTTGGGAATGTTGAACTGGCTTCGGTTGAATTTGGTTCTGCCACCGGATGCGGTTTCAACGGCAAGACCCGTCGTTTTGAGGGCATTGACCAAGGCCCACCGAGTGGCATTGACGGCAGCGGCATCCTTGAGCGGGCGCCTGGCCTGGGCCTGAATGCGCTTCAAACGCTCGGGCTGTTTGGCTAAAAAAACTTCAACTGGCAAAGCCGCCTTTTTTGCGTTACAGCATTGACAAGCCAGCGTCAGATTGCTGATTCGGTCTGAGCCGTTTTTCGACTTGGGATGGATGTGCTCGATCTGCAGCGGCACGTTCCTGGCGCCACAGTAGGCGCAAGTGCGGCCCCATTTCTCCAGCAGGTACTCCCGGACTTCGTAGCCCGCCAAGGTGCCCTGCTGGTACTGCGCGCCTTCAATTTCAGGATTCTCCAGTGCCTGCATATCGAAGCGAACCAGTTCGGTGCTGATGCTGGACACCGGCGCGAGGCGCTGCAGACGAGTGACCCATGCCAGCGTCGTATCCACCCGGTGTTGCAGGCTGGGCGCCAGCCAGCCTTTTACCTTGTTGCCTCGATTGAGAAACCGGGGCGCACGGTAGCGAAGTTTGCTGCGCCGCAGCCTGCGATGCCCACGCCGTGCCGTGAGTGCTTCGCTGATCTGTTTGCCCCGGTGCATCAGTTCAAACAGGTTGAGTACCGCCACTGCGCCCCCTTCAGCTTCGCGCACCAGTGCAATGCCGGTGGTTTTGCTGCCGGGGTCCAGTTTGACACGCAGCGCCTGAAACGCGCTGTCCTGAGCCAAACGGTCAACGAGGCGAATCGTGAACGGCATGACCTTGTGGACGCGCGCCCGCCCGCGCTCCAGTAGCAATCTGGCTCGCTTTTCGGTGCAGGGCATCAAGGGCCTGCCGCTTCTGTCCAAAACAAATACTGCCATTTCAAATCCTTCTGCCCTTACGGGCCTGGTGACGTAAGCCTTTCGGCAAATCTCCCCTCGGGAATGTCAGCAACCGGCTCCTGCTCTTGCGAGCAGCGACTAAAACCTTCGCCCCTTTACCTTTAGGCTGCATGATTAAAGCCTTGCAGAGCAGCGAACTGAGGAAGCATTCGCTGGTGTGTCTGAACGACCTGCTGCTAACGTAGCGGGTTGGTTACCGCTTTCCCTGTTTCAACCCAGCTTTTTGGATTTCTCCTCAAGCTCCGCCCTTTAGGGCGGGGTGGTTGACGGCGTTTCCTTTTTGGCGGCGCCGCCGTCCGTAGCGAGGGCTGGCTTGTTTTTCATGTTCATCGCGCTTTTCCTTTGGTGTGTGGGCTTGGAATTCAATGGCCTGGGCTGTTAGAAATAGTTGGCATGATGATCATCATATTTTTGGGCGAATGAAAAAGCATTGGGGATGGATTCAAGCGCCGCCAGGGGCCAGGCTGTTCAATGTTGCGCTGCATAGCGCGTCAGACAAGGCGGGATCATCAACAGCGCGGGCCAGCATCAAGGTGCCCACCATGGTGGCCACGATCACCCGCGCACGCTCATGCGCGCTGGCTTGCCCCGCGTCCGGCAACTGGCGGGCGACAAGATCGATGATCTCTTTGATGTGACGCGTGGCGGCTTGGCGCACCTCGGGCGATTGGCGTGGCATTTCAGAACCCAGTGCTGAAATCGGGCACCCTGTCTCGATGCCCTCAAGATGCGCCTTCGAGAGATAAGCACGAAGCAATGATGGCAGCGACTGTTCCGGCGGCACGGCTGCGACGACACTTGCCGCCGCAGCGACGGCTTCAGCGCCAGCGCGGTCTGCCGCCTCGGCCAGCATGGCTTCGCGGGAGGCGAAGTGGGCGTAAAAGCCACCATGCGTCAGACCGGCTTCTTTCATGATGTCGGCCACACCCGTGCCGTCATAGCCGCTACGCCGAATGGCGCGTGCGGCGGCCTCAACGATGCGCTCGTGTGAAGCTTCCTTGGCGCTGGTCCGAAGATTGGAGGGTGCTTTTCGCATGATGTGCATCATACGTGAATTCAACCGAGCGCGCAACGTGATGGGGAAGGCATGGGCTGCAACCTGTATTCAAGCACTACCACCCGTACCATGCTGGCAAGGCACCGGCCCCTGCCACGGGCCTGGGGGTTTATTGACGGTCTGGCGCATCACCCCGTATTGCGCAACCCCGCCGCAATCCCATTGATGGACATGTGAATACCCGTCTGCACCCGGCTGTCGGTCTGGCCGGCGCGGTAGCGGCGCACCAGTTCCACCTGCAGGTGGTGCAGCGGATCGATGTAGGGAAAGCGGTGGCGGATCGAGCGCTGCAGGGCCGGGTTTTTCGCCAGGCGCTGCTTTTCGCGGGTGATCTGCGCCAGGGCCTGGGCGGTGCGCTGCCATTCGGTTTCAATCGCGCTGAAGATCTTCTTGCGCAGCTTGGCGTCGTCCACCAGCCCGGCGTAGCGCGAGGCCAGCGCCAGATCGCTCTTGGCCAGCACCATGTCCATGTTGCTCAGCAGGGTGCGGAAGAAGGGCCACTGGCGGTACATCTTCTGCAGCAAACTGAGATTTTCCTCGCGGCTCTCGGGCGTGCCGCCTTGGGCCAGGAATTGTTCAATCGCCGTGCCAAAGCCGTACCAGCCCGGCAGCGTCAGGCGGCACTGGCCCCAGCTGAAACCCCAGGGAATCGCGCGCAGGTCTTCGATGCGCTGCGAGGGCTTGCGCGAGGCCGGGCGCGAGCCGATGTTCAATTCGGCAATCTCGCGGATCGGCGTGGCGCTGAAGAAGTATTCGGTAAAGCCCGGTGTCTCATAGACCAGCGCGCGGTAGGCGGCCATGCTGCCTTCGGAGAGCTGAGCGGCGGCCTGCAAAAACGCCTTGGTGGCCGGCTTGGTGGGTTGCAAAAGCGTGGCTTCGAGCGTGGCGGCAACCAGGGTTTCGAGGTTGCGCCGGCCGATTTCGGGGTTGGCGTATTTGGAGCCGATGACTTCGCCTTGTTCGGTCAGGCGGATCTGGCCGCGCACGGTGCCGGGGGGCTGGGCCAGGATGGCTTCGTAGCTCGGGCCGCCGCCGCGTCCCACCGTGCCGCCCCGGCCGTGGAACATGCGCAGGGTGATGCCGTGCGAGTGGGCCAGTTGGTCGAACAGCTCCACCAGCGCGAGTTCGGCGCAATACAGTTCCCAATTGCTGGTGAAGATGCCGCCGTCCTTGTTGCTGTCGCTGTAGCCGAGCATGATGTCCTGCTCGGCGCCGCTGCGCTGCACGAGGGCGGCGATGCCCGGCAGGGCGTAGAACTCGCGCATGATGGGCGCGGCATTGCGCAGGTCTTCGATGGTTTCAAAGAGCGGCACCACGATCAAGTCGCAGCGGGCCGGCGCGCTGGCGGGCAGCGGGTTTTCCAGCAGGCCGTGCATCAGGCCGGTTTCCTTTTGCAGCAGCAGCACTTCCAGCAAATCGCTCACCGTTTCGGTGTGGCTGATGATGTAGTGTCGGATGGCTTCCTTGCCAAAGCGCGCGCGGGCCTCGCGGGCGGCTTCGAAAATCGCCAGTTCGCTGCGCGCCAGCGGCGAATACACAGCGCCGAGCACGCGCAGCGGCCGGGCGTCGTTGAGCATGCGCAGCAGCAGGGCGCGCTTGGCGTTTTCATCGAGCGTGGCATAGGCCGGCTCGATGCGCGCCACGGCCAGCAGCTCGGCGACGACTTCCTCGTGCTTGTCCGAACTCTGGCGCAGGTCCACCGTGGCCAGGTGAAAGCCGAACACCTCGACGGCGCGGATCAGCGGGTGCAGGCGCTCGGCGGTCAGCGCCTCGCCGTGATGGTTGTTGAGCGAGTCTTCCAGCGTGCGCAGGTCGGCCAGGAACTCTTCGGATTTGGCATAGGGGTTTTGCGGCGCGACGGCATGGCGCGCTGCCTCGCCGCCGGTCAGGGCCTTGAGCGTGGCGGCCAGGCGGGCATAGACGCCAGTCAGGGCGCGCCGGTAGGGCTCGTCCTTGCGGTGCTCGCTGGTGTCGGGCGAGCTCTCGGCCAGCGCCTGCATGGCGGGGCTGCAATCGATCAGGATGGTGGACATCGACAGCTCGCCGCCCAGCAGGTGGACTTCGGTCAGGTAGTGGCGCAGCGCCACTTCGGCCTGGCGGCCCAGGGCGTAGTTCAGGGTGTCGGCGCTGACGTTGGGATTGCCGTCGCGGTCCCCGCCTATCCACTGGCCCATGCGCAAAAAGCTGTGCACCGGCTGCTTGCCCAGCTCGCGCTCCAGGTTGGCGTAGAGCTTGGGAATTTCGCGCAGGAACGTCGCTTCGTAGTAGCTGAGCGAGTTCTCGATCTCGTCGGCCACCGTCAGCTTGGAAAAGCGCAGCAACCGGGTCTGCCACAGCTGCGTCACCCTGGCTTGCAACTGGGCTTCGTTGGCGACCAGTTCGCGCGGGCTCAGGGAGTCCTTGGCGCTGCTCACGGCCAGGGCCATGGCCTTGATGTTGTCGCGCGCGGTCAAAAGCTGGGCGATGCCGCGCTCGGCGTCCAGGATGCTCTTGCGCTGCACCTCGGTCGGATGCGCGGTGAGCACCGGCGAGACAAAGCTGCGCGCCAGCGTCTCGGCGATGGTCTGGGGCGCGATGCCGGCCCAGCGCAGGCGCGACAGGGCCACGTCGATGCTGCCTTCCTGGGTGTCGCCGGCGCGCTCGTGGATGATGCGGCGGCGGATGTGATGCCGGTCCTCGGCCAAATTGGCCAGGTGGCTGAAATAAGTGAAGGCGCGGATCACGCTGACGGTCTGGTCGCCGGTCAGGCCCTTCAAGAGGGTCTTGAGCGCCTTGTCGGCCTCTTCATCGGCGTCGCGCCGGAAGGCGACGGAGAGCTGGCGCACCTGCTCGATCAGCTCATAGGCGGCGACGCCCTCCTGGTCGCGGATCACGTCGCCCAGGATGCGCCCGAGCAGGCGGATGTCTTCCACCAGCGGGCGCTCGTTGCTGCGCGTGCGTGCGGCCACAGGCGTCTTGTCCTGGTCCGGAGTGGTTTTGCGGGGCGCTTGCGGGCTGGTGGGCTGGGCGGCTTTGGCGCCGTCCTGGTCCGGGGTTTCTTTGACTTTTTTCGCGCGCGGGGAATTGAGCATCTTGGGCCTTTGGTGCTGAGGCGCACATGCTAGCATTCACTCCCTTTCCAGATTACCGACAGGTTACAAGTGGCTGCAGTGATTGAAATTTTTTCTTCCCCTTTGAGAGTTGTGATTGCCACGCGCGAGAGCCGCCTGGCGCTGTGGCAGGCCGAGCATGTCAAGGCGCTGCTGGAGACGCGCCTGGGCTGGCAGGTCGAACTGCTGGGCATGACGACGCAGGGTGACCAGATCCTGGACCGCTCGCTGAGCAAGGTCGGCGGCAAGGGACTGTTCGTCAAGGAACTCGAAGTCGCGCTGAGCGAGGGCCGAGCCGATCTGGCGGTGCATTCGCTCAAGGACGTGCCGATGGACCTGCCCGAGGGCTTTGCGCTGGCCTGCGTGCTGGAGCGCGAAGACCCGCGCGATGCGTTTGTGTCGAACCAGTTTGGCTCGCTGTCTGAACTCCCGCAGGGTGCTGTCGTCGGCACGTCGAGCCTGCGCCGGCTGGTGCTGCTCAAGGCGCTGCGGCCGGATCTGGTGATCGAACCGCTGCGCGGCAATCTGGACACGCGCCTGCGTAAGCTCGACGAGGGCCAGTATGCGGCCATCGTGCTGGCCGCTGCCGGCCTGAAACGCCTGGGGCTGGAATCGCGCATCCGCCACACCTTCGAGCCGGCCGATATGCTGCCGGCGGCCGGGCAGGGCGCCTTGGGGATTGAAGTGCGCGCTGATCGAATCGATCTGATCGAGGCGCTGGCCACGCTGGCGCACCGGCCGACCTGGCTGGCGGTAACGGCCGAGCGTACCGTTTCGCGAGCCATGGGCGGGAGCTGCTCGATGCCGCTGGCCGCTTTCGTCACGAGCGTGAGCCGTGCGGATGATGCGCTTGATGCGGTCGGCGCTGCTGGTGCGTCCGATGTGTCTGGTGCTGCCGGCGTAACCGCAACAGGCAGCGGCGACATTCTGCAGCTGAGCGCCGCCTGGGGCGATCCGGCGACGGCCGAGGCGCCTTCGGGCGCTGGCGTTTCAGCCATTTTGCCCGCGCCGCTGGTGCAGGTGCAGCAAAGCGCGCTTGTGAATAATTTTCATGATGCTGAGGCGCTGGGCGAGGCGGTGGCGGCCCGGTTGCGCGCCGGTGGCGCCGTCTGGGCGGCCAACGCGGCGGCCTAGCGGCATGTCACCAGCAAGTGGGCGCCATGCGCCTTTCCTGGCAAGACAGGCCACATTCAATAGTTGGGACAGCACTGGCGCTGCGCTAGGCGCTTTGTTGTCTTTTTTGAAAAACCAAGGTGAACCCGCCAGTGGCTCATGACGCGGCGCCAGCGCCTGCCCCGCTCCCGGCCGACAGGCCAGCGCTTCGCGTGATCGTCACCCGGCCCGAGGGCGACGCCAGGCACTGGGTAGCGCAGTTGCAGCAGGCCGGCTTTGCGGCCGAGGCGCTGCCGCTGATCGACATTGCGCCGGTCTCTGACCCTCAAAGCCGGCAGGCGCTGCGCCGGGTCTGGGACGCGCTGGCCGATTACACCGCCTTCATGTTCGTCAGCGGCCATGCGGTAGAACACTTTTTCAAGGCCAATCCGGCGCTGGCCCGTACTCCGGCGCAGACAGCGCCAACAGCCCAAACAGCTCAATCAGCTCAGGCAGCTCAGGCAGCTCAGGCAGCTCAGGCAGCGCCTGAATCCCTGCCATCTCTGGTGCCGCCGTTGCCGCCTGGCCTGCGCTGCATGGCGCCCGGACCGGGTACGGTGGCCGCGCTGCTGGCTGCCGGCGTTCCCGCCGCGCAGATCGACGCGCCCGCGCCCGACGCCAGCCAGTTCGATTCCGAAGCCTTGTGGCAGGTCATCGGCCGGCGCGACTGGCAGGGCCGGCGCGTGCTGATCGTGCGCGGCCACAGCCTGGGCGCGCCAGGCAACTCATCGGGCCGCGACTGGATCACGCGCCAGTGGCAGGCGGCGGGCGCGCAGGTCGATTTTGTCGGCGTCTATCAGCGCCAGGCGCCGCAACTGAGCGACGCGCAGCGCCAGCGCGCCCAAGCCGCCAGCGCCGACGGCTCGGTCTGGCTGTTCAGCAGTTCCGAAGCGCTGGCCAATCTGCTGGGCCTGCCTGGCCTGCAGGCGCTGGACTGGCGTCGGGCGCGGGCTGTGGCCACCCATCCGCGAATTGAAGAGGCTGTGCGGACCGCCGGCTGGGGTGTTGTTGTGGCGTCACGCCCGGCCCTGCAGGACATCCGCGAAACCCTGGGCTCGCTAGAATCGCACCATCCATGAGCGACAGTTCCTCTGCCTTGCCCCCTTTGCCGCCCTTGCCGCCGCCTGAGCGTCCCGAGGAGCCTGTGCTGGCGCGCGCCCTGGCCCCCGCCGAACCGCCTCTGGCGCTGGCCGATGCCTGGCTGGTGCCCCGCGCCTGGGTGCTGGGGGTGGCTGCGCTGGCCGCCGCCGGGCTCCTGAGCAGCGTTTTGCTGTGGCAAAAGCTCGAAGCGATCCAGCAGGAACTCGCCCGCCGCACCACCGATTCGAGTGCCCAGGCCATTGAAGCGCGCACCCTGGCGCGCGAGGCCCAGGAGGGCGCCCGGCAACTGGCAACGCGGCTGGCGCTGCAGGAAACGCGCCTGAGCGAAGTCAGCCTGCAGCGCAGCCAGCTTGAAGAGCTGATGCAAAGCCTGTCGCGCTCGCGCGATGAAAACCTGGTGGTCGATGTGGAGTCGGCGCTGCGGCTGGCCCAGCAGCAGGCCCAGCTCACCGGCAGCGCCGAGCCGCTGGTGGCCGCGCTCAAGTCGGCCGAGTTGCGCCTGACACGCGCCGCCCAGCCGCGCCTCAATCCGCTGCAGCGCGCCATTGCCCGCGACATTGACCGCATCAAGGGCGCCAGCATCACCGATGTGCCCGCGCTGATGCTCAAACTCGACGAACTGGCCCGCCTGGTCGATGAGCTGCCCGTCGCCAATGCCATGATGGCCAGCAGGGCGCCGGCGTCCGCCAGCCCTGCGCCAGCGGCCATGCCGCCCGCCGCAGCGCCGCACAGCGCCGCCTCGGCCGCCGAAAATTCCCCGCTGCTGTCTCTGGACACGCAGGCGCTGCGGGTGTGGTCGCAGCGGGCGCTGGCCAGCGTCTGGCGCGAGGCGCGCCAGTTGCTGCGGGTCAGCCGCATTGACCGGCCCGAGGCGGCCCTGCTGGCCCCTGAGCAATCGTTTTTCCTGCGCGAAAACTTGAAGCTGCGCCTGCTCAATGCCCGCCTGGCCCTGCTGTCGCGCCAGAGCGATGCGGCACGCTCTGACCTGGTCCATGCCGAGGCCTGGCTGGGCAAGTATTTTGACCCCGCTTCGCGCCGCACCCAGGCTGCCCTCCAGCTGCTCGACCAGGTGCAGGGCCAGCTCAAGACCAGCGAGCTGCCCCGGCTCGATGACACCATGGCGGCGCTGTCCACGGCAGCGGCAGGCCGTTAAGACACCATGCGCGCCGCTCTCTGGTTTCTGGCCCTGTTCGGCATTGCGGTTGCCGTGGCCCTGTTTGCCGGCAACAACCAGGCGGTGGTCACCGTGTTCTGGCCGCCGCACCGGGTGGATATTTCCTTTAATTTGATGGTGCTGCTGCTGGCCGGGCTGTTCATGCTGCTGTACCTGGCTTCGCGCGCGGTGGCGGCCGTGTTTTCCCTGCCGGTGGAGGCGCGGCGCTGGCGTGCCCAGCAAAAAGAGCGCGCCATGTACGGCGCCCTCATGGACGCGCTGTCGCACCTGATGGCCGGGCGCTACATCCGTTCGAGCAAATCGGCCCAGAATGCCCTGGCGCAGGAAAAAAGCCTTGGTGTGACGACCGACACCTCCGGTCATCCCACTGGCCACAGTGCCAGCCTGGCCAGCCAGCTGCGCTCGCTCGCCCATGTGCTGGTGGCCGAGAGCGCGCAAGCGCTTCAACAAAAGACCCTGCGTGACCAGCACCTGCAATGGGCGCTGCAAAGCTCTTCCCAGCGCCACGCTCAGGAGGTGCGCGAGGGCGTGCAGTTTCGCGCCGCCCACTGGGCGCTGGAAGACCATGATGCGGCGGGCGCGCTCGACTGGCTGGGCCAGTTGCCCCAGGGCGCGGCCCGGCGCACCCTGGCCCTGCGCATGAAGCTGCGCGCAGCCCAGGAGAGCGGGCAAACCTGTCAGGCGCTGGAAACGGCCCGTCTGCTGGCCAAGCACCGGGCGTTTTCTCCTGTGGCCGCGCAAAGCATCCTGCGCGGCCTGGCGCTGGCGCTGCTCAACGAAGCGCATGATGCGGCGCAGCTGCAGCGGGCCTGGGCGTCGCTGGACGAGACTGAGCGGGCCATGCCCGAGCTGGTGGTTCACGCCGCTTCGCGTCTGATGGCCCTGCACGGCGATGCCGCGCTGGCCCGCGCCTGGCTGTTGCCGGTGTGGGAGCGCATGCTGGCGCCCCACTCGGCCCTGGGCGACAAGCTGCGCATCAGGCTGGTCAGCGTGCTCGAAACCGGCCTGGACTCGCTGGAGCCGGCCTGGCTGGCGCGCATCGAAGCGGCGCAGCTCAGCCGTCCGAGCGATGCCAAGCTTCAGTACCTGGCGGGCATGGCCTGCCTGAGCCGCCAGCTCTGGGGCAAAGCGCGCCAGCTGTTGAGCCAGGCCGCACCGGCTCTGCAGGACCGCACGCTGCACCGCAACGCCTGGCGCACCCTGGCCCTGCTGGCCGAGCAGCGCGGCGATGATGCCGCCGCTGTCGAGGCTTACAAACAGGCCGCCCAGCCTTAAAACCGCTTTAGCCCTTCGCCGTTCAGCGCCGGGTGGCGCGGCTTGCACCGTTTCTTTTTTTCAGCGCCGGGCGGTTCGGGCGTGGCCGGCGGTTTGTCGTGCCTGTTTGTTGTGTTTTGTCGCGGGCATGAAAAAGGGCCGCATCCCCGAAGAGATGCGGCCCTGGCCTCTCAGGCTTCAGGCTGGCAGCTGCAGCCTTTTCCTGAAGGGCTCAAGCGGCCCCGCCTGCGGCTCAGTCGCCCGATTTTTCAAACGGCAGCGGCATGCTGTCCAGATGGCGCCGGGTTTCCACCAGCACCAGCGGCGCCTCTTCCAGCACCACCACGGGCGGGCGCTCGCGCGGCACCTGGATCGGCTTGACCTCGGCGGCTATCGCTGCCTGGGCTTCGGCGATCTTGGCGGCGTCGGAGTTGACCCACTGCAGGCCCGAACTCTGCGCGACCTGGGCCAGGTCTTCCAGGGGCAGGGCGTAGGCCTGCACCTTGGGCAGGGCGCCGGTCGTCGTGGGCCTGGCTTCAGGCACGGGAGCCGGCACGGGCTTTGCCACAGGCGCGGCGGCAGGCATGGGCGCTGCAGGCGCCGGCGCTGCCGCTTCTGCTGCCAGCGCAGGGGCGGGCACAGGCGCGGACAGGCTGGCAGGCACGGGCGCTGCCAGTTCAGCCGTCAAGGGCGCTGGCTCTTGCGGTGTCTGAGCCGGTTGCGATGCTGAAAACTCGGCATGGGGCTGGAAGGCCGGAGCCTCGCCTGCCTGCTCGGTGCGCTCACCGCGCTCGCCACGTTCCCGGCGGTCGCGGCCATAGCGGTCACGGCTGCGGCGTTCGCGCTGCGGGCGGTCCTGGCCTTCCTCGGCGCCAGGGGCGCGCAGCGGCAGATCTGCAGCCGGTGCCACCAGGGCCGCGTTCTCGGCGGATGGCTCCAGTCCCGTCACCAGGGCCGGGTGGGCGGCATCAAAGCTGTCCGCCTGGACGCCGGCAACGGGTGCGGCGCTGTCGTCGGCACGCTCATGGCGGCGCTCGTTGCGGCGGCCATTGCGCTCGCCACCGCGCTCACCGCGTTCGCGGCGGACTTCGCCGGTTTCCTCGCTGCGGCCTTCGGCGCGGGCAGTGGGCCGGCGCTCGCCTTCACGGCCGGCATCCTGCGCCGGGCGTTCCTGGCGCTCTGGACGCTCGGCACGCTCCTGACGTTCGGCGCGTTCCGGGCGCTCGGCGCGCTCCTGGCGTTGCGGTGCGGCTTCGCCGTTCATTGCCGCTGCCATCGCGGCCTGGTTGGCCAGGGCCAGATCCTGCTCGGCGGCATCGCGGGGCATGCGGTCGGCGCGTTCCTGGCGTTCAGCGCGTTCCGGACGCTCGGTGCGCTCGCCACGGCGGCTGCGCTCGCCACGGCCTTCGCTGTCCAGGCGCGGCTGGCCTTCGGCGGCCTGATCGCTGCGGCCTTCCTGGCGGCCGGCGGCGCGGGGTTCACCGGCCGGGCGTTCCTGGCGCTCCGGGCGCTGCTCTGGACGGCCGAGTTCGGCGCGGCCTTCGGGGTTGCGCTCGCGGCGCTGCTCGCCGTTGCGGCCTTCAGGGCGGCCCTCGGCGCGGCCTTCCGGCGCGCCGTCGGCACGGTTGCGGCCACCACGGCGGCCATCACGGCCACCGCGTTCGGAGCGCTCGCCGCGCTCGGGGCGTCCATCCGGGCGCGCCTCGCGGGCAGCTTCGCCGGGGCGCTCGATCTTTCTCACTTCCTTGACCACCGACACGGCGGACGCTGGCGCGGGTGCGGGTGCGGGGACCGGCGCGGGCGCTGGCGGGCCGGCGAACAGGCTCTTGAGCCAGCCGAACAGGCCTTTTTCGACCGGAGTCGGTGCGGGCGCTGGCGCCGGCAGGGGCACCGGGGCGGCTGCCACAGGCGCGGGCCGGGGCGCAGGAAGCTCGGGCATGGCCTTGGGCGGGGCCATCGGGGCCGGCGCATCGGGCAGCACACCCTTGATGAGGGGCTCTTGCTTGTTGTGACGCTCCTGGCTGCGGCGCGTGACCGTGGTCGGGTCCTCGTGCTCCTCGGCCATCTTGTAGCTGGCTTCGATGTTGTCCAGGCGCGGGTCGTCGTGTTTCAGGCGCTCCAGCTTGTAGTTGGGCGTTTCCAGCGTCTTGTTGGGCACCAGCAGCACGTGGATGCGCTGCTTCATCTCGATCTTGCTGATTTCCGAGCGCTTCTCGTTGAGCAGGAAGGAGGCCACATCGACCGGCACCTGGCACAGCACCGAGGCCGTGCTGTCCTTGAGCGACTCTTCCTGGATGATGCGCAAAATCTGCAGCGCCGAGCTTTCGGTGTCGCGGATGTGGCCCGAGCCGCCGCAGCGCGGGCAGGGGATCGAAGCGCCTTCGGAGAGGGCCGGGCGCAGGCGCTGGCGGCTCATCTCCATCAGGCCGAACTTGCTGATGGTGCCGAACTGCACTCTAGCGCGGTCCTGGCGCAGCGCGTCGCGCAGGCGGTTTTCCACGTCGCGGCGGTTGCGGGACTCTTCCATGTCGATGAAGTCGATCACGATCAGGCCGCCCAGATCGCGCAGGCGCATCTGGCGCGCCACTTCGTCAGCGGCTTCCAGGTTGGTGCGGGTGGCGGTTTCCTCGATGTCGCCGCCCTTGATGGCTCTGGCCGAGTTCACGTCCACGGAAACCAGCGCTTCGGTGTGGTCGATCACGATGGCGCCGCCGGAGGGCAGTTGCACCGTGCGCGCATAGGCCGACTCGATCTGGTGCTCGATCTGGAAGCGCGAGAACAGCGGTGCGTCGTCGCGGTAGCGCTTGACGCGGTGCTCGTGCTCGGGCATCACATGGGCCATGAACTGGCGGGCTTGCTCGTACACGTCGTCGGTGTCGAACAGGATGTCGCCGATGTCGCTGTTGAAGTAGTCGCGGATGGCGCGGATCACCAGGCTCGATTCCTGGTAGATCAAAAAGGCGCCCTTGCCGCCCTTGCCGGCGCCGTCGATGGCAGTCCACAGCTTGAGCAGGTAGTTCAAGTCCCACTGCAGTTCGGGCGCGCTGCGGCCAATGCCGGCGGTGCGGGCGATGATGCTCATGCCGCCGGGGTATTCGAGCTTGTCCATCGCTTCTTTGAGCTCGGCCCGGTCCTCGCCCTCGATGCGGCGCGAAACGCCACCGCCGCGCGGGTTGTTGG
>JALYRU010000012.1:84188-115747 GCA_030855235.1 Pseudomonadota bacterium
ATGCCGGCGGTGCGGGCGATGATGCTCATGCCGCCGGGGTATTCGAGCTTGTCCATCGCTTCTTTGAGCTCGGCCCGGTCCTCGCCCTCGATGCGGCGCGAAACGCCACCGCCGCGCGGGTTGTTGGGCATCAGCACCACATAGCGGCCGGCCAGCGACACGAAAGTGGTCAGAGCCGCGCCCTTGTTGCCGCGCTCTTCTTTTTCAACCTGGACGAGTAGTTCCTGGCCTTCGCGGATCACGTCGTTGATGCGCGCCTGGTTGACCGGCACGCCCTGGGCGAAATACTGGCGTGAGATTTCCTTGAAGGGCAAAAAGCCGTGGCGGTCTTCGCCGTAATC
Organism: Pseudomonadota bacterium; assembly: GCA_030855235.1. Taxonomy (GTDB): domain Bacteria; phylum Pseudomonadota; class Gammaproteobacteria; order Burkholderiales; family Burkholderiaceae_C; genus Polaromonas. Next base: position 84,530 of record JALYRU010000012.1, read on the forward strand.
GACAAAACACGCTTCGAGCGAAGGCTCGACGCGGGTGACGACGGCCTTGTAGATGTTGCCCTTGCGCTGCTCGCGCCCTTCGATCTCGATTTCGTAGTCGAGGAGTTTTTGGCCATCGACGATGGCCAGGCGGCGTTCTTCGGACTGGGTGGCATTGACCAGCATGCGTTTCATGGGTGTTCCTTTATCGTTCGTTCTATGTCGGGATGTTTTTTTTAAACATCCCGTTCCCAAAATGGGTTAACGACGCCAGGAGCTACGCAGTGCGAACGTGGGGAATTGCCGGAGAGCTTTCGAGGGCACGCAGGCTGACCGAAAAAAATCAGTCAGCCAAGTGGTCTGGGCGTAGGCGCGTGGATGGAGTGAGCAGGTATCTGACGGGTAGTGGCCAGCAAAAAAGTGGCTGCTTGCGCTCGCCGGACAAGGGCTGCAGGCTGATCCATGCCACAAAGCAGGGCCAGGAGGCGCCGCTGGCATAGAAAAATCAGACTGACCAGTGTTGTCATCACAAAGCGTACCCGTTGAAGGACTTGGTCTCAGGATCCGGGCGCAGCGTTCGTTCGTGACGGCGGCTGCACCCATGTGGTATTCCGTGGTTGTATTCGCAAAACGTCGGCTCGTCTGCGTGGGTTTTGCCTTGCTGCGAGGTGCCTGGCACTCGTCGCTCGCGGGCAATTTCCACCAGTGGCATCGACCTTCCAGCGAGGCTGTTTGCGGCCTTTTCAGGGGCACTGGATTCGTGTGGACTAAACTCCAGTTGAATCAACTACTTGCAGCGTATCGCTAGTGAAACACATTATAGGGGCAGCTTCGGGCAAGGCAAAACGCCCGGCCAAAGCGCCCGTCCGTCCCACCGCCGCTTTGAAAGCGCCTTTTTCGAACACGCGGCGCGCGCCCTTGAACGCGCCGCGCCCGCCCGCGCCCGTGGCCGAGATGCCCGCTCCAGCGACGGCTCACGCTCCTGCTGAGGCGCCTGTTGAGGCTCTTGCTGAAGCCTCGAAAAGTCTCCAGGCCACGCTGGTCACGGTGACGGAAGACTACGCCGGCCAGCGGCTGGACAATTTTCTCATCCGCCAGCTCAAGGGCGTGCCCAAGACGCACGTTTACCGCATCATCCGCAGCGGCGAGGTGCGGGTGAACAAGGGTCGCGCGCACGCCGACACCCGTGTGGAGGCCGGCGACATCGTGCGCCTGCCGCCGGTGCGCACCTCCGAGCGCGCCGAGCAAAAGGCCCAGGCGATGGCGCAGGAAGTTGCGCGCCACGGCGCCAGCTCGACCGTGGGCGGCTACGCGCCGGCGGCGGAATTCCCCATTTTGTTTGAAGACGATTTCCTGCTCGCCATCGACAAGCCGGCCGGCGTGGCGGTCCACGGCGGCAGCGGCGTGAGCTTTGGCATCATCGAGCAGTTGCGCATGGCTCGGCCGGAAGCCGATTTCCTCGAACTGGTGCATCGGCTGGACCGCGAGACCAGCGGCGTTTTGTTGATTGCCAAGCGCCGCATGGCTTTAAAACTGCTGCAGGAGCAATTTCGCGAGCGCGAGACCGACAAGGTCTATCTGGCCCTCGTTAGCGGCAACTGGCCGGCCAACCAGCGCGTCATCGACAAGGCGCTCCACAAATACCTGCTGCCCAACGGCGAGCGCCGCGTGAAAATCGTGCCCAATGATCACCCGGACGCGATGCGCTCGGTGACGCTGGTCAAGGTCAAGGCGCAGATTCCCGCCAGCGCGCTGGCCCCGGCCACGCCGCTGACGCTGCTGGAAGTGACGATCAAGACCGGGCGCACGCACCAGATTCGCGTGCATCTGGCGGGCGAGGGCCACCCGATTGCCGGCGACGACAAGTACGGCGATTTCGAGCTGAACAAGACGCTGCAGCGCTCCAGCGCGGGCGCGGCGTCGTTGAAACGCATGTTCCTGCACGCCTGGAGCCTGAAATTCAACCATCCGAAAACGCGCAAGGCGGTTCAGTTGCAGGCGTCCTTGCCGGAGGAATTGCAGCAGTTCTTGCCCTCGCGGCCGGCAGAGCCTTTGGATGAACCCGGCGCAGCACCGGCGAATTCCTGAACCATTGCCCGCACAAGCCCTGCCCGAACCCTTTCAGCCAGCGACAACCCCTCTCCGCCAGCGACAATCCTTCCCATGCAAACCCGAAATTTTGACCTGATCGCCTTTGACTGGGACGGCACGCTGTTTGATTCCACCCAGATCATCGTGCGCTGCATCCAGGCGGCCGTGCTGGACGTGGGCGGGGCCAAGCCGACGGACGAGGCAGCCGCTTACGTCATCGGCATGAGCCTGATGCAGGCCCTGGCCCATGCCGCGCCCGATGTGCCGCACGAAAAATACCCCGAGCTGGGCCGACGCTACCAGCACCACTACGCCCTACATGTCAACGACCTGGCCCTGTTCGAGGGCGTGCTGCCGCTGCTGGACGCGCTCAAGACGCGCGGCCACCTGCTGGCCGTGGCGACAGGAAAGTCGCGGCGCGGGCTGGACGAGGCCCTGCACAGCGTCCAGCTGCGGGGCGTGTTCGACGGCTCGCGCACCGCCGACGAGACCGCTGGCAAGCCCGACCCGCTGATGCTGCATGAGCTGATGATGGAATTCGACGTGCCGCCCGAGCGCGTGCTGATGATTGGCGACACCACGCATGATTTGCAGATGGCGCTCAACGCTGCCTGCCCCAGTGTGGGCGTGAGCTACGGCGCGCATGAGCCGGCCAGTTTCGAGGTCCTGCGCCCGCGCCATGTCGCCCATTCGGTGCCGGCGCTGCACGACTGGCTGCTGGCCAACGGCTAGGCGGCCCGGTTCTTGAAAAGCTCCATGAACGAGCCACAAGCCCTCTGGCCCCTGTGCAACAGCCGTGACCTGCTCGAAGGCGGGCTGGCCGTGCCTTTCGATGTGGTCTATGCCGGCCAGACCTGCCGCGCCTTTGCCATCCGTTACGAAGGCGCGCCGCAGGCCTACCTGAATCGCTGCACCCATGTCGCGATGGAGCTGGACTGGCAACCCAACCGGGTGTTCGACGACAGCGGCCAGTGGCTGATCTGCGCCAGCCACGGCGCAGCTTACCGGCCCGACACCGGGCAGTGCGCCGGCGGGCCGTGCCGGGGCGCTCTGGTCAAAATTACGTTGTCCGAGCGCGACGGTGTGGTTTTTTGGCACTCGGCGTACAACCTGCAGCCCTTCGCGCCGTCAATACCTCTCTAAACTAAGCCCCCATGAACGATTCAAACCAACCCGGCGACACGCCACCTTCTTTTAATCCGCCCAAAGTGCCTGATACTGCGTCGTCACGGGCGCCAGAGGCTGGCGCGGTTCCGAGTTGGGAGCGCGTCACGCTGGAAAAGCTCGCTTTCGCCGCGCTGGACGAGCAAAGAGCCACGCGCCGCTGGAAAACCTTTGTACGCCTGTCCTGGCTGGCCTTTTTCGGCTTGCTGGTCTGGCTGGCCCTGGAGCGCAGCGCGCCCGAGACCGATGCCAGCGTGCCGCACACGGCCGTGGTCGAGGTCAAGGGCGAAATCGCCGACGGCGCCGATGCCAGCGCCGAGTTTGTCAATGCGGCGCTGCGCGCTGCGTTTGAAGACGCGGGCTCCAAGGCTGTCGTGCTCCTGATCAACTCGCCCGGCGGCAGCCCGGTGCAGGCCGGCATGATGAACGACGAAATCCTGCGTCTGAAGGCCGAATACAAAAAACCCGTCTATGCCGTGGTGGAAGAAAGCTGCGCTTCGGCCGCCTACTACATCGCCGTGTCGGCCGACAAGATTTACGTGGACAAGGCCAGCATCGTGGGCAGCATCGGGGTGCTGATGGACGGGTTTGGCTTTACCGGCCTGATGGACAAGCTCGGCGTGGAGCGCCGGCTGCTGACGGCCGGCGCCAATAAAGGTTTTCTCGACCCCTTCAGCCCGCAAAGCGAACAGCAGCGCGTCTATGCGCAGACCATGCTCGACCAGATCCATCAGCAGTTCATCGCAGTGGTCAAGGAAGGGCGCGGCGAGCGGCTCAAGGAAACTCCCGAGATGTTCAGCGGCCTGTTCTGGAGCGGCCAGCAGGCCGTCGAGCTGGGCCTGGCCGATGAGCTGGGAAGCCTGGAGTATGTGGCCCGCGAAGTGGTCAAGGCCGAGGAAATCATCGACTACACCCGCCGCGACAACGTGGCCGAGCGCCTGGCCAAGAAGTTCGGCGCGGCCATGGGCGAGGGCGCGATGAAGGCGTTCAAGGCGATTCCCGCGCTGCGCTGAGCCGGCTTGTTTTTCTGGTAAAAAAGACCGCATCCTGCTGGAGGCAAGTCAGGCAAGTCAGGCCAAAGCGTGACAGTGGGGTACAGCGAAAAAGGGACGTGTTCATCACGTCCCTTTTTTGAGGCCATTCCAGGCAGAACTCTCGCCAACGCCGGGCAAGAGCCTCCGGTCTGCGGTTCAGCGGCCGATGCAGAACACCGTCGGCAGCTCCAGCGGCAGCACCGTCTTGTCGCGCTTCCAACTGCTCGCCTGTGCGCTGCGCGAGACGCTGGTGTCCAGCGTCAAGCCGCAGCTCAGCGCCAGACGGGTGCTGCCGTTGAGAGTCTGCACCAGCGCCTGCAGCAGGGCGGCGTTGCGGTAGGGCGTTTCGATGAAAATCTGGGTCTGGCCGGTTTTCAGCGCCAGGGATTCGAGTTCGCGGATGCGCTGGGTGCGCCCGCCGGCGTCCTGTGGCAGATAGCCCACGAAAGCGAAACTTTGGCCGTTCAGGCCGCTGCAGGCCAGCGCCAGCATCAGCGACATCGGGCCGGTCAGCCCCACCACCTGCAGCCCCAGGTCGTGGGCGGCGCGCACCACCGAGGAGCCCGGATCGGCAATGGCTGGCATGCCCGCTTCGCTGACCAGGCCGATGTCGTGGCCCCCCAAGGCGGCCTTGAGCAAAGGCCGGGCGTCGAACTGGCCGCTGTGGTCGCCTTTTTTATGCACTTCGCGCGGCAGTTCCTGAATCTGCTGCGCCTGCACCGGCGTGGCCAGGGGATGGAATTCGTTGATGCGCTTCAGATAGGCGCGGGTGGACTTGGCGTTCTCGCAGATCCAGTGGTCCAGCCGGGCTGCCGCCTGCAGCGTGCCCAGCGGCATCACGTCCTGCAGCGGGGCCAGGGTGGCGCAGCCGAAATCGAGCGGTGCGGGCACCAGGTAGAGCTTGCCTTTGGTTGAGTTGCTCATGATGTCGCTTTCTCACCGCCCAGCAGCATGACGCCGGCGGCCTGGATCATCCGGCAGGTGCGCATCAAGGGCAGGCCGATAAGCGCGGTCGGGTCGTCGCTGTCAATCGAGGCCAGCAGGGCAATGCCCAGGCCCTCGCTCTTGGCGCTGCCGGCGCAGTCGTAGGGCTGCTCGGCGCGCAGGTAGTTTTCGATTTCATCGTCGCTTAAGTCGCGAAATTTCACCCGCACGGCGGCCAGGCTGCTTTGCGCAAAACCGGTCTCAAAGCAGACCACCGCGACGGCGGTCTGGAACACCACGGTTTGCCCACGCATCTGGCGCAATTGAATGACGGCGCGATCATGGTTGCCAGGTTTTCCCAGGGGCAGGCCGTTCAGATCGGCGACCTGGTCCGAGCCGATGACCACGGCCTTTGGAAAAGCGCTGGCCACGGCATGGGCCTTGGCGAGCGCCAGGCGTTCGGCCAGGGCGCGCGGGGTTTCATCCGGCAACGGTGTTTCATCGACATCGGGCGCAGCCACCTCGAAAGGCACTTGCAGGCGCTGGAGCAGTTTGCGCCGGTAGGGCGAGGTCGAGCCGAGCACCAGCGCGCGGCTGGCTGGGGAAGGGGAGGGAGAGACGGCTTGGTTCATTAGATTTTCTCTTGGACATTCCGATCTTCAGGCCGGAAAGGAAAGAAGTGCATTGCATTCTCTTTTATGTTAAAGATAATTTGCGCTGGAAATTTGCGATTACGCGCCAGCGCAAAACTTGTATTTCTCCATTTTTCCCATTGGCTGCGAGTGCTCTTGCAGTTCCGGCTGGCAGGTAGCAATACCGGAAGCCAGTGTGAAGTAAGGCGCTGAAAGTCAAGCGCCGGTTTCGGGCATGGAACCCCAGACTAGGGAATCCCCGTCATTCATGGCGAGGGAAGATGTCAAGCCCCCGATTCTCTTACACTGCGGGCATGTCCAAATCTCTCCACGCCACCCGGCTCAACATGCAGGCCCTTGCCCAGGAGGGCCAGCCGCTCATCGAAATCACCCCCCTGCAAGACCTGCAGCGCCTGGCGCAGGAAGCGCAGGGGCTGGCCCTTGATGCCAGCGTCAGCTGGCAGGCCAAGGCCGAACTGCGTCCGGGCTCGGGCGCCGAGCCCGATGTCTGGCTGCATCTGCAGGCCGACATTTCTATTCCCCTGACCTGCCAGCGCTGCATGGGCGTGGTGGCCACGCCGCTGCAAGTCGATCAGTGGTACCGCTTCGTGGCTACGGAAGACATCGCCATGGAGCAGGACGACGAGTCTGAAGAAGATCTGCTGGTCATGGCGCCGCAGTTTGATTTATTGGCCGTGCTGGAAGACGAGCTCCTGATGGCCCTGCCGCTGGTGCCCATGCACGACGAATGCCCGGTCGCGCCGGTGCTGCAGGCCGGCGAAGACGAACTGGCCGACGACACGAGCGAAAAGCCCAATCCGTTTGCCGCGCTGGCGCAGTTGAAAAAGAAAAATCCCTGATTTTTCCAGCCTGTGGCCGGAGCCGATGCGCCAGCCATGGGGCCACCGGTCGGTGCAGGCAATTAACCGAAAATGGATGGGCCTGCGTCTCACGCTATAATCTAAGGCTTCGCGTGCCAATGCAGTGATGCTTCCCCTTGTCGGTTGACTCAGGGGTTCAGTCACCAGAATCTGATTTTTGGTGCGAAATTTACCAACACTACACCCCCTGTCAGGAGCGAATCATGGCCGTCCAGCAAAACAAAAAGTCCCCTTCCAAGCGCGGTATGCACCGCTCGCACAACGCCCTCGTGGTGCCCGGCATTGCCGTGGAATCGACCACCGGCGAAACCCATCTGCGCCACCACATCAGCCCTACCGGTTTTTACCGTGGCCGCAAGGTGCTGAAAACCAAAGCTGAAGCTTAATTTTCCGCCTCAAGGAAAGGCCCGCACTCATACTGCGGGCCTTTCTTTTGTCTAAATTTCATCTTTTGACTGTTTCGGTGACGCCATGATCAGGATTGCTGTCGATGCCATGGGCGGGGACATCGGTCCTGCCGTGATTCTTCCGGCCAGTCTGGCTTTTCTCCAGGCCCATCCCGAGGCCCACATCCTGTTCGTGGGTCAGCCCGAGGTTCTGGCCGCCCATCCGCTGCACGCCCAGCTCCAGGCGCTGGGCCGCTGCGAGATCGTTGCCGCCAGCGAGGTCGTCACCATGGACGACCCGATCGAAGTCGCCCTGCGGCGCAAAAAAGACTCGTCCATGCGGGTCACGATGAACCAGGTCAAAAATGGCGCGGCCCATGTGGCCGTCTCGGGCGGCAACACCGGCGCGCTGATGGCCATTGCCCGCTACGTGCTCAAGACCATGGACGGCATTGACCGACCCGCCATCGCCTCGCAGCTGCCCAACGCCAGCGGCGGCGGCACCACCATGCTCGACCTGGGCGCCAATGTGGACTGCACCGAGGAACACCTGCTGCAGTTTGCCGTCATGGGCTCGGCGCTGGTGGCCGCCATTGCGGGCAAACCCAACCCGACGGTGGGCTTGCTCAACATCGGCGAGGAAGCCATCAAGGGCGGCGAGATGATCAAGAAAGCCGGCCAGCTGCTGCGCTCGGCTTCAAAAGCCGGCGACATCAACTTCTACGGCAATGTCGAGGGCAACGACATCTTCAAGGGCACGACCGACATCGTGGTGTGCGACGGCTTCGTCGGCAATGTGGCGCTCAAGACCAGCGAGGGCCTGGCGCACATGATCGGCAACTTCATCAAAGCCGAGTTTTCACGCAATTTTCTGACCAAGACGGCGGCTCTGGTCGCCTACCCGGTGCTATCAGCCTTTAAAAAGCGTTTTGACTACCGCCAGTACAACGGCGCGGCCCTGCTTGGCCTGCAGGGACTGGTGTTCAAGAGCCACGGTTCGGCCGACGCTTTTGCGTTCGAGAAAGCGCTGAACAAGGCTTATGATGCAGCTCGCAACAACCTGCTGGAGCGCGTTCACGAGCGCATCGTCCATGCCGCGCCTTTGCTGGTGGCGGCGCGGGCGACAGGCGCTTCCGAGGTTGCCGATGGCACTGCCGGGGCTCTCTCCCTGGCCCCTGCCGCGCCCGCTTCAAGACCGGCTCACTCATCACCCTGAACCATGACACGTTACTCACGCATCACCGGAACTGGCAGCTACCTGCCCCCGCGCCGACTGACCAATGCTGACCTGGTGGCCGAACTGGCCGCCAAAGGCGTTGAAACCTCCGACGACTGGATTGTCGAGCGCACCGGCATCCGGGCGCGCCACTTCGCCGCGCCCGACGTGACCAGCAGTGACCTGGGTGCCGAGGCGGCCCGGCGTGCGATGGAAGCCGCAGGCGTGCTGCCCTCGGACATCGACCTGATCATCGTGGCCACCTCGACGCCCGACATGGTGTTTCCATCGGCGGCCACCATCTTGCAGAGCAAGCTGGGCATTGCCGGCTGCCCGGCGTTTGATGTGCAGGCGGTGTGCAGCGGCTTTGTCTATGCGCTGACCGTCGCCGATTCGCTGATCAAGACCGGCACGGCCAGCAAGGCCCTGGTGATCGGCGCCGAAGTGTTTTCGCGCATCCTGGATTTTTCCGACCGCACCACCTGCGTGCTGTTTGGCGACGGCGCCGGGGCCGTGGTGCTCGAAGCGTCCGACACGCCGGGCATTCTGGCGACCGACCTGCATGCCGACGGCAAGCATGCAGGCATCCTGTGCGTGCCCGGCCAGGTTTCGGGCGGCAAGGTGATCGGCAGCCCGCTGCTGACCATGGACGGCCAGGCGGTGTTCAAGCTGGCTGTCGGGGTGCTGGAGAGCGCCGCCCGCGCCACGCTGGCCAAGGCCGAACTGAGCGAAGCGGATATCGACTGGCTGATTCCGCACCAGGCCAATATCCGCATCATGCAGAGCACGGCCAAGAAACTGAAGATGCCCTTTGACAAGGTGATCGTCACGGTGGACCAGCATGGCAACACCTCGGCTGCGTCGATTCCGCTGGCGCTGGACGAGGCCGTGCGCAGCGGCAAGATTAAAAAGGGCGACACCCTGATGCTCGAAGGCGTCGGTGGCGGCTTTACCTGGGGCGCCGTGCTGCTCAATTACTGAGCGGATTGCGGCCGGTGATTCATCGGCGTTTTTCAGACGGACGGCTGGCCAATGAAGGGCTGTCCCCTGTCTGCAGGCGAAAAACAGCCGCAGTCTGGGAGTCCCCCTGAGCGCAAGGCGTCATCACGGCAGAGTCGTCCGGCATCTTTCTACAATGGGCAGCACCATTTTTCGCCATTGATCATTGGAGTCATCACTTGAAATCGTTTGCTTTTGTTTTTCCGGGCCAGGGCTCGCAGTCGGTTGGCATGCTCGACGGCTGGGCCGATCACCCCGTCGTGGCGCAGACCGTGGCCGAAGCCTCCGACGCGCTGGCCGAGGACATTGGCCTGCTCATCCAGAACGGCCCCAAGGAAGCGCTGGCCCTGACCACCAACACCCAGCCGGTGATGCTGGTGGCCGGCGTCGCCGCCTACCGCGTCTGGATGGCTGAAACTGGCGCCGCGCCGGCCATTGTCGCCGGGCATTCGCTGGGCGAGTATTCGGCCCTCGTGGCCTCCGGCGTGCTGACGCTGGCGCAGGCCGCTCCCTTGGTGCGCTTTCGGGCGCAGGCGATGCAGGACGCCGTTCCCGTCGGCATGGGCGCGATGGCCGCGATTCTGGGCATGGACGCTGCCAGGGTCATCGAAGGCTGCCTTGAAGCGACGCGCACTTTTGGCGCCGCTTCGCCCGAAATCGTCGAAGCCGTCAATTTCAACGACCCGCTGCAAACCGTCATTGCCGGCAGCAAGGCGGCTGTTGACAAAGCTTGTGAAATCCTGAAGGCCAACGGGGCCAAGCGCGCCTTGCCCCTGCCGGTGTCGGCGCCATTTCACTCCAGCCTGATGAAGCCGGCGGCCGAAAAGCTCAAGACGCAGCTCGCCGCCACCGTGTTTGCTGCGCCGCAGATTCCCGTCATCAACAACATCGACGTGGCGATTGAAAACAATGCCGACGGTATTCGCGACGCGCTGTACCGCCAGGCTTTTGGCCCGGTGCGCTGGGTCGAGTGCGTGCAGGCCATCAAGGCGTGCGGCTTGACCACGCTGGTCGAGTGCGGGCCGGGCAAGGTGCTGGCCGGCTTGGCCAAGCGAATCGACCCGGAACTGACCGGAGCCCCTCTGTTTGACCCGGCCTCCTTGGCTGCCGTGAAGGAAATGCTGGCATGAGCGACGTGAAGTTTGAAAAACAGGTGGCGCTGGTCACCGGAGCATCGCGCGGCATCGGCGCAGCCATCGCGCTGGAACTGGCCCGCAAAGGTTTGATTGTGATCGGCACCGCCACGAGCGAGGAGGGCGCCGCCAAGATCAGCCAGACCCTGTCTGAATTTCCCGGCTGCAGCGGGCGCAAGCTCGATGTCAACGACGGCGCCCAAGCTGAAGCGCTGATCGAGCAGATCGCCAAGGCGAACGGCGGCCTGCAGGTGCTGGTCAACAACGCCGGCATCACGCGCGACACGCTGGCCATGCGGATGAAGGACGACGACTGGGACGCGGTGCTTGACACCAACCTGAAGGCCGTTTTCCGCATGAGCCGCGCCGTGATGCGCACCATGATGAAGCAGCGCTACGGCCGCATCGTCTCCATCACCTCGGTGGTGGGCGCTTCGGGCAATGCGGGCCAGGCCAATTACGCCGCCGCCAAGGCCGGCGTGGCCGGCATGACGCGCGCGCTGGCGCGCGAACTGGCTTCGCGCAACATCACGGTCAACTGCGTGGCGCCCGGCTTTATTGACACCGACATGACGTCGCACCTGCCCGAAGAGCAGCAAAAATCCCTGCTGGGACAGATCCCGCTGGGCCATCTTGGCAAACCCCAGGATATCGCCCATGCCGTGGCTTTTCTGGCCAGCCCGCAGGCCGCTTACATCACCGGACAGGAGTTGCACGTCAACGGCGGCATGTACATGTAGCGCTGGCGTGGACCTGCTGACCTGGCGGCCGCGGTGAAAACGCCCGCCTGGCAGGGCCAAGAATACAGAAAAATCGAAGCCGGTTTTTTTCCGTCCGGCCCGGTGCTTGGGAAACACTTCCCAACGCGGTAAAATCACGGATTAATTTACAACCCTCAGAGGGATTTATGAGCGATATCGAAGCACGCGTTAAGAAAATCATTGCCGAGCAGCTTGGCGTGGAAGAAGGTCAAGTCACCAGCGAAAAAGCCTTTGTGGCCGATCTGGGCGCTGATTCCCTGGACACCGTCGAACTGGTCATGGCTCTCGAAGACGAGTTTGGCATCGAGATTCCCGACGAAGACGCCGAGAAGATCACCACCGTCCAGAACGCGATTGATTACGCGACCAACCATCAAAAAGTCTAAGGCTTTCGCGTCTTTGTCGTCACCAGCCTGAAAGGCCTCCAAGCGGCCCTTTCAGGTTTTTTTCAGGATTACTGAATGAGCCGTCGTCGTGTTGTCGTGACAGGTCTGGGGTGTGTCACCCCGGTGGGAAATACCGTGGCCGAGTCCTGGTCCAGCGTCCTTGCAGGAACCTCCGGCATTGACCTGACCACCCATTTTGATGCCAGCAACTTTGCCTGCAAGTTTTCAGGCGAGGTTAAGGGTTTCAATATCGCGGATTACATCCCCGAAAAGGAAGCCCGGCACATGGATCGCTTCATCCACCTGGGGCTGGCCGCGGCCTGCCAGGCGGTGGCCGACAGCGGCCTGCCGACCGGCGACGCGCTCGACTACGAGCTGGCCACGCGCATCGGCTGCAACATCGGCTCAGGGATCGGCGGCCTGCCGCTGATCGAGAGCATGCACGGCGAATACACCAACCGGGGTCCGCGCCGCATTTCTCCGTTTTTTGTGCCCGCGACCATCATCAACATGATCTCCGGCCACGTCTCGATCAAGTTCGGCTTCAAAGGCCCGAACATCAGCGTCGTGACGGCCTGCACAACTGGCCTGCACGCCATCGGCCTGTCGGCGCGGATGATTGAGTATGGCGACTGCGATGTCATGATCGCCGGCGGCGCCGAGGCGACGACCTCGCCTTTGGGCGTGGGCGGCTTTGCCGCGGCGCGCGCGCTGTCCACTCGCAATGACGACCCGAAAACCGCTTCGCGTCCCTGGGACAAGGACCGCGACGGCTTTGTCCTGGGCGAGGGCGGCGGGGTGCTGGTGCTCGAAGAGTACGAACACGCCAAGGCGCGCGGCGCCAAGATTTACGCTGAAATCGCCGGTTTCGGCATGACGGGCGACGCTTTTCACATGACCACGCCCGATGTGGACGGCCCGCGCCGCTCCATGGCGATGGCGCTGAAAAATGCCGGGGTCAATGCTGATCAGGTTCAATACCTCAACGCGCACGGCACCTCCACGCCGCTGGGCGACCTGAACGAGACGAATGCCATCAAGGCCGCTTTTGGCGACCATGCCAAAGACCTGGTGGTCAGCTCGACCAAGTCCATGACTGGCCACCTGCTGGGCGGCGCTGGCGGCATCGAGTCGGTGTTCACCGTGCTGGCGCTGCATGAGCAGAAGATTCCACCGACCATCAACATTTTCAACCAGGATCCCGAGTGCGATCTGGACTACTGCGCCAACACGGCGCGCGACGCCAAGCTCGACATTGCCGTAAAGAACAACTTCGGCTTTGGCGGCACCAACGGCACGCTGGTCTTCAAGCGCATTTGAATCCGCCTGACTTCTCCTGCCCAAGCACGGCCATATCCTGACTGCCTTGAGCCCTCACAACGCCCCGCCGGTTGCCTATCCGCTGGGGCGTTCGTATTTTTTGGGCGGCTTGCTGCTCGGGCTGTGGTGCGCCGGGCTCTTGTTGCTGTTGCAGTGGTATCGCCTGACCTTGGAGCTGAACTGGCGCCTGCTGGCGGGCCTGGCTGGCGTGCTGGCGGCCGGCTTGGCGGCGGCCAGCAACTGGAAAAACGCTCCGAACGGCCAGCTGGTCTGGGATGGCGAGGTCTGGCACTGGCAAGATATGCGTGAGCCAGCCGGCCTGGCCGCGCAGGAGATGTCCGTGATTGCCGATTTCCAGCGCTGCCTGCTGCTGAAACTGAAGGATCAGTGCGGGGCCAGCCTGTGGCTCTGGGTAGAGCAGCGCGCCATGCCCGCGCGCTGGCTCGATCTGCGCCGGGCCGTGTATTCGCCGCGCAAGTCTTCGAATGCCGCGCACGCGCACGATGTGCTGACGGCGCAGCCTGTTCTTTCGCGGACTTCGAGCGCTTCGGCCAATTTCACCGCTTCGGCTGTGGCAGTATCGACAGCCCGGCCTTCGATTGCCGCCGCGCCCCCCCAGCCATGAGCACCGAACTTCCCCCTTCGCCGCCCGACAAGGCTCCCGACAGCGATACCCAGCTGGTCGAACGCACTGTCGCGGGTGACCAGAAAGCGTTTGAGCTGCTGGTCATCAAGTACCAGCGGCGCATCCAGCGCCTGATCGGGCGCATGGTGCGCGACGTGGACCTGGTCGAGGACATTGCCCAGGAAACTTTTATTCGCGCCTATCGGGCGCTGGGTCAGTTCCGGGGCGAGGCCCAGTTCTACACCTGGCTCTACCGCATTGCCATCAACACGGCCAAAAAAGCCCTGATGGACCTGAAGCGCAACCCCACGGTTTCGGAAAATGCCTACAAATCCGATGACGACGATGAAACTTCCCCAGTCGAAAACGAACTAACCAGTTCAGAAACGCCGGATGCCGTGCTGGCCAGCAAGGAAATTGCCCAGATCATCAACGCCGCCATGGATGCCTTACCCGAAGAGCTTCGCCAAGCCATCACCCTGCGTGAAATAGAGGGCCTGACCTATGAGGAAATCGCGGCCTTGATGAGTTGTCCTATCGGCACAGTGCGCTCGCGCATTTTCAGGGCTCGCGAAGCGATTTCCGCGAAGGTCAAGCCCTTGCTGGAAAACCAGAGCGGCAAGCGCTGGTGACGTTGATTGTTTCATTGCCACACCATGAGTCAGAGCAAGTTTTCAGTCCCCCCTCAATCGGCAGACCCGCTGCCCATGAACTGCATGCCACCTTCTATGTCCACCCGAGAACGCCTGTCTGCGCTGGTCGATGATGAATTGGGCCAGGAGGAGATGGCCGCCCTGCTTGATGCCTGGCAGCAGGACGAGTCTGCGCCGGGTTGCTGGCATGCCTATCACCTGATTGGCGAGACGCTGCGCTCTCAGGGGCAGGCCTTGCCGGGCGCAGCGCTGGATGGGGAACTGGCCTTTGTCACCCGGCTAGGGCAGCGGCTGGCGCAAGAGGCCGCGGCGCGGCCGTTGGCAGGCGAGCTGGCGCCATCGGCACCGCGCCAGCCTGCAGCGGCACGGGTCCCTCACCGTGGAGCAGCTTCGAACGACAGCAATTTCCGCTGGAAGCTGGTGGCCGGGGCGGCCTCCCTGGCGGCGGTGTCTGCCATCGCCTGGAACGCTTCGGGACTGCTGGCGCCCGCTTCCGCGCCCGAACTGGCCCGGTCATCCCTGCCCCCCGCGCAAATCCTGGTGGCTTCGCCCCAGGGGACCATGGTGCGCGACGCCCGGCTCGAAGAGTTGCTGGCAGCGCACAAGCAGTTCGGCGCCACGTCGGCCCTGCAGGAGCCTTCGGGCTTCCTGCGAAACGCCACTTTTGACATGCCCCAGGCTGCGCTGACTGAGCGCTGAGCGCGTAAAAGCTGTATCCATTCATGACTCTGACAATTTCCCGATGTGTCTGGCTCGCGCTGGGCGCCTTGCTGGCCTTGCCGCCTGTCGCAGCCCAGACGCCAGCACCAGCACCAGCACCAGCACCAGTTTCTGGCGCTGCACCGGCAACGCCCGCAGAGGCACGCAGCCTGCATGACTGGCTCAGGCGAATGCATGAGGCGGCGAGAAACCGCAGCTATATCGGCACCTTCGTCGTGTCCTCGGGTGGCGCCATGTCCAGCGCTAAGATCTGGCATGTGTGCGAAGGCAGCCAGCAGATGGAGCGGGTCGAGACCCTCACCGGCGCGCCGCGCTCCATCTTTCGCCACAATGACCAGGTGATCACCTTCCTGCCCGAGCACAAGGTGGCGCGCAGCGAAAGGCGTGAGTCGCTGGGCCTGTTTCCCGAGCTGTTCCAGTCGGCCGACAGCCGCATTGCCGACTTTTACAAGGTCAGGCAGGATGGCGCCGAGCGGGTGGCCGGCGTCGAGGCCGACATCATCACGCTGGTTCCCAAGGATGCCTTGCGCTTTGGCTACCGCGTCTGGACCGAGCGCAGCAACGGCCTGGTGGTCAAGCTGCAGACGCTCGACACCGATGGCCGGGTGCTTGAACAGGCGGCCTTTTCAGAACTCGAACTCGATGCCCCGGTCAAGATGGGCAAGCTGCTGCAGATGATGAACAAGGTCGAAGGCTATCGGGTCGAAAAATCCGTGCTGATCAAGACGACAGCCAGCGCTGAAGGCTGGACACTGTCTGCGCCCGTGGCGGGCTTTCAGTCCGTGAGCTGCTACAAGCGCCCGCTGGGCGCTGCTGGTGTTTCTGCGCTCGATGGCAAGGAGCCGCTGCAGTGGATTTTTTCCGATGGCCTGGCATCGGTCTCGATCTTTGTCGAGCCCCTGGACCCCAAGCGCCGCCTGCAGGAGTCCAGCCTGTCCATGGGCGCAACCCAGACGCTCACCCGGCAGCTCCCTCCGTACTGGATCACCGTCATGGGCGAAGTCCCGATGACGACCCTGCGACTGTTTGCCAATGGGCTGGCGCCCAAGAAGTAAAGCGCTGCCTTCGGTGCGAGATTGTTTTTTCCCCCCTGATCCCCATTTCTTCCCGATGGCCAGGCCGGCTGGCCTGTCTGAGTTGATCATTTGAATAACGAGGCTCATTGATGCTTGAATTGAACTGGAAACCCTTGCGCCCCTATCTGACAGCCAGCCTGATGGCCGTCGCCGCCACCGCTGCCGTGCTGCCGGCGTCGCCGGTCTGGGCGCAAACCCGGGTGCTGCCCGATTTCACCGAACTGGTCGAGCAGGTGGGGCCGGCCGTGGTCAACATCCGCACGCTGGAAAAAGCCAGGGCCTCGGGCGCCCCAGGCGGTGTTGACGAGCAGATGCTGGAGTTCTTCAAGCGCTTTGGCATTCCGGTGCCGCCCAATCTGCCGCGCGGGCCGCGCACGAACCCTGAGCAGCCGGACGAGGGCCAGCCGCGCGGCGTCGGTTCGGGCTTCATCCTCACGACAGACGGCTTTGTCATGACCAATGCCCATGTGGTCGAAGGCGCCGATGAGGTCATCGTGACCCTGACCGACAACCGCGAATTCAAGGCCAAGATCATCGGCGCCGACAAGCGCAGCGATGTGGCCGTGGTCAAGATCGAGGCCACCGGCCTGCCCGCCGTGAAGATCGGCGACATCAACCGGCTCAAGGTCGGGGAATGGGTCATGGCCATCGGTTCGCCCTTTGGCCTGGAAAACACCGTGACCGCCGGCATCGTCAGCGCCAAGCAGCGCGACACCGGCGACTACCTGCCCTTTATCCAGACCGACGTGGCCATCAATCCGGGCAATTCCGGCGGCCCCCTGATCAACATGCGCGGCGAGGTCGTGGGCATCAACAGCCAGATCTATTCGCGCTCGGGCGGTTTTCAGGGCATTTCCTTTTCGATTCCGATTGACGAGGCGATCCGCGTGTCTGAGCAGTTGCGCGTCAGCGGCAAGGTCACGCGCGGGCGCATCGGTGTGCAGATCGACCAGCTCAGCAAGGAGGTGGCCGAGTCCATCGGTCTGGCCAAAGCCCAGGGCGCGCTGGTCCGGGGCGTGGAAAGCGGCGCGCCCGCCGACAAGGCCGGCATAGAAGCCGGGGACATCATCATCCGGTTTGACGGCAAGACCATCGACAAGGCCAGCGACCTGCCACGCCTGGTCGGCAACGTCAAGCCCGGCACCAAGGCCGTCGTGACCGTGTTCCGGCGCGGCGCCACCAAGGACCTGCCGGTCACCATTGCCGAGGTGGAAGCGGACAAACCGGTGCGTCCGGCCTCTAGGGGGGAAGCCAAGCCGCCAGTGGCCGGCCCCGCGCAGGCCCTGGGCCTGGCGGTCAGCGAGGTGCCCGAAGCGCAAAAGAAGGAACTCAAGATCAAGGGCGGCGTCAAGGTCGATGCGGTCGACGGCGCCGCCGCCCGGGCCGGTTTGCAGGAAGGCGATGTGATCGTGTCCATGGCCAATGTCGAAATCAGCAGTGTCAAGGCGTTCGAGGCGGCACTGGGGAAAATTGACAAATCCAAACCCATCACGCTCCTGGTGCGCCGGGGGGAACTGGCGCAGTTCGTGCTGATCCGCCCGGCGCGTTGAGGGCTGGTCGCGCGGGCTTGAAAAGCTGGTAGCCTGTGGCGCCAGCCAGGCCCGTGAAGGGTCTTGGTTAGAATGCAGCAGGCTTTTTGCCTACAATGCAAGTTCCAACTATCGCAGTTGCCATAGATTGTTGGTTCAGGGCGCGTCACAAGTCAGGCGCGCCCTTTTTTATGGCTTCTTGCGCTGGCATTCTCATGTCTTCGCAATACTTTCAAGTACTTAGGCATTCTCGTTGATGAATCACATTCGAAATTTTTCGATCATTGCGCACATTGATCATGGTAAATCCACCCTCGCAGACCGCTTGATCCAGCGCTGCGGCGGCTTGCAGGACCGGGAGATGAGTGCGCAGGTGCTGGACTCGATGGACATCGAAAAAGAGCGCGGCATCACCATCAAGGCGCAGACCGCTGCGCTCAAATACAAGGCGCTCGACGGTCAGATATACAACCTGAACCTGATCGATACCCCGGGCCATGTGGACTTTTCCTACGAAGTCAGCCGCTCGCTGTCGGCCTGCGAAGGCGCGCTGCTGGTGGTGGATGCCAGCCAGGGCGTGGAAGCGCAGACGGTGGCCAACTGCTACACCGCGCTGGACTTGGGCGTGACCGTCGTGCCGGTCCTGAACAAGATGGACCTGCCCCAGGCCGACCCGGACAATGCGCGCCAGGAGATTGAAGAAGTCATCGGCATCGATGCCACCGACGCCATTCCCTGCAGCGCCAAGACCGGCATGGGCATCGACGAGATTTTAGAGGCCGTCGTCGCCCTGGTGCCAGCGCCCAAGGGCAACCCGGACGCTGCCCTGCGCGCCATGATCATTGACAGCTGGTACGACTCTTATGTCGGCGTGGTCATGCTGGTGCGCGTGGTCGATGGCCGCCTGGCTAAGGGCGAGCGGATCAAGCTGATGGCCAGCGAGGCGACTTACATCGCCGAGCAGTTGGGCGTTTTCACGCCGCACACCGAGCCGCGCCCGTCGCTCGAAGCCGGTGAAGTCGGCTTTGTGATTGCGGGTATCAAGGAACTCCAGGCCGCCCGCGTGGGCGACACCGTCACGCTCATCAAGGGAGGTAGCGGCGGCGCAGCCTTCACGGCTACCGAAGCGCTGCCGGGCTTCAAGGAAATCCAGCCCCAGGTGTTTGCCGGCCTGTACCCGTCGGAAGCGAGCGAGTACGAGTCGCTGCGCGATGCGCTGGAAAAATTGAAACTCAACGACGCGTCGCTGCATTACGAGCCCGAGGTCAGCGAGGCGCTGGGCTTTGGTTTCCGTTGCGGCTTTCTGGGTCTGCTGCACATGGAGATTGTCCAGGAGCGCCTAGAGCGCGAGTTCGACCAGGACCTGATCACGACGGCGCCCAGCGTGGTCTATGAAGTGCTGAGCGCCGGCGGCGACATCATCAAGGTCGAGAACCCGTCCAAGATTCCCGACGCCGGACGCATCAACGAGATCCGCGAGCCCATCGTGACGGTGCATTTGTACATGCCGCAGGATTATGTCGGTCCAGTGATGACGTTGGCCAACCAGAAGCGCGGCATCCAGCTCAACATGGCTTACCACGGCAAGCAGGTCATGCTGACCTATGAAATGCCGCTGGGCGAGATCGTGCTGGACTTCTTCGACAAGCTCAAATCGGTCTCGCGCGGCTACGCCTCGATGGATTATGAATTCAAGGAGTTTCGCGCTTCCGACGTGGTCAAGGTCGACATTTTGCTCAACGGCGAGAAGGTCGATGCCCTGTCCATCATCGTTCACCGCAGCCAGTCGGCTTACCGGGGCCGGGCGGTGGTCGCCAAGATGCGCGAGATCATTTCCCGCCAGCAGTTCGACGTGGCGATTCAGGCGGCCATCGGGGCCAACATCATTGCGCGTGAGACCATCAAGGCACTGCGCAAGAACGTGATTGCCAAGTGCTATGGCGGCGACATTTCGCGCAAGAAGAAGCTGCTTGAAAAGCAAAAAGCCGGCAAGAAGCGTATGAAGCAAATTGGCTCGGTGGAGGTGCCGCAAGAAGCTTTCCTCGCCATCCTGCAGGTGGAAGACTGATGCGCGGCGCGATGAGCTCTCTCACCGCCGTGGTGCTGGCGGCCTTTGTCGGCTATGGGGCGGCCTGGTATTTCGGTGCGGTGGAGGGTAATTTTTCCCTGCTGCTGTTCCTGGCAGCGGTGGTGACTGGCCTGTATTGGCTGGCCGAGCAGTTTTATTTTCTGCCGCAGCGCCGTCAGGCGGTGGCGGCGCTCGAAGCCAGTGCAGCCAAGCGCCAGGCCGAACTGGCCAGCAGGGGCATTGTGCAGGTCGATGACAACACCCGCGAAGCCAAGGCCCGGCTCATCATGCAGCCCTGGTGGCTGGACTGGACCGCCGGGCTGTTTCCGGTGATCGTGGTGGTCTTTTTGCTACGCTCCTTCCTATTCGAGCCGTTCAAGATTCCGTCAGGCTCAATGATTCCGACGCTCCTGGTCAATGACCTGATCCTGGTGAACAAGTTTCACTATGGCGTGCGCCTGCCGGTCATCAACCTCAAGGTGCTGGACAACCACAGCCCCGAGCGCGGCGACGTGATGGTGTTTCGCTACCCGCCCAAGCCCAGCCTGGACTACATCAAGCGCGTGGTGGGCATTCCGGGTGACGAGGTGGCTTACCTGAACAAGAAGCTCACGATCAACGGCCAGCCACTGCCTAAAACGCCGCTGCCGGACTTCTTTGATGCCGATGCGCTGCGCTATGCCAAGCAGTTTCAGGAAATCAACGGCAACCGGACCTACCGCCTGCTCAACGACGATGATCGGCCCGCTTTCATTGCCGGCGCGGACGATTTTCCTTTCAGGGACAATTGCCGCTACAGTAGCGAGGGTGTGGTGTGCAAGGTGCCTGAAGGCCACTATTTCATGATGGGCGATAACCGCGATAATTCCCTGGATTCCCGTTATTGGGGTTTTGTTCCGGAAAAAAATATTGTCGGAAAAGCCTTTTTTGTGTGGATGAATTTTGGCAATCTCAAACGCATTGGTTCCTTCGAGTGATTTTGCAAGTGGAAAGGTGCGCCAGCCTTCCCAGCTAAAAGCTTCCTCTTTTTTAATCAGAGTAGAAAAATGAAACATCAACAGCGTGGTATTTCCTTAATTGGTATTTTGTTTATCGGCGGCATTCTCGCATTCGGTGGAATTTTGGCGGCCCAGATATTGCCAACGGTGATGGAGTATCAGACGATTCTCAAAACTGCCAACAAAGCTGCTGTGGGTACCACAGTGGGAGAGGTCAAAGCCAATTTTGACAAGGCAGCGCAGATTGATGACATCCATTCCATTTCCGGTAAAGACCTGGAAGTAACGAAAGAGGGCGACAAGACCATCGTTTCTTTTGCCTACACCCGTGAAATTCATGTCGCTGGTCCAGCTTTCATTCTCCTTAAATACAGTGGTAAAACCAAGTAAGTGCGCACCACTGCCATCTCCAGCCCGCAATTGTTGGCCCTGCAAAAGCGCCTGCAGCACGAATTCTCCAATCCCCGGCTGCTGCAGCAGGCGCTGACGCACCGCAGTTTCTCGGCCGATCACAACGAGCGCATCGAGTTTCTGGGCGACTCGGTCCTGAACCTGGCCGTGGCCGGGTTGCTCTATGAGCAACTGAGGGAGTTGCCCGAGGGCGATTTGTCACGCGCACGGGCCAACCTCGTCAAGGAAGACACGCTGCACAAGCTGGCGCTGGTGCTGGGCCTGCCGGAGATGCTGCGCCTGGGCGAGGGCGAGGCTCGCTCCGGCGGCCACAAGCGTCCTTCCATCCTGGCCGATGCGGTTGAGGCCGTCATTGGCGCGGTGTACCTTGACGCCGGTTTTGACAAGGCTGACCAGCTGGTGCGCCGCCTGTTCAAGGATGTCCAGATCAATCCCCAGATGCAGGCTATCGGCAAGGATCCGAAAACGCAATTGCAGGAGTGGCTGCAAGGGCGCAAAATGGGCCTTCCTCTTTACCGGGTGGTGGGCACTGCCGGAGCTGCGCATCAGCAGACTTTTGATGTGGAATGCGAAGTGATTGAACTGGGCCGGGCCGAGCGCGGCATTGGCCCTTCCCGCCGGGCCGGTGAGCAGGCCGCTGCAGCGGCCATGCTGCTGTTTGTCCAGACCCTGGCCGCCTGACTCAGCGCTGCAAAAAGCCCCCCGACGGGCTGCAACCCCACACGATGAATAGATTATGAGCACAGGTAAAAAACCACCCAAAAAGCCCGCCCCCGCCTCGGCGCCAGCGGCGACTATCACACCGCTTTTGCCAGTCACGCAAAGCCAGGAAATGCTCGATGCCATGCTGGCCCAGGCGACTTCCTCGCGCGGCGCGGCGGTGCCGGCCGACAGCAGCGCCGCTGCCCCCGCCGCGGTGCCTGAGCATGAGCAACGCTGCGGCCTGATCGCCATCGTCGGCAAGCCCAATGTGGGCAAATCGACGCTGCTCAATGCGCTGGTGGGCCAGAAGGTCAGCATCACTTCGCGCAAGGCGCAGACCACGCGCCACCGCATCACCGGCATGCGCACACGCGCCGCCACGCAGTTCGTCTTTGTCGATACGCCGGGTTTCCAGACGCGGCACGGCAATGCACTGAACCGCTCGCTCAACCGCACGGTGGTCGGCGCGGTGAACGACGTCGATCTGATCGTGTTCGTCGTCGAGGCCGGTCAGTTCAACCTGGCCGACGCCAAGGTGCTGGCCCTGCTGCCCGAAAAGACGCCGGCCATTCTCTTGGCCAACAAGTTTGACCTGATCCACCGCCGCGCCGAAATCGCGCCCTGGCTGCGCGCCATGCAGGAGCGCCACAGCTTTGCCGAGTTCGTGCCGATGTCGGCCAACAACGCCAAGGATGTCGAGCGCCTGTTCGGCATCTGCGAGAAATACCTGCCGGTGCAGCCCTGGATGTACGAGGCCGACGCGCTGACCGACCGCAGCGACCGCTTCATGGCCGCCGAGATCATCCGCGAAAAGCTTTTTCGTTTGACCGGCGACGAGTTGCCCTACACCTCGACCGTCATCATCGACAAGTACGAGGAAGAAGGCAATCTGCGCAAAGTCGCCGCCACCATCGTCGTCGAGCGCGACGGCCACAAGGGCATGATCATCGGCGAGAAGGGCGAAAAATTAAAACGCATCGGCACCGAAGCCCGGCACGAACTCGAAGCCCTGACCGGGGGCAAGGTGTTCCTGGAAATCTGGGTCAAGGTGCGCTCCGGCTGGGCTGACGACGAGGCCCGCGTCAAGACGTTTGGTTATGAGTAAATGGCGCCCCATGTTGGCTGCTTCCCTGGCTTGGAACGGCCTGGCGCTGCACAGCTTGGCCCCCACGCTTGCAGCAACATGCTCTGCGCTGCCCCGGAGGGCTTGTGCCGGCCGGGTGCTGCAAAGCTTGGCCGCCGCGCCTGCTTGAGGCTGTGAGGCTTTGGCCGCCCAGCGCATCAGTAACGAGCCAGCCTATGTGCTGCACCGCTACGACTGGAGCGAATCCAGCCTGATCCTGGATGTGTTCACGCGCCACCATGGGCGCATCGCACTGGTGGCGCGGGGCGCCAAAAAGCCCAGTTCGAGCTTCAGGCCGATTTTGTTGCCGCTGCAGCCCTTGCACCTGGCTTTTGGCGGGGATGCAGAAATTCGCAATCTTAAAAGCGCTGAATGGCAGGGCGGCCATGTCATGCCCACCGGGGATGCGCTGCTGTCGGGCTACTACCTCAACGAACTCCTGATGCGCCTGCTCGCGCGCGAAGACCCGCACCCCATCCTGTTCGACGCCTATGCCGCCACGGTGCAGCTGCTGGCCAGCCAGACGCCCGAGACGTTGCAGCTGGCGCTGCGGGCGTTTGAATTGCGCCTGCTGCAGGGCATCGGCCTGCTGCCCCGGCTGGATGCGGAAACCGCAACCCTGGCGCCGCTGATGCCCGATGGCCGCTATGTCCTGGCCCCTGAACCCGGGATTCGGCCCGCACATGACGATGACCGCGTCAGCCTGCCCGGCGCGCAGTGGCAGGTGCTGCAGCAGTCCCTTGGCGACAAAGCGCTGTTTTCCGAGACGCTGCAGGCCTGCATCCCCGGCGCCAATGAACTCAAAACCCAATTGCGCGCCTTGCTGCACTACCATTGCGGCGTGCGGGTGCTTAAAACCCGGCAAATGATGATGGACCTGCAAGCCCTTTAAACCTGTCAATCCGCCATGATCTCCTTATTCCATTCCGGCCGTCCGTCCTATCCGCCCCATCCGCCCGGCACCCAGAAAACCGCTCTGTCGGTCAATGTCAACAAGGTGGCGCTGCTGCGCAACACCCGCCACCTCGACATTCCCAGCGTCACCCGCGCCGCCGAGTTATGTTTGCAGGCCGGCGCCCAGGGCATCACGGTCCATCCCCGGCCCGACGAGCGCCATATCCGCGCCGATGACGTGTACGAACTGGCCGCTTTGATGAAGGACTGGCCCGACCGCGAGTTCAACATCGAAGGCAACCCGCTGCAAAACCTGATGCATTTTGTGCGCGACCTCTCCGCGCGCGGCCTGCCGCTGCACCAGTGCACCTTTGTGCCCGACAGCGAAGGCCAGTTCACCAGCGACCATGGCTGGAGCCTGCCGCAGGATGTCGAAAAACTCCAGCCACTGATCGAGCAGGTCCACGCACGCGGCGTGCGGGTCAGTCTTTTCATGGACCCCTTTCCCGAGGCCATGGCGACGGCCAAAGCCTTGGGCGCCGACCGGGTCGAGCTTTACACCGAAAGCTACGCCTGCGCCCGGCCGGGGCAGGAGAAAAACAAAGCTTTGAGCCACTTTGTCGAGACGGCGCGAGCCGCCGCCGCCGTGGGCCTGGGCGTCAATGCCGGCCACGACCTGAACCGCGAGAACCTTACCGAATTCCTGCGCGCCGTGCCCGGCGTGCTGGAAGTGTCCATCGGCCACGCGCTGATTGCCGACGCGCTGGAGCTGGGCTACGCCGCGACCGTCAAGGACTATCTGCGCTGCATCGACGAGGCCTTTGCGCCCCCTGCCGCTGCGTGATGATTTACGGCATCGGCACCGATATTTGCGATGTGCGGCGCATTCGCGCCAGTCTGGCGCGCCACGGCGAGCGTTTTGCCCGCAAGATCCTCAGCGACGCTGAATTTGCCACCTGGACAGCGCGCAGCGCCCGCTGGCCGGAGCGGGGCATCCGTTACCTGGCCACGCGCTTTTCGGCCAAGGAAGCGTTCAGCAAGGCCATCGGTTTGGGGCTGCGCATGCCCATGACCTGGCGCGACTGCGAAATTGCCAATGCCGCCAGCGGCAAGCCTGAAATCGTGCTGCACGGCGCGTTAAAAACCTGGTTTCAAACCCGCGAGCTCAGCGCCCACATCACTGTGAGCGATGAAACCGATTACGCCGCCAGCTTCTGCGTGGTGGAAAAAACCTGATCCATTGCAGTTTTCTCCGTTGGGGACGCGGTTTTTCTTTGAGAATTGCGCTCATCCTTGATCAAAGATTCAAAGATTCAAAGATTCAAAGATTCAAAGATTCAAAGATTCAAAGATTCAAAGATTCAATGGCTCAAGCGCAATCGCCGCCAGCAGCCCTCCATTTAACAGCGATTTAAAAAAACATTTTCATGACCCAGCACGCCCCTCTCATCATCGACATCGCTGGCCTCAAGCTCAGCAAAGACGACCGCCGCCGTCTCGATAACCCGCTGACCGGCGGCATCATCCTGTTCAGCCGCAACTGGAAGGACCGCCAGCAGCTCAGTAAACTGTGCGCCGAGATCAAGAGCATCCGCGAGGACCTGCTGATCTGCGTGGACCATGAAGGCGGGCGGGTGCAGCGTTTCCGCACTGACGGTTTCACCCATCTGCCGCCGATGCGCGCGCTGGGCGAGATGTGGATCGAGGACCAGATGGCCGCCACCAATGCCGCCACCGCCTGCGGCTATGTGCTGGGCGCCGAGCTGCGCGCCTGCGGCGTCGATTTCAGCTTCACGCCGGTGCTGGACCTGGACTGGGGCGAGAGCGGCGTGATCGGCGACCGCGCCTTCGGCCGCGACCCGCGCGTCGTCACGCTGCTGGCGAAAAGCCTGATGCACGGCCTGCTGCAAAGCGGCCTGGCCAACTGCGGCAAGCATTTCCCTGGGCACGGCTTTGTCAAGGCCGATTCGCACACCGAGATTCCAGTGGACACGCGCACGCTTAAGGCCATCCTGAAGGACGACGCCGCGCCTTACGAGTGGCTCAACACCACGCTCACCAGCGTGATGCCGGCCCATGTCATCTACCCCAAGGTGGATGCCCGCCCGGCCGGTTTTTCGGAAAAATGGCTGACGTTCATCCTGCGCGGCCAGCTCGGCTTTGGCGGCGCGATTTTCAGCGACGACCTGAGCATGGCCGGCGCCCGGCTGATCGACGGCGAAGAAGTCAGCTACACCCAGGCCGCCATCACCGCCTTGAACGCCGGCTGCGACATGGTGCTGTTGTGCAACCAGTCGGTGGGCAAGGGCAAGTCGGTCGATGAGCTGCTCGACGGCATGGCCGAGGCGCTGCTCAAGGGCCAGTGGGAAGCGCTCGAATCCAGCGAGATGCGCC
The DNA here is from genome assembly GCA_030855235.1 of Pseudomonadota bacterium. Lineage (GTDB taxonomy): Bacteria > Pseudomonadota > Gammaproteobacteria > Burkholderiales > Burkholderiaceae_C > Polaromonas. Next base: position 110,629 of record JALYRU010000012.1, read on the forward strand.
GGCTCGACCTGCTGCCCACGACGCCGGCCCACGAGTGGGACGAGCTGATGCTGCATCCGGCCTACATGCACGCGATGGGCTTGATTCCCTGAACTGGCAGGGCTGGCGTGGTGCCTGCTACTTTGGCGGTGTCGCCCGCCAGTCTGTCGCTGTGCCGATAGTGCCTGCCGGGCTGATTCGTTGCGCGCCGCTCAGGCCTTGACCGGCCAGTCCAGCTTGCCGGCGGCGTCGATATGCGTCAGGTACACGCGCAGATCAAACTCGTATTGGTGGTAGTGCGGCTCCATGTGGGTGCAGAGCTGGTAAAAAGCCTTGTCGTGGCCTTTTTCCTTGATGTGCGCCAGCTCATGCACCGCGATCATCCGCAGGAATTCTTCCGGCACTTCCTTGAACAGCGAAGCCACGCGGATTTCCCGCTTGGCCTTGAGCTTGCTGCCCTGCACGCGTGACACCGTGGTGTGCGTGCCCAGCGCATGGCTGATGATTTGCAGCTTGCTGTCAAAAGCGACCTTGGACAACGGCTCCGAGTTGCGCAAAAAATCGCTTTTCAGCCCCATCACGTAGTCGTACAAAGCCTTGTCGGTGCGCACGGCGTGGGCGTGGCGGTATTTGGCCAGCAGTGTCTCGCCCAGCCGGCCTTGCGCCAGCAGTTGCTGCACCTGGGTTTTGAGCGTGTCTGGGTAGCCTGCGAGGTATTTCATGGCAATCTTTTTGCTATTTTTTCAACAGCGTAGGGTGCCCGTGAAGAAAGGGCTGAAGGCTTGGACGGCCATGGATGTTGAAAAGCCGCGGCGGCTTTTGGGCTGGAGCGCTGCGGCGGCTGATTTTAAAGGGCTGCATGCTTGAGCCTGCAAATAGCCACTGGCTCATTTCCGTAAAAGCGCGAATTTTGCTAACCTTGGGCGCATGAATGCTTCAGGCGCATCTCTCTTGGCGCTCCCGGCAGGCGGCAACCGCCTGGCCAATCTGGCGCTGCAGGGCGGCGGCTCGCATGGCGCTTTCACCTGGGGCGTGCTGGACGCGCTGCTGGCCGATGGCCGGATCGGTTTCGAAGGGCTGAGCGGCACCAGCGCCGGCGCCATGAATGCCGTCGTGCTGGCCCACGGCCTGGCGCAGGCGCAGGGCCAGCCGCGCATGGCGCGCCACGAGGCGGCCCGGCAGGCGCTGACGACGTTCTGGAACGGCATCGTCAACCTGGGCGCCCTGTCTTCCTCGGTGTCGCGCTCGCTGTCCTTGTGGCAACGCGCGCCTTTCAACATTCTGTTCGGGCAACTGGGCGCCGGTATCTGGCCCAGCCATTTGTGGACCGATGAAATTACCCGGTACTGGTCCACCGCCCTGTCGCCTTACCAGAGCAATCCGCTGGACATCAACCCACTGAAGGATTTCCTGGAGTCGCAGGTCGATTTCGAGCGCCTGGCTGCCAGCGCGCATCCGGCCGTTCCCAGGGTGTTTGTTGTTGCCACGCGGGTGAGCACCGGCAAGGCCGAGGTGTTTTCCGGCAAGCGCCTGACGGCCAAGGCGGTCATGGCTTCGGCCTGTCTGCCCATGGTGTTCCGGGCAGTCGAGATCGAGGGCGATCATTTCTGGGATGGCGGCTACACCGGCAATCCGGCGCTGCACCCCTTGATTTACGAATGCAAGAGCCGCGACATCATCCTGGTGCAAATCAACCCCATCGATCGCTCCAGAGTACCGACCCAGCCGGGAGAAATCGCCGACCGGGTCAACGAGATCACCTTCAATGCCGGCCTGGTGGCCGAAATGCGCGCCATCGATTTCGTCAAGCGGCTGCTGGCCGAGGGCCGGCTCGACCCGCTTCATTACAAGGATGTGCTGATGCACCGCATCGACGGCGGCGAGGTGCTGGAGCGGTACAGCGCCTCGACCAAGGGCTCGACCGATGGTGGCCTGATCTATGCCCTGCGCGACCTTGGGATGGTCTGCGCCAAGGCGTGGCTGGACACGCGCTATTCCCAGCTTGGCCTCGAATGCACGGTCGATATTGCGCGCGACTACCTGGACGACTTGCGCCTGCCGGTGGAAAGAGCGCCCAGCGCTCCTGCCAGAACCCGCAAGCTGCAGCCGTGAGTCTTGCGAGGAGCTGCCTTTAGACTTCGCGCCGCAGCGCCGGGAACAGGATCACGTCGCGGATGCTCGGGCTGTCGGTCAGCAGCATCATCAGCCGGTCAATGCCCACGCCGCAGCCGCCGGTGGGCGGCATGCCGTATTCGAGCGCACGAATGAAATCGTGGTCGTAGAACATGGCTTCGTCGTCGCCGCTGTCCTTGGCCTCGACCTGCGAATTGAAGCGCGCTGCCTGCTCCTGGGCGTCGTTCAGTTCTGAAAAACCGTTGCCGAATTCGCGGCCGGTAATGTAGAGCTCGAAGCGTTCGGTCACTTCCGGGCGCTCGTCATTGGCGCGCGCCAGCGGGGAGATTTCCGTCGGGTGCTCCATGATGAAGGTGGGCTGCCAGAGTTTTTCTTCCACCAGTTCTTCAAAATACATCACCTGCAGGCTGGCCAGCGAACGATTGGAAAGGCGGTCCTTGGCTTCGCTCAGGCCCAGTTTTTGCAGCGCCTGAATCAGCCAGGCGGCATCATCGACGTTCTCGCCCGCCTCGGTGTGCTTGAGGATGGCTTCGCGGATCGTCAGGCGCTCGAACGGTGCGCTCAAGTCAACCGGCTTGCCGCCGTAGCTCAGCTCCAGCGAGCCGGTGACTTTGCGGGCGATGTCGCGGATCAGGTCTTCGGTGAAGCTCATCAGATCGGTGTAGTTCCACCAGGCCGCGTAGAACTCCATCATGGTGAACTCGGGGTTGTGGCGAACGCTGATACCTTCGTTGCGGTAGCTGCGGTTGATCTCGAACACGCGCTCGAAGCCGCCGACGATCAGGCGTTTCAAATACAGCTCGGGCGCGATGCGCAGGAACATTTCCTGGTCCAGCGCGTTGTGGTGCGTCTTGAACGGCTTGGCGTTCGCCCCGCCCGGAATCGGGTGCAGCATGGGCGTCTCGACTTCCAGGAAGTCGTTGGCCACCATGAACTCGCGCAGGACCGTGACCGCCTTGCTGCGCGCCATGAAGCGCTTGCGGGTGGATTCGTCCATGATCAGATCGACATAGCGCTGGCGGTACTTGATTTCCTGATCGCTCATGCCGTGGAATTTATCCGGCAGCGGGCGCAGGCTTTTCGTCACCAGGCGGATGCCGTCGGCGTGGATGGACAGCTCGCCGGTCTTGGTGCGAAACAGCCGGCCGGTGGCCGAGATGATGTCGCCCAGATCCCAGTGCTTGAAGGCGGCGTGGACTTCCTCGCCCACGTCGTCGTTCTTGATGTAAATCTGGATGCGCCCGCCCGAGGGGCCAAAGGAGGAATCCTGCAGCGTGGCAAAGCTGGCCTTGCCCATCACTCGCTTGAGCATCATTCGCCCGGCCACGCTGACCTGGACGGCCAGCGCTTCGAGTTCTTCGTTGGTTTTTTCGCTGTACTGGGCAAAGAGGGCTTCGGCGCGGTGCCCGGGCTTGATGTCGTTAGGAAAGGCCACGCCCTTGCCATCGGCCTGGTTCTGGCGCAGGGCCTTGAGCTTCTCGCGCCGCTCGACCATGAGCTGGTTTTCTTCGTGGTGGACGTGGGTGGCGTACTCGGGGGCGCTGGAGTGTGTTGGGGTGGACATAAAAAAAATAGCTTTTTCTGAAAAAGGAAAGTCACCCGAAGAAGCCGGGATGGCGGCCACAGGCGTGCTAGTGTCTCGGGTGTCAGGTTGAATGGGATGCAAGGCGCGCCAAAAAGCGCCGAATTGCTGATTTTAGTTTTTTACGGCGCTGTTTCCGGCGGGGAGGGCACAAAGCGCTGTTTTCGCTGGGTTGGCCGAGGCTGGCAATTGCGCTGCGCCTTGGGCTGCCTTACAGCGAAATGCCGGTGCGCTCCAGGATGTCGCAGACCAGTTCCAGCCTGAGCAGTGGGTTGTCCAGCTCCAGCAGTTGCTGCTTGAGCGCCAGCGGCAGCGGCAGCAACTCGCACCAACGATTGGCCACCCAGCCGCAGTCGTCGAACCGATAGGGCGGTAGCAGCGGGATTTTGGGCGCCGAATCGTTGGGCTGCTTGAGTTTTCTGATCAGCTTGGTCAGCGCCTCGGCGGCTTTTTTCAGGTCAGGTGGAATGCTGACGGGCATATCGGCTTCCAGCCGCGCCACATCGGCAATCCATAGGCCGTGGCGCAGCTTTTCGCGGCGCGAGATTTTAAAGCGCTGCACGCCCGCGCAGCGGATGACCATCAGGCCTGTTTGCGGCACTGAAAACTCGCTGATGGTGGCCAGGGTGCCGATGGCGCTAAAGGCTTCAGGGGCAAAGCCGTCGCCGCTGGGCGCCGCGTTTCTTGACGCGGCATCGGCCGGCCGGCGCACTTCCGAGCCCTCGGTGAGCGAGACGATGCCAAAGGGCGCACCGGCCTTGTGGCATTTGCCGATCATGTCCAGGTAGCGGACCTCGAAAATGCGCAGCGGCAGCAGCCCACCGGGATAAAGCACCGTGCCCAGCGGAAACAGCGGCAGGGAAGTGAGGGTGAGGATTTCGGACATGGCAGCGCGCTTTGAATTGCAAGGGGTTACATCATCCCACGGCTGGTTTGCTGGCACTTGCTTTGCATCATGAAGCCTGGGCCAGCATCCATGCCTCAGGGGCGGACGCTGACAGCCCGCACACGTTATGGCGGGGGTTTGGCCGGGACGCTGGCAGCCCTGTGCGCCACGAATTCGACCGGTACATGGGTCAAGGCGCTGCCTTCGGACGGCATCACAAACCGCAGTTCATCGGCTCTGACGCTGGCCGTTGATGGCAGGGCGGCTTTGTGTCCGTTCTTGGAAACCAGGACAACTTTGAGCGGGGCTGGAATCTGCAGCGCCTTTAACAAATAGCTAAGCCGACCGCCGAAGGCGGGTCGGCTTGAGCGCCGGGTTAGAACCTAGTGTCGCGTCAAGCCTGAAATGTCGAGTAAAGCCGTTTGAGCTTGACGCGGGCGGTCTCGGTGGTGAAGTGCCAGTTGATTCTGGCGTTGAGCTGGTCACGATGCGCCTGCCAGGCGGCGACTTCGCGGCGCACCGTCTCAATGTCGGCAATG
>JALYRU010000013.1 GCA_030855235.1 Pseudomonadota bacterium
TACCCGTCAAGCGAGTCGTCGATTACAACGTCAAAGTCCGTGTCAAGTCCGACGGCACCGGCGTCGATATTGCCAACGTCAAGATGAGCATGAATCCGTTTGACGAAATCGCCATCGAGGAAGCCGTTCGCCTGAAGGAAAAAGGCGTGGTCACCGAAGTCATCGCCGTCTCCTGCGGCGTGCTGCAGTGCCAGGAAACCCTGCGCACGGCGATGGCCATCGGCGCCGACCGCGCCATCCTGGTCGAAACCGCCGAAGAGCTGCAGCCGCTGGCCGTGGCCAAGCTGCTCAAGGCGCTGGTCGACAAAGAAGCCCCGCAGCTCGTGATCCTGGGCAAGCAGGCCATCGACGACGACTGCAACCAGACCGGCCAGATGCTCGCCGCGCTGCTGGGCTGGCCGCAGGCGACGTTTGCTTCCAAGGTGGACGTTGCCGATGGCAAGGCCACCGTCATGCGCGAAGTCGATGGCGGCATGGAAACCCTTTCCTTGGCTCTGCCGGCCATCATCACGACGGATTTGCGCCTGAACGAGCCGCGCTACGTCACGCTGCCCAACATCATGAAGGCCAAGAAAAAGCCGCTGGAAAACGTCAAGCCCGAAGACCTCGGCGTCGATGTCAAGCCGCGCATCAAGACCCTCAAGGTCAGCGAGCCGCCCAAGCGTAGCGCCGGCATCAAGGTGGCTGACGTCGCCGCCCTGGTGGACAAGCTCAAGAACGAAGCCAAAGTCATCTAAATTTCCACAGAGTAAAAAACCCATGACCTCTTTAGTGATTGCCGAACACGACAACGCCAGCATCCGCCCGGCCACCCTCAACACCGTGACCGCCGCCAGCCAGTGTGGTGGCGAAGTGCATGTGCTGGTCGCCGGCAAGGGCGCTCAAGCCGCTGCCCAAGCAGCCTCCAAAATAGCCGGCGTGAGCAAAGTCATCCACGTGGACGGCGAGCCCTTCGCGCACGGCCTGGCGGAAAACGTCGCCGCCCAGGTCGTCAGCATTGCTGGCAGCTATTCGCACATCCTGTTCCCCGCGACGGCCTCGGGCAAGAACATCGCCCCGCGCGTGGCCGCGCTGCTGGACGTGGCGCAGATCTCAGACATCACCAAGGTCGATGCGCCCGATACCTTCGAGCGCCCGATCTACGCCGGCAACGCCATTGCCATCGTGCAGAGCCTGGACGCGACCAAGGTCATCACCGTCCGCACCACCGGCTTTGACGCCGCAGCAGCCACCGGCGGCGCGGCCAATGTCGAAGCCCTGGCCGGCGTCGCCGACAGCGGCAAGTCCACCTTCGTCGGCTCGGAAATCGCCAAGAGCGACCGCCCCGAACTGACTGCCGCCAAGATCATCGTCTCCGGCGGCCGCGCCCTGGGTTCGAGCGAGAAGTTCCACGAAGTGCTCGAACCCCTGGCCGACAAGCTGGGCGCTGCCCTGGGCGCCTCGCGCGCTGCCGTGGACGCGGGCTACGCCCCGAACGACTGGCAGGTCGGCCAGACCGGAAAAATCGTCGCCCCCCAGCTCTACATTGCCGTGGGCATTTCCGGCGCCATTCAGCACCTGGCCGGCATGAAGGACAGCAAGGTCATCGTGGCCATCAACAAGGACGCCGAAGCGCCGATTTTCGGCGTCGCCGACTACAGCCTGGAAGCGGACCTGTTCACCGCCGTGCCTGAACTGATCGCCGCGCTGTAAAAAAGGCTCGCGGCCAAGAAAACAAAAAGGGCGTCTTGAGGGATGCCCTTTTTTTATTCCGAGTGCCTGCGCTGGCGGGCAGCCTGACATCAACCCCCTGGAGACAAAAAATGAGCTACAAAGCCCCCCTGAAAGACATGCTGTTCGATATCGAGCACCTGGCCCATATCGAGCAGATCGCGCAGATCCCCGGTTTTGAGGATGCCGGGCTGGAAACGGCGCAGGCCGTGCTGGAGGAAAGCGCCAGGTTCAGCGAGGGCGTGCTCGCGCCGCTGAACTGGGAAGGCGACAAGAATCCGTCGAGCTTTGAATCCGGCGTGGTCACGACGACGCCCGGCTTCAGGGAGGCTTTTCAACAGTATGTCGAGGGCGGCTGGCAGGGCCTGCAGCACCCGGCCGATTTCGGCGGCCAGGGCCTGCCCAAGCTCATCGGCGCGGCCTGCGGCGAGATGCTCAACGCGGCCAACATGAGCTTTGCGCTGTGCCCCATGCTCACCGACGGCGCCATCGAGGCGCTGCTGACGGCCGGTTCGGACGAGCTCAAAGCGGTGTACCTGGAAAAGCTGGTCAGCGGCCAGTGGACTGGCACCATGAACCTGACCGAACCCCAGGCGGGCTCGGACCTGGCCGCCGTGCGCACCCGCGCCGAGCCGCAGGCCGACGGCAGCTACAAGGTCTTCGGCACCAAGATTTTCATCACCTACGGCGAGCACGACATGGCCGAGAACATCGTCCATCTGGTGCTGGCCCGCGTCACCGGCGCGCCCGAGGGCGTCAAGGGCATCAGCCTGTTTGTCGTGCCGAAATTCCTCGTCGACGAGGGCGGCGCATTGGGCGCGCGCAACGACGTGCACTGCGTCAGCATCGAGCACAAGATGGGCATCAAGGCCTCACCCACGGCGGTGCTGCAGTTCGGTGACCACGGCGGCGCGGCCGGCTACCTTGTCGGCGAGGAAAATCGCGGCCTAGAATACATGTTCATCATGATGAATGCCGCCCGCTACGCCGTGGGCGTGCAGGGCATCGCGATTGCCGAGCGCGCTTACCAAAAGGCCGTGACCTTCGCCAGGGAGCGCGTGCAAAGCCGCCCGGTCGATGGCTCGATCAAGGCCAGCGCCGCCATCATTCACCACCCCGACGTGCGGCGCATGCTGATGACGATGCGCGCCTACACCGAAGGCTGTCGCGCCATGGCCTCTGTGGCCGCCGCTGCGTATGACGCCTCGCACCACCACCCCGACGCCGATGTGCGTCGGCAAAATCACGCCTTTTATGAATTCATGGTGCCTCTCGTCAAGGGTTACAGCACCGAGATGAGCCAGGAAGTGACTTCGCTGGGCGTGCAGGTCCACGGCGGCATGGGCTTCATCGAGGAAACCGGCGCGGCCCAGTACTACCGCGACGCCCGCATCCTGACGATCTACGAAGGCACGACCGCCATCCAGGCCAACGATTTAATTGGCCGCAAAACCGCCCGTGACGGCGGCCAGATCGCCAAAGGCATTGCCGGCCAGATCGAAGTGACCGAAAACGAATTGACCCAGCAGGGCAGCGCCGACGCGCTGGCCGTCGCCAAGCGCCTCCAGGTCGCCCGCGAAGCCTTTTTGAATGTCGTGGATTTCGTCGCCGCCAACACCAAGGCCAGCCCGAACGCGGTCTTTGCCGGCAGCGTGCCCTACCTGATGCTGGCGGGCAACGTCGTGGCCGGCTGGCAGATGGCCCGCTCGCTGCTGGCGGCACAGGCGCAACTGGCGCGCGGCGTGGACACCGAATTCATGCAGGCCAAGATCACCACCGCCCGCTTCTACGCCGACCACCTGCTGACCAAGACGCCCGGCCTGCGCGACAGCATCATCGACGGCGCGGGCAGCGTCACCGCGCTGGCGCTGGACGCGTTTTAAGCCGCCTTGCAACCGGTTTGTTCCTTCTTCCTCTGGGAGAGGGCCAGGGTGAGGGCCTTTGCGTCCTCGCTTGATGATATTTTCGACAGAGTACGCCATGTCCAGACTTCCCTCGCCTCTGAACCATTTGCCGCTGCCCATCATCGGCTCGCCGCTGTTCATCATCAGCAACCCAAAGCTCGTCATCGCACAGTGCCAGGCCGGCGTCGTCGGCGCCATGCCGGCGCTCAATGCCCGTCCGGCCGCGCAGCTCGACGACTGGCTGGCCGAGATCACCGAAACCCTGGCCGCGTACAACCTGGCCAACCCGGATAAACCCGCCGCGCCTTTTGCCATCAACCAGATCGTGCACAAGTCCAACGACCGCCTGGAGCACGATCTGCAGGTGTGCGCCAAGTACAAGGTGCCGCTCATCATCACCTCGCTGGGCGCGCGCGAGGACGTGAACCAGGCCGTGCATGGCTGGGGCGGCGTGGTGCTGCACGACATCATCAATAACAAGTTTGCCCGCAAGGCGATTGAAAAAGGCGCCGACGGCCTGATCGCGGTGGCCGCCGGCGCGGGCGGCCATGCGGGCGTGAAAAGCCCGTTCGCCTTGATTCAGGAAATCCGCCAGTGGTTCGACGGCCCGCTCGCGCTTTCGGGGGCGATTGCCACCGGCGGCGCGGTGCTGGCCGCACAGGCCATGGGCGCAGATTTTGCCTACATCGGCTCGGCCTTCATCGCCACCGAGGAAGCCCGTGCTGGGGAGGCTTACAAGCAGGCCATCGTCGAAGGCAACTCCGACGACATCGTCTACACCAGCCTGTTCACCGGCGTGCATGGCAACTACCTGGCGCCGTCCATCCGCGCCGCTGGCCTGGACCCCGAGAATCTGCCCGAGAGCGACCCGAGCCGCATGAACTTTGGCGGCGAGGCGGCGGCCAAGGCCTGGAAAGACATCTGGGGCTGCGGCCAGGGCATCGGCGCGGTCCACAAGGTGCAAACGACGGCCGACTTCGTCGCCCAGCTTCGGCGCGAGTACGAGGAAGCGCGCCAGCGATTATTGGCTTGATGCGCCGGCCGAACCAGCGCCAGCCTGGCATCGACGCGCTCAAGGGGCTGGCCTGCAGCCTCATCATCTGGCATCACCTGGCTTTCTACGGCCCGATGTCCGATGTGCTGTATCCGCACCTGAGCGAGTTGACCGACTGGCTGTATGGCTATGGCCGCATGGCGGTGCAGGTGTTTCTGGTGGTGGGCGGCTTTCTGGCCGCCGGCTCGCTGGCGCCCCAGGGCGTGGCCGTTTTCGGCTCGCCTTTGCGGCTGATCTGGCGGCGCTACCAGCGGCTGGCGCTGCCCTATGGGGTGGCGCTGGGCGCCAGCGTGCTGGTGGCCGCTGTGGTACGCCCGTGGTTCGCGCATCCTTCCGTCTCGGACGATGCGACGCTGCTGCAGTTTCTCGCCCATCTGCTGCTGCTCCAGGATGTGCTTGACCATGAAGCCCTGTCGGCGGGCGTGTGGTATGTGGCGATTGATTTTCAGCTGTTTTGCATGAGCGTGGCGACATTCAGCCTGACGCGCCGGCTTGGGCGCTGGTGGCCCGCAGCGCCCAGGCTGCTGGTTCCGGCCGGCATCGGGGGCGTTCTGGTGCTGGCCGTGTTGTCCCTGTTCTTTTTCAACCGTCAGGCGGAACTGGATCACACGGGGCTGTATTTTTTTGGTGCCTACGCCCTGGGCATGCTCGCTTTCTGGGTGGCGCAGGCGCCCCGGCGCGGCGCCTGGCTGCTGCTCATCGGCGCGCTGGGCGGCCTGGCCCTGATGCTCGATTTCCGGGGCCGGCTGCTGGTGGCGTTGGGGGTGGCTTTCGGCCTGGTCTGGCTGCAAAGCGGCGGGTCGGCGGCCCGCCACGCCATGCGGCTGCAGCCCTTCGGCTGGCTCGTGCGCCTGCTGGCGAGGCTGGGGACAATGTCCTACTCGGTTTTTCTGATCCACTTTCCGGTGTGCCTGCTGGTCAATGCCGTCGTGACTTATTTCTGGCCCACGCAGGTTCTTGCCAATGCGCTGGGCCTGCTGGCCGCTTTCGGGCTGTCGCTGTGGGCGGGCCAGGTGCTTTACCAGCGTGTCGAGGCCGGGCACGGGCGTTTGCTGGGGCTGATCAAGTCGCGCCTGATTCGGTCTGCCACCTGATCGCATTGCTATTGAGGAGGGCCGGCCTTGACGCTTTATCCGGCTGGCCAGCGCAAGGCACAACCGGCATCAGGGCCAGGCCCTCAAGCCGCAGCGTCAGGCCTGGCGCGCCATCGACACGAGCACGTCGCCGCTGCTCTCGGCCAGCACCGAGCGCGTCACGCTGCCCAAAAACAGCGCTTCGGCCGCAGACTGTCCGTGCTTGCCCAGCACGATCAGGTCGCAGTCGCACTCCTGCTCCTGCTCGACGATGCGCTGCCACGCATGGCCTTCGATGACGCAGGGCTCCCACTGGCCGGGCTGCAGGCCGGCCTGCAGCACCAGCGCGTCGAGCTGCTCCCGGGCGTTGAGCTGGGCCTGGCGGCGGTAGTGCGCAATGGTCTGGATGTCCACGCCGGCGAACTCCAGCTTGCCGTCGAAGGGAAGCTCGAAAGCGGCCAGCAGCACCAGCGTGGCATGCGGCGCCACGCGCCGGGCCAGTTCAATGGCCGGCATCGACCAGGGCGAAAAATCGAGCGCCACCAGCACCCGGCGGTAAGGCTCATGCGGCGTCTGCTTGACCACCAGCAGTGGTCGCGTCGAGCACCGCAGCAGCCGCTCGGATGTGGTGCCCAGCACGATCCGGCGCAGGAAACTCGCGCCGTGGGAGCCCAGCACCAGCAAGCCGGCATCCACGGCCTCGGCCTGGCGGCCGATTTCCTCCATCACCGCGCCGCTGGCCAGCTGTGTCTGCACCGCGACGTGACGCGCGGCGGCCAGCTTGTCAGCCAGTTGCTGCAGGCGCTGGGCAGCGTCGGCCAGAACCTGCTGCTCTGCGGTGTGGCCCACGCCCAGCCACAGCCGCAACTCGTCCATGACAGGCTTGGCAAGCGTGTGCAGCAAGGTCAGGCGTGCCCCGGTTTCCTGGGCCAGAAGGGCCGCGCGCTCTGCGGCGTGGCGCGAGGGCACGGAGAAATCAGTGGCGGCCAGGAGGGATGTCAGCGGCTTCATGGGTGAATCTTTCCGGGGCAAGGGTTGTGCAGGGCCAGAAAGATGCCAGCATAGCGCACAACAGTACCGAAGCAGAGCAAATACCCGGACTGCGCTGATGCGCCAAACACGGTGAATTGACCAAGTCAAGGTGCAATTTCAACCCGGCAAGATCATCTGCTGCCGAGGAGTTGTTTCCTGGCTTGAAACCACCCCGCTATTGCGGGATGGCTTTCATGCAGGTAAGGCGGGTAGATGCGCCAGTTCAGCCCGGCTGTGTGCGCTGCTGGCCGGAAGCCGAGCCGCCGCCGGCTGTGCCGCTGGCCTGCGACTGGTGCGAGCGATCCGGCTCGGCAGGCGATGAAATACCTTCCAGCGACATGGCCACATCGCTTTCATTGCCGGAGTTTTTGGCGGCGATGTCTCCCAGGGAAACGATGCCGATCAGCCGCTCGTCATCGTCCACCACGGGAATGCGCCGAATCTGGCTGTCCGCCATCTCGCTCAGGACGTCCTGCACGTCCTCGTCCTCGTGCACTGTGCGCACGTTGGTGCTCATCACATCGGCCAGCCGGGTGGTCTTGGCGTCGCGCTCTTGCGCCACGCCGCGCACGATGATGTCGCGGTCAGTGACCATGCCGATCAGCCTGTCGCCGTCGCACACGGGAATCACGCCGACATTGAGTTCCTCCATGGCCTGCGCAGCAGCCACGATGTTGTCGGAAGCCCGCATGCTGCGCACGCCGCGGGTCATGATTTGGGAAACGGTTGTCATTTCAGTCTCCTTGGGTTGGGCCGGCGGGACACCGGTGTCTTCCAAGCCTAGTAAGGGCGCTCTCTCAGGCTGTCGGCTGCTTCGCTAGGCTGGCGTAGGACGGTGGTGCAGCCACCCACGGCTTGGCGTGGAGTGCCCATCAAACAAGGAAATCTTCAAGCACTCTGCGCGCTGGATAAGCTCGGCATTGCACACCAGTCGCTTATTTCCTCGTGATCCAGCGTGCGGGTGGTTGAGTTATTGGCAACCTTAAAGCGCTTCAGGCTGGCCCGACAATGCCTTGGAGTTTTGGCAGTGCGCGTAAATATCGAGTGCCGCTTTATAAACACCGGCCTGCACATTCATGAGCCCCAGGACCGAATGAAAGTAGTTGTCGTGGCTGATCGGTGCGTCAAGTTGCGCCTTGATGCAGGCGGTGGTGATGCGGCTGCGCTGCTCGAAGCCTGCAGAAAACCAGGTAATCCAGGGCACGCGCTTTTGCACATCGGGCGCGACGCTGTAGGGCATGCCGTGCAGGTACAGATTGTTCTCGCCAAGCGACTCGCCGTGGTCGGACACGTAAAGCAGGGCGGGGGCGCTGTGCGCCTCCTGCCTCTTGAGCCAGCGGATGGCTGAGCCGAGCACATGGTCGGTGTAGGCAATGCTGTTGTCGTAGGCGTTGATCAGCCCCTGTTGTTCGCAGCTTTGCAGCGAATTATTGGTGCATTCAGGCAGGAATTTTTTGAACGCGGGCGGCGAGCGCTTGTAATACGCCGGGCCGTGGCTGCCCATCTGGTGCATCACCACCACCACACCTCTGGCGCGGCGCTCGGCGGGCAGGGCGGCGATGCGCTCGTCGAGTTTGTCGAGCATCACTTCATCAAAGCACTCGCCATCCTCGCACAGGCCGGGGATTTTGAGCGCGCTGGTATCGGCATGCGGGATGCGCTCGCAGACGCCCTTGCAGCCGGACTGGTTGTCCAGCCAGAGCACGGCCAGGCCGGCGTGCTGCAGCACATCGAGCAAATTTTCATGATTGGCCGGGCGGCTGTCATAGTCGGTGCGCCCCAGATGGGAGAACATGCAGGGCAGGGAGGCGGCCGTGCTGGTGCCGCAGGAGACGGCGTTGCGCTGGCTGGCGATGTTCTCCTGGGCCAGTTCGGGCGTGGTCGGGCGGCTGTAGCCGTTGATCGAAAAGTTGCCGCTGCGCGCCGTCTCGCCCAGCACCAGCAGCAGCAGCGGGGCTTTGGTCTGGCCCGCGTAGCTGGCGCCGAGCCTGGCGTCCTGGCCCAGCGGAAGCACGGTGGACTCGTCGCGCTGGAACGGCCGGGCGGCCACCGCGCCCAGCGCATAGAAGGAGTTGAGCGGGTTGATCAGGTAGCGCAGCTGGGTGTGGTTGCGCATCACCGAACCGATGTTTTGAAAGGACACCAGCAATACCAGCACCAGCAGGGCGCAAGCGCCTGCCACGCTCAGGCTGTTGTTCAGAGCTTGCCGGGCCAGGCCGGGCCGGCTGACCTTTTGCCGCCACACCCAGACGCCGGGCAGCACTGCCAGCCCCAGGACGGTGGCGGCCAGGCGCCAGTTGAGCAGGTCGCGGGTTTCACGCCCATCGGTCTGCAGGGCGTTGACCATCATGGTCTTGTCGATGACGACGCCGTAGGTCAGCATGAAATAGGCGCCGAAAGCGGCCGAGACCAGAAACAGCGTGATGGCCGGCTTGAGGGTCCAGCGCCAGGCCAGCAGGCTGAGCAGGCCAGCGCTGGCCAGCGCAATCACCAGCCCCAGCGCGACGCCCAGGATGACAGCCTGGCCGCCGCTCAACCCGGGCAGATGCGCCAGCGTGCGCCACAGGGCAATGTTGCCGGCCGTGGCAATCCAGACGCTGACCAGCATGACCAGCCACAGCGGGCGCATGCCGGCAGCAGGTTCAGGGTGAAGACGGGCAGTCGTGAGGGCAGGCGGGGGTGGCAGCGGCATGAAGCCGGATTGTATTTACGGCGTCTTAGGGCCAGCTTAAGCCGGCTTCAGGGCATGCGCTGCGCCAGTTGACGCACTACCCAAGCTGGGCGGCGTGGTGCATCAGGTGATCGGCCATAAACGTGGCGATGAAGTAATAACCGTGGTCATAGCCCGCATGGCGGCGCAGCTTCAGGGGCTGGCCGATGGCGGCGCAGGCAGATTCAAACTGCTGCGGGTGCAGTTGCCCGGTCAGGAAGCTGTCGGCCAGGCCTTGGTCGATCAGGATGCCGCCGGGATAGGGCGCGCTGGCGCTGCGCTGCATCAGCGCGCTGGCGTCGTGCCTTGACCAAGCGGATTCGTCGGCGCCCAGGTAGCCAGTGAAAGCCTTGCGCCCCCACGGGCTGCGGCTGGGCGCGCAAATCGGCGCAAAGGCCGAGACGGATTTGAACAGCGCCGGATGGCGCAGCGCCAGCGTCAGCGCGCCGTGGCCACCCATCGAATGGCCAAAAATACCGATGCGCTGGCGCTCGATGGGCAGGCTGTGCGCCAGCAGCGGCAGCAACTCGGCGGTGATGTAGCTCTCCATGCGCCAGTGGCGCGACCAGGGCGCCTGCGTGGCGTCGAGGTAAAAACCGGCGCCCACGCCGAAATCCCAGCTGTCGGCTTCGCCCGGAATATGGGCGCCGCGTGGGCTGGTGTCGGGCGCGATCAGCGCCAGGCCCAACTCGGCGGCCAGGCGCTGGGCGCCGGCCTTGGCCATGAAGGTCTCTTCGGTGCAGGTCAGGCCCGCCAGGTAGAGCAGGGCCGCCACTTTAGGCGCACCGGGCTGCAGGGCCTGGGGCGGCAAATAGACCGAAACCTTCATCGGCAAGCCGATCTGCGTCGAGGCGTGCTGGTAAAAGCGCTGCGCCCCGCCAAAGCAGGCGTGCTCGCTGAGCAGTTCCAGGGGAAAGTGGTTCATCAAGGCTCCCGGGAAACCCCGGCCTTCAGGCCGGGGAGAGCGACTGCAAGGCAGTCGGGATTTTTGCAGAGTGCAGGCGTGGGGCAGGTTAGCGCAGGGGTTTAAAACAGCACGACGCCGCGAATGGACTCGCCGCTCTTCATCAGCTCAAAACCCTTGTTGATGTCTTCGAGCGGCATGGTGTGGGTGATCAGGTCGTCGATGTTGATCTTGCCTTCCATGTACCAATCGACGATTTTTGGCACGTCGGTGCGCCCGCGCGCGCCGCCGAAGGCCGAGCCTTCCCACTTGCGCCCGGTCACCAGCTGGAAGGGGCGCGTGGAGATTTCCGCGCCGGCCTCGGCCACGCCGATGATGATGGAGCGGCCCCAGCCCTTGTGCGTGCATTCGAGCGCCTGGCGCATGACCGTGGTATTGCCGATGCACTCGAAACTGTAGTCGGCGCCGCCGTCGGTGAGCTGCACGATGGCGTCCACCACGTTCTCGACTTCCTTGGGGTTGATGAAGTGCGTCATGCCGAACTTGCGTGCCATCTCCTGGCGGGCCGGGTTGATGTCCACGCCGATGATCTTGTCGGCGCCGACCATTTTGGCGCCCTGGATCACGTTCAGGCCGATGCCGCCCAGGCCGAACACGACGACGTTGGCGCCCGCTTCGACCTTGGCGGTGAAGATCACCGCGCCGATGCCGGTGGTCACGCCGCAGCCGATGTAGCAGACCTTGTCAAAAGGCGCGTCCTCGCGGATCTTGGCCAGCGAGATTTCGGGCGCGACAGTGTAGTTGCTGAAGGTGGAGGTGCCCATGTAGTGAAAGATCGGCTGGCCGTCCAGGCTGAAGCGGCTCGTCGCGTCGGGCATCAATCCCTTGCCTTGCGTGCCGCGGATGAGCTGGCACAGGTTGGTCTTGCGCGAGAGGCAGAACTTGCATTGGCGGCATTCGGGCGTGTACAGCGGAATGACGTGGTCGCCCTTTTTGAGCGTGGTCACGCCGGGGCCGACATCGACGACGATGCCCGCGCCCTCGTGGCCCAGGATGGCCGGAAAGATCCCTTCCGGGTCCGCGCCCGAGAGCGTGTAGTAATCGGTGTGGCAGATGCCGGTGGCCTTGATCTCGACCAGCACCTCGCCGAACTTGGGGCCTTGCAGATCGACGGTTTCGATGGTCAGGGGCTGGCCTGCTTTCCAGGCGACGGCGGCTTTGGTTTTCATGGGTTTGGGGCTTGCGGACAGAGTGAAAGATGAGAGATGCACTATAAGCCAGCCTGCGTGCGGCTGTGCGGCTGTGCGGCTGTGCGGCTGTGCGGCTTGGGGCTGCTCAGCAAACACTCATGCTGGAAGCGCAGGGCAAGGCAGGGCAGATGCAAGCAAAACCAGAGTTCCCCTCGCAGCGCCGCTCAAAAAGAGCACAACTCAGCGGCTGCTCGATGCGCTCCAGCGGTTGTCCCAGCCGTTGCCTTGGGCCTTGTCCAGGCTGCGGCGGTCGCGCTTGGTCGGGCGGCCGTGTTCCTGGCTGCTGGCCGGGTCCGTGGTCAGGTGGCGCTGCTCGGCGGCCTTGGCCCTGAGCGCCAGGCTGTCGGCGGTTTCTTCATACAACTGCTGGGCTACCGGGGCGGGGCCGCGCTGGCTGCTGATGCCGCGCACCACCAGCGTGCGCGTCACCGCGCCCTGGCGGAGCACCAGCGTGTCGCCCGCCTTGACCTCGCGCGAAGGCTTGATGTCCTGATCGTTGATCTGCACCCGGCCCTTGTTGATTTCCTCCAGGGCGAGCGAGCGCGTCTTGTAAAACCGCGCCGCCCACAGCCACTTGTCAATGCGTAATTTATCCATTGGCGTGATTTTGACGCAGTCACAAGTCACTGTTGCCTTCAGGCCTATCTCGCCTGCCCCTTGGTAGAGAGGGCATCGGGTGCGGGCGCCACGGGAGCGCGCCTGCTGTCGGGTTGGAAAATTCGTGGCTATAGAGTTCATACCCTTGACGGTCGAGCTTACTGGAGCGCACGATGAGCACTGCCACAGCAGGTGCCGGGCTGACATGGTTCTGCCTGGCGGCAGCGTGGGCAGGCTGGACGGCGGACAGGCCCGGCGCTGTGCCCCTCTGTGTTTTGTGGCAAATCAATCAACCCGAAGGAGAGGCGAATGCATCAAAAAATCAACAAACGCAATTGTTCCAGAGGCGCTGCCCTGGCGGCGGCCATGGGCGCCGTGCTGGTGGGCGGCTGCGGTGGCGGTGGAGGCCTGATCCCCCAGCCGGACATCAACACCCTGCCCGTAGGCGTGACTGATCTGGGCGTCAAAGCCTACCGCGCCACCAGCGTGGGCAGCGGCAGCACCGCCGCCTCGCAAGACCTGCTGACGGGAGGGCTGGGCAAGAGCGGCATCATCAGCACGGCCGCTGTGCCGGCCTACGCCGATCCAGCCAACCCGACGGCCGACGAAATGCGGCGCAATGCCCTGCAGTCCAACTACCGCGGGCTGGTCGATGTCAGCGCCGGCGGCGGCTTTGGCGTGCTCTACGGCCCCAACATCGACCTGGCGGGCAACAACACCCTGGGCGAGGGCCTGGTGCCCGGCCTGGAGTCCATCGGCATTCTCGATGACGCCAGCGGGCGCAAGCGGGTCACGATGGCGGTGCAGATTCCCGACAGCTTCAATCCCGAGTCGCCCTGCGTGGTGCTGGCGCCCTCGTCAGGCTCGCGCGGCGTGTACGGCGCCATCGGCACTGCCGGCGAGTGGGGCTTGAAGCGCGGCTGCGCCGTGGCCCTGACGGACGCCGGCAAGGGCATGGGGCTGCATGACCTCTCGGACGACACGGTACACCGGGTGGACGGCACCCGCGCCAGCCGCACGGCCGCCGGCGCGCTGGCCAATTTTGCGGCCAACATCAGCGAGGCGGCGCGCACCACCTTCAATACGGCGTTTCCGAACCGGGTGGCGCTCAAGCAGGCGCATTCGCAACTGAATCCCGAAAAGGAGTGGGGCAGCGACACCCTGGCGGCCGGTGCCTACGCGCTGTATGTGCTCAACCAGCAGTACGGCGCCGATGTGGGCTCGGGTGCGGGCAAGACGGTGCGCTTTTGGCCGGGCAACACCCTGATCATGGCCGCGTCGGTGTCCAACGGCGCCACCGCTGTGGTGCAGGCGGCCGAGCGTGACAGGGCAGGACTGATCGACGGCGTGGTGGTCGCCGAGCCCGGCTCCACGCCCGAGACGACCAGCGGCTACGGCGTGCAGGTGGGCGGCGCGCCGGTGGCCTCCTTTGGCCGCCCGCTGATGGACTACTTCAGCCTGGCCAATCTCTACCAGCCCTGCGCGGCGCTGGCGCCCTCGGTCACCATGGCCGAAGCCTCTTCGTTCAATTTCATTCCGACGGCCAGCTTGGGCGCCACCGCCGCCAACCGCTGCGCCCAACTGGCGGCCAAGGGGCTGGTCAGCGGCGCCACCACGGACGCCCAAGCCGCCGACGCTTTGGCCAAACTGCGCGCCGCCGGCTGGAACCCGGAGAGCGACCTGATGCACAACGCCCATTACGGCTTTGGCAATGCCGCCATCATCACCATGATGTACAGCAATGCCTACGGCCGCTTCTCGGTCACCGACAACCTGTGTGGCATGAGCGCCGGCGCGGTGGCGGCCGGCGTACCGGCGGCGATGCCCGTCAATGCCAAGGCCGCGAGCTTTGCCATCGGCAACGGCACGGTCAACGGTTCGCCCGCCAGCGTCATCTACAACGACTCGGTGGGCGGGGCCAAGCTCTGGTCGCTGGGCATTTCACCGTCCAGCGGCGTGGCGGACTTCTCGCTCGATGCCGCGCTGTGCCAGCGCGCGCTCTACACCGGCGTCGATACCGTCACCGGCGCGCCTTTGAGTACCGCCTCCACCCCCACCAAGGCGCAGAGCGACGCGGTGCGCGCCGGCGTGGCCGAGGTGCTGCTGGGCGGCAACCTGCGCGGCAAGCCCACGCTGATCGTCTCCGGGCGCAGCGACACCTTGCTGCCGGTCAACCACACCGCCCGCGCCTACACCGCTTTCAACCGCAAGGTCGAGGGCAGCCAGAGCCGGCTGAACTACATTGAAGTGACCAATGCCCAGCATTTCGAAGTCTTCAACTCGGCCTCTGGCTGGGACACGCGTTTCGTTCCGCTGCATGGCTACTTCCTGCAGGCGATGAATGCGATGTATGCGCACCTGAAAAACGGCACGGCCCTGCCGCCCAGTCAGGTGGTGCGCACCACGCCGCGCGGGGGCACGCCAGGGGCGGCGCCGGCCATCACGGCGGCCAATGTGCCCGCGATCAACGCCGCGCCGGCTGCCAGCGAGCGGATCGGCTTTGCCGGCACCTCGCTCAACGTGCCGAACTGACGGGCTCTCTGGCCACTGGCGTGCCGGCTACCAGGAGCCCGGCCAGGCCCGTCCAACGGTCCAGCGACTTTACTGCGCCGCGCCCAGCGCCTTGGCGCGGGCGCGGGAGTCGGCCAGTGCCTGGGGGTCAACTGACACGGTGGTCGGCCAGCCGCCCAGGTGCTGGCTGCATAGGTCGCTCAAGCCGGCCAGCCACTGCGCGCTGTCGTTCAGGCAGGCGATGTAATTGAAGGTCTTGCCGCCAGCTTCCAAAAACGCGTGGCGCGCCTCCATGCTGATTTCTTCCAGCGTTTCCAGGCAGTCGCCGGTAAAACCGGGGCAGGCCACATCGACGCTTTTCACGCCGGATTTGGCCAGCGCGATCAGGGTCGGTTCGGTGTAGGGCTCCAGCCATTTGGCCTTGCCAAAGCGCGATTGAAACGTGACCTTGTAGCGCTCTTTGGACAAACCCAGCTTTTGCGCCACCAGCCGCGCCGTCTTGTGGCATTCGCAGTGGTAGGGGTCGCCCAGGGTCAGGGTGCGCTCGGGCACGCCGTGAAAGCTCATCACCAGTTGCTCGGCCTGGCCGTTTTGCTGCCAGTGCGCCTTGATCTTGTGGGCCAGGGCGGCGATGTAGCCCGCGTCGTCGTGGTAGTTGTTGATGAAGCGCAGTTCGGGAATGCGCCGCACCTTGGCGGCCCAGCTGTACACCGCGTCAAACACGCTGGCCGTGGTGGTGCCGCTGTACTGCGGGTAGGCCGGCAGGATCAGCACGCGGGTCACGCCGTCGGCTTTGAGCTGGTCCAGCTGCGAGGCGATCGACGGGTTGCCGTAGCGCATGGCGTAGCGCACTTCCACCGCGTGGCCGCGCTGGCCCAGGTGGCCACGCAGCAACTTGGCCTGCTTTTCGGTCCAGACCTTGAGCGGCGAGCCCTCGGGCGTCCAGATGCTGGCGTACTTGGCGGCCGATTTTTTCGGCCGGGTGCGCAGGATGATGCCGTTGAGGATCAGCCACCAGATCGGCTTCGGGATCTCCACCACCCGCGAGTCGCTCAGGAATTCACCCAGGTAGCGGCGCAGCGCCGGCGCAGTGGGCGCATCGGGCGTGCCCAGGTTGCACAGCAAGATGGCAGTGGTGGACGCAGCCTTGGGGGCTGCGCCGTGGGTGAAGGAGGGTTCGGGGGCAAAGGACATGCGGTATTCTCGCCTGTCCATGCTTGACCTTTCTCTCATCAAAGCCATCACCCTGGATCTGGACGACACGCTGTGGCCGATCTGGCCCACCATCGCGCGGGCCGAACAGGTGCTGGACCAGTGGCTGCGCCAGCATGCGCCCCGGACCGCCGCGCTGTTTGCCAACCCGACGGCGCGCCATGAGATCCGCGAGCAGTTGCTTCATGCGCACCCCGAGTTCAGGCACAACCTGGCCGCCCAGCGCCGCCAGACCATCCGCCAGGCCTTGCTGCGCTGCGGCGACGATCCGCTGCTGGCCGAGCCGGCTTTCGAGGTGTTCTTTGCCGAGCGCAACCGCGTGACGCTGTTTGACGATGTGCTGCCGGCGCTGGCGTTCTTATCCAGCCGGCTGCCGCTGGTGGCGCTGTCCAACGGCAACGCGGATATCCACCGCATCGGCATTGGGCCTTATTTCAGGGCCGGCATCAGCGCGCAGGACTTGGGCGTGGGCAAGCCGGACCCGCGCATTTTCCACGCCGCCGCGCTGGCCGCCGGGGTGGCGCCGGGCGAGGTGCTGCATGTGGGCGACGACGCGGCGCTCGATGTGCTGGCCGCGCTCGATTGCGGCATGCAGGCGGTCTGGGTGAACCGGGAAGACCACTTGTGGACGCATGCAGCGCAGCCGCACGAAACCGTCACCACGCTGACCGAGTTGTGTGATTTGCTGGGCGCCTGAGTTTTGAGGTCGCGTCATGCCTGAGCCTTGATGTTGCGTCATGCGTCTGAAGTTGCTTCCCTTTTGAAGGTAGTCCTGCCGACAACTTGTGCTTGAGATGATTCCATGCCTTTTTCTACTGAAAGCTTGATCCGATGGCCTTGAAAATCTACGGCACAGCCGCCTCGCGCGCAGCCCGTCCGCTGTGGGTGGCGCAGGAGCTGGGGCTGGCTTACGAGCACATTGCCCTGCCTTATCTGAATGGGGCCACGCGCACGCCGGAGTTTCTGGCGCTCAACCCGAATGGGCATATCCCGGTGGTGGACGACGACGGCGTGCTGGTCTGGGAGTCGATGGCCTGCGCGCTGTACCTGGCCGAGCGTTTTAAACACGATGGTCGGCCTTCGCTGGCGGCGGCCAATTTTGCCGAGCAGGCCGAGATACTGCGCTGGAGTTTCTGGGTGGTGAACGAGTGCGAAAAGGAGGCGCTGGCTTTTTTGATGCACGGCGTCCTGATGCCGCTCGAGCGGCGCAAGCCCGAACTCGCGCAAGTGGCCCAGCGTCGGCTGCAGGGGCCACTGCGGGTGCTGGAGCAGCATCTGCAGGCGCGCCCCTATCTGGCCGGCGAGCGTTTTACGGTGGCCGATGTGTGCGTGGCGTCGGTGCTGGCCTGGGTGGAAACGGCCGATGAATTGATGGCGCCATGCCCGCGCGTGCGGGACTGGCTAAAGCGCTGCCTGGCGCGGCCGGCGTTTCAGGCGGTGCAGCGCCTGGCCGCCTCCAGCCCCGAGCGCACCGCGCCTTCGAGCGTTGCCGGGTACGGCCCGGCGATGTAGTCGCCGCAAGCCAGCAGGCCGGGCGCCACCTGGGCGGCGGGGCGGCTCAAGCCCGGCGTGCAGGCAAAGGTGGCGCGCTTTTCCACGATGGTCTGCACCGGCTGCAAGTTCTTCAGACCGAGTTGGCGCGCCGCCTGGGCCAGCACCTGCTGCGTCAATGTGGCGCTGTCGCCGCTGCTGGCGCTGATGACAAAGGCCAGCAGACCGGCTGGGCCGCCGAGTTGGCCGCGGTCAAATGCAAACTGGGCGGGTTCGCTGGCGTTTGAGGGCAGGGCCAGCATGGGCTGCTTCAAGCCGGCGCCGGGCGCCTGCGCGTAAACGGTACACAGCGCTTCATGCTGCAGTCCGCGTGCCTGCGCCAGCCAGTCGTCGGCTGCGGCGCCGCTGCTTTCAACCAGCCGCGCCGCTTCATGGGGAGGGCAGGCCAGCACCACGCGATCAAAGGTTTCGTGGCTGTCAGCGGTGCTGACAGTCCAGCCGGAAGCGGCAGCTGTAGCGCTCGCGCTCGCGCTCGCGGTCGAAGTCGAAGTCAAAGTCGAAGTCGAAGTCGAAGTCGAAGTCGAAGTCGCGCTTGCATCTGCAGTAGTGGCCGCCGCTGTAGTCGCAGCCGTCACAGCCGCAATCGCCTGAACCCGAACGCCCAGGCGCGGCGCGCTGCCCTGCCGGGTGAGCCAGGCCAGTGCCGCATCGGGCAGCAGGGCGCTGAGGTCTGCGCGCGGCAGCAGCAGATTGGAGCCGCCGCTTGTGGCAAACAGCGAATCGCGCATCACCCGCAAAAAGACCTGTCCGCTGGCGCGCTCTGCCGGGGTGTTGAGCGCCGAGACACACAGCGGCTCGATCAGCGAGGCCATGGCGCCCGGCGCCAGATTACGGCATAAATCGCTGACCGATTGCTCGGGCCGGCATTTGAAACCGCCCAGCTGCCAGCCCAGCGCCACTTTCAGCAGGGAAAGCTTGTCGGCCCAGGGCCAGCCGCCAGCCGCCAGGATGCCGGCCAGCGCGTCCAGCGGCGCCGGCCAGTGGGGCAGTTTGAGGCCGCTGCCGTCGGGAAACTGCATCGTCAGCGGCAGGCGCAGGAAGGCCGTGCTTTCCTCGACGCCGAGGTCTTTCATCAGCCGCAGGGTTTCGCTGTAGGCGCCGATCAGGATGTGCTGGCCGTTGTCCAGCGCCAGGGGCTGGCCGGCGACGCTTGCCATGACGCGCCGGGCGCGTCCGCCGGCGGTCCGGGCGGTTTCAAACAGCGTGACCTGATGGCCGAGGCGCGTGGCTTCGACGGCGGCGGCGCAGCCGGCCCAGCCGGCGCCAATCACGGCGACTTTCATTGGCCGAAGCTCATTGCACGCGGCCCAGTGCCTGGGTTTTCCAGGCCAGCCAGAATTTGCGCAGCGGCGTCAGGCTCACGCGCTGGTGCAGCACCTGGTAATTGTCGGCGGCAATCTCGCGCAGCAGCGTGCGGTAGATGCTGGCCATCATCAGGCCTGGCTTCTGGGCGCGCCGGTCGGCGTCGGGCAGCAGGGCCAGCGCCTCGTCGTACAGCGCCAGGGCGCGCTCGGTCTGGAACTGCATCAGCGCGGTGAAACGCTCCGAATACTGGCGCTTCAAAATCTCATGGGCCTTGACATCGAACTTCTGCAGCTCGTTGACTGGCAGGTAGATGCGACCGCGCATGGCATCCTCGCCCACGTCCCGGATGATGTTGGTCAATTGAAACGCCAGCCCCAGCTTGTGGGCGTACGCCGTGGTGGCCGGGTCGCTCTGGCCGAAGATGCGCGCGGCGACTTCGCCGACGATGCCCGCCACCAGATGGCAGTAGCGCTGCAGGGCGGGAAAATCCAAATAGCGGTTTTGTGTCAGGTCCATCTGGCAGCCTTCGATGACCGCCTGCAGGTGGCGCGCCTCGATGCCGTAGGTGGCGGCCTGCGGCATCAGGGCCAGCATCACCGGATGGGTGGGCTTTCCGGCAAAGGATTGCGTCACCTCGCCCTGCCACCACCCCAGCTTGGTGTGGGCCACGCCGGGGTCAGTGACTTCATCGACGACATCGTCGATTTCACGGCAGAAGGCGTAAAAAGCGGTGATGGCGGCGCGCCGCTCCTTGGGTAAAAATAAAAAGGCGTAGTAAAAACTGCTGCCGGAGGCGGCGGCTTTTTGCTGGACATAGTGCTCGGGCGTCATGCGGGCAATTGTCGCAGGCAGAAATGATGGATTCGGGGGAAACAGCAGGGCTGTCTTTTTTATACGCCGGCATTTTTCGGCCCTTGCTTGAGATGCGTTGTGAAAAATGGGCGGCGTGGAGTGACGCGCTGGGTTACATCGGCAAAATTCAGCTTTTTATGCACTCGCCTCTCACATGGCGTCCGCCAGCGCATTGCCATTCCTCACATCCACAGCGCCCGCCAACCCATCACCACGATATCCCAGGCGCCGAGCTTGGGACGCCGCTGCAGCGTGTTGAAATTGAGCGTTTCGATCTTGTCCAGGATGCGCAGGCCGCCTTGCACCACCAGCCGCAATTCCCAGCCGCCCCGGCCCGGCACTTTTTTCACCAGCGGCGCGCCCTGGAGCATCAAAGCCCTGGCCGAGCGCACGCTGGCCGCGATCAGTCCGGTGGTGTTCGGGTTGCGCTGCAGGCCCAGCAATTGGGCTTCATCGACGCCATGCGGCGCCCAGGCATCGGCTGGTAAATAGATACGGCCGCGCGGGATGTCCACACTTAAATCCTGCCAGAAGTTGATCAGTTGCAGCGCAGTGCAGATGCGGTCGCTTTCCTTGAGCGACTGCGCGTCCTGCACGCCATACAGATGCAGCAGCAGCCGGCCGACCGGATTGGCCGAGCGGCGGCAGTAATCAAAAAGTTCGGCTTCGTTCGCATAGCGCTGCTTGACCACATCCTGCTCGAACGCGCTGAGAAGGTCGGCCAGCAGGTCCACCGGCAGGCTGAATTGCCGCATCATCGGACCGAGCTGGCCGAACACGCCGGCCCAGCGCGGCGAAGGCTGAGCGCCGCTGGCGGTGGCCAGCAGGTCGGCGCGGTAGGCGGCCAGATCGTCCAGCCGGGTTTGCGGCGCAGCGTCGCCCTCGTCGGCGATGTCGTCGGCGGTGCGGGCAAACCAGTAAATCGCGGCAATGGGCGGGCGCAGTTGCGGCGGGCACAGCACCGAGGCCACCGGAAAATTCTCATAATGGCTGACGCCCTGGGCCAGCGGGGAAGAGGCTTGAA
This sequence comes from Pseudomonadota bacterium, assembly GCA_030855235.1. Classification (GTDB taxonomy): domain Bacteria; phylum Pseudomonadota; class Gammaproteobacteria; order Burkholderiales; family Burkholderiaceae_C; genus Polaromonas. The sequence continues at coordinate 20,690 of JALYRU010000013.1, forward strand.
TCATGGGCCAGATTGTCGCTTGACAAGGTTTTACATTTCCCCTAGATTACTAACCAGCGAGTCAGTAGCGAGAGTTCAAGCCTGCTTGAACGACGCCCTGACCCTGGTGTTGCGTCAACCGCCAAGTATCTGTATGCCTGCCTTTGAAGAAAACCGGCTTTGGATGCATGACGGGACACTGGTTCTTCCGAGTTCATCCGCCTCCTTCAGTCTTCATCATGAAAAAAACCGTTTTGTCTCTGGCGAGCGTCGCCCTGTTGCTGGCCGCCTGTTCCCGGCCTGAGCCGCCCGAAGAGCCGGTGCGCGCCGTGAAGGTGATCACCGTCGGCACCGATGCGTTTTCTTCGCGCCATGAATATGCCGGAGAGGTGCGCGCCCGGCTTGAATCCACGCTGGGTTTCCGGGTGGGCGGCAAGCTGATCCGGCGTCAGGCCGAACTGGGCCAGCAGGTCAGGGCCGGGCAGGTGCTGGCCCAGCTCGATCCGCAGGATTACCAGCTCGCCGCCAACGCGGCCCGCGCCCAGGTGACGGCGGCAGTCACGAACCGCGATCTGGCGGCGGCAGATTTCAAGCGCTACCAGGCGCTCAAGGACCAGAATTTCATCAGCGGCGCCGAGCTGGAGCGCCGCCAGGCTACGCTGAAAGCGGCCCAGGCGCAGCTGGAGCAGGCGCAATCGCAACTGGCGGTGCAGGGCAACCAGACCGGCTATGCCGTCCTGACGGCGGAGGTGTCGGGCGTTGTGACCGCCATCGAGGCCGAGCCGGGTCAGGTGGTGGCGGCCGGCGCGCCGGTGCTGCGCATTGCCGCCGACGGCGTGCGCGACGTGGTGTTCTCGGTGCCGGAAGACCGTCTGGCCAGCCTCAAGGTGGGGGCGCCGGCCAGCATCCGGGTCTGGGCGCAGGCGCTTGAATGGCCCGGCAGGGTGCGCGAAGTCGCCGCCAGCAGCGACCCGGTGACGCGCACCTACCCGGTCAAGGTGTCGATTGATGCCCAGAATCCGCCCGCGCTGGGCGCCACGGCTTATGTGGTGCTCGATGCCGGCAACGGCGTCGGCGTGCCGGTGATCAAGCTGCCGACCAGCGCCTTGCGCCAGGAGGGTCAGGCCACGGCGGTGTGGGTGCTTGACAAGGCCAGCATGACGGTCAAGTCGCAGGTGGTGAAGATCGGCACGGCCGACGGCAACGAGGCCGTCGTGGTCTCGGGCCTGCAGCCGGGCATGCTGGTGGTCAGCGCGGGCGTGCATGTGCTCTCGCCGGGCCAGAAGGTCAGCATTTACCAGCCCAAGGTGGCCAACGCCGCCTTGCCGGCTCAGACCCAGCCCGGTTTCGTGGTCACGCCGACGCCTGGAGCTTCGGCTGCGCCCGTGGCCCCTGCGGCTGCATCTCCGGCGTCGGCATCGGCGGGATCCGCAGCGGCGGCAGCGGCAGCAGCATCGGCTTCTGCGACGCCATCGGCCCCTGCGGCTTCCGGCGCGAAGTGAGGGCGGCATGACATCCACGCCTGACTCGAAAAACACCGGCCCGAGCGCGTCGCCTTCGGCTAATTTCAACCTCTCGCGCTGGGCGCTGGAGCATCCCGCGCTGACCCGCTATTTACTTGTAGTGCTGATGGTGCTGGGCTTTGCGGCCTATTTCCAGCTCGGCCAGGATGAAGACCCGCCGTTCACCTTTCGGGCCATGGTGGTGCGCAGCTACTGGCCGGGCGCGACGGCCCAGCAGGTGGCCGAGCAGGTGACCGACAAGCTCGAGCGCACGCTGCAGGAGGTGCCTTATGCCGACAAGATTCGCAGCTATTCAAAACCCGGTGAGTCGCTGATCATCTTCCAGCTCAAGGATTCCTCCAAACCCGGCGACGTGGCCAATGTCTGGGATACCGTGCGCCAGAAGATCGGCGACATGCAGGGCACGCTGCCGGGCGGCGTGCAGGGGCCGTTTTTCAATGACGATTTCGGCGATGTCTATGGCGTGATCTATGCGCTGGAGTCGCAGGGATTCGACTATGCCGAATTGAAAGTGTTTGCCGATGATGTGCGCCAGCAACTGCTGCGCGTACCCGATGTCAGCAAGGTCGAACTCTTCGGCGTGCAGGACGAAAAAATCTTCATCGAGATTTCCCAGAAGCGCCTGGCCCAGCTGGGGCTGGACATGAACCAGGTGCTGGCCCAGCTCGGCCAGCAAAACGCGGTGGAGTCGGCCGGGGCGATGCAGACGCCGCTCGATGTGCTGCAGGTGCGCGTGGCCGGGCAGTTCGAGGCGCTGGAGCAGCTGCGCGCCATGCCGATACGCGCCAGCGGCTATGGCGCCGGCACCAGCGCCGGGGGCAAGCAGCTGCGCCTGGGCGATATCGCCACCGTGCGGCGCGGCTATGTCGACCCGCCGACGGTCAAGGTGCATCACCAGGGCAAGGAAGTGATTGCGCTGGGTGTCTCGATGACCAAGGGCGGCGACATCATCGCGTTGGGCCAGTCGCTGGAAAAACTCTCCGAAAGTGTGGGGAAAAACCTGCCGGCGGGCGTGCGGCTGGTCCACATGCAGGACCAGCCCAGGGCGGTGACGACGTCGGTGAACGAGTTTGTCGGGGTGCTGATCGAGGCCATTCTGATCGTGCTGGCGGTCAGCTTCATCAGCCTGGGGCTGCACAAGCGCCCTTACGCGGGGCCGGGCCGGCTGCCGCTGTGGAAACGCTATTACATCGACATCCGGCCCGGCCTGGTGGTGGGCATCACGATTCCGCTGGTGCTGAGCCTGACCTTCCTGGGCATGTGGTACCTCGATATCGGGCTGCACAAGATCTCGCTGGGCTCGCTCATCATCGCGCTGGGGCTGCTGGTCGATGACGCCATCATTGCGGTGGAAATGATGGTGCGCAAGATGGAAGAGGGCTACGACAAGGTGCGCGCCGCCACCTTTGCCTATGAAATCACCGCCATGCCGATGCTCACCGGCACCTTGATCACCGCCGCCGGATTCTTGCCGATCGGCATGGCCAAATCGGTCACGGGGGAATACACCTTTGCGATTTTTGCCGTCACCGTGATCGCGCTGGTGCTGAGCTGGATTGTCTCGGTGTATTTCGTGCCGTATCTGGGCACGCTGCTGCTCAAGCCGCCGCCGCATGTGCAGGAGGTGGCCGCCGGGCTGGACAGCCCGCACGAGATGTTCGACAGCCCGTTCTACAACCGCTTTCGCCGCACCGTGAACTGGTGCGTGGCGCACCGCTGGCTGACGATTGGCGCGACGGTGCTGATCTTTGCGCTGGGCATTGTCGGCATGGGCCGGGTGCAGCAGCAGTTCTTCCCGGATTCGAGCCGCCCGGAAATCATGGTCGATCTGTGGTTTCCCGAAGGCACCTCGTTTGCCGCCAACGAAGCCGTGGCCAAACGGGTCGAGCAGCGCCTGATGCAGGAGGCGGGCGTGAGCTCGGTCAGCACCTGGCTGGGCTCGGGCGTGCCGCGCTTTTACCTGCCGCTGGACCAGGTGTTCCCGCAGACCAACGTGTCGCAGATGATCGTGATTCCCAAGGACCTGGCGGTGCGCGAATCCCTGCGTGTCAAGCTGCCGGCCCTGCTTGCCACCGAGTTTCCCGAGGTGCGGGGCCGGGTCAAGCTGTTGCCCAACGGCCCGCCCGTGCCCTATCCGGTGCAGTTCCGCGTCGTGGGCGTGGACCCGCTGGTGCTGCGCGAGCGCGCCGACGAGGTCAAGGCGCTGATGCGGGCCAATGCCAACATGCGCGGCGTCAACGACAACTGGAACGAAGCGGTCAAGGTGCTGCGCCTGGAAGTGGACCAGTCCAAGGCGCGCGCGCTGGGCGTGAGCAGCCAGTCGATGGCCCAGGCCTCGCGCACCATCCTGTCGGGCTCGGCGGTTGGCCAGTTCCGCGAAGGCGACAAGCTGATCGACATCGTGCTGCGCCAGCCGCTGGACGAACGCGATGCCATCACCGACATTGCCAATGCCTACCTGCCCACGGCCTCGGGCACGGCCATTCCCCTGACGCAGATCGCCCGGCCGGTGTTTGCCTGGGAGCCGGGCGTGATGTGGCGCGAGAACCGTGACTACGCCATCACGGTGCAGGGCGACATCATCGAGGGCCTGCAGGGCGCCACCGTCACCGCGCAGCTGCAGCCCGCGCTGCAGGCGCTCGAAGCCAAGTGGCACAGCAGCGGCTTGAGCGGCTACCGCATCGAGGTCGCCGGCGCGGTGGAGGAAAGCAGCAAGGGTTCGGACTCCATCGCGGCCGGCCTGCCGGTGATGCTGTTTTTGACCTTCACGCTGCTGATGCTGCAGCTGCACAGTTTTAGTCGCGCGATGCTGGTGTTTCTGACCGGGCCGCTGGGCATTGCCGGCGTGGCCGGGGCCTTGCTCCTCCTGGGCCGCCCGTTCGGCTTTGTCGCGCTGCTCGGCGTGATTGCGCTGATGGGCATGATCCAGCGCAACTCGGTCATCCTGATTGACCAGATCGAGCAGGACCGCGCGCGCGGCGTGCCGGCCTGGGACGCCATCGTCGAGTCTGCGGTGCGCCGGTTGCGGCCCATCGTGCTGACGGCTGCAGCGGCGGTGCTGGCGATGATTCCGCTCTCGCGCAGCGTGTTCTGGGGGCCGATGGCCGTCGCCATCATGGGCGGGCTGATCGTCGCCACGGTGCTGACCCTGCTGGCTCTGCCGGCGATGTACGCCGCCTGGTTTCGCGTGCGGCGCGAGGAGGGCGCGGCCTTGGCTGCGGCCTGAATCTGCCGGACAGCGGGCCGGTGCGTCAAAACCGCTGCCGGTTACAGGCTAAAATAGAAAGTTAACCGATTTCAGACGGCAATTGCTGAAGCTTGTTTTTCAGGATTGCCGTTGTTGTTTTTCAGGCGCGCGGGTGGCGAAATTGGTAGACGCACCAGGTTTAGGTCCTGACGCCAGCAATGGTGTGGGGGTTCGAGTCCCCCCCCGCGCACCACCCCTTAAGGCCTTGTCGCCGGCAACCGTGCCGCAGGCTCTGAGGTGTTGCTGCTTGAACAGCAGCCGTCAGGTGAAAACCCTGTTTTGAACATTTTTGATTTTTAGGAAACCATCATGGCCGTGACTGTTGAAAATCTTGAAAAGCTCGAGCGCAAAATGACGCTCACGCTGCCCCTCAATACCATCCAGTCGGAAGTCGATTCCCGCCTGAAGAAGCTCGCTCGCACCGTCAAGATGGATGGTTTCCGTCCCGGCAAGGTTCCGATGAGCGTGGTTGCCCAGCGTTATGCCTATTCGGTGCATTACGAAGTCATGAACGACAAGGTCGGCGAGGCTTTTGCCGTTGCCGCCAACGAAGCCAAGCTGCGCGTGGCCGGCCAGCCGCGCATCAGCGAAAAAGACGGCGCCCCCGAAGGCGAGCTGGCTTTTGATGCGATTTTCGAAGTCTATCCCGACGTCAAGATTGGTGACCTGGCCACGGCCGAAGTCGAAAAGATCAGCGCCGAAGTGAACGACGCCGCCATCGACAAGACGCTGGACATCCTGCGCAAGCAGCGCCGCACCTTCGCCCAGCGCGCCGCCGATGCGCCTGCGCAGGACGGTGACCGCGTCACCATCGACTTCGAAGGCAAGATCGACGGCGAAACCTTCGCCGGCGGCAAGGCCGAAGCGTTCCAGTTCCTGGTCGGCGAAGGCCAGATGCTCAAGGAATTCGAAGATGCCGTGCGCGGCATGAAGGCCGGCGAGAGCAAGACCTTCCCGCTGAGCTTCCCCGCCGACTACCACGGCAAGGACGTGGCCGGCAAGCAGGCCGATTTCCTGGTCACGGTCAAGAAGATCGAAGCGGCCAACCTGCCCGAAGTCGATGACGCTTTTGCCAAGTCCCTGGGCATTGCCGATGCAACGGTCGAAGGCCTGCGCTCGGACATCAAGAAAAACCTCGAGCGCGAAGTCAAGTTCCGCTTGCTGGCGCGCAACAAGACGGCCGTGATGGACGCCCTGGTGGCCAGTGCCGAACTCGATCTGCCCAACGCCAGCGTGCAGGCCGAACTGGCCCGCCTGATCGAAAACGCCCGCGCTGACTTGAAGCAGCGCGGCATGAAAGACGCCGACAAGGCGCCGATTCCTGAAGACATCTTCCGCCCCCAGGCGGAAAAGCGTGTCCGTCTGGGCTTGGTGGTGGCCGAGCTGGTGCGCTCCAACGAACTGCAGGCCAAGCCCGAGCAGCTCAAGGCGCATATCGAAGAGCTGGCCGCCAGCTATGAAAAGCCCGAAGAGGTGGTGCGCTGGTACCTGGGCGACAGCCAGCGCCTGGCGGAAGTCGAAGCCGTGGTGATCGAAAACAATGTCACCGACTTCGTCCTGGCCAAGGCCAAGGTCAGCGAAAAAGCCGTTTCTTTCGATGAACTGATGGCCCAGAACTAAGCATCTGGTTTCTGATGAATTTGGGGCTTGTGCTTTGCAGTACAGGCCCCAAGTCATTTTTGGGTACAGTACGGAAAACTCTGGAGAAAAAATGATGGTCCACAACGGTATTTATGGCGGCTACGGCAAGCCCCAGGCAGGCAGCCAGGAAATCCAAGGCCTGGGCATGGTGCCCATGGTGATCGAGCAGTCCGGTCGCGGCGAGCGCTCCTACGACATCTACTCGCGCCTGCTCAAGGAACGCGTCATTTTCCTGGTCGGCCCGGTCAATGACCAGACGGCCAATCTGGTGGTCGCCCAGTTGCTGTTCCTGGAGAGCGAAAACCCCGACAAGGACATTTCCTTCTACATCAACTCGCCCGGCGGCTCGGTCACGGCCGGCATGGCGATCTACGACACCATGCAGTTCATCAAGCCCGATGTCTCCACTTTGTGCGTGGGCATGGCCGCCAGCATGGGCGCTTTCCTGCTGTCGGCGGGCACCAAGGGCAAGCGCTTTTCGCTGCCCAACTCGCGCGTCATGATTCACCAGCCCTCGGGCGGTGCGCAGGGCCAGGCCTCGGACATCGAGATCCACGCTCGCGACATCCTCAAGACGCGCGATCAGCTCAACCGCATTCTGGCCTCCAACACCGGCCAGTCGGTGGAAAAGATCGAGCGCGACACCGAGCGCGATTACTTCATGTTTGCCGACGAGGCCCAGGCTTACGGCGTCGTGGACCAGGTCATTTCCAAGCGTCCCTGATTCACCGGGAAGCCTTCAGGCCTTCCCGTCAAAGCGGTGCTTTTCGTTACAGAAAGCGCCGCTTTTTTTATTCGTTATCATTAGCATTGCTAACAGTTTCCACCCGTCACGTAAAGGCATCCCCACCAATGGCCGAGAAAAAAGGCTCTTCCAGCGAGAAGACTTTGTACTGCTCCTTCTGCGGTAAAAGCCAGCATGAAGTCAAGAAGCTGATTGCCGGCCCGTCTGTCTTTGTTTGCGATGAATGCATTGATCTGTGCAACGAGATCATCCGCGACGAGTTGCCCGCCAGCACCGACACGCGCGAAACGCGCAGCGATCTGCCCACGCCCTCCGAAATCAAGGCCACGCTCGACGGTTACGTGATCGGTCAGGAGCCGGCCAAGCGCACCCTGGCCGTCGCCGTGTACAACCACTACAAGCGCCTGCGCCACAAGGACAGCGCCAAGAAGGACGATGTCGAGCTGACCAAGAGCAACATCCTGCTCATCGGCCCCACCGGCTCGGGCAAGACCCTGCTCGCCCAGACCCTGGCGCGTACTCTGAACGTGCCCTTCGTCATGGCCGACGCCACCACGCTGACCGAAGCCGGCTATGTGGGCGAAGACGTCGAGAACATCATCCAGAAGCTGCTGCAAAGCTGCAACTATGAAGTCGAGCGCGCCCAGCAGGGCATTGTCTACATCGACGAGATCGACAAGATTTCGCGCAAATCCGACAACCCGTCCATCACCCGCGACGTCTCGGGCGAGGGCGTGCAGCAGGCGCTTTTGAAACTGATTGAAGGCACGATGGCCTCGGTGCCGCCCCAGGGCGGGCGCAAGCATCCGAACCAGGATTTCCTGCAGGTCGATACAACGAATATTCTTTTCATCTGCGGCGGCGCTTTCTCCGGCCTGGAAAAGGTCATCGAAAACCGAACCGAGGCCTCGGGCATCGGTTTTGGCGCGACGGTCAAAAGCAAGAAGGCGCGCAGCCTGAGCGAAGCGTTCAAGGACGTCGAGCCCGAAGACCTGATCAAGTTCGGCCTGATTCCCGAACTGGTGGGCCGCATGCCGGTGATTGCTACCCTGGCCGAGTTGACCGAGGACGCGCTGGTGCAAATCCTGACCGAGCCGAAAAATGCGGTGGTCAAGCAGTTCAGCAAGCTGCTGTCGATGGAAGGCGTGGACTTGGAAATCCGCCCCTCGGCTCTGAAGGCCATCGCCCGCAAGGCGCTGGCCCGCAAGACCGGCGCGCGCGGTCTGCGCTCGATTCTGGAGCAGTCGCTGATCGACACGATGTTCGATTTGCCCAGCATCAGCAATGTTGAAAAAGTGGTCGTGGACGAGTCCACGATTGAAGAGAACCAGCCGCCTTTGCTGGTGTACCGCGAAGCCGCCAAAAAAGCGTGAATGCCGCATAGGGGCGGGCCGGGCGCTTGAAAAGCGCCCGGCTGCACCCCATGTCTGAATGGTTTGCGCTCCGCCTGGCCTTGTATAACGGGGTTGTCGCGTTTTGCCTTATTTTTAAGGTTTAAGGTTTATATGTCAGCACACACTTTCCTTCCCGCCACCCCGATCGACCTGCCGCTGCTGCCGCTGCGCGACGTGGTGGTGTTTCCTCATATGGTGATTCCGCTGTTCGTGGGCCGGCCCAAGAGCATCAAGGCGCTGGAGTCGGCCATGGAGGCCGAGCGTCGCATCATGCTGGTGGCCCAGAAAACGGCTGCCAAGGATGAGCCCTCCGTCGAGGACATGTTTGAAGTCGGCTGTGTCGCCACCATCCTGCAGCTTTTGAAGCTGCCGGACGGCACGGTCAAGGTGCTGGTCGAAGGCCAGCAGCGCGCCAAGGTGAACAAGATTGAAGAGGGCGAGCAGCATTTCACCGCCAGCGTCACGCCGGTCGAGCCCGTCGCGGCGGTGGCCGGTGACAAGGGCAGCGAGATCGAAGCCCTGCGCCGCGCCGTGATGCAGCAGTTTGACCATTACGTCAAATTGAACAAGAAAATCCCGCCGGAAATCCTGACCTCGATTTCCAGCATCGACGATGCCGGCCGCCTGGCCGACACCATCGCCGCGCATCTGCCGCTCAAGCTCGACGCCAAGCAGGAGATTCTGGACCTGGACAATGTCAAGGGCCGGCTCGAAAACCTGTACGAACAACTGGAGCGCGAGGTCGATATCCTCAATGTGGACAAGAAAATTCGTGGCCGCGTCAAGCGCCAGATGGAAAAGAACCAGCGCGATTTTTACCTGAACGAGCAGGTCAAGGCCATCCAGAAGGAGCTTGGCGAGGGTGAAGAGGGCGCGGACATCGAGGAGCTGGAAAAGAAGATCAAGTCTGCCAAGATGCCGGCCGAAGCGCGCAAGAAGGCCGAGAGCGAGTTGAAAAAACTCAAGCTGATGTCGCCGATGTCGGCCGAGGCCAGCGTGGTGCGCACCTATATCGACGTGCTGCTGGGCCTGCCCTGGAGCAAGAAGACCAAGATCAAGCACGACCTGGTCTATGCCGAAGGCGTCCTCAATGAGGATCACTACGGCCTGGAAAAGGTCAAGGACCGCATCGTCGAATACCTCGCGGTTCAGCAGCGCGTGGACAAGCTGAAGGCGCCAATTCTGTGCCTGGTCGGCCCGCCGGGCGTGGGCAAGACCTCGCTGGGACAGTCGATTGCCAAGGCCACGGGCCGCAAGTATGTGCGCATGGCCCTGGGCGGGATGCGCGACGAGGCCGAGATCCGGGGCCACCGCCGCACTTACATCGGCGCGCTGCCGGGCAAGCTGCTGCAGAACCTGAGCAAGGCCGGCACGCGCAACCCGCTGTTCCTGCTCGACGAGATCGACAAGCTGGGCACCGACTTCCGGGGCGATCCGTCCAGCGCGCTGCTGGAGGTGCTGGACCCGGAGCAGAACCACACGTTTGCCGACCACTATGTCGAGGTCGATTTCGACCTGAGCGACGTGATGTTCGTGGCGACATCGAACTCGATGAACATCCCGCCGGCACTGCTGGACCGCATGGAAGTCATCCGCCTGTCGGGCTATACCGAAGACGAAAAGACGAGCATCGCGCTGCGCTACCTGCTGCCCAAGCAGTTGACCAACAACGGCGTCAAGGAAAGTGAGCTGGAAGTGCAGGAGCAGGCGGTTCGCGACATCGTGCGCTACTACACCCGTGAAGCCGGCGTGCGTTCGCTGGAGCGCGAACTCTCCAAGATCTGCCGCAAGGTGGTCAAGGGCATCCAGCTCAAGAAAATGGAGCCCAAGGTGGTGGTGACGACGGACAATCTGAATGATTTCCTCGGCGTGCGCAAATTCAACTATGGCCGGGCCGAGTTGCAAAACCAGGTGGGCCAGGTGGTGGGTCTGGCCTGGACGGAAGTCGGCGGCGATCTGCTGACGATTGAAGCGGCGGTCATTCCCGGCAAGGGCGTGATCACCCGCACCGGTTCGTTGGGTGATGTGATGAAGGAGTCCGTCGAGGCCGCGCGCACGGTGGTGCGCAGCCGCGCCAAGGTTCTGGGCATCAAGGGAGAAATGTTCGAAAAGCACGACATCCACATCCACGTTCCCGACGGCGCCACGCCCAAGGACGGCCCGAGCGCCGGTGCGGCCATGACGACGGCCTTTGTCTCGGCCCTGACCGGTATTCCGGTGCGCGCCGACGTGGCCATGACGGGCGAGATCACCTTGCGCGGCGAGGTCACGGCCATTGGCGGGCTGAAGGAAAAGCTGCTGGCCGCTTTGCGCGGGGGCATCAAGACGGTGCTGATTCCTGCGGAAAATGCCAAGGATCTGCAGGAGATTCCTGACAACGTGAAAGCCGGCCTGGAAATCATTCCGGTCAAGTGGATCGACCAGGTGCTGCAGGTCGCGCTGGAGCGCCAGCCGGTTCCGCTGACCGAGGAGGAGGCCGCACTGGTGGCTGCCACCACCACGGTGGCCGTGCCTGCCCAGACCGTGACAGTGGTCGGTACCGTCAAGCATTAAGCAAAATTGCGCTTCTTTTCAGAAAGCTTCAAAAATCACGCTATAATTTGAATCTAGAAACGCGGGAGTAGCTCAGTTGGTAGAGCGCAACCTTGCCAAGGTTGAGGTCGAGAGTTCGAGACTCTTCTCCCGCTCCAATTCAAAGGGCAGCACTTCAAAATGCTGCCCTTTTTTATTAGAGCAATCAGTGAAAGCGCTTATAAAAGCGCTGACTGAAGCAGACAGACACAGGGCGCGGTAACAAAGCGGTTATGTAACGGATTGCAAATCCGTCTAGCCCGGTTCGACTCCGGGCCGCGCCTCCATCCTGTTCGTGCCATTGAAAATGGTTGTGCTTGAGGTTTCAAGCAGCCGGGCTTTCAGGCTCGAAACTTTTTTCAGCAGCAGGCGACAAGATGGGTGATACCGCTTAAACGGTAGAGATTCAATGCTATAATTTGAATCTAGAAACGCGGGAGTAGCTCAGTTGGTAGAGCGCAACCTTGCCAAGGTTGAGGTCGAGAGTTCGAGACTCTTCTCCCGCTCCAATTCAAAGGGCAGCACTTCAAAATGCTGCCCTTTTTTATTAGAGCACTCAGTGAAAGCGGGTATAAAAGCGCTCACTGAAGCAGACAGACACAGGGCGCGGTAACAAAGCGGTTATGTAACGGATTGCAAATCCGTCTAGCCCGGTTCGACTCCGGGCCGCGCCTCCATCGTTTTTCAAGACCAGCCCCTTTCATGGGGCTTTTTGTTGGACAATACTTTGTTGAGGTTTGCCTGAGGGCAAGTATTCTCATCAGGCGAGAGTGGCGTAATCGGTAGCCGCACGGGACTTAAAATCCCGGGACAGTGATGTCGTACGGGTTCAAGTCCCGTCTCTCGCACCACCCACGCTAAAGATAGACTTTCTTCAGCAGCCGCATCAGCGTTTTGCGCTCGATGTTGCTCAGCCGTGCGGTGGCTTCACCTTCTAGGTCAAGCGCCGTTTTCTCGGCCTGTTGCATCAGTGCTTCGCAGGCTGGCGTGGGATGCAATCCGGTGGCACGGCCGTCGCTTGGATGGGGACGCTTGACAATCAGGCCGCGCTTTTCAAACTGGTTGACCATGCCCACCAGATTGGGCGGCAGCATGCCCAGCGTGCTGCACAGCTGGCGCGAGGTGATGCCGGGGTTGTGGGCGATCAGCGAGATGACTGAAAATTCCACCGGCCGCAGGTCATAAACAGCCATGCGCTCAAGAAACAGCTCAATGATGACCAGGGCAGCCCGGCGGGCGTTGTAGCCGACCAGGCTTTCCAGGTATTCGGTGTTGACCTGGTCAATGCAGGGCTCGGGACTGGCGGGGGCAGGAGGCATGGACTTGCTGGGGTTAGGGCCAATACAGTTCGGTCAAGCTCAAAAATTGAGATATTCCGGCTCATTGCCAGGCAGACGGGGAGCGCGGACTTAACTGAGGGTGCTTGAGGCTACCGGGTCAGGTGAAATTAGTGAGGCCAAGGCAGCTTCAATGATACCAAGCCGCATTCCCAACTCCGGCATCACCCAGCGCTGCAGGGCCTGGGCCGGCACTGACCAGCGCGGGTTTGCCAGCGGCGTTTGCCGTTCAATCTGCGCCCAGGCCCAGCCCAGCAAGACCAGCGCCACCGCCCGCAGGTAGTCGTCGGCCACCCAGTGGGCCAGGGTATTGTCTTGGGCGGCAGCGCTGACCAGCTGATGCGTCAGGGTTTCCAAACCCGTCAGGTTGGCCAGCACCCGCGCCTCGCATGGACAAGCCCGATCAAGGTCTGCACGCAATGAAGCCAGCCAGGCGCCAAAAACTTTTCCGCCATCGGGCAGCACCTTGCGCACCAAAAGATCGATGGCCTGGATTTCATTCGTGCCTTCGTAGATCATGGCCACGCGGGCGTCGCGCACATGCTGCTCTATGCCCCATTCGCGCACATAGCCGTGGCCGCCGAAGACTTGCAGGCACTGGCTGCCGCCGTCGAACGCCTGCTGGGTGAAAGCAGCCTTGAGCACCGGCGTGACCAGACTGCACCAGCGCTGGGCCGCTTCGCGACGCGCGGTGTCGGGATGGTGTTTGACCATGTCCAGCTCGACCGCCGTGCGGTAGGCCAGCAAGCGGCCCGCGTCAATCCAGGCGCGCTGGGTGTCCAGGATGCGACGCATGGCCGGGTGCTCGGCAATCAGGTCGGCTTCAGCGGCCGGTTTGCCGCGTCCGGGCGCGCGCATCTGGCGCCGTTCTTTGGAATACGCATCGGCCTTTTGCCAGGCGGCGTCAAGCAGGCCGATGCCCTGCAGTGCGACATGCAGGCGGGCCGCGTTCATCATCACGAACATGGCGTTCAGGCCGCGCCCTGCCTCGCCAATGAGCCAGCCGCTCGCCGCATCAAAGCGCATCACGCAGGTGGCGCTGCCGTGCAGGCCCATCTTTTCTTCGATGCGCTCGCAATGCACGGCGCTGCGGCTGCCGTCTTCGTAGAACTTGGGAATTAGAAACAGCGACAGCCCCTTGGGGCCGGGCGGCGCGTCGGGCAGGCGCGCCAGCACCAGGTGGATGATGTTGTCGCTCAGGTCGTGCTCGCCGCCGGAGATGAAAATCTTTGTGCCGCTGAGTTGATAGGTACCGTCGGCCTGCGGCACGGCTTTCGTGCGCGCCAGGCCCAGGTCGCTGCCGGCCTGCGGCTCGGTCAGGCACATGGTGGCCAGCCACTCGCCGGTGGCGATTTTTTCGAGGTAGCGGGCTTTAAGCTCGCTGCTCGCATGGTGCTTGAGGCATTCATAAGCGCCGTGCAGCAGGCCCGGCGCCATGGTCCAGCCGTGGTTGGCGGCGCTGAGCATTTCATACAGAACCGCTTCGAGCACGGCGGGCAGCCCCTGGCCGCCGTCTTCGGGCGCACAGGCCAGCGCGGGCCAGCCTGCCTGCCAGAAGGACTGGTAGGCTTGCTTGAAACCGGGCGGCGTGGTGACGACGCCCGCCTCGAATTTGCAGCCCATCGCGTCGCCCACCGCTTGCAGGGGAGCGATCTCCTGGTGAATGAATTTGCCCGCTTCGTCCACCACCTGGCGCATCAGGTCCGCGTCGCTGTCGGCAAAAGCTGGCAAGGCCTGCAACTGCGTGGGTGCCTGCAGCACCTGGTGAAGAATGAAATGAATATCGTCCAGAGGAGGCTGGTAGTTCATGGTGAAACGTCTCCTTTTGTGGCTCAGAACTTGTGGTTGATGCCCAGCATCACGCCATTTTGCGATCCGCCCAGGGCTGGGTTGCTGCCTGCGGCGCCGCCGCTGACCGACACATTGGCCAGGCTTTCGTTGCGGATCCAGCCCGCCTGGGCATACAGCGTCGTGCGTTTGGACAGCGTGTACAGCGCACGCAGCGCCAGCAGCGTGGAGTCGGAGTTATCGACATTCTTGTAGTTCAGCCGGGCCAGCGTGCCGTCCAGCGTCAAGGCCGGAGACAGCGGATAAGCTGCGCCCACGTACCACAGGTGGCTTTTGGGTTTGACCGCGCTGCCGTCGTTGTCGCGGCGGATCACGCCGCCGCCGATTTTCAGATCAGCCAGTTTGACGTAGCCGTTGAGCGACAGGCGGGAGTCCTTTTTGGCGCTGCTGTTCAGGCCGGCAAACACCGCGTCCGGCGCGGCGCCTGGCGTGCGGCCGTTCATCGTGTCGTAAGCCACGGCGGCGCCCCAGCCGGGGGTGTCGTACTTCAGCAGCATTGACCACTCGCGGCAGGCTTTGCTGTCAGCGCCGTTTTCGCCGGGGCAGTTGGCGCCGGCTGGCGAGGGGCCGGCATTGACGGTGTCGCGGCCCAGGCTGTAGGTGGCGCCGACCGTCAGGTTGTCGAACTTGCCTTTGTAGGCGATGGAGTTGTCGATGCGCGAGTTGGGAATGTAGCTGTCCAGCGAGCCCAGTCCATAGACGGCGGGGCCGACGATATCGGCGTCCACAAGAGACCAGAACAGCATGGTCCACTGGCGGCCGACGGTCACCGTGCCCCAGTTGCCACTGAGCCCAACCGTGGACTGCCGGCCGAACAGGCGCCCGCCTTGCCCCGACGCGCCCGTGTCCGGGGCAAAACCCATCTCCAGCGTGTAGACGGCGCTCAGGCCGGCGCCCAGATCTTCCTTGCCGCGAAAGCCCACACGCGATGGCAGGATGCCCGTGTTGGAAGGCATGCGCGTGATGCGGCCGCCAGCTGAGGCGACGTTGCTCACGGATTCAACACCTGCGTCCACCATGCCGTAAAGGGTGACACTTTGCGCCTGAACAGCGCCTGCAGCGACCAGCCCGCTCAGGGCGATAAGGGAGGAAATTTTCATGCTTGTCTCTCAGTTCTTTGTGGTTGAATTTTTTGGCCAGGCCATTCCTGCAATCGTGTTGCCCGGGGCAACGCAATCTTTCAGCGGATTCGAAAATTCCCGGAATGTCCTTGGCCTAAAGCTGCTGAAATCTGAAATCTGAAATCTGAAATCTGATGTCCTGCCGCGTTGGCGGTGCGGCAAGGTTTTGAAGGGGCGCACACAACAAGTCATGCTCTGCGCTTGTCGATGTAGACAAGGGCATCAGTCCATGCCGGCGGCGACGGTCTCTTCTTTTGCTTCGCTCTTGCGCGCCGCGCCGAGGTAGGTGTCGATCACGCGCGGGTCTTCGGCCAGATCGGCGGCCGGGCCGTGCAGGCTGAGTTCGCCCATCTCCAGCACATAGCCGTAATCGGCCACGGCCAGCGCGGCGCGGGCGTTCTGCTCGACCAGCACGATGGTCACGCCGGTCTTGCGCAGCTCGGTGATGATGTTGAAAATCTCGCGCACCACCAGCGGCGCCAGTCCCAGGCTGGGCTCGTCGAGCATCAGCAAACTCGGCCCCGACATCAGCGAGCGGCCCACGGCCAGCATCTGGCGCTCGCCGCCCGAGAGCGTGCCGGCCAGCTGCGTGCGGCGCTGTTTCAGGCGCGGGAACAATTCGTAAACGTCGGCCAGCCGGTCGCGCCACTGCGCATTGCCCAGGCGCATCTGGCGAAAGCCGCCCAGCACCAGGTTGTCCTCCACCGGCATCGAGCCGAACAGCTCGCGCTTTTCCGGCACCAGCGCGATGCCGAGCATCACGCGGTCTTCCAGGGTGAGCTTGCCGATGGCCTCGCCGTTGAATTCGATGCCGCCGCTGCCCGGCAGGATGCCCATCAGGGTGTTGAGCAGGGTGGACTTGCCCGCGCCGTTGGGGCCGATGACGGTGATCACGCTGCCTTTTTCGGCTTGCAGGTCCAGGCCGTGCAGCACTTCGGCGCGGCCGTAGCCGGCACGCAGGTTCTGGACGCGAAGAAGGGGATTTGTCATGCTGACTCCTGACGGTGGGTTGCCGAAGAGGCAAGGTCTTGCTGGATGCAGCGCTGCGAGTTGTCGCCGTTTTTCCTGTCGTCCAGACCCGCGCAGGCAGGCTCGGCGCCGCCGCATTCAGTCCCTTCGGGGGGGTGTGAAAAAGTTTGAGCCTGAGCGGTCACAGTGTTCCTTTCTTCGTGTTCCGTGCCCAGGTAGGCGGCGCGCACCTCGGGGCTTTGCTGGATCTGCGCCGGCGTGCCCTCGGTCAGGAAGGTGCCGAACTCCATCACCACCAGGTGATCGCAGATGTCCATCACCAGGTCCATGTCGTGCTCGACGAGCAGGATGCTCATGCCTTCGGCTTTCAATTGGCGCAGCACGGCGCCCAGGGCTTTCTTTTCCTGGTGGCGCAATCCGGCGGCCGGTTCGTCGAGCAGCAGCAGCGCCGGGTCCGAGCACAGGGCGCGGGCGATTTCCATCAGGCGCTGCGGCCCCATCGCCAGGTTGCCGGCCAGCTCATGGACGAATTCGCCCATGCCGATGCGCTCCAGCTGGCGCTGGGCCTCGTGGAACAGCTGCTTTTCCTCGTCGCGGTTCAGGCGCGCCATGGCTGAAACCACGCCCTTGCCGCCGCGCAGGTGCGCGCCCAGGGCGACGTTTTCCAGCACCGTCATGTCGGGAATCATCTTGACGTGCTGGAAGGTGCGCGACATGCCGCGCGCGGCAATCTGGCGCGAGCGCAGGCCGCCGATCTTCTGGCCACGAAACACCACGTCGCCGCTGGTCAGCGAGAGCACGCCCGAGATCAGGTTGAATGTCGTCGATTTGCCGGCGCCGTTGGGCCCGATCAGGCCGACGATCTGGCCCGCCTTGATCTGGAAGCTGATGTCGTTGACTGCGGTCAGGCCGCCGAACTGCTTGCGGATTGCCTGCACGTCCAGCACCAGGTCGCCCTCCGCCGGTTTGGCTCTGGCGGGCAGGGCGGGCGCGTCGGCCCAGTTTTCCTCGCGCTTGGCGCGCGGCAGGCGCTTGTCCACGAAAGACCACAGGCCATCGGCCAAATACTTGAGCATCAGCACCAGGACGATGCCGAAGACGATGATTTCATAGCTGCCGCTGGTGCCGATCAGTTTGGGCAGCAGGACCTGCAGCTGGTCTTCGAGCAGCTTGGTCAGCAGAGCGCCGGTGATGGCGCCCCAGACATGGCCGACGCCGCCCACCACCGTCATGAACAGGTACTCGATGCCCATCTTCAGACCGAACGGCGAGGGGTTCACCGTGCGCTGGAAGTGCGCAAACAGCCAGCCCGACACGGACGCCAGCTGCGCGGCAATCAGGAAAATCGTGATCTTGTAGCGCAGCGTCGAGACGCCCATGGCCTCGGCCATCAGCGTGCCGTTGCGCAGCGAGCGCATGGCCCGGCCGGCGCGCGAGTCGAGCAGATGCACGATGGCCAGCGCGGCCAGCACCACGATGGTCCAGGTCAGCGCAAAAAAGCCCCGGCCCTGGCCGATGTCCCAGCCGAACAGTTTCAAACTTTGCAGGCCGAGCAGGCCGTCGTACTTGCCCAGCGCGTCCAGGTTGCCCATCAGGTAGTACAGCGACAGGCCCCAGGCCATGGTGGCCAGCGGCAGGTAGTGGCCCGACATTCTGAGCGTTAGCCAGGCCAGGATGAGCGCGCAGACAGTGGTCAGGCCCAGGCCGATGAAGAGCGTCAGCCACGGCGACAGGCCCATGTTCAGCGTGAGCCAGGCGGTGGAATAAGCGCCGATGCCGACAAAGGCCGCCTGCCCGAAGGAGGTGAGGCCGGCCACGCCGGTCAGCAGCACCAGCCCCAGGCAGACCAGGCTGTAAAGCCCGATGTAGTTGAGCTGGGTGATCCAGAAATCGGGCAGCGGCAGCACCGCTACTGCGACGAGCACCGCCACCAGTGCCCAGAGTCCATAACGTCTTGCCAGCATGTCAGTGGTCCTCATCCGAATGTCCGCCTTGCAGCGAGCGCCACAGCAGCACCGGCAAGATCAGGGTAAACACAATCACTTCCTTGAAAGCGCTGGCCCAGAAGGAGCCAAACGCCTCGACGATGCCCACGAAGAGCGCACCCAGCAGCGCGCCGGGATAGCTCGACAGCCCGGCCACGACGGCCGCCACAAAGCCCTTCAGGCCGATGAGAAAGCCTGAGTCGTAAAAGATGGTTGCCGTGGGACCGATCAGCAGGCCCGAGAGCGCGCCGATCAGCGCCGCCATCGCAAAGGTCAGCTGGCCGGCCGACTGCGACGAAATCCCCATCAGCCGCGCGCCCAGCCGGTTCACCGCCGTGGCGCGCAAGGCCTTGCCGTAGAGCGTGCGCTCGAAAAACAGCCACAGCAGCACGATCAGCGCACCCGAGGTGGCGATGATGATCATGGCCTGGCCGGTGATCGTCAGATCGCCCAGGCTCACGCTCACATCCGAAAACGAGGGGTTGCGAAAGCCTTCGGCGCCGAAAAACAGCAGGCCCAGGCCGGTCATGGCGAAATGCACGCCGACGGACACAATCAACAGCACCAGCGGCGTCGCGTCGGCCAGCGACTGGTAAGCCACTCTATAAACAAGCGGGCCGAAAGCGGTCACGACGCACACGCTGAGCAGCGCCTGCACCAGCAGCGGCATTTGCAGCGGCGCGGCCCAGGCGGTCAGGCCGGCCACCACGGCGGGAATGGCCAGGGTTTTAAATGCCGATTTAAAAGCCGAGGCCGCGTGCTGGTGGCGGCGCCACTCAGCCACGCCATCCATCGCGGCGGCGAGCAGCGCCAGGATCAGCAGCAGCCACACCGTGCCGGGCACCTTGCCGGTCTGCAGGATGGCCAGCGTCAGCGCGCCATAGGCGACGAATTCGCCCTGCGGGATGAAGATGACCCTGGTGACGGTGAAGACCAGCACGGTGGCCAGGCCCAGCAGGGCGTAGATGGCACCGTTGGTCACGCCGTCCAGCAGCAGGATGCTGGCGATTGAAAAGTCCATGAGGAAGCCTTGGGAAAAATCGAAAAAAGGCGAACGAAGCCCCGGCAGGCGGGGGAGGTTTTTTTTAGTTGGCCGGCTCGACTTTCCAGTCGCCGTTCACCACCTTGAGCATCACGCCGGTCTCGTTCGTGTAGCCCCAGTGGTCATCCTTGGTCCAGTTCACCACGCCGTGGGCGACGACGGTGCGGCCGATGTTTTCCATCGCATCGCGCAGCGCGGCGCGGAACTCGGGCGTGCCAGGTTTGGCCTTCTTCAGCGCGATGGGAATGATCTTTTCCAGCACCAGTTCGGCGTCATAGCCGTGGCCGGCAAACTGGTTGCGCGAGCCCGCGCCGTAGGCCGCTTCGTACTTCTGCACGAAGTCGATGGCGGTCTTCTTGGACGGATGGCTGTCGGGCAGCTGCTCGGCAATCACGGCCGGGCCGGAGACCACGTAAGCGCCCTCGACCGCCTTGCCGCCCACGCGCATCAGGTCACGCGTGGCGGCGGCGTGGGTCTGGTAGATTTTCCCCTTGTAGCCGCGCTCGACCACGGCCATGTGCGGCATGGCCGCGCCGCTGCCCGAAGCGACGATGAGCATCGCATCCGGCCGGGCCGAGACCAGTTTGAGCACCTGGCCGGTTACGCTGGTGTCGGAGCGGGCAAAGCGCTCGGTGGCAATCACCTTGATGTCGTTCTTGGCCGCTTCGGCGCTGAAATCCTTGAGCCAGCTCTCGCCGTAGGCGTCGGTGTAGCCGAGGAAACCGACGGTCTTGATGCCCTGCTTTTTCATCAGGGTGATCATGGCGTGGGCCATCACGGTGTTGGACTGCGGCATGCGAAAGGACCAGGTGTCCTTGCCCGGCGGCAGCGGAATCGGCGAGAGCGAGAGCTGCACCGTCTTGGCCTCGGCCGCCACATCGGCAATCGGCATCGCCACCGGCGTGGCCACCGAGCCGATGATGATGTCCACCTTGTCATCGGTGACAAAGCGCTTGGCGTTCTTCACGCCGTTGGTCGGGTCGGTGGCGTCGTCCAGGATGATCAGTTTGATTTTTTCGCCGCCGATGGTGGCGGGCCACAGCTTCATTTGCTGGTTGACCGGAATGCCCAGGCCCGAGGCCGGCCCGGTCAGCGGCAGGATCACGCCGATGGTGATGTCGGCCAGCGCCGCGCTAGACGCGAGCAGCGACAGGGCGGCGGCGAGGATGGTTTTGTTCAGTTTCATGAATGTCTCCTAGAGTTGTAGCTTTGGTCAGTGAAAAAGATCGACAGGGGAAAACTCAGGTACACAGGGCCTGGATGTCCGGCGGGACGGGAATCGCCTTGATCCGGTCTGGACTCTCGGCCGGGCGCATGCAAAAGGCGCGCACTTCCGTGCCTTCGCAGAGCAGGTCGTCGCCGCGCCTCACGATGTGTTTATGTACGAACACCTTGGCGCGCCACTCCTGGACGCTGGTGTGAACCTGCAGCGTCTCGCCGTAGGTGGCGGGCTGGCGGAATTTGGTGTTGATCTCCAGCAGGGGCGTGCCGATGATGCCGGTGGTCTTGACCAGCTCGCGCCAGGGCGGCACGCCGCACTGCACAAAGAAATTCAGCGACGAGGCGTCCATCCATTTCAAAAAATTCGGAAAGAACACGATGCCGGCCGGATCGCAGTCGCCGAACATCACTTTCACTTCATAAATGACTGTTTTGCTCATAAATAACTTTCAGCGTGGGGCCATGCGCAGCGCGCCGTCAAGGCGGATCACTTCGCCGTTCAGGTGCGTGTTGGTGACGATGTGGGCGGCAAGCTGGGCAAATTCTTCAGGCTTGCCCAGGCGCGGCGGAAACGGAATGCTGGCCGCGAGCGACGCCTGCACCGCTTCGGGCAGCGTCTTCATCAGCGGCGTGGCAAAGAGGCCCGGCGCGATGGTGCAGACCCGAATGCCGTACTGCGCCAGGTCGCGCGCCATCGGCAGCGTCATGCCGACGACGCCGCCCTTGGACGCGCTGTAAGCCTGCTGGCCGACTTGCCCATCGAACGCGGCCACCGAGGCGGTGAACATCATCACGCCGCGCTCGCCGTCTTCCAGCGGCACCAGTTTGGCGCACTCGGCGGCGAACAGCCGGGCGGCGTTGTAGCTGCCGATTAGGTTGACATTGACGACTTTGGCAAAGTCCTCCAGCGGCGCGGGCTGGCCTTCCTTGTTCAGCAGGCGCTTGGCCGTGCCGATGCCGGCGATATTCATCAGGATGCGCGCCGGGCCGTGGGCTTCAGCGGCTTTTGCGATGGCCGCCTGCAGGCTGTCGCTGCTGGTGATGTCGCAGGCGACGGCCACGGCATTGCCGCCGCTCGCGTTGATGTCGGTGGCCACGCGCTCGGCGTTGGCCAGATTCACGTCCAGCACGGCAACCTTGGCGCCCAGGCGGGCGAGTTCGCGGGCGGTGGCTTCGCCCAGTCCCGAGCCGGCGCCGGTGACGAGGGCCGCTTGTCCTTGAATTTGCATGGAATCAATCCTTTGTTGCGATGCTTTCAGGAAGCGGCCCGTGGCTGTTGCGCACAAGGCCGTCCTGGTTCAAATTTCATTGAAAAAGGGCGGTTCAAGCCAGACAGTTCAAGCCGCTTCGGGGTTTTCCAGCAGCAGGGCAATGCCCTGGCCGCCGCCGATGCAGGCCGAGGCGATGCCCCAGCGCACCCCGGCGCGCTGCATTTCGCGCGCCACGGTAATGGTCAGGCGCACGCCGGTGGTGGCGAGAGGATGGCCCAGCGCAATCGCGCCGCCGTTGACATTCAATTTATTCAGGTCCAGCCCCAGCTCGCGGCCCACGGCCAGCGTCTGCGCGCCCTGCGCTTCGTTGATTTCAAAGCGGCCGATCTGGTCCAGCGTGAGGCCGGCGCGCTGCAGCAGCAATTGAATGGCGGGCGCCGGGCCGATGCCCATGATCTCGGGCGGTACGCCGACGACGGCGGCGGCCACCAGGCGGGCCAGCGGCTTCTTGCCCTGCGCTTTCACATACGCACCCGAACTCACGATGGCCGCAGCGGCGGCATCGACGAGCGCAGCGCTGTTGCCGCCGGTCTGCACGCCGCCTTCATACACGGGTTTTAGTTTGGCCAGCACTTCCACCGGGGAAATGCGCGCATGGGTGTCGTGCGCGACTTCCGTCACCTTGCCCTGCAGCCGGATGCCGCGCGTCTTATAAGCTTCCAGCTCGAATTTTTCGCTGACGACGGGCACGATCTCGCCCGCATGAAAGCCGCTTTCCTGCGCCGCCACCGCCTTGGCAAAAGAGCTGGACGCGAACGCATCAACTTCCTCGCGGCTGATGCCGTATTTCTTGGCCAGGTTCTCGGCCGTCTGGATCATGTTGATGCCGGCGGCCGGGTCTTTCAGCGCTTCCCACATGTAGTCCTTGAAGCCCACCGGCGCGCCCAGCTTGAAGCCGGTGCGGTGGTCAAAGGCGGCAATCGGGTTGCGCGTCATGCTCTCGGTACCCACTACCAGCGCGGCCTCGCAGGCGCCGCCCTGGATCTGCTCGCCGGCCTGGCGGAACAATTCAAAACCGGTGCCGCAGATGCGCTGGGCCATCAGCGCGGGCACCTCGACGGGAACGCCGGCATACAGGCCGATGTGGCGCGGCAGGAAAAACTGGTCAAAGTCGCCGGGCGCCATGTTGCCGGCAATCACCGAGCCGATGTGTTCGCCCGGAACGCCGGCGCGGGCCAGCGCTTCGCGCGCCGCCTTGATGCCCAGATCGGTGGGCGAGATGTGGCCAAGCGCGCCGCAGTAATCCACCATCGGCGTGCGCACGCCGGCCAGAATCCAGATGTCGTCGAAGCGGGAGAAAAATCCTTGGGAAGCCATGTGGGTGTTCTTTCAGTTGCCGGGTTGAAGGGTGTTGGGCGCGCTGCCTTCATGCAGCGCCTTGACCAATGCAGCGCGGTGCTGGAGCACGGCGCGCTGGTTGATCGAGCCCTTGTCGGTGATCTCGCCCAGGTCCAGCGAGGGCGGCTGATCCAGCAAAATCAGCCGCGCAATGCGGGTGGCGCTGCCGGTGGCGCTGCGCGCCAGTTCATTCACCGTTTCCTGGAAATGCGCCAGCACCGGCGCGCTGGCCAGCACGTCGGACAGCGGCGCGTCGGCGGCGAGGCCGCTCAAGGCGCTCAGGGCGCGCACGGCCGGCGTGGTGAAAATCATCGCGCCGACCTCGTGCTGATCCAGCCCGGTGATCACGGCATCCTGAACATAAGGCGCGCCGGCGCCCATGATCTTGGCGCGCAGCGGGCCGACGCTGACAAACGTTCCGGTAGCCAGCTTGAAATCCTCGGCAATGCGGCCGTCGAACCTCATGCCCAGATGGATGTTGTCCTCGTCAATCCATTTGACCGCGTCGCCGGTGCAGTAAAAACCTTCGTCGTCGAAATGAGCGGCGGTTTCTTCCGGCGCGCCAGTAGCCGGGCGTGATGTTCGGCCCCCGGTAGCGCGCTTCGGTTTTGCCTTGGTTGGGCACCAGCTTGAGTTCCAGGCCCGGCGTGGGCAGACCCAGCTCGCCCGCTTTCACGTCCGGGCTGGTCACGAACAGGCCGAACGGGCCGGATTCCGTCATGCCAAAGCCGCAGGTCATGACGATGCGCTCGCCAATTTCAGCTTCTTCGCTTTCGTACAGGCTGTCCCAGACCGGCTGGGCCAGCGAGGCGCCGGCGAAGAAGAACATGCTCACTTTGGACAGGAAATTCTTGCGCAGCACCGCATCGGTTTTCATCGCGCTGGCGATGGCCTCGTAGCCGGTGGGCACGTTGAAGTAGAGCGTGGGCGCGACTTCGCGCAGGTTGCGCAGCGTCTCGCCGATGAGGGCCGGGACGGGCTTGCCCTCGTCGATGTAGAGCGTGCCGCCGTTGTAGAGCACCATGCCGAAGTTGTGGTTGCCGCCAAAGGTGTGGTTC
Organism: Pseudomonadota bacterium; assembly: GCA_030855235.1. Taxonomy (GTDB): domain Bacteria; phylum Pseudomonadota; class Gammaproteobacteria; order Burkholderiales; family Burkholderiaceae_C; genus Polaromonas. Next base: position 44,980 of record JALYRU010000013.1, read on the forward strand.
CACGGCAGCCAGTCCACCAGCACCGGCGGTTTTTCAGTGAGCACCGGCATCGACTGGCGCATCTGCTGCTGGTTGGCGCACCACATGCCCTGCGTATTGATGACCGCCTTGGGCAGCTTGGTGGAGCCGCTAGTAAATAAAAACTTGGCGATTGTCTCCGGCCCGGTGGCCTGCATCGCGGCGTCGATGGCCGGCGTCGGCTCGGTGGCCAGCAGATCGGCAAACGACGTGGTGGCGCGGCCCGGCACGCTGTTGGCGCTGGTCACGATTTCAATCTCGTCGCCAAGGGTAGCCAAAATCGCCTTGCCATAGCGATTGCCATCGCTGGCAAACACCAGGCCGGGCGTGAGCGTGTTCAAGACATGGCGCAGCTTGCCGTAATCCTGGCTGATCGTCGAATAAGCCGGCGACGATGGGCTGTAAGGCACGCCGGCATACAGGCAACCCAGCGCCAGCAGCGCGTGCTCGATGTCGTTTTCACTGAGGATGACGACAGGACGCTCGGCGCTCAGGCCGCGCGCCAGCAGCGCCTGGCCGATGCGCCGGGCGCTGTCCAGCGCCTGGGCATAGCTGATATGGCGCCAGTCGCCCTTGCTGCCGTCGGCGTTTTTCACGCGCTGGGCCAGGAAAGTGCGCTCGGGCGCGGTTTGCGCCCAGTACACCAGCTGATCCGTCAGGCGCAGCGCGCAGGGCGCCAGCGCCTGCTCGGCTTTCAAATAGCGCACGCCGCCGGGGCCTTCGCGCATGAGGGCGCGGGTGACGCCGAAGTGAAGGGGCCGGTAAGCCGGGGCCGGGCAGCTGGCGCTGGCCGTGGCAGTGTTTTGACGCATGGTTGTCTCGCTCGGGTGGAATGGTGGGTGAAGGCGTCGGGGGCATCCGCTCTGCTGGCGGACTTGGCGCCCCGGCTTCAGGCTTCTTTCTGGACCTTGGCCGCGCGCCCTTCCAGGAAAGCCCGGACCCGCGCCTTGGCTTCCGGCGCGCTCTGGGCAATCGAGGCCATCAGCGCTTCGGTGAAGAAACCCTGGTCCGCCGGCTGCTCGGCGATGCGCGGCAGCGCGTGCATCAGCGCGTAATTGGTCAGCGGCGCGTTCTGGGCGATGCGCTGGGCGAGTTCAAACGCTTTGTCAAAAGCCTGACCGGCCGGCACCAGGTACTGCGCCAGGCCGACGCGCTCGCCGCTGGCGGCGTCATAGACGCGGCCGGTGAGCATCATGTCGGTCATGCGCGCCACGCCGATGAGCTTGGGAATGCGCACCGAGCCGCCGCCGCCGACAAAGATGCCGCGCGAGCCTTCGGGCAGCGCATAAAACGTCGATTCGTCAGCCACGCGGATGTGGCAGGCGCTGGCCAGCTCCAGCCCGCCGCCCACCACCGCGCCATGCAGCGCGGCGATGACGGGCACCGGGCCGAACTGCACCCGCTCCAGCGCGGCATGCCACATGCGCGAGTGGTGAATGCCCTGGCCGGCGTCGCGCTCCTGCAGCTCCGACAGGTCCAGCCCGGCGCAGAAGTGATCGCCCTGGCCGGTGATGACGGCGGCGCGCACGCTGGCGGGCAGGTTGTCGAAGGTGTCGCGCAGGGCGATGACCAGCGCGTCGTTGAGCGCATTGCGCTTCGACGGACGGGTCAGGCGGATGACGGCGACTTCGTGGTGGTCGCCGCAGATGTCGAGCTGGATGTCTGGGTTGTTCATGGTGTGCAATGTCCTCTATGGGTTGAATTATGGTTATGAAATATAACCAGTTCAAGCCGCTTTGGGAGGAAATTGCTGGGGGTTTTCCCTCTGGGGGGAAACCCTTGGGGGTGGTTTTTTAGCGGCGCGTAGGGCTGGGCTTGACTGTCAGCCCTTGGTTGCGGAGGCGTTGTTGCACCGCTTGGGTGACTTGAGGCTATTCGCTGCGGCCCTGGGCGCCAGCGGCGTAGCTTCATCCGAAAAAATTTAGGTTTGCCTAAACGGTTTGAGGGTGGGGAAATCGTTGCTATTCAAGGAAGTTTGCCAAGTTTGTATTGGATTAGATGGGGGTGTTCGCGTAACATGCATTCGTCCAATCTACGTTAGGTTCCTCAAGCAATGACTCAGCACACGCACTTCTCGTCATACAGAGAGAAGCTCATCGAGCACCTCTTTCTTGGCGAGTTGCTCAAGCTCTCTTGGCTCAAGTACAAGTGCTCCCTTGAAATCGCGAGACCAGAAGTCGACAACTCGGGGTATGACGCAATTGTCGAGGCCAACGGAATCGTTCGACACATTCAAATCAAGGCCTCCATCATTGCCGGCAAGACCGCCAGCCAAAAAATCCACCTCAAACTTGCCGAGAAGCCCAGCGCATGCGTGTTGTGGATCTACTTCAACGAAGAGACGATGCAACTTGGCCCTTACTTGTACTTTGGTGCCTTGGAACCGGGCAAGCCGATGGACAGTCTTGCCAGCCGCAAGATGGCCAAGCACACTAAGGGCAACAAAGATGGGTTTAAAGCGGAACGTGAGAACCTGCGGGTTCTGCCAAAGGGCGCCTTCACCAAGCTCTCGTCGGTCGAGGAGGTCTATGAACAGTTGTTCGGAGTTGCCTAACCCTTCCATCGAGCGGACTCGCTCCGGCAGCGCAGGCTTGGCCTTCATTTCATTCTGGGCCAAGCCTGCGCCGCCTCCGCGAGCCGCTCATGTCAAACGTTAGAAGGCACAGCATGCAACGTTACTTATTTTCCATCGCTCTGCGCTTTTGGCACCCAAGCATTGATCCTGCTCTCATCACCGGCAAGCTCGGCCTCAAAGCAAAGTACTCATCCACCGCAGGAAAGCCCCGTCAAACGCCACAAGGCCGCCCGCTCAGTGGCTTGCATGCGGAAAGCTACTGGCATTCCGATCCTTTTGAACGCGGTGAGTATTCGTCAACCGACGAACTTGCAGAAGACGCGCTCGCCGCTGTAGTAGATGTCCTCAAGCCCCACAAGCAGTTCCTGCTCCTACTTCGCGAACAGGGGGCAAGGCTTCATCTTCAGGTCAGTTCATTCAGCGGCCGAAACTACTCCCTTGAACTATCCCCCGAGTTCCTTGCCAGCAGCGCTGAATTGGGGCTTAGCGTTGTCCATGATGTCTATCCGTATGCTCAGACCTTTTAGCCACGAGCCTCTAACCCGGCATTGCAGTGGATCGGCTTCGCCGCCCACTGAATTTCAACGTTGAACGTCATTCCACACCCCCATGTTCCGCATATTTCAGTCAGTCACAGCCCGATTCGTAATCATCATTTTGGTCTTGGCGTTTCTTACCGCCATTACGCTGTACCAAAAAGAGACAGCCTCAGTCGTTCAGACGTACGCGAACGGCGGCTGGTCGGGGTACTCGCTAACCGAAAAAGAGGCCGCGCACTTTCGTCAGGCCGCATTTTGGTACTTCCTCATTTTTTGCACGCCGCTCATTCCGCTGTTCATTTGTGTCGGGCGCAAAGATGCTCAAGTGGCAATCACTGTTCTCTCTCTTGTTGCTCTGGTGCTAGCACTATCCGTATCCCCTGGCGGAGATCGGAAGGGTTGCGAGGATTGCTTCGTCCCTATTCTTTTTTCCGGCGCATCAACGATTTTCAGCATTATTGCGGCATTGGGGGTTGCCGGCGCATCCATTTTCAGGTTTTTTACCCGCAGTTCAAGAAAGTGACGTCCAACCATTCATTCCACGATAATGAATGGTAATGAGGGTCAGATTTCAATTAAATGTTTGTTCGCGTATCAGGTAATGAGGGTCAAATTCCAATTAAATTTCAATTTACATTAGCTGCCTTATGTCGATCTCGCGCACTCACGCCATGGAAATTGTCAATCGTGAATTGCTCTCCAAGAGCAAGGAAAGCGGTGAGCTACGCATCATTAAAGAACGCACCGAAGAATTTGATATCGGATGGGTGTTCTACTATCAATCCGCCCGCTTTCTTGAGACAGGGAACTTCAGCAATCTGTTGGTTGGAAATGCCCCTTTCTTTGTTGCTCGTTCAGATGGGCAAATTTTTCCTATCTCATACCATCGTCCCATCAATGAATCATTGGCAGCTTACCGAGCATGCGGCAATCCAAATGCGCATGAGGTACCAGAGGTTGTCCTAACGGGTTGGAAAACAGGCGCTGCACCCGTCTCAGCAATTCAAGCAATCCGGCAGCATTCATCCATTGGCCTCGGCGAGGCAAAACAAGTCATTGATGACTGTCTCGCCAGCCAAAAGGCTGTCGTTGTCGTCAATAACGTTCCCGACGCAAGAGCCCTTATCGCTAGTCTCGCCTCATCGGGCTTCGTCGCGGAGAGCCGGTATGACGGTTAACAATCCTTGCAGTGGATGCTCCGCCTGCCGGCTTAAATACTCAAGCCTGTGACTTTTCTCAGACGCCATGTTTGAAACCCCTATTCATTGGGTCAAGGGAATCGAGCCGAATCGCCTGGGCTTGATGGCGCGTCCGCGCGGTGGCGAGTGGCTTGGCGAAGAGGTGGCGGCGTGGCGTCTTGCCTCCCTGTCCATGGTGGTCTCGCTGCTCGAACCGCAGGAGGTCCGGGAGCTTGAGCTCAAGGAGGAGCCGGCGCTCTGCGCAGAGCATGGCATCGGGTTTCGCCACTTTCCCATTCCCGACAGAGGCACGCCGTCCTCAAGCAGGGAGGTCTTCGCTCTGGTGGCCGAGCTTCACGCCTTGCTGGAGCAGGGCAAGGCGGTGGCCATTCACTGTCGCGCCGGCATTGGCCGCACCGGCGTCGTTGCCGGCTGTTTGCTTCATGCGCTGGGGGTGGCTCATGGCGACATCTTTCATCAGCTCAGCCGCTCACGCGGCATCGCCATGCCCGATACGCCTTTGCAAGTCGAGTGGGTGGAGAAATACACGCGTTCCTTTTCGAATGCGCGCTAATTCCATCATTCCAAGGACAGCGAGAGCCACGTTCCAATTAAATGTTCAAGCATGCGACTGCCTTTGAATTTTATCGATAAGGTCTGGATTCTTGCAGCCGTGATAGCCGGGCTTGTTTCATACCATATCTCCGTGAACGACATCCCTCACTACAACAGTGGGCAGTCACCTCATTGGCCATTCCTCGCGCTGATCTCTAGTTTAGTAGTCCTATCGGAAAAGCTGCGGAGAAGCGGAATCGTAAGATTGCCAGACGCTTTTTTTATGTTAATCCTGGGGTCGGCTATCTTTTTTCTGATGTTTCATGTTGTTGATTCGCGTTATCGTGCAAAATCAATTTTGATTTACAAATCTCCCGCGTTGGTGACAGGTGTTGTTGTACGTGCCGATCAAATGCGAACTAAAGGATTCGAATCCCAGAGGATGAGTATCGGCCTCAGTGTGGTTTATCGTTACTCGGTGAGTGGAAAAGAATATGTCGAAGCGGATGGTGTGGCGGACAATGCAAAGAACCGAGAAGCATATAGGCAGGGAATGGATGTGGTCATAAGATATGCGCTGAAAGATCCGTCTGTAAGTGAAATTGCAGATAAAGAACCGCGCGCACAATAGCGCAGAAGGTATTCATTCTTTGCTGCTGATCCACTTCGCCACCCCCATGTCACGCGTTCTTGTCAGCCTCGCAGCCCTTGTCGCCCTGGCGTATCTCGCCGCTTGCGCCGCGCTGTTCGTCTTCCAGCGCTCCCTGATTTACCATCCGCAGCCGCGCCGGCTGGCTGACGGCGTTCCTTTACTCGCGCTGCCGACGCCAGACGGGCCGGTGCTGGTGTCCACGCGCCCGCGCCAGGGCGCCGATGCGCTGATCTATTTGGGCGGCAACGCGGAGGACGTTTCCGCCAGCCTTCCCGGTCTGTCAGCCGCTTTCCCCGATCACGCCCTGTTCTTGCTGCACTACCGGGGCTATGGCGCCAGCGCGGGCCAGCCGACGGAGGCGGCGCTGGTGGCCGACGCCCTGGCCCTGTTCGACAAGGTTCACGCCGCGCACCCGAACATCGTGCTGGTGGGCCGAAGCCTGGGCAGCGGCGTCGCGGTCCAGCTGGCCAGCCGGCGTCCCGTGACGCGCCTGGTCTTGGTCACGCCCTACGACAGCCTGCAGGATCTGGCCGCGCGCCAGTTTCCCTGGTTTCCCGTGCGCTGGCTGCTGCAAGATAAATTCGAATCGTGGAAGTACGCGCCGCAAGTGGCGGCCCCCACGCTGATCATCGCCGCCAGGCACGACGAGGTGATTCCGCGCGCCAGCACCGAGGCGCTTCATGCGCGCTTTCGCAGCGGTGTCGCCGCCTTCAAGGTCATCGCCGGCACGGGCCACAACACGATTTCAGACAGCCCCAACTATCTGCGGCTGCTCAAAGGCTTGCCATGAGGGAGTCCATTTCTTTGTGTGGTCAAACCCATTTCCCGTGTCGGCTTCACTTGTCACACCGGTGATGGCACAGGTGCGCGTCGGGTCACTGGCCATCTTGCGCCAAGACGAAAACTCTGGCCTGCCGGGGGTTCACACCCCGAGGTAACCCGCCAGAGCCGCGCTCCCTGCCACCTCGTCGGCACTGCCCGCCAGCACCACCTGGCCTTTTTGCAGCACCAGTGCCCGGTCCGACTGCTGCAGCACCTTGCGGTAATCGCGGTCCACGATCAGCGTGGCGATGCCGCTGGCGCGGATGGCGTCGATCACGTTCCAGATGTCGAGCACGATCAGCGGCGCCAGCCCTTCCGTCGCTTCGTCCAGGATGATGAGTTCCGGGTGCGTCATCAGCGCCCGGCCGATGGAGAGCATCTGCTGCTCGCCGCCCGAGAGCTGGCCGCCCAGGTTGGTCAATCGCTCTTTCAATCGCGGAAAGGTCTCCAGCACGCGCTCGTAGGACCAGTCGTTGCGCCCGTCGCGGCCCCGGCGGGCGGCCATCACCAAGTTCTCGCGCACCGACAGGTTGGGGAACACGCCGCGCCCTTCGGGCACATAGGCCACGCCCAGGCGGGCGACTTCGTGCGGCCGGGCGCGCGAGGCGTCCTTGCCGAAAAAGCCGATGTGGCCGTCGCGCTGCGTGACATGGCCGAGCAGGGTGCGGATCAGGGTGCTCTTGCCCATGCCGTTGCGCCCCAAGAGGCCAATGGTCTCGCCGCGTGCGATCTGCAGGTTGATGCCGTGCAGCACATGGCTGGAGCCGTACCAGGCGTGGATGGCGCGTGCATCCAAAATGAATTCTTCGGATGGCTTCACGTCAATGGTCTCCAAGGTAGGCGGCCTGCACCTGCGGGTTGTGGCGGATGCCGTCTGGTGTGTCGCTGGCAATCACCGTGCCGTTGACCATCACGGTGATGCGCTCGGCAATGCGGAACACCGCGTCCATGTCGTGCTCGACGAGCAGGATGGCGTGACCGGTTTTGAGTTCGGCCAGTAGCGCGAGCATGCGCTCGGTTTCCTCCGCGCCCATGCCGGCCAGCGGTTCGTCGAGCAGCAGCACCTGCGGCTTGGTGGCCAAGCACATCGCGATTTCGAGCTGGCGCTTCTGGCCGTGCGAGAGCAGGCCGGCCGGGCGGTCCAGCAGATCGTTCAGGCCGGCGCGGGAGGCAGCGTCGCGGGCGGCCGAGGTGCTGGCTTCGCAATGCTGGGCGCTACGCCACCATTGCCAGGGCTTTTGCGTCGCGGCCTGGGCGGCCAGGCGGCAGTTCTCGAACACGGTGAACGTCGGGTAGATGGTGTTGCGCTGGTAGCTGCGGCCCAGGCCGAGGCGGGCGCGTTTGGGCTGGCTCCAGCTGGTCACGTCCTGGCCGAGCAGCTCGACGCGGCCGCTCGATGGCGGGATTTCGCCCGACAGGATGTTGATCAAGGTGGACTTGCCCGCGCCGTTGGTGCCGATCACCGCGTGGACCGTGCCGCGCTCCAGCGCCAGCGAGACGCGGTCCAGCGCCACCAGGCCGCCCCAGCGGCGGGTGATCTCATGGCCGCGCAGCAGGATGTCGGGCGCGGCTTGCGGCGCGGAGACATTCGGGGGAACTTCGGAGGATGGGTTGGTGGAAGCCATGCGCAGTGACTGCTGAGAGATATTCGACGAGACGTTCGGGGGGACTTCAGACGGCTTCACGGCGCACCTCCGATAACGTGCTGCGGCCAATCAGGCGGGCGCGCAACTGGCCGGGCAGGCCCACTAAACCGCGCGGCAGCAAGACCACGCTGGCGATGATGCTCAGGCCCAGCCCGAGGTGCCAGTGCTTGGCAAAGTCGCCGAACACCGCTTCGGACTTGAAGAATTCCTGCAGCAGCGCAAAGGCAAACGCCCCGAGCAGTGCGCCGCGCAGATGGCCGAGGCCGCCCAGGATAATCATGATGAGCACCGAGCCCGAGAGGTGCCAGCTCATCATTTCAGGGTTGACGAAACCGTCCTTCACCGCGAACAGAAAACCGGCCAGTCCGGCGATGCCGCCGGAAATCGTGAACGCCGCCAATTTATAAGGGTAGGTGGAAAAGCCCGTCGCCCGCATGCGCTGCTCGTTGACGCGGATGCCCGCCAGCGCCCGGCCAAAGGTGGAGCGCCCGAGCAGGCCCAGAAAGCCGAACACGCCCGCCAGCATGGCCAGCGTGAAGCCGTAGAGCGTGGTGGATTTGTCCAGATCCAGCACGCTGCCCAGCACTGGCTTCATCGTCAGGTAGATACCGTCGGTGCCCCCGCCCAGCGGCGTGTCATGCACCACGTAATAGGCCATCTGCGCAAAAGCGAGCGTCACCATGATGAAGTAGGCGCCCTTGGTGCGCAGCGAGAGCGCGCCCACGGCCAGCGCGTACACGGCAGCAGCCGCCACGCACGCCGGGAGCAGCCACAGCAGCGAAGGCGCTTCGGCCTCGGGCGAGAGCAGCACGGCCGCATAAGCGCCGATGCCAAAAAAAGCGGCTTGGCCGAAGCAGATCAGCCCGGTGGCGCCGACCAGCAACTCCAGACTGAGCGCGAAGATGGCGTAGATCATGATCTTGGTGACCAGATCGACGCCATAGCTGCCGGTGAACACCGGGTACAGCGCCAGCGCGGCAAAGACCAGCGCGGTGAAGATGTTTTTGGAGTTTGTCATCTGAGTTATCCAGCCTTGAACAGGCCATCGGGTTTCCACAGCAGGATCAGCGCCATGAGGACATAGACCAGCACGCCAGCCGCTTCAGGCAAGAACACCTTGCCGAAGGTATCGACAAAGCCGATCAACAGCGCCGCCAGCAGGGCGCCGCGAATCGAGCCGATGCCGCCGATGACGACGATGACGAAACAGATGATCAGCACCGAGTCGCCCATGTTGGGATAGACCGAGGACACGGGCGCGGCCACCATGCCGGCGAGCACCGCCACGCCCAGGCCGGCGGCAAACACCACGCGATACAGAAACTTGATGTCGATGCCCAGCGACTGCACCATCTCGCGGTTCGTGCTGCCGGCGCGGATCATCATGCCCAGCCGGGTGCGGGTGAAGACAAAATACATGCCCAGCGCGACTGCCAGGCACACGCCGGAGATGAAGAGGCGGTAGACCGGGTAGGTCATCACCTCGCCGAGTGCCAGCGTGCCGGCCAGGAAGTCGGGCGGCGCCACGCCATGCACGTCGTCGCCGACCAGCAGGCTGCGCAGCTCCTCGAACACCAGGATCAGGCCGTAGGTCATCAGGACCTGCTGCAGGTGTTCGCGCTCGTAGAGAAAGCTGAAGAAGACCCACTCCAGCACATAGCCCAGCAGCACCGCCAGCACCACGCCGACGGCCATGGTGGCAAAGAAGCCGCCTCCCAGCGTGGCGCCCACGACGGGCGCGAGCGCGTAGGCCATGTAGGCGCCAATCATGTAGAAGCTGCCGTGGGCCAGGTTGATCACGCCCATGATGCCGAAGATCAGCGTCAGGCCGGAAGCCACCAGGAACAGGAGCAGCCCGTATTGCAGTGCGTTGAGGCACTGGATCAGGAAGATGGAAAGGTCCATGTTTGTTTCAATCCACGCCCAAGCAGGACTTGAGCGAAATCTGGGAAAGGTCACCCCTTTCCCAAAGGGACGGGGGTGGGTTCAAACCGGAGTTTGTTTGTGTCTGGGTGAAGGAAGCCTCAGCCTTTCAATGAGAGTGACGCGGCGTGGGGGCGCAGGGCGAGTGAATACCCGTTTTCGCGGCAGCGACACGGCTGAGGGCTGCTTCCTTGTCTTTCTTACATCCGGCAGCCGCGGCCCGGATCGTTCAGCGCCTTGCTGGCGATGCTCACCAGCTTGTTTTCCTTGCCCGAAACCTGGCGCAGGTAGATGTCCTGCACCGGGTTGTTGAACTTGGAAATCGAAAAAGCGCCGCGCGGGCTGTCGATCTTGGCCTTGTGCAGCGCGTCGGCAAACTCGGCTTTTTTGCTCACGTCGCCCTTGACGGCGGTCAGGCCCACGCCCAGCATCTGCGCCGCGTCGTAGCCCTGGACGGCGTACACGTCGGGCTGCATCTTGTAGGCCTTGGCGTAGGCCAGGCGGAAGGCGTTGTCGCGCGGCGTGTTCAGCGCGTCGGCGTAATGCAGCGTGGTCAGCAGGCCGTCGGCGTCCGCGCCTTGCGCCTCTAAGGTGCCGTCGGTGAGGAAACCGGCGCCGTAGAGCGGAATGCTCTTCTTCAGGCCCGCGCCGGCATAGTCCTTGACGAACTTGACCGCACCGCCGCCGGCAAAAAAGGTGTAAACCGCGTCGGGCTTGGTGGCAGCGATGTCGGTCAGCAGGGCCTGGAACTCGACGTTGGGGAAGGGCAGATTCAGTTCTTTCACCACCTGGCCGCCGGCTTTTTCAAACGCTTCCTTGAAGCCCTTGACCGACTCGTCGCCGGCGGCGTATTTCCAGGTGATCGTCACGACCTTCTTGTGGCCTTTCTTGGCCATCACTTCGCCCATGGCGTAGCCCGGCTGCCAGTTGGAGAACGAGCTGCGAAAGATGTTTTGCGCGCACATCGGACCTGTCACCGCGCCGGCGCCGGCGTTGGGGACGATCATCAGGGTGCCGGTGTCCTTGGCGACCTTGGCCATGGCCATGGCCACGCCGGAGTGGACCGAGCCGATCAGTACATCGACGTTGTCGCGCTTGATGAGCTTGTTCACGTTGTCGGTGGCCTTGGACGGGTCCGAGGCGTCATCGACCTTGACGAATTCGATCTCGCGCCCGCCCAGCTTGCCGCCTTGCTCGGCGACGTACTGCTTGAAGCCGTTTTCAATGGCGGTGCCCAGCGAGGCGTAGGTGCCGGTGTAGGGCAGCATCAGGCCGACCTTGAGCTTGGCCGGTGCCTGCGCGGAGGCGGCGCCGGCGCACAGAATGGTTGCGGCGGCGATCAGGTGAAAGCGAAGGGTGGTCATGGTTTTGTCTCCGGGTGTGGTTATCGTTGAATGAACGCGGTGATGGCTGTGATCAGCGTGTCGGGTTGATCCCGGTGGGGAGAATGCCCGCAATCGGCCAGTTCGAGCAAGCGGGTTTGCGCTAGGCGGCGGGCAATGCCGCGAATCTGCGCCAGCGTGCCGTATTCGTCATCTACCCCCTGCACCGCCAGCAGCGGGCAGGTGATGGCGGTGATGTCTTCTTCGATGGACCAGTGCTTGAAGTCCGGGTGCAGCCAGATGTCGTTCCAGCCCCAGAAGGCTGAATCGGGATCGTCGTGGTGCCGGGCCAGGCGCTGGCGCAGGTTGGTTTCCAGGTAGGCGGTGCGCGCCTTGGCAATGCTGCTGACCGACAGGTCCTCGACCAGGATGTGGGGCGCGAGCACGACGGCGCCGGCCAGTTGCTGCGGGAAACTGGCTGCATAGAGCAGTGCGATGGAGCCGCCGTCGCTGTGGCCCAGCAGCCAGGGCTTGTCTTTTTCAGCGTCGATGCCCACGGCTTGAAGGAAGGCGGGCAGCACTTCCTGCGCCTGGCGGTGCATGAAGTCCAGGCCCCAGGCCTCGGCGGCGGCGCGCGGTGTCGAGCTGCCATAGCCGGGGCGCGAATACACCAGCCCCCGGCAGCCGGTCGCCTCGCACAGGCGCTGCGGGAAATCGCGCCACATCGAGAGCGAGCCCAGGCCTTCGTGCAGGAAGACGATCAGCGGCGCGTTTTCCTTGTCGCGATTGAGCCACTGGTGCTCGATGCGCACCGGGCGGCCGGCCCAGGCAATGTCGATGAATTCCACTGCGCTGGTCATTTCGTCAGGGCTTCCAGGTCACGCAATTTGAAACGCTGGATCTTGCCGGTGGCGGTCTTGGGCAGCTCGGCCAGGAATTCGATGACGCGTGGGTATTTATAAGGTGCCAGGCGCTCCTTGACGAAGGCCTTCAGTTCCTCTTCGCTGGCCTGCTGACCGGCCTTGAGCACGACAAACGCCTTGGTCTTGGTCAGCCCTTCGGCATCGGGCACACCGATGACGGCCGCTTCCAGAATGGCCGGGTGCTGCACCAGCGTGGCCTCGACTTCAAACGGCGAGACATAAATGCCGCTGACCTTGAGCATGTCGTCGCTGCGACCGCTGTATGTATAGGTGCCGTCGGCGTTGCGCACGTACTTGTCGCCGCTCTTGGTCCAGGCGCCCTGGAAGGTTTCGCGCGATTTCTCGCGGTTGCCCCAGTACATCAGCGCCGCGCTTGGTCCTTTGATATAGAGATCGCCGGTTTCGCCGTCGGGCACGGCACTGCCATCGTCGCCGCGCAGCTCGACGTCATAGCCGGGCACCGGCCAGCCGGTGGTGCCGTAGCGCACCTTGCCGGGCAGGTTGGACAGGAAGATGTGCAGCATCTCAGTGGAGCCGATGCCGTCGATGATCTCCACGCCGAAGTGGGCGGTGAAGCGCTGGCCGATGTCGGCCGGCAGCGCCTCGCCAGCGGACGACGCCATGCGCAGCGACACCTGATTCTTGGCAGGCAGGCCGGGCGCGGCCAGCATGCCGGCAAAGCCGGTGGGCGCGCCGAAGAAGACCGTTGGCTGGTGATCGATCCAGCGTTTAAATGTGGCGGCCGGCGTCGGGCGCTCGGCCATCAGCACGACCGTCGCGCCAACGCTGAGCGGAAAGCTCAAGGCATTGCCCAGCCCGTAGGCAAAAAACAGCTTGGCGGCGGAAAAGCACACGTCGCGCTCGGTCAGGCCCAGGATGGGCTTGCCGTACAGCTCGGCCGTCCAGTAGGGATTGGCATGGGTATGCAGCGCGCCCTTGGGCCGGCCGGTGGAGCCCGACGAATACAGCCAGAAGCCCGGATCGTCCGGCCCGGTGGCAGCAGGCTGGGCCAGCGGCGTATTTTGGGTGATCAGCGCGTCCAGCGCCACGGCGCCTTCGGGCAGGGCCTCGCCGGGGTGCGAGACGATGACGGTCTTGACCTCGTGGGCCGCTTTGCCCATGGCTTCCTGCAGGATGGGCAGCAGCGCGCCGGAGACCAGCACGGCCTGGGCGCGGCTGTTTTCCAGCATGAAGGCATAGTCGTCGGCCGTGAGCAGCGTATTGACCGCCACCGGCACGATGCCGGCGTACATCGCGCCCAGAAAGCTCACCGCCCAGTCGCTGCAGTCGTGCATCAGCAGCAGCACGCGCTCTTCGCGGCGCACGCCGCTGGCCAGCAGAGCGGCGGCCAGGCGGCGGATGCGCTCGGCCAGCGCGCCGTAGCTCAGGGTGCCGGTATCGTCGATGAAGGCGGTCTTGGCGGGGCGCTGGGCGTTGCAGACGATCAGGTGCTGGGCAAAGTTGAACTGCGCGCCGGGGGCCGGAACCTGGGGCGGGGTGCTTGATGGGGCGGTCATGCTTGTCTCCGTGTCTTTTCTGGTGTGTCGGTTCAGGCTGCGGCGGGCGTCTGCGAGGCCACAGGCGGCTGCAACTGCGCCAGCACTTCGGTGCTGGCCTGCACGGCGCTGCGGCGGTGGTAGAAATTGAGCGCGCGCAGGCCGCCGAGTTCCTCGCCGCCGCCAGCACGCCCCGGCCCGCCGTGCAGCGACTGGGGCATGACATTGCCGTGGCCGGTCTGCAGTGCGCCCACGTCGGGCGAAATGACATGGACACGGCCGTGGCTGTCGGCCAGTTCCAGCGCGGCGCTGGCCAGCGCGCTAGCGTCGCTGCCATATAAAGAGGTCACCAGCGAACCCTGGCCGCGCCGCACCAGCGCCAGCGCGTGCGCCATGTCGCGGTAAGGCACGAGCGTGGCGACCGGGCCGAACACTTCGGTGTCATGCACGCGGTCCGCGCTGTCGCTGCCGCTGGCGTCGCGGGTGCCCAGCAGGGTGGGGCCGACGCAGCAGGCGATGGCCGCATCGGCATCGACCAGCGCCTGGGCGCTGCCGTCGTGCAGCACTTCGGCCTGTTCTTTCAGATGGGCGAGGCCTTCGTGCACCGCCGCCAACTGGCTGCGGCTGACCAGCGCGCCCATGCGCACCGATTCATTGCGCGGGTTGCCCACGCTGGTCTTGGCCAGCCGCGCCGAAATCGCTTCGGCCACCGGCGCGTACAGGGCTTCAGGAACCAGCACGCGGCGGATCGCCGTGCATTTCTGGCCCGATTTCACGGTCATCTCGCGTGCCACTTCTTTCACCAGCAGGTCAAACGCCGGGCTGTTTTGCATTTCGCCGGGCAGCAAGAGGGCCGAGTTCAGGCTGTCGGCCTCGATGTTCACGCGCACCGAGCGCTGCGCCACGGCCGGGTGCGAGCGGATCACCGCCGCCGTTTCGGCCGAGCCGGTGAAGGAGACCACATCAAACGGCTGCAGCTGGTCCATCAACCCGGCCGAGCTGCCGCAGATCACCGACAGGGCGCCGGCCGGGAAAATCCCCGCATCGACCACATCCTTGACCATGCGCTGCGTCAGCCAGGCCGTGGCCGTGGCCGGCTTGATGATGACCGGCACGCCCGAGAGCAGCGCGGGCGCGGCTTTTTCCCACAGGCCCCAGCCTGGGAAATTGAAAGCGTTGATGAACAGCGCCACGCCGCGCGTGGGCGTGAGCAGGTGCTGCGATTGAAACAGCGGGTCTTTGCCCAGGCGGGCCATCTCCCCGTCTAACAAGAAGCGGCGATCGCCCAGCGACTCGCCCAGCTTGGCATACGTGCCCAGCGTGAAAAAGCCGCCGTCAATGTCCACGGCCGAGTCGTTCTTCACCGTGCCGCTGTTGGCGGTGGCGATGTCGTAATAGGCATCGCGGTTGGCTTGCAGCACCTTGACCGCCGCAGACAGCATGGCGGCGCGCTCGCGGTAGGTGAGGGCGCGCAGCGCGGCGCCGCCTGTTTCGCGGGCGAAGGCAAAACCTGCGGCCAGGTCCAGCCCGGTGGCGTCCACCCGCACGAGTTCGGTGCCCAGCACCGGGTCGATCAGCGCGGTGCCAGCGCCGGTGCCAAGCTGCCAGCGGCCGCCGAGGTAATTGGAGAGCAGTTCAGTGGTCATGGTCAAAATCAAAAGTTGGTGTCGTGGAAATGAGGAACTGGCCTTGCGCAAGGGATGCGGCCTTGTCTGATGAAAATCGGCTTTGAGGAAAGGCGTTTTTCATGGGAGCGTGCCTGGAAGGTGCGTACAAGGTCAAAGGCCAGTGAGGAACGGGGCTGTCAGGCGCGGGTGAATTCAATGCTGCCCTGGGGCAGCAGGTACAGCACCAGCGCGCGGCCGCTGGCCACCGTGGGCCGGTGCGCGCTGCCGGGCGGGCAGACCAGCCAGCCGGCGGGGCGCCCGTCGAACTGCGCGTCCTCGTCCAGCGGCATGATCAGGTCGATCTCGCCCAGCGGATGGGTGTGGTGCGGCCCGGCGATGTCCTTCATGTCCACCACATCGACCGAAAAGCCGTGCAGATCGTCGGCAGCCTTGAAAATGCGGCCATAGCGGATGCCGCCGCCTTCGCGCTCGCACAGCCAGCCTTCAGTCGCCCCGGCGATGCAGGTCTTTTTCAGCTGTTCATAGGTGGCGCTGCCGGCACCATGCTCGGCATTGAGCCAGACGTCCAGCGCCTTATCCAGAGGCCGGCCGGCCAGCTGGACCGTCAGCTCGGCGATTTGTTCACGAAATTGCGTGGGGGACATCCAGGCTTCTCCAGATAGTGTGTTCAACTTGTCAAGTCGAGCAATATGAATTATTGTGCGTGTATGAACAATAAAGCCTGAAAAACATCATGTCAAGCAATATATTGCATGTATCAGGGTTAGTCCCAACTAGCCCCGTCCTTGAAGATCAAGTGGTCCTGGCGCCGGAAACACGCGCCACGCCGGCCGGCAGCACGCCCGGTGCCGAAGACAAGAATCCTTTCCTGGCGGCCCTGGGTGAGCGGGTCAAGGCCTTGCGGGCGCGGCGCGGCATGACGCGCAAGGCCGTGTCGCTGGCGGCCGAAGTGTCCGAGCGGCACCTGGCCAATCTGGAGTACGGCGAGGGCAACGCCTCCATCCTGGTGCTGCTGCAGGTGGCGCGGGCGCTGCACTGCTCGCTGGCCGAGCTGATCGGTGATGTGACCACCTCCACGCCCGAATGGCTCCTGATCCGCGAATTGCTCGATGGCCGCGATGACGCGACGCTGCGCAAGGTGCGCATTGCCATCGGCGAACTGTTGGGCACCGGCAGCGGCAATACCGGCATCAACTCGCGCATTGCCCTGATCGGCCTGCGTGGCGCGGGCAAATCCACGCTGGGCGCCATGCTGGCCGAAGACCTGGGCTTTCCCTTTGTGGAGCTGAGCCGGGAAATCGAAAAATTCGCCGGCTGCAGCGTCTCGGAAATCCAGGCGCTCTACGGCATGACAGCCTACCGGCGCTACGAGAGAAGGGCGCTGGAGGAAGCCATCCAGATTTATCCGGAAGCGGTGATTGCCACGCCCGGCGGGCTGGTGTCGGACCCGGCCACCTTCAATCAACTGCTCTCGCACTGCACCACGGTCTGGCTGCAGGCCGAACCGGAGGAGCACATGCGGCGGGTGATGGCCCAGGGCGACCTGCGCCCCATGGCCGCCAGCCGGCAGGCGATGGAAGACCTCAAGGGCATCCTTGCTGGCCGCGCGGCTTTTTATTCCAAGGCCCAATACAAGGTGGACACCAGCGCCCAGTCCCTGGAGCAGTCTTTCCAGGTACTGCGCCAGACGGTACGGGACGCGCTGCAATTGGCGGCTTAATTTTTTAACAAGATTGCTTTAAAAAGTTCTTGCGCACGTTTGCAAACATGCACTATCATGCGTGTACCGAATTTTAATTAATGCAGTTTCTTGCATCAAACCGAGGACACAGACCATGACCATCGCGACCCAAGTCGATTACCAGACCCATCCTTCGCTGTACAAGCACTGGAAACTCAGCTTTAACGGCCCGGTGGCCACGCTGGCCCTCGACATCGACGAAAACGGCGGCCTGCGCCCCGGCTACAAACTCAAGCTCAATAGCTACGATCTGGGCGTCGATATCGAGCTGAACGACGCCATCAGCCGCATCCGCTTCGAGCACCCTGAAGTGCGCACCGTGGTGGTGACCAGTGCCCGCGAAAAAGTCTTCTGCTCGGGCGCCAACATCTTCATGCTGGGCGTGTCCAGCCATTCGTGGAAAGTGAACTTCTGCAAGTTCACCAACGAAACGCGCAACGGCCTGGAAGACTCCTCCAAATACAGCGGCCTGAAATTCCTGGCCGCCGTCAACGGCGCCTGCGCCGGCGGCGGTTATGAACTGGCCCTGGCCTGCGACGAAATCATCCTGATCGATGACCGCTCCAGCGCCGTCAGCCTGCCTGAAGTGCCTTTGCTGGGCGTGCTGCCCGGCACTGGCGGCCTGACCCGCGTGACCGACAAGCGCCATGTGCGCCATGATCTGGCCGACCTGTTCTGCACCAGCGTCGAAGGCGTTCGCGGCCAGAAGGCCAAGGACTGGCGCCTGGTGGACGACATCGCCAAGGCGGTCGAGTTTTCCCAAAAAGTGCAGGCCCGCGCCCTGGCGCTGGCCGAGCAGAGCGACCGTCCCGCCGACGGCAAGGGCGTGACGCTCACGCCGCTGAACCGCACGATTGAAGCCGACGCGCTGCGCTACGGCAACGTCACTGTCGAGATCGACCGCGCCAAGCGCACCGCCACCTGGACCGTCAAGGCCCCGAGCGGCGCGCAGCCTTCCACCATCGCCCAGATCGAAGAACTGGGCGCCGACTGGTTCCCGCTGGTGCTGGCGCGCGAACTCGAAGACGCCATCCTGATGATGCGCACCAACGAGCTGGAAATCGGCACCTGGCTGATCAAGACCCAAGGCGACGCTGCCGCCGTGCTGGCCATGGACGCCGTGCTGCTGGCCAACCAGAACCACTGGCTGGTGCGCGAGACCATTGGCCTGCTGCGCCGCACTTTTAGTCGCCTGGACCTGTCGTCCCGCAGCCTGTTCGCGCTGATCGAAGCGGGTTCCTGCTTTGTCGGCACTTACCTCGAACTGGCGCTGGCCTGCGACCGCAGCTACCACCTGGCCCTGCCGGACGACGAAGCGCTCACGCCAAAAATCACCGTCGCCGAGACCAATTTCGGCCTGTACCCCATGATCACCGGCCAGAGCCGCCTGGGCCGCCGCTTCTATGACGAAGTGCCCGCATTGGAGGCCGTGCGCGCCAAGGCCGGCCAGGCGCTGGACGCCGACGCGGCTTTTGCTGTGGGCCTGGTCACCGCCAATCCGGACGATATCGACTGGGCTGACGAGCTGCGCATCGCCATCGAAGAGCGCGTGGCCATGTCGCCCGACGCCCTGACCGGCATGGAAGCCAATCTGCGTTTCAACGGCACCGAAAACATGTTCACCCGCATCTTCGGGCGCCTGACTGCCTGGCAGAACTGGATTTTCCAGCGCCCCAATGCCGTCGGCGAAAAGGGCGCGCTCAAGGTCTATGGCAAGGGTGACAAGTCCGTGTTCGACTGGAACCGCGTCTAAACCGAGTCTCTTGTTGTGCGGCGCGGCTTTCGGGGTGCGCGCCGCAACCCCAATCTTTTCCCCCGAACCTGACCCGTTTTCTTGGAGACAAGCATGTCCAGCATCAATTACAGCGAAAAGATTCCCAACAACGTCAACCTCAGCGACGACCGCACCCTGCAGCGCGCGCTGGAGCAGTGGCAGCCCAACTTCATCAACTGGTGGGACGATGTCGGCCCCGAGGGCTCGACCGACATGGAGGTGTACCTGCGCACCGCCGTCAGCGTCGATCCCAACGGCTGGGCGCAGTTCGGCCACGTCAAGATGCGCGACTACCGCTGGGGCGTCTTTCTGAACCCCGGCGAGGCGGATCGCACGATCCACTTCGGCGACCACAAGGGCGAAAAAGCCTGGCAGGACGTGCCCGGCGAGCACCGCGCCAACCTGCGCCGCATCATCGTCACGCAGGGCGACACCGAGCCGGCCTCCGTCGAGCAGCAGCGCCACCTGGGCCTGACCGCACCCAGCATGTACGACCTGCGCAACCTGTTCCAGGTCAACGTCGAGGAAGGCCGCCACCTGTGGGCGATGGTCTATCTGCTGCACAAGCATTTTGGACGCGACGGCCGCGAGGAAGCCGAGGGCCTGCTGGAGCGCCGCAGCGGTGACGCCAACAACCCGCGCATTCTGGCGGCGTTCAACGAAGCGACGCCGGACTGGCTGAGCTTTTTCATGTTCACCTACTTCACCGACCGCGACGGCAAATACCAGCTGTGCGCGTTGGCCGAAAGCGCGTTCGACCCGCTGGCCCGCACGACCAAGTTCATGCTGACCGAGGAAGCCCACCACATGTTCGTCGGCGAGAGCGGCATCTCGCGCGTCATCCAGCGCACCGCCCAGAAGATGAACGAGCTCAAAACCGACGACGTGGGCAAGCTGCGCGCCGCCGGCGTGATCGACCTGCCGACCATCCAGCGCTACATCAACTTCCACTTCAGCGTGACCATCGACCTGTTCGGCGCCGACGAGTCCAGCAACGCCGCCACCTTCTACAGCTCCGGTCTGAAAGGCCGTTTCGAGGAAGGCAAGCGCGCCGACGACCATGTGCTCAAGGGCCAGACCTACAAGGTGCTCGCCGCCAAGGACGGCCAGCTCATTGAAAAAGAAGTGCCCATGCTCAACGCGCTCAACGAAGTGCTGCGCGACGACTACATCAAGGATTCCATCTCGGGCGTGGAGCGCTGGAACAAGGTGCTGGAAAAAGCCGGCATCCCGACGCGCCTGCGCGTGCCGCATAAGGCTTTCCACCGCAATATCGGCGCGCTCTCGGGCGTGAAGGTCTCGCCGGACGGCCGCGTGATTTCCGAAGCTGAATGGGCCGCCTCGGTGGACCAGTGGCTGCCGAGCAACCAGGACCGCGCCTATGTCGCCAGCCTGATGGGCCGCTGCGTCGAGCCGGGCAAGTTTGCCAACTGGATTGCGCCGCCGGTCATGGGCATCAACCGCCAGCCGGTGGATTTCGACTACGTGCGCTTTAATTAAGCCCTCGCGCCTGGCGCCTCTGACTGCGCCCCGGTGGCAACCGGGCGCTTCGGAGGCGGCAAGCTGATCATTTTTTCAAGGGGCCGGCTGTGCCCCTGTTTGCCATTCAAGCCGATACCGGGAGCCGCGCCATGGACATGACCGACATTCACGTGATCAAGCAGCACTTGATCGATCCAGAAATCTGCATCCGCTGCAACACCTGCGAGGCCATCTGCCCGGTGCTGGCTATCACGCACGATTCGCGTAATTACGTCGTGGACGCGGAAAAGTGCAATTTCTGCATGGCCTGCATCTCGCCGTGCCCGACCGGCTCGATCGACAACTGGCGCACCATGCCGCGCCTGAAAGCCTACAGCCAGGCCGACCAGTTCAGCTGGGACGAGCTGCCGCCCGAGCTCACATCCGAGGAGCTCGCCGCCGAAGGCGTGACCACGGGCAGCGTGCCCGACATCGAGCCCGTCGCTCCGTCGCTGCCTGCGGCGGCCAGCGGCGAGAGTGATTTCAACAGCGCCCAGTACGGCGCGACCCTGCCGCCCTGGTCGGCGGCCCACGGCTACACCAACCTCTACGGCCCCAAAGCCGCCGACAAATTCATCACCGCCACGGTGGCCGGCAATGTGCGCGTCACCGAAGTCGGCCAGCACGCCGGCAGCGACTACGACACGCACCACATCGTGCTGGATTTTGGCAAGCTGCCGTTTCCGGTGCTCGAAGGCCAGTCCATCGCCATCATTCCGCCCGGCGTGGACGCCAGCGGGCGGGCGCATTTTGCGCGCCAGTATTCGATCGCCAGCCCGCGCAACGGTGAGCGCCCCGGCTACAACAACCTGTCGCTGACCATCAAGCGCGTGCTGGAAAACCACCAGGGCGAGCCGGTGCGCGGCGTGGGCTCCAACTACATGTGCGACCTGCAGGTGGGCGACACAGTGCAGGTGATCGGGCCGTTCGGCACCAGCTTTTTGATGCCGAATCACCCGCGCTCCAACATCGTGATGATCTGCACCGGCACCGGCAGCGCGCCCATGCGCGCCATGACCGAATGGCGCCGGCGCCTGCGCAAGTCCGGCAAGTTCGAGGGCGGCAAGCTGATGCTGTTCTTCGGCGCCCGCACCAAGGAAGAACTGCCTTATTTCGGACCGCTGCAGAACCTGCCCAAGGATTTCATCGACATCAACTTCGCGTTCTCGCGCACGCCGGGCGCGCCCAAGCGCTATGTGCAGGACGCCATGCGCGAACGCGCCGCCGACCTGGCGCTGTTGCTGGCCGACCCGGACACCTGTTTTTATGTCTGCGGCCTCAAAAGCATGGAGGAAGGCGTGGTGCTGGCCCTGCGCGATGTGGCCCAGCAGGCCGGCCTGGACTGGGACACTGTCGGCGCGGCACTGAAGAAAGAAGGCCGTCTGCACCTAGAAACCTATTGATAGCCGCCTGCACTTGGAAATCTATTGATATCCGTCCGCATCTGGAAACCTGTTGATATGAATGAACTGAAAACCCTGAAAGTCTCGCGCCGCGCCGCCGGCGTGGCCCAGGTGACGATGGCGCGCCCGGCCGTTTTCAACGCCTTTGACGAGGCGATGATTGCCGAGCTGGACGCCGTTTTTGTCGAACTCAGCGCCGATGCGTCCGTGCGCGTCATCGTGCTGGCCGGCGAGGGAAAACACTTCAGCGCCGGCGCCGATCTGCAGTGGATGCAGCGCGCCAGCACCGCGTCCGTCGAGTGGAACCTGGAAGACGCGCGCCGCTTTGCCGCCATGCTCTGGCGTATCGAGAACTGCTCCAAGCCCACCGTGGCCCGTGTGCAGGGCGCAGCGCTGGGTGGCGGCGTGGGGCTGGCCTGCGTCTGCGACATCGCCATTGCCGCCGACAACGCCAGCTTTGCGGTCAGCGAAGCCAAGTTCGGCATCCTGCCGGCTGTCATCGGCCCCTATGTCACCAACGCCGTCGGCAAGCGCCAGGCCCTGCGCCTGGCGCTGACGACCACGCGGATTGCCGCCCCCGAGGCGCTGAGCATCGGCCTGGTGCAGCAGGTGGCGGCACTGCATGAACTCGACGCGGCCATCGACGCCACGGTCAAAGAGTTGCTGATCGGCGGCCCCAACGCCCAGCGCGAGATCAAGGCGCTCTATGCCCAGTTCGACGTGGGCGTCATCACCCCCGAGGCGCGCGAGCTGACCGCCCAGACCATCAGCCGCGTGCGTGGCACCGACGAGGCGCGTGAAGGCTTCGCCGCCTTTCTGGGCAAACGCCCGGCCAACTGGATTCCCGAATGAAATTTGCTGATTTTTACCCCGGCCAGGTCATCCACGCCGGGCCTTACGCCCTGAACGAAGCCGAAGTCCTGCAGTTCGCCACTGCCTACGACCCGCAGTGGTTCCACACCGACCCGCAAGCCGCCGCCCAGGGACCGTTCGGCGGCCTGATCGCCAGCGGCTGGCACACCTGCGGCATCGCCATGCGCTTGATTGCCGACGCGGCGCTGGAGGGCTCGGAGTCCTACGCCTCGCCGGGGCTGGCCTATGTCAAGTGGCCCAACCCCGTGCGGCCGGGCGACGTGCTGACGGTTCGCGCCACCGTTCTCGAAACCCGCCGCGCCAGCAGCCGGCCCGGCCTGGGCATCCTGCGCTGGCGCTGGCAGATGGTCAACGCGAAGGGCGTCGAGGTGCTGGACCTGGAGGCCACCAGCCTGTTTGACCTGGCTGGCCGGGAACCCGGTTGACTCTTTCACGACTGGCTTGTGTGGCTGAAAACGCGCCGGCTTGAGCAGAAATCGACAACAAGTCCAAGCACCCCTCGGCGCCGGAAGGCTCCCGTTCGCAGGTA
Source organism: Pseudomonadota bacterium (assembly GCA_030855235.1). Lineage (GTDB taxonomy): Bacteria > Pseudomonadota > Gammaproteobacteria > Burkholderiales > Burkholderiaceae_C > Polaromonas. The sequence continues at coordinate 68,098 of JALYRU010000013.1, forward strand.
AGCTCCTGCCATGCCGACCCAATTGCCTACCCGCCGCCACATCCTCCAGGCCTGCCTGGCCACCGCCAGCGCCACTGTCCTGACGGGCGCGGACGCGCAGGGGTTGACCGGGCCAGCCTACGAAGTGAGCAAGTGGCCGGGGCCGGTGGCGGCCTTCAGTCTGGTTGATGCCTCCGGCAAGACCTGGCGCCCCGCCGACTTCAAGGGCCGGGCGGTGCTGCTCAATTTCTGGGCCAGCTGGTGCGAGCCCTGCCGCGCCGAAATGCCCACGCTGCAGCAGGTGGCCGACCTGTATGGCCCGGATAAATTGCTGGTGCTGGCCATCAACTTCAAGGAGCCGCCCGCCCGCGCCCTGCAGTTTGCCCGGACCACGGGCGTGACGGTGCCGGTGCTGCTCGATACCGATGGCCGGGCTGCGCGCCAGTGGGGCGTGAAGGTCTTTCCCACCACCTTGCTGCTGGACCACCGGGGCCAGCCGCGCCAGCGGGTGCAGGGCGAGGTGGACTGGACCAGCGACGCTGCCGAAAAGCTGATCGCCGGGCTGCTCGCGCCCTGAACTGGCGGCCCAGTGCGTGAACCTGGGGACAGGCGCCATTGTCCGGCCCCAGGCGTGGGGATGCAGGCGACGGCGATAATCGGCCCGTCCTTGAGCGGGCGGCTGTTTTTTTCGGCCGCCGGCCCGCTCTGGCAAGCACTTCCCGGCGCATCTTGACCTGCGCTGGTGCCTGTGACCCTCCCGCCCATCCTCCTTTTTCGAAGCACCTCGCATGACCTGTGTACGCCGCACTTTCCTCAAAACCACCGCCGCCGCCGCTGCGGGCGCTGCCCTGCCATCCCTCGGTTTCGCCCAGGCGCCTGCGCGCAGCCTGTTCGCGCCCCAGAGCGGGGGCTGGCGCACGTTTGAAGTCACCACCCGGGTGGACATTCTCAAGCCCGATGGCGTGACCCGTGTCTGGCTGCCGGTGCCCTCCGTGAACAGCGACTACCAGCGTTCGCTGGAGAGCAGTTTTTCCAGCAACGGCGCGGCCAGGTTCATGCAGGATGGCCGCGAAGGCGTCAAGATGCTGTACGCCGAATTTGCTGCGACTGAAGCCAAGCCCTTCATCGCGCTGACCAGCCGCGTGCAAACCCAGGGCCGCTCCATCGACTGGTCGCAAAAAACCGCCCAGGCCGAAGATCTTGATACGCTGCGCTACTACACCCGGCCGACGCGCCTGATTCCCACCGACGGCATCGTGCGCAAGACCGCGCTGGCCGCCACCCAGGGCGCCAAAACCGATGTGGAAAAAGCCCAGAAGCTCTACGACTGGATCGTGACCAACACCCACCGCGAACCCAAGGTGCGCGGCTGCGGCGAAGGCGACATCAAGACCATGCTGGAAACCGGCAACCTGGGCGGCAAATGCGCCGATCTGAACGCGCTGTTCGTCGGCCTGTGCCGCTCGGTGGGCGTGCCAGCGCGCGATGTCTATGGCATCCGCCTGGTGCCGTCAAGCTTTGGCTACAAGGAACTGTCGGGCAACCCGGCCAGTTTGAAAAGCGCGCAGCACTGCCGCTCCGAGGTGTATCTGAAGGGCTACGGCTGGGTGGCAATGGACCCAGCCGACGTGGCCAAGGTGATGCGCCTGGAAACGACCGACTGGATCAAGAACACCACCAACCCGGTGGTGGCACCGGTGAACAAGGCCCTCTTTGGCGGCTGGGAAGGCAACTGGATGGCCTACAACACCGCGCATGACGTGGCGCTGCCGCATTCCACCGGTGAAACACTCGGCTTTTTCATGTACCCGACGGCCGAAAACGCCGCCGGGCGCTTCGACTCCTACGCGCCGGATGATTTCAAGTACCAGATCACGGCCACGGAAATCAAGGCCTGAGGCAGCGTCAACGCCACGGCAAACGCGGGCGGCAGCCGTGTGAAACGGCAGTGACCGCCCGGTCAGCCCGCCAGCCCTGAAGCCATTCTGGGTTGTCGTTGAAGGAATAACATTTATTACTCTTTTTAACGCCTTCGGCCTAGCCGCAGGAGGCTTCTTCTGGTTACCCCACGTGAGAAAACCCAAGCGCCATCTTGTGTAAAGTCTTGTGTTCTGTCGAAGGCGGCTCGTACCGGTGCTTCGGAGATATGGTTTAACGTGGGGGAGACAAAAAATGAAATCAGCGCCAAGAACTTGCGCTACGTGTAGCTCTTTTGACCCAGTGCATGGCTGCTGGGCTTCAGTGAATTCTTTTCAGCACACCGGTGCGCCGCAAGCGTGGCGCGAGGCACCTGGGCCAAATGACTGCTGCAAGGACCATCAGACCAAACTTGAAAGCGATGAGCAGGACGCCGTCCTGCATGCCTTCTGGCAGCCGTTGCTGATCAAGTCGCGCTGGGCAATCACACGAAACAAGGGCCACAGGGAAGCGTAGCAAGGCCGGGTCAGGCGTGCGCGGGGCACACGGCTGTGGGCCACCAGTCCACTCTCAAGCCCATCGCAAACCCAGCCGGCTTTCAAACCGCCTTTGTTGCCCCGTGATCGGGTCAGCAAAGCTGATCGACTTGGCCAGCAGTTGCAGCGGCCGGGCAAAGTCGTCCTCGGGCGTGGGCGTTACCGGCGGGTACATCCGGTCATGAAGAATGGGCAGGCCCAGCGCATTCATGTGGACCCGCAACTGGTGCTTCTTGCCCGACACCGGGCTGAGCGCATAGCGCGCCCGCTCGTTCCTGACTTCCAGCAGGGCTATCAGGGTCTCGCTGTTGGGCGCGCCCGCTACTTCGCGCTGCCGGAAAAAAGGCTCGTCTGGCACGATCCGGCTCTGGCGCAGCAGCGGAAAGGTGAGTTCAGGCCGCCATGGGGCGATGGCTTCATAGTGCTTGGTCACTTCACGCTGGCGGAACAGGGCCTGGTAAGCGTCGCGCTCGGCGGGCTGGACGCCAAACAGCACCAGGCCGGCGGTTTCGCGGTCGATGCGGTGAATGGGGATCAGGGTGTCCAGCCCCAGCTGGTTTTTCAGCCGCACCAATAAGGTTTCCTGCAGGTAGTGGCCCGAGGGCGTGACCGGCAGGAAATGCGGCTTGTCAGCCACCACCAGATGCTCGTCCTGGAACAGCACGGCGGCTTCAAACGGAATGCGCGGCTCTTGCGGCAGGTCGCGGTAGTAGTACAGCCGCATGTGGCCCCGGTAAGGGCGCTGCGGCGTGACCGGGCTGCCGAACTCGTCCACCACCAGAGCGGCCGCCATGCGCGCCAGCCAGGTGTCGCGGCCGATGGCCGGGAAGCGCTCGACCAGAAAATCCGTGAAGGTGGGCCAGTCGCCGCCCGGCAGGCCGACGCAGCTCGGGCTCACGCCGTGGCGCGTGGGCAGGCCGCCGCAAGCCGGAGCTTTGCTCACAGCCGCGCTGCTATGCGGTTCGCCGCAAGCACATCGACTGCCGCAAGCACATCGACTGTTGCTGGCCTATCGCTCGCTGCATTTACGCCAGCCGCCGCAAGCAGGCCATGCGCCGCCGAGTTACACACGTGTGAACACCACATCCCAGACGCCGTGCCCGAGCTTGATGCCCCGGTTTTCAAACTTGGTCAGCGGCCGGTAGTAGGGCTTGGGTGCGTAGCCGCCGCTTTCTGCGGACACGGTGTTTTTCAGCAGCGGCTCGGCGCTGAGGACTTCGAGGATCTGTTCGGCATAAGGCTCCCAGTCGGTGGCGCAATGCAGGTAGCCGCCGGGGGCGAGGCGCGCGGCCAGCTTGGCAATCAGGGGTGACTGGATCAGCCGGCGCTTGTTGTGCTTTTTCTTGTGCCACGGGTCGGGAAAGAAGATGTGCGCACCCGCCAGGCAGCCGGGTGGCAGCATGTGGTCGATCACCTCGACGGCGTCATGCTGCAGGATGCGGATGTTGGCGAGCGACTGCTCGTCGATGCGCTTGAGCAGCGCGCCGACGCCGGGTGTGTGGACCTCGCAGCAGAGGAAATTCTTCTCGGGCAGCAGGGCGGCGATGTGCGCCGTGGCTTCGCCCATGCCGAAGCCGATTTCCAGCACGGTGGGCGCGCTGCGGCCGTAAGCGGCTTCAAAATTCAGCGGCGCTGCGGCGTAGGGCAGCAGGAATTTTGGGCCGACGCTGGCAAAGGCCTTGGCCTGGCCAGCGGTGGTGCGCCCGGTGCGCAGCACAAAACTGCGGATGGCGCGGGGATGGCTGACATCGGCGGGGGCGCTGTCCGGCGCGGCGGAAGGGGTGGGGGTGGGAGTATCAATCACGGCGTGATTTTAGTGCGCGAGCCTTGGCCTGTTCGGCCGGCGCGCACTGGCACCGGCGGATAGGCCGCTTGGAAATCGATGGGGTCATCTATTCAGATGGCGCGCACTGGCGCCGGCTTGTGCAGGACCACCAGCGCGATGCCGCCGAGAATGGCGGCCGACGCCAGGGCCAGCCGCACAGTGACGGGTTCGCCCAGAAAGGCGATACCGCCCAGCGCGGCAATCACCGGCACGCTCAGTTGCACCGTGGCCGCCGTCGTGGCGCGCAAGGCGGGCAGGGCGCTGTACCAGATGGCGTAGCCGATGCCCGAGGTGAGCGCTCCGGACGCCACCGCGTAAGCCACGCCGGCCGCGTCCAGCGACGCGCTGCTCAGCATGACCAGGCTCAGGGCGAGGGCCAGCGGCACGGCGCGCAGGAAATTGCCGGCCGTGACGCGGGTCGGGTCGCCCGCGCCCTTGCCGCGCAGCGAGTAAATGCCCCAGGCCACGCCGGCGCCCAGCATCAACAGCGCGCCGGCCAGCGGCGGCGCTGAAAGACCGGGCAGCAGCAAGCCGACAATCCCGCCAAAAGCGAGTGAGAGACCGGCGAGCTGCAGCCGCCCGAAACGCTCGCCCTTGCTCAGCCCGTAGCCGATCATCGTGGCCTGCACCGCGCCAAAGAGCAGCAATGCCCCGGTAGCGGCCGGCAGGCTGACATAGGCAAAGGAAAAGCCGGCCGCATAGGCAAACAGGGCGAGTGCCGACGGCCAACTGCCGGCCCCGGCCTGCGTGCGGCGGTAGCTGCGCGCGATCAGCCACAGCACCAGCGCGCCCGAGACCAGCCGGATCGTCGTAAAACTGGTGGCGTCGATACCCGTGTGCCTGAGCGCGAGCCGGCAAAGCAGGGAGTTGCCGGCAAAGGCCGTCATGGCCAGCGTGGTCAGGGCAAGGGTGCGTGCAGTTGACATGATGACTCTTGAAAAAATTCAGCCGCTTGGCCTGGGTGATGCCGACTTGATGGAAACTGAAAAGATGACGGCATAAAAACCTGTGCATGACTTCACCATCGGGCGCCTGAATTCAATTTTTCTTTGGCGTTTTGAATCCGGGGCGGAGCACGGCGCCTGTCCACGCTTTTACCCAGGCCTGCAGTGCGTCGGCTATCGGTCCGCTGTGCGGCGTCAAGCCCAGCAGGGCGGCGGCCTGGTTTATCGCGGCCAGCGGAGCTCGGGTGTCGAGCGCCTGCGCGCCATTTTGCTTGGAGAGCTTTTCACCGTCGGCGCCCAGCACCAGCGGCGTGTGCAGGTAGCGGGGCAGGGGTAAATGAAGGGCGCGCTGCAGCATGATCTGCCGGGCGGTGTTGTCGGCCAGGTCTTCGCCGCGCACGATGTCGGTGATACCCTGGGCGGCGTCATCGACCACCACCGCCAATTGATACGCCCACAGGCCGTCGGCGCGCCTGAGCACGAAATCGCCGACTTCGCGGCTGACGTTCTGGCTTTGCTCACCGAGCCGGCGGTCGTGCCAGAGGACTTCCTCGCTGGCGGTCAGAAAGCGCCAGGCCCGCGCTGGCTTGCCTTGCAGACCCTGGCGGCAGGTGCCGGGGTAAACCAGCTCACCATGGCGCTCTTTGGTCAAGCCTGAGGCGGCCAGTGCGCGGGCGATGTCCTGCCGGGTGCAGCCGCAGGGATAAGCCAGGCCTGCAGCCACCAGTTGATCGAGCGCCTGCTGGTACACGGCGCCGCGCCCGGACTGGTAAAGCGGCGGTGCGTCGGGAAGCAGTCCGCAGGCGGCCAGTTGCGCGAGAATGAGCGCGGCGGCGCCCGGCTGGCAACGCGGCAGGTCCACGTCTTCAATCCGGATCAACCACTGGCCGCCGTGCGCTCGGGCATCGAGCCAGCTGGCCAGGGCGGCTACCAGCGAGCCGGCGTGCAGCGGGCCGGTGGGAGAGGGCGCAAACCGGCCTTTGTAGAGTGCGCCCAAGGGGGACAAACTCGCCGGGGCCGATGCGGTACTGCGCTCAGCGGCCCCCAGACTTGATACTTCGCATCCTCGGCTGCCCCTTGGGGGGGTGGAACTTTCTGGGGGGAGTCCGGCCCCCCCGGCTTGGCGCTTCAAGAGTTTAAAGAATAGCCAGCGCCATTTCCAGGCCCGAGACAAAGCCGTCTTCGACCCGGTGGCCCAGGCACCAGTCGCCGCACAGGCCGATGCTAGAGTCGGCCTCCCACACATGGGTCTTGCCCAGCGGCTTGCTGGTCTGGGCGTAGCGCCAGCGGTGGACTTCAGCATGCGGCGGCGCGGCGTGGATGCCGGTGATCTCGCTAAAGCCGCGCAGCAGCTTGGCCTTGACGCGCTCGGCGTCGTCTTCGAGGTGGCGCCGCGACCACTCGACATTGGCCTGGATGGTCCAGCGCTCGACGGGGCCGCGTCCGGGCTTGGACGACTCGCGCGCCAGCCAGGCGATGCGGTGGTGCGTGCTGCGCGCCACGTTCCACTGCGGGCCCAGGCTGGCCAGCGTGGGCTGCAGCGCCTGCGGAAAAGCCACCATCAGCGTCCAGCACGGCTCGACCGTCACGCGGGCGAGTTCCGCCTGCAGCGCCTTGGACTGCTGCGAGCTCAGTAGCAGGGCGTGCGCCTGCGGCGAGGGAATGGCCAGGATCACCGCGTCAAAGCCGGAGTAGACATGGCTTTCGCCGCCGTCGCCTTCGGTCTGCAGCTGCCAGCGCTCGGGGTGCAATTTATCGGCTTCGAGCCGGGTGACCTGGGTGTCGAGCACCAGCTGGCCGGCGTCCTGCAGCGGCTGCGCCCATTGCCGCACCAGGGCGTTCATGCCGGGCTTGGCGACCCAGTGCGCTTCCGGGACCGGCAGCGAGGCGGCCATGACCCGGCCGTGATCGTCCAGGATGCGCACGGTGTTGGCGCTCCAGGGACGCACCAGCCCGGAGGCGGTGGCCAGCGCGGTTTCAAAACGCGGATCGCGCACGGTGAAGTACTGCGTGCCATGGTCAAACTCGCCAAACTCGGTGCTGCGCGTGGCCATGCGTCCGCCAGCGCCCCGGCTCTTTTCGAAGACGGTGACGCGATGCCCGGCCTTGGCCAGCGTGCGCGCGCAGGTGATGCCGGCAATGCCGGCGCCCACCACGGCGAAATGGCGCGGGGCAGGGGTGTCGGAAGAGGAAGCGGTGCGGGATTTTTTGGTCATGTCTCTGTACTTTTTTGAGTGGAGGAAAGGAATTTTTTTAAAGACCAGATACACACTCTACACGCTGGCACAGGCCGTCCGTCGCAAAAGCCGATTTAAAGCCAATGCGGACGCTCCAGCAGCGCCTGCCGGGTGGCCGGCTGACCCAATTGCTGCAGCCACCACTGCAGGGCGCGGCCTTCGGTTTGATCGCCGCTGCAGCGCCAGGCGTAGCGCATCGGAATCACGCGGGCGGCGCGCTGCATCTGTTTTTCCACCAGCCGGCCGCTGGCGATGTACGGGCGCGCCAGGTATTCGGGCAGGAAACCGCCGCCCAGCCCGCGCAGCTGCGCAGCGAGCTTTTCCTGCATGCCCGGCACGGTGAAGATGTCCTGGCCGCCGAGCAGCCCGCTGGTGATGCCGCTGCCGCGCTGCACCGAGTCGGCCACCGCCACGGCGCGGTGCGGCATCAGGGCGGCATCGGTGAGCGGTTCAGGCGCCTGGGCCAGCGGATGGTGCGGCGCCACGGCATAGATGAAACGCAGACTGCCCAGCGGCCTGCTTTGCACCGATTTGCCCAGCGTCGGCTCCAGCGGAATGCCGATGGCCAGATCGGCCTGGCCCGACGTCAGCGCTTCGAGCGTGCCCGACAGCGCCTCCTCGCGAATGCGCAGGCGCGTCGGCGGGGCCATGTCGAAAAAAGCCTCGCACAGCTCCATCAGTGTGGTGGGCGAGATCGCGCTGTCCACCGCCAGCGTGAGCTGGGGCTCCCAGCCGGTGGCGATGCGCTTGACGCGGTTGGCCACCGCGTCGAGTTCGGCCATCAGCCGGTTGCCCTCGCGCAGCAGTTCCTGGCCCGCTTCGGTCAGCCGGGCCTGGCGCGAAGACCGGTCAAACAGCAGCACATCGAGCGCGTCTTCCACCTGGCGGATGCGGTAGGTCAGGGCGCTGGGCACCACGCCGAGCGTGCGCGCGGCGGCGGCCATGCTGCCGCTGCGGTGCACCAGGCCGATCAGTTCAATCGTCTCGGGGGTCAGCGCATCGCGCACCCGGTTGTTGATGAGTGTCATGGTGGTTCAAAAATTTTGAATGATGCCATCAAATGCAGGCAACCACGCCAGCCGTTGGCAGGCCTAAAGTCAAGGCATTGCAACCCGTTTTGAAAGGCGCACACCATGATGACCAAAAGAGCTTCCAGCGAACGCGGCTATGCCGATCACGGCTGGCTCAAGTCGTTTCACTCGTTTTCCTTTGCCGGCTATTACGACCCGGCGCACATGGGTTTTGGCAACCTGCGCGTCATCAACGAGGACCGCGTGGCCGCCGGCCGGGGCTTTGGCACCCACGGCCACCGCGATATGGAAATCATCAGCTACGTGCTCAGCGGCGAGCTGGCGCACCAGGACAGCATGGGCAACGTCGTGGGCATTCCGCCCGGCGACGTGCAGCGCATGAGTGCGGGTACCGGCGTGCAGCACAGCGAGTTCAACCACGCCCAGGGCCAGACCACGCACTTCCTGCAGATCTGGATCGAGCCGAATGTGACCGGCATTCCTCCCAGCTATGAGCAGAAAACCTTTGCGGACGCTGAAAAGCGCGGCACATTGCGCCTGGTGGCTTCGCCCGACGCGGCTGACGGCTCGGTGCTGATCCATGCCGATGCGCGGCTGTATGCGGGCCTTTTTGATGGTGGCGAGATGGCCACGCTGGCGCTCGACCCGCGCCGCAAGGCTTATGTGCATCTGGTTCGCGGCCAGCTCGACGTCAACGGCCAGCGGCTTCAGGCCGGCGATGCCCTCGCGCTGCAGTCGCAAGCGCAGTTGACGCTGGCCCAGGGCCAGGGGGCCGAGGTGCTGGTGTTCGATCTGGCGTCTTGAGCTTGCCCGGCGGCTTTTTTTCATCCATCATTTCACGGTTGGCTTTTCCAACTAAAGGTTCACCATGTTCACATCGCTCCAAAATCCCCTGTCGCTGATCGGACGAATCCTGCTGGCCATGCTGTTCATTCCGGCGGGTTTCGGAAAAATCACGGGCTTTGCCGCCACGGTGGGCTATATCGCCTCCAAGGGCGTGCCCTTGCCCGAACTGGCGGCGGCGGCGGCCATCGGCGTGGAGCTGGGGCTGGGCCTGCTGCTGCTGCTGGGCTGGCAGACGCGCTGGGCGGCGCTGGGGATTGCCTTTTTCACGCTGGTGGTCAGTTTCATCTTTCACAACTTCTGGGCCGTGCCGCCCGAGCAGGTGATGCAGCAACAGCAATCGTTTTTCAAGAACCTGGCCATCGTCGGCGGGCTGCTGACCGTGGTGGCCTGGGGCGGCGGCGCCTGGAGCTTTGACGGCAAGCGTGACGACTGAGATGAGCTGCGGCAAAGTTCAAGCCTGCCTTCTCGGGCATCGCTGTTCAAGCGCATCGCTCCTTGTCCACTTTCTGAAAGGAATTTTCCATGGCCATTGAACTTCGCCTGAGCGGTCACGACAAGGACCTGGGCGGCGGCTTCCTGGTGCGCCGCCTGCTGCCTTCGGCGCAGCGCCCCTCGGTCGGGCCTTTTGTGTTTCTGGACCATTTTGGTCCGCTCGATGTCCAGCCGGGCGAGGTCCATGACGTGCGCCCGCACCCGCATATCGGGCTGGCGACGGTCAGCTACCTGTTCGACGGGGCGCTGATGCACCGCGACAGCCTGGGCTCGGTGCAGCGGATCGAGCCGGGCGCCATCAACTGGATGACGGCAGGACGCGGCATCGTGCATTCCGAGCGCGCGCCCGAAGACCTGCGCCAGCAGGCTTACCGTCAGCACGGCCTGCAACTGTGGGCCGCTTTGCCCAAAGCTTATGAAGAGGTGGCGCCTGAGTTCGTCCATACGCCGGCTGCGGCCATTCCTGTCGTTTCGGTGGGGGCGTCGCAAGTGCGGGTGCTCATTGGCCAGGCGTTTGGATGCGTCTCGCCCGTCAGGACATTTTCCAGAACGGTTTATCTGGACATCCGGCTTGCCGCCGGTGAAACCCTGGCGTTGCCGCCGCTGGCCGATGAGCTGGCGCTTTATGCAATCGATGCGGCGCTGAGCGTGGCCGGTGAGCCGCTGGCGGCCCGGACCCTGGCAATTCTCACGCCGGGTGTGGCCACGCCCATCCGCGCCAGCGCGCCGGTGCGTTTTGTCGTGATCGGCGGCGAGGCGCTCGATGGCGCGCGTTTTCTGTGGTGGAATTTTGTCTCCAGCCGCAAGGAGCGCATCGCCCAGGCCGGCGACGACTGGACGGCCCAGACGATGGGCCGCATTGAAGGCGACGATGAATTCATCCCGCTGCCCGAGCGTCGCCTGCCTCCGGCCGAAACCGACATCCCGAAAACGCCTTACCTCTGAATGCCGGCATTACGGCATTGATGAGGCCGAACAACAGCGCGAGGGTGCTCAACCCGATCTCCCGGATTACTTCTGAACATCGCGCGCCAGCCGCACGCCGCTGAACTGCCACTGCGCCTCGGGTGGAAAGAAATTGCGGTAGCTGGCGCGGATGTGGCTTTGCGGCGTGGCGCAGGAGCCGCCGCGCAGCACGAACTGGCCGCACATGAACTTGCCGTTGTACTCGCCCACCAGGCCTTCCCACGGCCGGTAGCCGGGGTAGGGACTGTAGCTGGACTGCGTCCACTCCCAGACATCGCCCAGCATCTGCGCGGGCAGGCCGTCACTAGGCTCGCGCTGGGGCAGCGGGTGAAAGGCGGCGCTTTCGACAAAGTTGCCGGGCTGCGTGCTGGAGGCGGGCAGGGCGCGGGCGGCCAGTTCCCATTCGAATTCGGTCGGCAGCCGGGCGCCGGCCCAGCGCGCCAGCGCATCGGCCTCGAAATAGCTCAAATGGCAGGCGGGGGTGTGGCGGTCCACCTCCGCCAGCCCGTGCAGCGTGAAGTGGCGGTACTCGCCCGCTTCGCCCTGCCAGTACAGCGGCAGCTCGCGCTGGCCGGCCGTCACCCAGTCCCAGCCCATGGACAGCCACAGCGCGGGCCGCCGGTAGCCGCCATCGGCGATGAAGTCCATCACCTCGCCATTCGTGAGCAGCCGGCTGGCCAGCTCGAACGGGGCGACATACGCCGGGTGGCGCGGCGTTTCATTGTCGAAGGCAAAGCCGCCGTCCTGAGCCGCCGCAAAGCCATGCTGGACCAGGCCGCCTTCATGGCGCAGCCAGGCGAGCGGCTGGGGGTGGATGCCGCTCAGGGGCCAGCGCCTGGCATAGGCCGGGCGCTGCGGGTTGAACGACAGGGCGTGCTTGATGTCGGTCAGCAGGAGTTCCTGGTGCTGCTGCTCATGGTGCAGGCCGAGTGTGACGAGTTGCGCCAGTTCATCATCGTCACGCAGGTCAGGCGCAGCCAGCAGCGCCAGCACCCGCTCGTTGACCTGCGCGCGGTAGGCCAGCACCTCCTCCAGCGAGGGCCGGCTGATCAGGCCGCGCCGGGGGCGCGGGTATCGCTCGCCCACGCCGTTGTAGTAGCTGTTGAACAGCACACGAAAACCGGCATCAAAGGGCTGAAAGCCGGCTTCGAATTTTTCCAGCACAAAGGTTTCAAAAAACCAGGTCACATGCGCCAGATGCCATTTGGCCGGGCTGGCGTCGGGCATGGACTGGAGTTGGCAGTCTTCGGCGTTGAGCGGCTTGATCAAGCGCTCGCTCTGGCGGCGGATCGCTTCAAAGTGTGCGCTCAAGGCCGACAGGGACGCGCCGGGCTCAGGGCGATGCAGGGCAAAGGGCGGCATGGCAAGTCACTTTCCCGAAAAAATGCTTCAAGGGCGCCGAGCATCCCATGCCGCGCCGCGCCTAGCTGTCAGACAAGGCGCCAACATGTCCCTTGGGCTGCAGCGCCGCATCCACCGCCCGGCGCGCATCAAACACAAAGCATTCGCCGTCGTAATGGGCTTGGCCGCACTCCTCGAAATACTTCAGGATGCCGCCTTCGAGCTGGTAGACGTTTTCAAGGCCCGCCTCCTGCAGGTAAATCGCCGCTTTCTCGCAGCGGATGCCGCCGGTGCAAAAGCTCACCACCGTCTTGCCCTGCAGGTCTGCGCGGTGATCGAGCACGGCCTGGGGAAACTCGGTGAATTTTTCCAGCCGCCAGTCGATGGCCTGCTGGAACGTGCCGGCATCGACCTCGTAGATGTTGCGCGTGTCCAGCGTGACCACCGGGCGGCCTTCGTCGTCGTGTCCGTTGTCCAGCCAGCGCTTGAGCGTCGCCGGATTGACAGCCGGTGCCCGGCCCGCTGACGGGCGAATGGCGGGATGGTTCATGCGGATGATTTCCGGCTTGATCTTCACCAGCAGTTTGCGAAAGGGCGGCTCGGCGGACCAGCTTTCCTTGGCCTGCAGGTCTTCAAAGCGGGCGTCCAGCCGTAGCCAGGCCAGGAAAGCGTGAATCTCGGCGCCGGCAGCAGCCAGGAACAGGTTGATGCCTTCCTCGGCCAGCAGCACCGTGCCTTGGATGCCGCGTTGCTGCAGTGCTTCGAGCAGGGCGGCCTGCAGGCGGGCGGTGTCGTGCAGCGGCACAAACTTGTAGGCGGAAATGTTGAGGATGGGCGCTGAAGTAGCTGGAATGGCTGAAGTGGCTGAAGTGGCTGAAGTGGCTGAAGTGGCTGGAGTGGCTGGAGTGGCTGGAGTGGCTGGAGTGGCTGGAGTGGCTGGAGTAGGGCAGGTAGGCATGAGTCAGAAAACCGCACCGAAGTGCGATTCAAAAAATAATCCTGCATTGTGCCGGTTGAAAAAGCCGTGTTCTTGTCGCGCTTTTGGTCAGGTATTTTCCGGCAAGGTGGCCGCAGCGGGGCTTGGCGGGCAGGCTTTTTGCCTTCAGGCAGCCTAGGCGGCGTTCAGGAGCCGGGCAAACTGGGCGGTGCGGTAGGCAACCTGCCCAAGGATGGCGCTGTCCTTGGCAATTACATTGATCACCAGTTCGGCATCGGCGCGGCGCACGCTGTGGACGATGGCAAAGCCCGATTCCGTGTCAATGATCACGCTTTTGCCCAGGCCCAGCTCAGCCTCTTCCGAGACGACCGTGCTGATGGCGGCAATCGAGCTGGCCAGGGCGGCGATGCGGGCCGCATCGGCATTGCCGCTGATGGCCGAGGCGACATCAAAGCCGTCCACGGTCGCCACCACCACCGTGGTCACGCCCGCCACTTCAGCCAGCATTTTTTGGGATTCGCTCTGGGCCAGAGCCTTGGCGGTTTCAGACAAATTGATGTGTGCGGTCAAGCTTGCGCTCCAGATAGGCCTGCTTCCATCTGAGCCAGGAGGGTATCGATCAACAAAAGCACGTCGTCCTTGCGGCGAACGTCCACCCCGATGATCGGGAAAATACGGTTTTTTTGAGCCAGCACATCGGCATAGTCATCCAGGCTGGGGCTGGGATGCGTGTCGAGCCGGCCGACTCCGATGGTACAGGGCAAAGTGTCCAGCTCTTCGCTGAAGCCGTCCAGGTAGACACAGATATCGGCCAGCGGGTCCGGGCGGGAGTTGTCGGCCAGGATGATCAGCCCCAGCGCGCCCTTGGACAAAATTTTCCACAGGAAATCAAACCGCGTCTGCCCCGGCGTGCCAAATAGCCGGATCCGCTCGCCGTTGTCCAGCGTGAACTGGCCAAAATCGAGCCCGACTGTCGTGCGCGCCTTGTCCACCGAGGTGTCCGAGTTATGCACGTCCGTGCTGAGCGCCACGGTTTCGCTCAGGGCCTGGACGGCGGTGGACTTGCCCGCGCCCATCGTGCCGGTAAAAAGAATCTTGTATTCGTTCATGGTGTGGGAAGGGGAGTTAAAGCCCGAGGCGCTTGCGAATGCCGCTGATGAGCCCGCGGTGGAACGGCATCGGTGCCGATGCTGATGCCGGTTTGGGTGCTGGGGCGCCGCCAGGCTGCAGGACGGCAAAAGAGGCGCCGGCCGTTGGCGTGGCCAGGGCTTCGCAGGCGATCAGTTGCATGGGCATGAGCTTTTCAATGAACATCAGGCAGGCCTCGGCGGACTGGTGGCTCAACTCGGCCAGTTCGGACAGTTGCAAAGCGCGCCGCGACAGCAGCGTGGACATGCGGATGAGTTTAGCGTCGTTCTGCAGCACGGCGTTGGGCGGCCAGCGAAGCAGCTTGAAGCGGGCCTGTGGAATCGCTGCGAGGCTGGCAGGCGGGGCGGCCGCGCGCCTGGCTGACAACTCCAGCGCTGCAGTTTTCAGCCAGCCTTGAAGCTTTTCGGCCTTGATGGGGCGCTGCAGCGTGTGCGGCGAAGGCGCGCTGTTTCCAGCCGTCAGCTTCAGAACGATGCTCGCCACAGGGGCTGTCTGGGCTTCATGGGCGCTGGGCAGCGTGTCGTTCACGATGAGCGCGTCGTAAGGTCCCTCGTCGGTCAGCACCCAGCCGAAGGCCGCGTCCTGCGAGAACAGGCGCACCAGGGTGCGGATCAAGACCATTTCTCCCGGGGGCAGCCTGTAGGTTCCGAGTCTGAATTTCGACATGACGGTTTCTCCAAAGTGGTTCAGTCACTGCTGTAGGGGAAGTGCTCAGTGGCTGAGCAAGTTGATGGACGAATTTCTGACCGCACATCCACAGCTTGAATGTGCTTGTATTATAGTTGTCTAGGACAAACTTTGCATTTGTTCATGGTTCGGCGGCTTTCAGTCCCAGGGTGCAGAGCACAGCGCTTTGAAAGGGGCGGGGCTGCGGGGTGCCACAATTGAGCCCATGTTTGTCCATTTAAGAATCCACACCGAGTTTTCAGTCGTTGACGGCACCAACCGCATCGACGAGATTGTTGAAGCCGCCGCCCAGGACCGCCAGCCCGCGCTGGCCATCACCGACCTGAGCAACCTGTTCGGCACGGTCAAGTTTTACAAGGAAGCGCGCGGCGCCGGCGTCAAGCCGCTGATCGGCGCCGATGTCTGGGTGCCGGTGCCCGGCAAGGAGGCCAGCGCCCCGGCCGTGCGGCTGCTGCTGCTGGTGCAGAGCCACAAGGGTTACCTCAACCTGTGCGAACTGATCACCCGCGCCTGGACCAAGGGCGTGGTGCGCGATCAGGCCGTCATCAAGCTCGAATGGCTGCAGGAGTTGAACGAGGGCTTGATTGCCCTGTCGGGCGCGCAGGGCGGCGCCATCGGCCAGGCGCTGCTGCAGGGCGACACGGTGCGCGCCAGCGAATGCGCCCGCTACCTGGCCGCGCTGTTTCCCCATCGTTTCTACATCGAGCTGCAGCGTGCCCAGCGTGCGGACGACGAGCGCCATGTGATCGCCGCCGTGCAACTGGCCGCGCAGCTGAAACTGCCGGTGGTGGCCACGCACCCGGTGCAGTTCCTGACCTATGACGACTACGAGGCGCACGAGGCGCGGGTGTGCATTTCCGAGGGTGAAATCCTGAGCAATGCTCGGCGCGTGCGCAAGTTCACCCGCGAGCAGTATTTCAAGTCCACCGAACAGATGACGGCGCTCTTTGCCGACATTCCCTCGGCGCTGGCCAACACGCTGGAAATTGCCCGGCGCTGCAACCTGACGCTGGAGCTGGGCCGTCCGCAGCTGCCCAACTACCCCACGCCCGAAGTCAACGGCGTGCGCATGACGCCCGAAGATTATTTCCGTCACGCCTCCTTCGAGGGACTGGAAGAGCGCCTGGCGCACCTCTACCCCAGCCCGGACAAGCGCGAGGCCAAGCGGCCCGAGTACGTGGCGCGGCTGGAGTTCGAGATCAACACCATCCTGAACATGGGGTTTCCGGGCTATTTCCTGATCGTGAGCGACTTCATCAAGTGGGCCAAGGCCAATGGCTGCCCGGTAGGGCCGGGCCGGGGCTCGGGCGCGGGCTCGCTGGTGGCCTATGCGCTCAAGATCACCGATCTGGACCCGCTGGAGTACAACCTGCTGTTCGAGCGCTTTTTGAACCCCGAGCGGGTGTCCATGCCCGACTTCGACATCGACTTTTGCCAGACCAACCGGGACCGGGTGATCGACTATGTGAAGGACAAGTACGGCCACGACGCGGTCAGCCAGATTGTCACCTTCGGCACCATGGCCGCGCGCGCGGCGATCCGCGATGTGGGCCGGGTGCTCGATTTTCCGTATGGCTTTTGCGACGGCATTTCCAAACTCATTCCGAACAAGCCCGGTCAGGCCGTGACGCTGCAGCTTCCGCCGCCGGGCGGGGGGAGCGGCAAGCTGGTCTATGCGTTGGAGGCCGAGCCCCTTCTGGCCGAGCGGGAAAGCAAAGAGGAAGACGTCCACACGCTGTTGGAGTTGGCCCGCAAGCTCGAAGGCCTGACACGCAACGTCGGCATGCACGCCGGGGGCGTGCTGATCGCGCCAGGCAGGCTGACCGATTTTTGTCCGCTCTACCAGCAGCCGGGCAGCAGCTCGGCTGTCAGCCAGTTCGACAAGGACGATGTCGAGGCCGCCGGCCTGGTGAAGTTCGACTTCTTGGGGCTGGCCACACTCACCATCCTGGAACTGGCGCGCGAGTTTATCGTCCGGCGCCATCCGGGGAAGGAGAATTTCGCTTTTGAAGACATTGCGCTGGACGACAGGGGAACTTACGTTTTGTTCCAGGAGGGCCGGACCGAGGCGGTGTTCCAGTTTGAAAGTATCGGCATGCAGCGCATGCTCAAGGACGCCAGGCCCACGCGCCTGGAAGACCTGATCGCCTTGAATGCGCTCTACCGTCCCGGCCCGATGGACCTGATTCCCAGCTTCGTGGCGCGCAAGCACGGGCGCGAGGTGGTGGAGTACCCGCATCCGCTGGTGGAAAAGGTGCTCTCCGAGACCTACGGCATCATGGTCTACCAGGAACAGGTGATGCAGACCGCGCAGGTGCTGGGCGGCTACTCGCTGGGCGGCGCCGACATGCTGCGCCGCGCGATGGGCAAGAAAAAAGCCGAGGAAATGGCCGAGCACCGGGCCATCTTCCGCAAGGGCGCGGCCGAGAAAAACATCGGCGAGCAGCAGGCCGACGAGGTCTTCGACCTGATGGAGAAATTCGCCGGCTACGGCTTCAACAAGTCGCACGCCGCCGCCTATTCACTGCTGGCTTATCACACGGCCTGGCTCAAGGTGCATTACACGGCCGAGTTCTTCTGTGCCAACCTGACGCAGGAAATGGACGACACCGACAAGCTCAAGGTGCTGTATCAGGATGCCGCCACCTTCGGCATCACCTTCGAGCCGCCCGATGTCAACAGCGGCACTTACCGCTTCGAGCCGGTGACCAACAAGGTGATTCGCTACGGCCTGGGCGCGATCAAGGGCACCGGTCGGCAGGCGATTGAGGCCATCGTGGCCGCGCGCGAGGAGGGCGGCGCCTTCACCTCCTTCTATGATTTTTGCGTTCGCGTGGACCGCAGCAGGATGAACAAGCGCACCGTCGAAGCGCTGATCAAGGGCGGCGCCTTTGACAAGCTGCACCTGAACCGGGCCGAACTGATGGCCTCGGTCGAGCGCGCTTTGGATTTTGCCGCCGCCACCCAGGCCAATGCCAACCAGGGCGGCCTGTTCGACATGTCGGACTCGCACGCGGCCAGCCACCAGGAGCCACCACTGGTCGAGGCGCCCATGCTGGGCGTCAAGGCCCGGCTGGTGCTGGAAAAGACCGCCATCGGCTTTTATTTGTCTGGCCACCTGTTCGACGAGGTGGCCGATGAGGTGCGCCAGTTTGCCAAGCGCAGCATCAACGACATGAGTGATGCACGCGATGCGCAATTGCTCGCCGGCATCGTGGGCGACTTGCGCGTCATCAACGGCAACCGGGGCAAACTGATCATCTTCAAGCTCGATGACAAGACCGGCATGCTCGAATGCTCTGTTGATGAGAACCTGTTCAACGCCCAGCGCAACCTGCTGAAGGACGACGAACTGGTCATTGTGCAGGGCACGCTGCAGGGCGCTTCCGAGCGCTTTGGCCGGCGCTTCAAGGTCACGCAGGTGTGGGGTCTGGAAATGGCGCGCTGCCGGTTCGGCAAGTACCTCAAAGTGGCGGTGAATGGCGCCGAACCCGACATTTCGCGGCTGACCCAGGATTTTCCGCCGCGCTCCGAGCCCTCGGACCAGGGCGATGTCAGCCGGGGACTGGCGGTGCGGCTGAACCTGCGCCGGCCGGGCGTGACGGCCGATCTGCATCTGGGCGAAGCGGCCCGGTTCTTCCCGAGTGACGCGGCGCTGGCGAGCTGGACGGCGCAGGCGCACAAGGGGCTGGTGAAGATCGTCTACGAGTGAGCGCTCGGCGCTTGGGGATACGCGGTATGCGCCGCCATGGCGCGCCAGCCGCGCCTTGTGCGGCCGGATGCCCCGGTTCAGCCTAATTGGGCCGGAATTCAATGATCATCGGTGTCGGCACCCGGCCATCGATATCGCGCGGCAGCGAGCCGGTGCGAACGATGGCTTTGATCACCGCATCGTCCCAGGCCTTGTTACCGCTGGACTTGACGAGGCGCTGGCTCATGATGGTGCCGTCAGCAGTCGTTCTCACCTCGACTTCGGCTTCAGGATTGCCGGGGATGTCGTCGGTGAACACCACATTGGGCAAAATCCGTGCCTTGACCTTGCCGGCATAGCCTGCTGACGGGCCGCTTGGCTTCAGGGAAGAGCCCTTCGCCTCGGCGGCGCTGCCAGCAGTGCCGGCCATGGCCATGATGCGCTGCTGAATCGCGGCCTGGCGCTGTTTTTCGGCCGTGGCAGCGGCTGCTGCGGCAGTAGCCAGTTTTTGCTTCTCGGCGTTGGCTTTATTTTGTTTTTCAGCAGCATCCGCAGCCGCATTGGTAGCGAGAGTCGCCTGTTTTTGCTTTTCTGCGGCAGCAGTGGCGGCTGCCAGCTTTTGATTGGTAGCGGCTGCGGCCTTCTTTTTTTTTTCAGCGGCATCCGCGGCCGCATTGGCGGCGACAGTGGCCTGTTTCTGCTTTTCTGCAGCAGCAGTGGCGGCTGCCAGCTTTTGCTTGGCTGCGGCTGCGGCCTTCTTTTGTTTTTCAGCAGCAGCGACAGCATTGGCATCGGCAGTGGCCTGCTTTTGCTTCTCGGCTGCATTGGCAGCGGCCGTGGCCTGCTTTTGCTTTTCCTGGGCGATTTGTTCGGCCTGCTCGGCGGCTTTGCGCTGCGCGAGTTCCTGCCGGGCTTTCAGGTCTTTTTTCTTTTCCAGCTCTTTTTCCTGGCGCGCCTGAAGTTCGGCTTGCTGCTTTTGCTGCAGTTTTTGCGCTTGTTGCCGTTCAGCCTCTCGCTGTTGCTGTTGCTGTTGCTGGAGCAGCTTGCGTTGTTTATCCCTTTCCAGGGCAATGTCCGCATCGGGCCGGGAAGGCGCTACCCTGGCTTCAGGCATCCTGGCCGCAGGGGGCGCAGGCACCCGGGCCGGCGCAGGCGCCGGGCGCGGCGCTGCCACAGGGGCGGGCTGGGGCTTGGGAGCTGGCGGTGCGGCAGGTTCCGGTACAAGCGGCGCGGCGGGTTCGACGGGCGCTGGTTCAGGCGCGGGCTGCGGTGCAGGCGGGGGTTCAGGAGGGGGCGCCTGGACCGCTTTGGGCGCGGCCTGCTGCGCCGCGCTGGTCCACAACTCGGCTTCGAACGACGCGGCTTCATCGCTGCGTTTCCAGTTGACGCCCCAGGTCAGCGCCGCGATCAGCAGGACATGAACGAGCAGCGCCAGCGCCAGGGCACGCAGCGAGCCCTTGTCGCGGGGCGGGGCGAATTCAAGGCGTTCTGCGGCGCTGTGCATGGTGGGAGTGAGTCAATAATCTGCGGATAAGCGGCGGCTCATTTGCCCGTCTGCACGGACAGGGCAACACGCGAGACGCCTGCTTCCTGCAGCGCGCCCATGACTTTCACGACGGTTTCGTACCGGATGGACTTGTCAGCGCTGATGACGACCGGCACCGCTTCTTCGCCTGTGGCCTTGACGGCGGGCTCCAGCTTCACAATATCGGCCGCAACGGCGCTGGTGCTGCTGGGAATGGCGGCCGTCTTGATCTTTTGCTTGATATCGACCGTTTCATCCTTGTGGATCTGGACAAACAGGGCATTTTGGGCCTGTTTTGGCACCTTGGCTTTGCCGACACTGGGCACGGCAATCATGCTGGGCGTGATCAGCGGCGCCGTGACCATGAAAATGATCAGCAGCACCAACATGACGTCGATGAACGGCACCATGTTGATTTCGCTGATGGTGCGGCGACCCCGGCCGCGTGAGTTGACTGCTGGCATGGCGCTCCTTGGCGGTGGACGGGCCTAGTGCCCGGAGGGCGACTGCGTGCCCAGGTTGCGCTGCAGGATGTTGGAGAACTCCTCGATGAACGTCTCCAGCCGGTTGGCGATGCGGTCGATGTCATGCGCAAAGCGGTTGTAGGCCACGACCGCCGGAATGGCCGCAAACAGGCCGATGGCCGTGGCCACCAACGCCTCGGCAATGCCGGGCGCCACGCTGGAGAGCGTGACCTGCTCCAGCGCCGCCAGTCCGGTGAAGGCATGCATGATGCCCCAGACCGTACCGAACAGGCCGACGTAAGGCGAGACCGAGCCGACCGTGGCCAGGAAGGACAGGTTGGCTTCAATCGCGTCCATCTCGCGCTGGTAGCTCGCCCGCATGGCGCGGCGCGCGCCGTCGAGCAGGGTGCCGGCATCGGTGATCTGGCGCTCGCGCAGTTTGTGGTACTCGCGCATGCCGCTGGCAAAAATGCGCTCCATCGCGCCCGAGGTCTTGGCGTTCTGCGCGGCCCCGGCAAACAGGTCTTTCAGGCTGGTGCCGGACCAGAATACCCGGTCGAATTCATCGTTGAGTTGCTGCGCCCGCTTGAGCGCGACAATTTTGCGGAAAATCGCCGCCCAGCTGGCAATGGACACGCCCACCAGCAGGGCCACCACGAGCTGGACCACCCAGCTGGCATGGAGCAAGAGCGTGACGATGGAAAGGTCTTGGTTCATGGAAATGCTTTTTCTAACGAATTTTCAGGCGGTCAAGAATCTGGGCGGGAATGCGGGCGGGCTGCATCGTGGCGGCCTGAACCCAGCCAATGCGTATCGTACCTTCGCACAGTAAAGCCGCTGCCTGGTCGCTGCCCGGCGCCGGTTGGAGCAGCGCCTGCTGATGAATGAGCATGGCAGCCCGGCCCGCCTTGAGCGTGCGGGCTGTCACGACCAGCTCATCGTCCAGCCGCGCCGGGCGATGGTAGCGAATCTGCGCCTCGGTGACGACAAACATGCCGCCGGTGTCGTCTTTCAAACGCTGCTGTTCAAGGCCCAGTGATCTGAGCCATTCGGTGCGCGAGCGTTCAAAAAACTTCAGGTAGTTAGCGTAGAAAACGATGCCGCCGGCGTCGGTGTCTTCCCAGTAGACGCGCACCGGCCACTGGAAAATGCCGGTTTCAAAGGCCGTCGAGCCGCTCAGTGGCAACTGCCGGGCGCCGGGCTCAACCGTGTTTTCCAGCAAAGACTTGTCTGCACTGCGCAATGCTTCAACCTTCTTGAGGGATAGATCAGCCAAGCACGGCCTCCAGCCGCGCCACGGCCTGCCGCAGCTGCGCCATGGAGTTGGCCGTGGAAAAGCGCACAAAGCGCTCGGGCGCGGCCAGGCCGAAATCGCGCCCCGGCGTGACGGCCAGGTGCGCGCGCTGCATCAATTCAAAGGCAAAGTCCCAGCTGCCGCGCACGCCCAGCTTGGCGGCGGCGTCGGTGCAGTCGGCGTAGGCGTAGAAAGCGCCGTCCGGCATCACCGGCACCTTGAGTCCCAAGCGATTGAGTTCGGGAATGAAGTAGTCGCGCCGCGCCTTGAATTCGGCGCGGCGGCATTCGTAGTCAATCAGGCTTTCGGGCTCGAAGCAGGCCAGCGCGGCGTATTGCGCCACGGTGCTGGGGCAGATGAACAGGTTTTGCGCGATGCGCTCGATCACCGGCGCCAGCGCTTCGGGCACGACCAGCCAGCCCAGGCGCCAGCCGGTCATGTTGAAGTATTTGCTGAAGCTGTTGATGCTGATGACGCTCTGGCCGAGTTCGCCCGGCATGGCCAGCGCCGAATGGCCGAAGCGCTCCTCGTAGCTCAGGCCCAGGTAGATCTCGTCGATCAGCGTGATGCCGCCCCGGCTGTGGACGAATTCGTGGATGCGCTGCAACTCCTCGGGGGCAATCGATGTACCGGTCGGGTTCGAGGGCGAGGCCAGCAGCACGCCGCGCGTTTTTTCAGTCCAGGCCGCTTCCACCTTGTCGCGGGTGAGCTGGAAACGCTCTTCGGCGGTAGTGGGAATCAGGATGGCCTGGCCTTCGGCGGCGCTGACGAAATGCCGGTTGCACGGGTAGCTCGGGTCGGGCATCAGGATGTCGTCGCCGGCCTCGATCAGCGCCAGACAGGCCAGTTGCAGCGCGGCCGAGGCGCCGGCGGTGATGATGATGCGCCCGGGCGCCACCTGCACCTTGAAGCGCGAGGCGTACCACTCGCTGATGCGTTCGCGCAGGAGCGGCAGGCCGGTGGCGGCGGTGTACTGCGTCTGGCCGTGGGCAATGGCCCGGCTGGCAGCCTCTTGCACCAGCGGCGGCGCGGTGAAGTCCGGCTCGCCGATGTTCAGAAAGATCATCGGCGAGTCGCTGTCCGCGACCTGCTGGGCTAGCGCGCTGGCCGCCTTGGCAACTTCCATGACATAAAAAGGCTCGATCTTTTGAGCCCGCTGGGCGATTTTCACGGCAGGACTTTCGGGCGCAGGCCGCTTGGGCGGGCGAGGGGCGCTGCCAATTCAGCGGGCCTGGTCGGCCGCAACTTCGGATGCGCGCATCGAGGGCGCCAATTGGTGCAGCACGCCGTTGACGTACTTGTGGCCGTCGGTGCCGCCGAAAGCCTTGGCCAGCTCGATGCACTCGTTGATGACGACGCGGTAGGGCACGTCCGGGCAGTGGCTGAATTCGTAGGCGCCGATCCACAGCACGGCGTGCTCGATGGGCGAAATCTCTGCCATCTTGCGGTCGAGCAGGGGCAGGATGCTGGCGTCCAGCGTCTCGGCCGATTCAATGCAGCCGTGCAACAGCGCATCGTAATGGGCAGCATCGGCCTTGTGAAAGCCCACCAGATCGCGGGTGAAGGCGTCAATGGCATCGGTGTCGTTGCGCGCCACCAAATGCTGGTAGAGCGCCTGCAGGGCAAATTCACGGGCGCGGGTGCGGGCTGACTTGTCGGCCGCCTTTTTCACGCCGGTGTCGGTCAGGCCGGTGCGGGTCTGCGGGGGTCGTTTGGGTTTGAGGATGGGTTCAGCCATGAAAGCGCCTGTTGAAGTAATCGGGAAAGAAGAGAGGGCAGCGCTTGGGAGTCAAGTCAATTCATCGAGCAGGTTGGCCATTTCGACGGCCACGCGGGCGGCATCGCGGCCTTTTTCATCCTGCCGGGCCACGGCTTGCGCCATGTTTTCGACCGTCAGGATGGCGTTGGCAATGGGCAGCTGGTAGTCCAGCGCCAGGCGCGTGACGGCCGCGCCGCTTTCGTTGGCCACCAATTCAAAATGGTAGGTTTCGCCGCGAATGATGCAGCCCAGGGCGATCAGTGCGTCGAATGTTTCGCTTTCCGCCAGGGCCTGCAGCGCGCACGGAACTTCCAGCGCGCCGGGCACCTGCACATGGGTGATGTTTTCTTCGCTCACGCCCAGCGCGGCGAGTTCCTGCAGGCAGGCCTGGGCCAGCGCGTTGGTCACGCTTTCGTTGAAGCGCGCCTGCACGATGCCAATGGAAAGATCCTGGCCGCCCTGCTTGTCGGACAAGCCTTTTTCTGCACCGAACATGTTGGATTTCCTTGAAAAGAGGGGATTTATTTCTTGCTGATGTAGCCGACGATCTCTAGGCCATAGCCGGTCATGCTGGGCATGCGGCGCGGGTTGCCCATGAGGTTGAGCTTGTGCGCGCCGCATTCGCGCAGGATTTGCGCGCCCACGCCGTAGGTGCGCAGGTCCATGCGGCCGCGCTCGGGCGCCTGGGCGGCCCGGGCCGTGCCTTCGAACTGTGCCAGCAACTGGGCTGCGCTCTCGCCGCAGTTGAGCAGCACCACCACGCCGCGGCCCTGCTCGGCCATGTAGTTCAGGCTCTCGTCCAGGCTCCAGGAATGCATGGCGCGGCCCGTCTCCAGCAAGTCCAGCACCGACAGCGGCTCATGCACGCGCGCGGCCACCACGTCGTCGGCGGACCACTGTCCCTTGACCAGCGCCAGGTGCACGCCGTGGCTGGTCTTGTCCTTGAAGGCATGGGCCGTGAATTCACCGAAAGCGGTCTGCAGCGTGCGGCTGCCGACTTTTTCGATCAAGGATTCGTTGCGGCTGCGGTGCTCGATCAGGTCGGCAATGGTGCCGATCTTCAGGCCGTGCTCGGCGGCGAACAGCTGCAGGTCCGGCAATCTAGCCATGGTGCCGTCGTCGTTCATGATCTCGCAGATCACGCCCGCAGGCGAGCAGCCGGCCATGGCGGCCAGGTCGCAGCCCGCTTCGGTGTGGCCGGCGCGCATCAGCACGCCGCCATCGACGGCCTGCAACGGAAAGATGTGGCCCGGCTGGACCAGGTCGCTCACCTTGGCGTTCTTGGCCACTGCGGCCTGAATGGTACGCGAGCGGTCGGCAGCTGAAATGCCGGTGGTCACGCCTTCGGCCGCCTCGATCGAGACGGTGAAGGCGGTGGAATACTGGGCGCCGTTGCGCGCGGCCATGGGCGGCAGGCGCAGCAACTCGCAGCGCTCGCGCGTCAGGGTCAGGCAGATCAGGCCGCGGCCGAACCTGGCCATGAAGTTGATGGCTTCGGGCGTGACGTGGTCGGCGGCAAGCACCAGGTCGCCTTCGTTCTCGCGGTCTTCTTCGTCCACCAGAATGACCATGCGGCCGGCGCGCATGTCGGCGACGATATCTTCAACAGGGGAAATCAGAGTGGTCATTGGATCGTGGCGGATTGTGAGGTGGAGGTGTCTTGAAGCATGCGTTCGACATAGCGCGCGATCAGGTCGATTTCCAGGTTCACCGGGGAGCCTGCGGCCAGTTGGCCGAGCGCGGTATTTTGCACCGTGTGGGGAATGAGGTTGATGCTGACTTCGCAGCCCGGCGCATCGGTCGCATCGCCGGCCAGGTCGGCGACCCGGTTGACCGTCAGGCTCACGCCGTTGACGGTGAGCGAGCCTTTGTAGGCCAGGTACTTGCCCAGCGTCTGCGGCGTGCGGATGCGCAGCTCCCAGCTCTCGCCGATCTGGGCGAAGTGGGTGACGCGGCCGATGCCGTCCACATGGCCGGAGACCAGGTGGCCGCCCAGGCGGTCATTGGCGCGCAGGGCTTTTTCCAGGTTGATGATGCCGGGCTGGTCCAGGCCGCAGGTTTTATCCAGCGATTCGGCGGAGATGTCGATGGTGAACTGGCCCGCGGCAGCGTCGAGCGAGGTGACGGTCATGCAGGCGCCGTTGTGCGCAATGCTGTCGCCCAGGCCCACATCGTCGAGGTAGCCGGGCGGCGCTTGAATGGTGAGTCGTTTGCCATGGTGAGAAGAGCTGCCGAGGCTATGGATGGCAACGATGCGACCCATGCCGGTGATGATTCCAGTAAACATCCGGCTATTTTCGCAGGGAAAACACCTTGAACGCCGCACGGGGGCATGGATGACCCGCAAAAGACCGCCCGTGCCAGCGGCCAGTGCCCTGCCGGCGCGCTGCTAGAACGTGCCCCGTCCGGCCACGCGGGCGAGAATCCGCAAGTCGGGCCCCACCTGCTCGGTGGACTGAAATTGCAGCTCAAGCGCGTCGGACAGGGACTGTAGCGGCCCGAAGGAGGCCATGCCCCGGCCGGGGCCGAGCAGCTTGGGCGCCAGATAAATCAAAAACTCATCGACCAGTCCGGCGCCAATCAGCGCGCCGTTGAGCCGGCTGCCGGCCTCGACATGCAGCTCGTTGATCTCGCGGCGGCCCAGATCCTGGAGCATCGCGCTTAAATCGACCTGGCCCTGGCCGTCGGGCAGGCAGGTCACTGTCGCGCCCAGCGCCGTCAGGGCCGCTTCCCTGGCTTCATCGCGAATGGCGCTGTAGAGCCAGACCGGCGCGCCGGTTTTGAACATCGCCGCGCCCGGCGGCGTCTGCAGGCGGCTGTCCACGATGATGCGGCAAGGCTGGCGGGGCGTCTCGACCAGGCGCACATCGAGCCGGGGATCGTCCTGCAGCACGGTGCCAATGCCTGTGAGCACAGCGCTGGCGCGTGCCCGCCAGGCGTGGCCGTCGGCCCGCGCTTCGGGGCCGGTGATCCACTGGCTCTGGCCATTGGCCAGCGCCGTCGTGCCGTCGAGCGAGGCAGCCATCTTCATGCGCACCCAGGGCGATTTGCGGATCATGCGGCTGAAAAAACCGATGTTCAGTTCCCGTGTGGCGATGGCTGCAGGATCATCCGGGTCAAGCAGGCTCACTTCAAGGCCCGCCGCCCGCAGCCGCGCAACGCCTTGGCCCGCCACCAGCGGGTTGGGGTCTTGCCGGGCCACGACTACTTTGGCAATGCCCGCTTCAATCAGCGCATTGCAGCAGGGTGGCGTGCGCCCAAAGTGGGAGCAAGGTTCGAGCGTGACGTAAGCGGTGCCACCGCGAACGTCATGGCCCGCTTCGCGTGCCGCGCGCAGGGCCATCACTTCGGCGTGCGGTCCACCGACAATTTGCGTGTGGCCTTGGCCGATCACCCAGCCCTCGGGGCTGGCGATTACGCAGCCTACGGCTGGGTTGGGTGAAGTCAGCGTCAGGCCCTGGCGAGCCAGGGCCAGAGCCTGATCAAGAAAAGCAGGCATGGCTTAATTGTGCGTGTAAGTTCCCCCGGACCTTGATACGCACTTGGTGACACTTGCCGCGCTATTGAGATAGGTGCCACTGGTGTTAGTGGCGACAACATTGATACACACCCAGGCGCCATTGCTGATAGTGCCTGGTGCATAAGTCAGGTCAGTTTGTGTTGGCCGCACGGTGTCCGGCGTACATCCAGCCGAGGTACAGGTTTTCACTATGTAGCCGGTGGCATTGGGGATGGCCGGCCAGCTCAGGCTGACGTTGCTTGTTCCGGCTGGCCAGACCGGGGCTGGTGTGCCCAAAGTGGACGCTATGGCTGTCCACTTCGCATACAACGTGGTGTTGGCCGTGATGGCAAAGCTTGCACCTGCCGCGTAAGACGCGCCGGTACCGCCGGCTGCCGTGTTCCAGCCTGCAAAGGTGGCGCCCGTTTTCGTCAGGGTTCCTGCCGGCTGCACCGTGACAGTGGCGCCCGATGTGTAGCTGGCCGTTGCCGGGGCTGTTCCACCCGTATTGCCGTTGCCGTTATAGGTAACCGTGTAGGTGGCGGGTGTTGATGTCGTCCACTGGGCATACAGCGTGGTGTTGGCCGCGATGGCAAAGGTCGCACCTGCCGCGTAAGACGTGCCGGTGCCGCCGGACGCCGTGTTCCAGCCTGCAAAGGTGGCGCCCGTTTTCGTCAGGGTTGCTGCCGTCACGGTGACGGTGTCACCTGAGTAGTAGGTCGCCGTTGCCGGTACTGTGCCGCCGGTATGGCTGTTGCCGTTGTAGGTGACGGTGTACTGGGACGGCGCTACGTTGGTAAGGTGGGCAACTCTCCGTTCTTCGGAATTGGCGCAAGCGCTGCTGCTGATGTAGAAGTTCTGGTTGCTCAGTGAGGTGTCAACCAGCGAGTAAATCGCCGGATGCTTGCTGTTGTCCGTCGTGTTGGCATCGGTCGAGAATCGGCAGGTGTAGGTGCCTGCCAGGCTGGCGCCCGTCGCTCCCCTCAGATCAACGCGGCCGCTCCAGACGCGGGCGGTGGCGCTGTCATTGTCGTGATCGGTGGGCGTGATCAGGCAGGTGTATTGCTTGGTGTTGGCAATGGTTGTACCGCTGTTCTGGTTGATGGCCGCTTGCACGTAGCACTCGGGAGTTCCGCTGATGTAGGCCGCACTGCTGAAAGGCGTCACGATTCTTGTGACCAGTGAAGCGCTGCCGCCGGTGATGTACCCCGACAGCAGGTAGCCGGCGGCTGTGCTGCAGTTGTCCGTGCTCAGGCTGTCGGCCGTGGGCTCGGAAGTGCATTTCTGAACAACGTCTCCGCTGGTGTCGCTGAAGACCAAAAAGCCGCCGCTTGAACCAGCCCATGGCGCGTAACTCTTGTTGGTGCCGCTGATGGAGATCGCCGGAATTGGAATGTCAACGCTGCGATTCTTGGGCTGGCGAACATTCGATCCATTGGCGGACGGAAACAGGAGGCCTGCCATCGTGGCTGGATCCATTTTGGCGATATAAGAAAACAGTTGCACCTGCTGCGCATCGCCGGCCCGGTCCGTCCATGCCGCTGTGACAGCGATGGATCGACCGCTGTCCACGGCGGCTGCGCTCGTGACCGTCCAGGAGCGGGCAAAGCTGGCATTGGTGGTAATCGCGTCATTCCCGCTCACCATCTTGCTGGCATAGACGGTCATATTTTCAAAGGTACGCAGTTCTTCCAGTTTTTGCTGGGCCAGGCGAGTGGCTTCGGTTCGCTGTTTGGCCACGTCCGAGTTCAGGGACAAGGTGGTCTGGAACCCGGCAACAGCTAGCATGCCAAAGCTCAGCACCAGCATGGCGACCAGTGCTTCGAGTAGCACGAAGCCATGATGAATTTTTTTGCCGAGTGGTTTCATAATGTTTTCATTGTTGTTGTGCTTGCCACAGGATCAAAAGTCTTTCCAACTGCCCGGCACCCGCAGAATCGAACCGGTTCCGTCTTGCAGCTTTTTCAGCACATCGGGGTCGTAGATGAAGTCAGGATTTCCATTGACGGAGAAGTTGTTGCGGGCGACAAGGGCGCCATGCAGGACGCCGTTCCCGGAACCATTTGCATCAAAATCTTCGCTATCTCCATAGACCAGCCCCCAGACATTTGTTCCCCCATTGAATTTAATGTTGGCGCTGGTGGCGATGCTGACGGGCTCGTTTGCACTGCCGATGGCCCCGTTGTGAACTTCCAGGTCGGCTTCCAGGTAGAAAAACCGGGCTCCTTGAGCGTAGGCGGCATTGAAAGCCGACGCACAGTTGCTGCCGCACATGGCTGCAGTCAGCACTGTCGTTTTGGGATTGGCCTTGTACTGGGCCACACTGGTTCCGAAGAAGGACTGAAACATGCCATCCTGGCTGGTGCTCAGCGCGCTGAGCGAGAGATCCCCGGTGATCATCGCGTTTTCGACCGGCGCGCCGGGCAGCGTCGTGGTGGACTTGAAATCATGGCCGTTGAGAATGCCGCCAGAATTGACCAGCGTACCGTTGGTGGCGGCATCGATATTTTTAATCGAAACCGCCGAACTCCCCAGGGTGGCATTGCCGCCGGTTGTGAGGGGGCCTCCCGGCACGTCTGTCAGGATTGGCTTGTATTTGAGAATCACGCTGAGTTGTTGAAAAGAGTCTGATAAAGCGCTTGAACCTGGCACGCAGCGCGAGTCCGCCGCCGTGCAGCCATACGCTGTGACAAGCACGCTCCCGGGATCTGGAGTTCCGTCGGGTACGGTGGCGGTATTGACGGACTCGAATCTAACCGTGAAGGTGGGGTCTGTGGTTGAGGTGAGGGCAGGGTCTGTACCTGCATCAGGACAGCTGCAGTTGAACACCGGCACGCCTGAGGCCATGCTCATGCTGCACCCTGGCCGCGCAGCGCTGGGTGCAAAACCTGTGCCGGTCGTATAAGGAGCATATCTATCGGCGAATGAAAGCGCACCACTTGTGGTGACAGCAGCGCAACTCCCGTTGATACCCCGATCATCACTGAGCATGGCGCTCGCCCATTCAAGGCCTGCTTCTGCGGCTTCAAAGGCCCTGGTGGCGCGCAACTGGTTGGCTGAGGTCTTCTGCTCGAACAGCAGGCTCTTGCTTGTCGAGAAGGCAACCAAGGTCATGCAGAACAGCAAAATGAGTGAAATGGTCAGCGTTCCGATGCCACGCTGCTGTTTGGGTGTGCGCATGGAGCGAATTGGACCTGGAAATACGGTCATGGGCAGCTCCCTAGGCGTTGATCGTTGCGCACGCGCACAGTTTCCTGGAGGTTTCGCACAACCGAGCTGTCGGTGGTGGAGGTTCCCTGCAAGGCGATGTCATAGCTGCGCACGTTGAGGAAGGGGCAGGTGGCGCAACTGGCGCTGGGGCAGCCGGTCGTCGCATTAAGCGTGCATGCCGAACAACTGCTGCTGCTGGCTCCGGTGCAGTACTGCTGCAATGGAACGCACCTTTGCCGCGGTGTGACGGTGAATGCGGTGACCGTCAACGTATTGGGGTCCGTCATGGTCTGCCAGCTGCCGCCTTGGAGGTATTGCAGCGCCCCGGAGTTCAGCCTGAAACCGAAGTTTTCTGTGGTCGCATCCAGGTCATTGTCTTCTTCTCCCTGCGAGTAGCTGTAGGTGATTTGTGTGGTGGCTGCGGTGCCCGTTGGGCTGACGGCAGCATACTCCGAGGTCAAGGCCGTGCCTGTCACGCCGGCGGTGGAGTCGCCCCAGTACCCGGCCCGTCGCAAATCGCGGGCAATCAGATCGGCTGCAGCGCGCATGTCTTGATTGACCCGCGTTTCCAGCACCAGTTGCCGGTTGTTGTTGATGTAATCACCGAAAAGCTTCAGTGCGCCGCCGAGAATAAACAAACCCAGGGCCACACCGATGAGTAACTCGACGATGGAGAAGCCGCGCTGATGTCGAAGAAGGGATGTTGGCTGCATGGGGCGGTTTATGAGCAGGCTGGGTAGCCTTGGATTGAACTGTTGGGGCTGCAGGTCTGGGTTCGACCCATGGCTGTTACGGAAGTGCGAAGCTGCCAAGAGCCGACGCTGCTGGTGATGTTCACCGAGCCTGATGTGGTGTTGCTTCCATTCCAGGTGGCCATGCCGCGCAAGTTGTCAAATGCCAGGAAAGTCAGGCCATTGTTGGGGCTGAAACTGACGGTCGGTGTTGCATCTAGCTGTACCCGCTTGATCTCGATGGCACCGGTTGCCATGGTGGGGGCATTGGCCTGGGTGCAACTCGTCGTGCCTGTGCTGCCCACCGTATGAATCACGTAACAGCCAGTGCCAAAAGTGATACGGACATTGGTATTGCGCTGGACCGCTTCGCTGCGGGCGAACTGCAAATCGGTATTCAATTCGGTGAGTGCGCCTTCGACCCGCTTTTTGGCAGTCAACTCTGTGAATGATGGGATAGCTACCACCAACACGATAGCCAGGATGGCGACGACCACCATCAACTCAATCAGCGTGACCCCACGCGCATGAGAAACGGAAAGATGTGTTCGCATGACCTCTGTCAGAGACTCCACCTGACGCAGGCTGACCTTGTGGCTGTCTGGAAGCCGGTTGCGAGGTTTGCAGGGGTGGAACAAGGACGTCATTTTTTCCAACACTCCGGTTGGTCATAATTGACTTTGTTGGGTGTAGAAGTACCCCCACTATTAATGCCTACCCTGATGGTCAAAGGTGTGCAACCTGTATCGCTTGCCTGACTTTTTCCAGGCACGGCGGTAGCTTTCAGTATGTAGCTGGAGCCCGTGTTGGCTGACACGGCCAGGGTGTAATAGCCGCCCTCGGAGGTGGCTGACAGGCCAAGTCCAGGGGGATTGGCCGTAGGGGCCGTAGTCATCTGCGTATTGCTGGCGTAGGTGGTGTTGTTGGCCCGCCAGCGTTCCTGGGCCTGCTGAATCTTCGACATGGCAACGATGGCATCCGAGCGCCTTGACGTGCGAATCTGGCTCATGAAACTCGGGTAAGCCACCGATGCCAGTATGCCGACAATGCCAACGACAATCATCAGCTCGACCAAGGTGAAGCCGCGCATCTTCCTGGGTCGGGCCGGGCGATTAAACAACTGGGAGGTTTTCATTTGTATCTATTTTCGTTGAAGTTGTAACGATTGGGTGCTGGTGCGCTTACCGCCTGTCTGTCCAGCTTGACCTTTCCTCGGTCAGGTGCATGCAGGGAAGCCAAAATCGGCCTGTCCGGGGGTGCAGGTGCGTGTTCGCCCTAGGATGTTGGAAATGTTGTGTATGGCCTTGCCGGTGTCTGCGGTAAAAATTGCCGTAAGGGTGGGAGAAAGCATGCCTTGCCTGGGTTCTATGCGGGTCAGTGTGGAGGCCGTTCTGGCTCTCACCCTGATGCCTTCACTGTGGGAAATCACGACGACCAGCAATTCATTGGCCGGGGTGGTGCAGGCTGCGCCACTGGCATTGCAACTGCAATCGTTGACCGGGCCATGGAAAAACACATAGCACGAAGCACTTTGGGCTTCGACTATCCGAAGGTTTACGGGCTGATGGCTGCTGACAGCCAATGATCGAGCCCAGTTCATAGTGCTGATGTATTCACGCGCCTTGCCTTCCAGGCGGCGATGGAGGAGCATCTCCTGAAAGGCCGGAAGTGCCGCTGCCGCCAGGATGGCCAGTATGGTCAGCACGACCATGGTTTCCATGAGGGTGACCCCCCTGTGTTGATCGTTGTTCCATGTGGTCGCGCTTTTGTTACAGGCCATCATCTTGTCCTCCCCCACCTATTTTTGTAAGTAAATCTTACATGATGGGTGCCCGAATGGAGAGGGATATTTGCCTTGTGGCTTTCCGTCGAGTCGCTACAGCGCTGATGCCAGCGCTTTGCAGGTGCTCGCGCAGGCTTACCGCTTCACTTCAT
Source organism: Pseudomonadota bacterium (assembly GCA_030855235.1). Taxonomy (GTDB): domain Bacteria; phylum Pseudomonadota; class Gammaproteobacteria; order Burkholderiales; family Burkholderiaceae_C; genus Polaromonas. The sequence continues at coordinate 101,093 of JALYRU010000013.1, forward strand.
CGACCAGCGTCTTGAATTCATCAATGTCTTCAAAACTGCGGTAGACGCTGGCAAAGCGGATGTAGGCGATTTTGTCGAGCTTTTTTAATTCCAACATGACCAGCTCGCCCAAGCGGCTGGAAGCCACTTCGCGCAGGCCCAAGGCCAGCAGTTGCTCTTCAATATGTTCGACGGCGGCATCGACCTGCTCGGTGCTGACCGGGCGCTTGCGCAGGGCCAGACGCATGGAGCCGAGAATTTTGCTGCGCTGGTAGTCGGTGCGGCGGCCGTCTTTCTTGACGATGGACGGAAAAGTGACGTCGGGCCGCTCGTAGGTGGTAAATCGCTTTTCACACGCGCCGCACTGGCGGCGGCGGCGTATGAATTCGGCGTCGTCACAAACCCGGGTATCGATGACCTGGGTTTCAAGATGGCCGCAAAAAGGGCATTTCATGCGCGTTTCCAGCCAGTTTGCAGGCGTTTGACGCTGCTAACGTGAGAGGACTGGACGCAGGGGCGGGCGCAAAAAGCCATGAAAAGCATCGCTGTCGCGCCCTTTACCCAATTTATCCAGTTGACCCAGTTCAGCTGATTCAGCCGTAAACTGGAAAGCGGCTGGTCAGGGCGTGAACCTTGGCCCGAACCGCTTCAATCGTGGCGGGGTCACGCGGGTTGTCCAGCACATCGGCCACCAGGTTGGCCGTGATGCGCGCTTCCTCGTCCTTGAAGCCGCGCGTGGTCATGGCCGGGGTGCCGATGCGCACGCCGCTGGTGACCATCGGTTTTTCCGGGTCGTTGGGAATCGCGTTCTTGTTGATCGTCATGTGGGCGGCGCCCAGCACGGCTTCGGCTTCCTTGCCGGTGATGCCCTTGGCGCGCAGGTCCACCAGCATGACGTGGCTTTCGGTGCGGCCGCTGACGATGCGCAGGCCGCGCTGGGTCAGGGTCTCGGCCACGATCTGGGCATTCTTCACGACCTGCTGCTGGTAGGTTTTGAACTCGGGCGACATCGCTTCCTTGAACGCCACGGCCTTGGCGGCAATGACGTGCATCAGCGGGCCGCCCTGCAGGCCGGGGAAGATGGCGCTGTTGATGGCTTTTTCGTGCTGGGCCTTCATCAGGATGATGCCGCCGCGCGGGCCGCGCAGGCTCTTGTGCGTGGTGGAAGTCACGATGTCGGCATGCGGCACCGGGTTGGGATAGACGCCTGCGGCAATCAAGCCGGCGTAATGCGCCATGTCCACCATGAAGATCGCGCCCACATCTTTCGCCACTTTGGCGAAACGCTCGAAATCAATCGCGAGCGAATAAGCGCTGGCGCCGGCAATGATCAGCTTGGGTTTGGTTTCATGGGCCTTGCGCTCCATCGCGTCGTAGTCGATGGCTTCGTTGGCGTCCAGGCCGTAGGAGACGACGTTGAACCATTTGCCGCTCATGTTCAGTGACATGCCGTGGGTCAGGTGGCCGCCTTCGGCCAGGCTCATGCCCATGATGGTGTCGCCGGGCTTCAAAAAGGCCAGAAATACGGCTTCGTTGGCCGAGGCGCCGCAGTGCGGCTGCACATTAGCAGCATCGGCGCCGAAAATCTGCTTGACGCGGTCGATGGCCAGTTGCTCGGCCACATCGACATGCTCGCAGCCGCCGTAGTAGCGACGGCCCGGATAGCCTTCGGCATACTTATTAGTAAGCTGCGAGCCTTGCGCGGCCATGACGGCGGGCGAGGCGTAGTTTTCGCTGGCAATCAGCTCGATGTGGTGCTCTTGCCGGGCGTTTTCAGCCTGGATGGCGGCAAATATTTCGGGGTCGGTCTGTTCGATCAGGGTGGTGCGGGGGTACATGGCAGTCCTTCAAGACTTTCGCTTCCTTGTCCTTTGGCACACGGTGCGCAAAGAAAGCAAGGGCTGCCCAGGCGAACGGCTGAACGCTTGTTGGCCAGATGGCCGCAAACGGTGCGCTTCCCCGTGGTGTCCCACGTCCGCCTCAGGTTGAAAAAACCATGAAGCCTATCGCCAGTCGCGCACCGCGCTAGTGTAACTGAGGGTGATGGCGCTGGCCGGGAGTCGCCGCGCCGGCCATGGCCACGGGAAAAATCTCAGGACTCATCCAGTAAGGCAACAGCATCAGCATCAGGCATTTTTTCCCCGGATTCCTGGCTGGGCGCTTTTTTGGGCAGTGCCACGGGAATCGGCTGGGCGGTTGAAGGAGTTGCAAACAGACGTGATGCAGGCGGGCGCTTGCCACCGATCACCGCGCGCAGACGGGCATGCTCGGCCATGACCTTGACGGCATAGCCGCCGTCATTTTCCAGGTTGGCGGCGCCGACATAGTATTTGAGGCCGCCTTCAATCGAGCCGGCGCGGGTAATGCATTCCTGCAGCACCTTGACACCCACCCGCAGATTGGTCACGGGGTCAAAAGCGGCCAGCTTGCCGCCGAAGCCTTCGTACTTGTCGTGATGAATTTTGGTCATGACCTGCATCAGGCCCTGGGCGCCCACCGGGCTTTGCGCAAACGGATTAAAGCCCGACTCGATCGCCATGATGGCCAGGATCAGCGTCGGGTCGAGCTTGACCTTCTGGCCAATTTCAAAGGCCTGCGCGACCAGCACGCTCAGGGGCTCGGGCGCCACGGCGTATTTTTTGCTCAGCCAGTAAGCCACTGCCGCCTGCTGGGAGGGCAGGTCGGTCGGGTTGGCCGCCGTCGCCCGCTCAATGGCCGTGGGCTCGGTAAACACGGGCTCGCTCACGCCGAGAACCGCGTCGCGCCGCTCCTGCAGCCAGCTCATGAGCTTGAGTTCACCCGCGTCGCGCAGGTCCGGCCGGGCCGTGAGGGTAATCACGGCAAACACGACGGCCAGGCCCAAAAGGGCAAAGCTGTTGTGGGTGATTTCGAACAGACCCTGGGCCATGTCATCCGCAACCGTGGCGAGACTGCTGCGGGCATTGCGCAGATGGGCTTTGAGGCCTAAGTTAAGACTGATGTTTGCTGGCGCTGTCATTGCACTCCTTTCGATGCCTGCACGTGCCTTGGGAGGCCAGCAGGCTTTGATTGGGGGGTCGCCATGAATCCAGGGCGATGCCTGGTGTTTGTTGACCCTTGTTGATTGCTGCCGGGAACCGGCAGCGCGTCGGGTTGCCCCGGATTTTGGGCAACTTGCGGATTCTAGTAGGGGGTTAAATAACCTGTCAATAATAAAGAATAATTTTGTTATGCAAATTTTGATATTAAAAGACTGTTTTTTGTGAAAAAAGTCATGAAATCAGAGAAATGGGTTTGTCCACGCATGGCATCGCCAGTAAGTGGGCGTTGTCGGGTTGATCGCCCAGTGCGCAAGAAAAAGCCAATCAGGTGGCCCGCTGTGATTGAAAAATTAGGCTTGTCTGCAAGCGCTTGCAGGCTTACCCTGCAGTTGTTCGATTCGTCGGACACCACCGGGTAATCAATCCCGGCCTCACTGGAAGCAATCACTTGCTTCCATCGCATGGCGAGACGATGACTCTCTCTCCTGCGAAGCCCGATGGCATGGACATCACGTCCGCCATCAGCCCCGGCCAGTCCAACTGGCCGGGGTTTTTCATGCGCAGTTCGAAAAGAGGGCGTCTCTGGTCGAGGCCATTGACACCCTTCGAAAACGGTTTCGCCAACGCTAAATCCCGGCGCGCACTGAACTTAATTTGGCGATGCCTTAAAAACAGCGAAAATACACGGGATGCTTTAATTTTTAAAGCTATGGGTACTTGGGTCTTGCGAGCCATCACCCGAATCCCCCTTCCGCTGACAGACTCCCTGTTCATTGCCCCCTTGACTTGCCGCCCATGCTGGCAGGCACACCAATCTGGGGGCTGTGAACGCCCGGTGTACAGGCTGTCTCTGGCTGCTTTTTTTCAAAACGATTGTTATATATGCTGCGCTCTTTCTTGTCCAAATCCTCCAAAGCTGAAACCACGCCGGCCGCTGCCGTGAAAACCAGCGCGGCCAAAAGCGCTGAAGCCCATCCGCTGGACGGACTGACGGGCGGCGCTTTTTCTGCGCCAACCTCGGGCGAGCGCGCGTCGCGCATCCGCCAGTGGCTGGCCACCGAGCCCAGCCCCGAGCAGATGGCCGATGTCTATAAAGACCTGGCCAACCGCGACAAGGGTGCAGCCAAGCCGCTGAAGGAAAAGCTCGACGAGATCAAGCGCAGCAAGGGCCAGGAGGCCGCCGCCGCTGAATGGGCCGAAAAAGCGCAGGCGCTGCTGGCCCTGCCCAAGCTCAACCTGGCTGACGCCCTGGCCTGGCAGCGCGATGCCGCCAAGGCCGGCGCGCCGCTGTCCAAGGAACCGCTGGCCGGCCTCAAGGTGCAGCTCGCCGAGCGCGTCAAGACGATTGAAGACCTGCAGCACCGCACGCAGGTGCAGCGCGAAGCGGCTGTTTTAATCGCCCAGCGCATCGAAGTGCTGTCCATCAAGCCCTGGCGCGATGCCCAGGCGGTGCTCGACACGCTGCGCGCCGACGTTGGCCACTGGCAGGCCCAGGCCGACGAACTCACGCAGGATGCCAACTGGGCCAGCGTCGATGGCAAATTCCCGCCGCTGCTCGACGCCTCGCGCGGCCAGTTGCTGGCCGTGTGGGAGGCTTTTCAGGGCGCCCTGGCCCTGACGGTCAAAGCCGCTGAAGATAGCGCAGCGCCCTTGCCTGCCGTGCCCGTCTGGGCTGACGAGCTGCGCGCCGCGCGCGGCCTGCCGACGTCCAAGACTGAAGCGGCCAGCGCCGAAGGCAGCGCACCCGCTCGCGGCCCCAAAACCAAGCTCGACCCGGCCGCGCTGAAAGACCTGCGCGAGAAGGCCGCCGCCATCGTGCAGGAAGCGCTCGCCAAACTCGAACATGAAGTCACCGAAGGCCACGGCAAATCCACCCCCAAAGTGGCCGCCGACCTGCGCCAGGCGCTGAAAGAGAACATCCGCAACATCGACAGCAAGTTAGAGGCCGCCGCGCACGCGGCCCTGACGGCAGCCGGCGAACTCGAAGGCTGGCAGCGCTGGCGTGCCGACCAGATTCGCGAGGAACTGGTCGTCAAGGCCGAAGCGCTGGTGGCCAAGCCGCTGGGCGGGCGCAAGCAGCAGGACGCGCTGCGCGTCATGCGCGAGCAGTGGAAGACCTCCGACCAGGGCGGCACACCGAATCACGCGCTGTGGAAGCGCTTTGATGACGCCTGCAACGAAGCCCACAAGGTCGTCGAAGCCTGGCTGGAAAAAGTCAAGGAGCAAAGCGAGACCGTCAAGGCCGAGCGCCGCGTGCTGATCGACGAAGTGCTGGCCTGGGCCGAAGCGAACAAAGACAACACCGACTGGAAGCACCATATCCGCAGCCTCAACGGCTTCGTCGATAAATGGCGCGAAGCCGGCCATCTGGGCGAAAAGGCTTTTGCCGAAATCCAGCCCGTCTGGAAAGCGGCGATGGACCAGGCCGATGCCGCTCTGACCGCCGCCCGCGCCGCCAGCCTGGCGCGGCGCAAGGCCATGATCGAAGAAGCGCAGGCCCTGGGCGCCGAGCCGCAGCTGCGCATCGACGCCGTCAAGGCGCTGCAGCAGCGCTGGCAGCACGAGGCCCAAGGCGTGCCGATCGAGCGCAAGCAGGAGCAAAAGCTCTGGGACGCTTTCCGCAAGCCGATCGATGACGCTTTCCAGCGCAAGACCGCCGAGCGCGAAAAAGCCGCCGCCGCGCTGGGCGAGCACGACCGCTATGTGCTCGAAGCGGCCAAGGCCGTGGAAGCCGCTGCCGCCACCGGTGATGCGCAAAAAATTCACGCCGCCGCCAAGGCGCTGGAAGCCGCTGTGCGCGGCCAGGCCGCTGCCGCCGACGCCGCCACGGCAGCGACAGCCGCCACGGCCGCCGCCGCATCGGTTTCCGAGCAACATCAGCCTGAAGCGCAGGAGGGCGCAGCGCCAGCCGCGGCAGAAACCGTCGCCGAGCAAGCCCCTGCCGCCGTCGATGTGGACGGCAACCCGGCTGCCGGAGCCGCGCCTGCTGAATTTGCCGAAGCCTCGCAGCCCGCCAGCGCGCCCGCAGAGCCCGCGCCGGCACCGAAACCGGCGGCCAAACCCATCGTTGCCATGCGCGGCGATGACCGCCCCGGCGCACGCAAGGCCGAGCCCGCCAGCGCCGGCCGTGGCGGCAAGTTTGGCGACCGCAAGGACGCCCGTCCCGGCGGCAAGCCCAGCGGCCCGCGCGCCAGCACCGACAACAAGTTCGAGCCCTACCGTCCCGAGCGCGAAGGCCGTCCCGAGCGTTTCAGCGACCGCCCGGCCTTTGAAGAGCGCGGCCCGCGTCTGGGCGACGCTGCTTTCCGCGCCCAGCGCGAAGCTTTCGAAACGGCCAACCAGGCGCTGAAAAAGCTTGCCATGCAGGCTCACGGCGAAGTGCTGACCAATTTCCTGAGCGCCTGGGAAAAGCGCGATGCAGCCTTGCTGCCTGCCGCGCAGGAACTGGGCAAACAGGTCACCTCCGCCGTGCGCAACAGCTGGGTGCAGGCCGTGAGCACGCCGGCTGGCCAGGAAACGCCAGAAGCCCTGCTGCGCCTGGAAATGGCCGCCGAACTGCCGACGCCGGCCGAGCACATCAGTGCGCGCCGCATGCTGCAGCTGCAACTGCTGACCAAGCGCAATGCGCCCACGCCGGCCGAGACCTGGGGCGAAGACGTCGCCAAGCTGCTCGCTGGCAGCTATGACGCAGGCAATGCCCGGCGCGTGCAGAACGTGCTCAAGGCGCTGCTCAAGCGCTGAAAAAAAGGGCGACCGTGTCGCCCTTGAGTCCCTGGCCCGCACCGGGCCTGGCGTGCCTTACTCGCCGAAGTTCAGCGGCAGACCGACATAGTTCTCGGCAATGCTGCGCGAGCCCGCTTCCGAGTTCATCAGGTAATCCAGCTCGGCCTGCTGGAACTTGGCGACGATGGCGCCGTCATCGGGAAAGCGGTGCATCAGCTGGGTGAACCACCACGAGAAACGCTCGCCCTTCCAGATGCGCTTCAGGCACCGTTCGGAGTAGCTGTCGATGCCCGCTTCAGTCTTGTCCTGGTAGAACTCGATGATGGCGTTGGAGAGGTATTTGACGTCGGTGGCGGCCAGGTTCAGGCCCTTGGCGCCGGTGGGCGGCACGATGTGGCCAGCGTCGCCCGCCAGGAACATGCGGCCAAAGCGCAGCGGCTCGGTGATGAAGCTGCGCAGCGGGGCGATGCTCTTTTCAATCGACGGGCCGGTGATCAGCTTGTCGCGGCCCTCGTCGTCCAGGCGCAGGCGCAGCTCTTGCCAGAACGCCTCGTCGGTCCACTCCTCGATGCGGTCGGTCAGCGGCACCTGCAGGTAGTAGCGGCTGCGCGTCTTGCTGCGCTGCGAGCACAGCGCAAAGCCTCGCGGGCTGTTCACATAGATCAGCTCGTCATGCACCGGCGGCGTGTCCGACAAGAGGCCCAGCCAGCCGAACGGGTACACCTTTTCGAACTCGGTGATGGCGCTGCGCGGGGCGCTGGCGCGGCACACGCCGTGAAAACCGTCGCAGCCGGCGATGAAATCGCACTCGATCTCGAACTTCTGGCCGTCCTTCTCGTAGGTCACGCGCGGCTTTTGGGTGTCGAAATCATGCACGGCGACGTTGTGCGCTTCATAAACGGTGGGCAGGCCGGCGGCGGCGCGTGCGTCCATCAAGTCCTTGGTCAGGTCGGTCTGGCCATAGACCATGACGTTCTTGCCGCCGGTCAGCTTGTTCAGGTCCACGCGGTGGCGCTTGCCGTTGTAGAGCATCTCGATGCCGCCGTGGACCAAGCCTTCGCGGTGCATGCGCTCGCCCACGCCGGCCTCGTCCATCAGGTCGATGCAGACCTGCTCCAGAATGCCGGCGCGGATGCGGCCGAGCACATAGTCGCCGCTCTGGCGTTCGAGAATGATGGCGTCAATGCCGGCCTTGTGCAGCAATTGGCCGAGTAGAAGGCCGGAAGGGCCGGCACCGATGATGGCAACTTGGGTACGCATGGGATTGTCTCCTGGGAAGGGGTGAAACTGGCCTGGGCGGTGCGGTGCATGACCAGGCATTTTGGCGGGATTGGCAAGCTTAGGCCTGTGCCTACTGGGAGGCCAGGGTTAAAAACCGGCTTTGCGCGATCTTTGGCATGCGTGTGCGATGATCGCGCAATGGCTGCTTCCCGAAACCCCAGAACCCCCAGAGCTGTTTCCTCTGCCCGTGCTTTTCCCATTGCCAAGGCCGACCTGATCGAAGGCATGGCCAAGGGCATGGCGGTGCTGGAGAGTTTTGACACCCAGCGCCAGCGCCTCAACGCCACGCTGGCGGCCGAGCGCGCCGGCATCACCCGGGCCGCCGCCCGGCGCCATCTGCTCACGCTCACGCACCTGGGCTACCTGGAAACCGACGGGAGTTACTTCTGGCTGGCCGCCAAGGTGCTGCGCTTTTCGGGCAGCTACCTGGGGTCGTCACAGAAAACGGAAAATAAAGCACGTTAAGACTTGGCAAGTGGGCGCAGAGGCCTGAACTTGCCCGCGCCGAGCTTGGCGCTGCTGCGCCAGAGGTAGTCGCCCGTCAGGTTGATG
>JALYRU010000028.1 GCA_030855235.1 Pseudomonadota bacterium
CGCCCAGGCGCTGGAGCGGCTGGCGCGCGACGTGCAGGCCGCCGGCCCCGCCGGCATCCGCCTGGCCGCCTGGCGCCAGGGCGACAAGGCGGCGCTGGCAATGGCGCCCCATGTCTGGCTGGTGTTCGCCGTGATGGCGCTGCGCGGGCGCCGGATGCGGGTCGAGCTGCTCAGGTGCGGGCCGCGTGAAGGCGAGCATTTTGCGCACGGCTTTGACGATGCGCTGGCCTGTGCCGAGGCGCTGGCCGCCGCTGCGCCGCCTCAGCCGTGCGCGGCCTTCACCAGTGCCATCACCTCGGCCACCGAACTGCCCGGCAGACCCCTGGCCATGGCCCGGCAAAAAAGACTGAGCACGTAGTACAGGGCGCCGGTCTTGAGCGGCACCGCATGCACCGCGCCGCCCTGGCCCGTGACCAGCACCATGCCGCCTTCCTGGCGGCGCAGCTCGACAAACTTGTCCCGCTCGGCGCCGTGCTGGGCGAAGCGGGCCGAGGCGCTCAGGTTCATCAGGACGGCGATGGCCGGCGGCATTTCTTCGGGTGTGAGCTGCAGCATCAGCTTGCGGCTCCAGTCATAGCCACTTCCATCGGGCAAGGCGTGGGCCGACTCGATGGTGACCACATGCACGCCCATGAAGCTGGCGCCACGGCGATGCGGGCCGATTTCAAGGGTGTGCGCCGACTCCCGGCCAAACAGCCGAACCTGCAGCCGTCCTGGCGGCGTGAACGCGGCCAGGTCAGGGTCGTCCGGGTCTGGCGGGGCGAAGGGCAGCGCCGCTTCCTCGTCAAAAATATGCTGGACGGGCGCCAGTCCCTGGCGCTTGGCGCGGCCCGGTTTGGCTGCAGACGCGGAGGTGAGCGTTGGCGTGTGGGCTTGCAGCGGCTGGAGCGGCGGCGGGGCGGCTTCTGGCTCCGGTTCCAGAACGGGCGCAGGCGCGGGCGTCGGTGCGAATGCAGGTGCGGGTGCGGACCTCAGAACTGGCGCTGACAGCGGAGTGGGCACTGCCAAAGGAAGAGGCGCGAGCGTTGACTGTGGAGCGGGCACTGGCGGCGGGAAGGCGCCGGCGGCGGCCACACTGGCGGCCAGCACAGGCCGGGCAGGTGCCTCCGGCGCCGGCTGGATGCTGGCTTCGGCCTGGGGCAAGGGCGGCGCCTGCGGCGGGAGCTGGGTGCGAAGCGTTGCGATGTCTTCCGGGTTGTTGGCCAGCTGGGCAATGCGCGCCGACATGTCCCAGCCCGAGGCCATGAGCCTCAAGCCGGCGCCAAACAGCGCATGCCCCGAGCAGGCCAGCCCGTGCGCCTGGACCTTGCCCAGAAAATCCGGCCGGGTGCAGGCTGCGGCCCAAGACAGCAGCGCCAGTTCGCGGTGCTTTTCGCGCCCGTTCAGGCACAGCACTAAGGTATGGTCCAGCTCGGCCTGTTCCTGCTCGGGCAGGCTGGCCAGGAAACCGGCCACCTGGCCCTGATCGGGCGCCGGGGTACCGCGCGAACGGCACACCTGCAGCCATCGGTTTTTGCAGTGAATCAGCCGCTCATCGGGCTTTTGGGGGTCTGGCATGGGTGGAGCTTCAGAGCGCAACAGGCGGGTGGATGTGCTGCTGCAGCCGGATCAGCACGCTCTGGTCCTTCAGGCCGCAGCAGCGCTGGATTTCGGTGACCGGCACGCCCTGGTTCAGCCAGGAAGCGATGCAGGTGTTGCGCAGGGTGTTCGGGCCGGCCTGGGCGATCTGCACGCCCGGCAGGCAGCGCGCCATGAAGGCCTGGGCGATGTTGTACAGGCCCTTGGGCGTGATGGCCGTGCCGTTGGCGTCGCCGACGATGAGGCGCTCTTGCGCGCCGCCGGCGCCCCTTCTTCGCACCTGCAGCCAGTCATGCAGGGCCTGGCTGGTGGGCGCATCGAGCACCAGCTGGCGCGTCTGCACCGGGCGCGAGCCCGACAGCTGCACGGTGTAGGTGGGGCAGGCCGCCAGCGGCGCCATGAAGGCCGTGTCCGGCTCGAACGCCAGGCTGCGGGACACCGCTTCGGGCGTTCCCTCGTGTGCCTGGACGCCGCCCATTTTCAGGCTGATGATTTCGGTCACGGTCAGCGCGCAGCGCATCATGAGCAGCAGCACCAGCCGGTTGCGCCGCTCCTTCATGCTGTCGCCGCCGGGCAGGCCCGCCTGCAGCGGCGCCCACAGGTGCGGGGGCAGCGCCAGCGAGGAGGTTCGTTCGCTGATCGCCGGCATCACCGGCGCCGCCGGGTTGTGCGTCAGCGTGCCGCTGAGCAGGGCGTACGCATACAGGTCATTGAGAATGCGCCAGTAGCGCCTGAGCGTGACCGGTGACACCGCGCTGCTGTGGCCGGGCTTGCGCGGCGAGATGTCGCCGCTGAACGCCCGCACATCGTCCGGGCCGGCGTCCTGCCAGTCGGTGCGGCGGGCGTGGCAGAAAGCCAGCCATTTGCGCCAGATGAACTCGGCCTGGTGCAGGCCTGTCTCGCCCATGGGCTTGCGGTGACTGTCCTGCAGCCGCGCCGCTTTCCAGTCGTCAAAAAAAGCCACGCCACTCAGGGCATGGGCGGCTTTAGAGGCGGGCGCTGCGGTCATGGGTTGAGCTTGGGGTGGCAGATTTAATTACTTTTACAAAAATTTTCAGTGCTTATTTTAAAAGCACTCTTTGCTTTTCCGACTGAAATTTTTCTTATTTCCCTCTTGAAAAGGCGCGTCGCAACAAATAACCAGCAGGTTATGAAGAGGTCACGGGGAAATGGTGCGAGGAAAATTGTAAAAGTAATTGGCCCCGCCACAAGCTCACGCAAGGCGTGCCAGCAGCGCCTGAATGTCAGCCAGCTCTACCGGCTTGCTCAGGTGGTGATCGAAGCCCGCTTTTCTTGACCGCGCCTGGCTGTGCTGGCTGTGCTGGCTGTGCAAGCCCGTCAGGGCCACCAGCGTCATCGGCTCAAGCCCGGCCATCGTGCGCAGGAGTTTGGCCGTTTCGTAGCCATTCATGCCCGGCATCATGATGTCGATGAAAACCAGCTGCGGCTTGAATTGCCTGGCCTTTTCCAGCGCCTCGCAGCCATCGTGGACCACGGCAGTCGTATGCCCGTCCAGCTCCAGCAGGGTTGCCAGCATCTGCGCGCTATCAAGATGGTCATCCACCACCAGAATCCGCAGCCCTGGGGCGTGGGCCTGCAGCGAGGGCGCCGCAGGCTGCGCCGCCATCCCGGATGGGAATTGCACACCGACAGCGGCCAAGGGCAGCCGGAGCGTGAAGGTGCTCCCCTGGTCAATTCCCGCGCTGGCGCCGGTTACCGTTCCGCCATGCATCTCGGCCAGCCGGCGCACCAGCGACAGCCCGATGCCCAGTCCGCCTTGCGCCCGGGCGCTGTTTTCGCGGGCCTGGGCAAACATGCCGAAGATGACACCCAGCGACGCCGGGCTGATACCCACGCCATTGTCCGTCACCAAAATGACGACTTCGCCGGCCTCCGGGCGCGCCGACAGCACAATGCGGCCACCGGCCGGCGTGTATTTGGCCGCATTGTTCAGCAGATTGACCAGCACCTGGCCGATTCGCCTCGGGTCAGCGTCGAGCACAAGCGCTTCCTGCGGGAGATCGACGATCAGCGCATGCCCTGCGGCGTCAATGAGCGGGCGCGTGGTTTCGAGGGCGTGAGAGACCATGCCTGCCAGCGCGACCCGCTCCTTCTTCAGTTCAAACTTGCCGCTGCCGATGACTGCTACATCCATCAAGTCATCAATCAGCGCCTTCATCTGGCTGAGCTGACGCTCCATCATGTCCAGCGTCTTCCCCACCGCCAGCGGATCATTGCCGCCCAGGCGCAGGACTGCCAGACCGCTGCTGAGCGGCGCCAGCGGATGCCTCAACTCGTGGGCCAGTGTGGCCAGACACTCTATCTGATGGCAGTCGGCACAGTTTTGCTGGCCCTGCGCGCACAGGGGAGTAAGGGAAGGAGGAACTGACATTTTTTTGCCTTTTCAAGTGCGCAGATTCAATGAAATCCACCTTTTCTGCCGCTTCTGGACCAAAAACGCGAGCGTCATGGGCCAAGGCGGCAGTTTGGAAGATGGCGTGTGACAGTATGTAAAGTATACGATTACTTTGTTTACTAGTAAACAAAGTAGACTATTCGCATGAATAAACCCCTTCCCCTTGCCGAACTCCCTTCTTCTGATCCTCATCGGGTGGTGCGCTGGAGCCAGGAGCGGCGGTTGCAGTTCATTGACTTTCGCCTGCAGTGGGAGGGCAGGCTCAACCGCTCGGACCTCACCCGCTTCTTCCAGATTTCGGTGCCGCAGGCGTCCATGGACATTCGCCTGTACATCGAGCTGGCGCCGCACAACCTCGCGTATGACCGCAGCCTGCGCCTGTACGCGGCCACGCCGGAGTTCTCGCCGCTCTATGCCACCTCGGGTTCGCGCCAGTACATGGCCCAGTTGCAGGCGCTTGAAAGCGAAACGCTGGCGCCGACGCAATCGCTCATCGAGATGCGCCCGCCCGTGGCGTCGGTGGCCTTGCCCGCGCGACATATTGATCAGGCCACGCTCAAAGGACTTTTACGCGCCATCGCCGAGCACGGCATGGTGCGCGCCCATTACCAGTCGATCACACGCGACGAACCCGTGTGGCGCGACATCAGCCCGCATGCCTTCGGCCACGACGGCCTGCGCTGGCACGTGCGCGCTTACTGCCACCTGCGTCAGGGGTTTCGCGACTTCATCCTGGGGCGGCTGCTGGCGGTGGACCTGCCGCGCGTCTCGGACATCAAGGCGCGGGACGATGTCGAATGGAACACCCTGGTCGAGCTGCAACTGACCGCGCATCCTGACCTTTCCAGTGCCCAGCGCCATGGGGTGGAAGTCGATTACGGTATGAAAAACGGCAAGACCACGCTGGTGTGCCGCCAGGCCATGCTGTTTTACACGCTGCGCTCGCTGAACTTTTCACTCACCGGCGAACCCCGGCCGGGCGAGCATCAGCTTTTCATCGCCAATCTGAACGACATTCGCCGCTTTCTGCCCAGGCCAGGCCAGGCCTGAGCCGGCGGCAAGCCGCAGCGCCTGGCCGGCTTGCCAAATCCAGGCCGGCGTATGAATCGCACAGCCGCCGCGTTCGCTTCAGCCCGGCTGTCGTACCCCTCACTTTGAGTGGTTATCATCCAACGACTTGTTACATTGCGCGCAATGAACGCCCTTTCACACCACGCCTGAACTCCCAGGCGCCACAGGATACCCATGCTCACAGGTGAACTCCGCAGCCAGGTCGATGCGATCTGGAATGCCTTCTGGTCCGGCGGCATCGCCAACCCCATCGAGGTGATGGAGCAAATCACCTATCTTTTGTTCCTGCGCCGGTTGGATGACCTGCACACCCTGGAAGAAAACAAGTCCCGGCGTCTGGGCCAGCCGCTGGCGCGCCGCCTCTACCCCGAAGGCGCTGATGCCAAAGGCCGCGCCTACGACGACCTGCGCTGGTCCCGTTTCAAACACTTCGCCCCGGCCGAGATGTTCAGCGTCGTGGGCGAGCACGTTTTTCCGTTTCTGCGCGGCATGGGCGGCGACGGCTCGACCTACGCGCACCACATGAAGGATGCGCGTTTTACCATTCCCACGCCGGCGCTGCTGGCCAAGGTAGTGGACATGCTCGACGGCGTGCCGATGAACGACCGCGACACCAAGGGCGACCTGTACGAGTACATGCTGGGCAAGATTGCCAGCGCCGGGCAGAACGGCCAGTTCCGCACGCCGCGCCACATCATCCGCCTGATGGTGGAAATGATGGCGCCCACGCCGCAGGACACGATTTGCGACCCGGCCAGCGGCACCTGCGGCTTTCTGGTGGCGGCGGGCGAGTACCTGCGCGAGAACCGCCCGGACATCTTCCGCGACACCGCCCTGCGCGAGCATTTTCATCACGGCATGTTCCACGGCTACGATTTTGACAACACCATGCTGCGCATCGGCAGCATGAACATGGCGCTGCACGGCGTCGATAACCCCGACATCCGCTACAAGGACTCGCTCGCCCAGAGCCACGCCGGCGATGAGGAAGCCTATTCGCTGATCCTGGCGAACCCGCCCTTTGCCGGCTCGCTCGACTACGAGAACACCGCCAAGGATTTGCTGGCCATCGTCAAGACGAAAAAGACCGAACTGCTGTTTCTGGCGCTGTTCCTGCGCTTGTTGAAACCCGGCGGGCGCGCCGCCGTCGTCGTGCCCGACGGCGTGCTGTTCGGCTCGTCCAAGGCGCACAAGGAGCTGCGCCGCATGATTGTGGAAGAGCAAAAATTAGAGGCCGTGATTTCCCTGCCCTCGGGCGTCTTCAAGCCGTATGCGGGCGTGTCCTGCGCCATTTTGATTTTCACCAAGACAAATTCCGGCGGCACGGACACGGTCTGGTTCTACGACATGAAGGCCGACGGCTGGAGCCTGGACGACAAGCGCCAGCCGCTGCTCGATGAAAGCAAGCTCGGCCCTACGCCGGCCCAGCCCTTGAGCGAGGCCGAGCACGCGAAGAACAACCTGCCCGACGTGCTGGCACGCTGGCGCGAGCGCGACAACGACGAACTGGCGCGCGACCGGACCGACCCGAGTTTTTGTGTGCCCAAGGGCGACATCGAGGGCAACGACTACGACCTGTCGATCAACCGCTACAAGGAAGTGGTGCATGCAGCGAGTGAACACCTGCCGCCGCTAGAGATTCTGGCGAAATTGAATGCGCTGGAGGCCGAGATTCAGGCGGGGATGAAGGCGCTTGAGGGGATGCTGTCGTGAGTTGGCATCTTCATGCACTTGGTGATGTATGCCATGTACAGCGTGGAACCACAATCACGCAAGAACAATCGCGCCTCGGCACCATACCTGTGATTGCAGGAGGGATGGGACCAACTTACTTTCACGACACCCCAAATCGTAATGGAAATGTCATTACGGTTAGTGGATCGGGGGCAAGTGCTGGATATGTAAATTTTTGGGCTGTTCCGATTTTCGCCTCTGACTGTTCTACAGTAACATCTAAAAATCCTGATGTAGATATTCGATTCGTCTTTCATTTCTTGCGTAGTCAACAGCAATACATCAATACTAAATTGCGCTCTGGAGCAGCACAGCCTCACGTTTACGCCAAAGATATTGCCAAGTTGGAACTTCCCGTTCCATCGCATACGGAGCAACGCCGCATTGCCGCCATCCTGGACCAAGCCGACGTGCTCAGAACCAAGCGCCGGAAAGCCTTGGCGCAACTGGACAACCTCACGCAGTCGATTTTCATGGGGATGTTTGGGAATGTTGAGGGTAAAGGTTGGTCAATGAGCAATGTTGCGTGTATCTCTGACACACGCAAAGGAGCTATGCGAACAGGACCATTTGGAAGCCAGCTTTTACATAGCGAGTTTGTCGATGAGGGCGTTGTTGTTTTAGGAATTGACAATGCAGTTGCAAACGAATTTCGTTGGGGCGACCGCCGATTTATTCCGCAGGAAAAATATCGGGATTTGAAGCGCTACACAGTTTTCCCCGGAGACGTTCTGATAACAATCATGGGAACTTGTGGACGATGTGCTGTTGTTCCTGCAGATATTCCTGTTGCCATCAACACCAAACATCTCTGCTGCATCACGCTGGATCACGAAAAATGTCTTCCAAGCTTCCTTCATGCTTACTTCCTCATGCACCCGATTGCACGTCAATATCTGGGACAAACAGCAAAGGGCGCCATCATGGATGGCCTCAATATGGGCATCATCAAGGAAATGCCTGTTCCATTGGTGCCAATTGAGTTGCAGCGTGATTTTGAAGGCCGATTAAATTCACTGAAAAAAGTAAAATCGGCAAATAAACAATCGGCCATTGAACTCGACAAGCTCTTCGCCTCCCTCCAGCACCGCGCTTTTCAAGGAGAACTTTGAATGCTGCCCTCCATTGCCCTGCAAACCCACCGCGACGCCATTCGCAGCATTGCGCTGAGCCACCATGTCACCAACGTCAGGGTCTTCGGCTCCGTGGTCCACGGCGACGACACCGAAGACAGTGACCTGGACATTCTGGTGGAGCCCACCCCCGAGACCACGCTGATGGACATTGCCAGGATTCAGCTGGAGCTGGCGCAACTGCTCGAAGTCACCGTCGATGTGCTGACGCCCAACGCGCTGCCGGCCACCTTCCGGGCGCAGGTGCTGGCCGAGGCGCGGGCGCTGTGAGCAAGTTCGACAGCCTGCGCTGCGCCGATTACCTGGGCCATATCGTCGAAGCCATTGACCGCATTCACCGCTATGTCGGCGGTATGGACGAAACCGCCTTCCTCGACGATGAAAAAACCCAGGACGCAGTGGTCCGCAATTTTGAAATCATGGGCGAGGCCGCGCACAACGTGGAGCGCTTTCACGTCGCGTTTGCCGCCGCCCATCCACACGTGCCATGGGCGCTGATGTACACCATGCGCAACCGCGTGGCCCATGGCTATTTCAAGGTAGACTTTGAACTGGTCTGGAAAACGATTCATGCCGACTTGCCAGCCTTGCGCGGGCAGGTCTTCCAACTGATGGCTTTTTGACAGCTTTCCGCACCGCGCATTTCAGGAATAAAAAATGAGCAACTTTGCCTTCCTCCAGACCGATTGGCCTTTGTTTCATGAGGAGGCGGTGAAGGCGGAAGGCTTGATTCACACCGACCCACGCGCGGCCTGCTTTTACGCCCGGCGCACGCTGGAGCTGACGGTCAAATGGCTCTACAAGTACGAGCGCGCCCTGCGCCTGCCGTACCGCGAAAACCTCAACGCCCTGCTTCATGAGCCGAGCTTTCGCCTCACCGTGGGCGAGGCGCTGTTCACCAAAACCACCATCATCCAGAAGCTGGGCAACTTTGCCGTTCATGACGCGCGCAAGGTCAGGCCCGGCGACGCCATCGCCGCCGCCAAAGAGCTGTTTCATATCTGCTACTGGGTCGCGCGCACCTACGCCCAGCGCCGGCGGCCCGACGCGGCGCTGGCCTTTTCAGAGGCACTGATTCCCCGCACCCGGACCATGCCGGCGATTTCTGGAAGACGGGCAATAGGCCTTTTGGGCGGAGCAACGATGGCGGCGCTGGCGGCAATAAATGCAGCGCCGGCCACGCCGCAGCAGACGCCGGCCCAGCTCAAAAAGCTCGAAGCCCAGCTCGCCGAGCGCGACGAAAAGCTCTCGGTCCTGTTGGGCGACAAGGCCGCGCTGGACAGCGAACTCCAGCAACTGCGCGAGCAGGTGGCCGCCGCGAAGAAAACCAACGCCGCCACGCCCGACACCCACGACTATTCCGAAGCCCAGACGCGCGACGCCATCATCGACCTGCTGCTGCGCGAAGCGGGCTGGGCGCTGGAGCCGAAAAATTTAGAAGTCAAAGTCAGCGGCATGCCCAACGCCACCGGCCAGGGCTTTGTGGACTATGTGCTCTGGGGCGACGACGGCAAGCCGCTGGCGCTGATCGAGGCCAAGCGCACCCGCAAGGAGGCCACCGTCGGCCAGCAGCAAGCCAAACTCTATGCCGATTGCCTGGAACGGCAATACGGCCAGCGGCCGGTGATTTTCTACACCAACGGCTACGCGCATTGGCTCTGGGACGATGCGATGTACCCGCCGCGCGCGGTGCAGGGTTTTTACAAGAAGGGCGAGCTGGCGCTGCTCATCCAGCGCCGCAGCAGCCGAAAATCCCTCGCCACCGCGCCCATCAGGCAAGAGATCATCGAGCGCTACTACCAGACCCGCGCCGTGCGCCGCATCGGCGAGACCTTTGAAACCGACCGCCAGCGCAAGGCGCTCGTCGTCATGGCCACCGGCGCGGGCAAGACGCGCACCGTCATCGCGCTGGCCGATCTCTTGATGCGCTGCAACTGGGCCAAGCGCGTGCTGTTCCTGGCCGACCGCGTGGCGCTGGTGAACCAGGCGGTCAATGCGTTCAAAAAGCACCTGCCGGACGCGTCGCCGGTCAATCTGGTGACGGACAAAAATACGGAAGGGCGGGTGTTCGTCTCCACCTACCCGACGATGATGGGCCTGATCGACGAGGCCGCAGGCGGCCAGCGGCGCTTTGGCGTGGGGCACTTTGACCTGATTGTCATCGACGAGGCGCACCGCTCGGTCTATCAGAAATACCGCGCCATCTTCGACTATTTCGACTGCCTGCTGGTGGGCCTGACCGCCACGCCCAAGGATGAGATCGACCGCAACACCTACGGCCTGTTCAACCTGGAAACGGGCGTGCCCACCGACGCCTACCCGCTCGATCAGGCGGTGGCCGACGGCCATCTGGTGGCGCCGCTGGCAGTGTCGGTGCCGCTGAAGTTCCAGCGCGAGGGCATCAAATACAGCGACCTGAGCGAAGACGAACAGGCACAGTGGGACGCGCTGGAATGGAACGAGGATGGCGAGCCGGCGCCCGACTTCGTGGACCCCGCCGCGCTGAACCAGTGGCTGTTCAACACCGACACGGTGGACAAGGTACTCGCCCACCTGATGACGCAGGGCGAAAAGGTGGCCGGCGGCGACCGGCTGGGCAAGACCATCGTCTTTGCCAAGAACAACGCCCACGCCGATTTCATTGCCCAGCGCTTCAACGCCAACTACCCCGAACACCAGGGCGCGTTCGCCCGCGTCGTGACCTACAAGACGGAATACGCCCAGAGCCTGATCGACGCTTTTTCCAGCAAGGACAAGCCGCCGCACATCGCCATCTCGGTGGATATGCTCGACACCGGCATCGACGTGCCGGAGGTGGTGAATCTGGTGTTTTTCAAGACCGTTCGCTCGCGCACCAAGTTCTGGCAGATGCTCGGGCGCGGCACCCGGCTGTGCCCGGACCTGTTCGCGCCGGGCGAGGATAAAAAGCGCTTTTACCTGTTCGACTACTGCCAGAACCTCGAATTCTTCAGCCAGAACCCCGAGCACTCCGACGGCTCGGCCAGCGAGCCGTTGGGCGCGCGGCTGTTCAAGGCACGCTTGAGCCTCATCACGACGCTGGACCAGCGCATGGCGAATGGGCAAGTCGTCAAAGAAACCCAAGGCAGCTACAGCGCAACGCTGAACGAGCCGCAACTGCGCGGTGAAGTCGCCAGCCACCTGCAGCAGATCGTGGCAGGCATGAACCAGGACAATTTTCTGGTGCGGCCCCAGCGCCAGTACGTCGAGAAGTTTGCCCAGCTTGAGGCCTGGAAAGTGCTGGACGAGTCTGAACAGACAGACATCGCGGCCCATCTGGCCCGGCTGCCGACGCAGCGCGTGGACGACGACGAGGAAGCCAAGCGCTTCGATTTGCTGGTGCTGCGCACCCAGCTCGCCTTGCTGCAGGGCCAGCGCGCTTACGGCCGACTGAAAGGCCAGATTTGCGCCATCGCCAACGCGCTGGAAGGGCAGCAGGCCGTGCCGGTGATCGAGGCGCAAAGGGTGCTGATCCAGGCCATCGCCGGGGAAGAATGGTGGCAGGACGTGAGTGTCGGCATGCTGGAGAACGCCCGCAAGCGCCTGCGCGCCTTGGTCAAGCTGATCGAAAAATCGAAAAAGGCGGTGGTTTACACCGATTTTGCGGATGAGCTGGGAACGGACACGACGGTCGCGCTGCCCGACATTGCCAACGGCATCGACATGGCCCGCTTCAAAGACAAGGCGCGGCAGTTCCTCAAGGCCCACACCGGCCACTTG
Organism: Pseudomonadota bacterium; assembly: GCA_030855235.1. Lineage (GTDB taxonomy): Bacteria > Pseudomonadota > Gammaproteobacteria > Burkholderiales > Burkholderiaceae_C > Polaromonas. The sequence continues at coordinate 11,671 of JALYRU010000028.1, forward strand.
TCGCTGCAGCGCCTGCGCCGTGGCCAGCCGCTGACAGCGCTGGACCTGGCCGAACTCGAACGCATGCTGGTGGACGCCGGCGGAGAGCCGCAGATCATCCGCAGGGCGGTGAACGACAGCTCGGGGCTGGGCCTGTTCATCCGCTCGCTGGTGGGCATGGAGCGCGAGGCTGTTGCCCAGGCGTTCAATGAACTGGTGAGCGGCACCCCGGCCACGGCGGACCAGATCGAGTTCATCGCGCTCATCGTCGAGGAACTGACGCAGTCCGGCCTGATGAACGCCCGGCGCCTGTACGAGTCGCCCTTTCTCGACATCAGCCCGCAGGGGCCGGAAGGGCTGTTTACGCTGGCCAAGGTGGAGAAAATGGTTCAGGTCCTGAACGAAATCGGCCAGCGGGCTGCGGCTTGAAAGGCGCAGACGGTACCATGGTCGAGATCGAGCGCGCCCAGCGTGTTTCTGGTCGCCACGGATTGATTTTTTACTTCGCCAAACTTGCCATGAAACCCTTCCGCACCGTTTTTGCTTTCGTTGCCGCCCTTGGCCTGGCCCTGGTCTTTGCCACCCCGCTGCGGGCGCAGGAAAAAATCACCATCGCCGCCGCCGCCGACCTCAAGTTCGCCATGGATGACATCGTCGCCCAGTTCAGGAAAGCGCACCCGCAAGGCGGCGTGGACGTCATCTACGGCTCCTCGGGCAAGTTCCACACGCAAATCCAGCAGGGCGCGCCATTTGATCTGTATTTTTCTGCCGACATCGCCCTGCCCCGCGCGCTGGGGGCCCAAGGCCTTGCCGCCTCCGGCGTGAAGCCTTATGCCCTGGGCCGCATCGTGCTCTGGAGCGCCAGCCGCGACGCCAGCAAGATGACGCTGGCGGACCTGGCCGATCCGTCGATCCGGAAAATCGCCATCGCCAACCCCAGGCACGCGCCCTACGGCAAGCGCGCCGAGGAAGCCCTGCGCGCCCTGAACCTGTGGGGAAAAGTCGAGCCCAAACTGGTCTATGGCGAAAACATCGCCCAGACCGCGCTCTACGCGCAGACCGGCAACGCCGACATCGGCATCATCGCCCTCTCCCTGGCACTCAACCAGGAACTCGCCGCCAAAGGCGCCTACCACCTGATCGACGACAAGCTGCACCAGCCGCTGGAGCAGGGCTACATCATCACCAGGCGCGCCGCCGACAACGCCCTGGCCCGCCGCTTCGCCGACTTCATGGACGGCAAGGACGCCCGTGCGATCATGGTGCGCTATGGCTTTGCCCTGCCGGGCGAGAAACCAGGCAACTGAAAGCCCGGCAGGGCAATCTGCCCGACATGTTCTCGCGCCCTTGAGAGTCCACCGCCCATGCAACTGTCCCCGGATATGGTCGCCGTCGTCCTGACCGCCAAGCTCGCCGGCCTGACCACCGTGCTACTGCTGCTCATCGGCACGCCGATTGCCTGGTGGCTAGCGCGCTCGCGCTCGCGTTTGAAAAGCGTGGTGGGCGCCATCGTCACGCTGCCGCTGGTGCTTCCGCCCGCCGTGCTCGGTTTTTACCTGCTCGTGCTGATGGGGCCGCAAGGGCCGGTAGGCCAGCTCACCGAGTCGCTGGGCCTGGGTCTGTTGCCCTTCACTTTCGGGGGCCTGGTGGTGGGCTCCATCATCTACTCCATGCCTTTCGTCGTGCAGCCGCTGCAGCAGGCTTTTGCCGCCATGGGCGAGCAGCCGATGGAAGCGGCGGCCACGCTGCGCGCCTCGCCGCTGGATGCGTTTTTCACCGTCGCGCTGCCGCTGGCCAAACCCGGCTTTATCACCGCCGCCGTGCTCGGCTTTGCCCACACCGTCGGCGAGTTCGGCGTGGTGCTAATGATCGGTGGCAACATTCCCGGCAAGACGCAGGTGCTGTCAATGGCGCTGTACAACCACGTCGAGGCGCTCGAATACACCAACGCCCACTGGCTGGCCGGCGGCATGCTGGCGTTTTCATTCGCCGTGCTGCTCATTCTCTACAGCCGTGGCTGGAACCGCTGAAAAAGCTCTGCATCAGCCATTTTTCCGCAAAGGCACTGGAATGAAATCAACCACTGACAACGGATGTTGCGACAGAAAAGTGACTTGTACAGACCTTCCATCATGATGAGCATCCAGGCCAAGTTTGAACTCAAGCACCCCGGCTTTTGCCTGGACGTGGATTTAGACTTGCCCGGCCACGGTGTGACCGCGCTGTTTGGCCCGTCCGGCTGCGGCAAGACCAGCCTGCTGCGCTGCATGGCCGGATTGAGTCGCGCTGAAGTGGGCCGGCTCATCGTCAACGGTGAGCGCTGGCAGGACGGCGATTTTTTTCTGCCCGTGCATCAGCGCGCGCTGGGCTACGTGTTCCAGGAAGCTAACCTGTTCGCGCACCTGACGATTCAGCGCAACCTCGAATACGGCCAGTCGCGCATTGCCGAAGTGAACCGGCGCGTCGAGTTCGACCGCGCGATTGAACTGCTGGGCATAGCCCACCTGCTGGCACGCAAGCCCGCCGGTCTTTCAGGCGGCGAGCGCCAGCGCGTGGCCATTGCTCGCGCCCTGCTGACCAGCCCGCGTCTGCTGCTGATGGACGAGCCGCTGGCCGCACTGGACATCGCGCTCAAGAACGAATTCATGCCCTACCTAGAGCGGCTGCACAGCGAGCTGGACATCCCAGTGATCTACGTGACCCACGCGCCGGACGAAGTGGCCCGGCTGGCCGATCACATCGTCGTCATGAAGGAAGGCCGCGCCCTGGCCGCCGGGCCGCTGACCGAAACCCTGGCGCGAGTGGACTTGCCGATCCGCCTGGGCGAAGACGCCGGCGTGGTGCTGGGCGCCATGGTGGCCGAGCGCGACACGGCCTGGCACCTGGCGCGGGTGGAATTCGCCGGCGGCAGCCTGTGGGTGCGCGACGGCGGCCAGCCGCTGGGCGCCAAGGTGCGCGTGCGGATTCTGGCGCGCGATGTGAGCATTGCGCTGGCGCCGGTGAGCGGCACCAGCATCCAGAACTGCCTGAGCGCCGTGGTGGGCGAGATGGCCGACGACAGCCACCCGGCGCTGTCCCTGTTAAAGCTCACCATAGGCCCCTCGCCCGTGCTGGCGCGGCTGACGCGGCGCTCGGCGGTTGGGCTTGGTTTAGAGCCGGGCAAGGCGGTGTGGGCGCAGATCAAGGCTGTGGCGTTGATTGGGTAGGTTAGGGCGGCTTGGGTTGGGTTAACCGCAGGCGTAAACCAGTAGGGTTGATGAAAGTGAACATGACTTGTGTATTCACGAAATGCTTTCTTAAGTTCCCAAAACCACGTCTTCAGCGCCCCGAAAACTATGTCTTTTCACGTTGATTTTTTCAGGCGATGGGCACTTTTAAGGTGTGAAAATTCATAAAAATCAAGGGCGCCAGCGACTTTCCCACAGGTGCGCCACGAGTTCCCCGAAAACTATGGCCGTTGGAGGCAGAAATTTCCCCTGAACTATATCTTTGATGCCCTAAACCTCTGTCCCAACCCGACTACAGGCTGCGCCAGTGCTAGGTGTGACGCTCAGGTTTTTCAGCGCCATCAGCGGCTGTTTGGTTTTCTTGATAAGCAGGCTGTTTGGTGGCTCCTTGTGGGCCGGGCGAAGCCTTGAACGGGCAGTGCCTGCTTTCTCCAACGCTTTTTGCGGCTTTTTACTGCCACGGCCTGAGCTTTCAGCCGGTTTGTCTCGCGCGCGTAGATTAGTAAAGGATTAAAGAAAGATTAGCTGAATTTTCAATTTTGAAAAAATCGTTACCTGACAATAGTTTACGGGCGTTGTACCTGTGGACAGTTCGGGTTCTATCCCCCCAATTTTCGGGTCCTGTCCCCCTGAAATTCGGGTGCTGTCCCCCCACTCGCGGGTTCTATCCCCCCTTGCGTCGGGTTCTGTCCCCCCCCTCATTTGCCGTCAGAAAACGGCTTGCCCGGTTTTCCCTGAAGGTGCTTGCGCTGTGACTGGCTCGGGTCGCGGCTCACGTTGACCAGATCGCCGTGGGTGATTTCCCATGAAAACGCCTGTCCTACCTGCAGGCACGCGGCCATCAGCACATTGAGTGCCGGAATCAGGCTGTCGTCACGCCAGCCAAGGATGGCTTTGTTTTTCTCCGCATCGGTCAAGGTCTGCTCACCCGTTGCGCTGCCGCACAGCTTGTGCAGCGTTTCCACCTTGAGCGGGAATGGGCAGGCGTGCGTCGAGTAAAAGCCGTGCAGCCACTGCGCCAGCGGGTGGCCGCGCAGCGCCTCGCGCAGGCTCCAGTCGATCTGCGTCCAACCTTCCCGGCCAAACATCACTTTCATGCGGGGGTTGAGCACCAGCACATAGCGCCCGCTGTCCTCGTCGCGGAAATACTCGTCCACCAGCGAGCCCGCATAGGCATACGGACCTTGCTTGATCTCCACCGTGTTGGCCGAGAGCCGCGCCAGCGCATTCTTGAGCCAGTCGCGGTCGCTCTTGCCGATGTTGACGCCGCCCTCGCCGCCCCGGCCGATCAGCCGCAGAAAGCTTTTTTTCGGTGAACTCGATTCGGTTGCCCAGCGGGGCCAGCCGCGCCAGGTGCAGCGCGCCCTGCCACACATCCAGGTCGGACTGGTCCAGGCGCGGGCCGGTGTAGAGGATGTCGATGCCCTGCACAGACGCAAAAACTTCGCGCTCGACATAGCGCCGCTTGCCGCGCTTGATGGCGCCGAAAAGCGCCGAGCGCAGAATGCCGTTGGGCACGCCGCGCACGGCTTCTGGCCAGAACGGCAGCTGCGCGGGCGTTGCCAAAGCGCGCTCGGTGTTTTTGCGCCGGATGGCGTCCAGCAAGCTGCCTGCTGGCGCCTCGCCGGGCTTGGCCAGGAGGGCCGGCGGTGGCTGGCCTTGGGCGGCCCTGTCGTCCTGGGCGTCGCGGTAAGCACGAATCCGGGCCTGCAAACCGGCTATTTCGCGCTCGCAGTCCGCTTTTTTGGCTTCGAGCGTCTTGACCTGCCGCCACAGCAGTTCCATTTCGTGCTGGCGGGCGGGCGTGTCTTCGCGCCGTTCGAGGGAAATCAGCCGGGCCTGGGCCGCTGTGAGTTCTTCCGAAATCTGCTTGGACAGGCGGATGAAGCGGTCTTCACTGATGACAGCTTCATCATGGCCCGGCTGCGGCTTGTCTGTCGAATCGCGATGCGTCATGCCCACCTGCCCTTTCGCTTGGCTGAATTGAATTCCTGGCTGCAATGCCATTTTATGGACTCAGCAGTCCGATAGGCGAAGGAATTGTTTCATTTAAATTTCACCCGATGACAGTGATGCAATAGCTACTGAAGCTGAAGCAAAACACCCCAATACTGCACATTGAAATTGGGCTGATGACACGTCTTGTCTTTTAAACAATCGCTGTTTTTATTTTTCTGGATGCGTTCAGGCGCATAAATATCAGACAGCATATTCTTTGTGTTTAGTTTCAGCTTGCGCCGTGTCACCGACTGCATGACGTTTCCGCCAATGACCTCTATCTTCTTGGCGTCTGTATCCACCTCGATCACCGCCTCGCAGTGAGAGGCCGCAGAAAAGCTGGAATTGTGGATGGCCTGGCGCCATTGGTCGAAATTTTTCAGTGAAAATGGGCCGCGTGAATAACACAGCAGATCGCCCACACGCGGCACCGTCCGTCGGGGATCGCATGCCTGGTAGGCGTAGCCTGGCGGCTGTTCAAAGGCAGTTTTGATGTATTCCCAATGCGCGGATGAATAATTGAATTGTTGAGCCGTCATCTGCGCCTGGCTCATCAGGTAAGAAATAAATGCCGAAGACCACGGGGAATCGTTCAGGGCCGCACGCACGGCCGCTTGGCGCAAGGCATCATCGGTGGACCTGTCCTCAGCCCTGAATCTTGAAAACAGCTCGCGCAGTCTGATCGGTGTGGATTTTGCCGAACTGGCCGGGTTTTCCAGCAGCTCGGGAACCGAGATTATTTTGCGGGACAGGGCTTTTTCGGCTGAATGCCTTTCGAGTGTCAGCCAGTATTCCCAGACCCTGCGCCAGGCAAAGCGCCCCGAACGGGCGGCATCTGCCGCGCCACTGTCGGGATCATGAAGCAGTTCGGTTTCAGACTCGGCCGCTCCAGACTTCCACAGGTAGCCATTCGAATTGATCCGGTGGCCGTTGAATTCCTGGTATTCGTTCAGCGCCGCTGCGGCAATGCGCAGGCCCAGCGGATGGGTTTTGCCGGAGGCGGCGCAGGTTTGCGCGCCCGCCTGCACGCCACAGCACAGCAACAAAGCCGGCAGGAGCAGATGTTTAAAACGCCGGCCTATTTCAGGTTGAACCACAGGCTCTTGCTTCTTTCCTCTGTCCCGCCGCTGTTCAGGAGATTGGCGGGTGAATACTGATCGGTCAGGATTCGGGTGCTGGCCGGCCATTTGACCTCGGCGGAAAAGAGCGGCAGAAGCCAGTCCTTGCCGGTGCCGAAGACGCTCAGCTTTTGCTCCAGCTGCTGCGCGTTGTTTTGTATTTCAGCCATGGCTGGCAGTTCGCCATTTCTGGCGAGGATGACGCGGTTTTCTGTCTTGAGGTTGTAGAAAGAACCGAACACGCTGGCGTAGGTGGCCGATTCAGCGTCGTAAAGCCTGGAGGCGGAAAAAGTATTGGCGGCCAGCACGCCGTCTTGAGCGAGCAAGGATTTGACTTCGAGCAGATATTCTCTGGTCAGCATGTGCTCCGGCACATAAACATGGTCAAAGGCATCGAGAATCACCAGGTCGTATTTGGCGCCCTGCTTTTGCGCACGCTTGACAAACACCCGCCCGTCATCAACAAACACGGCATTGTTTTTATCGGGAGAAAATCCAAAGAATTTTTGGGCGACTTTTACCACGGACGGGTCCAGCTCGACGCTGTCGATGTTGGCGCCGGGAAGGATTTTGTGCAGGATTGACGGCATCGTGCCGCCGCCCAGGCCGATGATGAGGATGCGCTGGGGGTCAGGCTTGAGATAAAGGGCGCCCAGCAGCATCCGGGTGTAGTTGAGCACCAGGGCGTTGGGGTTTTTCAGGGAAATGCAGGTTTGCCGCCCGGCGTCGTGGCGCCCGAACTTCATGCAGCGCAGGCCTTGGTCGTCATACACGATGATGTTGCGGTAAAGGGATTTTTCTTGGTAGATTTCCTGCGCGCCGGCAAGGGTTGCCGTTAATCCGACCACTGAAATCAAAAATTTAAGCGGTATTCGCATGTTTAATTCCTTTTTGGTGAAACAGCAATCCGATAATGCCGATGGCAAAAGAAATGGCCATCATGCCCATCAAAATCTGATCGATTTCAAAAAGCAGAATCAGATAAAACGATGTCAGCAGCGTTCCCAGGGTGCTGCCCAAGGTGGACACAAAAAACACCTTCCCCGCCACCTGGCCGCTGGTGCCCAGGCCATCAACCAGCAAGCGCACGGCGTAGGGAGAGACAGCGCCAGACACCGTAATCGGTAAAAAGAACAGCGCGACGGAGGCACACAGCGCGCCATAGCGCGGATCGGGCACGTGGTCAAAAATGAACGCCAGGATGGGCTCGGAGACCAGCACGCAGGGAAGCGCGGCGACAACGGCCAGCAGCAGGATCGCGCTGAGCTTTTGCAGGCTCGGCCGGGAAGTTGACAGCGAGCCGCCGATCAGATACCCGATGGACAGCGAGAGCATAAACAGCGTGATGATGGCGCCCCAGACGTAGATGCCCGAGCCGAAATACGGCCCCAGCGCCCGGCCGCCGAGCAGCTCCAGCGCCATAACGAAGTAACCGGACCAGCCGGCCAGCAGGTAGATCAATGCTTTGTGGTGCGCCATAGAGGATTGTTTGGGGGATGCCTGAACGTGAACGTGAACGTAGCATCACATCTGCCACAACATCCAAGAGCATAGGCGACAACATCGGGCGCAGGCCAGCGGCTTTGTGCTCACCTACGAGGACCAGATTTACTTTAACCTTTGGGTGGCAGAGCAAGCCCATGCGCGGGGCATGCTGGTTGGACTGAAGAACAACATCAACCAGGCCCATGACGCCCGAACTTACACAGTCTTCGATTTCGTGGTGAGCGAGCAGTGCTTTCAGTACAACGAATGCGGCTACTTTTCGGACTTCCTGAGCCGCAACAAACCCGTCTTCCTGGCTGAATACGGGCTCGCGCTGAATCAATTCTGCCCCAAGGCCAAAGCGAGCCGGATCAGCGCCATCAAGAAGCGCCCCGCGCTCGACGCCACGCGCAGCGACTGCAGCGCATATTACTGACGACAAGGATCGGATGGCGCTTTATTTTTAAATTTGTCTAGGACATTTTAAGAGATTTAGCCCAAATTGTCTAACTTCCGCTTTAAACTGCCCTGTCTGGCCTTGAGGGCTTGGTAGGTTCTGGATTCAGTTTTTGAAGTGAGAGGCTAGTTTTTCATGATGCATGACGAGGAGCGCGCACCTGTGCAAAGTCTTTCCATCGCGGCGGTGAAAAGAGACACCGGCCTGTCCAAGGACACCTTGCGCGTCTGGGAGCGCCGCTACGGCTTTCCCTGTCCCGACCGCGACAGTGCGGGCGACCGGGTGTATCCGCCCGAGCAGGTGCAGCGTCTGCGCGCCATCCGGCGCCTCATGGATGCAGGGCACCGCCCCGGGCGCATCGTGGCGCTTGAGCCGCAGGCGCTGCAGGCCCTGGCGGCGGCAGTGCCGCAAGCGCAGCCGGCGGGCATGAGCAGCCTGGACCCTGCGCTCGGGCCCGACTTTTTCCTCGACCTCATCGTCCGGCACGATGTGCAGAACCTGCGCCGGGAACTGGGCCAATGCGTGTTGCGGCTGGGCCTGGTGCGCTTCATCACGGCGGTGATGGCGCCGCTCAACACGGCCGTGGGCGAAGCGTGGATGCAGGGGCGCTTGCAGGTGTTCGAGGAGCATCTCTATACGGAATGCGTCACCGGCGTGATGCGCCATGCCATAGGCGGCATGGCATCGCCCCAGGGCACAGGCGTGCCGCGCGTGCTGCTGACCACTTTTTCGAATGAGCCGCACGGGCTCGGGCTGCTGATGGTCGAGGCGCTGCTGGCGCTGGAGGGCTGTCATTGCCTGTCGCTGGGGCCGCAGACGCCGATGGCTGACATCGTGCAGGCCGCAGCGGCGCACGACGCGGACATCGTGGCCCTGAGTTTTTCGGCGCTGCTGGGCGGCAAAGCGGTCATGGCGAGCCTGGCTGAGCTCAGAGGCCAGTTGCCACCGCGCAGAGCTGTCTGGGCGGGCGGGCAATGCCCGGCGCTCTACCAGCAAAAAATGCCCGGCGTGCTGGCCTTGCACGCGCTCGAATCACTGCCCGGGCAGGTCGCCCAGTGGCGCCTGCAGGCCATCGCTGCCAAACAAAAAATTTGACTTGTCCTAGACAAAAAATTGGTTCTTTCATGCACTGGAGAGGTCTGCAAAATGGCTCTGTCAACAACTTATCTGCCGGCCTGGCTGCAACGGGCAATGAGTGCATCCTGCCCGACGCGGGTGGACTTTCCCGAATCGGGCTATGTTTCGGTTTTTCCGAACCAGGGGCGCTACGCCAGCAACATCCAGGACTGGGTGGCGCTGTCTGTGTTGCCGGGGGACATGGCCGAGTTCACGCCCCTGCCCGATGGCCTGCCGGGAAATGACGGCCAGCGGCTGATCGATTTGCAGTGGGCCTTGCTGCTGCAGCGCCTGGAGGAGCTGCAACGCCCTCCGCAACAGTACCCGTTCCATTTCAACCTGGTGTATCTGGTGTCCTGGCCGTCGCTGCCCCATCTGCCGCAAGAGATTCAGCCGGCCATGGCACGCCTGTGCGCCCTGCTGGCACGCAAGCCCAGCGCCGTTTCGCTGCTTCCGCTGCTGCTGGAGTTGCCGCAGGCGCAGGTGTTCATGCTGATTGAGGCGCTGCGCCTGTGCGGCCATGTCCAGGTGGCCAGCACAGGCGCCGGGCCGGACAGCGCTGCCCCCTCGTCAGGGCCGCTGCCCGACGCTGCGCCGCAGGTCCAGCCTGCAGCGCCCTCGCTGATTGCCAAGATCTGGCAGCGTCTGGTGGCCGGGGGCTAGGGCCGTCAACCCAGGTCAATGAACGCCATCCCATCGGCCTGGCCCGAGACCGTCTGCACGCTGAAAGGCTACCGCTAAAACAGTTTTTCAGCCGCTGTCGGCCGCGCCGCCGCGCTTGCGCCTGCGGCCCGGCGTGGCATGCTTGGCGTGCAGCCGCCTGACTTAATGGCTCAAGGGGCTTCATTTGCTTTCTCTGAACCCTCTGACTCCCTTTCAAAGGACACGCACCATGTTCATCGCCATGAACCGTTTTCGCATCGCGCCGGGCCGTGAGGCCGAATTCATCGAGGTCTGGCGCCAGCGCGACAGCCGCCTGGCCGAAGTGCCCGGCTTTCAAAAGTTCAACCTGCTGCAAGGCGCCAGCGACGCGCAAGCCACGGTGTTCGTTTCGCACTCCACCTGGGACAGCGCCGCCGCGTTTGAAGCCTGGACCCGCTCCGAGTCTTTCCGCGCTGCCCATGCCAGCGCCGGCCAGCAGCGCGGCCTGTACCTCGGCCCGCCGCAGTTCGAGGGCTTCGAAGCGGTGCTTTAGGAACGCACGCTGACACAGGCGCGGCCTGGGTTGGACGCTGAAGGCCTGGCGGCGGCAAAAACGGACGCGACAGGTACGCCGCCAAAGCAGGGGGGATGCTTCGCATCCCGCGCTCTACCTCCCCGGCCTGAAGGCCGGGGTTTCACGCGCAAACTGATGAGAGGACGCGGGCAAGCCCTGGGCCTGCAGCGCGTCCTGGACCTGGCCAGGAGCCTGCGGGTTACTTGGCTATCAGATCGCCGGCACGTTCACCCAGAAGCGGATGTCGTTGCCCAGGTTGGCCGGATTGCTGCTCAGCTGGTCGCGTATCCAGTACACGCCTTTCTTGTAGGCGTTGATGTCGGGCGTGTTGGGGTTGCTCAGCCCGCTGGAGCCGTTGCGGTGGCCCGCGAACCAGGTGTTCAGGCTGTAGTGGCCCTGGCTCTGGTGCAGACACGCCACATCGGCGCCGAGGTTCTGGTTGAGCGCTGCGCCGTTGTTCCACTGGCTGGTGCCCTGCCCTCTGAACTGGCTGCAGGCGGTGCGCATCATCTGCCAGTTCTGCTTGAAGATGCCGAAGTTGGCCGCATCGCCGGATTTGTAGTCACCGTAGGCATAGCTGGACTGCATGTTGTCGCTCTCCAGCATGGCCACGGCCAGATCAAGCACGCTGCCGCCGGCATTGAGGATCTGCTGCTTGCGCCGCCCGAGCCCGGCAATCGCATAGGAACCGCACGATGCGCCGGGCGGGCAGGCGGCGGTAGTTCCGCTACCGCTACTGTTGCTGTTGCTGTTGCTGTTGCTGTTACCGTCGCCAGCGGAGCGGCCGGTATTCGGGTCCGCCCGGCTGCGCCGGACCACGCAGGAAGCCTGGTTTTCCCAACCCCAGCCGTCCCCGTCGGGATCGGTGGCGCTGCCGTTGCGGCAGTACGGGTAGCCGTTGGGCGCGTTCTGCGCACTGGCCGGGGCGGTGCCGAGCAGGAGCCCGCCCGCTATGGCAATGATGGCCGTGGCCATGGTTGGGAATCGATGTCTCACTCGTTCGCTCCTTGTTCTCATGCAGACAAAGCACCGGCAGGGCGATGCTCCAGTTTTCTTGTTGAAATGCGTTGATCAATGCCGTTTTCAGTGTACTGTTGCGCTCACTGTCTTGAGCAGCTTGGCCTGGAACGAGGCCAAGATGCCGCCTCTCTCGTCCAGAAACAGCGTGCCGCCGTGGGCCATTTCAAAGAGTCCCCTGCGCGTGCCCTGGGCATCGATGAAAGCGCCTTTTCCGTGGCCGAAGACGCCGCGCTGCGCATGAACGCCTCCATCCGCAAGGCGCTGGCCGGGCGCACCATGGACACCCTGGCGTGAAGGCCCGCCAGGCCCGCCCCACGTGACACCGCCGCGCCCGTCCATCGGCCAATAACTTTTTCAAACAGCGAGCCGCCCATGCCCATCGTCCACCTGCTGCCCCATCCCGTGCTGTGCCCCGAGGGGCGCGATCTGGAAGTCAAGCGCGGCGCCTCGCTGTGCCAGAGCCTGCTCGACGCCGGCGTGGCGATTGAACACGCCTGCGAGATGGTGGCCGCCTGCGCCACCTGCCATGTGCATGTGCGCCAGGGCGGCGCCTCGCTCAAGGAAGCCGACGACGAGGAAAACGACCGCTCGACAACGCGTGGGGCCTGGACGCCCAGTCGCGCCTGGCCTGCTGCGTCAAGGTCAAGGACACGGACCTGACGATTGAGTTTCCGAGGCATACGCGCAATCATGCGCGGGAGCATTGAGGGTTTTTAGGGCGGCTCGAAAGCTGGGCTAACGCCGGTCAGCGTGCCAGTTCCGCCAGCAGCTCAGGATGGCGGCTGACCAGCTTGAGCAGGCTTTGCGCAGCGCCGCTGGGCACCTTGCGGCCCTGTTCCCACTCCTGCAGCGTGCGCACGGATACGCCCGTGGCGCGGGCAAACTCGGACTGCGACAGGCCAGACTGCGACCGCGCCGCCATCAATTGCCACTGCGGCCCCACCAGAACTTCCTGCCTTTCCAGCGTGCCGTCAGCACGCACCACGGTGCGGCGGATGCTGCCATCGGCCAAAGGCTCAAACGTGGTCTTGCGCAAGCCCTTGCCCGCTTTGAATTCCCGCACCGATGCCAGCAATTCGGCACCGATATCGCGCCCGGCATCGCGGACTTTGAGTTGTTCATCAGTCATCATGGTCCAGCATCTCCTTGATTTGTTTCAACACCGCGCCAGAAATGCTGGCCCGCACGCTTTTCGCATAAATCACCAGCAGCAAAATCTGCCCGGCGGCATTGCGCGTGTAGTAGCACACCCGCACCCCGCCTGATTTTCCCGTCCCGGCGCGTGCCCAACGCACTTTGCGCACGCCGCCCGAGCCTTGCACCACGTCGCCCGCCTCGGGGTGCTCCAACAAAAACTGCTGGAACGCGATGTAGTCGCTTTCACTGAGGTAGTCGTACACCATCCTGGAAAACAGGCTGGACTCAATGAATTCGTATTGCATGGTTAATTATACGCTTTAGACGTATAGGTGAGCATTGAATGCGGTTGCGTGCGCTGCATGCGGTTTTTTCCTCTCAGCCCGCTTGCGCCACCAGCCGCACGCCCAGCGCCCGGCACACCCGGCTGATGGTGTCAAAGCGCGGACTGGCATTGGGGCGCAGCGCCTTGTACAGCGCCTCGCGGCTCAGGCCCGACGCCTTGGCAATCTCGGTCATGCCACGCGCACGGGCGGCAATGCCCAGGGCGTGCGACAGCTCCGAGACATCGCCCTCTTCAATGACCAGCGTGAGGTAGGTGGCAATGTCCTGTTCGGACTTGAGCATTTCCGCCAGATCGAACTCGGGCAGATCAGCGGGATCAATTTTTCGGGTCATCTTCAGGCTCCTTCAAAAGGGTTTTGGACAGCGCAATGGCCGAAGCAATGTCCGCTTGCTGGCTGGATTTGTCGCCACCGCCCAGCATCACGATCAGCACGCCGTTCTGCAAGACGTAGTACATGCGCCAGCCAGGGCCAAAGAACTCGCGCATCTCAAACACGCCGTCGCCCACAGGCTTGACATCGCCGAGCAATCCGCGCTGCGCCTTGTCCAGCCGCATACCAAGCCGAATCCGGGTGGTGGCATCTTTGATGCCGCCCAGCCAGCCAGTGAACTCGGGCATCTGTTTGACGGTGTACATGGGCAGATAGTAATCGAACGACTACACATTTGTCAATCCAGTACCCACGGATTCAACAAGAATCGCTTCATATTTAACCTGAGTTTTGGATAAGCAGCAGTCTGCCATCACGGGATGACAACAGGTTTTCGATGAAAAATAGCGGCAAACCGATCCCTATGGAGGTGCCCCGTCATGGACAAAGCCACAGAGCTGTTTTGCCTTGTTGATGATTTTTGCCAGCAGTTTGAGCCACTGCTGCAGACGCGCATGCTGACCCATTGCAGTGGCGAGGATGGCAGTGGCAAACGCCAGCGCAACCGGCCATGCCTGATGACGCTGTCCGAAATGAGCACCATTGTGGTGTTGTTCCACAGGATGCGGGCGCGCCAGTTCAAGGCGTTCTACTGCGGTCTTGTGTGCCGCTTCATGAAGGCCGAGTTTCCCCGGCGCCTGTCCTACAGCCGCTTCGTGCAGTTGATGCCGCGTTGCGGGGCAGTGCTGGCGGCATTTTTTCAGACGCTCAAGGGCGCCTGCACAGGTCTGTCCATTGCCGACGCGACCCCGCTGGCCGTTTGCGATAACCTGCGCATCAAACGCCACAAAGTGTTCCAGGACGTTGCCCAGCGCGGCAAATCCTCCACCGGCTGGTTTTACGGCTTCAAGCTGCACGCGGTTATCAACCATCAAGGTGAAATCGTGGCCATCAAGCTCACGCCTGGGAATGTTGATGACCGCAAGGGCTTGCTGCCCATTGTCTCGGACCTGTTTGGCAAGATGTACGCCGACAAGGGCTACATCGGCAAGGAGTTTGCCCAGAAGATGAAGGACAAGGGCGTGGAGATCATCACGCGGGTGCGCAAGAACATGAAAGAGGTTGAACACTCTGACTTTGACCGCGCCCTGCTGCGCAAGCGCTCACTGGTCGAGACAGTCTTCGATGAACTTAAGAATCTGTGCCAGATCGAGCACACCCGGCATCACTCGCTGATGAACTTTGCTGTCAACCTGATGGCCGGTATCGTGGCCTATTGCCTGCAACCCGTCAAACCTCGCATCAAGCTACGCGATTGCCGGGACGCAGTGAGCGTGACTTAACTCAGTTTCTTATCCAAAACTCAGGTTATTTAATAGCTGCCAGCGTAAGATCAGCCTTCGCTAGCTCAATGTTTCAGCTGAGCTTCGCTAATGCTACCCCCGCTGAACTTTGCGTTAGAACCTTTACAACCAACAAGGAGTAAAAATGCTGTTTGATGAAGCATTTATCACAGAACTAAAAGAAGACCCGATTGGTGGAATCGTTGCCATCTGTAATCGTGTCAATGAAAAAATAGATGAGGAACAGCATAATTGGTCTAATTCCGACTACGCCGTATTGGCGGAGGCATTTGCATTGATAGACAGTGCAATTGAATCGGGGTTGATTATTTATTATGAGCGAGGGCCAGAAATAACGGGTGAAATTAATGAGGATTGTCGGTCATTAATTCGCTACATTCGCGAGCTGGAAAAACATTTCTCATCTCAAGCCACCAAGCTAAAATTTGACCGAATGAAGTCTACATTTAAGCTTTCGCTTGGTAGCGGATTTTCCTATGAATTCTCGCAAGGTGATCTATCAAAAATACAATCACTTCTCAATGAATTACGAGAGCAAATTGCCTCATCCAACCATTTTGAGTATGAGCATCAGCAACGACTTTTGCGTAGGCTTGAAAAAATTCAATCAGAGCTACATAAAAGAGTTTCCGACTTAGATAAGTTCTGGGGGCTTATCGGTGATGCAGGCGTTGTACTTGGCAAGTTGGGCAATAATGCAAAACCTTTAGTAGACAGAATAAAAGAAATTGCTGAAATCGTTTGGCAAACACAATCCCGCGCTGAGGAGTTACCCAGTGGAACATCTATCCCGTTGCTTGTACACCCAAAAATAAATTCTACTTCCAGCGAGGATTGAGTGAGTTCTAACTGCTTGTTCAACGCGGACAAAAGTGCTTTGTATTTTTTAGTTAACTTGGGCGTTACCGGTGACAGAATGGCATTCGATCCGCCACGATTTTAGCGGCTATACTTTCCCGCAAGTCCACATCAAAAAAAGGTGTGGCCGAGATTGGTCTCTCGTGTAAATTCTGCGACGAAAGCCGCACCTTCCCCGCAGAACCTGCGGCTTCATCATTTTCGCCTCCAGTTTTTGGCGGCTCGGATGGGGGAGCTTCGGCTCCGCCGGTTTCGCAAGAATTTCCCGGTAGACCAACCCGTTCGAGCTGCCGCCCCCGATTGGTCTCGGGTGCGTCAGTTTTTGCAAACTGAAATTCTTGGAGGCCATTCATGGCTAACCTTCCCGCACACCCGCCCGTGGCATTCCACGGCGCGCCTCTTTTCACC
This sequence comes from Pseudomonadota bacterium, assembly GCA_030855235.1. Lineage (GTDB taxonomy): Bacteria > Pseudomonadota > Gammaproteobacteria > Burkholderiales > Burkholderiaceae_C > Polaromonas. The sequence goes on from JALYRU010000028.1 coordinate 27,770, forward strand.
CTCAACCTCCCAGGCGGTGCCGCATGAGCGCCCACCTGAGCCTTGACCTGGCCGCCCGTCTCTGGCGCTGCGCCCTGCCGCGTGGCGTGTCCAAGCTGGTGCTGCAGTGCTTCTGCCATCACCTCAACAACGAATCCGGCCTGTGCTGGCCGTCCATCGCCCGCGTGGCGCTCATGTGCGGCCTGAGCGAGCGCGCCGTGCAGGGCCATGTGCGCCGATTGGTCACGGCGGGCATCCTGCGGCCCCGGCTGCGCATCGGCCACGCCACGCGCTACACGATTCACCTCGACGCGCTGGCCCCGCTGGTGTTCCGGTCCACGCCGGGCGCCGGCGCCC
>JALYRU010000014.1 GCA_030855235.1 Pseudomonadota bacterium
TTGATTTCCATGATGAACCTTTGTGAATTTCTCTAACGAAATACCTAGGGTGCCTCTTGGCCCGCTCTTGTGAAGCAGCGTCGAGACTTGAGGCCAAAACCATAAGCGAAAACATAATCCGCCGAGCCATGACCCGTTTGCCTTTTGATATGCAGGCAGCATTATGACACCGCACGCAGCGCGCCCGTCCGCCAAGGGCTTGCAAACCCGCAAACAGCCGGTACAAGCTGATGCGTGATGCGATAATTTGAGACCGAACCGTTTGCCAGCATGCTTGAGGAGCATGCGCGCGACAGGCGCCCAACTCGATGACCCACACGCAGGCAACCGGACCCGACACCGTTGGCAACTGAACAAGAACTTTCCGACTTCCTCAAAAGCGTTGAGAAGCGCGCTTTCAAGCGCAGCCTTTATCATGTGCGGGACGAAGAAACCGCCCTCGACATCGTTCAGGACAGCATGATGAAGCTGGCCCAGCATTACGGCGACAAGCCCGCTGCGGAGTTGCCCATGCTGTTCCAGCGGATCTTATCGAACACCACGCTGGATGCGTTTCGCAGGCGCAAGACACGCAACGCGCTTTTTTCCAACATGAGCGAGTTCGCTTCATCCCCAGATGACGCAGATTTTGACCTTCTGGAAACTTTGGAGAGCCTGACCCACTCCGAAGGAACGGAAAGCGCCCAGGACACCACACAACGGGCACAGATCTTGCATGAAATTGAATTACAGATTCAGGCATTACCGGATCGTCAACGGGAAGCATTTTTGATGCGTTACTGGGAGGAAATGGATGTGGCTGAAACGGCCGCCGCCATGGGTTGCTCGGAAGGCAGCGTCAAGACTCACTGCTCCCGCGCAGTTCACGCCCTCAGTAAAGCACTGAGTGCCAAAGGTATAAAACCATGAATTCAAGCTCACAAAGAACGGCGGTCTTGCAAGACCGCTTCGGCCACAAAACCGCCTCCTGCCTGTCGGCTGCGGCGCAAGAGCTGCCCTACGACATTTCGGAGCGCTTGCGTGCCGCGCGCGTCCAGGCCGTGTCGCAGCGCAAAATAGCCAAAAATCTGGCCCCTGCGGCAAGTCCGAGTGGGGAGTCGGCGGATGATCGGCTGGGCTGGTGGGGCCGTATCGGCGCGGTCATGCCGCTGATTGCGCTGGTGGTGGGCCTGCTGGCCATCCATTCGATCCAGGAGGACAAGCGCAACGAAGAACTGGCCGAGGTGGATCTGGCGCTGCTGACCGATGAGTTGCCTCCGGCCGCTTTTGCAGACCCGGGGTTTGTGCAGTTTCTCACGACCCCAGGCCACACCGCGATTATCCAATGAAGCTGCCGGCCGTCTTTTTCACCACCGCAGCGCGCAGGCTCGGGCGCCGTTGCCTTGGCCAGGCGCCCGAGGGCCGCAGGCCGAGCCTGCCGTGGCGGGCTCTGGTGTTGACCGGCCTGCTGCTGGCGCCGCCCCTCGGTTTTGCCCAGATTCCCCTGCCGCCCGCCAGCGCAGCCGCAGCGGCCCGTGGTGTGCCAGACCCCTTGGGCAGGGCGACAGCCCCGGACTCGTCCTGGGCCGAGCTCACGCCCCAGCAGCAGCAAGCCCTGGCGCCACTGGCGTCGAGCTGGGATCACATCAGTCAGCCGCAAAAACGCAAATGGCTGGAAATCTCCAGAAACTACCGCCTCCTCACGCCACAGGAACAAGCCACGCTCAACAGCCGCATGAGTGAATGGGTCGCCCTCAGCCCCCAGCAACGGGTGCAGGCGCGGCTTAATTTCGGCAAAACCAAAGAGCTGTCCCGGCAACTGACGCCGGAAGAGAAAAAAGCCAGATGGGAGGCCTACCAGGCCTTGAGCCCGCAGGAAAAGGAAAAGCTCGCCGCCAAGGCCAGCCCCAAGCCCAGCGGCGCCGCACCGGCTGTCAAACCAGTGCCGCCTCAGAAACTGACCGGACTGCCTGTCGATGGCAGCAAGCCCGCTCTCAAGCCTGCGCCTAAAATCATGGCCTTGCCCTCGGCGATCCCGGTTTCCGCCGCACCCGCGCCTGAGGCTGCCAGCACGCTGCCTCAGCGTTAAAGGCCAGCCAGGGTGTACAACGCCCCAGCGCATGGCAGCGGCCCGCTGTTCCTCATCCAAGTGACTTAAATTGACCCAGAACCCGACTCAAACCCCCTCCCTCCCCCGGCGCATGGCCTGCTGGATGTACGAGGGCATGCTGCTGTTCGGCGTGGTCTTCATTGCCGGCTATCTCTTTAGCACCCTGAGCCAGACCCGCAACGCCATGGACAACCGCCATGCCCAGCAGATCTTTCTATTTGTCGTGTTAGGCATTTATTTTTCCTGGTTCTGGGCCAAGGGCCAGACGCTGGCCATGAAGACCTGGCACATCCGCGTCGTCGATGTGCAGGGCAAGGCCATCAGCCAGCCACGCGCCCTGCTGCGCTACCTGCTGAGCTGGCTGTGGTTCCTGCCGCCCCTGGGCGCCACCTGGCTGCTGGGTCTGTCGGGCCGCGAAGGCGCGGTGCTGACGCTGGGCTGGGTGGCGATCTGGGCGATTCTGGCGCGCTTTCATCCGCAGCAGCAGTTCTGGCATGACGCCTTGGCCGGCACACGGCTGATCACCTCGATCACCGCGCCCAAGGCCCGCAAGACCGTGGGCGCGGCAAGCGACGCTGCACCTTAAACGTCCCGCCATCAGATCGTTGCCAGACCATGCCCGAAAAATCCCCCTTTGCAAGGCCTGCACCAGAGCCAGCACATCCTGCGGTGGATGCCCAAAAACACCGCAGAGGCCTGAGCCGCGTCTGGCATGCCGCCGGCTACTCCCTGGCCGGCCTGCGAGCCGGCTGGAACGAGACCGCTTTTCGCCAGGAGGCCATCGCCGCCTTTTTTCTTCTTCCCGCCGCTTTCTGGCTGGGCCGCCACTGGACCGAAACCGTGCTGCTGGCCGGAACGGTCATGCTGGTGCTGATGGTCGAGCTGCTCAACACGGGCATTGAATGCGCCATTGACCGCATCGGACCCGAATGGCATGCGCTGTCCAAGCGCGCCAAGGACATGGGCAGCGCCGCCGTGCTGCTCAGCCTGCTGCTGTGCGCGCTCACTTGGCTGATGGCGATTTTTAACCGGCTGACCTCATGATGACTGAAACGATAGTGAAGAAAAAACCTGCCTTTTCCCTGTGCGTGTACTGCGGCTCACGCCCCGGCCACAGCCCCGAGTTTGCCGCCATGGCCGAGGCTGTTGGCCACTGGATCGGCCAGCACGGCGGCCAGCTGGTCTATGGTGGCGGCCACAACGGTCTCATGGGCATCCTGGCCGACGCGGCGCTGGCCGCCGGCGCGCAGGTGATCGGCGTGATTCCGAAAGCGCTGGTGGAAAAGGAATGGGCGCACAACGGCTGCACCGAGTTGCACATCGTGGAGAACATGCACGAGCGCAAGCGCATCATGGCCGAGCACGCCGACGCCTTTGTGGCGCTGCCCGGCGGCATCGGCACGCTGGAAGAATTCTTTGAAGTCTGGACCTGGCGCCAGCTCGGCTACCACGACAAGCCGGTGGGCCTGCTCAACCTGGACGGCTTTTACGACAGCCTGCTGACGTTCCTGCAGTCGGCCGTCGATAGCGGTTTCATGGACAACTGGCAGATGGACCTGATCCACACCGGCAGCAATGCGCCCTTGCTGCTCGAAGCGCTGGTGCAGGCGGCGGGCACCACGGCGCCCACCACCCGGCTGGACCAGATTTAGACGGCCGACTCGTCCTCTTCGCCGGTGCGGATGCGAACCACGCGCTCCACGCTGGTGACGAAGATCTTGCCGTCGCCGATCTTGCCGGTGCGCGCGGCGCGCACGATGGCATCCACGCAGCGGTCCACGTCATCGGTCTTCACGACCACTTCGACCTTGACCTTGGGCAGGAAGTCAACCACATACTCGGCGCCACGGTACAGCTCGGTGTGGCCCTTCTGACGGCCAAAACCCTTGACTTCGGTGACGGTCAGGCCGGTCACGCCGCATTCGGCCAGCGCTTCGCGGACTTCTTCCAATTTGAAGGGCTTGAGAATGGCGGTAATTTGTTTCACTAAGAATTTCTCCTTGGGGTCTGAGCTGGGGGGTTTAAAAAAGGGAAGTTTGAAAATGTAGCGCTTATGCGCGAAACTTGCTGGTAATAGGATAGCGCCAATCCTTGCCAAAGCTTCTGTGCGTCACGCGGATGCCGACCGGCGCCTGCCGGCGCTTGTATTCGTTGATACGGATGAGGCGGGCAATGCGCTCGACCACCGCCCGCTCGAAGCCGGCCGCCACAATGGCTTCCACGCTCTCGTCGTGTTCCATGTAGCGCGACAAAATGGCGTCCAGCACCTCGTAAGGCGGCAGGCTGTCCTGGTCGGTCTGGTCCGGGCGCAGTTCGGCGCTGGGCGGGCGGGTGATGATGCGCTCGGGAATCGGGCTGGCGCAGGTGCCGTAGGGGTCGTTCTCGTTGCGCCAGCGCGCCAGCTTGAACACCGTGGTCTTGAGCAGATCCTTGATCACCGCAAAGCCGCCGGCCATGTCGCCGTACAGCGTGCAGTAGCCAGTCGCCATCTCGCTCTTGTTGCCGGTGGTCAGGACAATCGAGCCGAATTTGTTGGACAGCGCCATCAGGAACACGCCGCGAATGCGCGCCTGGATGTTTTCCTCGGTCGTGTCTTCAGCCAGGCCCTTGAATTCGCCAGCCAGCGAGGTTTTAAACGCCTCGAACTCCGGGACGATGGAAATCTCGTCGTAGCGCACTTTCAGTCGCTCGGCCATCTCGCGCGCGTCGATCCAGGAGATGTCGGCCGTGTAGGGCGAAGGCATCATCACGGTGCGCACTTTGTCGGCGCCCAGCGCGTCCACCGCAATGGCCAGCACCAGGGCCGAGTCGATGCCGCCCGACAGGCCCAACAGCGCGCCGGGAAAACCATTCTTGCCCAGGTAGTCGCGCACGCCCAGCACCAGCGCGTCCCACAGATCGGCTTCCGGGCTGCGCTGGGGCGCAATGGCGGCGCTTAAATGAAGCCCTGAACCGGCCCGCGCGGCCTCGACCTGAAACAGGTTTTCCTTGAAACTTTCCGCCCGCCCGGCCAGTGTGCCATCGGCCTGCAGCGCGAATGAATGGCCTTCAAAAACGATCTCGTCCTGGCCGCCCACCAAGTGGGCATAAACCAGCGGCAGGCCCGTGGCCAGGCAGCGCTCGCGCATCATGACTTCGCGCTGGCCGCCCTTGCCGACGTGAAAGGGCGAGGCGTTGATGACCAGCAGTAACTCGGCGCCGGCCTGTTTAGCCAGCCGCGCGGGTTCCTCGAACCAAGCGTCCTCGCAGATCAGCAGGCCGACGCTGACGGGCGCATCGCCTTGAGAGTCGCCGTGGGCGTTGCCCTGAGCATCGCCGCCGGCCTGAAACACGCAAGTCCCCTGCCCCGGCGTGAAATAGCGCCGCTCGTCGAACACCTGGTAATTGGGCAGCTCGCGCTTGGCATAGGTTTCAATCACCCGGCCTTCGCGCAGCACCACGGCGGCATTGTGGCGCTGGGGCACCTCGACGCTCTTGGTGCGCAGCCCTTTGCCGCTGTCGCCGTTCGTGGGCGTGCCGATCACCACAGTTAAACCTTTTAACCCGGCCAGCTCACGGGCCACCAGATTCACGGCATCATCACAGGCCTGGATGAAGGAGGGGCGCAGAAACAGGTCTTCGGCCGCATAGCCGCAAATGGCCAGTTCGGGCGTGAGCAGCAGGCGCGCGCCGTTTTGATAAGCGGCGCGGGCGGCGTCAATGATTTTTTGCGCATTGCCCGGCATGTCGCCCACGCAATAGTTCAGTTGGGCAACGCAGATGTTGAGTGGCATGGTAGAAAAAAGACCCCGAATAAGCACAGCAAACAGATGAAAAACAACTCAAACGATTATGTCATTCGCGTGCTGGATTCGCCGCTGGAGGTCGATGGCGCCAGCTGGAATGCCCTGCTGGCCGCGCAGAGCCCCGGCGAAGGCATCAATCCCTTCATGCGCCACGAGTACCTCGCCGCCCTGCACGAGAGCGCCAGCGCCACGCCGCGCACCGGCTGGACGCCGCGCTTCGTCACGCTCTGGCAGGGTAACGCGCTGGCGGGCGCCTGCGCGCTGTACCTCAAGGTGCATTCCTACGGCGAGTACGTGTTCGACTGGGCCTGGGCGAACGCCTACCAGCAAAACGGCCTGCCCTACTACCCTAAGGCCGTCGTGGCCGTGCCGTTCACCCCGGTGCCCGGTGCCCGGCTGCTGGCGCGCACGGCGGCCGAGCGCGTCCTGCTGGTCAAGGCGCTGCTGGCCTGGTGCGAGCAGCAAAAACTCTCATCGCTGCACCTGCTGTTTGCCGCCGAAGACGACGTGGCCGCCTGTCAAGAGGCCGGCCTGATGCTGCGCCACACGGTACAGTTTCACTGGACCAATGCAGCGCCCGCGCGGGCACTGCAACGCACTGCCCGCACCCCGCAAAGTACCGGTTTGGCCGGCAATGCCACGGCACTGCTGCAGGAAGGTACGCCATGGGCTGGGGACGCCATGACGCCACGCCCGCAACCCGTCAACCCTGCCGCGTATGAAGCTGCCCAGCCGCGCGCCTTTGACAATTTCGATGATTTCCTGATGTCCCTGAGCCAGGAAAAGCGCAAGAAAATCCGCCAGGAGCGGCGCAAGGTGCAGGAAGCGGGCGTGAGCTTCCGCTGGTTCCTGGGCCGGGACATCAGCCGCGCCGACTGGGATTTTTTCTACCGCTGCTACGAGCGCACCTACCTGGAGCACGGCAACGCGCCCTACTTGAGCCGCGATTTTTTTAGGCGCATGGCAGACACCATGCCGGAGAACTGGCTGCTCTTCATTGCCGAGCGCGACGGCAAGCCGGTGGCCGCCAGCCTGATCGCCGTCAGCGCCCCGCCTTTAGGTACGGCAAGCACGGCAGGCATCGCAGACATTGGAGGCGCAGGAATCGCAGGCAAGACTGAAACTGAAAACCACATCAAAACTGCTTACGGCCGCTACTGGGGCGCACTGGAGCGGGTGGACTGCCTGCACTTCGAAGCCTGCTACTACCAGCCGCTGGCCTGGTGCATTGCACACGGTTTCCAGCGTTTTGAAGGCGGCGCCCAGGGCGAGCACAAGATGGCCAGAGCCCTGCTGCCGGTCAAGACTACCAGCGCCCACTGGCTGGCGCACCCCGCTTTTGCCGATGCGGTGGAGCGTTTTCTCGAGCGCGAGGGTGAAGGCATCGACAATTACCTGCACGAACTGGAGCGGCGCAGCCCTTTCAAGACCACTGCAGCCAGCACCGCGCCAGCCGCCACCCCAGCCATTTCAATACAAACCCTTCAACGGAATTCTTCATGAGCGACACCGACCAGCCCACACACCCCTATAGCGTCAAGATGGTGGGTGCCACCGGCCTGAGCGACGACCAGCGCCGTGCTGCCGAACTGCGCTTTCGCATGGCGCTGGAGCATGGCGTGGGCGGAGCATCCTATGTGGCGCCCACGCTGCAGGCCTGCCTGCTGGCCCGCGCCCTGACCGCCAACCTGACGCCTGAAGAGCTTGCCCTGGCCGAGCATGAGGCCGAACGCGAAGTCATCGCCCTGTGGGAAAAAGCCGAAGACCAGGCCATCATGACAGCGCTCAAGCCCCTGAACCGGGATATGGGCGAAGCACGGTTTGAAATCAGCCTGTGAAAAACAGTGGGTGCCATGACAACCCATTGAGCGCCGGAACTCAATCCCTGCGGCGGCGCGCATGGCGCCATGGTGTGCGGCTGGCGCACAGCTTGGACAAGCCGTGGCGCCAGCGGGATACGGGTTAAAGGTTCAATTAAAGATCAGACGAGATCAGACACGGGCGGGGCCTTGGGATGGTTGGCATGGCCAAAAGTGGTCTCCAGCACCCGCTCCATTTTTTCAACCGCGCCATGAATCGCCTGGTCCAGCGTGCCGGCCAGGTGCGTCACGGCTACCGGCGGCTTGCCTGCAGGGCGGGCTTCAAGGACGCATTTCTTGTCGTCGCCACCGGATTTGTGGCTGTTTTCATCACTCAGGTGCGCTTCCACGCGGGTGACCTGTTCAACGAAACGGTGCAGCTTGGCATTGACCGTGGTCTTGACGTACTGGCTCAGGCGCTCGCCGCCCTCGATATTCTTGCCGGTGTTGACTTGAACTTGCATGTCTCGTTTTCCTTTGCATCAAAAATGAGTGTGGTTTTTACCGCACCAAGCCGGCTCTATGGCTTGACTTTCTATCCTAACTCAAAGCGGATAGCCAGATCGGGCCAAAGCGTCAATTGCCGGCCCGGACAAGGCAATTAGCCAGGACTACGCTCCCTCAACCCATGAGGCTCCAGGCCAGACTGCCCACTGCCACCAGGCCGATGACGAGCAGCAAGCCGGCAAGCCACCCCAGGCGCTGGCGCTGGGTTTCAATGCGAACGATCAGCTGGGCGTTCTGCTCGGCCAGTTCCTTGATGAGCCCGGAATAGGCGATCATCTGGCCTTGCAGGTCCGCCGAAGCGGCCTCCAGCGCTGCGATGCGCGACTGCAGGGCGGCAAGGGTCTGCGCTTCAGGTGACACAGTGGCCGGGGTTGCAGCAACCGGATCCGCAGCTGGCGGTGTTTTCTTGCCGACCGCGCTCCATAGCTTTTTGGCGCCGGCCGCCACCTTGGGTGCATTGCTCACCACCTCAGCCCAGGGAACACTCTGCAACACAGTCAGCCAGCCGATAGCCATTCAAATCCTTTCGAGGAAAAGCAAGGCTTGACCTTAGCACAGCCCCCATGCGTGGAAGACCGGCTCGAAACGCCAAGATCGGGCCGCAAGGCCCGGACGCAGGAAAACTTCAAGTCTCGATGGGAAAGCGCATCGTCACCTGCCCGTCGCGATGCGAGAGGTTGACTTTTTCGGCGACAGCCAGCGCCTGGACATCGCGCCATGTCAGCTTTCGGTAGCCGTCGTCATACTCCTCCACATGGCCGTCCTCCCGGGAGACGACCTGCAGACGCAACGTCACCTCCGCCTGCGTGACACTAGCGCTGAGGGTCAACGTGGCCGGCTCGTCCAGGGCATCGGTGACCTGCAGCAGGGCGGCAATCAACACCATTCGCAAGGCCCCCAGCCGCACCGGACACGACAGGTCCTCGACTTCGTTGACCAGGCGAAAACCCCGGAAATGCAAGGTGGTGGCCAGCAAACCGACACACTCCATCACGCCGGACTCCACCGACGTCAATGAAGTTGACTCTGGCGCCAGCCAGGTGCCGATGTCGATGCACTGGGCCAGCGCGGCCTTGGCAAACTGATTGATCTTGTCGGCATTGGCGCGCAACGTCTGGACATCGGGCTCTCCGCGTGCGAGCTTGTGGTCCATCACCCCATAAATCAGCCCGATCGGCTGCAGGTGCCTGACCATGTGGTGGCGCAGCGCAGGCGACAAGCGCCGTAAAACGGCATAACGGGCCGCCTCGATCTGCTGCTCGGACACCTCCGCACAAGGGCTGGCGTCATTGGAAATCACGGTCTTGTCTGAAATATTTGGCATAGCTGAGGATTTCATGCACTTTCCGGAAAATTCGACGTTTTTACCTGCTGACAACTGCCAACAAGCAACAAACTGCGCTCGAAGTAACCAGATGCTGGCCAAAAAAAGCTTCGGTAAAGGTTATAACAATTACCTCTCTAAAAAAGCTCATCTGACAGTTTTAAATCGTTAACTTTGTAATGCTCAGTCTCTCGCCTTGAAGGGAAGCTGTGCGATGGTCTGGCAAATATGGGCTACGCTGGCCGGTTTGGCCAGATGGGCATTGAAGCCGCTGCGCAAGGCATGCTTCACATCCACCGACCGGCCGAAACCGCTCAGCGCAATGGCCTGCAGATCTTTCCATTCGGGGTGTTTTCTGATTTCCCGGATCAGGTCATAGCCGTCCATGCCGTCCATGCCGATATCAGAAATCAACACGTCATAACGCTTGTCCTGCAGCAAGCTCAGCGCCTGCTGGCCGCTGGTGGCGATATCGACCTGAGCGCCTTCCAGACGCAGCAAGTCGGCAAAAGGCTCCAGCAAGTCGAGCATGTCATCGACCGCCAGAATCGACAGCCCTTTCAAGCTCGCCTTCAGAGGGGCCGCTTGTTCGGACGGCGCGATGCTGCTGGCCAGCGGCAACCAGACGGTGAAAGAGGAGCCTTGGCCCAGGCCCGGTGACTCCGCCAATACCTTTCCCCCCTGAGCCACGGCCAAGTCACGCACCAGTGTCAGACCGACCCCCAGACCCGAGTTCTGAGTGGAAGGCTGGTGCGCGCCCTGCCTGAACAAGCCAAACACCTGGGGCAAAAACTCGGGCGCAATGCACTGACCGGTGTCGCTCACCGTAAATCTGGCGAGATTGTCTTCTCGCGCCAGGCTCAAGGAGATGCGGCCCCCGGACGGCGTGAACTTGATGGCATTGTTGATCAGGTTCCAGAATATCTGCTCGGTGCGCACGCGGTCGCACAGGGCAATGACCTCATCACTGCTGCATTCGTAGGCCAGTTTCAGGCCTTTTTTCTGGGCCGCGTCCCGCGCTGCAGCGGAAATCAGCGCAGCCACCTCATTGAGTTTCACCTGGGTCGGCGTGAGCGTCAGTTTGCCCGTGCGCACGCGCGAGAGGTCCAGCAAGTCGTCAATGATCTTGGTCTGGCTCGCCACGGCCTGGCGGATGGTGTCCCCGGCGCGTAGCACTGCCGGCAGTGCCCGCACCTCCGGCTGGCTGATCAAGAGTTCGGTGTTGACCTGGATCAGGTTGAGCGGATGCTTCAATTCATGCGACATGACGGCCAGGAACTGATCCTTCAATTCGTTGGCCTGCTGTTCCCAGGCCAGTTGCTCTTCGCGGCTGACCTCTTGTGCCTTGCTCTCGGTCATGTCGCGCGCAATTTTGGCAAATCCTCCGGCCTTGCCTTCCATGCGGCTGACCACGCCGCTGCAAAAGAAAGTGCTGCCATCCTTGCGCAAATGCCAGCGCTCATCAAGCGTGCGGCCGTCCTCGCGGGCATGGCGCAACTCCTCCTGCGGCGCGCCGGCGGCCTGGTCTTCAGGGGTGAACAGCGGAGAGAAATTCTGCCCGATGACCTCCTTCTCCTTGTACCCGAAGATGCGCTGTGCGCCCAGGTTCCAGGTGGTGATGACGCCGTCCTCATCGACCGTGAGAATGGCGTAGTCCTTCGTGGTTTCGGCGGCGATGCGCAGGCGCTCCTCGCCGGCGCGCAGATTCTCCTCCGCCCGGCGCAGCGCCGTCACATCGACAAAGGTCAGCACCGCGCCATCAATGCGGTCATCAATGGTGCGGTAGGGCCGGATGCGGGCCAGATAGTGCTTGCCATCACTGCTGCTGACCTGGCGCTCCACCATGTTCAGGCTCTTGAAGACTTCCGCCACATCATTGGTCAGCGATTCGTAATCGAGCCGGTGCGTGATGTCGAGCAGGGAGCGATGAACGTCCGAGGCAATCAGGTTGAAAATGCTGGCCGCCTGCGGCGTGTAGCGCTTGATGCGCAGGCCCCGGTCGATGAACACGGTGGCAATGTCGGAGGAGGCAATCAGGTTTTGCAAGTCGTCATTGATCTTGCTGGTCTCGTCCACCTTCACTTTCAACTCAAAATTGACCGTGGTCAGCTCTTCATTGATGGACTGGAGTTCCTCCTTGCTGGTTTCCAGCTCCTCGCTGGCCGAGCGCAACTCTTCATTGATGGCCTGCAACTCCTCGTTGGAAGCCCGGAGGTCTTCGGTCGAGCGCTCGGTCTGCTCAATGGTGTCCTGCAATTGCACCTTGAGCTGCCTGATCTCGGTTTCAAGCTGGTCAACTCTAGCCTCTTCAGCCGGATGCGTTTCATTGGCCGGGACTTGGGGCACGCTGGGCTCGACCTCGTCAAACATCACCAGCGTCAGGGCCGACTCGCTGCCCGGCTCGCCGAAAAACCGCACGCTCATCTGCACCAGCACCTCGGTGTCGCCCCGCTGGATCGCGACGGGGCGGGTCTGAACAGTGCCGCCCGACTGGCTGGCCTGAAAAAGCGCCGTGCGCAACTCGGTGCGCAGTTCAGACTGCATATTGGACAGCAGGTTGACCGAGGGCGCGCCGCCGCCGTGCAGCAGGAACCTGCCGACCTTGTCCGACAAATGCAGCACGTTGTGCCGGCTATCCAGCAGCACGCTGGGCGCGATGACCTGGTCAAGGTATTGACGGTGCAGCTCGGCCACCGAGGGCAGCGTCGATTCGCGCCTGAGCACTTTCGGGCGAACCTCGGCCGGCCGGTACAGCGGCGAGTCCATCGCCAAAGGCAGGTGGCGAATGGCATGGGCATGCGGATTGACCTTGAAGATACGGCTTTTCTTGTCAACAACGCTGAACAGGTTAGGCGCCGCATCGGTGGACTCGGAGGTGCCCAGGAACAGGTAGCCCCGGGGTTTGAGGGCGAAGCGAAACATCTCCAGAATGCGGTTCTGCGCCTCGCGGTCGAGGTAAATCAGCAGGTTGCGACAGCAAATCAGGTCCAGGCGCGAAAAAGGCGGATCGCGCAGCACGTTGTGCTCGGCAAACAGCACTTTCTCGCGCACCGGCTTGACCACCCGGTACTGGTCTTGCTCGCGCACAAAGAACTGGCGCAGCCGCCCTGGCGAGACATCGGTCAGGATGGAGGTCGGGTACAGCGCATTGCGGCCGTAGCTGATGGCGCGCTCGTCGATATCGGTGGCAAACACCTGCAGTTCCGGGGCGCAGTTGCGCAAGTCCATCTGCTCAAGCAAAAGCATGGTGACGGAGTAAGCCTCCTCGCCGGTGGCGCAACCGGCCACCCAGACGCGCAGCGGCTCGTCGGACGGGCGGTCTTCGAGCAAACTGGGCAAGACCTCGCGCTCCAGGGTTTCAAAAGCCTCGCGGTCCCGAAAGAAGTTGGTCACGCTGATCAGCATGTCCTGCAGCAGCGGCTTGGCCTCTTCCGGATGCTCACGCAGATAATCGCGGTAAGCAGGCAAGTCCGGCAGCGCATTCACCTGCAGCCGGCGCTCGATGCGGCGCAGCACGGTGGCACGCTTGTAATGGCGGAAATCGTTTTTCGAAAAGCTGCGCAGCAGGGCCATGATGTCGTGCAGGGCCGCTTCAGCCTGGCGGGCGGCCTCCACGCTTTCCACCGGAGAGACTTTCAGCGAAGAATCAGCCGGCGTGGGCAGGCGAATGCGCCGGGCATTGGCCCACAGATCCATCAGGCGCTGGGGCATGTCCGCCGCGTTCAGCACGAAATCGACCATGCCGGTGCCAATGGCGGCCTTGGGCATGCCGTCGTATTGGGCATCCTCGGGCGACTGGGCCATCGTGATGCCGCCCTGCTCTTTGACCCGCGCCAGCCCCACGGCACCATCGGCGCCGGTGCCTGACATCACGATGGCCACGGAGCGCTCCCGGTGGACCTGGGCCAGGGTGCGGAAAAACAGGTCAATCGCCAGATGCATGCCCTTGATGCGCGTCGGCTCGGCCAGTTGCAGATGGCCATCGTTCATGGCCAGGTCATGGCTGGGCGGTATCACATAGACATGGTCTGCTTCGATGGCGGTCCGCTTCACGACCTGGACTACCGGCATGGACGTCGAGCGCTGCAAAATCTCGGCCGCATTGCTTTCATGCTTGGGCGAGAGGTGAAGAATGATGACAAAGGCCATGCTATTGCCGGCGGGCATGTGCTCCAAAAAGCGCAGCAAAGCCTCCAGTCCTCCGGCAGAAGCACCAATGCCCACGACGGGGAAATTCAGCGAACTCCGCGCCAGATCAGGGTTATTTTCAGGGTCAATGGAAACGTCAAGCTGCTCGGGCATGCTGAAAATCCGGTTATAAGACCTGATAGTACCGCCGTATGGAGACCGGGACGCCCTCAGGGCCGCCCCAAAAGCACAAAACCCTGTCAATCTGAAAAATTGAATGCAATTGCCCTCAACCCGCCGTTGCTGCGCGCAAACTCCTGGCAATTAGCAGTGGGGGCAGCAATTTTCCTAGCGCCGGCTGCCGGCTGACGGATTCACGCCGGTTGTTCCGCCGCCGCCGCGCGCTGGCTGCGGGGGGCGCACCGGCAGACTCGACAGGTTGGGGGCCAGGCGGCGCGAAGGCGGGGGCTGACTGGCGTAATAGACAGCAACAGCCGCAATATCGGCATCGCTCAGCCGTGCAGTGATGGCCTGCATCTGCCCGCCGGGATCGTTCCTGCGCTGGCCGCTCTTCCACTGGGTCAGCGCATTTATCAGGTAGCCGGCATGCTGTCCGGCCAAATAGGGATAGAGCGGCGGTTCGCCCGTGCCGCCGGGTCCGTGGCAGTTGGCGCAGGCCTGTATCTGGGCGGCCTCGTCCCCGGCGCTGGCCAGGCGCTGGCCGCGCGCCCAACTCTGCTGCTGGCTGGCGCTGGCAGCGGCCATGGCAGGTGATGGCGCGGCCAAGGGCGCACGCTCTGCAGCCAAAGCGCCTGTGCCTGTGCCTGTGCCTGTGCCTGTGCCTGTGCCTGTGCCTGTGCCTGTGCCTGTGCCTGTGCCTGTGCCTGCCGGGTCAAGGTAAGCGTAATAAGAGGCGGCGGCCATGTTCTCTTCCAGCGTCATCGCCTTGGCGATGGGAGACATGAGCGGGTGGCCGCGCGCTCCCTCGGCGAAGCTCTCGATCTGGCGCACCAGGTAAGCCGGCGACTGGCCTGCCAGACGAGGAAAGCCGGAGGCTGCCACGCCCTCACCTTGCGGGCCATGGCAACTGGCACACGCCGCAATGCCTTTGTCTGGCACTCCCTGCGCGGCGAGCCGCGCGCCTTGCGCGGCCAGGCTGCTGCGCTCTGGGGCAGCGAGTGGAACGTCGCCTCCTGTGTCGCCCTGCTGCGCGCCTAGCCACCCCGGCTGCAGCCCGAGCACCAGAGCGACCAAGAAAGCCCCTGCATGCCAAAAGCCAAGAAAATCATGCAGCATTTGACATCCTCCCCACCCTAAAAAGCGGGAATTCCTGCGGCCATCGCGGGCGCGTAGCGGCGGTAAATGCGCGACGGCAGGACTTTGCTGCTGGAGCAAGCCGCAGCGGTTTTCAGGCCTGGGTCGATGCCGACGCTGGCCGTTCCCCTGCCTGGCTTGTTCTGAAGCTCGCGGATGGCGCAGCTCGACAACGCGTGGCGGGAGTTCCAGACCTGATTGACCTCCCGCACCATCGCAACCAAGGCAGGCGCGTGCTTGTCCTTGAGGCGAAGCTTGAGGGTCTTGAGCGTGCTCACAGTGAAGAGATTAAAAGGCAGGCACTGCGGTTTTGCAATGGATGCGCATGGGGTCTTTGTAACGAAGCCGCGCCAAGGCGTTTGCCAGCAGGCCGTCGCGGCCTGACCGCTCAGCCCCCCGACCTGAAGGCCGGGGCTTGTCGCTCGCAATGGGTTAAGCGCCGGTCCAGCCCCTGTCATCGCCAAAGAAAAAGCGCCTGCAGAAGTGAACTGCAGACGCTTTTTCTGGAACCGTTTTTCAACTGGTCAACTGGCTGCCTGCCTGACGCAAGGCAGCCGCAAAGATTTATTCCTGCTGGGCTTTGGCGTAGTTGGCCATGCCGTCGAGGATTTCCTTCTTGGCCGCTTCCGGACCTTCCCAGCCCTGGACCTTGACCCATTTGTTGGCTTCGAGGTCTTTGTAGTGCTCAAAGAAATGGGCAATGGTTTTCAGACGCAGCGGGTTCATGTCTTCCGGCTTTTGCCAGTGGGTGTAGATCGACAGAATTTTGTCGATCGGCACCGCCAGCACCTTGCCGTCTTCGCCGGCTTCGTCTGTCATCTTCAGGATGCCGATGGCGCGGCAAGGCACCACCACGCCGGGGATCAGCGGAAACGGCGTGATGACCAGCACATCGACCGGATCGCCATCGCCGCTGATGGTCTGGGGCACGTAGCCGTAGTTGGTGGGGTAGTGCATCGCGGTGCTCATGAAGCGGTCCACGAAAATCGCGCCGGACTCCTTGTCCACTTCGTACTTCACCGGGTCAGCGTTCATCGGGATTTCGATGATGACGTTGAAAGACTCAGGAACGTTTTTGCCGGGAGAAACTTTATCAAGGGACATAGTGGCTTTGCGTGAGTAAAAGACGTTGATGAAAAAGACGAATGAAAAACAGGCAACAGCGTGTGACGCCATCGCAGGCTGCGCGCCTCACAGGCTTGCTTGCAACAGGCCGGGATACAGCACTGGCAAACCCAGATTGACCCGCATTTTAACGATCAGAAGCTTACGGGTTGCCAACTCATCGGGTTTTAGCGTTTAATTTCTCCGTTGGCCAATCGTTCTCTCGCCTCCCCCGCGAATCACGAGGAAGCAACGCAGCGGGGCGCCGCTTGCGTGATGCCCTTCCCGGAAAAAAACAAGGCAGGAGGTTTTTATGACTGGCAACTCGGCAGCGCTGATGCTGGCGCTCGTGTGCGGCTTGATCGCCGTGGCCTACGGCATCTGGGCGCGCAGCTGGATTCTGGCGCAGGACGCGGGCAATGCCCGCATGCAGGAAATCTCGGCCGCCATCCAGGCCGGCGCCGCCGCCTACCTGGCCCGGCAATACAAAACCATCGCCCTCGTGGGGCTCATCCTGGCCGTGCTGATCGGCCTGTTCCTCGACGGCGTCACGGCCACCGGCTTTGTGCTCGGGGCGGTGCTGTCGGGCGCCTGCGGTTTCATCGGGATGAACGTCTCGGTGCGCGCCAATGTGCGCACTGCGCAGGCGGCCACGCGCGGCATCGGCCCGGCGCTCAATGTCGCCTTTCGCGGCGGGGCGATTACCGGCATGCTGGTGGTGGGACTGGGCCTGCTGGGCGTGAGCGGGTTTTTCTGGTTTCTGACCGGCAACGGCCACGACACCCCGGACGCCCACCTGTCCGAACTGCTCAACCCACTGATCGGCTTTGCCTTTGGCTCCTCGCTGATCTCGATCTTTGCGCGGCTGGGCGGGGGCATCTTCACCAAGGGCGCGGACGTGGGCGCCGATCTGGTGGGAAAAGTGGAAGCCGGCATTCCCGAGGACGACCCGCGCAACCCGGCGGTGATTGCCGACAACGTGGGCGACAACGTGGGCGACTGCGCCGGCATGGCCGCCGACCTGTTCGAGACCTATGCCGTCACGCTGATTGCGACCATGGTGCTGGGCGCGCTGCTGGTGGCCGCCGCCCCGATGAATGCCGTGCTCTACCCGCTGGCGCTGGGCGCCGTGTCGATCATCGCCTCCATCATCGGCTGCTTTTTTGTCAAGGCCTCGCCGGGCATGACCAACGTCATGCCGGCGCTGTACAAGGGCCTGGCCGTCGCCGGCGTGCTCTCGCTGATAGCGTTTTACTTCGTCACGATGTGGCTGATGCCCGACAACGCCATTACCGCCAGCGGCAGCCAGATGCGCCTCTTTGGCGCCTGCGCCGTCGGCCTGGTGCTCACCGCCGCGCTGGTCTGGGTGACCGAGTACTACACCGGCACGCAGTACGCGCCGGTGCGGCACATCGCGCAGGCCTCGACCACCGGCCACGGCACCAACATCATTGCCGGCCTGGGCGTGTCGATGCGCTCGACCGCTTGGCCAGTGGCGTTTGTCTGCATGGCCATCCTGGCGTCCTACAACCTGGCCGGCCTGTACGGCATTGCCATTGCCGCCACCGCCATGCTCAGCATGGCCGGCATCGTCGTGGCGCTCGACGCCTACGGCCCGATCACCGACAACGCCGGCGGCATTGCCGAGATGGCCGACATGCCGCCCGAAGTGCGCGCCGTCACCGACCCGCTGGACGCCGTGGGCAACACCACCAAGGCCGTGACCAAGGGCTACGCGATTGGCTCGGCCGGCCTGGCCGCGCTGGTGCTGTTTGCCGACTACACCCACAAACTGGAAAGCTACGGCCGCGCCATCAGTTTCGATCTGAGCGACCCGATGGTGATCGTGGGCCTCTTTATCGGCGGCCTGATTCCTTATTTGTTCGGCGCCATGGCGATGGAAGCCGTGGGCCGCGCTGCGGGCGCCGTGGTGGTGGAGGTGCGCCGGCAGTTCAAGGAGATCAAGGGCATCATGGAAGGCACGGCCAAGCCCGAATATGGCCGCGCCGTGGACATGCTGACGACGGCGGCGATCAAGGAAATGGTCATCCCCTCGCTGTTGCCGGTGGTGGTGCCCATTGCAGTGGGCCTGCTGCTCGGACCGAAAGCGCTGGGCGGCCTGCTGATGGGCACCATCGTGACGGGCCTCTTTGTGGCGATTTCGATGTGTACCGGCGGCGGTGCCTGGGACAACGCGAAAAAATACATCGAAGACGGCCACCACGGCGGCAAGGGCTCTGACGCGCACAAGGCGGCCGTGACCGGCGACACCGTGGGCGACCCCTACAAGGACACGGCCGGCCCGGCCATCAACCCGCTCATCAAGATCATCAACATCGTGGCGTTGCTGATCGTTCCCCTGATGATGAAGTTCCACGGCGGCAGCGTGCAGGCCGCGCCCGTTGCGCCGATCACGGCGCCGGCCGCCATCAGCGCCCCGACCGCGCCCATCGCTACCCCGACGGCGCCCGCCCTGCCCGCGCCCGCACCAACCCAGGCGCCTGATGCCGCCGCCCTGCCCACGCCTGCGC
Source organism: Pseudomonadota bacterium (assembly GCA_030855235.1). GTDB lineage: Bacteria > Pseudomonadota > Gammaproteobacteria > Burkholderiales > Burkholderiaceae_C > Polaromonas. The sequence continues at coordinate 18,642 of JALYRU010000014.1, forward strand.
CAAGCGCCGCCCCAGCGTCAGCCGCCTCTGCCCCGGTGAATTGACCCTGGCAGTCCAGCCCCGCTCGGGCGGGGGTTTGTAGGGGCGGCAAGCAACTTGGGCCAGTCCGTAAAAGGAAACAAACCATCGCGTCATGATGAGCGATCCGGCTCTTTGTACATTAGGCACTGAACGCTGGCGCTCTCCCTGCGCCTATGCCTCTCTCCCAAGGACACAAACCCCATGACCCGCTTCACCTTTTCCTGCCGCCGCCTGAGCTGCTACGCAGCCGTTGCCGCCCTTTTCCTCAGCGCCTGCGGCGGAGCCAGCAGCGAGGAAGTGGGCGCCGTCGATACCGTCTTCAAATTCATCGGCCCGGACCACAAGATCGTCGTCGAGGCCTATGACGACCCCAAAGTCAGCGGCGTGACCTGCTATGTCTCACGCGCCAAGACCGGCGGCATCAAGGGCGCTTTCGGCCTGGCCGAGGACAAGGCCGAAGCCTCGATTGCCTGCCGCCAGACGGGCGTGATCGGCTTTGCCAAGCCGCTGGACAAGCAGGAGGAAATGTTCAGCGAGCGCATCTCCCTGGTCTTCAAGAAGCTGCGGGTGGTGCGCATGGTGGACCCCAAGCGCAACACGCTGGTGTACCTGACCTACTCGGACCGGGTGATCGAGGGCTCGCCGCAAAACAGCGTGACGGCCGTGCCGGTGCCGGCGGGAACGGCGATTCCCGTGAAATGAGCCAGGCCAGACGAGTCGCAGGACGCAAAGCCGACAGCACAGCCGTCTGATGCAGGGCAAATCCGGTGCAGTTTTGGCAACGCGCCGCCTGCCGATTTCCGCTATGGTTCTGAAAACACGCCGTTTTTGGAAGGTTTTCCATGGAATACAAGGATTACTACAAGATCATGGGGCTGGCCCGCGATGCCACGCCCGAGGACATCAAGCGCGCCTACCGCAAGCTCACGCGCCAGTTCCACCCCGACCTCAGCAAGGAAAAAAATGCCGAGGCGCGCTTCAAGGAAATCGGCGAAGCCTACGAAGTGCTGAAAGACCCCGAAAAGCGCGCCGCCTACGACCATTTGGGCGCCAACTGGAAAGCCGGGCAGGATTTTCGCCCGCCACCGCAATGGAACACCGGCGCCGAACATGCCGGCCGGGGGTTCGAGTGGGAATTCAACACCGGCAGTCCTGGCGCCGAGGGCGACTACAGCGATTTTTTTGAAACCCTGTTCCGGCGCGGCTTTGGCAGCACTGCCGGCGGCCCAGGTTCCGCCGGCCCCGCTGGCGGGCGCAGCCGCGCCGCTTTCAGGACCCAAGGCGAAGATCACCACGCCAAAATACAGATCGACCTTGAGGACGCCTACCACGGCGCCACTCGCACGCTCAACCTGCAGGTGTCTGAAGTGGACAGCCGGGGCCATGTCACGCCGCGCCAGCACCAGATCAGCTTCAATGTTCCCAAAGGCATCCGGGCCGGTCAGCGCATCCGGCTGAGCGGTCAAGGTGCGCCGGGGGCAGGCGGCGGCAGCCCCGGCGATCTGTACCTCGAAGTCGAGTTCAACCCCCATTCGCTGTACCGGGTGGACAAGCACGATGTTTATCTGGACCTGCCCGTCGCGCCATGGGAAGCCGCGCTGGGCGCGCAGGTGCATGCGCCCACGCCGACAGGGGAAGTGGAAGTGAAGATTCCGCCCGGCTCGGCCACCGGGCGAAAGCTGCGCCTCAAAGGGCGCGGCCTGCCTGGCGCGACACCGGGGGATTTTTACTTTGTGCTGCAGCTGGTGCTGCCGCCCGCCGACAGCGACAGTGCCAAGGCGTTTTATGAAAGCATGGCCCGCCAGTTCAAAGCCTTCAAGCCACGCACCAGGCTGGGCGGCTCATCCTGAAGCAAAAAGCCTTCTGCGGGCTGTACGAGCGCTGTACGACGGATGCGGGCAACATGCGCACGGCGAACGGCGCACCCCGCTCAAGCGTGGTGGCCGTTCATGACCTTCAGTGCGATGCTTCCTCGAACCTGAACACGCCCGGCTCGCGGATCGGGTCCACATCAACCGGAATCGTGCTCTTGGGCGGGAAACGCCCTTCGAGCAGCAATTTCGACAGCGGATTTTCAATGCGCTGCTGAATCGCCCGCTTCAGGGGCCGGGCGCCGAACACCGGATCAAAACCCACCTTGGCCAGTTCGGCAATCGCCGCTTCCGACACTTCGAGCGTGAGGTCCATCTTGGCTAGGCGATCGAGCAGCACCTTGAGCTGGATGCGGGCAATCGACTCGATGTTCTTCGCGTCGAGCGCGTGGAAGACCACGATCTCGTCGATGCGGTTGAGGAACTCGGGCCGGAAGTAATTCTTCAGCTCGTCCGTCACCGCATCCTTGATGTCCTCGGCCGGCTGGCCGACCATGCTCTGAATAATCGGTGAACCGATGTTGCTGGTCATCACAATCACGGTGTTCTTGAAGTCCACCGTGCGGCCCTGGCCGTCGGTCAGGCGCCCGTCGTCGAGCACCTGCAGCAGCACGTTGAACACGTCCGGATGGGCTTTTTCCACCTCGTCGAGCAGCAGTACGCTGTAGGGCTTGCGGCGCACGGCTTCGGTCAGGTAGCCGCCTTCCTCATAGCCGACATAGCCCGGCGGCGCGCCGATGAGGCGGGCCACCGAATGCTTTTCCATGAACTCGCTCATGTCAATGCGCACCAAGTGCTCTTCGCTGTCGAACAGGAAACCGGCCAGCGCCTTGCACAGCTCGGTCTTGCCGACGCCCGTGGGGCCGAGGAACAGGAACGAGCCCGTCGGGCGGTTGGGGTCCGACAGGCCCGAGCGAGAGCGGCGAATCGCGTTGGCCACCGCGCCAATCGCCTCGTCCTGGCCGACCACGCGCTCGTGCAGCTTGCCTTCCATCTGCAAGAGCTTGTCGCGCTCGCCCTGCATCATCTTGGCCACCGGAATGCCGGTGGCGCGGCTGACGACTTCGGCGATTTCCTCGGCGCCCACCTGAGTGCGCAGCAGCCGGGGCGTGTTGTCCGCGCCCTTGTTTTCTTCGCTGTCCTTGGCCGCCTGCAGGCGTTTTTTCAGCTCGGGCAGCTTGCCGTACTGCAGCTCGGCCACCTTGTTGAAGTCGCCCTTGCGGGTGAATTCCTCGATCTGCGTGTTGATGCGCTCGATCTCTTCCATCACATCTTTGGAGCCGTGCACCTGGGCTTTTTCAGCCTGCCAGATTTCATCGAGGTCGGCAATTTCCTTTTGCAGCTTGCCGATTTCCTCTTCGATCAGACCCAGGCGCTTTTGCGAGGATTCGTCTTTTTCGCGCCGCACCGCTTCGCGCTCGATCTGCAACTGGATCAGCCGGCGATCCAGCTTGTCCAGCACTTCGGGCTTGGAGTCGATCTCGATCTTGACCTTGGCGGCCGCCTCGTCGATCAGGTCAATCGCCTTGTCGGGTAAAAATCGGTCGGTGATGTAGCGATGGCTCAGCTCGGCGGCCGCGACGATGGCCGGGTCGGTGATCTGCACGCCGTGGTGAGTTTCGTATTTTTCCTGCAGGCCGCGCAGGATGGCAATGGTGGCCTCCACCGTCGGTTCGCCGACGAGGATTTTCTGGAACCGGCGCTCCAGCGCGGCGTCTTTCTCGATGTACTTGCGGTACTCGTCCAGCGTCGTGGCGCCGACGCAGTGCAGCTCGCCGCGCGCCAGGGCGGGTTTCAGCATGTTGCCCGCATCCATCGCGCCCTCGGCCTTGCCCGCGCCCACCATGGTGTGCAGCTCGTCGATGAAAACGATGGTCTGGCCCTCGTCCTTGGCCAGTTCATTAAGCACCGTTTTGAGGCGCTCTTCAAACTCGCCCCGAAACTTGGCGCCGGCCAGCAGCGCTGCCATATCGAGCGAGAGCACGCGCTTGCCCTTGAGTGAATCGGGCACCTCGCCAGCGACGATGCGCTGGGCCAGGCCCTCGACGATGGCGGTCTTGCCCACGCCGGGTTCGCCGATCAGGACGGGGTTGTTCTTGGTGCGGCGCTGCAGCACCTGGATGGCGCGGCGGATCTCGTCGTCGCGGCCGATCACCGGGTCGAGCTTGCCCAGGCGGGCGCGCTCGGTCAGGTCCATGCAGTATTTTTTCAGGGCTTCGCGCTGGCCTTCGGCGTCCGCGCTGTTGACATTCTGGCCGCCGCGCACCGCGTCGATGGCCGCTTCCAGCGCCTTGCGGCTCAAGCCGTTCTCCTTGGCGATGCGGCCCGCTTCGTTCTTGCTGTCGGTCAGGGCGAGTAAAAAGAGTTCGCCGGCGATGAACTGGTCATTGCGTTTGATGGCTTCCTTTTCGGTCGCCTGCAGCAGCTTGGCCAGTTCCTGGCCGACCTGGATTTGGTCCTGGCCCTGCACCTGGGGCAGTTTTTTCACGGCGGTGTCTGCGGCCTGGGCCAGCCCCCTGACGTTCACGCCGGCGCGCTCCAGCAGGGCACGTGGACCGTCATCCTGGCGCAGCATGGCCGTCAGCAGGTGGACCGGCTCGATGTAGCCGTTGTCGTTGCCCAGCGCCAGCGACTGGGCGTCGCTCAGGGCTTCCTGGAATTTTGTCGTTAATTTGTCTTGTCGCATGCAGTCACTCCGTGGGGAAAACTAAAAAGTCTATGCATGCGAATCTTGGGGCTTTTGCGCCGCTTTACAAGCAGTATTGACGCCATGCCCCAGCCCGGAACGAATTGAAGCTTGATGAAGGTCAAGCTTGCCTGAACCCGGCGCGCCAGTTCATGCGCTGACGGCATGGATGTGCGAACTCAAGGCGCTCTTGTTCAGACTGGTTTGAGACGCCCTGCACCCGCAATGTCGGATACCCAGACGCGGGCGGGGACGCAAGCGGACAGCCAGCGTGAAAATCTGCTAACGCCTTTGCGCTTTTTCCATGCGCCCCGGCGCGCCAGCTCAGGCATTGGGCGCGCTGATGCCCCATCTGGCCAGTGCCGCGTCGTCGCTGACGCGCGCATCCACCCAGCGCGCGCCCTCGGACGTTTGCTCTTTTTTCCAGAACGGCGCCTGGGTTTTTAAATAATCCATCAGGAATTCGCAGGCCTTGAAGCTCTCGCCCCGGTGCGCTGAGGTGACCGCCACCATCACCACCTGGTCCAGCGGCTGAAGCAATCCGACGCGGTGGATCACCCGGGCGCCGAAGATGTCAAAGCGCTTCATCGCCTCGTCAATCATGGCCTCGATGGCTTTTTCGGTCATGCCGGGGTAGTGCTCCAGCTCCATCGACAGCACCGTTTCTTTTTCCTCCAGGCCACTGCCGGGCTGGGGCTGCAGGTTGCGATCGCGAACGGTTCCGGTGAAGGTGCAGACCGCCCCCACGCGCTTGTCATGGGCACGCAGGGCTGCCACCTCGTCAGCCAGATTGAAGTCTTGGGTAGTGATCAGGACGCGAAATGAAGACATGAGGCGATTTTGCCATCTGGCCGGAACAGGCGGGATCGAACTTGGCACCATTCATCCGTTCATCCATCGAGCCAAGCAGACAAGAATAGGCAGGCAGCGATGATTACCCGTACTCAGCCTTTCCCGATGCGATCAGGGCGTGGATACTGTAGTGTTGCATCATGCGCCTCACGCCAGCTCTCGCCAGAGACAGAGATCCCAACAATTTGCTCTTGACGTGACAGTAGTTTCGAAACCTTCCACTTTCATCGCACCAAGGAACACCATGCCCATCGCCTCCCCCGCCAAACCCGGAGCCGGAATTCTGCGGCGCTGCCAGCGCGTTGCAGCACTGGCATCTTTGGCTGTTCTGGGCGCCCTGCCCGCCTTTTCGACCGCAGCCCAAGACAACCCCAGCGCCGCAGCGGCCAAAGCGCCCTTGCCGGTGGTGGCGCATCTGGACCTGCAGCGCTACAGCGGCACCTGGCATGAAATTGCCCGGCTGCCCAATTCGTTTCAAAAAAAATGCGTGGGCGGCGATGTGTCGGCGCAGTACACGCCCTTGCCGTCGGGTGAAGTGTCGGTGCTGAACAGTTGCCGCCTGGCCGACGGGAGCCTCTCACAGGCACAGGGCCTGGCGCGCAGAATGCCCCCGAAGGAAGGCGAAGCGCCCGACGTGGGCCGCCTGCAAGTGCGCTTTGCCCCTTCCTGGCTGAGCTGGCTGCCGATGGTCTGGGGCGATTACTGGGTGATGGACATTGCCGAGGATTACTCGACGGTACTGGTGGGAACGCCGGACCGAAAATACCTCTGGCTGCTGGCGCGCCAGCCCCGCATGGCACCAGCCGACGTGCAGCGCTGGCTGGACAAGGCTACGGCGCTGGGATTTGACAAGCAGGCTGTCACATTGACAGCGACGGCAAACCCGGCTCCGGCTCCGGCTCCGGCTCCAGTAAAACCGTAATCGGCCTTACGCGCAGAACCGGATGAGCAACTTCACCGGCTGATACATTGAATGGTTAAGCAGACAGTGGATGATTAAGCAGACAGGCGGACTCTTGATCCCGGTTTGAAGGACAGGATTCGCCACGCATCTGATCCACGCCAGCAGGCAAACGCATCCGCAGCCAACCGGCCGCTTATCCCCCGGTCACGGGCGGGAAAAAAGCCACTTCGCAGCCGTCGCTCAGGCCGGCCGATTCCTCACTCATGACCTGGTTCAGCGCCATGCGCACCGAGCGGCCGCGCGCCAAGCTGTCCGCATGGGCCGGGCTAGCGGCCAGCAGCTCGTCGCGCAGGCCGGCCAGGGTGGTGGCGGCGGTTTCGCGCACTTCGCTGCCCTGCCCGATGGCCTCGCGGATGGAGGCAAAGTATTTGATGGTGACTTTCATGCCAGCAATTCCGAAAAAGGGATGAACTGCACCGTGTCGCCGTGCGCGATGGTGCAGCCCGGCGGGTTGTCCACCAGCCCGCCGGCCCAGACGGCAGACGTGAGCACGCCCGCGCTCTGGTTGGCAAACAGCGCCAGCCCGCCGCTGGCGTCCTGCCGCGCCCGCAGGAATTCGCGGCGATTGTTGGGCTTGGTCCAGTCGAAATGGGCGGTCAGCGCGATGGACTTGGGCGCCACATCTTCCACGCCCTGCAGCCTGAGCAGGAAGGGCCGCACCAGCATCACAAAGGTCACAAAGCTCGACACCGGGTTGCCCGGCAGGCCGATGAAATGCGCCGTGCCGGCCCGGCCGTAGGCGAAGGGCTTGCCCGGCTTGATGGCGATCTGCCACAGGTTCAATTCGCCCAGCGCCTCGACGGCGGGCTTGACATGGTCTTCCTCGCCGACGGAAACGCCGCCGCTGGTCAGGATCAGGTCGTGCGCGCGGCTCGCATCCTCCAGCGCGGCGATGGTGGCGTCCAGCCGGTCCGGGACGATGCCCAGGTCGGTCACGGTGCAGCCCAGGCGCTGGAGCAAGGCTTTCAAGAAGAAACGGTTGGAGTTGTAGATGGCGCCGGGCTTCATGTCAGCGGGCGCCACCTCGCCGGGCATGACCAGCTCGTCGCCGGTGGAGAACAGGGCCACGCGCACGCGCGGGGCCACCGGCAGCCGGTCAAAGCCGATGCTGGCGGCCAGCCCCAGCGCGGCCGGCCCCAGGCGCGTGCCGCGCGGCAGGACCACGGACCCGGCGGCCACATCCTCGCCCCGGCGGCCCATCCACTGGCCCGGTTTGGGCTGCAAGCGGATGCGAACGCCGGCGTCCACCACGTCGCAGTCTTCCTGCATCACCACCGCGTCGGCGCCCGGCGGAATCGGCGCGCCGGTGAAAATCCGGGCCACAGAAAACGGCGCCAGCGGCTGCGGGCTGCTGCCGGCCGGGATGCGCTGGCTGACGAGCAGCGCCGTGTCGGCATCGATCCAGTCGGCGCAGCGCAGCGCATAGCCGTCCATCATGCTGTTGTCGTGGGCGGGAACGTCCAGGCTGGAGAGCAGGTCCTGCGCCAGAACGCGGCCATCGGCCTCCAGAGTGGAAACGGCATCAAGCCCCGGCAGCGCCACGGCCCGCGCCAGCAGCTCGGCCAGCGCCTCTTCAAACGGCTTGAGCGGCGCGCGCGCAGGCGGCTGGGTGGTGGCGAAGGAAGGAACAGCAGGGCTCATGGCAAAGGTATCCAGGACGGCAAAAAACGGTTCAATCAGCACGTTGAATCAACGCGCTGATCGAGCGAATAATCAAAACGCGCCTGATTGTTGACCAGGTAGTCGGCCAGCGCATCGACAGCGTTCAAATCCAGCACCGGCCGCAAGGCGGCATGGGGCAGTTGATCGGGCGAATCGGTGGCGATGGCAACGATGCAGTCGTCATCCTGGTAGAGCGTGGGCTTGCCGGACACAGCCCGCCAGACCTCGATCTTGGGCAGTTGGCTGTGCTTGAAGCCTTCCACCAGTACCCAGTCCACGCCCGCGTCCAGCTCGGCGATCAGCTGGTGGACGGTGGGCTCGGCCGGCTGCTCGAATTCGCGTATCAGCGCCAAGCGGTGGGTCGAGGCCACCACGACTTCGAAAGCGCCGGCTTGGCGGTGGCGGAATGTGTCCTTGCCAGGATGGTCGATGTCAAAGCGGTGGTGCGCATGCTTGACCACCGAGACGCGCAGACCGCGTTTTTTAAGCGCGGGAATCAATTGCTCCACCAGCGTGGTCTTGCCCGAGCCGGAATAACCGGCAAATCCCACCACGTTCATGCGTCGGCTCTCCAAGCCATCATGTCGCTACTCGATGGAGAACTGAAAGCGCCTGTCAGGTAAGCGCCAGCGTCCAGCTCAATGCACATTCTCAGCAATGTAGCACTTGATGAGGTCGGCATCGGCCGGCATCACTTTCACACGCTTGGGCAGGGCTTCGATGCCTTCGAACTTGGCCGGGCGCGTGGGCTGCTGGCCCAGCGCTTCCTCGATCGTGGCGGCGAACTTGATCGGCAAGGCGGTTTCCAGCACGATCATAGTCACGCCGGGCGTCAGGTGTTCGCGCGCCACCTTCACGCCGTCGGCGGTGTGGGTGTCGATCATGGTGCCGAAGCGCTGGTACGTGTCCTTGATCGTCGCCAGCCGGTCGGCGTGGGTGCTCTTGCCGCTGGCAAAGCCGTAGCGCTGGGCGGCCTGCGGGAAGGCCGGGTCCGCGCCCAGCTCGAAACTGCCCTGGCTGGAGAGCTGGTCATGAAACAGCGAACGGGTCTTGCCGCCGTCACGCCCGAGCAGGTCGAACACGAAGCGCTCGAAGTTCGACGCCTTGGAAATGTCCATCGACGGGCTCGAAGTCTCATGCGTATCGGCGCTGCTGCGCACGCGGTACACGCCAGTACGAAAAAACTCGTCGAGCACGTCGTTTTCGTTCGTGGCCACCACCAGCTTGTCAATCGGCAGCCCCATGCTGCGGGCGACATGGCCGGCGCAGACATTGCCAAAGTTGCCCGAGGGCACGGTGAAGCTGACTTTTTCAGTATTCGACTTCGTGGCCTGGAAGTAGCCGGCAAAGTAGTACACCACCTGCGCCATCAGCCGCGCCCAGTTGATGGAGTTCACCGTGCCGATCTTGTACTGGCGTTTGAAGGCCAGGTCGTTCGAGACGGCTTTCACGATGTCCTGGCAGTCGTCAAACACGCCGGTGATGGCGATGTTGTGGATGTTGGCGTCCTGCAGGCTGAACATCTGCGCCTGCTGGAACGGGCTCATGCGCCCGTCCGGCGAGGTCATGAAGACGCGCACGCCCTTCTTGCCGCGCATGGCGTATTCGGCCGCGCTGCCGGTATCGCCGCTGGTGGCGCCCAGGATATTGAGTTCTTCGCCGCGCCGGGCCAGTTCGTACTCGAACAGGTTGCCCAGCAACTGCATCGCCATGTCCTTGAACGCCAGCGTCGGGCCGTTGGACAGGGCTTCGAGGCAGAGGCCGTCTTCAAGCGGGCGAATGGGCACGATTTCCTGGGTGCCGAAGACTTCCTCGGTGTAGGTCTTGTCGCAGATGGCTTTGAGGTCAGCGGCCGGGATGTCGTCAATGTAGAGCGAGAGGACTTCAAATGCCAGATCGGCGTAGGACAAGCCGCGCCATTGGGTCAGCGTGGCGTCGCTGACCTGCGGGTAGAACTCGGGCAGGTACAGGCCGCCGTCCGGGGCCAGGCCTTCGAGCAGGATTTCGCAAAATTGTTGACGGGCGCTATGGCCACGAGTGCTGAGATATTTCACGGGGTATTTTCCAAAAAACGAGTTTGATTATCTTATGAAGCGCCAGCGCTGGGCGCTGGCAAGGACGGCGCCAAACTGCGCAGCACTTCCAGACGCTGGCGATACTTGGTGTTCTGCGGCAAAGCGGATACCAGTTGTTCCCGCAATGACAAGGCTTCATCAAAGTGCCTCTTGCGCTCCTGTATTTCTAGGCCGGACTGGCTAGCCAGCCGTTCCAGAGAGACAGCCAAGTCATCCAGTACCTGCGGGCTATCGCCCAGCGCTTGGCGCAATTGGCGATCAATCTTCAGACTTTCCCGGTACGCCGCCAGCGCCTGCTCGCCCCGCCCCGCCGCGCTTTCGGCTTCGCCCTCTTTGTTCAGCGCCACAGACAGGTCGCGCAGAACCTGCGGGCTGTCGCCCAGCGCCTGACGCAACTGGCGGAAAATCTCCAGGCTTTCCCGGTACGCCGCCAGCGCCTGCTCACCCCGCCCCGCCGCGCTTTCGGCATTGCCCACTTTGTTCAGCGACACAGACAGGTCGCGCAGAACCTGCGGGCTGTCGCCCAGCGCCTGGCGCAACTGGCGGAAAATCTCCAGGCTTTCCCGGTACGCCGCCAGCGCCTGCTCGCCCCGCTCCGCCGTGCTTTCGGCATTGCCCACTTTGTTCAGCGACACAGACAGGTCGCGCAGAACCTGCGGGCTGTCGCCCAGCGCCTGGCGCAACTGGCGGTCAATCTTCAGACTTTCCTGGTACGCCGCGAGCGCCTGCTCGCCCCGCCCCGCCGCGCTTTCGGCGTCGCCCACTTTGTTCAGCGCCACAGACAGGTCGCGCAGCACCTGCGGGCTGTCGCCCAGCGCCTGGCGCAACTGGCGGCGAATCTCCAGGCTTTCCCGGTACGCCGCCAGCGCCTGCTCGCCCCGCCCCGCCGCGCTTTCGGCATTACCCACCTTCTCCAGCGACACAGACAGGTCGCGCAGCACCTGTGGGCTGTCGCCCAGTGCCTGGCGCAACTGGCGGCGAATCTCCAGGCTTTCCCGGTACGCCGCCAGCGCCTGCTCGCCCCGCCCCGCCGCGCTTTCGGCGTCGCCCACTTTGTTCAGCGCCACAGACAGGTCGCGCAGCACCTGCGGGCTGTCGCCCAGTGCCTGGCGCAACTGGCGGCGAATCTCCAGGCTTTCCCGGTACGCCGTCAGCGCCTGCTCGCCCCGCCCCACCGCGCTTTCGGCGTCGCCCACTTTATTCAGCGAAATAGACAGGTCGCGCCGACTTTCAGGCGTATCAGCCTTGACAACTCTGAGCTGGCGGCAAAGCTCCAGCGCTTGCATGGCAACCGTGCGGGCTTGGTCGAGTTGCTCAAGCTTCTGCTGTTTAAGCAGTTCATCCACCAGCAGCCACGCCAAACTGGGCGAAAGCTGCTGGCTACGATCCCTGTTCCAAGCCTCCCATTGCGCTTGCCAATTGCGCAACACTGGATTACCGGCAGCGATGGGCGGCACGCCGCCTTGAGTCCGCTCGGATTCAGGTGAAATATCAGCGGGTACTGTCAAAGATTCATCGCGCCCAGACCAAGGCGCCACGACATAGCTGGCACTGCGAACTGACCACAAATCAGGGGCCACTTCCGCCGCACGGCTTTCAAAATGCGGGGGCAGCATTAAAAAAATGAAGGCGCGGTTTTTGACCAGTACCACGCGGCTTTCATTCAGACGCGCCAAAATCCTGTCGCGGTAGTCATCCCATTCGGGCGCAGGATTGCCAAGCGCCAGCCAGTAATGCCTGCCAACCATGTCCTGGTTCCCAGAGGCCAAAATGGGCTGCAACAGGGCCACAGGCGCTTCGGTTGCGCTAACTGGCGTCAAAATGTCCAGCCGCATCGACTTGGTCTGCAAGTGCGCGTCCAGTTCAGCCATCAGCCACTGGTTGGCCAGGGTGTAGTCGCTAAACAGATAAACCACGCTGGCGCCGCCATTGTGGTAGTGCAACTGCTGGCGCAGCCGCCGCAGCAGCTGCTCATGCGCCGGGCTGGGGTTCATTCACGCAGAAGGCGGGGCCGCCGTGGTTTGCGCCTCTGGCCGGGCCAGCACCCAATCACGCAGCAAGGGGTGAATCGCATACCACTCCGTGCCATTGAGGTAGGCCAGGATGTGTTTGGTGGCCAGGTAGCGGTGAAACACGGTGGCATCCACCTTGTCATCAATCTCCGGCTCATGGCTGCGCTCCAGCCGCGCCATCCAGCCTATATGCGCGCTGGGCACCAGCCTGGGCGGGCTGATCTGGCCACGCACGACATCAAGCAATTCAGCCTGCGTTGCGTCAGGATTGGCCTCACGCTCCAGCAGCACCACCTTGATGGCGCGCAGGTAATCGCGCAGGTCGCCCCCGCAGTCACGAATTAGCTCATTGAGTAAGTCGGGGGAAATAAACTGCTGCCATTGGGCGTAGCGCAAGTTGACCAATTCCGTCATTTGCTTGACGCCTTCCGGGTCAAGCTCGTTGCTGCGTTTTTTGAACACATGCACCGATGGCATATTGACCACCAGCCCCTGCCCCAGAATGCTGGGCAGTTGCGGATTCTGGGCCAGCAAAAAAGGAGAGACGGAATACACCACATGAACGCTGGGCAAGCACAAAGCCCGGCCCTCGTTCAAAAAGAGGCGCTGGATACTTTCGTAAACCTTGTTGGCCTCATCGCCATAGCCGCGAATCTTCTCCAGCGAGTCGGCAATCAGGACGCACTTCTCGCCGGGGCGGCAAATGTCCGCCACCAGTTCGGCCACAAAGCGATGAACCTGATTGACAAAGCTGCCCACATTGCTGTTGAGTGTGGCTTCCAGACGGGCGCGAAAGCCTGCATCCGTCTGCAGCGCCAGCTGCAGCTTGGCCTTGACGGCGCCCATGTCACCTTCAAGCTCAATCCCGGTCAGGGTGATGTTGGTGCGCGTCAGAAAATCTGTCAGCCGCTGGACTGGCGTGCGCTGCCCTGCGGTGGTGCCAATCACATCAACCCAGGAGGCAATCATGGCAAGCAGCATGCTGGCCAGATCAATCGGTGCGTTCAGGTTGAGCCAGTCTTCCAAATCGCAGTAATAAACCTTGCACTGCGGGCTCTGGAGTTCCTTCTTCAGGCGAAGCAGCTCGGTGCTTTTGCCGCTGCCGATTTGCCCGGTGAACAGATAAACCCCGTCACCGATCCGGTGCCCGATTTCGGCCCGCAGCCGCCCCAGGGAGTCGCGCGCGCCCTGCAAATGTTTCACATAACGGCGCTCATCCTCCGCCACCGCAATGTCGAGCGGCTTGGTGTTTTGCACCGCCTGAATGAATTTCGTCAATTCAACATCGTAGATGGTGGGGTTCATGGGAGTCCAGCCTTTCTAAGTTGCAAGGCAGGCTTACGCCAGCTCTTCCTTGCGAATGCGGGTAATCGGCGCCAGCACCGTAGTCAGCGCTTGCATCTGGGCGATGGCTTCGTTCATCTTCGCTTCGACGCACTCGTGGGTCAGGATGATCAGGTCAGTCTGGGTCGCGCCTTCGCCGCCCACGTCATCGGCTTCGCGCTGCAGCACGGCGTCGATGCTGATGCCCGCTTCAGCCAGGATGCCGGTGACGTTGGCCAGCACGCCGGCCTCGTCGGCCACGTTCAGGCGCAGGTAGTAGCTGGTGACGACTTCGGACATCGGCACGATGGCCAGGTCGCTCATTTCATTGGGCTGGAAGGCCAGGTGCGGCACGCGGTGCTCGGGGTCGGCCGTGTGCAGGCGGGCGATGTCCACCAGGTCGGCGATCACGGCGCTGGCGGTGGGCTCGCTGCCCGCGCCCTTGCCGTAGTAGAGCGTGGTGCCGACGGCGTCGCCGTTGACCACCACGGCGTTCATCGCGCCTTCCACGTTGGCCAGCAGGCGCTTGGCCGGGATCAGGCTGGGGTGTACGCGCAGCTCAATGCCGTTGGCGGCGCGCTTGGTGATGCCCAGCAGCTTGATGCGGTAGCCCAGCTGCTCGGCGTAGCGGATGTCTTTCGCGCCCAGCTGGGTAATGCCCTCGACATAAGCCTTGTCGAACTGCACCGGAATGCCGAAGGCAATCGCGCTCATCAGGGTTGCCTTGTGCGCCGCGTCCACGCCTTCGATGTCGAAAGTCGGGTCGGCTTCGGCGTAACCGAGCTTTTGCGCTTCTTTGAGCACCACGTCGAAATCGAGCCCCTTGTCGCGCATCTCGGACAGGATGAAGTTCGTGGTGCCGTTGATGATGCCGGCAATCCACTGGATGGAATTGGCGGTCAGGCCTTCGCGCAGCGCCTTGATGATGGGAATGCCGCCGGCCACGGCCGCTTCAAACGCCACCATCACGCCCTTTTCGGAGGCGGCGGCGAAGATCTCCGTGCCATGCACGGCCAGCAGCGCCTTGTTGGCGGTGACGACGTGCTTGCCCGAGGCAATCGCGGCCAGCACCAATTCCTTGGCAATGCCGTAGCCGCCGATCAGCTCGATGACGATGTCGATGTCCGGGTTGGCTACCACCTGGCGCGCGTCGCTGACCACTTCGACGCCTGCGCCAACGACGGAACGGGCGCGCGCCACGTCCAGGTCGGCCACCATGGTGATTTCAATGCCGCGTCCGGCGCGGCGGCGAATCTCTTCCTGGTTGCGCTGGAGCACATTGAAGGTGCCGCTGCCCACGGTGCCAATGCCCAGAAGGCCTACCCGGATCGGGCTCAAAGTCGTCGTCGTTGTCATAGTCAATCGGAGTCCTGCTTGTCGTGTTGAAGGCTGGCAGCCCTGCGGTCGTGCAGCCGGGCCGGGGGAAATTCAAAGGAGAATGCGCTTGTTGCGGTAGCTCTCAAGAAACCTGGCAATGCGGTTGATCGCCTCGCGCAGGTCTTCCTCGTGCGGCAGGAAGACGATGCGGAAGTGATCGGGCGCGGCCCAGTTGAAACCGGTACCCTGCACCAGCATCACCTTGGTTTCCTTGAGGAGTTCGAGGAAGAACTGGCGGTCGTCCCTGATCGGATAGACCTCCGGGTCGAGCCGGGGGAACATGTAGAGCGCCGCGCTGGGTTTCACGCAGCTAACGCCCGGAATGGCGGTGATCAGCTCATAGGCCAGGTCGCGCTGGCGGCGCAGGCGTCCGCCCTCGCCCACCAGGTCGTTGATGCTCTGGTAACCGCCCAGCGCGGTCTGGATCGCCCACTGGCCGGGCACGTTGGAGCACAGTTTCATGTTGGCCAGCATGTTCAGGCCTTCGATGTAGTCCTGGGCGATCTTCTTCGGGCCGGACACGACCAGCCAGCCAGCGCGGTAGCCGCAGGAGCGATAGCTCTTGGAGAGCGAATTGAAGGTCAGCGTCAGCACATCAGTCGAGAGGCTGGCCAGCGCCGTGTGCTTGACGCCGTCGTACAGCACCTTGTCATACACCTCGTCGGCCAGGATCACCAGCTCATGCTGGCGGGCAATCTCGATGATGCCCTTGAGCAGTTCATCGGAGTACAGCGCGCCGGTCGGGTTGTTCGGGTTGATGACGACGATGCCACGGGTCGCGGGCGTGATCTTGGCGCGGATGTCGTCCAGATCGGGCATCCAGCCGTTTTTTTCGTCGCAGCGGTAGTGGACCGGCGTGCCGCCGGCCAGACTGACAGAGGCCGTCCACAGCGGGTAGTCGGGCGAAGGCAGCAGCAGTTCGTCACCGTTGTCGAGCAAGGCATTGGTGGCCATGGAGATCAGCTCGCTGGCGCCGTTGCCCAGGTAGATGTCTTCCAGCGTCACGCCCTTGATGCCCTGCTTTTGCGTCTCGTGCATCACCGCCTTGCGGGCGGCAAAGATGCCCTTGCTGTCCGAATAACCGGCTGAGGCGGGCAGGTTGCGGATCATGTCCTGCTGCACTTCCTCGGGCGCGTCAAAGCCGAACACCGCCAGGTTGCCGATATTGAGCTTGATGAGCTTTTGCCCCTCTTCTTCCATCTGCTTGGCCGCGTCCATGATGGGCCCACGGATGTCGTAGAGCACATTGGCCAGCTTGGCGGACTTGGTGATCGGTTTCATGGCGCTTTTTTCAGGAGTGGTTGGACGGGTGGCCGCGTTGCCAACTGCACCGGCATCAGGGGAAAGCACCGGCGCAGCGACACAGGATTTGGGCAGAATCTATAATTTGACCACATAAAAGGCCTGTTTTTCTGCAGATGCCTGTACCTTGCGCCCTTGAGCCTACTGCCTTGGCGAGCCTTCCACCCCATGAGTTCCCCATGAAACTGCAACCCGACCGTCTCGATGTTCAATCCATTCTGGGCTATGGCCCCGGCTGGGTTGGCTTGGGCAATCAGGGCGTGGCTGAAAAAATCGACTACAGCATCGTCATCGGCTCACGTGGGGAAAAGTTTGACTGGAACTGCGCCCGCTTTGAGGAGCTCAGCACAGCGCATTTCGCAAAATTGGCAGAACTTGAGCCGGAGCTGGTGATTTTTGGCAGCGGAGAGCGCCTACGCTTTCCACCGCCGGCTTTCTTGCGCGATCTGATGGGCCAGCGCATTGGCATTGAAACCATGGACACCTTGGCCGCCTGCCGCACCTACAACATTTTGGCAGGCGAAGGGCGCCATGTCATAGCGGCCCTTCTGATTGAGCCGCAAGAGGATTAAGCCGTAAGGGCTAACAGACTGAAAGTCTTGGCCTTTCAGCGTAAAATATAGGGTTGCACTTGGCACCGCGCCCAAGACTTGCGCTTCCCGGCGCCCGATAGTAACGGGTAACGGTCAAGAGCCGCAACTCATTACAACTACTTTCGTCAGGGTCAACTCAGTATGGCAGTCGTCGTTAATAAACCACTTCCCGAATTTGAAACGAACGCCACCGGCGGACTCAAGGTTTCAAATCAAACGCACCTGGGCAAAGTCGTCGTGCTGTACTTCTACCCCAAGGATAATACGCCCGGCTGCACCACCGAAGCCATGCAGTTCCGCGACCACTACAAGGACTTCGTCAAGGCCGGCGCCACCGTGTTCGGCGTCTCGCGCGACAACATGAAGTCGCACGACGAGTTCAAGGCCAAGCTCGAACTCCCGTTCGAGCTGATTGCCGACACCGAAGAAAAGATGTGCCACATGTTCGGCGTCGTCAAGAACAAGATCATGTACGGCAAGAAGGTCAAGGGCATCGAGCGCAGCACCTTCCTGATTGGCGCCGATGGCCTGCTCAAGGAAGAATGGCGCGGCCTGAAGGTTCCCGGCCATGTCGAGGACGTCCTCAAGGCCGTCAAGGCGCTGAAAAAGCCGGCTTGATTGCGCTCACCCGCCGATTGACCACGCCCGAATGTCCAGTCATGTGAGTTGTGCATAATGAGTTCATGCCGCTGACCTTCGCGACTGCGCTCCCCAAACAAAAGCCGCCCAGGTTTCAAGGCGGCTTTTTTTGTTCCTGAAACTTCATTCACAGAGAGTTTTAAGCACCATGCCCCCCCTGCCCCCCGCTCCAACCAAACGTGCCGCCCTGCTCTCTCCTGATGCGCTTGAAACCCCTGCGCGCGCGCCCGCCAAGGCTGCGGCTGCACGCAAGACAGGACGCAGCGCATCGGCCCCGAAGGCTGGCGTACTGGCGTTGTTTGACAGCACTCACAGCCTCGCTGTCAGCGCGTCTACCGTGATCCAGGCTGAAAAACTGCCGTCGAGCCCGCCACTGGCAGACATCATCAGCCTGGCCAAGGAGTCGGAGTCCGTGTCACGGCCCAAGCCAGCGTTGAAACCGAAGAAAACCAAGCCTTCCGGCCCGGCCAAGCTGTTCGTGCTGGACACCAACGTGCTGATGCACGACCCGATGTGCCTGTTCCGCTTTGAAGAGCACGACATCTTTTTGCCGATGATCGTGCTCGAAGAGCTCGACGGCCACAAGAAAGGCATGACCGAAGTCGCCCGCAATGCGCGCCAGACCAGCCGCTCGCTTGACGCGCTGGCCGGCGCCAACGGCAACGACATCGGCAAGGGTCTGAAACTGGACACGACCGGCCACCCCGAGGCCGGCGGCTGCCTGTTCTTCCAGACCAAAGTGCTTGATTACACGCTGCCGATGAGCCTGCCGCAGGGCAAAGCCGATAACCAGATCCTGGGCGTGGTGGAAGCGCTGCGCAAGGAATACGCGCCGCGCGAAGTGGTGCTGGTGTCCAAGGACATCAACATGCGCGTCAAGGCACGCGCGCTGGGCCTGGCCACCGACGACTACCAGAACGACAAGGTGCTCGAAGACGGCGACCTGCTGTACTCGGGCGCGCTGGCCCTGCCGCCGGACTTCTGGACGCGCCAGAGCAAGACGCTGGAGAGCTGGCAGCAAGGCAGCCACACTTTTTACCGGATCACCGGCCCCATCGTTCCCAGCCTGCTGGTCAACCAGTTCGCCTTTTTTGAGTCCCCCGGCGAGCCGCCGCTGTACGCCCGCGTGACCGAGATCCAGGGCAAGACGGCGGTGCTCAAAACCCTCAAGGACTACACGCACCTGAAAAATTCCGTCTGGGGCGTGACCATGCGCAACCGCGAGCAGAACTTCGCGATGAACCTCTTGATGGACCCGGAAGTCGATTTCGTGACTCTGGCGGGAACGGCCGGCACCGGCAAGACGCTGATGGCCCTGGCCAGCGGATTGACACAGGTGCTCGACGACCGGCGCTACACCGAGATCATCATGACGCGGGCCACGGTCTCGGTGGGCGAGGACATCGGCTTTCTGCCCGGCACCGAGGAAGAAAAGATGGGCCCCTGGATGGGCGCGCTCGACGACAACCTGGAAGTGCTCGGCAAGACCGAGGGCGGCGGTTCGGGCGAATGGGGGCGCGCAGCGACGAATGAACTGATCCGCTCGCGCATCAAGGTCAAAAGCATGAATTTCATGCGCGGGCGCACTTTCCTCAACAAGTACGTCATCATCGACGAGGCGCAGAATCTGACGCCCAAGCAGATGAAGACGCTCATCACCCGCGCCGGTCCGGGGACCAAGATTGTCTGCATGGGCAATCTGGCGCAGATCGACACGCCTTACCTGACCGAAGGTTCGTCAGGCATGACGTTTGCGGTGGACCGTTTCAAAGGCTGGCCGCACGGCGGGCACATCACGCTGGCGCGCGGCGAGCGCTCGCGCCTAGCCGATTTCGCCAGCGAAGTGCTTTAAACTTGCGTTGAAATTCCTGCTGCCGAGGTGCGGGAAGGAAAAAGAAAGCAGGCGAAAGTAATCGCTTAAAAACTGAAAAAGCCAGGTCATTCGACTTGGCTTTTTCTTTGCTCGCCTTGAAAAGGTGAGCCCGTCATCCAAACCCAGAAAATTTTCCAAGGTCAAGACCGGGTGATGTTGAGCGAACTGAGGCACGCCCTGCTCCGAAAACTTCTTCAAGTTCGCTTCCTGAGGTTGGTATTACCCCCGGAAAATTGCATCGAAAAGAATCTCTACCTCAAGAATTGAAGCTAGATGCAAGCCGGTTTTTTGGAGAATTACCGCGCCGCCACCCGCATGCCTTCCTTCACCCGGTCGTCCGGATGCACGATCACCCGTTCGCCCGCCTGCAGGCCCGAAAGCACCTGCGCGGCCAGGCCGCTGCGCTGGCCGACTTGCACGCGGCGCTTGACCGCCTTGTCCTGCTCGATGGCAAAGGCCGCCCAGCCGTCGCCGTCGCGGAACAGGCTACTTGCCGGAACCTGCAGCACGTCATTGGCTTCCCAGACAATAAAACTCGCCTCCACCCGGTAGCCGTCGCCCAGGCGCTGCCACCGCTCCGGCGGCGAGGTGAAGGCGACGATGACCCAGACGCGCTGCTCTTCCACGCCCAGCGCGGACACCTTGGTGAAGCCTGCAGGCTCGATCACGCGCACCACGCCTTCGAGCTCGCCTTCGCCGCCCCAGCGCTCGAACACCACGCGCGTGCCGGGTTTCAATCGCACGGCGTCGGCCGAGAGCACATCGACTTCGACTTCCAGCGCGCGCGGATCGCCGATCTCGATCAGTGGCTGGCCGGTGCTCACAGTGCCCTCGCTCTTGCGCGGGATCTTGAGCACGCGTCCCTCTACCGGGGCGCGCACGGTCACCAGCCCGGTGCTGCTGGCGCTGGCGGCGTATTGCAAGGTGGCGCGGGCCGCTTCCAGTTCGTGGCGCGCGGTGGCGGCGGCAAACTGGGCTGAGCGCAACTCGGCGCTCCTGCGCTCGGCCTCGCTGGCGGCGCGGTCCTCGGCCGTGCCGGAGACAAAACCGGCCGGGCGCAGCTGGCGCACGCGCTGCAACTCCTTTTGCGCCAGCGTGGCCGCGCTGGTCGCAGCCTGCACGCGCTGCTCGGCCGCGCTCAGGCTGGCGGCTGTGGCGCCGATGCGGGCCTGGGCCTCGGCGCGCCGGCGCGGATCCAGCACTTCGGCACGCATCGGCTCCAGCTCCACCAGCGTGGCGCCGCGCTCGACAGTCTGGCCGACATCGAGCTGCACGCGCCGGGCGTAGCCGCTGACGGGCGCGGCCACCACATAGCGCTCCTGCACCCGCGTGCGTCCTTCCTGCTCGATGGTGATGCGCAGCGGCGCGCGCTGCGCCGTGCCCACATCCACCTCGATGGGCTGCGGGCGAAAGCCCAGGAACAAGCCCACGGCAATGAGGGCGGCCAGAAAGACAAGCGCGATACGGCGGCGCGAGGGGGCGCTGAGGTTCATAAAAAAATCACTCCGCCGCTTTGAGCGCGGCAATCAGGTCGGGTTGATCGAAGCGGTGGCGCGAGGGCAGGCTGACAGTCATCGCCCTCACTCCGCCGCTTTCAAAACGGCAATCAGGTCCAGTTGATCGAGCCGGCGGCGCACCGCCAGCCCCGAGAGCACGGCGGCCACCAGCACCACGGCGGCGGCAAAGGCATAGGTCTGCGGCACCAGCACGACAGGCACGCGAAACAGGTCGTTCTGCATCGTGTGCGCAATGAAGTAGCACATGCCCCGCCCCAGCCACAGGCCCAGCGGAATCGCCACCAAGGTCAGCAGCCCCAGCTCGCCCAGCAGGATATAGCCGATCTCGGCGCGGGTAAAACCCAGCACGCGCAGGCTGGCGAGTTCGCGCCCGCGCTCGGTCAGCGCGATGCGGGCGCTGTTGTAGATCACGCCAAAGGCGATGATGATGGCGAACACCGTGGAGACATAGGTGAAGAACAGCATGGTCTCTTTCATCACCCGGTTGAAATTGCGGATTTCCTGCATGCGCTCGGCCACGCCCGCCACGCGCGGCATGGCTTTTAATTTCGCATACACCGCGTCCAGCTGCGCGCTGTCCACGCTCAGGTACGCGCCCGAGAGCGTCGGGCCTTCCTGCATGAAGTGGTTCAGCGCAGTCAAATCCATATAGGCCGACACGCCGATGTATTCGCGCACCAATCCAGCCACGACGGCTTCGCGCACCGGCCGGCTGCCTTCGAGCACTTCCACCACCACCTTGTCGCCCACGCGCACGCCCAGGAACGTGGCCAGGAAGTCGGTCAGCAGGATGCCCTCCGATGGCAGGGCCACCGGGCGCAGGTCGGCATCGAGCAGGCGCTGGATATCGCCGCCGGGCTCGAAGCCCCGGATGCCGGTGCGGTAGCTGCGCGGGCCGTGGCGCAGGCGCACCGGCACGGCGCGAACCACTTCCACATGCTGCACGCCGGGCAGGCTGGCCAGCTCGAAACGGGCGCGGTAGGCGGTGGGATCGGTGAAGGTCAGCGATAAGTCTTCGCGCTGGGCCATGCCGAACTGGATGTTGACCATGTAGCTCACGGTGTCGCGCTGGAACAGCCCCGTCAGGATCATGCCGCAGGCCATGGCGATGCCCACCAGCGTCAGCAGCGATTTGAAGGCCTGGCGCTGGATGTGGCGGATGATCATGCGCGTGGGCTGCGAGAGCCAGCGCTTGAGGCCCAGGCGCTCCACCCAGCTCTCGCGGTAGCGCGCCGGCGGCTCGGGGCGCATGGCCTCGGCCGGGCGCAGGCTGGCCGCGCGCCAGACCGCCAGCACGGTGCCAGCCCCGGCCGCGAGCAGGCTGGCCAGCGTGGCCTGCAGCACGCTGGCGGGCTGCAGCGTGAACTCCAGATACGGGAAATGGTAGAACTCGCCGTAAATGCTGGACAGCCCCCGGCCCAGCCACACGCCCAGCGCGGTGCCGCCGAGCACGCCCAGGCCGACGATCATCGAGACGAGTTTCAGGTAATGCCCGAGCACGGCCAGGTTGCTGTAGCCAAAGGCCTTGAGCGTGGCGACTTGCTCGCGCTGCATCGCCACCAGGCGGCTGATCACCACGTTGAGCAGGAACGCGGCAATACCCAGAAAAATCACCGGAAACAGGCGCGCCAGCGTGCCCAGCTGCTGCAGCTCCTGGCTCAAAAAACGGTGCGAGAGCTGGTCCTCGCGCCCGTAGGCGCCCAGTCCGCCATAGGGTTTCAATAATTCGTCGATGCGGTCGATCACGTCCTGCAGGCTGGCCGTCGGACTCAGGTCCAGCGCCAGGGTGTTGAAAGCGCCTTCCATGTCGTAGGCCTGGGCCAGGGCGCGCCGGCCCATCCACATCACGCCGTAGCGCTTGTAATCGGGAAAGGCCGAGCCGGGGCGCATCTGCTGGATGAACTCGGGCGAGAGCGCCATGCCCACCAGCGTGAGCTGCTGGCGCCGGCCGTTGAGAATGGCGCCGAAGCGGTCGCCGAGCTGCAGCGCATGGGCCTGCGCGAACGGCGCGCTCACCACCACCTCGTCGGGCTGGCCCGGCGCGGGCAGGCGGCCCTGGCGCAGGTGCAGGGCGTTCAGGCCATCGCGGCCGTCTCCGCCGGTTTCGGCCAGCGACACCATCAGGCCCGTGACCGGCTCGGCAAAGCCCGGCATGTCCAGGCGCAGAGGCACCATCACGCGGGTCTGCACCTGCTCGACGCCGGGGATCGCCTCAATGCGCTGGCGCAGCGACTCGGGCGCGCGCTTGAGGCTGGCGAACACCTCGGCGAAGCGGTAGTCGCGGTAGTAACTCGCCTGCGTCGCCTGCAGCGCGCCCAGGGTGGACAGAAACATCACAAAAGTGCCCACGCCGCACATCACCACCAGCGCGATGGCCAGCGCCTGGCTTTTCATCTGCCACAGGTCGCGCCAGAGCTTGCGGTCCAGGGCTTTCACCAGCTCAGCTCCGAGGCGGCTTTTTTATGAATGTTGTGCTCGACATGAGCCACCAGGCCATCCTTGAAATACACCACCCGGTCGGCCATGGCGGCGATCACCGCATTGTGGGTGATGACCACCGTGGTCGTGCCCAGCTCGCGGTTGACGCGCGCGATCACGTCGAGCACCAGCACGCCCGTCTGGGCGTCGAGCGCGCCGGTGGGCTCGTCGCACAGCAGCACCTGCGGGCGCTTGGCAATCGCCCGGGCGATGGCCACGCGCTGCTGCTCGCCGCCGGACATCTGCGTCGGAAAATGGTCCAGGCGCTCGCCCAGCCCGACGCGGCTCAAGGCTTCCTCCGGCGCCATCGGGTCGGCGGCGATCTCGGTGACCAGGGCGACGTTCTCGCGCGCGGTCAGGCTGGGGATGAGGTTGTAGAACTGGAACACGAAGCCGACGTAGGTGCGGCGGTAGTGCGTCATGGCCGCGTCGTCGTCCAGATGCAATTCGCGCCCGCCATAGCGCACCGTGCCGCTGCTGGGGGCGTCGAGTCCGCCCAGGATGTTGAGCAGCGTCGATTTGCCGCTGCCCGAGGGGCCGAGCAGCACGACGAACTCGCCCGCATATAAATCCAGATCGACGCCGCGCAGGGCCTGCACTTGGACTTCGCCCATCTGGTACACCTTGGTCAGGGCGCGGGCTTCGAACAGCAGGCGGGGGCTGGCGCCCGCCGAGGGTTGTGGCTCCGTCAGGCGCTGGCCTGTGACGACAGTGAGTTTCGGATCCGTCATGGACGGTCTGGGGATGCAGAGCCACCCGGCATAGCGCGATAAAGATCGCGTTGATGGCGAGCATGTACCAGCAGAGCGCCTGCGCCGGCAAGAAAAAAGCCTGCAAGCATCGCGATGGCGCGCCCTGCCGCTAGTCTTGACATGAACCCTCTCTTCCCGCCCGCCTTGAAGCGTGATCCGGCGCGGCAAACCCCCTTGCCTGCCAGCATCCCTGCGCAGTCTAGGCCGTTCCCCGCCGACTTTCATTGATGTGTCTCAAATGGCCAGCCACTCTGGCCCTGGGAAATATGAACCGGTCAATAAACCGCCAGACGAAAAAAAGGACTTGGCCGTAAAGCTAAGTCCTTGATTTCATTGAATTTATTGGTGGGCGATGCAAGTTTCGAACTTGCGACCCCTGCAGTGTGAATGCAGTGCTCTACCCCTGAGCTAATCGCCCCAACCGTTCAGATTTCAATTATATGCCGCTTTAGGCGGCTTTTTCAAAATTGTCGTCAAAATTACGCCAGAGCGTTTTTCCCTTGCTGGCTTTGTCGATGCTGGCGAGCGTTTTTTCATGCTCGCCGAGTTCCTGCGCGTCGGCCAGCAGCACCGGTAGCTCGAAGGTTCTTAAATCAATGACGGGCAGGCTCTCGCCCTGCTGGGCAGCGCCGCCCACCTCCATCATCAGGCTGTTTTGGCCGCGCGTCAGGTTGATGTACACATCGGCCAGCAACTCGGCGTCGAGCAGCGCGCCGTGCAGGGTCCGGCCTGAATTGTCCACTTCCAGCCGGTCGCACAGCGCGTCGAGCGAGTTGCGCTTGCCCGGGAACGCCTCCTTGGCCATCATGAGGGTGTCCGTCACCTTGCGCACGCACTGTTTGAGCGGCGGCTGGCCAATGAGTTCGAGTTCCTTGTTCAGAAAACCCACGTCGAAAGGCGCGTTGTGGATGATGATCTCGGCGCCCCGCAGGTAGGCCAGCAGCTCGTCCGCTACAGCGGCAAACTTGGGCTTGTCCTTGAGAAACTCGTTACTGATGCCGTGGACCTTGAGCGCATCCTCGTGGCTGTCGCGTTCGGGGTTGAGGTAAAAATGCAGGTTGTTGCCGGTGAGCTTGCGGCCCACCAACTCGACGCAGCCGATTTCAATGATCCGGTCGCCGTTTGAGGCGGACAGGCCGGTGGTTTCAGTGTCTAGAACAATTTGGCGCATGGCTGGTATTTTCGCCTGACTGACTGGGCGGCTTTCAGTGATTTTCCTTGGCGTGGTTGATGGAATATTTGGGAATCTCCACCGTCACATCGCTTTGCGCCAGAAAGGCTTGGCAACTCAGGCGCGAATTAGGCTCCAGTCCCCAGGCGCGGTCCAGCAGGTCTTCCTCGCTCTCGTCGAGCTCGTTGAGCGAATTAAAACCTTCGCGCACAATGACGTGGCAGGTGGTGCAGGCGCAACTCATGTCGCAGGCGTGCTCGATGTTGATCTTGTTGTCGAGCATGGCCTCGCAGATCGACGTGCCCGCAGGCGCGCTGATTTGGGCGCCCTCGGGGCAGTATTCGGGATGGGGCAGTATCTTGATGATGGGCATGGGGTCGCTCTGGTGGAAAGGAAAGGAAGGGGTAAGCCGGCGCTTTTTTTTCAGATCGACTCGATGTTTTTGCCGGCCAGGGCTTTCTGGATGCCCCGGTTCATGCGCTGCGCGGCAAACGCCTCCGTGCCTTTGGCCAGGACCTGGGTGGCCGCTTCGATGCTGGCCGCATCGCCGTGCATGCGTGCATCGCTCAAACCGGCCATCAGGCTGTCAATCTGCGCCCGCTCCCCGGGTTCCAACAAATCAGCATCGGCGGCCAGGGCGCTTTGCGTCGCCAGAATCATGCGGTCGGCGTCCACCTGCGCCTCGGCCAGGGCGCGGGCGGCCATGTCCTGGCGGGCGGTCGTAAAGCTTTCCGCCAGCATGCGGGCTACGTCCTCATCCGACAGGCCATAGGACGGCTTGACATCAATGCGCGCTTCCACGCCGCTGATCAGTTCGTGGGCATTGACGCTGAGCAGGCCGTCGGCGTCCACCGTGAAGGTCACGCGGATGCGCGCCGCACCGGCCACCATCGGCGGAATGCCACGCAATTCAAACCGCGCCAGGCTGCGGCAATCGGCCACCAGGTCGCGCTCGCCCTGCACCACATGCAGGGCCAGGGCCGTCTGGCCGTCCTGGTACGTCGTGAAATCCTGCGCCATGGCCGTGGGAATGGTCTGGTTGCGCGGCACGATGCGCTCGACCAGACCGCCCATGGTTTCAATGCCGAGCGAGAGCGGAATCACATCGAGCAGCAGCAGATCCTCGCCGCCGTGATTGCCCGCCAGTTGATTCGCGGAAATGGCCGCGCCCAGCGCCACGACTTCATCCGGGTTCAAATTGGTCAGCGGCTCGCGACCGAAAAAGCTGGCCACGGCCTTGCGCACCTGCGGCATGCGGGTCGAGCCCCCGACCAGCACGACCCCCTTGACCTCGTCTTTGCTCAGTCCCGCGTCGCGCAGGGCCTTGCGCACGGCGGCCAGCGTGCGCTGGGTCAGGTGGGCGGTAGCGGCCTCGAAATCGGCCGCCTTCATCTGGGAGTTCACCGAGGCCTTGCTCAGCTGAACAGAAAACGGCACGCTTTCAGCGTCAGACAGCGCTTCCTTGCAGGCCCGCGCTTTTTTCTGCAGGGCGGCCTTGTCGGAGGCACTCAGGGTGTCGACGGCCAGGCCGGCCTTGGCCAGCGTCCAGTCCACCAGCGCACGGTCGTAGTCATCGCCGCCAAGGGCCGAATCGCCGCCGGTGGCAACCACCTCGAACACGCCTTTGGTCAGGCGCAGAATCGAAATGTCAAAGGTGCCGCCGCCCAGGTCATAGACGGCATAAATGCCCTCGCTGGCGTTGTCCAGGCCGTAGGCAATCGCGGCGGCCGTCGGCTCGTTCAGCAGGCGCAGCACGTTCAGACCCGCCAGTTGCGCCGCGTCCTTGGTGGCCTGGCGCTGGGCATCGTCAAAGTAGGCCGGCACGGTGATCACCGCGCCGTCGATCTCGTCATCAAACGTGTCTTCGGCGCGCTGGCGCAGCGAGGCCAGGATTTCGGCGCTGACCTCGACCGGGCTTTTCTCACCGGCAACGGTCTGCAGCGTGACCATGCCGGGCTTGTCGATGAACTGGTAGTGGAACTGGCTGCGCTGGCCGATGTCGCCCAGGCCGCGCCCCATCAGGCGCTTGGCCGATGAAATGGTGTTGACGGGGTCCTGCACCTGGGCGGCCAGGGCGTCAAAGCCGATCTGGCGGCCATTGGCGCTGAGGTAACGCACGACGCTGGGCAGCAGCACGCGGCCCTGCTCATCGGGCAGGCATTCGGCCACGCCGTTGCGCACGCTGGCCACCAGTGAATGGGTGGTGCCCAGGTCAATGCCGATGGCGATGCGCCGGCGGTGCGGGTCGGGCGTCTGGCCGGGTTCGGAGATTTGCAGGAGTGCCATGCGCTTTTCTCTAGGTGTACTTTTTTTAACGATTGTGGCTTCACGCTTCCAACAGGTCGATACGTGAATCAACCTCGCTGGCAAAGCGCTCGATGAACATCAGGCTTCTGACTTGGCGGGCCGCTTCAGCAAAATCCTTTTGCACATCGAGCGCCTGCTCGATCCGGGCCATCTGCCCGCGCTCGCTGGTGCGGGCCTGGGCGGCAATCTTTTCCAGGTCGGCAACGCTTTTGGCCTCGTCCAGCGCTTCGCGCCATTCCATCTGCTGCATCAGGAACTGGGCCGGCATGGCGGTGTTGTTTTCCGCGTTGATGGCCGCGCCGTTCAACTCGCACAGGTAGCTGGCGCGGGCAAGCGGGTTTTTCAGGCGCTGGTAGGCCTCGTTGATGCGCACAGACCACTGCATCGCCACGCGCTGGGCGGCAGCGCCCTGGGCGGCGAACTTGTCGGGGTGCGCCTCGCGCTGCAAGTCCTTCCAGCGCGCGTCCAGCGTGGCGCGATCCTGCTCAAACTGCGGCGCGAGGCTGAAAAGCTCGAAGTCGTTGGATTGAAGATTCAGGTTCATGTCGGAAAAATAAAAAAAGCCGCCAGCACAAATCAGTGAGGGCGGCTTTGAAAAAGTTTAAGCACCAAGGCGCCTGGGCGGCGCAGCGCCGTCAGGCTGCGCGCCCTCAAACCCGGAAGCTCTCGCCGCAGCCGCAGCGGTCACGCTCGTTGGGGTTGAGAAATTTAAAACCCTCGTTCAGGCCTTCGCGCACAAAGTCGAGCTGGGTGCCGTCGATATAGGCCATGCTCTTGGGATCGACCAGCACCTTGACGCCGTTGTCTTCAAACACCACGTCTTCGGGCTCGATGTCGTCGGCGTATTCAAGCTTGTAGGCCAGTCCCGAGCAGCCGGTGGTCTTGACGCCCAGGCGCACGCCCACGCCTTTGCCGCGCTTGCTGATGTAGCGGGTGACATGGCGGGCGGCAGCGTCGGTGAGGGTAACGGACATGGGTGTAGCTCGCAAAAATGAAACGGGTTGGTCAGTGCGCGGCTTCGGCAGCGACGTGCTTTTGCTTGTAGTCGTTCACTGCCGCCTTGATGGCGTCTTCGGCCAGGATGGAGCAGTGAATTTTCACCGGCGGCAGCGCCAGCTCCTGGGCAATCTCGCTGTTCTTGATGCTCGCGGCCTGGTCCAGCGTCTTGCCCTTGACCCACTCGGTCACGAGGGAGCTGGACGCGATGGCCGAGCCGCAGCCGTAAGTCTTGAAGCGCGCATCTTCAATCACGCCGGTGAGCGGATTGACCTTGATTTGCAGCTTCATCACGTCGCCGCAGGCCGGCGCGCCGACCATGCCGGTGCCCACTTCGGCGTCGTCTTTTTCAAACGAGCCGACGTTGCGGGGATGTTCGTAGTGGTCCACCACTTTTTCGCTGTATGCCATGTTGATTAACTCCTCAATTGGGTTGCTGGGGCAAAGAGACGGCAAACGCTGGCTCTTTGAACGCCTGTTGGGTCAATGCGCGGCCCACTGGATGGTGGACAGGTCAACGCCATCCTTGAACATTTCCCACAGGGGCGACAAATCGCGCAGCTTGGCGACGTTTTCCCTGATGGTGGCGACCGCGTAGTCAATTTCTTCTTCCGTCGTCCAGCGCCCGATGGTCATGCGCAGGCTGCTGTGGGCCAGCTCGTCGCTGCGGCCCAGGGCGCGCAGCACATAGCTGGGCTCCAGGCTGGCCGAGGTGCAGGCCGAGCCGCTGGAGACCGCCAGGCCCTTGATGCCCATGATCAGCGACTCGCCCTCGACAAAATTAAAGCTCATGTTCAGGTTGTGCGGCACGCGTTTTTCAGCGTGGCCGTTGAGGAAGACCTCTTCCATGTCTTTCAGACCGGCGAGCATGCGCTCGTGCAGGGCGCGGATGCGCTGGTTTTCGGCGTGCATCTCGGCCTTGGCGATGCGGTAAGCCTCGCCCATGCCGACGATCTGGTGCGTGGGCAGCGTGCCTGAGCGCATGCCGCGCTCGTGGCCGCCGCCGTGCATCTGCGCTTCCAGCCGAACGCGCGGTTTGCGCCGCACATACAGCGCGCCGATGCCCTTGGGGCCGTAGGTCTTGTGCGAGGTCAGGCTCATCAAATCGACCGGCAGGCTGGCCAGATCAATGTCCACCCGCCCGGTAGCCTGCGCCGCGTCCGTGTGAAAAATGATGCCCTTTTCGCGGCACAGCGCGCCGATGGCGGGAATGTCCTGGATCACGCCGATTTCGTTGTTCACGAACATCACGCTGACCAGAATCGTGTCGGGCCGGATCGCGGCCTTGAGCACTTCCAGGTCAATCATGCCGTCGGGCTGCACATCGAGATAAGTCACCTCAAAACCCTGGCGCTCCAGCTCGCGGCAGGTGTCGAGCACGGCCTTGTGCTCGGTCTTGACCGTGATCAGGTGCTTGCCCTTGGATTTATAGAAATGCGCCGCGCCCTTGAGCGCGAGGTTGTTCGACTCGGTCGCGCCGCTGGTCCAGACGATTTCGCGCGGGTCGGCGCCGATCAGCGCGGCCACCTGCTCACGCGCCTTTTCAACGGCGGCTTCGGCTTCCCAGCCCCAGGCATGGCTGCGGGAAGCCGGGTTGCCGAAGTGTGCGCGCAACCACGGAATCATGGCGTCCACCACCCGCTCGTCGCAGGGGTTGGTCGCGCTGTAGTCCATGTAGATCGGGAAATGTGGGGTGTCCATGTGGCTGGCTCTTTCGTTGATGGCTGGCAAACTCAAAACAGGAAAGACTTCAATCGCATCGGGCTTTGAATCTGTCAGGATTTCAAAAACGCATTGCCCAGGGCAAACACGGAGTTGGGCGCGTTCACCCGTATCGGCTTGGCGGCCGGGGCGGCAAAGACGGCTTTTTTCACCTGCGGCGTGCTCTCAACCACCACGCCCTTGGCCAGCTGCTCATCGACGAGCTTTTGCAGCGTCACGGAATCGAGAAACTCCACCATGCGGCTGTTCAACGAGGCCCACAAATCGTGCGTCATGCAGCGGCTGCCGTCGCCCAGGCAGTTTTCCTTGCCGTTGCACTGCGTCGCATCAATGGGCTCGTCCACCGACACGATGATGTCGGCCACGGTGATGTCAGCCGCCTTGCGCCCCAGGGTGTAACCGCCGCCGGGGCCACGGGTGGACTCCACCAGTTCATGGCGGCGCAGCTTGCCGAACAATTGTTCCAGGTAGGACAGGGAAATCTGCTGGCGCTGGCTGATCGCTGCCAAAGTAACCGGGCCATTGTTCTGGCGCAGCCCCAAGTCAATCATCGCGGTGACCGCGAAGCGGCCTTTGGTCGTGAGACGCATAACAAGCTCCTTAGCTTGACTGTCGTTGATCCTGAAAGCTTGTGACTGCCAGGAAAATTTCCTTTAACTGCCGAACTGAACTCAGCGGCGGTTGCAGGCCTTCTTGTAACTGACTGGGTTCTTGACTATTTTCGTCAAGTATAACATAAACCCTGCTTTTCCCGTGGGAATGGGTAGCCAGCATCAAGGATAACCCTTGGAAAAGCAGGATTTTTCACGCTACCGGCTGGCGGCAGCGGCAGAAATCGGCGCCACATTGTCTGCGCCCGGCGCGCCGAAAGCCTGGGCCTTGAGCGCATGGAGCTGGTCGCGCACCTGGGCGGCCTTTTCAAACTCCAGGTTTTTGGCGTGATCAATCATCAGCTTTTCCAGCCGCTTGATCTCGCGGGCGATGTCTTTTTCGCTCATGTCCTCGACACGGGCTTTTTGCAGCGCCAGTTGCGCCAGCTTGTCGGCTTCCTGGCCGGATTTTTCGCTGTACACGCCGTCAATCAAATCCTTGATGCGCTTGACGATGCTGCGCGGCGTGATGCCATTTTCCAGGTTGAAAGCGATTTGCCGGTTGCGCCGCCGCTCGGTCTCGCCCATGGCTCTTTGCATCGAGTCGGTGACGCGATCCGCGTACAGAATCGCCCGGCCGTTCAAGTTGCGGGCGGCCCGGCCTATGGTCTGGATCAGGCTGCGCTCGGAGCGCAAAAAGCCTTCTTTATCCGCATCCAGAATGGCGACCAGCGACACCTCGGGAATGTCCAGGCCTTCGCGCAGCAAATTGATGCCCACCAGCACATCAAACGCGCCCAGGCGCAAATCGCGCAGAATTTCCACCCGCTCGACCGTCTCCACATCGCTGTGCAGGTAGCGCACTTTCACGCCGTTTTCGCCCAGGTAGTCGGTGAGCTGCTCGGCCATGCGCTTCGTTAAGGTGGTGATTAAGACGCGCTCGTTTTTCTCGACGCGGATGCGGATTTCCTGCAGCACGTCATCGACCTGATCGGTGGCCGGGCGCACTTCCACCGCTGGATCGACCAGCCCCGTCGGCCTGACAAGCTGCTCGACCACCTGGCCCGAATGCTCTTTTTCGTAAGCCGCTGGCGTGGCCGAAACAAACACCGCCTGGCGCATCTTGGCCTCGAACTCCTCGAATTTCAGCGGGCGGTTGTCCAGCGCGCTGGGCAGGCGAAAGCCGTATTCGACCAGCGTCGTTTTGCGCGAGCGGTCACCGTTGTACATGGCGCTGAGCTGGCCGATCATGACGTGGCTCTCGTCGAGAAACATCATCGAGTCTTTCGGCAAGTAGTCGCACAGCGTCGAGGGCGGCGAGCCCGGCGGGGAAGCGCTCAGGTGGCGGGTGTAGTTTTCAATGCCCTTGCAGTGGCCGATTTCGCCCAGCATTTCCAGGTCGAACCGGGTGCGCTGCTCAATGCGCTGGGCCTCAATCAACTTGCCGTCGGCAATGAATTCACTCACGCGCCCGGACAGTTCGAGCTTGATGGTTTCGACGGCGGCCAGCACCTTGTCGCGCGGCGTGACGTAATGGCTTTTCGGATAGACCACAAAGCGCGGCACCTTCTGCTTGACGCGCCCGGTCAGCGGGTCAAACAATTGAAGAGATTCAATCTCGTCGTCAAACAGCTCGATGCGGATCGCCAGCTCCGAGTGTTCGGCCGGAAAAATGTCGATCACGTCGCCGCGCACCCGGAACGTGCCGCGCGAAAAATCCACGTCGTTGCGGCTGTACTGCATGCGAATGAGCCGCGCAATCACATCGCGCTGGCCCATCTTGTCACCGGTGCGCGCAATGAAACGCATCTGCGTGTAATCCTCCGGCGCGCCGATGCCGTAGATGGCGCTCACCGTCGCCACGATGATGGTGTCGCGGCGCTCCAGCACGCTTTTGGTGGCCGACAGGCGCATCTGCTCGATGTGCTCGTTGATGGCCGAGTCCTTTTCGATGAACAGATCGCGCTGGGGCACATAGGCCTCGGGCTGGTAGTAGTCGTAGTAGCTGACGAAATACTCGACTGCATTCTTCGGAAAAAACTCGCGGAACTCGCTGTACAGCTGCGCCGCCAGCGTCTTGTTCGGCGCAAAGACGATGGCCGGGCGGCCCAGGCGGGCGATCACATT
This sequence comes from Pseudomonadota bacterium, assembly GCA_030855235.1. GTDB lineage: Bacteria > Pseudomonadota > Gammaproteobacteria > Burkholderiales > Burkholderiaceae_C > Polaromonas. The sequence continues at coordinate 51,552 of JALYRU010000014.1, forward strand.
GGCCATGGTGAAAGTCTTGCCCGAGCCGGTCACGCCCAGCAGCGTTTGAAACACCTCGCCGTCGTTGATGCCCGCCACCAGTTTTTCAATCGCCTCGGGCTGGTCCCCCGCTGGCGGGTAGGGCTGGAACAGCTCGAACGGCGAATCGGGGAAACGCACGAACCGGCCCGCACCCGCCAAATCGGCCGAATCGTCCATGACTTGCACTGCTTCTGGCATAAAAACTTCCATCAAGCCCCGCTAAAATTCAGGGCAATTCAACACACTACGACATTCGGGCGAAAATGGAAATTGCAATCCCCGCCCGGCCCGCAATTGTTTTTCACCTTTTTCACCGGCACCCCAGCCGGCCATCTGCCCCGCCCCGTACAGGCCCGTTTTTTCACTTCTGAGGATTTTTCATGTCTTTGTTTACCGCCGTTGAAATGGCACCCCGCGACCCCATCCTGGGCCTGAACGAGCAGTTCAACGCCGACACCAACCCCGCCAAGGTCAACCTGGGCGTGGGCGTGTATTACGACGACAACGGCAAGCTGCCCCTGCTCGAATGCGTGCAGGCCGCCGAAAAAACCATGATGGCCTCGCCCAAGCCACGCGGCTACCTGCCGATTGACGGCATTGCCGCTTACGACTCGGCCGTCAAGGGCCTGGTGTTCGGCGCCGACAGCGAGCCCGTCACCTCCGGGCGCGTGGCCACGGTGCAGTGCATCGGCGGCACGGGCGGCCTGAAAGTCGGCGCTGATTTCCTGAAGCGCCTGAACTCCGACGCCAAGGTATTGATCAGCGACCCGAGCTGGGAAAACCACCGCGCCTTGTTCACCAACGCCGGTTTCACGGTGGAAACCTATCCCTACTACGACGCCGCCACGCGCGGCATCAATTTCGACGGCATGCTGGCCGCGCTGAACGCCGCCGTTGCCGGCACCATCGTCGTGCTGCACGCCTGCTGCCACAACCCGACCGGCTACGACATCACCAGCGCCCAGTGGGACGAAGTCGTTTCAGTTGTCAAGGCGAAAAACCTCGTCGCCTTCCTCGACATGGCTTACCAGGGCTTTGGCTACGGCTTGGCCGAAGACGGCGCGGTGATCGGCAAGTTTGTCGCTGCGGGCCTGAGCTTTTTCGTCTCCACGTCCTTTTCCAAGAGCTTCAGCCTGTACGGCGAGCGCGTCGGCGGCCTCTCGGTGCTGTGCGACAGCAAGGAAGAAGCCGAGCGCGTGCTGAGCCAGCTGAAAATCGTCATCCGCACCAACTATTCCAACCCGCCCACGCACGGCGGCGCGGTGGTGGCAGCGGTGCTGAACAACCCCGAGCTGCGCGCCCTGTGGGAAAAGGAACTGGGCGAGATGCGCGTGCGCATCAAGGCCATGCGCCAGAAACTCGTCGATGGCCTCAAAGCCGCCGGCGTGAAGGAAGACATGAGCTTCATCACCACGCAAATCGGCATGTTCAGCTACTCCGGTTTGACCAAGGACCAGATGGTGCGCCTGCGCAGTGAATTTGGCGTCTATGGCACCGACACCGGCCGCATGTGTGTGGCCGCGCTCAACAGCAAGAACATTGACCACGTTTGTGCTTCGATTGCCAAGGTGATCTAAACGTAAACGCTGCGGGCCGCCTCAAAACGGCCAGTTCCATGAAAAAAGCCAACCGCTGCAAACGGGCTGGCTTTTTTTATGGCCTACTTAATTTTCACAATTGGTAGCCTGAACCGGCTCTAGTACCACCAGCAGCCGGGCCAGTCGCGCGTCCAGCGTTGCCAGTTCAGACGGTTTCATCGGAGCCAAAATCTGGCGCTCGTTTTCGACGTGTGCCTCGACCGCACGGTCAATCAGCGCCAGCCCATCTGCAGTCAGCTGGACCAGCATGCTGCGCGCATCGTCGCTATGGGGCAGGCGCTGCACCAGACCCCGAGCCTCCAGTCCCTTGAGCCGGTGTGTCATGGTGCCCGAAGTCACCATTAGGGTCGAAAACAGGGCGGTCGGCGCCAAGCCGTAAGGCGCACCAGACCTACGCAGTGTGGCCAGCACGTCGAACTCCCAACTGGTCATCCCGAAGGTCGCGAAGGTGACGTTCAGCTTACGCTGCAACAGCGCCTCACAGCGTTTGATGCGTCCAATGATTCCCATGAGGGAAACATCCAGATCTGGCCGCTCCCGGCGCCATTGCTCAAGAATGGCATCCACCGCATCCGCCTGTCGTTTTTCTGTCACTGCCAATCCTTTACTTGATTTTTTATCTTGAGATCAAGATTTTAAGTTAAGATTTATATCTTTAACTCAAGATATAAATGCACACTAAAAACACCCAAACCCACTGGATGGATGTCCTCTTGACCGGGTTAGCACCCGTCATCTGGGGCTCGACCTACATTATCACCACCGAACTGCTGCCGCCCGGCCGCCCGTTCACAGCAGCCCTGCTGCGCACCTTGCCCGCAGGGCTGCTGCTTACCTTGTGGGCCTGGCAACTACCCGAGCGCCGTATCTGGGGCCGCCTGGCCGTGCTGTCGGCGCTGAACATCGGCTTCTTCCAGGCGCTGCTATTTGTGGCGGCCTACCGGCTGCCCGGCGGACTGGCGGCTGTAGTGGGCGCAATCCAGCCGCTGCTGGTGATGGGACTGGCTTGGGCACTGGATAAGCGCCAGCCCGCCAGCTTGGCCGTGGGGGCCAGCCTGCTGGGGGTGCTAGGAATGGCCGCACTGCTGCTGTCGCCAGGCTCCGCGCGGGATCCTGTCGGCATCGCCGCCGCCCTGGCCGGTGCGGGATGCATGGCAGCTGGCACCTATCTGGCACGGCGCTGGCGGCCGGATGTGCCAGTGCTGGCCTTCACCGGCTGGCAGTTGCTCGTCGGTGGCTTGATGCTGATGCCCGTGGCCTTGATCGTCGATCCGCCCCTGCCCGTGCTGACCACCTCGCAAGTGCTGGGCTACGCCTACCTCTCGCTGGTCGGTGCCCTGCTGGCCTATACGCTGTGGTTTCGCGGCATTGCGCGCCTGTCACCGGTAGCCGTGTCGTCACTGGGTTTACTCAGCCCCTTGACTGCGGTGCTTCTTGGCTGGGCGCTGCTAGGCCAGAGCATGACGGGGGTGTCGCTGCTCGGACTTCTCACTGTGTTCGGCAGCGTACTGGCAGTACAACAGGCCATGAACCTGCACCAGCAACCTTTCGCGCCCCAAGGCGTGCGCTAACGATATACCGATTCCTGAGCGCCCGTCCTGCACGAACTTTCGCCCATCCACTTTCCTCAACGGAGCCATCCATGCCTCACTCTTTCAAAATCATCATCGAATCCCGCACCTCAACCAACTATTACGACACAAGCCGCCCTCTGCCAGACAGCGACATCACCGAACTGCTCCGTCTGGCCACCCTGGCACCGTCAGCGTACAACCTTCAGAACTGGAAATTCATCGCGGTACGCTCTCCAGAGGCAAAAGCACGCTTGAAAGCCGTTTCCTGCGGGCAACAAAAAGTAGTGGATGCACCCGTCACATTCATCATCTGCGGCATCCTGGCCGCGTATGAGGGGCTTTCCCGCGCACTTCAACCCTCGGTCGAGGCGGGAATCTTGAATCAATCGACGCTTGAGAGCTGGGTGGCCACGGCCAAGCTTACGCATGCAGACAATCCACAGTTGCAGCGCGACGAGGCCTTTCGCTCTGCATCGCTGGCCGCCATGACCTTGATGTTCGCCGCCCAAGGCATGGGCTTGTCCAGCGGGCCGATCAGCGGTTTTGATCCATTGGGCGTGGTACGCGAATTCGGCTTAAGCGCAGCCGAGGTGCCGGTTATTCTGGTGACAGTGGGCTATCCAGTGCCAGGTAACTGGCCGCAAAAACCACGCAAGCCGTTGCATGAAGTGATCACATTTTCCTGACCGGCCGCCAGCTGCCTCAGAGTTTCCGCATCAGCCCAACCATCAGCACCAGCCCCAACAATCCAATCAGCGTAAAACAGACAAACGACCAGTTGGCAATCGAGCCGCCCAGGAAAGTCCAGTCGATCGCGCTGCAGTCGCCGCCGCCTTTGAAAATCATCGGAATCGCGCGCTGGAGCGGAAAAGTCTCGATCATTCCGTAAAAGTCGCGCCCGCAGGAGGAAATCTCCGGCGGATACCACTGCAAAAAGGTGATTTAAAGCGCTGCGGGTCGTTTGAAGAACGGCCTGTCTTGAATGCAAAAAGCCAGTTCGTTTGCACGGACTGGCTTTTTGTCATTGAGATTGAAAAATTATTTTTAACTCAACGTCGGACGCAAAGACTTTGCGATCAGTGGAAATGACTCCAACACTTTTTTGTCCATCGTTATTAAATTAACATCCAGGCGCTTTGCAAGAGCAATAAACTCACAGTCATACGCAGAACAGTCGCTATCACGAACCAGCGTTAATACATCAAGCGAGTCAATTTCATATTCATTTCCAGACAATAGGCTTTCAGCCTCGCGCTGCAATTCATAAGCTTGTTCAAATGTGATAGTTTTACGCCGCACGTAGCCCGCAAGAATATTCCTGAATTCACTGCGCCAAAGAACTGGCGCAACCCATTCAGAGTCTGCTATAAGCAGTTCTTCCGCATACTGAGTAAACTCACACGGAAGATACAAATAGGCAAGAATATTGGAATCCACAACAATCATGCTCGCCCCTGCTCCTTAAAGTCAGTCATGTCAGCAGCGGTAATTCCTTTATATTCCAATTGGGCACGTAAAATTCGCGCACGCGCCAGTCTTTCTAAAGGTGCTTTCCTAACGGGTAACAAAACAGTTTCTAAACATGCAATGACTTCACTGTTAAGACTTCTATGGTGTACTTGTGCGGCAACTTTTAGCTGCTCGTAAACAGCATCAGGCACATTTTTCAAGGTGATCGTCATGGGCATTTTTTACTCCAAGTCATGCAAACACATGACACCATTATGGTGGCTTTTTGGTTTCAAATCAGGCAATCAAGGAGAAAAAGCTGCCAAGAACGCCCGCCTTTAGCGTTTGCGCGCCAGCCGCACAATCAGCGCCAGCGCCAGCAGGCCGATCCCCACGAAGCAAATAAACGACCAGTTGGCAATCGAGCCGCCCAGGAAAGTCCAGTCGATCGCGCTGCAGTCGCCGCTGCCTTTGAAAATCATCGGAATCGCGCGCTGGAGCGGAAAAGCCTCGATCATTCCGTAAAAGTCGCGCCCGCAGGAGGCAATCTCCGGCGGATACCACTGCAAAAAACTCTGGCGCGCCGCCACGAAAGCACCAAAACCGCTGATCAGCACCAAGAGGCCGCCGCCAGCCATCAGCGCGCCCTTCTTGTCGCTGATGGTGAACAGGCCAGACACCAGCGCCACCAGCAGCAGCGCATAGCGCTGCACGATGCACATCGGGCAGGGCTCCAGCCCCACGACATGCTGCAAATACATGCCAAAAGCCAGCAGGGCGATACAGGTCACAGACACCAGCGCCAGCAGGCGGCGCGGCGCATCCAACAGATTCAAAAACATCAAATTCCTTCTCCAGCCTCCACAAAGACGCGGGCATTGCGAGGCGTCAGCACCAGCGTTTCTCCCTCCTTCAGGCCCATGTCCCGGAACTTCTGCGCGGGCATCTGCGCTTCGATCAGGGGATCGGCTGAGGGATTGTTGAGCTGTTGGTTATTTTCTACGGGAATAAGTTCCAGCCGGGCAATCGGCCCGATGACAATCGCCCGGTCCAGCTTGGCCACAATGCCCTTGGCGCCCGGCGTGTAGCGCTGCACGTCCAGGTCGTGGGGCCGGACGTAGGCAAAGGCCTTGGCGTTTTGCGCGCTGCCGTGCTCGGGCGAATCGAGCTTCATGCCGTCGAGCTGGATTTCGCCCTCATGCGCGCGGCCGTGGAACAGGTTCACGTCGCCGAGAAAACCATAGACAAAGGGGCTAGCCGGATGGTCCCAGACCTGCTGGGGCGAGCCGATCTGCTCGACCTTGCCGGAATTCATCAGCACGACACGATCCGCGACTTCCAGCGCCTCTTCCTGATCGTGCGTGACGAAAATGCTGGTGACATGTAAATCGTCGTGCAGGCGGCGCAGCCAGCGGCGCAGTTCTTTTCGCACTTTGGCGTCGAGCGCGCCGAAGGGTTCGTCCAGCAGCAGCACTTTGGGTTCCACCGCCAAGGCGCGGGCGAGCGCGATGCGCTGGCGCTGGCCGCCCGAGAGTTGCGACGGGAAGCGGTCCGCCAGCCAGTCCAATTGAACGAGTCCGAGCAGGTCGTGAACCTTTTTCTTGATCTCGGCTTCGCTCGGGCGCAGGGCGCGCGGCTTGACGCGCAGGCCAAACGCCACGTTTTCAAACACCGTCATGTGGCGAAACAGCGCGTAATGCTGGAACACAAAGCCCACCTGGCGCTCGCGCACATGCACATCGGTGGTGTCTTCCCCGCTGAACAGGATGCTGCCGTGGTCTGGCGTTTCCAGCCCGGCGATGATGCGCAAGAGCGTGGTCTTGCCGCAGCCCGAGGGGCCGAGCAAGGCGACGAGTTCGCCCGACTCGATGTCCAGGCTCACATCGCCCAGCGCCTGAAAATTGCCGAACTGCTTGCTGACGTTGCGAATTTCGATGCTCATGATGGTTCTCTTGTTTCTTTCTCCCTCTGCCACCTGGCAGAGGGTTGGAGTGATTGGCCGGCACAGTTGTCCGCGCCCAGTGTCACGTCATGCGAAGACGATCATGGCCTGTCTTCAAAGTGCCGCATGCCAAGAACTCACGGGTGACGCAATACGACTTGCCCGTTCAAGCCCGCGCCCCGGCGGGATGCACAACCGGCGCCGGGCGCTCGGGCGGCAACTCGGCGGCGGCCTTCATTTCCGCCTCATGGCGCCACTCGGCCACCGATTTAATTGCCAGCGTGACCAGCGCCAGGATGGCCAGCAGCGAAGCCACGGCAAACGCCGCCACCGACTGGTATTCGTTGTAGAGAATCTCCACATGCAGCGGCAAGGTGTTGGTCTGGCCCCGGATGTGGCCCGAGACCACCGAGACCGCGCCAAACTCGCCCATCGCCCGCGCATTGCACAAAATCACGCCATAGATCAGCCCCCACTTGATGTTGGGCAGCGTGACATGCCAGAAGGTCTGCCAGCCCGTCGCGCCCAGCACGATGGCGGCCTGCTCCTCGTCGTTGCCCTGCGCCTGCATCAGCGGAATCAGCTCGCGCGCAATAAAGGGAAAGGTGACGAACACGGTGGCCAGCACGATGCCGGGAATGGCAAAGATGATCTTGATGTCGTTGGCCTGCAGCCACGGCCCGAACCAGCCTTGAGCGCCAAACAGCAGCACATACATCAAGCCAGCCACGACGGGCGAGACGGAAAACGGCAGATCCACCAGCGTCGTCAGAAAGGACTTGCCGCGAAACTCGTACTTGGCAATCGCCCAGGCCGCCGCCACGCCGAACACCAGGTTCAGCGGCACGGCAATCGCGGCGGCAATCAAGGTAAGTTCAATCGCCGACCAGGCATCAGGCTCCTTCAGCGCTTCGACGTAGGCGCCAAAGCCCTTGCGCAGCGCTTCCGTGAACACAGCGGCCAGCGGCAGTATCAGGAACAGGACAACGAAGGTCAGCGCGACGGTGATCAGCGTCCAGCGCACCCAGGGCGCCTCGGTGGTGCCGGCCCTGGTGCGGCGAACGGGTTGGGAAGACGGACTGCTCATGCTCCGGCTCCAATGCTGCGGCGCTGCCAGGCCTGCAGCGCGTTGATGACCAGCAGCAAAATAAAGGAAATCACCAGCATCACCACGGCCACGGCCGTCGCCCCGGCGTAGTCATATTGTTCGAGCTTGCCGATGATGATCAGGGGCGTGATCTCGGAAATCATCGGCATGTTGCCGGCAATGAAGATCACCGAGCCGTATTCGCCAATCGCGCGGGCAAAGGCCATCGCAAAACCCGTCATCAGGGCCGGCGCGATGTGCGGCAGAATCACTTTGGTGAAAATCTGCAGCCGCGTGGCGCCCAGCGCGGTGGCGGCCTCTTCGAGTTCCTTTTCAGCGTCTTCGAGCACCGGCTGCACCGTGCGCACCACAAAGGGAATGCCGACAAAAATCAAGGCAATCACCACACCGGCCGGCGTGAAAGCGAGTTTGATGCCCATGGGCTCCAGGTACTGGCCGAGCCAGCCGTTGCCCGCCAAAAGCGCCGTGAGCGAAATGCCGGCCACAGCCGTAGGCAGCGCAAACGGCAAATCGACCAGCGCATCGACGAATTTTTTGCCCGGAAACTTGTAGCGCACCAGCACCCAGGCCAACAGCAGGCCAAACACCAGGTTCACCAGCGCGGCGATCAGCGAGGCGCCAAAGGTCAGGCGGTAGGACGCCATCACGCGCGGCGAGGTCACGGCCATCCAGAACTGGTCCCAGGTCAGCGTGAAGGTCTTGAAAAACAGCGCCGACATCGGAATCAAGACGATCAGGCTGAGGTAAAGCACCGTGTAGCCCAGCGTGAGTTTAAAACCCGGCAGCACGCGCCGGGGTTCGCGCTTGGGGCCGGCGCGCAGCCCCGCCGCCACCGCCGGTGGCGCCCCCAGAGACAAAGCATTCATGGTTTAGCGAACGGTGTAGAGCTTGTCGAACTGGCCACCGTCATTGAAGTGGATTTTTTGCGCTTCGCTCAGCGAGCCGAACATTTCCTGCACGGTGAAGAGCTGCACCGGCTTGAACGTGGCGGCGTGCTTTTTCAGCACCGCCTGCGAGCGCGGACGCATGGCGTGTTTGGCGGCGATTTCCTGGCCTTCGTCCGAGTACAGGTAATTCAGGTAAGCCTTGGCCAGGTCTGCCGTGCCCTTCTTGGCGACGGTGCGCTCGACCACGGCCACCGGGTTCTCGGCCAGGATGCTGATGGACGGGTAAATCACATCCACCTTGCCTTCGCCAAACTCCTTGTTCACAGACACCACTTCGGATTCAAACGTGACCAGCACATCGCCGGTATTGCGCTGCAAAAAGGCGCTGGTGGCATCGCGCCCGCCCTTGCCCAGAATGGGGACGTTTTTATACAGCTTGCCGACGAACTCGGCGGCTTGCGCGTCGGTGGCACCTTTTTTCTTGGCGTAGCCCCAGGCGGCCAGGTAGGTGTAGCGGCCGTTGCCGCCGGTTTTCGGATTCACCACGATCACCTGGATGCCCGGCTTGATTAAATCGTCCCAGTCCTTGATGCCCTTGGGGTTGCCGTTGCGCACCAGAAACAGCATGGTTGACGTGGTGGGCGCGGCGTTGTCCGGGAAGCGCTTGGCCCAGTCCTTGGCCACCACGCCGGCGTTGGCTAAAAACTCCACATCGGTGGAGGTGTTCATGGTCACCACATCGGCGTCCAGCCCGTCGGCCACCGAGCGGGCGATGGCGCTGGAGCCGGCGTGCGACTGGTCAATCTTGATGTCCTTGCCGGTGGTCTTCTTGTAATGGGCGACAAAGGCGGCGTTGTAGTCCTTGTAGAACTCGCGCGCCACGTCGTAGGAGCCGTTGAGCAGGGTTTGCGTCTGGGCAGAAGCGATGCCGCCGGCGGCCAGTGCCAGGGTGGCCAGAGCAATTTTAAGTTTGGAGGTCATGCGGTTTTCAGGCTTTCAAAAGACAAGGTTGAACTGGAAGAAGAGGGTTGGGGCATGGTGGGCGGCGAAGTCTCGCCCGCGAGCGACTGCAGCAGCGCCAGGCCCAGCGGCCATTCGCCGTGGCCGGACTCGGTGTTGATGTGGCCGGCGCCCGGCAGGCGGACAAACTCGCTGCCCCAGGCCCGAGCATAGGCACCGGCCAGACGCACCGGGCAAAAAGGGTCATTGCTGCTGGCCACCAGCACATGGCGGTACGGCAGCTTTTGAAACGGCACGGGCGCAAAGTCGCTCAGCACGGCCAGGCGCTCGGGGTCGGCCGGTGCCACCAGCAAAGCGCCCTGGATGCGCGCCACGGCTTCAGCCGGTAGATGCGCCGTGGCGATGCAGCCCAGGCTGTGCGCGGCGACGATGACCGGACCGTCCTGCGCGAGGATGGTCCGGGCAATCGACTCGACCCAGGCCGCGCGATTCGGCGTAATCCAGTCGTCCTGCTGCACCCGCACCGCGCCCGGCAACTGCTGCGCCCACAGGCTTTGCCAGTGGCCGGGGCCGGAGTCGCGCCAGCCGGGAACAATGATGAGGCGCACAGGTGTCATTTCCAAAAAAGTGGTTGGCAGGAATGACGCATTGTGGGGAGAAACCCTTGCAACTCAAAAGAATATATCGTTCTTAATTTATAAGATTAATTAGCTATAAAGCATTGCGTTTATTCGTAGAATCCACAGCCCACGCAACGCCACGGCTCAGGCGGCGTCTTCCACCAGACGCTCGCCCTGCATGTGCCGGCCCATGAAGTCGAGGAAGCTGCGCACCGCCGGCACCTGCCCCCGGCGCGAGGGAAACACCGCATGCACCCGACCCGGCCGCAGCGTCCAGCCGGGCAGCACCGGCACCAGCAACCGAGCCTGCAGCTCGGCCTGGCTCAGCGTTGCCGGCAAGAAACTGATGCCTGTGCCCGCCAGCACCGCCAGCTTGAGCGTCTGCAAGTCGTCGGCCACATAGCGCGGCTGGTGCTGGAAGACAAACTCCTGCCCCTCCGGCCCGAGCAGCACCCAGCTGCAGTGCCCGTCCATCACCGACATCGCCACCGTGTCCAGCCGCGCCAGATCATCGGGGCCGGAGGGCACGCCCTGGCGGCGCAATTGCTCGGGGCTGGCGAGCAGATAGCTGCAGGTGGCGCCCAGCTGCTTGACCACCAGGCTGCCGCTGTCGTCCAGCGTGGGGCGCACACGCAGCGCGATGTCGATGCCCTCCTCCACCAGATCGACGACACGGTTCGTGACCCGCATGTCCACTTTGACCTGCGGATACAGCGCCATGTAGCGCGGCACCAGATAGCCCAGCGTGCTTTGCGCCAGCGTCACCGGGCAGGAAATGCGCAGGGCGCCGCGCGGCTCGGCCTGCATGTGGGCCACGGCTTCCTCGGCGGCCAGCGCTTCCTCGCGCATGGCGCTGCAGTGACGCAGGTAAATCTCGCCCACCGCCGTCAACGAGAGCTTGCGCGTCGTGCGCTGCAGCAGCCGCACGCCCAGCCGCGCCTCCAGCTCGGCCACCCGGCGCGACAGGCGTGACTTGGGCAGGCCCAGCGAGCGCCCGGCAGCGGCAAAACCGCCGCGCTCCACCACCTCGGCAAAGTACAGCATGTCGTTGAGGTCTTGCATGGGCTTGGCTTCCTTGTGTGCGTTGGGTTCGGCTGGGTTAATTGTCCTGCCAGCAGAACAATCTAATGCAATTTCAGGGACTTATCAAGAACTCGCACCGCCAGCACAATCTATCCATCGCGGCGATCAAGCCCCAGCCGCCAAACCCGAACCCGCTGGGTTCACCCATTTTTCAAGGAACACATCATGACCAAGCTTCTCCACATCGACTCCAGCATCCTCGGCGGCAACTCGGTGTCGCGCCAGTTGACGGCCCAGATCGTCGCCTCCTGGCGCGCCGCCCATCCGGCCACCCAAGTCAGCTACCTCGACCTGGCCGTGGACACGCCCAGCCACTTGTCGGCCGAGTCGCTGGGTTTCCGGCTGCCCGCTGGCGCGGCGGAACTGACCAAGGCGCAGCAGCGCGAAAACGCCATTTCCGAAGCGCTGGTGTCGCAGTTCCTGGCCGCCGATGTGGTGGTGATTGGCGCGCCGCTGTACAACTTCAGCATTCCGACCCAGCTCAAGGCCTGGATTGACCGCATTGCGCAAGCGGGCCGCACTTTCAAATACACCGACAAAGGCCCGGTGGGCCTGGCCGGCGGCAAGACGGTGATCGTGGCCTCGACCCGTGGCGGCGTGTATTCGACCAGCGACGCCGGCAACGCGATGGAGCACCAGGAAAGCTTCCTGAAGACAGTGTTCGGCTTCATGGGCGTGACCGATGTGCGCTTTGTTCGCGCCGAAGGCCTGGCCATGGGCGAAGCGGCCAAGGCGGCAGCGCTGGCAGCGGCTCAGGCGGATACGCTGGCGCATACGCAGAGCGCGGCAAATCAGCCGGTGGCGGCTTTGGCGGCCTGATTTTCGGCGCTGCGCTCATGAATAAGCCCGCTTTTGCGAGCTTATTTTTTGCTGCTCGCCTTTGGCATTGACACCTACCGCCTTGTCTGGATGACAGCAATGCAGCGTTACCTCCCGATCACCAGTGCCCGCTTTCTGTCCAATTGCGTGATTTGGGGCGCCAGCTACCGACCCGTTGCTGCGATTCACCCCCAATGGCCCAAGCGGCCGCTTAGCGGTAACGGCCTCTACAACGCATGACGGCTCCTGGCGCAACAAGCCTCTTTCCGGCACGCAACGCAGGGGTTTTGCAAAGCATCGAACTTGCGCGCTCGCGCACCGTTATAAAATTCCGGGCTAGCCGAAAGAACCGTCATGGCCACCGCCATGAAAGGCTTTCATTCTTGAAACCAAAGGTGGTTAAGATGAACAAGCCTTTCATTTCTCTGTGTCCCGAGATCACTCGGGCCAACGCGCTGACGCTGATGGACTGGTTGGAAGACGAGGGCGTCACCCGCTACCTGAGCGATTCGCGCCATATCTCCCGGTTCATCGAACAGCTCATCGGTCGGGTCCAGTTGCCGATCCTGACCCATCTGTTCAACCAAGGCGGCCGGTTCTTCATGGCCTACGACCGCCATGACGTGCCGGTCGGCTTCGTGCGCCTCGTCAAGGCGGGCCCGGACTGCGAAATGGTCCTGGTTATCGGCAACCGCGACAACTGGGGCCGCAAGCTCGGAGCCAGCACCATCCGCGAAGGCATGAAACTCGCTTTCTTCGACATGCGCGCCGAGAAGCTGATCGCCAAAATCCACCCGGACAACGAGCGATCGCTGCAGGCCTTCCTGCGCAGCGGCTTCTCGCTGGAACGCGAAACGCCTGCGATGAAGTCTTTGGTCATGCACTCGGAGCGCTATCTGCGGCTCTTGCGCGAAAGCCCTGCGGCCCACACCTCCGACATCTTCATCACCGAGATCGACAAGGCCCGGCTCAGAAGTCTGGTCGAGCTTGAACGGGGCCCGGATATTTTTGAGCTGGAGCATGAGATTGAGCGAGCTATCGTCGTCGATCCATGGAAAGTGGCGAAGGATGTCGTGACGATGAACTCCAAGGCCTTGCTGCAGGTGGACGACGAGGAGGTGGAAGTTTCCTTGGTTTACCCAGAGGATGCGGACGACAGTGCCGGGAAACTATCGGTGAGTTCCGGCATCGGCACCGCGATCCTGGGCTACAAGGAGGGCGACGCCTTCAGCTGGCGGATTCCGAACCGAACCTGCCATATCCGGATTGACAAAGTGCTTTATCAGCCGGAAGCTGCGGGCGATTTCCACCTGTAGGTTGGCACGCTGCGCCACCGGCACCGCCTCAGATCTCGCGTGAGCGCTCGGGTCGGCTGCGATTCGGCGGTCAAGGTGACTTCTCCAGACGCAAACGTAGCGCTGTCATGGAAATCGGCATCACATTGCAGACATCCGACTCGCTGATGCCAACGTCGGGTCTGGAGCGAGCGGCATGAATCACCCTATGTCAGCAGCCAGTCTGAACCAGCCCCTCGTCCCAGTGCAAAGTGCCGCGACCAAAATCATAGTCAGCCATGCGCGTCAAAGGCCCGCCGATTTCCCCCGTCGCATAGGCCATCAAACTGATCCCTGCAACGCGCAGCCGCAGCGGCCCGTCGCAAGCAAAACTGTCCAGCCGCGCCTGCACTGCCGACAGCGGCCAGGCGTCGGCATACAGCCCCACGGTAACGTGTGGCATGTAGACGAAGCCGGGTTCTTGGCCCTCCCCGCCCGTCAGGCAGCCGCGCAGCGCAGCGATATGGCCGCCCTCGTCGTGGACGCTCAGATAGGGTGCGGACGTGAAACTGGCCAGAGCGCCGATGTCGATCTCAAAAGAACGGGGGCGAGCCTGGCGCAACGCATCCAGCTGGGCGCGCAACGCTTCAGCCCCGAAGTCGTCCGCATGCCGGGGCGCGTCGCTTGGGAAACCGCACAGGGTCAAGGTGATGTGCGGCTGGCGCTGGTAGCCGTCGAGCAGCCAATCCGCCATATGGTCTTGCGCCGCCTGCACGCGCTGGCGCACGGGCGCCACGTCCACATCGAGCGCCCACAGCGCGTAGCGCGGGCGGCCTAGGTGCCATTCGGAAAAATCGCGCCGGACATTGCGAATTGTCAGGCCGCCGGCGGCAATCTCCGATTCACACAGCACGGGCCTTTAGCCCGCCAGTGCCACATAGACGTTCTGCACGTCGTCATTGCCGTCGATGGCGGCCAGGAAGGCTTCGACTTCTTCCAGCTCGGCTGCGCTTAGGCTGGCCGGATCAATCGGGTTCTTGGCCTTGTAGCCCAGCTTGGCCGACAGCACGGTGAAGCCCTGGGCCGGCAGGGCGCGGCTGACCAGGTCCAGATCGCCGGGTTTAGTCAGGAACAGCGTGTGGCCAGCTTCCTCGCCCGCTTCACAATCGTCCGCGCCTGCCTCGATGGCAGCGAGGTCCGGGTCGGCGCCGGGGGCGGTGGGTTCGGCTTCGATCATGCCGACATGGTTGAAATCCCAGGCCACCGAGCCGGACGTGCCGAGCTGGCCCTTGCGGAACAGCACGCGCATTTCAGGCGCGGTGCGTTTGACATTGTCGGTCAGGCATTCGACCATCACGGCCACGCGGTGCGGGGCAAAGCCTTCGTAGATGACGTGCTCGAAATGCACCGCTTCGCCGGTCAGGCCCGCGCCTTTTTTAATGGCGCGCTCCAGCGTTTCCTTGGGCATGGAGACCTTGCGCGCCTGCTCGGTCACCAGCCGCAGGCGGGCGTTCAGGGCGGGGTCGGCGCCGCTGCGGGCGGCGATCATGATGTCCTTGGCCAGCCGGCCGAACAATTTACCCCTGGCGTTGGCTGCCAGTTCCTTGCCTTTTGCTTTCCACTGTGCGCCCATGCTTGAAATTCCTTGGTTTGCCGCGCCCTAAGGCGTCTGGCTTGATGCGGTGATGAGGCATGCGCACCTTTTCCAAAGACGTGGCGCATGACCTGCGGGGGAGTAGGTTATACACCACAGTTCCGGCGCCAGCCCCTGGCGTCAGCGGGCGGCAATGAGCGGCAGCAAGGCTGCTTCAAGCGTGCTTTTTCACCCAGTCCACATAGGCATCGACCCAGCCCTGCAAAAACTTCAGGCTGGCCTCGCCGATGTTGCCAGCGGCGTCATACAAAGCGTCCTTGTGTTGAATAAAGGTTTCGGGCTGGCCAAGCGTGGGCATGTTCAGGTAGGCCAGGATGTTGCGCAGGTGCTGCTGCGCCATGGCCGTTCCTGTCGAACCGGGCGATACCCCGATGACGCCGGCCGGCTTGCCGTTCCACACGCTCTGGCCGTAGGGGCGCGAGGCGTGGTCAATCGCATTTTTCAGCACGCCCGGAATCGAGCGGTTGTACTCGGGCGTGACGAACAGCACGCCCTGCGCCGCCGTGATCTGGCCCTTCAGGCGCGTGACCTGCGCCGGCGGATTGCCGTCGTTGTCCTGGTTGTACAGGGGCAGGTCGTCGATCTGCACACGGGTGAAACTGAAGTCAGCCGGAAACAGTTTCTCCAGCGCGCTGGCAAGCTTGGCATTGAACGAGTCCTTGCGCAGGCTGCCGACGACGACGGCAATGGTGTACTGGGCCATGAAGTTCTCCATGAAACTGACCGGCATGCCGACCAGAAGGTTGACGAAAAAGCGGAATGAAAGCCATCCCATTATGCAAAGCCCCTCGGGTTTGTGCTTCGGGGCGGGGTAACCGGCCCCGTGTCACCAGCCGCCTTTGCCAAGCTCATCATTCGCTTTGTGCGCGGCACGGATTGGTAACCTCGTCTTGCAGGCGCTCATCCATGTAACCGGCACAAAACACATCGGCGAGCGCCACATCGCCCCCGATCCGGCCTGCCCGGCGGCGGCTCGGCACCCTGCTCACGCCTGACGACAGCGCTGCCGGCTCCAGGCGGGCGGGCGCTGGCCAGGCGCTTGTTTTGGTCATCTCGAAGTTGCCGGCGCTTACAAGCGTAATCCCCTGGATTTCGCATGAATCATGTCACGATGAAAGCATGCAGCACTCGGCATCAAGATTTGTATTTTTGCTTTCAGTCCTCTGGGGCGCGTCCATTTTCTGGATCGCCCCACGGCCACCGATGGTGGACCTGCCCCAGCATGCAGGACAGGTGGCCTTGCTCCATGACCTGCTGGCGGGCACCTCGCCGTGGACAGACCTGTTTCGCATCAACCTGTTCACGCCTTACCTGGTCGGCTATGGCCTGACGCTGCCTTTGAGCGTCATCATGCCGGTGGGAATGGCGCTCAAGGTGATCTTGTCGCTGGCCTACATCGCCTTCGTGTTCGCGCTGGTGAGCCTGCGCAAGCATTTCAATGCCGATCCACGGCTGGACTGGTTCTTCCTGCTCTCGTTCTTCGGCCTGTCCTACTACTGGGGTTTCCTGACCTTCCTGGTGGCCGCGCCGGTCACGGTGGTGTTCATCCTGGTCGCGGACCAGTATGCGCAACAGCCCACGTTCAAGCGCGGCATGGCCACGGCGCTGATGGGCCTGGCGCTGCTGCTCTCGCATGGGCTGATGTTTGTGTTCGGCATGGCCGTGGCCGGCACGATCTACACCGTGCGCTGCCATTCGAGCCGGCCCTGGATGGGGCGCTGGCTGCGCGGCAGCTGGCCATTCGTGGTCTCGGGGCTGGCATGCCTGGCCTATTTTTTCTTCAGCAGCAGGCTGCAGGCGCAGTATGGCGGCATCAGCAATGCCGGCCCCGTGCTGTGGCATTTGAGCTGGAAACGCCCGGCCAAGATCTTCATCAACTCGCTGACCGGCAAGACCACCGTGCCCGTGCTGCTGGCCGCTTTCATTCTGCCGCTCATCCCCTGGATGCTCGGCCTGCGCATAGACCGCCAGCGGCCAGTTACATGGGTCATGTTCGGCGTTGCGCTACTGATTGCCGTGACGGTGCCGCTGTTTGCAATGGCCACCGGCTTGCTCTACATACGCTTTGGGCTCTTCATGTTTCCAGCCTATGCGCTGATGTTCACTTCCGGCCAGCAGGCCCCCGCCATGGCGCCGCAAAACGCCGGCGCCGCCTTCGACGGCTTGCGCGGCTGGACGGCACGCCTGGCCATGCCGCTGATGGTGGCGCTGACCTGGCTGATGCTGGGCCAGCATTCCTTGCAGGCCTGGCGCTTTGCCAGGGAATCGAGGGATTTCGAGGCGGTGCTGGCGGCCATGGCGCCCGCGCAGCGCGTCCTCTACCTGCCGTTTGCCCAGCGCAGCGAAGCGACGAACAACGACGTGGCCTACCTTCACTTTGCCGCCTGGTACCAGTCGGAAAAGCAGGGCCTGGTCGATTTCAACTTTGCCTGGTTCCCGCCGCAGATTGCCCGCTTCAAGCCCGAGCGCCTGCCGGCCGTGACCTATGGCTTTGAACACAACCCCACGGACTTCGACTGGCGCAAGCACCATGGCGAGCGTTACCGCTATTTCGTGGCACGCCACCTCACGCCGCTGCCGCACAATCTGTTCAAGGGCGCCGATTGCGAGCCGGTGCGCTTGCTGGCCAGCGGCGCCTGGAGCCTGTTTGAGCGGGCCGACTGCCCCGCCATGGCATCGCGCCATTAAGCGGATGACTCAACACACCGGCATCAGCCTCGCCCGCAGAGGCAGAACAGGAGCTTTATGAATGGCCTGACATCGGCGCTAGCGAGCGCTTCCCAGTCCCTGCCCTGGATGGCTGACCCAGCTGACCGCAGCGCGGACCCGCCTCTGCCGGCAACACACCACGCCATGCCGCTGATCGTGGACCTGGACGGAACGCTCACCCCCACCGACACGCTGGTCGAGCTGTCACTCAAGGCGTTCAAGCACCATCCGGTCACGCTGCTGAAAATCCCGGCGTGGCTGCTCAAGGGCCGGGCGCAATTCAAGCAACTGGTGGCCGCCGAGGCTGCCGGCCATTTCAACGCCGCGACGCTGCCCTACAACGAAGCCCTGCTCGATTACCTGCGCGCCGAAAAGGCCGGGGGCCGCACGCTGATCCTGGCCACCGCTGCAGACCAAAGCATCGCGCAAGGCGTGGCGGCGCATCTGGGCCTGTTTGACAGGGTGCTGGCCAGCGACGGCAGCTACAACCTCAAAGGCGACAACAAGCGCCGGATGATCGAGCGCACCGTCGGGCAGCCCTTTGCCTATGCCGGCGACCAGGCGGCCGACCTGCCGATCTGGAAAGCCGCCGCTGCCGCCGTGCTGGTGGGCGTGTCGCCGCAACTCGAACGCATCGTGAGCGCGCACTGCCCGGTCGAGCGCAAGTTTCCCAAGCCCGGCGCCGGCCTCAAAACCTGGAGCCGGGCCTTGCGCATTCACCAGTGGATCAAGAACGTGCTGCTGTTCGTGCCGCTGCTGACGGCTTTTTCCTTGTTCGACCTCGGCAAGATTGCCACCATGGGGCTGGCTTTCATGGCTTTTTCGCTGGTCGCATCGGCCACCTACATCGTCAACGACCTGCTCGATCTGGACAGCGACCGCGCCCATCCGCGCAAGCGCTCGCGCCCGTTTGCCAGCGCGCAGATCAGCCTGCTGACCGGGGCGGCGGCCAGCGCGGCCATGCTGCTGGCCGGCCTGGCCATCGCCGCCCTGACCTCCCGCGCGCTGCTGCTGACGCTGCTGTGCTACCTGGCGCTCACCAGCGCCTACACCTGGCTGCTCAAGCGCTATGTGCTCATTGACGTGGTGATGCTCTCGGTGCTCTACACGCTGCGCATCCTGGCCGGCTCCGTGGCCGTCAGCGTCGAGGTCAGTCCGTGGCTGGCGGCGTTCTCGCTTTTTATCTTCCTGAGCCTGGCGCTGGTCAAGCGGTGCTCGGAACTGGTCGCGTTGCGACAGGCGGGCACCAGCATGACGCCGGGGCGCGACTACCAGGTGGCGGACCTGCCCATCCTGCAGCCGCTGGGCGTTGGCGCCGCGCTCTCGGCCGTGGTGATCTTTGGCCTGTTCATCAATGCCGGGGAGACCCAGCTGCGCTATGAAAGCCCGCACCTGCTCTGGGGCGCCGCCGTGGTGATGATTTACTGGATGGCCCGCCTGTGGATCAAGACCGGGCGCGGCGAGATGCACGATGACCCGATAATCTATTCGCTCACCAACTTCAACAGCCTGATCTGCATCGTCGTGATGGTGGCCATCACCGTGGCAGCGCAGCTTTTTCCAACGGGTTTTCCATGAACGTCTTCATGCTTGCGCTGGGCAGCATTATCCTTTCTGTCACGGCCCAGTTTTCCCTGAAGGCCGGCATGATGCAGATCAAGGCGGCTGAGCCCTTGAGCGGCTCCGGCGGCATGCCCGGCCTGCTGCCTTTTTTAACCAACAAATACCTGTTCCTCGGCTTCATGCTCTATGGGCTGGGCGCCATCGTCTGGCTGGGCGTGCTGGCCAAATGGGATGTCAGCAAGGCTTACCCCATCGTGGGCCTGGGTTTCCTGCTCTCCACACTGGTGGGTTTTGCGCTGGGTGAACACGTCACGCTGCTTCGGGCAGCGGGCATGATGCTCATCGTTGCCGGGGTTTATATCATTGCCATGACCTGACAAATCAGCGCCGGCATGCTTGTCAATACGGGTGTCAATACTCGGGTTTGAAACTGCTTCAAGAAATCAACCCTTCGGCATATTGTCATTAATATGTGAAAAATTGCATCGCCTTGAAGGCTTATTTTCCTGAATGGAAAAATCACCAGGGCCGGATTATTTCCCTTGAAAGCGCACTCATAGACTGATGCGCTTGTCAAATTGTCCTGAAAAAACCGGCTAGCGCCGAGTTAATGCAAAAGACATTAGCTCACAACATTCGTCTTTCGCACGTCTATAACGGCGTTCAGGGAGGAGCGCCATGACAACATCAATCCGTGCGCAGTGCCATGCCAAGGCAGGGACGCATTTTTTCAGCTTCAGGGGATGCCACTGGGCATTGGCGCTGACGTTGGGCATGAGCGCTGGGCTTCACGCTCCGGCCGTGCAGGCACAGGCACGAGGCTACTCTGGCGTTGAATACGCCCGGCTTCACAATCCGGGCGCCACCGCCGTGGTGCGCCGCATCAACTCGGCCAGCGAGGTCGCGGGCGGCTTCAAGATCGATGCCCGCCGGGCCTCGCAGGCGCTGGTCTTCCTGCCAACGGGCACCGAGAGCGTTGCCACCGACCAAGACGCTGGACACAGTGTCGCGTTCGGCCTCAATGACCAGGGCGAGGTGGTGGGCTCGTACAACACACAAGTGGCCTTGCGCCCTTTCCGCGCCGTGCGCAGGGCCGGGTTCGAGCCGCTCGCGCTGGCATCAGGCAGCAACAGCGGGATCGCTTACGCCATCAATATTCGCGGCGAGGCCGCCGGTTATGTCAGCGGAACTGCCGGGGTGCAACCGGTGTGGTGGAGCCGCTCTGGCGCGGTCCAGTTGCTGCCACGCATTGGCAGCCAGGCGGCGCGCGCTCTGGGCCTCAATGACAACGGCGATATCGTGGGCGTGTCTGGCGATGAGCGCAAGACGGCGGTGCTCTGGCCGGGAAAGGCGAGCATCGTCAACCTCGGCACGCTGGCGGGCTTCACCCACAGCGAGGCGGTCAGCATCAGTGAAAACGGCACCATCGTCGGCGTGGCCACGGGCGTTGGAGAGTTCCCGAGCCGCTCCCGGGCCGTACTCTGGGACGCCGCCGGGGCGCGCGCCATCCAGGATCTGGGCGTGCTTGCCGGCGGCACCGACAGCCGCGCCCGCGATATCAATGCACGCGGCGAGGTGGTGGGAACCTCCAGCAGCAGCAACGGAGATCGCGGCTTTATCTGGACGCGGGCCGGCGGGATGCAGGACCTCAACACCCTTGCCAACATTCCCGGACTGGTCATCACCGATGCGCTCAGCGTCAACAGAACAGGCGATATCGTCGTCGTCGGGCATGACGCGCATGCAGGTGCGGCGCATGAACATGACGATCACGAAGAGCCGCTTCGTGTCGTGGTCTTGCACCCCACCCCTCAGCCGTGAGAGCCATCATGCAACACCTCACCACCTTGATTTCCCAATGGCTGCTGCGCCTGGGGCTGGCGCTGTGCCTGCTGGCGTCGCCCTTGCTGGGCCTGGCGACGCCGCAGACCAGCGGCGAATGGCAGAACGGGCCGAATTTTCCTTTCTTCCCTGTGCATTCGCACCTGCTGCCCAATGGAACCGTCCTGATGTGGCCGGGCGATGGCGTCAGCGGCGATGATCCCCGGATATGGGACCCGGTATCGGGCAGCGTGACGGCGGTGGAGCGGGCCGGCTATGACACGTTTTGCAGCGGCCATGTGTTCTTGCCCGACGGGCGGCTGTTTGTCGCGGGCGGGCACATCAGCAACAATATTGGGCTGCCCGAGGCGGCCATCTTCAACCCGGCCACCAAAAAATGGACGCGCCAGCCCGATATGAACCTGGGAAGGTGGTACCCCACCACCACGGCGCTGCCTGGCGGCGACGTGCTGGTCGTCGCCGGCAACGTGGACCTGTCCACCGGCTCCAATCCCTTGCCGCAGGTATGGCAGTCCAGCACGGGCACCTGGCGCGACCTGAGTGCGGCCCAGCTGTGGCAGCCGCACTACCCGTACATGTTTCTGGCGCCCAACGGCTCGGTCTTCAGCGCCGGACCCGAGGTGGCCACGCGCTACCTGAACACGGCCGGCACGGGCGCCTGGAGCCATGTTGCCAACCGGACGTTCCAGTCGATGCGTGATTACGGCAGCGCCGTGATGTACGCGCCTGGCAAGATCCTGTTCGCCGGCGGCGGCGATGCACCCACCGCAACGGCCGAGGTCATCGACTTGAATACAGGCAGCCCCGCATGGCGCGCTATCGCCTCGATGAGCGCGGCCCGGCGCATGATGAACGCGACCCTGCTGCCCGACGGGAAAGTGTTTGTCTCCGGCGGCACGAAGGGGGCGGGTTTCGACAATGGCGATCCGGGCATGCCGGTGCTCACGCCGGAGATGTGGGACCCGACCACCGAGGCCTGGACCCCCATGGCAAGCTCCGCGATTCCCCGGCTCTACCACTCGATCGCGATGCTGATGCCCGACGCGCGCGTGATCATCAGCGGCGGCAACGGCTACACGCAGACCGAGATTTTCTCGCCGCCCTATCTTTTTGCGGGTCCGAGGCCGTCGATTTCGTCCGCTCCGGCCAGCGTTGGCAGGGGCCAGAGCTTTTTCATGGGAACGCCTGACGCAGCGGGCATCACCGGCGTGACCTGGGTGGCGCTGCCTTCGGTCACGCACACCAACAACATGCAGCAGGGCTTCTTTCGCTCGGCCAGCATCACGCAGGCCAGCGGCGGCATCAACATCGTCGCGCCCAATGACCCGACCGTGCTGCCGGGGTTTTACATGGTTTTTTTGTTGAAGAATGGCGTGCCATCGACGGCGAAGATCATTCAACTGGGCACGCAGTCGAACAACCCGCAGCCCTCCATCTCGTCGATGACGCCGACCAGCGCGACGGCGGGCGGGCCGGCTTTCTCGCTGGCGGTCACTGGCACCAATTTCGTGAACGGCGCCAGCGTGCGCTGGAACGGCTCGAACAGGCCGACGACGTTCGTCAGCGCCACGCAGCTGACGGCGGCCATCCCCGCCAGCGACATCGCGGCGGCTGGCACGGCGCAGGTGTCCGTGTTCAACCCGGCACCGGGCGGCGGCGCCTCGCTCTCGCTGGCATTTGCGATCAATGCGCCGACGCAGAACAACCCAGCGCCGGTGCTGTCCTCGATTGCGCCGGCCAGCGCTGAGGCGGGCGGCCCGGCCTTCACGCTCACGGCCACAGGCTCCGGCTTCGTGGCGGCGTCCAAGGTGCACTGGAACGGCACCGCAAGGACCACGACGTTTGTCAGCGCCACGCAACTGTCCGCCCAGATTGCGGCCAGCGATATCGCGGCGGCGGGTACCGCGCAGGTCACCGTGGTGACGCCGACACCGGGCGGTGGCACATCGGTGCAGAAGGCGTTCACGATCACCAGCGGGTCGGGCGGGGGAAGCAATCCGGTGCCTGTCCTGGCCTCGCTGGCGCCAAGCAACGCCGTCGCGGGCGGGCCGGGCTTCACCCTGAGCGTCAACGGGTCGAACTTCGTCAGCGGCGCCAGCGTGCGCTGGAACGGCGCGGCCAGGCCGACGACTTTCGTCAGCGCCACGCAGCTGACGGCGGCCATCCCCGCCAGCGACATCGCAGCGGCCGGCACGGCGCAGGTGAGCGTGTTCAACCCGGCCCCCGGCGGGGGCACCTCGGGGGCTCAGCCCTTCACCATTGCCGCCTCGCAGAACCTGGCCGCCCAGGGCAGCATCATCGCCCGTGTCACGGCGCCCCAGGGCGGGGGCTCGCGCAACATCGCCATCATCCGCGACGGCGTCATGCCGCCCGTGGGCAGCGCCGACGCCTCTGCGCAGTACGACACCTGGGACGGCGCCAACACCGCCAGCGAGGACTGGATCGGCTACCAGTTCTCCTCGCCCCAGACCTTCAACCGCGTCGTGTTCCAGGAGGGCCGCCACTTTGCCGACGGTGGCTGGTTCACCACCCTGACGGTGCAGGTGCGCCAGGGCGGCAACTGGGTCAACGTCTCGGGCTTGACCATCACGCCCACCTACCCCGGCATCAACAACACCACCAGCTACGAGACCTATACCCTGCAGTTCACCCCGGTCAGCGCCGACGCCATCCGCATCCACGGCAACCCCGGCGGCAGCGCCGACTTCATCTCCGTGGCCGAACTGCAGGTCTATGGAAACGGGTCCACCGCGCCAGCCCCGGTCCCGGCCATCTCGTCCCTGGCGCCGGCCAGCGCCATCGCGGGCGGGCCGGGTTTCAGCCTGAGCGTCAGCGGCTCGAACTTCG
Source organism: Pseudomonadota bacterium (assembly GCA_030855235.1). GTDB lineage: Bacteria > Pseudomonadota > Gammaproteobacteria > Burkholderiales > Burkholderiaceae_C > Polaromonas. The sequence continues at coordinate 75,502 of JALYRU010000014.1, forward strand.
TGACGGGCACCAACGCCAGCGTGGTGCGCTGGAACGGCACGGCCAGGCCCACGACCTTCGTCAGCGCCACGCAGCTGACGGCGGCCATCCCCGCCAGCGACATCGCGGCAGCGGGCACGGTGCAGGTGAGCGTCTTCAACCCGGCCACCGGCGGGGGCAACACCTCGGGCCTCCAGCCCTTCACCATTGCTGCCGCGCAGAACCTCGCTGCCCAGGGCAGCATCATCGCCCGTGTCACGGCGCCCCAGGGCGGGGGCTCGCGCAACATCGCCATCATCCGCGACGGCGTCATGCCGCCCGTGGGCAGCGCCGATGCCTTGGCGCAGTACGACACCTGGGACGGCGCCAACACCGCCAGCGAGGACTGGATCGGCTACCAGTTCTCCTCGCCCCAGACCTTCAACCGCGTCGTGTTCCAGGAGGGCCGCCACTTTGCCGACGGTGGCTGGTTCACCACCCTGACGGTGCAGGTGCGCCAGGGCGGCAACTGGGTCAACGTCTCGGGCTTGACCATCACGCCCACCTACCCCGGCATCAACAACACCACCAGCTACGAGACGTACTCGATGCAGTTCACCCCCGTCAGCGCCGATGCCATCCGCATCCATGGCAACCCCGGCGGCAGCGCCGACTTCATCTCTGTCGGGGAACTGCAGGTCTATGGACCGTAGACCTCATGAGTTGAACAACCCGCCCAGGCGCTCGGGTGCCTGTGCCTCAGACCTCAGACAACGGTGCCAAACAGCGCCCCGACGCCGGCCGTGACCAGCATGGCCAGTGCGCCCCAGAAGGTCACCCGCCACGCGCCGGTGAACACATCGGCGCCACCGGCCCGCGCAGCCATGGCGCCCAGCAGGGCCAGAAACACCAGCGAGGTGGCCGCCACCCAGGCAATCAGGCCATGCACAGGCGCCAGAACCAGCACACCCAGCGGCAGGGCAGCGCCCACCGCAAAGCTGCTCGCCGACGCCAGCGCCGCCTGACCGGGCCGGGCGCTGAAAGCCCCGGAAATGCCCAACTCGTCCCGTGCGTGCGCCCCCAGCGCGTCATGGGCCATCAGTTCGCCCGCCACCTGATCGGCCAGACTGTGCGACAGCCCCCGGCTGACATAAATCGCCATCAGTTCGCGGTGTTCGGCCGCCGGGTCTGCGGCCAGTTCGGCGCGCTCGCGCGACAGGTCGGCCTGCTCGGTGTCGGCCTGCGAATACACCGAGACATACTCCCCCGCCGCCATCGACATCGCCCCGGCCATGAGCCCGGCCACCCCGGCAATCAAAATCGCCTGCGGCGCCGCGCCGGCCGCCGCCACCCCGAGCAGCAGGCTGGCGGTGGAGACGATGCCGTCGTTGGCGCCCATCACGGCGGCGCGCAGCCAGCCGATGCGCTCGGTGCGGTGGCGCTCAAGGTGGCGGTGCGATGGTTTCATCGGCTCAATTCCTGTGACGCGGTCTCCGTTTCCATGACGCGAGCGCCGGCCGCTGCCGTGACCCGAACGGCAAGACCGCCCAGGGCCGCCGAGGCACTGGCCTGCATGCTCAGCCCATGCACCGCCGCAATCCGCCGCACGATGGACCAGCCCAGCCCGCTGCCGCTCTCGGCGCTGCCCGGTACCCGAAAAAAACGCTCGCCCAGGCGTTCGAGGTCCGCCTCTGCCAGCCCCGGACCGCTGTCTTCCACGCTCAAGACGACCTGCCCGGCCTGCTGCTGCACGGTCACCTGCACGCGCGCGCCCGGCGGGCTGTAGCGCACGGCGTTGTCCACCAGGTTGCGCACCAGCACCGCCAGCAGCGTCTCGTTGCCCGCAAGAGTGCAAGGCCCATCGGCTTGCGCATCGAATTCGAGCCTCTGGTGTTTGGCAATCGCCTTGGGCGCGATGTCGGCGACAACGCGCCGGGCCATCGCCCGCAGATCGACGGCGGCCATGGCGGAGGCGGCGCTGCCTTCGAGCCGCGCCAGCGTTAGCAACTGCTCGACCAGCCGGATGGCGCGGTCGCAGCCTTCGAGCGTGCCCTGCAGCGCGTGGCGGCGCAGCGCGTCATCGGCCTCGCCCATGGCCACCTGCGCCTGGGCGCGGATGGCGGCAATGGGCGTGCGCAGCTCGTGCGCGGCGTCGGCGGTAAAGCGCCGCTCGGATTCGAGCAGCGTGGCGATGCGCTCGAACAGGCTGTTGAGCGCCTCGACCATGGGCGCCATTTCCGAGGGCGCACCGTCGATCACCAGCGGATACAGCGCCTGCGGCTGGCGTTCGGCCAGGGCGAGCCCGGCCTGGCGCAGCGGCTTGACGCCCCGGGACACCGCCCACCACAGCGCTGCCCCCAGCAGCGGCAGGGCCAGCGCCATCGGCCACAGAACGCTGCGCAGCACGGCCCACAAAATGTCCGAGCGCGAAGTGGCCAGCTCGCCGACATAGACCTGCACATCGCGCTCGGCGACATGGGCGCTGAAGACGCGCCAGTCGGTGCCCTTGATCTGCACGGTATGAAAACCCGTGTCGAAGGGCTTGCCGGACCTGACCATGGGCGTGACAGGCGCATTGGCCGAGCGCATCGTCAGCCGGCCCTCATGAAACACCTGGAAAGCCACCTTGGGCGCGTAGCGGTCCAGCGTGGGCGCATCCAGGACATGGTCATCGTTCTCCATCTCCTGCGCCTGCTGCACGACCAGCAGGGCCGCCGCCTGCGCCAGGTGGCCGTCGAGCAACTCCTTGAGTTCATGGCGCGCGTCGACCCAGGTGGCCAGCGCCGTGAGCAGCCACACGCTGACCACCACGGACAGCACCAGCACCAGCAGCCGGCCCTGCAGCGAACGCGGCTGAGGCAGCGTCCTCATGCGGCCGGCGCGTCGCGCTGCAGCAGGTAGCCCACACCGCGCACCGTGTGGATCAGCGTGGCGCCCAGCTTGCGCCGCAGGTTGTGGATGTGGACCTCGATGGCGTTGCTGTCCACTTCCTGGCCCCAGCTGTAGAGCTGCTGCTCCAACTGTTCACGCGACAAAACGCGGTTGGCGCTGAGCATGAAGGTTTGCAGCAGGTCAAACTCACGGGTGGACAAGCTGACCGGCTCGCCCGCCCGGCGCACCGAGCGCGAGGCCGGGTCGAGCACCACGTCCTGCGCGCTCAGGCATTCGAGCGGCTGGCCGTGGGCGCGGCGCACCAGGGCGCGCAGCCGGGCGGCGAGTTCGTCCAGATCGACGGGCTTGACGACATAGTCATCGGCCCCGGCGTCCAGCCCCCGGATGCGCTCGGGCACCGCGTCGCGCGCCGTCAGCACCAGCACCGGCGTGGCGATGCCGGCGCGGCGGATGCTGGCCAGCACGTCCAGGCCGTCCTTGCGCGGCAGTCCGAGATCGAGCACGGCGGCGGCGTAACTGTCCGTGCGCAACTCGCGCTCGGCCGCCTCGCCGTCGCGCACCCAGTCCACCAGAAAACCGAGCTGGCGCAGGCCGGCGCGCAGGCCGTCGCCTAACAGGGAATCGTCTTCGACAAGCAGGATACGCATGGCGGGAAGGTTTCTTTCAGCAAAAGGCAATCGTTATCGGCTCAGCGTCTCGCGCAAGGGGTCATCGGGCTCGGCGCTGCGCCCGGCGGGCAAGTTTCTTTCGCAAGCGGACGCCCTCCATGGTCATCGGAATCAGCGCCCCGCTCAGCGGGCGGGCTTTTGTTCAGCGTACAGGCTTTTCCAGAGGCGGCGTCAATCGTCATCGTGGTCCTCGCTGCGCTCATTATCAGCCTGCGAAGCGGCTGCGGCGAGCGGGCTTTGCGGCGCGCCGTTCCACTGCCAGGCCCAGAATCCGAGCACGCAGGCCAGCAGCAGCGCCGCCAGCAGGCCGTGGTTGCGCCTGGCCAGATCGGGGCCGGCGCCAGCGACGCGCCCGGTCAGCATCGGCAGGGCCTGGTTCTTGCGCCTCAGCAGGCTGAGCCCGGCAATCAGGCCGACATGGGCCAGCACGGCGATGAGCAGCGCATTGCCGAAGAACTCATGCACCTCTTCGAGCCAGTCGCCGCCCCAGTCGTCCCAGACGGCGTAACCGCTGAGCGAGAGCGGCAGGATCAGCGCCAGGATGAGCGCCACGGCCAGCGCCATCAGCAGATTCTGGCCCTGGCGCCAGGCCGGCTGCAGCGTGGCCAGCGACGAGGTGGCGGCCAGGGATTTGAGCCAGCCCGGCAGGCCCTGCAACTTGCGCCAGAGCATGGACAGCCGCGCCTGACGGGGCCCGAACAGACCCCACAGCAGCCGGCACACCAGCAAGCCGGCCAGGGTGTAGCCCAGGGTGACATGCACCAGGCGCCAGCGCTCGCTGTCGCCGCTGAGGTAGGCGCCGGTGAAGCTCAGCGCCATCAGCCAGTGCTGCATGCGGGTGGCGGCATCGGTGACGCGGCGGCTGGCGGGCCGGGACGACTCGGGCCGGGCGGCGGCCGGCGCGCCGGGTTGTTGTGAAGAGGGAAGCGTGTTGGCGGTCATGGCAGGCCTTGCTTGCGATTACTTGGGAAAATCTGCTGGCCACGGGCCGAATTGGCGGGCTTGCCAGATTTTTTGATGGCTTGCCTGGATGATGCTGCCACGTCCTTAGCGCGGTCTTAAGCACCGCTTTTGCCTCTCAGCGGCTCTCAAGCTGCAGCGCACAAGCTCGAGCCACCCCTTTCCATCACACACATGAGCTGACATCCGGCGTCTGGCCTGTCCAGACAGGCGCCTTTTCGTTTTTCTACTGCAGGCCCGCCGGGCGCCACCGATCACGTTCAGGTGGTAGGCTTGGCCATCTTGTCCCCCTCGCGCCCGCCACCATGAATTTCAAAGACTTTACCGACGAACATGAAGACAACCAGCATACGGTGGCCGAGCGTGCCGCCGCCGCTTCGCGCAGCACCTGGGTCAGCGTGGGCGTGAACCTGGTGTTGACGGTGATCCAGATTGGCGTGGGCATCGTGGCCAAGTCGCAGGCGCTGATTGCCGACGGCATTCACTCGCTGTCCGATCTGGTGGCCGATTTCGTCGTGCTGCTGGCCAGCCACCACAGCCAGAAAGACGCCGACGAAGACCACCCCTACGGCCACCAGCGCTTTGAAACTGCCGCCTCGCTGGTGCTGGGCGTGCTGCTGCTGGCCGTCGGCGTGGGCATGCTGTGGTCAGCCTTTGTCAAACTCCAATCGCCCGATTCCGTGGAAAAAGTCCATGTGATGGCGCTGTGGGTGGCCGGCGGCGCGCTGGTGTCCAAGGAGCTGCTGTTTCGCTACATGCTGGGCGTCGCCAAGCGCGTGAAGTCCAGCATGCTGGTGGCCAACGCCTGGCATGCCAGATCGGACGCCGCGTCGTCGCTGGTGGTGGGCCTGGGCATCATCGGCAACCTGGCCGGCTACCCGATTCTGGACCCGATTGCCGCGCTGATCGTCGGGCTGATGGTGGCCAAGATGGGCTGGAGCTTCAGCTGGGACGCGCTGCACGATCTGATGGACCGCTCGGCCGACGAGGAGGAAGTCGAGGCGATTCGCCGCACCCTGATGGAAACGCCCGGCGTGAGCGACGTGCACGACGTGCGCACGCGCAAGATGGGCGACCTGATCGTGGTCGATGCGCATATCGAGGTCGATGCCGCCCTTACCGTCGAGGCCGGTCACGACATTGCGGTGCGCGCGCGCCAGCGCGTGCTGCAGCGCCACCGGGTGCTCAATCTGATGGCCCATGTGGACCCGTGGCGGCGGCCGGATCTGGACCACGCCCGGCCCGCCAAGGATCTGGCAGCGCCGCTGGCCCGCTGAAGCGCAGCACGCGAACCAGCCTCAATGCAGCCGGGTTACCGTGGCGGCTTCCAGTTGGCCAGCCACCGCGAAAGCACAGCGTTCAAGCCACTCTCAGCGCTCAAGCCACTCTCAGTGCAGCAGCAGCGCGGCCGCGTCCGGCTTGTCATGCCGCGCGAACTGCTCGACCATCGTGGCGCTGGCCTCGTTCAGGCCGATGACCTCCACCACGGCGCCCTGGCGCTGGAACTTGAGCACCACCTTGTCGAGCGCGCTGATGGCGGTGATGTCCCAGAAATGGGCATGGGTCAGATCGATGCGCACCTGCCGCGCCGCCTGCGTGAAATCAAACCCGCTGACAAAAGTCTCTGAGGAGGCAAAGAACACCTGGCCCACCACGGTGTAGCTTGTGAGCGAGCCCTGGACGTCCACGCTTTCATCAATGCGCAGCATGCGCCCCACCTTGTGCGCAAAAAAAATGCCCGACAGCAACACGCCCGCCAGCACGCCCCTGGCCAGATCGTGGGTGGAGACGGTGACGATCACGGTGGCCAGCATCACCACCGAAGAACTCGACGGATGCTCGCGCAGCTGGCGGATCGACTCCCAGCGAAAGGTGCCGATGCTGACCATGATCATCACCGCCACCAGCGCGGCCATCGGAATCTGGCGCACCCATTCGTCCAGGAAGACGATCAGGATCAGCAGGAACAGGCCCGCCACAAAGGTGGACAGGCGTCCGCGCCCGCCCGACTTCACATTGATCACTGACTGGCCGATCATTGCGCAGCCGGCCATGCCGCCGATGAAACCGGTCACCACGTTGGCCACGCCCTGGCCGACGCACTCGCGGTTCTTGTCGCTCGGGGTGTCGGTGAGTTCATCGACGATGGAAGCGGTCATCATCGACTCCAGCAGCCCCACCACGGCCAGCGTGGCGGAAAATGGCAGGATGATCTTCAAGGTCTCCAGGTTCAGCGGCACATCGGGCAGCAAAAACACCGGCAGGCTGTCGGGCAGCTGGCCCATGTCGCCGACGGTGCGAATGTCCAGCTTCAAGGCCATGGCCACGCCGGTCAGCACCACGATGCACACCAGTGGCGAGGGCACGGCGCGCGTGAGGTAAGGCAGGCCGTAGATGATGGCCAGGCCGGCGGCGCTCATCGCATAGACCACCCAGCTGACGTTGGTCAGCTCCGGCAGCTGCGCCAGGAAGATCAGGATGGCCAGCGCATTGACAAAGCCGGTGATCACCGAGCGCGAGACAAAGCGCATCAAGAGCCCCAGCCGCAGCCAGCCGGCCAGGATCTGCAGCACGCCGGTCAGCACCGTGGCCGCCAGCAGGTAGTGCAGGCCGTGGGTCTTGACCAGCAGCACCATCACCAGCGCCATCGCGCCGGTGGCCGCCGAGATCATGCCCGGCCGCCCGCCGGCAAAGGCAATCACCACGGCCATGCTGAAAGAGGCATACAGCCCCACCTTGGGATCGACGCCGGCAATCAGCGAAAAGGCAATCGCCTCGGGAATCAGGGCCAGCGCCACCACCAGCCCAGCCAGCAGGTCACCCCGGATGTTGGACAGCCAGTCCTGGCGAAAAGAGGAATAAAAAGTTTTCACGCGAAGGAGGACAGCCGCCGGCCTGGCCGGGCGGCCGTGAATGAAGAGAAAAAATGAGGCGTGAGCCCGACAGTTTCAAAAACGTCAGGCCCGGCGAGAGCGCAAAGAAAAGCGGCGGGCGCTGCAACTGCGGCCGCCTTGGCGCATCAGGGCGGCGTGACGGAGAAAAAATAGCCGCGCGGCAAGCCGCTGCCCGGGTAGGAAACCGGTTCAGCTGACAAGGTGGCAAGGCGTTTTTTGCATGCCGGGATTGTAGCGAGGGGACTTTTCGCATTCTGGCAGCCAGTTCCACAAAAATCACTCCCGGCCTACAAGCGCCGTGAGCCCAGGCCGACGCACAAAAGTAACGAAACCACAGACACTGAGCCCTGTATAAGCCTGTCACTTACCGCGAGGGCATCATGGCGCAACTCAAGCATTTCTACCAACTCGCCAAAAAATCGGTTGAGGCCTGGATCGACGACTACGCGCCCAGCATGGGCGCGGCGATTTCCTACTACACGGTGTTTTCGATTGCGCCGCTGCTGCTGATCGTGATCGCGGTGGCCGGTTTTGTCTGGGGGCGCGAGGCGGTGCAGGGCGAGATCGTCGGCCAGCTCTCCGGGCTGATCGGGGAGGAAGGCGCGACCGGCGTGCAGGCGCTGATCGAAAGCGCCAACAAGCCCACCAAGGGACTGGTGGCCGGCGCCATCAGCCTTGTCGTTCTGGTGATCGGCGCCACCACGGTGTTTGCCGAGCTGCAAAGCGCGCTGGACCGTATCTGGCAAGTGCCGCCCTCGCAAAAGATGTCCAGCCTGTGGGCCACGCTGCGCAGCCGGCTGCTCTCGCTGGGCTTTATTCTGGGCCTGGGTTTCTTGATGACGGTGTCCTTGGTGCTCAGCGCCGGCATGGCGGCCCTGGGCGGCTGGGCCAGCGGGCTGCTGCCCGGCTGGGAAACGCTGCTCCAGCTCATCAACGCCGTGTTTTCACTGGGCATCACCACCGTGCTGTTTGGGCTGATTTTCAAGCTCATGCCACAAGCCAACATCAGTTGGAAGGATGTCTGGATCGGCGCTGGCGTCACGGCCGTGCTGTTTGAAGTGGGCAAGATGCTGATTGGCCTGTATATCGGCAAAAGCAGCGTGACCTCGTCCTTTGCCGCCGCCGGCTCGCTGGTGGTGCTTTTGATCTGGGTGTACTACTCGGCGCAAATCTTTTTGCTTGGCGCGGAATTCACCTGGGTTTATGCGCATGAGCACGGCTCGCTGGCCCAGACTCCGGCTCAGCCCAAGGCGGCCGCGCCTGCGGCTAGCAGCGCAGCGGCGATGACGCCAGCGCCTAGAGACTTCTCCGCGCCAGTGGCCAGCCCGGCCGTGCGCTTGCCGGAGCAGGAAAGCAGCGTCATGCCAGGCCCAGGCCACAGCCAGCCCCTGAGCGCTCCTGCGCTGCAGACCGCCGGCCCACCGGCTTCGGCTTCGGCTTCGGCTTCGGCTTCGGCTTCGGCTTCGGCCTTGGACCCGGATCTGGACCCGGCCCCGCTGTCCAGCGCCAGCACACACCGCCCCACGCTCAAGCAGCGCCTGATCGTTTACAGCAGCACTGCCGCAGCGTTTTTCATGCTGCACCGGCTGCTCAAGCGCCGCAGCGCCAGAGCAATGACCATGCACCACAGCTGAGCAGGCGACACAGGCAGACGTTTTTCTTTTATAAGAGGCTCATGCCCCTGCCCTCTTCGCCACCGCCTCCGCCTCCAGATCCGTCAAAAGCTGGCACTGATCCTGTTCAAACTGGGCCTGATCTCACGCCGCAGCCAGCGGCGCAAGGGCGCAAGCGCTACTGGCTTGCTCTTTTGCTGTGGACAGCCATTGCGACTGCCGCTTATGGGCTTTACAGCGGCCATATCGTCATTCCCGAGCGTTTCAACCCGTGGGCAGCGCTGGATGTGGCGGCGCCGCCCAACTTCCTGACCGGCTACAAGCTCTCACGCGTGGCCCATGATCCGGCCTTGTGCCTGAGTGCATTGGCGCAGACCGGCATGCAGTACGACTTGTTGCCCGATCGTGTCACCGGACCGGACTGCGGCTTTCGCAATGCGGTGCGCTTGCGCAAGGCCGGCGTGCGTTTTGACGCGCCGCTGGTGCTGAGTTGCCCGATGGCGGTGTCGTTTCACATGTGGGAAAGGCATGCGCTGCAACCGGCGGCGCAGCAGCATTTCGGCCAGCGCGTTGCGGCCGTCGAACACCTGGGTAGCTATGCCTGCCGCAACATCAACACCGGCGAAGGCTCGAAAACTACGCGGCGCGCTTCGCGCAGCCGCCACGCCACCGCCGATGCGCTGGACATCGCCGGCTTGACGCTGGCCAATGGGAAACGCATCTCGGTACTGCGCGACTGGCATCGCAGCGATGACGCCACACCGGTCAGCCCCGAAGCCCTGCTGCTGGCCGATGCGCACCAGGGCGCCTGCCGTTTCTTCAGGGGCACGCTGGGGCCGGAGTACAACGCAGTGCACCGGGATCATTTCCATCTGGAAACAGGCGGCTACCCGATGTGCCGCTGATATCAAGCAAGGATGTCGGTATCGAACTCTCGCACGCCATGAAAGTACTCATCGAGAGCGTTCCTTCCCGTTGTTGAGCCGGCAGATTCACGCGCTTGAGTTCAGTTTTGCATCCGCCCACAGGCCTTCAGCGCGGCAGCGCCCGCTCGACATACGGCCGCGCCTGCAGCAGCACGATCTCATCGCCCACGACGGCCCATTCGATGTCCTGGTCCACGCCCTTGAACTGGCGCTTGACCAAGTCGGCGACACGGGCCAGGCGCAGCACGAGTGCATCGGTCAGCACCATGCGGCCAGCCTCGACGGGCACTTCCTTCACGCCGCCGGTTTCGCTCAGTTGCAGGGCGGTGTCGTCGCCGGAGCGGCTGAGCACCTTGATCGCCTTGGACCAGCTCGAATAGGTCACCTGCTCGGCAATGCGCTGCCCCTCGACCACGCGGATGCCGATGCCGCGCTTGGCCGAAATGTAGGTCAGGTACGGATGGGCTGCATCGAACGGGTCGCGGGTGATCATCACGCCGGCACTGGACGCATCGACCGCCTGCTGCACGAACACCGCCATCGCCACCGCCCCGGCGTCAAAACCGGCCGCGCTGCGCGCCTCCCAGGCTTCCGGATTGAAGACGGAGGCCCAGACGGTTTTCACCGCCTGCGCCAGCGCCGCATCGCTCTTGACGTTGGGCACGGTGGTGTACAGCCCCGCGCCGCTGAAGCCCGGCAAATCTTCCGAATTGGACGAGCTTCGCACGAACACGCCCTGCCCCTTCAATTGCGACTGCCAGCGCGCCTGCCACTGCGCCGCGTCGCCGGCATCGACGGGCCACCGCAGCATTTCGCTACGCAGTTGCGCCAGCGCCTGCAGCCGCACCTGCGGGTCAGCGTCAAAACCGGGCTGGCGCTGCAGGCTGGCCAGCCGCTGGTCCAGTCCGTTGGCGCGCATGAAGCGCTGGTAATGCGAAAAGGGAATACAAAAGCCGTCGGGCACGCGGGTTCCGGTAATCCGCGCGGCCTGCAGCGCGCCCAGATTGGCGGCCTTGGCACCGCACTGGGCGTGATTTTTGGCGCGCAGGTCGGCCAAAGGCAGCAGGCGCTCCTCGCGCAGATCGGGTTTGGCGGCGAGCGCGGCGCCAGGCTTTTTCACGGACGCGGCGCGCGCCTTGAGGGCGGCCTGCGCCGCAGCCGTTTCGGCCGGCGTGAGGCGGCGCAGCAGGTAGCTGGCGGCGCTGACCTTGAGTTCGACCCACTGCCCTTCGTGCTGGCGCAGCTGCGCGGCGGCGTCGCGCACATAGGCGTTTGGAATGCCCCAGCCCTTGGCCAGCAGGTTGACATGGGACAGTAGGGTCGAGGGCCGCTCGGTCAGCACGCCGGCCACGGGTGGCAGGCTGAGCGGCACCTGGCGCAGCACGGCGATGTCGCCCGGGAGCAGCGCGTTGACGCTCTCGGCCTGCTCAATGATGCGCACGCGGCCAACGGCCCGGCCCAGATTGAGCGCCAGGTAGGGCTGCTCGCGGATCAGCGCTTCCTGGGTCACGAACTCGACACCGGCCTCCTGCGCCCGGCGCTCGTGCAGCGTGGAATTGGTCTTGAAGATGACTGGTACAAAAAAACTGGCCGCCACGCTTTGTGCGGCTTGGCGCAGCATGTCTGGCGTGAGCGTGTCGCCCTCCCAGAATTCGTAGGTGAAGCGCTGGATGTCGCTTTGCCAGCTCAGGGTGCCGAACAGGAAGCGCCGCCGGTCCCAGCCGTAGTTGCGGTCTATCTCCTTCTCGCTGGCGTCAAGCGCCACCAGTCCGGTTTTGCGCACAAAGCGGTTATGAAGCTGGTAGCGCGGCGTATCGACGTAGTAAATTTTTGCGGGCCTGGCTTTGAGGTCGATCACGAACATCACATGCGCCAGCGCCATTGCCGTACCTGCGTGATGGACGCGCGCCAGACGGTCGAATTCAAAGCGGCTGAGCAAGGCGGGCAGCGAGCCGGGCCGCTCGCTGCGTGACATGGCCTGGGCCGGGGCGGAAGGCTGGGGCGCCGGTTGAGGCTCGGACCTGGGCACAAACAACTGTTCTCCCAACGTGCTGGAAGGTGTTTGCGGCCGGGCATGGGCCGGGAGCAGCACGCAAAGCAGCACTAACAGGCAAAGTTTTTCAGGCACTCGGGCGCACAAGCGGGAAAGAAAAAGTGTCATCCCGCCTACTGTAGCCCTCCTGGCGAGCCGGGAACAGCGTGCAGGCGGAACTCTTCAGCTGTCTTCAAGCCAATCATCCTCAAGACGCTGAGCGCGCGACCGGCGCCACAGCAGCACCAGTCCCACCACGGCCGAGGCCATGACCACCTTCTGCACCGCAGCAGCCCGGTTGTGCCGCCATTCAGCCTTGCCGCCCATCTCGGCAAACACATTGGGAATATGGCCGCGTTTTAAATCCTCGCCCAGGCCTTCGACCATGTTGATGCGGTCAGCCAGCAGCAGCAGCAACCAGTGGCGCAGATCGCTCTCGCTGTATTTGAAGGCCACGCGCCGCAGCCCGCCGCTCAGCCCCGACGGCGGCAGCGTGGTGCCAAACACCGGCGTGATGGCCGGGCGCTCGATGGAGTGCAGCACCTCGACGGTTTGCGGCTGCTGCGAAGGCTCGCTCCAGTGCACGCCTTCGAGGCGCGGCGGCATGCGCTCCATCGGGTAGCCGGGGCGGTTGGCGTGGTCCAGGTCGGCCCCCCAGCCGGGGATGTGGGCATATTCGGGCGGTGTTTCCCGGCGAGGCAGATCGCGGTTGAGAGCGTCCATGGCGTCGGTCTCCTTCAGGCGGTTCGGCAGTTCAGGCGGCGCTCATCGCGCGCGGCGGCACCAGCACCGTCTTGATGCAGTTGTCCAGCTTGCTGGAAAAAATGTGATAAGCATCGGCCACCTCTTCGAGGGGAATGCGGTGGGTGATGATCTCGCTGGGCTTGATGCGCCCGGCCTGGATATGCTCGATCAGCCGGGGCAGGTGGCGCTTGACGCTGGCCTGGTTCATGCGCAGCGTCAGGCCCTTGTTGAGCGCATTGCCGATGGGCACGGCGTTGAAGGTGGGGCCATAGACGCCGACGATGGAGACATTGCCGCCCTTGCGCACCGAGTTGATGCACCAGTGCAGCACGGTGGCCGCGCCGGCCTGGAGTTTCAATTTGACGCCGGTCAGCGACTGGGCCAGACTGCCCGCCGCCTCGCAGCCCACGGCGTCGATGCAGACATCGGCTCCTAACCAGTCGGTCATCTTCTTGATGTGCAGCGCCATGTCATCGACGTCCTTGAAGTTGATGACCTCGCACTGGGCAAATTTCTTCACGAATTCGAGCCGGTAGTCCACATGGTCCACCACGATCACCCGCCCGGCCCCGAGCAGCCACGCCGACTTGGCGGCAAAGATACCCACGGGCCCGGCGCCGAACACCACCACCGTGTCGCCCTCGGCGATGTCGCCCATCTCGGCGGCCTGGTAGCCGGTGGGATAGGCGTCGGTGAGCAGCACTGCGTCGTCCAGGTCCAGATCGGGCGGAATGACCGTCGGGCCGACATCGGCCATGGGCACGCGCACGTATTCGGCCTGGCCGCCGTCGTAGCCACCGGTGCTGTGCGAGTAGCCGTAGATGCCGCCAATCGCGCTGGCTTCCGGGTTGACGTTGTGGCAGTTGCCGTAGAGCTCGCGCTGGCAGAAGTAGCAACTGCCGCAAAAGATGTTGAACGGCACGAGCACATGGTCGCCGACCTTGACGTTTTGCACCGAGGGACCGATCTGCTCGACGATGCCGGTGAACTCGTGCCCGAAGGTCGTGCCGATGCGGGTATCGGGCACCAGCCCATGGTAGAGGTGCAGGTCCGAGCCGCAGATGCACGAGCGCGTCACGCGCACGATGGCGTCGTTCGGGTGCTCAATGTGGGGCTCGGATTTTTGCGCGGCGCGGACCCGGTAGGGGCCTCGGTAGTTCATGGCCAGCATGATTTTTCCTTTTTCGAAAGTGGCTTCAACTGAAGGCACCGTAACGAAAAACGCGAGTTGGCCACCGTAGGCAGGACGGACTGGAGTGGGTAAGCGGTTTCCGACGCTGTTCTTTTGCGATGACTTTGGAACCACAAAAGGGAAGATTCATGCTGCGCTTGCCGGCGCTGGCAGCCTCTGCTCTGATCCGCCATCGTGGGTAGGTCGAGTTACGTCTGCGGCTAACCCGAACTACCGTTCCCTCTGATACCGGCTTTGGTGATTTGCGCCGGATTCAGGGGTGCGCCAGGACCGGCCATGTGTCGCCAGCGCCTGCGCTGCGTGCGGTGATGCGAGCCGGGGCTTTAAACTTGCAGGTTCGGCGCTGCCCTGCGCAGCGCGGCCAGTGCGCTGGCCTCCTTCTGCTTTTTCGCAGCCTCTGCCCCTTATTTCCTGAGCAAATTCTCCATGCCATTTTCCTCACTCGGCTTTTCGTCCGCCCTGCTACCCGCCCTTTCGCGGGCGATTGCCGAAAAAGGCTATTTGCAGCCCACTGCCATCCAGACCGAGGCGATTCCCGCGATCCTGCAGGGCCGTGATGTCGTCGGCTCGGCCCAGACCGGCTCGGGCAAGACGGCGGCCTTTGCCCTGCCTTTGCTGCAGCAGCTGGCGCAAACGCCCGCCGCCGCCCAGGCGCCGCGCCGCAGCGTTCGCGGCCTGATCCTGGTGCCCACACGCGAGCTGGCCGCACAGGTCGGCGAGGAAATCGTCAGCCTGGCCAAGTACCTGCCCCAGCGCGTCAAGGTGGCCGTGGTCTTCGGCGGCATGTCGATCAACCCGCAGATGATGAATCTGCGCGGCGGTGCCGACATCGTGGTCGCCACGCCGGGGCGATTGCTCGACCTGATCGACCACAATGCGCTTCGCCTGGACGCGGTGAGCCTGCTGGTGCTCGACGAGGCCGACCGGCTGCTCGATCTGGGCTTTGGCGAAGAGCTGAACCGCCTGCTGGCGCTGCTGCCAGCCCGGCGCCAGAACCTGTTTTTCTCCGCCACCTTTCCCCCGGCGATTGAAATGCTGGCCGCCAGCCTGCTGCAAGACCCCTTGCGTATCGAAGTGCAGGCCGCGCCGCAGACCGAGCCTGCCATCGTCCAGCGGGTGATTGATGTCGATCCGAGCCGGCGCACGCAGTTGCTGCGCCACTTGGTGCAGACCGAAAAATGGAGCCGGGTTTTAGTGTTTGTCGCCACCAAGCACGCGGCCGAAATCGTCGCCGACAAGCTGCGCAAGGCCGATATCGAGGCCGAGCCTTTTCATGGCGAGCTGAGCCAGGGAAAGCGCAGCCAGGTGCTGCACGACTTCAAGCTGAGCATCGTGGATGTGGTGGTGGCCACCGATGTGGCGGCGCGCGGCCTGGACATTGCCCAGCTGCCGGTGGTGGTGAACTACGACCTGCCGCGCTCGGCGACGGACTACACGCACCGCATCGGGCGCACCGGGCGCGCCGGGGAAACCGGCATGGCCGTCAGCTTTGTCAGCGCCGCCACGCAGGCGCACTGGCGGTTGATCGAAAAGCGCCAGGGCCTGAGCGTGGTTCGGGAACAGGTGGCCGGCTTTGAACCGGTGGAAGTCGCGCCGGTGAACGCGGCTGATCCTGAGTCCACTGGCGGCATCAAGGGCAAGCGCCCGAGCAAAAAGGACAAGCTGCGCGAAGCCTCCGCCCGTGGGCAGGAGAAATAAAGGAGGGGGTTGAAAAACAACTCTCGTGCTTTTTGTGCAGCAGCATCGTCCTTCCTGTGAAGACGGCAATCCAGAGTGCTGCGCTTGCAAGAGCGCCCGGTTTTTCGCAGATCGAGCGGATTTCCGGTTGCGGGACCGAAGAAGGCCAAGTGATGAATTGCCTTATCCCTGAAGGACCGCGTAAAGCCTGCGGCCCGAGAAGGCTGCAGGCAAATAAAAGCCGCTTTTATTCGAAGTCGTCTTCGCTCTCGGCCTGCGCCTGGTCTGCTTGCGGCCGGGCGGTGCGGTGGCCGTGCTTGGTCACCACCTCGACATAAAACTGCTCGCCGCCTTCCTGGGCGACGGTGTCGATCAAGCCCATGAGGGTGGCAAAGTGAACCCCGGCGGCGCTGGCCTCGTCGTGGCCGAACTTGCAGTCGAAATCCCAGAAATCCACGCCCGCCGGCAAGGAACGGCTGCGCTCGCGTTTGACGTACTTGCGGATATCGTGCTTGCTGGCGTCGAGCAGCCGGTCACGGTTTTTGCCTTCGATATTCAAAAGGTACGTTTTTCTCACAGGGGTCTTTCAGTAGTTTCAGTAGTGTGGGGGATCAAAAGCGACATCACGCCCTTGCAGGCGTGATGTAAAAGTCCCCGATTATCGGGGCTCAGGGCTTGGCCCCCTGATGATGATGAGCGGATGGCGGCGGCGCTGTCCGCCCGTTACGGCGGCAGTGCCTCGTCAATCGCCTGGTGCAGGTGCTGCAGGCCAAAGGACACGTCGGTGAGCCGGCCGTTGACGTAAAACGTCGGCGTCGAGCGCACGCCCAGAAGGCGGCCGCTCTGCAGATGCTCCTGCACGCGCTGCAAATACACCCGGTCGCGCATTTCATTCTGGTAGCGCGCCAGGTCCAGCCCCGCCTGCGCGGCATAGTCGAGCAGGTTTTTTTCCTTCAGATGCGACTGGTGCGTGAACAGCAAGTCGTGCATCGGCCAGAACTTGCCTTGCGCGCCAGCCGCTTCTGCCGCTTCGGCCGCCAGTTCGGCATGCGGATGCATCTCGCGCAAGGGGAAATGCCGAAAGACAAGGCGCAACCGGGCGCCAAAATGCGCCTGCAGGATGTCCATCGCGCCATGCGCCTGGGCGCAGGACGGGCACTCAAAGTCGGCGTACTCGACCAGCGTGACGGGCGCAAAAGCAGCGCCACGAATATGCTCGATGGCTTCGTCAGGAACCAGCAGCGGGTTCGGCCTGGAATGAGTGTTCATGAGAAATCCCTTTCAACAATGCCAGGCGGCGCTTTCGGCGCACCCTCGGCACGGTATGCGCGGCCTGCCACATCTTGTGCTCAAGGGCGCATCAGATGCGCGCGCTCGGTCTGCTTGAAGGCTCAGCCGGCTGCAGTTGCTGCAGCAGCGGCGGCAGCAGCCTCCAGCAGCGCTTCGTCCAGCGCCTTGCACGAAGGTGCGCAGACCGCCTGGGACTTGCCCAGGACTTTGCGGGTGCCCATCAGGGAGCGGGCGCGGTGCTTGCCGCACATGAAGCAGGACATGGTGGCAGCGCCGAATGACGTGGTAGCGGCAAACGGGGAACCCGACACCTTGGATTTGTAGCGCAGGCCGTCAGCGAGGACAGCGGTTTTGGCGTCAGCTCTTGCCATGGTTTGGATTTTCCTTGGGTTGGATGGTTGAGGGGCCCATGGGCCGGTGCATGGCCCGGTCCAGGGCCTGTTTGGCCAGTTGCTCCGCAGCGAGCGAAGCGTCCAGCGCGGAGCGGCAAAGCCCTGCATACTGGTAGTTGACGTTTTCGTACAGCTCGGCGGCGGCCGGATGGGTATCGAGCAAATCGCCCAATGCCTTTCCCGGTGCCACGTCGCCCAGTTCATTGACCAGGTGCAGCACCACGGAGCGGTACTGCTCTGCACCTACCGGCACACGACTGTGCTCCAGCCGCTCAAGCAGTTCGGCCAGCACATGAGTGACGGTCAGATCGGTTTTGAGAGAAGAGAGTTTGGTAGCGTTCATGAACACGATTTGGGGCCTTCCTATCCCAAATACAAGCGCCCTGGAACCCGATCATGCCGGCTTTGCAGCACGGGCCGAATCGGTTATCAAGCGAGCCTGACAAGCCATGATGCTCTTTTTTTTATAGCTCGAAGTGCTTGTGCGTCTTAGGTCGGAGCCGTATTTTACCGTTAAAAACAAAATAAGTCACTACCCCGGTGGCTCAGGGCAGGATTAAGAGGGCTTCACTTTGAACAGGAAGGAAAATTTTTCGCTCGCCCGCGCTTGAAAGCAAAAAATCCTCGGCGACAGTCTCGTCTCAGTGGTCTACAGCTTGGCAATCGACACTTCGGTGGACTTGATGAGCGCCACCACCTCGCTGCCCACCTGCAGTTCAAGCTGATCGACCGAACGGGTCGTGATGACCGAGGTCACGATGCCCCAAGGCGTCTCGACGTCGATCTCGGAGACAACATCGCCCCGGATGATTTCCTTGACTTTGCCGCGAAACTGGTTGCGCACGTTGATGGCTTGAATGGACATGGTGGTTTCTCAAAAAGTGGTTGAAAACAAAAAAAGTCATGACGTCATACCGCCCAGCGCAGGCCATGGATAGGCGTTCCCGGCCAAGGCGGCTGGCTTGGCTGGACTTTCCTCGCTGGGGCGCTGCAGCACGCGGTCCAGGATCTTGTTCTCGATCCGGCCAACAGCGGCTCGCTACGCTGGCGCGGCCGGGCCAACGGGATGCGTTCATCAAGCGCGCCCAGCGGCTCGTCGAGTAGCAGCAGGCGCGGGTTGTGCACCAGTGCGCGCGCCAGCGAAGCACGCCGGCGCTGCCCGCCCGAAGCGCCGGCCAGTCGGGCTTGGCGGTCTTTCAGTCCCACCTGGGCCAGCACGGCATCATGGCGGCAAGCGTGACCGGCTGCAGACGGACCTGGCAAGGCAGCGCCGACCCGGCCAAATTGACAGTCAATGACGCGCGGATGGAAACCTTGATAAAGTCGCGTCGGAAAATCACGGATTGCTTTCTTTTTCAAAAACGCATTGAAATGCGGACAAAATGGATTCTGAAAGCAGCTCCTCAAATCTGGAACGAATAAAAATTCAGTTCTTTATTTGTCAATCATCTTTAGACACTACAGCGAAAGCACTCTCCCATGGCACGTCTCGTTCACTGCATCAAGCTCGGCACCGAAGCCGAAGGTCTGGATTTCCCGCCTTACCCCGGCCCGCTGGGCAAGCGCATCTGGGAAGAAGTCAGCAAGCAGGCCTGGGCCGACTGGATGAAGCAGCAGACCATGCTGGTCAATGAAAACCGGCTGAACCTGGCCGATGCGCGCGCGCGCCAGTACCTGGCGCGCCAGATGGAAAAGCATTTCTTTGGCGACGGCGCCGATGCGGTGCAGGGCTACGTTCCGCCTACGCCTCCGAGCGCCTGAAGCATCAGCCCTTTTGCATCGACGCATGGCCGAACCGATTGAATGGCTGGACGACGGCACGGCCGGCGGCAGCCCGTACAGCCCGCGCTTTGGCGACCGCTACCGCAGCGAGCTGGGCGGGCTGGAACAGGCGCAAGAAGTTTTCCTCAAAGGCTGCGGCCTGCCTGCCGCCTGGGCTGAGCAGCCGCAGTGGTGCGTGCTGGAAACCGGCTTTGGCCTGGGGCTCAATTTCCTGGTCACCTGGCAGGCCTGGAAAGCGGACCCGCTGCGCCCGCGCCTGCTGCATTTCGTCTCGACCGAGGCGTTTCCGGCCAGCGCCGGGGATGTGCTGCGCAGCGCGCAAACGCATCTTGAACTGCTGCCTTTCGCGCAGCAGTTGCAGGGCCAGCTGTGGGGCCTGCTGCCCGGCGTTCACCGGCTGGTGTTCGAGGGCGGGCAGGTGCTGCTCACGCTGTGCATTGGCGATGCCAAAGCGATGCTGCGGGAATTTTCTTTTCAAGCCGACTCGGTCTATCTCGACGGTTTCAGCCCCCTTCTCAACCCGGACATCTGGGATGTCCACACTTTCAAGGCCGTGGCGCGCTGCTGCCGGCGCGGCACCCGCGTGGCGACCTGGACGGTGGCACGCAGTGTGCGCGATGCGCTGGCGCAATGCGGCTTTGTCGTGAAAAAAGTCCCCGGCACGCCGCCCAAGCGCGACAACCTGCAGGGCGAATACAACCCGGCCTGGGAACCGAAAAAGACCCGCCCCGCCCCCGCGCGACGCACGGCACAGCGCTGCCTTGTCATCGGCTCGGGTCTGGCCGGCGCAGCGGTGGCCGCCAGCCTGGCGCGGCGCGGCTGGCAGGTCACGGTACTCGACGCGGGTGATACGCCGGCCGCTGGCGCCTCGGGCCTGATGGCCGGCGTCTTGGCGCCCCATGTCTCGCCCGACGACAGCCTGCTCTCGCGCCTGTCGCGCAGCGGCATCCGGGCGATGCTGCAGCAGGCCGACATGCGGCTAAAAACCGGCAGCGACTGGCGCCCGACTGGCGTGCTGGAGCACTGCGTTGAACATGCGCGCCAGTTGCCGGCCGCTTGGCAGGAGGCGGCCTCGCCTCTGGCAGAAGACGCCGGCAAGCTGCCCGCCGCCGGGAAAAGCCCCGGTGCGCTGGCGCAAGCTGCCAGCGACTGGACGCGTCCGGCCACGCCCGAACAGCTCGCCGCCTGCGGCCTGCCCGCCGACACGCCCGCGCTGTGGCATGTGCAGGGCGGCTGGATCAAGCCAGCCCGGCTGGTTCAGGCCTGGCTGGACAGCCCCGGCGTGACCTGGCGCGGCAATGCGCCGGTCAGCCGGCTGGTGCGGCAGCATGGCGTGTGGCAGGCACTGGACGCAACTGGACAACCGCTGGCCAGCGCCGAGCTGGTGGTGCTGGCATCCGGCTATGCCAGCCGGGCGCTGGCGCAAACAGCCGGTCTCATCGAGCCGCTGGCCCTGCAGCCCATTCGCGGCCAGGCGTCCTGGGCCTGGCATGGGCCGGACAGCGCTGAAAAAATGCCGCCCTTTCCAGTCAACGGCCATGGCAGCCTGGTACCGGCTGTGCCGCTGGACGCAGGACTGGCCTGGGTGGCCGGCTCCAGCTTTGCGCGCGACGACACCAGCACCGAACTGCGCCGCGAGGACGAGGCGCACAACCAGGGCAAGCTGCAGACCCTGCTGCCCTGCGTGGCCCAGGCGCTGGCAGGTTCATTCGAAGCGGGTCAGGTGCAGGGCTGGAGCCGGGTGCGCTGCGCCACGCCCAGCCGTCTGCCCTCGCTCGGCCCGCTGGGCTCGGGCGAAACACCGGATTTGTGGATGTGCAGCGGCCTGGGCTCGCGCGGCCTGACCTTTGCCGCGCTGTGCGCCGAACTGCTTGCGGCCCGGCTGCATGGCGAACCTTCGCCGCTGGAGCAGCGCCAGGCCGATGCGCTGCTGCCACAGTACGCCGCACTCGATTCATAGCAAAAAATCACGTCATGGCGCCTGCCGGGCGTGCAGATGGACCTGGACGCCGGCGGTATGCCATCGGCAAAAAAGCTGCTGATACAGCGAACAAGCGCCGCTGAGTTCCACCCCTTTTCAAGCCGCGCCGCCCTTTATGCCAAATTCAACACAAACTTATTCGCATAAAGGAACAACTAATCTGTAGTTTGGTTTGATAAGCGCCGCCGTTACATTTCCCGGCATGCATGAATTTGCCTTTATCTTTGCCGGTTTCTTTGTCGGTCTTGTCGTGGGTCTGACCGGCGTGGGCGGCGGCTCGCTGATGACGCCGCTGCTGATCTTCGTTTTCGGCATCAAGCCGCATCTGGCCATCGGCACGGATTTGCTCTTTGCCGCCTTCACCAAGATGGGCGGCACCGTCAGCCTGGCGCGCGCGCGCATCGTGGACTGGCGCATCGTGCTGCAGATGGCCGCTGGCAGCATCCCGGCCTCGCTGGTCACGCTGTACATCCTCAAGCTCCTGGGGCCTGCCAACCCCGCCACCCAGACTTTCATGACCACCACGCTGGGCCTGGCGCTGCTGCTGACGGCCACGGCCACGCTTTATAAAGTGCTGCGCGGCAAGGCCGTTCCCACGCGTATTGCACCCGAGCTGCTGGCCGAGGCCACGCGGGCGCGCCACTGGTCTTTTCCGGTGCTGTTTGGCGCGGTGATTGGCGCACTGGTCACCGTGACGTCGGTGGGCGCCGGCGCTATCGGCGTGATCGTGCTGATGCTGCTCTACCCGTCCCTGCCGCTGCCGCGCATCGTGGCTGCAGACATCGCGCACGCCGTGCCGCTGACGCTGGTGGCCGGCCTGGGCCATGCGTCCATCGGCTCGGTGGACTGGCCGCTGCTGATCAAACTGCTGGCCGGCTCGCTGCCCGGCATCTGGATCGGCTCGCACCTGATGCGCAAGACTTCCGACCGCGTGATCCGCTCGCTGCTCTCGCTGCTGCTGGCCTATGCCGGCATCAAACTCATTTCCATATAACCAATCATTGTTATTGGCAGCACTACACTAGCGAGCCGCTGAATATAACTAACCTAGCCTTCACGTAGAAATACGCTTGATTCCTGACAGCCATGTACCACTACACAGAATTTGACCGCCAGTTTGTGAAAGCCCGTGCCGACCAATACCGTGACCAGCTCACCCGCTGGCAGGCCGGTCAGTTGCCTGAAGACGAGTTCCGTCCGCTGCGCCTGCAAAACGGCTGGTATGTGCAGCGCTACGCGCCCATGCTGCGCGTGGCCGTGCCTTACGGCGAGCTCTCCAGCGCCCAGGTGCGCGTGCTGGCCACCATCGCCCGCGACTACGACCAGCCCAATGCGGCCCTGATCGAAAGCGCCCAGGCCACCCAGGACAAGCTCGGGCCGGTGGCGCTGAAAAACGGCAAGTCGGTGCATACCCACCTGACCAAGGGCTACGCCCACTTCACGACGCGCCAGAACGTGCAATACAACTGGATCCCGCTGGACAAGTCGGCCGACGTGATGGATTTACTCGCCAGCGTCGATCTGCACGGCATCCAGACCAGCGGCAACTGCATCCGCAACATCACCAGCGACGAGCGCGCCGGCATCGCGGTGGACGAGATCGCCGACCCGCGCCCGTTTGGCGAGATCATGCGCCAGTGGAGCACGCTGCACCCTGAATTTGCCTTTTTGCCGCGCAAGTTCAAGATCGCCATCAGCGGCGCTCAAGAAGACCGCGCCGCCATCGGCTGGCATGACGTGGGCCTGCAGCTGCTGAAGAACGACGCAGGCGAGCTCGGCTTCAAGGTGCTGGTGGGCGGCGGCATGGGCCGCACGCCCATCATCGGGACGGTGATCCGCGAGTTCCTGGCGTGGGACCAGATCATGAACTACCTCGAAGCCGTGGTGCGCGTGTACAACCGCTACGGCCGGCGCGACAACATCTACAAGGCGCGCATCAAGATCCTGGTGAAAGCCGAAGGCCAGAAATACATCGACGCCGTGGAAGCCGAATACCGCCAGATCGTGGAGCACGACGGCGGCCCGCACACCATCACGCAAGCCGAGTACGACCGGGTGGCGGCCTGCTTCGTGGCGCCGACGCTGGGCAGCGCGCCCACCAATGTCGCGCCCATCACGGCCGAGGAAGAAGCCGCTTTCAGCCGCTGGCTGCAGCAAAATGTCGCGCCGCACCAAAACCCGCAACTGCGCGCCGTCAACCTGTCGTTCAAGCGGCTGGGTCAGGCGCCGGGCGATGCCACGGCCGATCAACTGAACATTGCCGCCGATCTGGCCGACCGCTTCAGCGCCGGCGAAGTGCGCGTCAGCCACGAGCAGAACCTGCTGCTGCCCTGGGTGCATGCCGACGCGCTGCCCGCGCTGTGGCGCGCCGCCACGCAGGCCGGTTTTGCCAAGGCCAACATTCATTTGCTGACCGACATGATCGCCTGCCCCGGCGGCGACTTCTGCTCGCTGGCCAATGCGCGCTCGCTGCCAATTGCCGAAGCCATCACCGAGCGTTACCAGGACCTCGACGAGTTGCACGACATCGGTGAAATCGACCTGCACATCAGCGGCTGCATCAACTCCTGCGGCCACCACCACAGCGGCCACATCGGCATTCTGGGCGTCGATAAAGACGGCAAGGAGTGGTATCAGGTGTCGCTGGGCGGCTCGGACGGCTCCAACCTGTCAGGACCGGCGCTGGCCGGCAAGGCTGTCGGCCCGTCGTTCTCCGCCGCCGAAGTGCCCGAAGTGATCGAGGCCATCCTGCAGACCTACCGCCAGCAGCGCGAAGGCCGCGAAAGCTTTATTGCCACCCTGCGCCGCGTCGGCGCCGAGCCCTTCAAGGCGGCGGCCAACGGCGCGCGTTTCAGCGCCAGCCGCGAAACAGCCGATCTGGCCAGCGCCTGAAGCGCTTTCATTGTTGCACTTTATTTGCAGAGAATCACCATGAAATTACTCGCTTTCAGCGCCCACTCGGCGGACGCGAATGGCCAGACCATCCTGGCCTTGGCCAACGACGCCGATCCGCAGCAAGTCGCCCTCGCCGGCGTGGACCGCATCGACCTGAACTTTCCGAAATTCACCGACGGCCGCGCTTTCAGCCAGGCCTTCCTGCTGCGCCGCCGCCTGGGCTTCCAGGGCGAAATCCGCGCCACCGGCGATGTGCTGGTGGACCAGCTGGCCCAGATGGAGCGCAGCGGCTTTGATGTGGCCGTGCTGCGCGCCGACCAAGACATGGCCATTGCCCAGCGCGTGCTGGCCGCCTACCCCGGCTACAGCGCCGGCAAGTACCAGGGCGACGCGGTGGACATCCAGCCCCATTTCGTGACAACAACTGCTTGAAAAGGAAAAAGCCATGAGCGCCATTTCCCTTTACGCCAAGCCATCGCCCGATTTTGCCGACAAGCTCGCGGCCAGCCTGGCGCTGCTCAAATCATCGGCCGCCCAGTATTCGCCGCTGACCCAGGCTTCCAGCCTGGGCTGCGAAGACGTGGTGGTGACGCACCTGATGCACGAAGCGGGCATCCAGGCCGGCATTTTCGTGCTCGACACCGGTATGCTGCACGCCGAAACCGTGGCGCTGATCGGCCGAATCGAGGAGCGCTACCCGTCATTCAAGGTGGATGTCTATTACCCGGATGCGGACGCGGCCTCGAGTTTTGTCGAGGAAAACGGCCCGCAGGCGATGTACAAGAGCCTGCGCCTGCGCAAGGCCTGCTGCCACATCCGCAAGATGGAGCCGCTGGAGCGCGCCCTGGCCGGCAAGAAAGGCTGGCTGACCGGCCTGCGCCGCGAGCAGTCCAACGCCCGCGCCGAAGTGCCCGACGTGGAACTGCAAACCGTGCAAGACGGCGGCCAAAGCGTCGAGCGCGCCAAGATCAACCCGGTGGCCAACTGGACGCAGGGCGACATCTGGCATTACATCGCCATCAACGCCATTCCCTACAACCCGCTGCACGACCAGTTCTTCCCCAGCATCGGCTGCGCGCCCTGCACCCGCGCCGTAACGCTGGGCGAGGATTTCCGCTCCGGCCGCTGGTGGTGGGAGAGCGAAAGCGCCAAGGAATGTGGCCTGCACGTGGCCGCCGCCGATAGCAGCCATGAGGCGCCCGGCGCGTCCGAGCCGCTGTCGAGCCCGCTCTCCAGCCCCCTGTCCAGCATCATTCCCATCCGAGAAATCAACGCATGAACGCCCGCTTAAACGACGAATCCCAGTTGCTGGCCAAGCTGAGCAACACCCACCTCGACGCGCTGGAAGAAGAAACCATCTTCATCCTGCGCGAAGTCGCCGCCGCTTTCGAGCGCCCGGCCCTGCTGTTTTCCGGCGGCAAGGACTCGCTGGTGATGCTCAAGTGCGCCGAAAAAGCCTTTGGCGTCGGCCGCATCCCGTACCCGCTCTTGATGATCGACACCGGCCACAACTTCCCCGAAGTGACCGCTTTCCGCGACCTGCGCGCCAAGGAACTCGGCGCCGAGCTGATCATCCGCCATGTCGAAGACTCAATGAAGCGCGGCACGGTGCGCCTGGCCCACCCGGACGAGCCGCGCAATGCGCACCAGTCGGTGACTCTGTTAGAGGCCATCGACGAATTCCGCTTTGACGCGCTGATCGGCGGCGCCCGGCGCGACGAGGAAAAGGCACGCGCCAAGGAGCGCATCTTCTCGCACCGCGACAGTTTTGGTCAGTGGCAGCCCAAGGCCCAGCGGCCTGAACTGTGGACACTGTTCAACACCCGCCTGCAGCCCGGCGAACACTTCCGCGTCTTCCCGATTTCCAACTGGACCGAACTGGACGTGTGGCAGTACATCGAGCGCGAGCAGATCGCGCTGCCATCGCTGTACTACGCGCACCCGCGCAAGATCGTCGAGCGCAAGGGCCTCTTGGTGCCCGTCACCGAGCTGACGCCGGCCCGCGCAGGCGAGGAAGTGGTTGAAAAGCTGGTGCGATTCCGCACCCTGGGCGACATTACCTGCACCTGCCCGGTGGACAGCCCGGCCGCCACCGCCGCCGAAATCGTGATCGAGACGCTGGCGGCAGACGTCAGCGAGCGCGGCTCCACCCGCATGGACGACAAAACCTCCGACGCTTCGATGGAAAAGCGCAAGAAAGACGGGTACTTCTGATGAGCACGATTGATTTGACAGCCGACAACGCACAGGCAGCCAGCGCTGCCGCAGGCCAGAACGACCTGAAAGCCGCCCTGAAATTCATCACCTGCGGCTCCGTCGATGACGGCAAGAGCACGCTGATCGGGCGCCTGCTGGTGGACTCCAAAGCGGTGCTGCAGGATCACCTGGCCGGCGTTCAGCGCGGCGGCGAAACCGATCTGGCGCTGCTGACCGACGGCCTGTCGGCCGAGCGCGAGCAGGGCATCACCATCGACGTGGCCTACCGCTACTTTGCGACTGAACACCGCAAGTTCATCATCGGCGACGCGCCCGGCCATGAGCAGTACACGCGCAACATGGTGACCGCCGCATCGAGCGCCGACGCCGCCGTGGTGCTGGTAGACGCCACCAAGCTGGACTGGAAAAACCCGGCAATGGAGTTGCTGCAGCAAACCCGCCGCCATTCGCTGCTGGTCAATCTGCTGCGCGTGCCGTCCATCGTGTTCACGGTGAACAAGCTCGATGCGGTGGAAGACTCCACGCTGGCTTTCAACAACATCAGCGCCGCGCTGAGCGCCTTTGCCGAAGCGGCCAAGATCGCCGTCAAGGCCATCGTGCCGATTTCCGCGCTCAAGGGCTGGAACGTGGTCGATGCCGCGCAAACCGGCTGGTGCGGCTACACCGGTCCCTCGCTGCTGGACCTGCTCGAACACCTGCCCGCCACGCCCGCTGAAACCAGCGAGGCGTTTTCCTTCCCGGTGCAATGGGTGGAGAAATTCTCCGCCTCGTCCGACACCTCGCAGGGGCGGCGCGTTTTCTGGGGCCGCGTTGGCACCGGCAGCGTGCAGCCCGGCCAGAGCATCACCGTTCTGCCCAGCGGCCAGAGCGCCATCGTGGCCCAGGTGCTGAACTATGCCCGCGAACCGAAAACGATTGCCGCCGGGCACAGCGCCGGCATCGTGCTCGACCGCGAAGTCGATGTCTCGCGCGGCGACTGGCTGCTGGCGCCCGCCACCTTCACGCCCTCGCGCGACATTGCCGTGACCATGGCCTGGATGGATGACGAGCCGCTGGTGGCTGGACGTGTCTACTGGGCGCTGCAAGGCCATCGCTGGGTCAAGGCCAAGATCAGGCGCATCGTCCATAAACTCGACGTGAATACCCTGGCCGAGGAAGATGCGAGTGAACTGCCGCCGAACGCCATCGGCCATGTCGAACTGAGCCTGCAAGAACCCCTGGTCACTCTGCCCTACCTGCGCTCGCGCGTGCTGGGATCGCTGGTACTGGTCGATACCGCCTCGCACAAGACCTCGGGCGCCGCGCTGGTGCTTTGAGCACCCGTCGGATTATTTTTCAACTCTTCTGAACCGGCTGAAAATCCTCTGAAGCAGTGCTGAATCCGTTCCATTTTGGAAAGCCCTGCCTTTGATAATCTGTTGATTTTCAAAGGTATGCGCTTTATTTACCGGATTGAGTTGCATTGCCTTAAAATTGAGGGTTTTCACCGACTAGCCAAAACACCATGACACACGTCGTTTCCGATTCCTGCATCCGCTGCAAATACACCGATTGTGTGGATGTCTGCCCCGTGGACTGCTTCCGCGAAGGCCCGAACATGCTGGTGATCGACCCGGACGAGTGCATCGACTGCGCCGTCTGCATCCCCGAGTGCCCGGTCAACGCCATCTATGCCGAAGAAGATTTGCCCGCCGATCAGGTGCATTTCATCAAGATCAATGCCGACCTGAGCCAGGCGCCGGGCTGGAAAAGCATCACCAAGCGCAAGGAAGCGCTGCCGGATGCCGAGGAATGGAAAGACAAGACCAACAAGCTGTCTGAACTGGTGCGTTAATCCGCCCAGCGGCGAATGCTCCGATGCATACGCCGCCTCTTCCACGCGGTCTTGCCGCCTCCCGTCGAGAACACATGGAACTTCACCCCAGCAAAGAAGTCATCAGCACCGCCTCCCGGCATGACGGCGTCATTGAAACTGATGCCGTCATCATCGGTGCCGGCCCTGTGGGGCTGTTCCAGGTGTTTGAGTTGGGCCTGCAGGAAATCAAGGCTCATGTGATTGACTCACTGGCCTATCCCGGCGGCCAGCCAATGGAGCTGTACCCCGACAAGCCCATCTATGACATTCCCGCGATTCCGGTGTGTACCGGCAGGGAACTGATCACCAGCCTGATGAAGCAGATTGCGCCGTTTGGCCCGACTTTTCATCTGGGCCAGGAAGTGAGCACGGTTGTAAAACAGGAAGATGGCCGCTTCTTTGTGGAAACCTCCAGCGGCACAAAATTCCTGACCAGGACGATTTTCATCGCTGCCGGTGTGGGTGCTTTCCAGCCCAAGCGGCTGCTTGTCGATGGCTTGAACAAATTCGACAATACCCAGCTCTTCTACCAGGTCAGGAACCCGGCCGATTTTGCCGGCAAGAACCTGATGATCGTCGGCGGTGGCGACACCGCACTGGACTGGGCGCTGAACTTTGCAGCAGAAGGCCCGAACAAGGCGCAAAGCGTGATCCTGGTGCATCGCCGCGACAGCTTCCAGGCCGCGCCTGCGAGCATCGCCAAGATGAGACAGCTGTGCGACGAACAGAAAATGCAGTTCATCATCGGCCAGGTCACCGGCCATGAGGAACAAGAAGGCAGCCTGACAGGCGCCAAGATCCTCGGCGCTGACGGCGTGACCCGTGTCGTGCCGCTGGATAGGCTGCTGGTCTTTTTCGGCCTGAGCCCGAAACTCGGCCCGATTGCCGACTGGAGCCTGGACATCGAGCGCAAGCAGCTCAAGGTGGACACCGAGAAGTTCTCCACCAACATTCCGGGCATTTTTGCCGTGGGCGACATCAACACCTATCCCGGCAAGAAAAAGCTGATCCTGTGCGGTTTTCATGAATGCACACTGGCCGCCTTCGCGGCAGCGCCTTGCATCTTTCCGGACAAGACGATTCAGCTGCAATACACGACCAGCAGCTCCAGGCTGCACAAGGTGCTGGGCGTCGAGTCGCCGGTTTTTGATTGAACGGCTTCAACTCGTCCACCGCCAGCCCGCTTTGATGCGGGTTTTTTTCTGGTTTTTCAGCCTGATTCACACAGGAAAATGGAATTTTCATGACCTCCACTGCACCCGCTTCTGCCCCTGGCAATACCGCACTCACGCCCTTGCCGCTGAGTGAGCGTCTTTTTGGCTGGCGCGACCATGCGGCCCTCTGGCTCAGCCTGGGCGTGGGCCTGCTGGTGATGCAGATTGGCGCTTACCTGGTGCCGGCGCTCGGCACGCAGGCGGCGTTGACGGTCATCGTCTGCGGCTCGCTGCTGGGCGCAGGCCTGCTGGCCTGGACCGCCAAAATCGGCTGCGACAGCGGCCTGTCCAGCGCCGGCCTGATGCATGCCACTTACGGCAGCAGTTTTGCGCGCCTGCCGGTGCTGCTCAACATTGTCCAGCTCATTGGCTGGACCACCTTCGAACTGGTCGTGATGCGCGACGGCACGCTGGCCATTGCGCGGCAATCGGGCGGGTTTGGCGGCAACTGGTGGCCGCTGCTGACCACGCTGCTCTGGGGCGGGGTGCTGCTGGCGTTGCTGTCGGGCTCCATGGTCAGGCTAGTGTCGCGTCAAGCCTGAAATGTCGGGTAAAGCCGTTTGAGCTTGACGCGGGCGGTCTCGGTGGTGAAGTGCCAGTTGATCCTGGCGTTGAGTTGGTCACGATGAGCCTGCCAGGCGGCGAC
>JALYRU010000015.1 GCA_030855235.1 Pseudomonadota bacterium
GGCGCGCTGGGCGCGCTGCTGGCGGCCGGGCCGCGCCGCTTGGTGCTGGTCAACCGCACCCGTGCCAGGGCCGACGCGCTGGCCGCGCGCCATCGGGGGCATCCCTCGCTGCAGCAGGCGCTGCAAAAAACGCAGTTTGTCACCCAGGAGCTGCAAGGGCTTCAGGGCAACTTCGACGTGGTCATCAACGCCAGCGCCAGCAGCCTGAGCGGCGGCGCGGTGCCGGTGGCCGGCTCGGTACTGAAACCCGGCGCGCTGGCCTACGACATGATGTACGGCCCGGCGGCGGCCGGTTTCATGCGCTGGGCGGCCGAGCATGGCGCCGCGCCGCGCGACGGGCTGGGCATGCTGGTCGAGCAGGCCGCCGAGGCCTTTGCGCTGTGGCGCGGCGTGCGCCCGCCCTCCAGCCAGGTGCTGCAGGAAATGCGGGCACGGCTGGCATGAAAGCGCTGTCGCGGTGGGTGGTGATGGTGCTGCTGGCCGGCCTGGCGCTGCAGCTGTATTTTGTCGGCCGCATTGCGCTGATGAGCCTGCTCGATCCCGAGTCCACCGCCTTCGAGCGCTCCGAAGCCTACCAGGTGAGCCTGAACACCGGCGCCCGCCAGTGGCGCCAGCAGTGGGTGCCTTACGAGGCGCTGTCGGACAACCTCAAACGCGCCGTCATCGCCTCCGAAGACGGCAGCTTTCTGGAGCACGACGGCGTGGACATCGAGGCGCTGGAAAAAGCCTGGGAGAAAAACGCCAAGGCCGAGGAGCGCGCCGAAAAGCTGATGAGCCGGCTGGCCGCCAGCCCCTCGAAAACGCCCGTCGTCAAGGCGCCCAGAATCTTCGGCGGCTCCACCATCACCC
Source organism: Pseudomonadota bacterium (assembly GCA_030855235.1). Taxonomy (GTDB): domain Bacteria; phylum Pseudomonadota; class Gammaproteobacteria; order Burkholderiales; family Burkholderiaceae_C; genus Polaromonas. The sequence continues at coordinate 850 of JALYRU010000015.1, forward strand.
AGCAACTGGCGAAAAACCTGTTTCTCTCGGGCGAGCGCACGCTGCTGCGCAAGGGCCAGGAGCTGGTGCTCACGCTGGCGCTCGAAGTCCTGCTGGACAAGCAGCGCATCCTGGAAATTTACCTGAACAACGTCGAATGGGGCGAAGGCGTCTTTGGCGCCGAAGCCGCCGCCCAGCATTACTACCGCAAACCCGCCGCCAAACTCAGCGCCATGGAAGCGGCCCGCCTGGCGGTGATGCTGCCGCGGCCCAAGTATTTCCAGAACCGGCTCAACTCGGGCTACCTTGCTTCGCGCGCCAGCACGATTGCCGCCCGCATGCGCGGCGTGGAAGTGCCCTGAGCATGCGTATCCTGGGAATCGATCCGGGCCTGCAGACCACAGGCTTCGGCGTGGTGGATGTGGACGGCGCGCACCTGGCCTATGTGGCCAGCGGCACCATCCGGACCACGCACCTGGACCTGGGCAACCTGCCGGGGCGCCTCAAGGTGCTGTTCGACGGCGTGTGCGAAGTCGTGCAGCGCTACCAGCCCGACGCGGCCTCGGTGGAAATCGTGTTTGTCAACGTCAACCCGCAGGCCACGCTGCTGCTGGGCCAGGCGCGCGGCGCCTGCGTCACGGCGCTGGTCTCGACCGATCTGGCCGTGGCCGAGTACACCGCCCTGCAGATGAAAAAAGCCGTTGCCGGCTACGGCAAGGCCGGCAAGGCCGAGGTGCAGGAAATGGTCATGCGCCTGCTCAAACTCCCCTCGCTGCCGGGCAAGGATGCCGCCGATGCTTTAGGGCTGGCGATCACACATGCCCATGTCGGCGCGGCCATGGCGCGGCTGGCGCTGGCCGGCAGTTCAGCCGATACCGGCGGCAAGCTGGGTGGCAACTACCGGGCGGGGCGCAGGCGCTGAGGCGAGCCGAAGGATAGTTCTTCAGTCTTTTTCAAGAGACGACGCACGGCCACCTGACGGGAGCCAGGCCACTGGCGGGCGACTACCCTTCAGCCCACCCGCTCCATGATCAGCACCGCAAAAAACCCGAAAGCGGCAATCAAGGCCCATTTCAGGACAACCCAGCCGTAGCGCCTGAAGCGAACATCGCCGGTGCCGGCGTAGAACATGAAGCACACCATCGCCACCAGCAGCGCCAGCAGGACCATCCAGCGAAAAAGCAGCATGCTCTGATCTCCTCGGAGGATGTAAGCGGGAAGAGCCCTACCAGGGGCGCGCCAGCGTGGCGAAACCCGGCGGCGCGCTTTTCTCGTCCTCGAACGTGACGATTTCGTAGGCCTGCGGGTGCGCCAGCAATTCGCGCAGCAGCAGGTTGTTCATCGCGTGACCCGAGCGAAAAGCGCTGTAGGCGGCCAGCAGCGGCTTGCCCAGCAAATACAGATCGCCCATAGCGTCGAGGATCTTGTGCTTGACGAACTCGTCGTTGTAGCGCAGGCCCTCCGCATTGAGCACCTTGTAGTCGTCCATGACGATGGCGTTGTCCAGCCCGCCGCCCAGCGCCAGGCCGTTGGCGCGCATCATTTCAACGTCCTTGGTGAAGCCGAAGGTGCGCGCGCGCGCGATGTCGCGGCTGTAGGTGCCCGCGCCCATGTCGAACTCGACGCGCTGGCCGGTGGAGTCCACGGCGGGGTGGTCAAAATCGATCTCGAAACTCAGCTTGTAGCCTTCGTAGGGCGTGAGGCGCGCCCACTTGGCATTCGCGCCCTCGCCCTGGCTGACTTCCACCGGCTTGAGCACGCGTACAAAGCGCCGGGGCGCCGCCTGCAACTCAATGCCTGCCGACTGCAGCAGGAACACAAAGGACGAGGCCGAGCCGTCCAGGATCGGCACCTCTTCGGCCGTGATGTCGATGACCAGGTTGTCGATGCCCAGGCCGGCACAGGCCGACATCAGGTGCTCGACCGTCAGCACCTTGGCGCTGCCGCTGGAAATGGTCGAGGCCAGCCGGGTGTCGGTCACGGCCTGCGCCGACACGGGGATTTCGACCGGCTGCGGCAGATCGGTGCGCCGAAAGACGATGCCGGTATCGGGTGGCGCCGGGCGCAGGGTCAACTCCACCCGCTGGCCGCTGTGCAGCCCCATGCCGACCGCCCTGGTGAGGGATTTGAGGGTTCTTTGAGCGAGCATGTGAACCATTTTAAGAGCCGCCCCGCCCAGGACCAAAGGCAAGGGGGATTGAAAAACAAGGCAAGACCTGCGGGCCTGCCCGCAGGCTTGCAGCCACCCCACATCCTGGCTTACCTAGCCACGGATACAGCCGAACCGAATCCAAGCCGGCCCCAGCAGGCCGGTGCGCCATGCCGCACCATGGCCTCGGACAAGCCGGGCAACACCGTGCTGCCCTGCGGGCAGCGCAACGATCAATCAGCTTGCCGACGCAGGAAGGCGGGGATCTCAAAGTCATCCATGCCGCCGGCCGCCAGCGCATCGACCTTGGCGGCGGCGTGCGTGCGGTTGGTGCGCCAGACGCTGGGCACCGTCATGTTGCCGTAATCAGGCTGGCTGCCCGGCTGCGCGCCGCCAGTGCCTGAGCGGCCGCCGCCGAAGGACGCGTTGTCGGTGCCGGTGCGCAGCACCTGCAGCGGCGCGGCCTGGCGGCGCGTTCCCTGGCTGCTCAGGCCGGTGGCCACCACCGTCACGCGGATGTCCTCGCCCAGCTCGTCGTCGTAGGCCGTGCCATAGATCACATGCGCTTCAGGCGAAGCGTAGGCGCGCACGGTGTTCATGGCCAGCTTGGACTCGTTGAGCTTGAGCGAACCACGCGCCGCCGAGATCAGCACCAGCACGCCCTTGGCGCCCGACAGGTCGATGCCTTCGAGCAGCGGGCAGGCCACGGCCTGCTCGGCGGCGATACGGGCGCGGTCCGGGCCGTTGGCGCGGGCCGTTCCCATCATCGCGCGGCCGGGCTCGCCCATGACGGTGCGAACGTCTTCGAAGTCAACGTTGACGTGGCCGGGCACATTGATGATTTCGGCAATGCCGCCGACGGCGTTTTTCAGCACGTCGTTGGCGTGCGCGAAGGCCTCGTCCTGGGTGACATCGTCGCCCAGCACTTCGAGCAGCTTCTCGTTGAGCACGACGATCAGCGAATCGACATTGGCTTCGAGCTCGGCCAGGCCCTGGTCGGCGTTGGCCATGCGGCGCCCGCCCTCGAACTCGAACGGCTTGGTGACCACGCCGACGGTCAGGATGCCCATCTCCTTGGCCACGCGGGCAATCACGGGCGCCGCGCCCGTGCCGGTGCCCCCGCCCATGCCGGCGGTGATGAACAGCATGTGCGTGCCGTTGATGGCGCTGCGGATTTCCTCCACCGCCAGCTCGGCCGCCTCGCGGCCCTTGTCGGGCTTGCTGCCCGCGCCCAGACCGCTCACGCCGAGCTGGATGGTCTTGTGCGCGGTGCCGCGGTTGAGCGCTTGCGCGTCGGTATTGGCGCAGATGAATTCAACCCCCTGCACGCCGCAGTGGATCATGTGGCCGACGGCGTTGCCGCCGCCGCCGCCGACACCGATCACCTTGATCTGGGTGCCTTGGTTAAATTCCTGGATTTCAATCATTTCTATGGTCATGGGGAGCCTCCTGTCGATTAACGGGGTTTGCCGAAAAAGTTATCAAATCGTTGAGCCGGATAAAACCGGGCCAGTCACGCAGGGGGGTCGGCCCCGCCGCAATGGCTGCGGCGCATGGGGCGGACCCGCCAGGTCAGGGGTAATGGGGGTGTCATCAGAAATTCCCCACCAGCCAGTCTTTCATGCGGCCAAAGGCGCTGTGCATGCTGCCGGCCTTTTGCGCCACCTTGTAGCCGCGCATGCGCGCCAGCCGGGCCTCTTCGAGCAGACCCATGACGGTGGCGGCCCGCGCCTGGGCCACCATGTCGGACAGGGCGCTCGAATAGCGCGGCAGGCCGTAGCGCACGGGCTTTAAAAAGATGTCCTCGCCCAGCTCGACCATGCCGGGCATCAGCGCGCTGCCGCCGGTCAGCACGATGCCCGAAGACAGCACCTCCTCATAGCCCGACTCGCGAATCACGTTCTGGACCATCATGAAGATTTCCTCGATGCGCGGCTCGATCACGCCGGCCAGCGCCTGCTTGCTGAGCATGCGCGGGCCGCGGTCGCCCAGGCCCGGCACTTCGACACGGGTGTCCGGATCGGCCAGCAGTTGCTTGGCGCAGCCGTTTTCCACCTTGATGTCCTCGGCGTCCTTGGTCGGCGTGCGCAGCGCCATGGCGATGTCGCTGGTGATCAGGTCGCCGGCAATCGGGATCACCGCCGTGTGGCGGATCGCGCCGCCGGCGAAGATCGCCACGTCGGTCGTGCCCGCGCCGATATCGACCATCGCCACGCCCAGTTCCTGCTCGTCCTGCGTCAGCACCGACAGGCTCGACGCGAGCGGGTTGAGCATCAGCTGGTCCACTTCCAGGCCGCAGCGGCGCACGCACTTGATGATGTTCTCGGCCGCGCTCTGCGCGCCGGTGACGATGTGCACCTTGGCCTCCAGGCGCAGCCCGCTCATGCCGATGGGCTCGCGCACATCCTGGCCATCGATGACGAATTCCTGCGGCTCGACCAGCAAGAGGCGCTGGTCGGTCGAGATGTTGATGGCCTTGGCCGTGTCGATCACGCGCGCCACGTCGGCCTGGGTGACTTCCTTGTCTTTCACGGCCACCATGCCGCTCGAATTGATGCCGCGGATGTGGCTGCCGGTGATGCCGGTGAAGACCCGGCCGATCTTGCAGTCGGCCATCAGCTCGGCTTCTTTCAGCGCCTGCTGGATGCTGTGAACGGTGGCGTCGATATTGACCACCACGCCGCGCTTGAGGCCGCTGCTGGCGGCAATGCCCAGGCCCGCCAGCTTGAGCTCGCCGCCCGGCATGATCTCGGCGACCACCGCCATCACCTTGCTCGTTCCAATGTCCAACCCGACAACCAGATCTTTGTATTCTTTGGCCATATTCTCTCTACCTTTTATGTGGGGGGGCGTCTTCTTTGCCGGCGCTCTCGCCGGTCGTGACGCCTCTGAGCTTGAGGGCGTAGCCGTTGGGATAGCGCAGATCGGCAGACTCCAGGTCACGCCCAAAGTGCGAAGAAACCTGGGTCACCGTGCCGATAAAGCGGCGCGTGCGCGCCTGCAGCTCTTCGAGCGAGCCATGCCCCAGTTCAATCACGGCGCCGCTGTCGAGCTGGGCGCGCCAGCTACCCTGCCCGCTCAACTCCAACTGCTCCAGCACGGCATCGATGCCCTCAAACAGCACCGAGAGCTGCTGGTACGCCTGCAACACCACCGGGGCCTTGCCCTGCGGGCCGTTGAGCTGGGGCAGCTCCTCGGCTTCCACATCGCCCGGATTGGCTTCAAAAATCTCGCCCATGCTGTTGAGCAGCCGGCTGTCACTCTCGGGGCCCCACAGGGCGATGGCCTTGTGCTCATACAGCACCACCTTGAGCCGGTTGGGAAATTCGCGCTGCACCACCGCCCGGCGCACCCAGGGCACGGCCTCGAAAGCCGCCCGCAGGGCCGTCAGGTCCACCGTCAGGAAGTTGCCCTCCAGCTTGGGCGCCACATTGGCCCGCAGCGTGACGGCGTTGTTGTGCGTCAGCTCGCCCTGCACCCGGATCGAAGTGAGAAAAAACACCGGCTGGCGCAGCAGCCAGCTGCCAGCCAGGGCCAGCATCATGCCGGCAAACACCCCGCCCAGAACCACCGACAAGGTGTTCATGAGCTTGACGTCTCGCGGCAAGGATTTGGGCTGTGGCATGGCAGGTCTCAAATGAGCACTCCGCTGGGCTGGGGATGGGGCTGGTCGAGCCGGGCGGTTTTCAGCACTTCCAGGCACAGGGCTTCATAGGCCATGCCGGCCGAGCGCGCCGACATCGGCACCAGCGAGTGGCCCGTCATGCCGGGCGAGGTGTTGATCTCCAGCAAATAGGGCTGGCGCGTGGCCTGGTCAATCATCACGTCGGCGCGCGCCCAGCCCCGGCAGCCCAGGGTGCGAAAGGCCTTGAGCACGAGCGCCTGGATCGCCGCCTCCTCGCCCTCGGGCAGGCCGCAGGGCACGAGGTACTGGGTGGTGTCGGTGAAGTACTTGTTCTGGTAGTCGTAGTTGCCCTCGGGCGCGACGATGCGGATCACCGGCAGGGCATACGCGCCCTCGCCCGTGCCGAGCACCGGGCAGGTCACCTCGTCGCCGGCGATGAACTGCTCGCACAGGATGTCGGCGTCCATCTGCTCGGCCAGTGCCACGGCTGCGGCCATGCCGGCGCGGTCCAGCACCTTGCTCAGCCCCAGCGAGGAGCCTTCGCGCGCGGGTTTCACGATCAGCGGCAGGCCCAGCGCATCGGGAACGCCCGCCACATCGGCGGGTGAATAAGCGCCCCGGCGCAGCAGCACGTAGCGCGGCGTGGGCAGGCCCTCGGCCAGCAACAGGCGCTTGGTCATGACCTTGTCAATCGCAATGCTCGACGCCATGACGCCCGAGCCGGTGTAGGGAATGCCCAGCAGTTCGAGCGCGCCCTGCACCGTGCCGTCTTCGCCGAAGCGCCCGTGCAGCGCAATGAAGCAGCGATCAAAACCTTCTTTTTTCAACTCGGCCACATCGCGCTCGGCCGGGTCGAACGCATGGGCATCGACACCCTGCGCGCGCAGCGCCTGCAGCACGCCCTGGCCCGACATCAGGGAAATCTCGCGCTCGCCCGACAAGCCGCCCATCAGCACGGCGACCTTGCCAGCCTGGAAGGGGTTGGGGCTCATGCGCACAGCCTTTCCAGCACGACAACCGACGCGGCCTGGGTCTGGCACAGCGCGACGACCCTGGCGGGCACCTGGCCGATGGAGCCCGCGCCCATGCACATGACGATGTCGCCGTCCTGCGCGGCGTCCAGGATCGCCTGGGGCATGGCGTCGATGTGGTCCACAAACACCGGCTCGACCTTGCCGGCCACGCGCAGCGCGCGCGCCAGCGAGCGGCCGTCAGCCGCGACGAGGGGCGCCTCGCCGGCGGCATAGACCTCGGCCAGCAGAACGGCGTCGGCGTGGCTGCTGATGACCTTGACGAAATCCTCAAAGCAGTCGCGGGTGCGGGTGTAGCGGTGCGGCTGGAAGGCCAGCACGATGCGCCGGCCCGGAAAAGCGCCACGCGCCGCCGACAGCGTGGCAGCGAGCTCCACCGGATGGTGGCCATAGTCCTCGATCACGGTGAACTGCCCGCCGCCCGTGGCCGGCAAGTCGCCGTAGCTCTGGAAGCGCCGGCCCACGCCGGTGAACTCGGCCAGCGCCTTTTGCACGGCGGCGTCCGGCACGTTGAGCTCCACCGCAATCGCAATGGCCGACAGGGCATTGAGCACGTTGTGCTCGCCGGCCAGGTTGAGCACCACGTCCAGGTCGGGCAATTTCACGCCGTTGCGCCGCTGGGCGGTGAAATGCATCTGCGCGCCGACGGCGCGTACATTGACGGCGCGCACCTGGGCGTCCTCGTTGAAGCCGTAGCTGGTGATCGGGCAGGACACCTCGGTCACGATGCTGCGCACCACCGGGTCGTCGGTGCAGAGAATCGCCGTGCCGTAAAACGGCATGCGGTGCAGGAAATCGACAAAGGCTTTTTTCAGCGTGCCGAAGTTGTGGCCATAGGTTTCCATGTGGTCCTCGTCGATGTTCGTCACCACCGCCATCACCGGCAGCAGGTTCAAAAAGGACGCGTCGGACTCGTCGGCCTCGACCACGATGTACTCGCCCGAGCCGAGCTTGGCGTTGGCGCCGGCGCTGTTCAGGCGCCCGCCGATGACGAAGGTCGGATCCAGCCCGCCCTCGGCCAGCACGCAGGCGACCAGGCTGGTGGTCGTCGTCTTGCCGTGGGTGCCGGCAATGGCGATGCCCTGCTTGAAGCGCATCAGCTCGGCCAGCATCAGGGCGCGCGGCACGACGGGAATGTGCTTTTCGCGCGCGGCCAGCACCTCGGGGTTGTCGGCCTGCACGGCCGTCGAAGTGACCACCGCATCGACATCGTGCAGGTTGGCCGCGTCATGGCCGACGAAGGTCTTGATGCCCAGGCCGGCCAGGCGCTGCAGCGTGGCGCTGTCGGCCAGGTCCGACCCGGAAATGACATAGCCCAGGTTGTGCAGCACTTCGGCAATGCCGGACATGCCCGAGCCGCCGAGCCCGATGAAGTGGATGTGCTTGATGGCGTGTTTCATGTCGCCAGTTCCTCGCAGGCGGCCACGACCTGGGCGGTGGCTTCGGTTTTTTGCAGGTTCTTGGCTTGAATAGCCGCCGCGATGAGCGCAGGACGCTGTGTATTTTGTAGCATGGTGGCAAGAATGGAAGGGGTAAGGTCGCGCTGCTGCGCCAGCCAGCCGCCGCCCTGGCCGACCAGGAACTGCGCGTTGACCGTCTGGTGGTCATCGACCGCAGCGGGAAAGGGAACAAACAGCGCCGCAGCGCCCACGGCGGCCAGTTCGGTCACGGTGCTGGCGCCGGCGCGGCAGATGATGAAATCGGCATCGGCAAAGGCCTGCGCCGTGTCTTCGATGAACGGCGTGAGCTCGGCCTGCACGCCGGCGGCCTGGTAGCTGGCCTGGAGTTCGGCGAGTTGGCGCGCGCCGCTCTGGTGAATGACCTGGGGCCGATCGGCCGCCGGAATCAGGGCCAGGGCCTGGGGCACCAACTCGTTGAGCGCCCTGGCGCCCAGGCTGCCGCCCACCACCAGCAGCTTCAAAGGCCCTCGGCGCCCGGCAAACCGGATAGCCGGGTCAGGCTGGTGCATAAAGGCCGGACGCAAGGGGTTGCCCACCCACTGGGCTTTTTTCAGCACGCCCGGAAAGGCGGTGAACACCCGGTCGGCGACGCTGGCCAGCACCTTGTTGACCATGCCGGCCACCGAGTTCTGCTCATGCAGCACCAGCGGCCTGCCCAGCAGCACGCTCATCATGCCGGCCGGAAAGCTGATGTAGCCGCCCAGGCCCACCACGACATCGGGCTTGACGCGCCGGATCACCTGCACGCTCTGCCAGAAGGCCTTGAGCAGGCGCAGCGGCAGCAGCGCCAGCGTGCTCAGGCCCTTGCCGCGCACGCCGGAAAAATCGATGGTTTCAAACGCAAAACCGCGCGCCGGCACCAGTTGGCTTTCCATGCTGGGGTGGCTGGCGCTGCCCTTGCCGCCGAGCCAGTGCACGCGCCAGCCGCGCTCGCGCAGGGCCTCGGCGACGGCCAGGCCGGGAAAGATGTGGCCGCCGGTGCCGCCGGCCATCACCAGGGCGCAGCGCTGGCGCGTCATTGGCGGCCTCCGCGCATCAGCAGGCGGTTCTCGAAATCGATGCGCAGCACCACGGCCAGCGCGATCAGGTTCATCAGGATGGCCGAGCCGCCGTAGCTCATCAAGGGCAGCGTCAGCCCCTTGGTGGGCAAGGCGCCCAGGTTCACGCCGATGTTGATGAAGGTCTGAAAGCCGACCCAGATGCCAACGCCCTGGGCCACCAGGCCGGAAAAAAGCCGGTCCAGGGCGATCGACTGGCGCCCGATGTGCATGATGCGCCGCGTCATCCAGAGAAACATGCCGATCACCAGCAGCACGCCGACCAGGCCGAACTCCTCGCCAATGACGGCCATCAGAAAGTCGGTGTGCGCCTCGGGCAGCCAGTGGAGCTTTTCGATGCTGCCGCCCAGGCCGACGCCGAAGATCTCGCCGCGCCCGAAAGCGATCAGCGAGTGCGAGAGCTGGTAGCCCTTGCCCATGGAGTACTTGTCGCTCCACGGGTCCATGTAGGCAAAGATGCGCTCGCGCCGCCATTCGCTGAACATCACCATGATGCCGAAAGCCACCACCACCACGGCGGCAATGACAAAGAACATGCGGGCATTGACGCCGCCCAGGAACAAGATGCCCATGGCAATGACGGAAATCACCATGAAGGCGCCCATGTCGGGCTCGGCCAGCAGCAGCACGCCGACGATGGCCACGGCAAAAGCCATGGGCAGCACGGCGCGGAAAAACCGCTCCTTGACCTCCATCTTGCGCACCATGTAGTCGGCCGCATACAGCAGCACGGCGAACTTGGCCAGCTCCGAGGGCTGGAAGTTCATCGGGCCGAGCATGATCCAGCGGCGCGCGCCATTGACGCCCTTGCCGATAAAGGGCACCAGCACCAGCACCAGCAGCAGCAACGAGCCGACAAACAGCCAGGGCGCGGCTTTTTCCCAGACCCTCATCGGCACCTGAAACGCCAGCGCCGCCGCCACGAAGGCAATCACCAGCGAGACCACATGGCGCATGAGGAAATGGGTGTGCTCGTAGCGCGAGAACTTGGGGTTGTCGGGCATCGCCACCGAGGCCGAGTACACCATGACCAGGCCCCACATCAGCAAAGCGACCGACACCCACACCAGCGCCCAGTCCAGCGGCGACATGCGCACCGGCGCCACCAGCGGGCCGGGCAGCGTGTGGCCGCCCAGTCGGATCGGCAAAGCGTCGGTGGCGGCTCTGCCCAGGCCGGCAAACCAGCCCCGAAAACGGATGGCGGCGCTCACAGCACCACCCCCTGCTCATCGGCCAGGGCCTGCACCGCGTCGCAAAAGACCTGCGCGCGGTGGGCATAGTCGTTGAACATGTCAAAGCTGGCGCAGGCGGGCGAAAGCAGGACGGCGTCCCCGGCCTGCGCCTGCCGGGCCGCCAGGATGACGGCCTCGTGCATCGAGGCGGCGTCGAGCAGCGCCACCGGGCAGTCCTGCAGCGCGGCGCGGATCAGCGGCGCGTCGCGCCCGATCAGCACCACGGCGCGGGCATGGCGCGAGACGGCCTCGGCCAGCGGCGAGAAATCCTGGCCCTTGCCTTCGCCGCCCAGAATCACCACCAGCCGGCGCTCGGCGCCCAGGCCGGCCAGCGCGGCCACGGTGGCGCCGACGTTGGTGCCCTTGCTGTCGTCAAAATACTCCACGCCATCGAGCAGCCCGATGGACTCGACCCGGTGCGGCTCGCCCCGGTACTCGCGCAGGCCGTGCAGCATGGGCGCCAGCGGGCAGCCGATGGCCACCGCCAGTCCCAGCGCGGCCAGCGCATTGGTGGCGTTGTGCCGGCCCCGGATGCGCAGCGCTTCGAGCGGCATCAGGCGCTGGATGTGCAGCGCCTCTTCCTGGGCCTTGCGGCGCTTGAGGGTTTCATCGGCCTCGGCGGCGCGCACCAGCCAGGCCATGCCATTGACCGTCTGGATGCCGTAGTCGCCGGCGCGCCGGGGCTCGCCGCTGCCAAAGGTGACGTGGCTGCGGGCCGGCTTGCCCTTGAGCGGTGGGGGCAAGGCGGCCATCACCAGCGGATCGTCGCGGTTGAGCAGCATGAGCCCGTGCTGGCCGTAGACATGGGCCTTGGCGGCGGCGTAGGCGTCCAGGGTTTCATGCCAGTCCAGATGGTCCTGGGTGATGTTGAGGACGGTAGCCACGCCGGGCTCGAAATTGCTGATGCCGTCAAGCTGAAAGCTCGACAGCTCCAGCACCCAGACCTCGGGCAGGCTGGGCGCGCCATCGCCCTGCGCGGCATCGAGCTTTTCCGTGAGCGTGTCGAGCAGCGTCGGGCCGATGTTGCCGGCCACCGCGACCGTCTTGCCGGCACGCTCGACCAACTGGCCGGTGAGCGACGTGACAGTGGTCTTGCCGTTGGTGCCGGTAATCGCGATCACCTTGGGCGCGTAGCCCTGCGTTTCCTTCAGGTCGGCCAGCGCCTGCGCGAACAGGCTGAGCTCGTTACCGCAGGCGATGCCCTGCGCCTGCGCGGCGTGGATGACGCCGCTGACCGAGGCCGGCGACAGGCCCGGGCTTTTGAGCACCATGGCAAAACCGGCGCCTTTTGGTAGCGCCGCGTCCAGTAGCGCCGCGTCCATCTGCGACGTGACAAAGCTGGCGGCGGGGACTTCCTCGCGCAGGCGCGCCAGCTGCGGCGGCGCGCTGCGGGTGTCGGCCACCGTCACCTGCGCGCCACAGCGCGCGCACCAGCGCGCCAGGGCCAGGCCCGAAGCGCCCAGGCCCAGGATGAGGATGTGTTTTTGCGCCAGGGTGTTCATCGCAGTTTCAGGGTTGACAGGCCCACCAGACACAGCAGCATGGTGATGATCCAGAAGCGCACCACCACCTGGGTTTCCTTCCAGCCGCATTTTTCAAAGTGATGATGCAGCGGCGCCATCCTCAGCAGGCGGCGGCCCTCGCCGAAGCGCTTCTTGGTGTACTTGAACCAGGTCACCTGCAGCATCACGGAGAGCGCCTCGACGACGAAGATGCCGCCCATGATCGCCAGCACGATCTCCTGGCGCACGATGATGGCCACCGTGCCGAGGGCCGCGCCCAGCGCCAGCGCGCCGACGTCGCCCATGAAGACCTGGGCCGGATGGGTGTTGAACCACAAAAACGCCAGCCCCGCGCCGGCCATGGCCAGGCAGAAGATCAGCAGCTCGCCCGAGCCGGGAATGTAGGGAAAGAAGAGGTATTTCGAGTACACCGAGCTGCCGGTCACATAGGCAAAGATGCCCAGCGAGGAGCCCACCATGATGACCGGCATGATGGCCAGGCCGTCCAGGCCATCGGTCAGGTTCACCGCGTTGCTCGACCCGACGATCACCAGGTAGGTCAGGATCACAAAACCAAAAACGCCCAGCGGATAGCTCACTTCCTTCATGAAGGGCAGCAGCAATCCGGCCTTGGGCGGCAGGTTGACGTCAAAGCCCGAGCGCACCCAGTTCACGAACAGCTCCACCACCCGTAAATTGGAACTTTCGGAAATGCTGAACACCAGGTAGAGCGCGGCCACCAGCCCGATGACGGACTGCCAGATGTACTTTTCGCGCGAGGGCATGCCTTCGGGATCCTTGCGCACCACCTTGCGCCAGTCATCGGCCCAGCCGATCGCGCCAAACCCGAGCGTGACCAGCAGCACGATCCAGACGAAGCGGTTGGACAGGTCGGACCACAGCAGGGTCGAGATGGCAATGGCCAGCAGGATCAACACGCCGCCCATGGTGGGCGTGCCGTTCTTGCTCAGGTGTGTCTGCATCGCATACTCGCGGATCGGCTGGCCGATCTTGAGCGCGATGAGGCGACGAATCACAGCGGGGCCGGCCAGCAGGCCGATCAGCAGCGCGGTCAGCGCGGCCATGACGGCGCGCAGCGTCAGGTACTGGAACACCCTGAGAAACCCCAGTTCAGGCGAGAGGGACTGGAGCCACTGGGCCAGGCTAAGCAGCATGAAACTCTTTCATCGGTTGTGGTTGTGCCGGTTCGGCAGCCGCCTGCACGGCCTGGACGACGCGCTCCATCTTCATGAAGCGCGAGCCCTTGACCAGCACGCTGGCGACCTGCGGCAGCTGCGCCGCAACGGCGGCCAGCAGTTCAGCCATGTCATTGAAATGGCGGGATGCGGCGCCAAAAGCGGCGCTCGCCTGGCCGGACTGCTCGCCCAGCGTGAAAAGGTGCCCGATGCTGGCGGCGGCGGCATGGCGGCCGGCTTCGGCGTGAAACTGCGGCCCCTGCTCGCCCACCTCGCCCATGTCGCCCATGACCAGCAGGCGCGGGCCGGGCAGCTCGGCCAGCACATCAATGGCGGCCTGCATGGAGTCGGGGTTGGCATTGTAGGTGTCGTCGATCAGGGTCAGCCGTTGGCCGTCCAGCGTCAGCGACACGGCACGCGAACGGCCCTTGACCGGCGCGAAGGCTGACAGGCCCGCCGCAATGGCGGGCAGCGGCGCGCCGGCGGCCAGCGCGCAGGCAGCCGCCGCCAGCGCGTTCTTGACGTTGTGCCGCCCGGCAATGTGCAGCACAAATGCCAGCGGCCCCGCCGGCGTGCGCGCCATCACCTGCCAGCCCTGGCCGCTCCAGTGCGCCTCGGCCGTCACATCGGCCGGGCCAGCGAGGGCAAAGGTCAGCACCTGGCGGTTGCCAGCCAGGCCGCGCCAGACAGCGGCGTAGTCATCGTCGGCCGGGAACACCGCGATGCCCTCGGGCGCCAGCGCCGACAGCACGGCGCCGTTTTCCTCGGCCACGGCCTGCACCGTCGCCATGAACTCCAGGTGTTCGCGCTGGGCGTTGTTGACCAGCGCCACCGTGGGCCGGGCCATCTGCGCCAGGTAAGCGATTTCGCCCGGATGGTTCATGCCCAGCTCGACCACGCCGACCTGATGCGCGGCGCGCAGCCGCAAGAGGGTCAGCGGCACGCCGATGTCGTTGTTCAGGTTGCCTTCGGTGGCGAACGCCGCAACCGGTTTCCATGCACGCAAAATGGCCGCGATCATCTGGGTGACGGTGGTTTTGCCGTTACTGCCGGTGACCGCGATCAGCGGCAAGGTAAATTGCGCGCGCCAGCCGGCAGCCAGCTGGCCCAGCGCGAGCCGGGAATCGGCCACTTCCAGGCCGGGCAGGCCGGCGGCCTGCAGGCCCCGCTGGGCAATGGCGGCAACCGCGCCCTGCGCCCTGGCCTGGGGGAGAAAATCATGGGCGTCGAAGCGCTCGCCCGCCAGCGCCACAAAGAGATCGCCCGGCTGCAGGCTGCGCGTGTCGGTATGCACGCGCGCGGCGCTCACCTGGCCATCGCCCACCAGCCGGGCCGCAGGCAGCCAGCCCAGCGCTTGCTGCAAGGTCATCATGCTGCGGCTCCTGTCTGGGGCATTGCTGCCAGGGCATCCAGGGCGGCCTGAGCCTGCGCCCGGTCCGAAAAAGAAAACTTCACGGCGTTAATTTCCTGGTAATTTTCATGGCCCTTGCCCGCCAGCAGCACCACGTCCCGGGGCTGCGACTGGGCAATAGCCTGTTCAATGGCCGCTGCCCGGTCGGGCTGCACCTGCGCCGCCTGCGGGCCGCTCAAGCCCTTGAGCATCTGGGCAATGATGGTCAGCGGGTCTTCGCTGCGCGGGTTGTCGCTAGTCACGATGAGATGGTCGGCATTTTTTTCGACCACGGCCGCCATCAGCGGGCGCTTGGTGGCATCGCGGTCGCCGCCGCAGCCAAAGACGCAGCGCAGCTGGCCGCCGCGCGCCAGCGCCACCGGCCTGAGCGCGGTCAGGACTTTTTCCAGCGCATCGGGCGTGTGGGCATAGTCGATGACGACCAGCGGCCGGCCCTCGATGGCGACCATTTCGGTGCGACCCGGCACCGGCAGCAGGCCGGCGCAGGCGCCCACCGCCGCAGCCAGGGAAACGCCCATGGCGCGCAGCGCGCCGATGACGCCCAGCAGGTTGGACACGTTGTACTGGCCGACCACGCCGGCACACAGGCGCTGGCTTTGCGCGCCCTCCAGCACCTCGAAGCTCAGGTCATGCGCGCCGTGGACGATGGCGCGCGCCTGCAGCCGCGCTGCCTGGGTGCATGAAAAAGTCCAGAGGTCCAGGTTTTTGTCTGCCAGCGCAGCGCTCAGTTCAAGGCCCCTGGCATCGTCGATATTGATGACGGCCGCCTTCAGGCCCGGCCAGCCGAACAGCATTTCCTTGGCCCGCCAGTAGTCCTGCATCGAGGCGTGGTAGTCCAGATGGTCCTGGGTGAAGTTGGTGAACACCGCCACGTCGATGCGGGTGGCGGCCAGCCGGCGCTCTTCCAGCCCGATGGAGGAGGCTTCGAGCGCGCAGGCCGCAAAGCCGTCATTGACCAGACGCCGCAACTGCTGCTGCAGCAGCACCGGGTCCGGCGTGGTCAGGCCATTGGCCACCATCGCGCCGGGCTCGCCGATGCCCAGCGTGCCCACCACGGCGCAGCGCCGATCCAGCCGGCTCAGCGCCTGCGCCAGCCACCAGGCGCTCGAGGTCTTGCCGTTGGTGCCGGTGATGGCCGCCACCTGCAGCTGCTGGCTGGGCGCGTCGAAATAAGCGGCGGCAATCGGCCCGGTGTCGGCCTTGAGGCCGCTGTAGGTGGCGATGCGCTCGTCGCTGAAACCATAAGCCCCGGCGCCGTCGAGCTCGACCAGGCAGGCGGCAGCGCCTGCGGCCAGCGCGCTCGCCACGAACCTGCGGCCATCGGTGGCCGCGCCCGGCCAGGCAATGAAACCGTCGCCCGCCGCGATCTGGCGGCTGTCGGCGCGCAGGGTGCCGCGCACGCGCGCCTGGAGCCAGCGGGCGGCTTCTTCGGGGGTGTGGAGCTGCAGGCAGGTCAAAACGATTCCTCCACGGCCTGGGTGATGATCTGCGGCTTGACGCTCATGTCGGGCTGCACGCCCATCATGCGCAGCGTCTGCTGCACCACTTCGCTGAACACCGGCGCGGCCGCGATGCCGCCAAAATACTTGCCATCGCTGGGCTCATCAATCATCACGCCGACGACGATGCGCGGCGCCTCGATGGGCGCCATGCCGGTGAACCAGGCGCGGTACTTGTTGCTGGCGTAACCCTTGCCGACCTGCTTGTGGGCCGTTCCCGACTTGCCGCCGACCGAGTAGCCCACCGTCTGCGCCAGCTGGCCGGTGCCGCCCGGCGCGGCGGCCATCTGCAGCATGCGGCGCACCGCGTGGGCGTTCTGGGCAGAAAACACGCGCACGCCCACGGCCGGCTCGCTGGTCTTGAGCATGGTGGCGGGAATGATTTCCCCGTCATGGGCAAAAGCGGTGTACGAGTGCGCCATCTGGAACAGCGAAGCCGACAGCCCGTAGCCGTAAGCCATGGTGGCCTGCTCGACGGGCCGCCAGGTTTTCCAGGGCCGCAGCCGCCCGGTGACGGCGCCGGGAAACTGGATCTTGGGCTTTTGGCCGTAGCCCAGGGCCACGTAGGTGTCCCACATCTCGTGCGGGCTCATCTTCTGGGCAATCTTGAGCGCGCCGACATTGCTCGACTTCTGGATCACGCCCTCGACGGTGAGGGTGCCGTAGTTGTGGGTGTCGCTGATGGTGAAGCCGCCAATGTTGAAGCGCCCCGGCCCGGTTTCAATCAGGGTGTGAGGCTTGACCCGGCCGGCTTCGAGCGCCATCGCCACCGTGATCGGCTTCATCGTCGAGCCGGGCTCGAAGGTGTCGGTCACGGCGCGGTTGCGCAACTGCTCGCCGGTCAGGTTCTGGCGCTTGTCGGGCACATAGCTCGGGTAGTTGGCCAGCGCCAGCACCTCGCCGGTGACGCTGTCGAGCACGACCACGCTGCCCGCCTTGGCCTTGCGCGCGAGCACCGCGTCGCGCAGCTTCTGGTAGGCAAAGAACTGCACCTTGCTGTCGATGCTCAGCTGGATGTCCCTGCCCTCGATGGGCGGCACCTGCTCGCCCACGCCTTCGACCACCCGGCCCAGCCGGTCCTTGATGACGCGCCGCGAGCCGGCCTTGCCGGCCAGCTCCTTGTCGAAAGTCAGCTCGATGCCTTCCTGGCCGATGTCCTCCACATTGGTGAAACCCACCACATGGGCGATGGTTTCGCCTTCGGGGTATTTGCGCTTGTACTCCTTGCGCTGGTAAATGCCGGGGATGCCCAGCGCCTGAATCTTGCGCGCCACCGGCTCTTCGAGCTGGCGCTTGACCCAGACAAAGGTCTTGTCATCGGCGAGCTTTTTCTTCAGCTCGGCCAAGGGCATCTCCAGCAGCCTGGCCAGTTGCGCGAGCTGGGCCGGCGCGGCCTGCACGTCCTCGGGAATCGCCCAGATACTTGAAGCGGGAACGCTCGACGCCAGGATCAGGCCATTGCGGTCCAGGATGCGCCCGCGGTTGGCCGGCAGCTCCAGGGTGCGGGCAAAGCGCACCTCGCCCTGGCGCTGGAAAAAATCATTGGCATACACCTGGATATAGGCCGCACGGGCGGCCAGCCCGATAAAACTCAGGGCAAAGCAGGCGACGATGAACTTGCTGCGCCAGACCGGGGTCTTGCTGGCCAGCAAGGGGCTCGACGTGTAGAGAATGCTCTTACTCATGCGCCGCCTTGTCCGGGCTTGCCGCCGCCGGCTGGTAGCTCACGTACTGGGTGATGGCCGGCGTGGTGGTGCGCATCTGCAGACGCTCCTGGGCGAGCTTTTCAATCTTCAGCGGCGTTGCCTGCGCGCGCTTTTCCACCTGCAGGCGCTCGTGTTCAGTGCTCAGCTTGCGGCCTTGGGCCGTCGCCTTTTCCAGCTCGACATAAAGGCGTCGCGACTCATATTGGGTGTTGACCAGGTACAGGGCACTGGCCAGCACCGCCAGCAGCAGCACCAGATTCAGGCGGGCCATCAGCGACTCCCCGACGCGGCCTGGGGCACACAGGCGTGGGCAGAAACAAGGCGCGCGCAGGAGGTCATGCCGCCTCCCCGGTGCGCTCGGCCACCCGCATCACGGCGCTGCGCGAGCGCGGATTGCCGGCGACTTCCTCTTCGCTCGGCTTGGTGCGGCCCAGCGCCTTGAGCGCCATGGCCTTGGGCGCGGCAAAAGGCGCGCGCCGGTCATACACCTCGCGCGAATGGGCGGCAATGAACTGCTTGACGATGCGGTCTTCGAGCGAGTGAAAGCTGATCACCACCAGGCGCCCGCCCGGCGCTAGCACTTTCAGGGAAGCCTGGAGCGCCTGCTGGAGTTCTTCCAGCTCGGCATTGATAAAAATCCGAAGAGCCTGAAAGGTGCGCGTGGCAGGGTCTTTTCCCGGCTCGCGCGTCTTGACCGCACCAGCCACGACCTCGGCCAGCTCGGCAGTGGTCTGAAGAGGTCCACGCTCCTGCCGGCGGCGATCAATCGCCTTGGCAACCAGCCCAGCAAACCGCTCCTCACCATAGTCACGAATCACCTCCGTCATGGCGTCGACCGAGGCGTCGGCCAGCCACTCGGCCACGCTCTGGCCGCGCGTAGTGTCCATGCGCATGTCCAGCGGGCCGTCGCCGCGAAAGGAAAAACCGCGCGCCGGGTTGTCGATCTGGGGCGAGCTGATGCCCAGGTCCATCAGCACGCCGGCCGCGCTGGCCGCCGGCATCTGGCCCAGATGCATGAAGCCCTCGTGGCGAATGGAAAACCGCGCATCGGTGATGGTCTGCGCCTCGGCAATGGCGTCCGGATCCTTGTCGAAGGCGGTCAGGCGCCCGAGCGGCGAGAGCTGCGAGAGCAGCAGGCGTGAGTGTCCGCCACGACCGAAAGTCGCGTCGATGTAGTGACCGTCCGGGTTGAGCTGAAGCGCCTCGATGGCTTCGTTCAACAAGACGGTGCGGTGTGTCCATATTCCTTTCACCAACTTCTTTCAGAATGAAAAATCCTTGAAGACATCCGGCATCTCGCCTTTGATCTGCTCCGCCTCCTGGGCCGCGTAGGTGTCCGCATCCCACAACTCGAAATAACTGCCCATGCCGAGCAAGACGGCATGCTTGCGGATGCCGGCGGCTTGGCGCAGCTCGGGCGAGACCAGCAGCCGGCCCGTCGCATCCATGTCCACATCCATCGCATTGCCCAGAAATATCCGTTTCCACCATTGCGCCTGCATCGGCAGCACCGCGATGCGCTCGCGAAACTTCTCCCACTCAGGACGCGCAAAAATCATCAGGCAGCCGTGCGGGTGCCGGGTCAGCGTGAGATGTCCGCCTGCGCTCACGCTCAGCACCTCGCGATGCCGGGTCGGCACAGACAGCCGGCCTTTGGCATCGAGCGCGAGAAAAGACGCACCTTGATACAACTTTGATGACCTTCAAATAACACTTTTTCCCACCAATCTCCACTTTCTCCCACTGTAGCAGGCCAAGCTTGCACGGCCTGACGCTGAAACAAATTCTTTCCACGAAATCAATAACTTAGACGTCTATTTGAAAGTCATTTTTAACAATGAAAGTCATACCAACTCAACAACTTAGGCGGCATTGTGAAAGTAAAACTTTAATGTCATTGCGGCACACGGGAAGTTATCCTTCACCATGTAGGACGTTTTGCCGACAAAAGCAGGATTTTCAGCGCGCGTGCCGCCCGGAAAACCGGGCATTGCGATGATGTTACTTTCTGTTTCACTATCCCTGGATTTTTTGAAACAGGAAGTTGCTATTAAAATTATAGCTACATACAACGCAAAAACAAAACTATTCCACGCATGAGTTTATTTTTGCGCCACACGCCAGCGGCGCCTTGAGGCGCATTGCGCCCCAGGGCTGCGCCTGGCAGCGCGGCATGCACGGAGTGCGCCCGGTCAGGGCGCTTAATCGACGCGAACCACCACCCTCGCGTATTCCGTGATGCCGATCACATTGAAAAAAGCGGCCACGAGGCGATTGACTTCGGTGAACTTGACCGGGCGATGCTCGACCTGACGGGCCGAGACCCAGTTGAGCAGCATGCCGGCCGCCGAAAAATCGACACGGATCAGCTTGGTGCATGAAATCTGCACCATGCTCGCCCCCGTGAGCTTGGCTTCCAGCGCGTCCAGCACCCCGATGGCATCGCCCTGGACATAACCGGACAGCTCCACCGAGAAAAGATGATGGCTCATCTGGGAGTTCTGCTGGCCCAAAGAAGAGTCGGGGCCATCGAGCATGGGGTTGAGGGTCGAATGCACAGGCTCGCTGATGATGGCCTGGCTTTCCATCGCATTGCCCTGGGCATCGAGCAAGGTGCAGACACAGCGCGCGCTCTCCCATGCCGGGGGAGACACTTCGTAGGTGACGCAGAAATCGAGCGCAGTCAGCTCAAAGTCATCGGGAAGATGCATCGCCCGCAGCGCCTGCATGCGCAGCAGCCACCATGCCTGATCGGTGCTGCGCTCGCCTGAAGGCGTCGCGCCAAGCAGTATCTTTTGCAACTGCGCCGCGCCCAGGAACTGCAGCTGCACGGGCTGGGTCACCCAGTTGCTGAACACCTTGTACAGGGGCTCCAGGGCAGACACATCGATGGTCTTGAGATTGCTCCAGTCCAGGCGCCACGGCATGGCCCTGCGGGCCATGGCCGCATTGAGGGCCGCGACGGTCTGCAGTCCCACGGCAGAGGGACAGATCCAGTCGCTTGAGGCGCTGTGCGCCGCCTGCTCGCCGGGACCGGCCAGGGCCTTCATCATGTCGGGCAAGCAGAACCATTGGGGTGCCGAGCGGTCAAAGCGCTTGACGAACTTGAGCGCTGCCGTTTCAAACTTTTCCTGCTCCCCGGTGGCCCGGTACAGGTCAAACAGCGTCAGCCAGGTATCGACATGGTCAACGCGCAGGGCACCGGGCGCGAGCAGTTCGAGCAAGCCCGCTTCGGCCCCCGCATCATCGCCATTGGCAAAGAGAATGGCGGCCTCTTCCAGTTCGGCGTCATGCACCGTCATCTCTGGCTCCGCCGTCGCCTTGGCCACTGAAGACGAGGCAGGGGTGAAGGGCGAGAGCCCGGACATCCCGCTGTGGTATTCGCGGTCCATCGGCGCCAGTTCGCCAGCCTCGGTGCGCTGCGTCGCCCTGTCTTCGGAGAGGTTGAGCGTGGGGTCCAGCATCAGCTCAGCCACCCGGGCGGTCGAGGCGGGCTCGATGGGCTGCGTCGGCTCATAGGCCAAAGGCTGGCCGGCAGGCGCCTGCGCAGCCTGCGCCACCTGCGGCGCTTGCGTCACCGCCTCGGCGCCATGGCCCATGGCAGCCGGGTTGAGCGTGTTGCCCACGGCGCCCTGCTCCTTGTTTCGCCACCACTGCATCGACATCTGTGCCTCGATCTCATCGATCTTCTTGATGGTGGAGGCCCGGTCATCGGGGGAAATCATGCTGCTCTGAAAAAAGGAAGGGCGCCCGGCCGGATCCTGGCTCTGCCCCTCGACGGCTTCGCGCTGGCGCAGCTTGCGCAGCATGTCAAATTCACGCTTGCGCACAAAATCATTGCGCCGTTTGCGCTCCATCATTTCCTTCAGGAGCTGCTTGTTGACTGCGTCATCCTTCTCCGCCTGAACGGTATCGAGTTCCGACCAGCTGGTGACCGGGTTACGAACGAATTTGACCAATTTGGACAGCAAGCCCGATCCGGTTTCGTCTTTAGACATGGCGGTCCCGATAAAAAGCGTTAGACAGCAAATGGATTCATCAATCGCCAAACATTTTCTGCTTGAGTTCGCGTCGCTGCTGGGCTTCGAGGGACAAGTTGGCCGTCGGGCGGGCAATCAGGCGCCCGACGCCGATGGGCTCGCCGGTCTCGTCGCAGTAGCCGTAGTCCCCGGAGTCGATGCGGGCAATCGACTGCTCGATCTTCTTGAGCAGCTTGCGCTCGCGGTCACGCGTGCGCAACTCCAGCGCGTGTTCTTCTTCAATCGTGGCGCGGTCGGCCGGGTCGGGCACGACGGCGGCGTCTTCGCGCAGGTGCTCGGTCGTCTCGCCGGCGCTGTTGTGAATTTCCTGCTTGAGGATGGACAGCTTGTGGCGAAAGAAAGCGAGCTGCGCCTCGTTCATGTACTCGTCATCGGACATGGCCTTGACTTCCTCGTCACTCAGCTGGTCAGCGGGTTTGCTTTTCCAGTTGTTGGCAAGCTTGGGGTCTTTGGGGGCGGCGGGCTGAGTGTGCGGCGTGATCAGACGTTCAGGCATGGTGGAGTAACTGGCTTTGGCTGCGTCAGGGGAATGGCTGGGCACCATGGGCGCAGACGGGGTTGATGGGGTGGAGGTGCGGGCGGGGCTTCTGCGGCCGGGCTTGAGCGGCTCGGGGACCGGCAAGGCAGCGGACAATGACGCTTTCGGTGCCGCCACCGCCTTGATCACCTTGGCAGACTTGACGGCGGCGGAAGCAGCGGCCTTGGCAACGGGTTCGACAGCTTTTTTGACAGCGCCCTTGGCGGCCTTGCTGAGGGCCGAGGCCGCTACGGCGTCTGCCGGCAACGCTACGGACGGGGCCATGGCCGGGGTGGACATGCTGGTTTTTTTATCGGGGATATTCACATTGTCTCTCCTCTGGGAAGCGGGCCGGAGTGAGTCCCGAACCGCTTCTTCGCCAAACCGCTTTGGGCGGCCTGACCCTACCTGGTGCCAGATGTTCTGGTGTGTCGCCAACCGCTCCAGCGAAAGAAGTCACCTGACCGGGGCTTTGGGCCCTGGTGTTGAACGACTTCCTGCCTGACGGGCCTCCCGCCTCGAATTTTTCGGGTATTTGGTCAGCGCGCGATTGTAGCGGCTCAGTGCCCGGCGTCTCACCCCTGGGCGCAAATGACCGCACAATTGCGGTCGGCATGCGGGTTCACACCAGGCACTGATCCAGGCCTTCGAGCAGGATGTCCTTGGGCAGGTCGATGCCGATGAAGACCATCTTGCTGATTTTTTCCTCGCCCGGCGCCCAGGCCGGCCCCAGGTCGCTGCCCATCAACTGATGAACGCCCTGGAAAATCACCTTGCGATCGGTCCCTTCCATGTTGAGCACGCCCTTGTAGCGCAGCATGCGCGGGCCGTAGATGTTGACCACCGCGCCCAGGAAGTCTTCCAGCTTGGCCGGGCTGAAAGGTTTTTCCGAGCGGAACACAAAGCTTTTCACATCATCGTCATGGCGATGGTGGTGGCCCTGCTCCGCCTCATGGGCATGCGAGGGGTGGTCGCAGTGCTCGCCGTGGACATGGTCGTGGTCGTGCGGCTCGTCTTCTTTGAGAAAATCCGGGTCGATGTCGAGCTTGGCGTTGAGGTTGAAGCCGCGCAGGTCGAACACGTCGGCAATCGCCACCTCGCCGAAATGCGCAGTTTTCTGCGGCGCGCGCGGGTTCATGTGCTTGATGCGGTGCTTGAGCGCCTCAAGCTCCCCGGGCGTGACCAGGTCGGACTTGCTGATGAAGATCTGGTCGGCAAAACCGATCTGGCGGCGCGCCTCCTGGCGATCATCGAGTTGCTGGGGCGCGTGCTTGGCGTCCACCAGCGTCAGGATGGAGTCCAGCAAATACTGCTCGGCGACTTCCTCGTCCATGAAGAAAGTCTGCGCCACCGGGCCGGGGTCGGCCAGGCCGGTGGTCTCGATCACCACCCGGTCAAAGTTGAGCAGGCCCTTGCGCTTCTTGGCGGCCAATAGCTGCAGCGTCTCGCGCAGGTCTTCGCGGATGGAGCAGCAGATGCAGCCGTTGTTCATCTGGATGATGTTTTCCTGGGTGTCGTTGACCAGGATGTCGTTGTCGATGTTTTCCTCGCCGAACTCGTTCTCGATCACCGCGATCTTCTGGCCGTGAGCCTCGGTCAGGATGCGTTTGAGCAGGGTGGTTTTGCCCGAGCCGAGAAAGCCGGTGAGGATGGTGACGGGAATCAAGCTCATGGTGGTTACCTAGAAAACAAATGCAGTGCTGAAAAAGGCCGACGGCGCATGCCGGGAAGGCCCAGAACCCAACTGGGGAGTTTAGCGAGCCGTTCAAGTCCCCTGAGGGTGCTGCGTCAAAAGGCTTTTGCTGACGGGACCATTCGGCCATCTCTGCAAGGCACGGGCATCCCGGCGTTTTTGCCCTTCGGCGGCAAACCGCCCTACCACTGGCCGGCGCCCATCGCGCTCGCATCCATCGCTCATACGGTCTGCCGCTACGGGGCAAAAATTGCGCTTTAACCTCGAACTCTTATGGAGACTTCAGCCAGAAATGGCATGGATTCCCCCCGAAGAACGCGGACAGCTGTCTATCTGTTGCCGGTCTTGCGATTGGCTAATGCCGGCAACTCGCAGGTAACTTAACGCTAGCCCGCCACCCGCTTGACCAGCACCAGGCCCTTGAGGTATTCGCCTTCCGGGAAAGCCACCGTCATCGGGTGATCGGGCGCGCCGCCCATGCGCTCGGAGATGAAGGCATCCACCCCGGCGTCGGTGCCGGCCGAAGCCACGATCTTGTGAAACAGGTCGGCGCTGATGCCGCCCGAACACGAATAGGTGAACAGCACGCCACCGGGCGCCAGGATCGACAGCGCGAGCCGGTTGATGTCCTTGTAAGCACGGGCAGCGCGCTCGGCATGCGTGACCGTGGGCGCGAACTTGGGCGGGTCAAGCACGATGGCGTCGAACATTACGCCGTCTTTCACATACTGGCGCAGCATGGCGTTCACGTCGGCGTCGAGCATGGTGGTGCGGCTGGCGTCAAAGCCGTTCAGCGCCACATTGGCCTTGGCTCGTTCAATCGCCGGACCGGACGAGTCAATCGAGGTGACGTGCTCGGCGCCGCCGGCCAGCGCGGCCACTGTGAAGCCGCCGGTGTAACAGTAGCAGTTGAGCACGTTCTTGAATTTCAGCCGGCGCGCATAAGCGGCAAACTTCTGCCGGCTGTCGCGCTGGTCGAGGTAAAAGCCGGTCTTGTGGCCTTCGGCGACATCCAGGCTCAGTTTCCAGTCGTGCTCGGTGATGACGATGCCGGTGTCGCCCGCCAACGCAGCGACGGGCCGCCCCAAGCCAGGTTCAGCCCCCTCGGGGGGCAGCGCAGGACGCGCAGCGCCAAGCGTGGGGGCGGCGTTTGCCAGCCAGCCGGTCGCTTCGGGCAGGCCTTCGAGCGAGCGCACGCTGGCGTCCGAGCGTTCATACAGGCGCGTGAGGCCGGTTTGCGCCAGCAACTCCTGGACGATGACTTTTTTCCATTTCTCGCTGCCGCAGCTGGAAAACTGCGCCACCAGCGTGTCGGCGTAGCGGTCCACGACCAGCCCCGGCAGGCCGTCGGACTCGCCGTGGATCAGGCGCACGCCGTCGCTCTGAACATCAAACAGGCTTCTGGCGCTGAGCGCCTGGGCAATCCGGGCGGCAAAAAAGGCGGCGTCGATGCGCTGGGCTTCATTGAAGCTCCAGACACGGGCGCGGATTTTGGAGCTGGGGCTGAAAGCGGCCCAGCCCAGAAACTGGCCCGAATGGCTTTCCACGCGCACGGTTTCGCCGGAGTCGCCCCCGCCGCTGGCAATGGCGCCGTCAAAAATCCAGGGGTGGCGGCGCAGCAGGGAGCGTTCCTTGCCGTCTTTGAGTCGAATGATTTTCATGGGCGCTATTGTCGCGGCTCAAGATTCGCCATCTGCAGTGCCCTCACCTGGCAGCCCGCTGGCCTTCGAACCGGCGCCGTCCGACAGCGCCCTCGGATGGGCCTTGTCGTAAATGGCGGCCAGGTGCTGGAAATCGAGCCGGGTGTAGGCCTGGGTGGTGGTGATGTTGGTGTGGCCCAGCAACTCCTGCACGGCGCGCAGGTCGCCGCTGGACTGCAGCACATGGCTGGCAAACGAGTGGCGCAGCATGTGCGGATGCACCGGCGTGGCCAGCCCCGCCTGCTGCGAGCGCTGCTTGAGGCGCACGCGGATGTGCTGGGGCGTCAGGCGAGCGCCGCGCTGGTTGATGAACAGCGCCTCGCCGCCGGGGGCGCCCTCCTGCGCCCAGAGGCTGCGCACGGCCAGCCACTTGTGCAGCGAGGCCAGCGCGGCGCTGCCCACGGGTACGCTGCGTTTTTTCTCGCCCTTGCCGAGCACATGGGCATCGGCGCCTTGCAGGTCGATCCAGCCGCGCGCCCTGGCGCTGGCCTGCGCGTCCAGGCCCACGAGTTCGCTGATGCGCAGCCCGCAGCCATAGAGCAGTTCGGTGATGCACTGGTCGCGGGCCTCCAGAAAAGGATCGTTCTGCGCGGCCTGTGCCTCGAAGCTGGCCAGTTGCACCGCCTCATCGACGCTCAGGGCCTTGGGCAGCGGCCGGGGCGCCTTGGGCGAGCGCACATCCTGCACCGGGTTGCCGGGCACCAGGCCTTCGCGGCCCAGCCAGGCGTAAAAGCCGCGCCAGCCCGACAGGATCAAGGCAATGCCGCGCGCGCTGCGCCCGCCGCTGTGCATCTGCGCCACCCAGCGCCGCAGGTGGGTGTGGGTGACCTGCGTCAGCGCCACGCCGGCTTTTTGCGCATGGGCCTGCAGCTTGTCCAGGTCCGCTGCATACAGCGCCAGCGTGCGCGACGCCAGGCGCTTTTCAACCCGGGCATAGCCCAGGTAGCGCGCCACCAGCGGATCGGTGGGCGGCGGTGTCTGCACCACGGCTGCGGCGGGGAGGTCAAGATGGCGCGCACGAGGCGCTGGCTGTGCCATGAAAGAGCGTTTCGTTCGGGGCACTTCAATGCTCAGGCGCTCAAGCGCCGGGCTGAACCTGCAGGCGCGACAATGCTGCGCCGGCCAGCTTGCCCAGGCGCTCCAGGATTTCAGTGCCCATGCCGCTGTGAAAGCGCTCGGCGTCCGACGATGCCAGCACCAGCAGCCCCAGCACCGGCGTATCGGCTGCTGCGCGCAGGGGAATCAAGGCCAGCGAGCGCGCCAGCGCCGGCTCGGGCAGCCAGTTGGCCGCCTCAAAGCCGCAGTTCACGCCGCAGTAAGGAATGGTCAGCGAGGCCGCAAAGCTCTGGGCATCGCCGCTGACGCCCAGGGCAAAAGGCTCGTTCGCAAAAACGCCGCTCAAGCCCCACACCTTGAGCGCGGCCTGCGGAATCTGGAACTCGGTGGTGAGCCCCTGTACGATGGCCTCGGGCAGGTTGCGGGCCTGCGTGGCCTGCAGCAGCCTGACGGTCCAGCCTTGCAGCTTGCCGGCGATGGCGGCATTTTCCTGGCCGTGGCGGATCATCTCGACCACCCGCATTTCCAGCCCCTTGATCTTCTCGCGCAGCAGGCCGGCCTGGCGCTCCTGCAGGCTGACCGCCCGCCCGCCGTGCCCGCTGGAGAGCTGCACCGTCGCCAGCAGTTCTGCATGGCGCTCAAAGAAGTCGGGCGTGCTGGCCAGAAAGCCGGCGATATCGTCCTCGGTGATGGGGGCTTGGGTGGGATTCATGTCGAAATGGTCTCCATTTTTGGGCTGCGCATCCGTTGTCTGCGGGGGCGCGCCAGGCTCACAAGGCGTCGGGAATGTCTATCTCGGATTCAAACACAGTCGTGGCCGGGCCGGTCATCAGGACCGGCGCATCGAGTTCGCCGCGCCATTCAATCGTGAGCTGGCCGCCGCGTGTCAGCACATCGACCCGGCTGTCCAGCAGGCCCAGCCGGATGCCCGCCACCACCGCCGCGCAGGCGCCGGTGCCGCAGGCCAGCGTCTCGCCCGCGCCGCGCTCATAGACCCGCAGGCGGATCTGGCTGCGCGAGACGATCTGCATGAAGCCGGCGTTCACGCGCTTGGGGAATGCGGGGTGGTGCTCGATCAGCGGGCCGGTCTCCAGCACCGGAGCGCTGTCCACATCGGCCACCAGTTGCACCGCGTGCGGGTTGCCCATGGACAGCACGGCAACTAGGACCGGCGCTTCATCCGCCCGGCCGCCCAGCACTAGCGGCCATTGCGGCCAAGTGCTGGGGGCATCCGTGGCCGTGCCCGTGCCCATGACCGTGGCCGTGGCCGTGGCCGTGGCCGTGGCCGTGGCCGTGGCCGTGGCCGTGGCTGTGGCTGTGGCTGTGGCTGCGCTGGCGGTATCGGTATCGGTATCGGTATCGGTATCGGTATCGGTATCGGTATCGGTATCGGTGTCGGTATCGGTGTCGGTGCCAGGGCCGGCTTCAGAGCCAGCACCGCACGCCAAACCTTCCAAACTGAACGGAATGCGCGCCAATTCAAACACCGGCGCGCCCATGTTGACCGTCACGCGCCCGTCGGCCTGCATGCGCAATTCAATCACGCCGCCCCGGGTTTTGACCTTCACGGCATCCTTGGCGGTCAGCCCCTGCTCGCGCACGAAGCGCACAAAACAGCGCGCGCCGTTGCCGCATTGCTCGACCTCGCCGCCGTCGGCGTTGTGGATGACGTATTCAAAGTCGATGCCCTCGCCCGGCGATGGCCGCACCGTGAGAATCTGGTCGGCGCCGACGCCGAAATGGCGGTCGGCTAAAAAGCGGTAGTGGGCGGCGCTCAGGCCGAGGCTGCCACGGGTTTCGTCGAGCACCACGAAGTCGTTGCCCGCGCCCTGCATTTTGGTAAATCGGATTCGCATGAAGAGCAATTATCCGCGTTGCGAAAGGTCAAGCGCAAAAGCCATAATTAGCCATGGTCAGACCCACCCAACTCCTTCACCCGGCCCGAGAGCCCGTTCCCACCCGTCCCGCCGCCACCGTGCTGCTGCTGCGCGACACTGACCAAGGACTGGAAGTGCTGATGACGCGCCGCTCGATGACGGCGAGCTTTGTCCCCGGCGCCTACGTCTTTCCCGGCGGCGGCATCGACGCGGCCGACGCGCAGGCCCATGGCCATTCCACCCGCCGCGCCAGCCAGAGCGACCTGCACCTGACGCAGGCGATTGCCGCCATCCGCGAAAGTTTTGAAGAACTCGGCGTGCTGCTGGCGCGCCATGCCGATGGCCGTTACGCCACGAGCGAGACCATCGCCCAGCTGGACCGCCAGGCGCCGTTTGCCGCCCAGTGCCAGGCGCGCGGCCTGCTGCTGGCCGGCAGCGAGGTGTTCACGCTGGCCCGCTGGGTTACGGATCGCGATTTGCCGCGCCGCTTTGACGTGCCGTTTCTGGTCGCCCGCATGCCCGAGGGACAGACGCCGGTGGCCGACGAAACCGAGCAGTTCGAGCCCGTCTGGGTGCGCCCGGCCGACGCCCTGGCGCGCCACGAGGCGGGCAGCTTTTTCATCATCTTTCCCACCATCCGCACGCTGGAGCGGCTGCAGCATTACCCTGATGTGGACGCCGTTCTCAGCGCCTGCGCCACGTCGGAAGAACCATTGTGGAGTTCATGCCCGCGCGCCGGCCTGCTGGCCGGCCAGGAAGCGCGCTTCATGGAACACGACACGCCCTTTGGCGAACTGGCGCTGACCTGTCCGGACGGGCAGATCGTGCATGCGCTGGACTGGCAGAGCGACAAACCCGTGCCGCTGCTGAAAAACGTCCAGCGCCTCACCGCCCCCAACCCCGGCATCATGACCGGGCCGGGCACCAACAGCTATATCGTCGGCACGGCAGAAACCGGCTATATCGTGATCGATCCGGGGCCGGACGATGCGGACCACATCGCTCGCCTGCATGCCGCCACGGGCGGGCGCATCCAGGCCATCGTCTGCACCCACTCCCACCCGGACCACTCGCCCGGCGCGCGGCCGCTGCAGGCGCTGTGCGCCAATGCACCGCCGATCCTGGGCCTGCCCTCGGCCGCCACCGCGCACGCGCATTCCCATTTCGTGCCTGACCGGGTGCTGCTTGACCAGGAACGGCTGGTGCTATCCGGCCAGTACGAGCAGCACACGCTGCAGGTGATCTTCACGCCCGGCCATGCGGCCAATCACCTGTGCCTGGCGCTGCTCGAAGACGGCCTGCTGTTTTCCGGCGACCATGTTTTAAATGGCAGCACCACCATCGTCAGCCCGCCCGACGGCAACATGACGCATTACCTGGACTCCCTGGAGCGGCTGGCCGGCGCCTGTGCCGCGCACGGCCTTGAATTCATCCTGCCGGCACACGGCCATGTGCTGGGCGAGGCAATGCAAGCCATTGCCCACCTCAAGGCGCACCGCCTCAAGCGCGAAGCCAGGGTGGCTGCCGCCATGCGCGCCGTGCCCGAAGGCAGCCTGCAGGACTGGGTGAAGCTGGCCTACGACGACACCGACCCGCGCCTGTGGCCGATTGCCCTGCGCTCGCTCCAGGCCCATGTGGACCGGATCCAGGCCGGGTAGCGCCTGGGCACGTCGGCGGCGCCGTCTGACAGCGCCGTGTCTCTCGAGACGGTCTCCATGCCTACCAAAACCGCCAGGTTGGTGAAGGTTGGAAGCCTGTTCAGCAAAAACCTCACGCAGGCTTGCACTGCGCGCCAATGCTCTTCGCCTCATCAGCCGCTTTTGCGGCCCAGGCCATGCAGCAGCTGCCCGCGCGCGGCATGGGTGATGGCCGCCACGCACGGGTGGGTGATGCGCCGCTCCACCGACACGGCAAAAAAGCTCTCCACCATCTCGCTGGTGCTGCCAATCAGTTCCACCCCGTACTGCGTGAGCGTTTCGGCCTCCAGCATGCTGGCTGACATGAACACGCCCCGGCCCTCGCGGCCAAAGGCCTTCATCAGCGCGCCGTCATCGAACTCGCCAATGACGCGGGGGTGAATCTGGTGCTTGGTCAGCCAGTTGTCGAGTTGCTTGCGCACCGATGAGGAGGTGCCCTGGATCAGCATCGGCGCGCCGTTGAGACACTGGGGAAAATCGCCCTTGAGCTGCGCCTTGAGCTGCGGTGTGCAGAAAAAACTCATCGGCGTGCTGCCCAGCGGGTGGTTGAACGCCTTGATGCTGACGCTGGCGGGCATCGGCTCGTCGGCCATCACCAGATCGAGCCGGTGCAGCGCCAGCTGGGCCAGCAGATCGGGAAATTTCCCCTCGCTGCAGATCAGGCGCACCGGCTCGCGCACCGACAGGGCCGGCTCCAGCAGCCGGTAAACCACCGACTTGGCCACCGCATCGGCCACGCCGACGCGAAACTCCAGCGTTTTCTGCCCGCCGCTGGCCTGGCGCAAGGCATTTTCCATTTCCGCCCCGAGGGTGAATATCTGGTCGGCGTAGCCCAGCGCCAGCCGGCCCTCGTCGGTCAGTTCGAGCTTGCGTCCGCTTTTGCGAAACAGCCGGCGCCCCAGCCAGGCTTCGAGCAGCTTGATCTGCCCGGACAAGGTCTGGGGCGTGGTGTGCAGCTGCTCGCCGGCGCGCATGATGCCGCCGGCCTTCGCGGTGACCCAAAAATAGTGCAAATGCTTGAAATTCACGCTCGGCTTTCCTTTTTCATGGCGCCAGGAAGTTCTGGCAATTCGTTCAATCCTTCGATTTTCTCGAAATGAAATAGTTCAAAATACGAATTTACGCGAAGTGACAAGGTTTTTATAGTCGGGTGCATTACCTTGTTTTTTGAGGTTTGAAGGAGAAACCCATGCGCCTGAGCACCAAAAGCCGTTTTGCCGTTACCGCCATGATCGACATTGCCCTGCGCGGCCAGGGCGGCCCGGTGTCGCTGGCCGACATCGGCGCGCGACACCAGATTTCCGTGTCCTACCTTGAGCAGCTGTTCAGCAAACTGCGCCAGGGCGGCCTGGTCCACAGCACCCGTGGCCCGAGCGGCGGCTACACGCTGAGCCGAACTGATAAAGCGATTTCGGTCGCCGACATCATTGGCGCGATTGAGACCTTGCCAGCCAAGCCGGGCCGGGGTGAAAAAGCCTATCCGGAACAGGAGGGCGCGACTGAATGGATGACGCAGCAATTGTGGGACACGCTCAACGCCCGCATGACCGAGCACATGCAAGCCATCAGCCTGAGCCACCTGGCCGACGAGCAGCGCGCCCGGGGCGTGAAGATTGAGACACGACCGGCCAAGCGCGGGGTGTACGCCGCCCGCAAGCCCAAGCCGGTACAGACTACGGCGCCGAACTCGGTGTTTGCCCTGGGCCGCTCGCTGCTGGCCGGCCACTGAGCGCTCTGAGGCGCGGGCCGCGCCCCGGCTAGAGCGGTTTGAAGCCAATTGAAAATAAAGTGTGAAGCCCGCCGATAAGCCGGATTTTGTGTGCCAGATCACCTTGCGATGATCCGGTGTGACCGCCATTAATCTGGGCCGGGAGTCGCCTGCCCGGCTCGGTGCCACCTACCCGCCAGCTCCGCGGAACCACGTCAACGCTGGCCTATTTGGTGTTGCTGCGCGTAGAGATTGCCCGTTTCACCCGCACTGAAGCGGCTCGTCTCTGTTGCTCTGATCCTCACCTCACGGTGGAGAGGTATTACCTCCTACGCTGTCCTGTGCAGTCCGGACGTTCCTCCAGTGCTTCCTTTCGGAAATTGCACCAGCGGCGGTCTGGCAGGCTTCACCCCTCTATTATGGCAGTGCGCCACAATTGTCTTTGCAATTCCCCAACCGACAAGGAGAAGCCCCATGAAAGCCGACAGCATCCTCGCCACCATTGGCAACACCCCTCATGTGCGCATTCGCCGCATCTTCGGCCCCGACGCGCAGGTCTGGATCAAGTCCGAGCGCGCCAACCCCGGCGGCTCGGTCAAGGACCGCATCGCCCTGGCCATGGTGGAAGACGCCGAAAAGTCCGGCGCACTTCAGCCCGGCGGCACCATCATCGAGCCGACTTCGGGCAACACCGGCATCGGCCTGGCCATGGTGGCGGCCGTCAAGGGCTACAAGCTCATCCTGGTGATGCCCGACAGCATGAGCATCGAGCGCCGCCGCCTGATGCTGGCCTACGGCGCCAGTTTTGATCTGACGCCGCGCGAAAAAGGCATGAAGGGCGCCATTGCCCGCGCCCAGGAGCTGATAGACGCCACGCCCGGCTCGTGGATGCCCCAGCAGTTCGAGAACCCGGCCAACATCGAGATTCACGCCCGCACCACGGCGCAGGAAATCCTGGCCGACTTCCCAGATGGGCTGGACGCGCTGATCACCGGCGTGGGCACCGGCGGGCACATCACGGGCTGCGCCAGGGTGCTCAAGGCCGCCTGGCCGAATTTGAAAGTGTTCGCGGTCGAGCCCAGCGCCTCGCCGGTCATCTCGGGCGGCGCCCCGGCCCCGCACCCGATTCAGGGCATAGGCGCCGGCTTCGTGCCCAAGAACCTCGATGTCAGCCTGCTCGACGGCGTGATCCAGGTCGATGCCGAGCCGGCGCGCGAGATGGCCCGGCGCTCGGCGCGCGAGGAAGGCATGCTGGTGGGGATTTCCTCGGGCGCGGCGCTGGCCGCCATCGCCCAGAAGCTGCCCGAGCTGCCCGCGGGCGCGCGCGTGCTGGGCTTCAACTACGACACCGGCGAGCGTTATCTGTCGGTCGAAGGCCTGTTTCCGGCCTGATCTCGGTGGACAACGGACAGAGGGATATACCACTGTCCAGCGCCACCCAAAAGCTTGACTGCGGCCCCGCCCTTGCTAGTTGCGGTGCCCCAAGCGCGGCCGCTGGTGCGCAATCCGTTTTATCATTGGCACCCTTTTTTGCTTGATAACCACAAGCCTGCTCATGATCCGCATCACCGAACTCAAGCTGCCCCTGTCCGCCGTTCCTGTAGAGGCGCGTCGTGCCGCCGACGCACCGTCCGAAACCAACGAGGACCGCGCGCCCATCCTTCACCCCATCGCCGCCCTCACCCACCTGGCGGCCCAGGCCCTGGGCGTGAAACCGGCCGACATCGCTGCCCTGCAGGTCTTCAAGCGCAGCTTTGACGCGCGCAAGGCCGAGCTGCTGCTGGTTTATATCGTGGACATTGAGCTGGCTGAGCCGGCACAGGAAATCGCGCTGCTGGCCAAGCACGCCGGCCATCCGCACATCCTGCCCATGCCGGACATGGCCTACCACCCGGTGGGCAGCGCGCCAGCCGAGCTGCCGCTGCGCCCGGTGGTGATCGGTTTCGGCCCCTGCGGCATGTTTGCCGCGCTGGTGCTGGCGCAGATGGGTTTCAGGCCCATCGTGCTGGAGCGCGGCAAGACCGTGCGCGAGCGCACCAAGGACACCTGGGGCCTGTGGCGCAAGAACGTGCTCAACCCCGAGTCGAACGTGCAGTTCGGCGAAGGCGGCGCCGGCACGTTTTCCGACGGCAAGCTCTACAGCCAGATCAAGGACCCGCGCCACCTGGGCCGCAAGGTCATGACCGAGTTCGTCAAGGCCGGCGCGCCCGCCAACATCCTGTACGAGGCGCACCCGCACATCGGCACTTTCAAGCTGGTCAAGGTGGTGGAAAGCATCCGCGAGCAGATCATCGCGCTGGGCGGCGAGATCCGGTTTCAGCAGCGCGTGACCGATGTGCTGATCGAAGGCAGCGGTGATGAAAAACACATTCGCGGCTTGAGCGTGCTGGACCAGGCCACCGGCCAGACAACTGAAATGCGCGCCGATCAGGTGGTGCTGGCGCTGGGCCACAGCTCGCGCGACACCTTTGCCATGCTGCATGAACGCGGCGTCTACGTGGAGGCCAAACCGTTTTCCATCGGCTTTCGGGTCGAGCATCCGCAGGGCCTGATCGACCGAGCCCGCTGGGGCCGCCACGCCGGCCACCCGGCGCTGGGCGCGGCCGAATACAAGCTGGTGCACCACGCCAGCAACGGGCGCTCGGTCTACAGCTTTTGCATGTGCCCCGGCGGCACGGTGGTCGCCGCCACATCCGAAGTGGGCCGTGTCGTCACCAACGGCATGAGCCAGTATTCGCGCAACGAGCGCAACGCCAATGCGGGCATCGTCGTCGGGATTGACCCGCGCGACTTTCCCGGCCACGACAGCGGCCACGCGGCCAGCGGCGGCACCGGTAACCCGCTGGGCGGCATTGAATTGCAGCGCCGGCTCGAATCCCACGCCTTTGTGCTGGGCGGGGGCAACTACGAAGCGCCCGGCCAGCTGCTGGGCGATTTCGTCGCCGGGCGGGCATCTAAGGCGCTGGGCGACGTCATGCCCTCGTACAAGCCGGGCGTGGCGCTGGGCGATTTATCTTCCGCCCTGCCCGGCTACGCGATTGAAGCCATGCGCGAAGCCTTTCCCGCCTTCGGCCAGAAAATCAAGGGTTTTGACCGCCACGACGCAGTGCTGACCGGCGTGGAAACGCGCACCTCCTCGCCCATCAAGATGAGCCGGGGCGACGATCTGCAAAGCCTCAACGTGCGCGGGCTGTACCCGGCCGGCGAAGGCGCGAGCTACGCCGGCGGCATCCTGTCGGCCGGTGTCGATGGCATCAAGGTGGCCGAAGCCGTGGCCCGCACGCTGCTGGCCGAGGCCGAGCGCGAGCGCACGCTGGCCCTGTGAACGGCCCTGCTCAATCCGCTGGGGCGCGCAATAGGGGATACTTCCTGCTTCGCCGCGCCAGCCTTGAGGCCGTTCGTCCGTTCACGCGGCCTATTGCGGCTTTCATTTTTCACCCCGGCGCTCAGGCGCTGCCCGACATCCAACCTGACCACACCGACCGATGACCGATACCGTATCTGCTCCAGCGCCTGAATTCGTGCCTTCATCCGTGCCTGAATCCGCCCCCGCATCCGTGCCTGCACCGGCCCCTGACTCTGCCGCCGCACCGGCGCGCCCACGCCGCACCCAGCGCGGCGGCAGTAGCCGCAACCGTGGCCGTGGCCAGGGCGACAACAAGGCGGGCCAGGATGGCCAGGAAGGCTACGAGGGCGCATCAGGCGCACCCCGCGCCAGCGCCCCGCGCCAGAACCAGCAGGGCGCCAAACCGGCCCGCGCCCCGCGCCCGGTCCACCCGGTGTTAGAGCGCCTGTTTGCGCTGTACCCCAAGATGTTCGGCGCGCACTTCCTGCCGCTCAAGCTGGGCGTGTTCCAGGAACTGCTGGCGCTGCACCCGGACGTGTTCGAAAAAAACGAGTTGAAGGTGGCGCTGGGCCTGCACGCCCGCTCCATGCGCTACCTGGAAAGCGTTGCCGCCGGCCATCCACGCCACAACCTTCAGGCCGAGCCGGTCGAGCCCGTCGCGCCCGAGCATGTGCACCACGCCATCATGGAAGTGTTCCGCCGCCGCCAGGCCCGCACCCAGGAAGACCTGCGCCCCTATGCCCGCGCCCAGCTGATCGAGGCGATTGAGGCCTCCGGCCTGAGCCGCGAAGACTATCTGCTGTGCATCCGCCAGCAGGACGAGGTGTCGGTTGCCCTGCTCGACGAGGCGTTTGCCGAACTGGGCGCGCAGGCCGCCAAGCGCGACGCGCTGCGCAAGACCTTCGAGGCCAGCGGCAAGAGCGTGGCCGAGTTCGCCGACATGTACGGCATGGACCCGCAGGAAGTCAGCCGCACGCTGGAGCGCTCGCGCGCCAGCCAGACGGCGCAAGCGGCTCAGGCAGTTCAAGCAGCTCAGGCGGCTCAAACGGCTCAGGCAACTGAAATGACTGAAGCTGTGCAAGCCGTGGAAGATCAGGCGCCGGCAGATGCCAGCGACCAGAAACCGCAATCGCTGCCAGAAACGAACCCGGCAGACGCAGCAGTTACAACGGATCCAGCGGACAGCCGCGAAGCATCCTGAGAAAAGCCGGCACGGAGGGCTGGCTTCCAGTTTGCGCCTGTAGGTCGCAATTAGCACTGCGTAACCCGGCACTTACGGGTTCAAGCAGGTCTTTGTCGGGTTACGGCCCTGCTGGTTAACGCCAACAGGTAAGGCAGCCGAAGGCGCGGCATAGTGACGGAAAGTCATGCACCCCAGCGCCGGACAATTCAGCCCTGCGCGTTCTGCAGCGCCGCAATCCGCTCTTCAATCGGCGGGTGCGTTGCAAACAACTTGCCGATGCTGCCGGTGATGCCCAGGGTCTGCACGGCCTTGGGCAGCTCGCCCGGCTGCATGCCGCCCAGGCGGGCCAGCGCATGCATCATCGGCTGCTTGCGGCCCATCAGCTGGGCAGCGCCCGCGTCGGCACGGAACTCGCGGTGGCGCGAGAACCAGGCCACCACGATGGCGGCGGCAAACCCGAGCAGGATGTCCAGCACGATGGTGGTGGCGTAGTAGCCAATGCCGGGTCCGGAGGTGCTATCGCTGCCCTTGCGCAAAAAGCCGTCCACCGCGTAGCCGATCACCCGCGACAAGAACACCACAAAGGTGTTCATCACGCCCTGGATCAGGGTCATGGTGACCATGTCGCCGTTGGCGATGTGGGCGACTTCGTGCCCGATCACCGCCTCGATCTCTTCCTGGTTCATGCCCTGCAGCAATCCGGTGGACACCGCCACCAGCGCCGAGTTCTTGAACGCGCCGGTGGCAAAGGCATTGGGCGCACCGTCAAAAATGCCGACTTCGGGCATGCCGATCTTGGCCTTGTCGGCCAGCTTGCGCACAGTCTCGACAATCCAGGCTTCATCGGCGTTCTGCGGCTCATTGATGATGCGCACGCCAGCCGTCCACTTGGCCATCGGCTTGCTGATCAAGAGCGAAATGATCGCGCCGCCAAAGCCGATGACCATGGCAAAGCCGAGCAGCATCTGCAGGTTCAGCCCGTTGGGCGTGAGAAAACGGTTCACCCCGAGCAGGCTGGCAACAATGCCCAGCACTGCCACGACGGCGATGTTGGTCAGGATGAATAAAAAGATGCGTTTCATGAATTCTCCGTGGGGTCAGTAACTGGGCCGCCAACAACAGGCACTCGCTGCAGCGCGGCGCTTGCGCGGCAAATGGGGGAATTTCAGCCTAAATCAAGTCGCCAGAGCCCTGTTCAAGCCGCGAGCCTTGTGGCCGGGCCGTCAGCGGTACGGGCGGAGGCGGCTTGCGGCTGTTTTTTTACCTGGGCGGGCGAAACACCCGAGGGTCATCATAAAAGGAAAACTCTTCGTTTTGCGGCCACCAGCCGGGGACTCCGAGCACGGGCAGGGGTATGAAAGGCTTGGCCGCGAGCTTGGCCGCGCTGAGGTCGGCGGCCACCCAGGCGTCGAGTGCTTCCAGCGACTCCATCGCGGGCTGCGCCCGGTACACATGGGCGGTGATGGGTTTACGCGGCGATACGAGTTTTTCCAGCAGCGCGTGACCAAACAGCACCAGTTGCGCCTGCGACCAGAGCGGGCGCAGCTCGACAAACAGCCGCTGCCAGTTGCGCGCTTCCAGCGCTTGCCACAGCAGCGGCGGCGCCAACAGAAAAGCGGCGTTTTCATCAAGCACGGTGAGCGCGTCGCGAACCGGGCCGCGCAGTGGCAGGCTTGCGCTTGCTCCCGCGCCTACACCCGCACCGGCGCTGGCGCCGGCTCCCGACAGTTCAGCGGCGTGGAGCTGGTTGATTTTTTTCTTGGTCTGCGGAAAGCGCAGCCAGCACAGACCATTGAAGAAGTCGTGCAGGTTGTCGCGGGTCGGGCACTGACCGCTCAGGGCCATGTAGTGCTCGTAGCCCATGCCCGGCGGCAGGGCCGATTGCGGGGCAAAGCGGATGCCTGCGCCAGCGGCTTGCGGCGCGGCGTTGAGCGCCTGGCAGACCGATGCGCCGCCCGCCACGCGCTGCTGCACGGGCTGGCCGATGGCGCGCAGGTCTTGCAGCCAAGGGGCGTTCCAGTCGATGGTCAACATGGGCAAAGGCTTTTCATCGCAGGTAAATGACGGTCTGTGGCGTGCAATTCACCTCCACCACAAATGAGGCCGGATGCCGCTGCAGCACATGCAAAGCCGACTGGTAGGGGCGCAGCAAACCCTTTTCGCACAGGCGCCCGGCCAGCGGGGCAAAGTCCGCGTCGCCCGAGGCAATGCCAAGAATCGCACGCCCTGCTGGAAATGCAGCGCTGCCTGCTGCAAGACCTCAACGCCTGGTCCCGGCCCCAGGCGCTCATGCGGCCAGCAGTTTCCAGGGCAGCGCCTCGCCCGAACGCAGCGGCTTCAATTCAGCCTCGCCGAACGCAAAGCTCTCGGGTGGCGTCCAGTTTTCCTTGGTCAGCGTGATCGTGCCCGTATTGCGCGGCAGACCGTAGAAATCGGCGCCGTTGAAGCTGGCAAAGGCTTCGAGCTTGTCCAGCGCACCCGCGTTGTCAAAGGCTTCGGCGTACAGCTCGATGGCGGCGTGCGCCGTGTAGCAGCCGGCGCAGCCGCTGGCATGCTCTTTGAGATGCGCCGGGTGCGGGGCGCTGTCGGTGCCGAGGAAAAAGCGCGCGTTGCCCGAGGTGGCCGCCTGCACCAGCGCCAGCCGGTGGGTTTCGCGCTTCAACACCGGCAGGCAGTAGTAGTGCGGGCGGATGCCGCCAGTGAAGATCGCGTTGCGGTTGTACAGCAGGTGGTGCGCGGTCAGCGTGGCGCCCAGAAAGCGGTCGGCCTCGCTCACATACTGCGCGGCCTCCTTGGTCGTGATGTGCTCGAAGACGATTTTCAGCTCGGGAAAATCGCGGCGCAGCGGAATCAGTTGCGTGTCGATGAAGACGGCTTCGCGGTCGAACAGGTCGATCTCGGGCGAAGTGACTTCGCCGTGCACCAGCAGCAGCAGGCCTTCGCGCTGCATGGCCTCCAAGGTTTTGTAGGTCTTGCGCAGGTCGGTCACGCCCGCGTCGCTGTTGGTGGTGGCGCCGGCCGGGTAGAGCTTGGCGGCCACCACGCCCGTGTCTTTCGCGCGCTTGATCTCGTCGGGCGGCAGGTTGTCGGTCAGGTACAGCGTCATCAGCGGCTCGAAGGCCACACCGGTGGGCACGGCGGCCTGGATGCGTTCGCGGTAGGCCACAGCCTGGGCGGCCGTCGTCACCGGCGGGCGCAGGTTGGGCATGATGATGGCGCGGCCGAACTGCGCGGCGGTGTGCGGCACGACGGTGTGCAGCGCGTCGCCATCGCGCACATGCAGGTGCCAGTCGTCCGGACGGGTGAGGGTGAGGGAAACGGGGGTGGAGGTGGCTGAAGTCATGGGCCGAATTGTCGCACCGGCCATGGCCACAACACCCGGCGACCAGCCCCGCCTGACCTCAAGCAGGCTAAAGGAAAGTCCCGATCCGCCGCTGGCCCTTGCCCTGTTACGCTCGTCAAGGCACAAGCCGGCCGCCGGATAATGCCCGCTGTTCCAACTCCCGCGCCTTCAGGCTTCACTTTCCCATGACCTCCCCGCATCCCACCGGCCACGCGCCAGAAGCCCTGCCCCCGCCCGACGAGATCGACGAACCGGTCAAAGTGCCGCTGAAAATCGAAGACTGGCTGACCGTGATCGTCATGGGCGCGCTGGCGCTCATCACCTTTGCCAACGTCATTGCCCGCTATTTCACCAGCCAGTCCTTTGCCTGGACCGAGGAGTTCTCGGTGTTTCTGATGATCGTGCTGGCGCTGGTGGGCAGCTCGGCCGCCGTCGCGCGGGACCGGCATATCCGCATCGAATACTTTTCCGACAGCGGCTCGATGGCCCGGCGAAAAAACCTCTCGCGCCTGGGCGCGGCGCTGGTGGCGCTGCTGTTCACGCTGATAGCCGTGCTGAGCAGCCGGCTAGTCTGGGACGACTACCGGTTCGAGGAAACCTCGCCCGGCATCGGCATTCCGCAGTGGTGGTATTCGATCTGGCTGCCGGTCCTGTCGATCGGCATCGCGCTGCGCGCCGTGGGCCTCTTTATCCGCCGGGGGCGCCGCGCATGATCGCCACGCTCTTGTTTGTCGCCTTCATCGCCATGATGCTCGCGGGCGTGCCCATCGGCGCTGCGCTCGGCCTGGCTGGCGCCGCCGCGATTGCGCTGGCCAATTCGGATGCGCAGTGGCTGGGCCTCTTGGCGGTGCCGCAGAACTTCTATGCCGGCCTGGGCAAGTACCCGCTGCTGGCCATTCCGATGTTCGTGCTGGTGGGCTCCATCTTTGACCGCTCGGGCGTGGCGCTGCGGCTGGTCAATTTTGCCGTGGCCATCGTCGGGCGCGGCCCCGGCATGCTGCCGCTGGTGGCCATTGCCGTGGCGATGTTCCTGGGCGGCATCTCGGGCTCCGGCCCGGCCTGCGCGGCGGCCGTCGGCGGCGTGATGATTGCGGCCATGAACCGCGCCGGCTATCCGGCAGCGTTCTCGGCCAGCGTCGTCGGCGCGGCGGCGGCCACCGACATCCTGATTCCACCCTCTGTCGCCTTCATCATCTACTCGGTGCTGGTACCCGGCGCCTCAGTGCCGGCGCTGTTTGCGGCCGGCATGATTCCGGGCATCCTGGCCGGACTGGCGCTGATCGTTCCGGCCGTCTGGCTCTCGCGCAAACACAAGATGGGCGCGCTGGAGGCGAGCATGCCGCGCCCGCCTTTCTGGACCAGTTTTCGCGAAGCCGTCTGGGGCCTGGCCGCGCCGGTGCTGATCCTGGGCGGCATGCGCGCAGGCTGGTTCACACCCACCGAAGCGGCGGTGGTGGCGGTGTTTTACGGCCTGTTCATCGGCATGGTGATCTACCGCACCATCAGCGTTCGCGATCTATTTCCCATCCTGCGCGAGTCGGGCGAGCTGTCGGCGGTGATTTTGCTGGTGGTCTCGCTCGCCGGCATCTTTGCCTACTCGCTCAACACGCTGGGCGTCATCGACCCGCTGACGAATGCCATCGTCAACTCCGGCCTGGGCGAGTACGGCATCCTGGCGCTGCTGATCCTGATGCTGATCACCGTGGGCATGTTCCTCGACGGCATCTCGATCTTCCTGATCTTCGTGCCACTGCTGCTGCCGATTGCCCAGCATTACCACTGGGATCCCGTGTGGTTCGGTGTCATCCTCACGCTGAAGGTGGCGCTGGGCCAGTTCACGCCGCCGCTGGCGGTCAACCTGATGGTGTCGTGCCGGATTGCCAATGTGCGCATGGAAGAAACCGTGCGCTGGGTGATCTGGATGCTGGCGGCGATGTTCCTGGTGTTAGTGGCCGTGATCGCCTTCCCGGAGCTGGCGCTGTGGCTGCCGCGCTATCTGGGCTACTGATGCCTCATCAACCGCGAAGTGTCGGCGTGCCAGCTTCTGCAGAAGACCGGCTTCAGACGCATGACGCGACATGCGTGTCGGCGTGGTACGTGCAGAGCCATCTTTTGCGCAAAGACATACAGGCCCTCTGCCCCTGACACGACGCCGCCAGCGTGCAAACTGAAAATTCAAACCAATTTTTACCCCAAGGAGACCCCCGATGACGAAACGCAAAACCCTTCTCGCCCTGGCCATGGCCGCCGCCGCGCTGGCCTTCACCAGCACCGCGCCCGCGCAGACGGCCTACAAGCCCGAATACAAGATGTCGCTGGTCCTCGGCCCGGCTTACCCATGGGGCAAGGGCGGCGAGATCTGGGCC
The DNA here is from genome assembly GCA_030855235.1 of Pseudomonadota bacterium. Classification (GTDB taxonomy): domain Bacteria; phylum Pseudomonadota; class Gammaproteobacteria; order Burkholderiales; family Burkholderiaceae_C; genus Polaromonas. The sequence continues at coordinate 43,224 of JALYRU010000015.1, forward strand.
AATCTGGTGAAGGAGCGCACCCAGGGCCGCATCAACATCAAGCTCTACCCGGGCGTCTCGCTGATCCAGGGCGACCAGACGCGCGAGTTCAGCGCCATCCGCCAGGGTGTGATCGACATGGCGATTGGCTCGACCATCAACTGGTCGCCGCAGGTCAAACAGCTCAACTTGTTCTCCCTGCCCTTCCTGATGCCCGACTATGCGGCGATGGATGCGCTGACCCAGGGCGAAGTGGGCCAGGAAATCTTCAAGGTCATCGACAAGGCCGGCGTCATGCCGCTGGCCTGGGGCGAGAACGGCTACCGCGAGATCAGCAACTCCAAGCGCCCCATCAAGACGCCCGAAGACCTGAAAGGCATGAAGATCCGCGTCGTCGGCTCGCCGCTGTTCCTGGACACCTTCACCGCCCTGGGCGCCAACCCCACCCAGATGAGCTGGGCCGATGCCCAGCCGGCGCTGGCCACCGGCGCGGTGGACGGCCAGGAAAACCCGATGGCGATCTACACCGCCGCCAAGCTGCACACCATGGCGCAGAAATACGTGACGATGTGGGGCTATGTGGCCGACCCGCTGATCTTTGCGGTGAACAAGGACATCTGGGCCTCGTGGACGCCAGCGGATCAAGCCATCGTCAAGCAGGCCGCTGTTGACGCGGGCAAACAGGAAATCGCCATTGCGCGCAAAGGCCTGGCCGAAGCCGACCGCCCGCTGCTCAAGGACATTGCCAGCCGCGGCGTGACCGTGACCCAGCTGAGCGCGCAGGAACGCGATGCCTTTGTGAAAGCCACGCGCCCGGTGTACGACAAATGGAAAAGCCAGATCGGCGCGAGCCTGGTGACGGCGGCCGAAAAGTCGATTGCGGCGCGCAAGCCGTGAGCGCCTGGTGATGCCCTGAAAAAACTCCCGAAACGGGGTTTTTTCGATGAGATCGGCGGCAGCCGGCTACAGCAGGTAGTCGCCGCTTTCCTCGGGTTGAAAAATCACCTTGAGGATTTGGGCGGAGGCCTGCGCGCCATTGGGCGCCGCCCAGTGGGCCGTCTGCCCCTCGGTCAGCCCCAGCAAGGCCGTCCCGACCGGCGACAGCACCGAGACAAAACCCGTGTTCGGATCAGCGTCCGGCGGATAGCACAGCGTCAGGGTGCGCTCCTCGCCCAAAAGCGCATCGGCAATCAGGACGCGTGAATTCATGGTGACGAGCTGGGGCGGCACGTCGTAGGAGGAGATCAGCTCGGCATTGTCGAGTACCGCCTCCAGCGCGGCCGCAAAGGCCATGTCGGGGTGCTTAAGCAGTTTGCCGATACGGACGTGATCGAGTTCGGTCAGAACGCGTGCAGATGAGGGGGACGTAGCCATGGAAAACTCCTGAATCAAAAAACCCGGAACAGGCTTACCGGAGAGCCAGCGCGAAAGGCCGGGCCCGGTGATCCAAGAAAAGCGCTACAAAAACAAAGGGTGGGGGATCGCCGGGCTCAGGAATGTGCCACTGGCTGGTGCGGCCACTGGAGCGGACACCCGTCAGCGGCGCACGGGCAAGCCGTGGCTGGCAGGGTGAGGGTCCAGAGGGTGCGCATGCGGCTCATCCTACCATTTCCACGATGTCGGCATGCCCTGTGACCGGCAGGGAATTGCCCCCGCCGGTGCACTCAGTGCTGCAGGATCTTGTTGAGGAAATCCTTCGTGCGCTCCTGGCGGTTTTCCGGGTGGCTGAAGAACTCGGTCTTGGAGCAGTCCTCCAGAATGCGCCCGCCCACGTCCATGAAGATCACGCGGCTGCCGACCTTCTTGGCAAAGCCCATTTCGTGCGTGACCACCATCATGGTCATGCCTTCGAGCGCCAGGCCCATCATGCAGTCAAGCACCTCGCCGACCATTTCCGGGTCCAGCGCCGAGGTGGGTTCGTCGAACAGCATGGCAATCGGGTCCATGCTCAGCGCGCGCGCAATGGCCACGCGCTGCTGCTGGCCGCCCGAGAGCTGGCCGGGAAACTTGTCCTTGTGCGCCATCAGGCCCACGCGGTCCAGGTATTTCAGGCCCTGGGTCTTGGCCTCGCCCGGCTTGCGGCCCAGCACCTTGACCTGGGCCAGCGTCAGGTTTTCCGTGACGCTCAGGTGCGGGAACAGCTCGAAATTCTGAAACACCATGCCGACATGGCTGCGCAGCTTGGGCAGGTCGGTTTTCGGGTCATGCACCGCCTGGCCGTTGACGAAAATCTCGCCTTTCTGGATGGGCTCTAAGGCGTTGATGGTCTTGATCAGGGTGGATTTGCCCGAGCCCGACGGCCCGCAGATCACCACGACTTCGCCCTTGTCGATGCTGGTGCTGCAGTTGTTGAGCACCTGCACGTCGCCGTACCATTTGGAAACTTCTTTCAATTCGATCATTTTCATGGGGTTCTCCGAAAGGCTGATGAGGTGTTCAGCGAATGATGGCAATGCGGCTGTTGAGCCGCTTGACCAAGAAGGACAGGCTGTAACAGAGGACGAAATACACCACGGCGGCCAGCAGGTAGGCCTCTTCGGGCCGGCCGTAAATCTTGCCGGCGGTGGTGAAACCTTTGAGCAGGTCGTAGGCGCCGATGGCATACACCAGCGAGGTGTCCTGGAACAAGATGATGACCTGCGTCAGCAGCACCGGCACCATGTTGCGAAACGCCTGCGGCAGGATGACCAGGCGCATGTTCTGCCCGTAGGTCATGCCCAGGGCACGCCCGGCATTGACCTGGCCGCGCGAGATCGACTGGATGCCGGCGCGCACGATCTCGCTGAAGTAGGCCGCCTCGAACGCGACAAAGGTGATGGTGGCCGAGAGCTCGGCGCCGATGGGCCGGCCAATGAGCGTCGGCCCGAGCAGGAAGAACCACAGGATCACCATCACCAGCGGCACCGAGCGCATGCCGTTGACATAGATGGTTGCCGGAATCGCCAGCACCTTCTTGCCCGACAGGCGCATCAGCGCCAGCAGCGTGCCCAGCACGATGCCGCCGATGGTGGCCACCAGCGTGAGTTGAAGGCTGAACAGAAAACCGTTCTTGACGAACCGGGAGATCATCTCCCAGTCCAGAAAACTCCAGTCAAGTCCGAACATCTCAATGCCCTCCGCCGGTTGAGCCGGCAATCACCACGCCGGGAATCTGCAGTTTCTTTTCCACCAGCGCCATGGCGCGGTTCACCGCAAAAGCGGAAATGGCGTACAGCGCCGTGACGGCCAGGTAAACCTCGATGCCGCGCGAGGTTTCCTCCTGCGCCTGCATCGCAAACATGGTGAGTTCGGCAATCGACACCGCAAAAGCCACCGAGGAATTCTTCAAGAGGTTCATCGACTCGCTGGTCAGCGGCGGCAGGATCATGCGAAACGCCATCGGAAGAATCACATAGCGGTAGGTTTGCATCGTCGTGAAACCCAGCGCCATGCCGGCGTAGCGCTGGCCGCGCGGCAGGGACAGGATGCCGGCGCGCACCTGCTCGGCAATCCGCGCCGAGGTGAAGAAGCCCAGCGCCAGCACCACCAGCACAAAGCCGGGCACCTGCTGCATCGCCGGGAACATCTTGGGCACGACGAAGTACCAGATGAAGATCTGCACCAGCAGCGGGATGTTGCGAAACAGCTCGACCCACACATTGCCCAGCCGCACCAGCCACGGGTGGCTGGGCAGGGTGCGCAGGGTGCCCATCAGCGCCCCGAACACCATGGCCACCAGCCAGGCCGCGCCGGCCACCGACAGCGTCCAGCCCCAGGCCTCGAACATCCACTCCAGATAGGTGCGACCGCTCCCATCATCATTTAAAAACACTTGCCAATCCCAATTCATCGCGACTCCTGCCGGTTATTTTTTCAGCACATCACATGACCCCGAAAACAGCAAACCCCGCCGGCACGCTCACTAGCGGGGTCTGCTGTCGTTCAAAGGGCCGGCTTATTTCTTGGCGTATTCTTCCAGCGGCTTGTCGTTGGGCGTGGCCCAGGCAGCCTTGACGCTCTCGCTGGCCGGCAGGCCGACGCGCGTGTTCTTGGGCGGGATCGGCTGCATGAACCACTTGTCGTAGATCTTGGCAAGCTGGCCGGTCTTGATCAGTTCCTTGATGGTGTCATCGCCGATTTTCTTCAGCGCGGCATCGTCCTTGCGCACCATGATGGCAATGGGCTCGACGCTGAGCACTTCGCCGGCGATCTTGAAGTCGGCCGGATTCTTGGCCGAGGCAATGTTGCCCGCCAGGATGGAGCCGTCCATGACGAAGGCATCGGCGCGGCCCGACTCCATCAGCAAAAAGCTGTCGGAATGGTCCTTGCCGTAGATTTCCTTGAAGTCGATGCCGCCGGCGCGCTCATTGCGGCGCAGGGTCTGGACCGAGGTGGTGCCGGTGGTGGTGGCGACGCTTTTGCCATTGAGCTGGGCCACGGAGGTAATGCCCGAACTGGCTTTGACCGCCATGCGCACTTCCTCGACGAAAGTGGTCAGCAGGAAAGACACGTCCTTGCCACGGGTGGCGTTGTTGGTGGTCGAGCCGCACTCGATGTCCACCGTGCCGTTTTGGACCAAGGGAATGCGGTTTTGCGAGGTGACGGGCTGGTACTTGATTTCCAGCTTGCGCCCGGCCGCTTTTTCCAGGTTGGCAATGATGCGCTGGCAGATCTCGACGTGGTAGCCGACATATTTGCCATCGCCCAGCGTGTAAGACAGGGCGCCAGACGAATCACGCACCCCCATGGTCACCACGCCGGAGGCTTTGGCCTTGGCCACGGTGTCATTGGTCTGGGCCCATGCAGCGCCGCCAGCGAGCAGGGCGACGGATAAAGCAACTAGCTTGAGTTTCATGGAATCTCCGTAACGAATGAAACAATTAATAAAACAACTTCAGAATATCAGCAACTCAGCCCAGCTTCTTGCTGCCCGCATGCCCATCACGGGATATCGGGTAACTTTGACCGGATTTTGCAAAACAGGAACGCTCCGAAATCCCGAAACAAGTGTCTGGTAGCAGGCATGCAGTCCTTGTGCCAGACCTTGGTTGACCCTTGAATTCAGGCCCCGAAAATTGAACGTTCCGCACTTTAAATTCTGGGATTGTAAAAAGCCAATGCCGTTTGAGGTCACGGTTATGCATTTTTTTTATAACCTTATAGGGTAACTACCCGGTCATGATCGGGCCATGGCACTGCCCGGCTTGGCCTGGGTCTGTGCCTGGGCTTGCAGGTAGAGCCACAAGGCCTGGGCCTGGGTTTTGGGGATATTTTTGCTGCTAGGTCGCTCGCGGTACAGGCGCACGTCCATGGTCATTTCCAGGCCGCTGCCGGCGCTGACCAGTTTTTTGGCGCGCAGTTCTTTCTTGACCGCGCTGAGCGGCAAAAACGCCATCCCATGACCTTCGAGCGCCATCGCCTTCAGCCCCTCGGCCATGTCGGTTTCATACACCCGGTCCAGGTGAATGGCCGTGGCTGACTGCTTGAGGATCAGCTCGACCATCCGCCCGAGGTAAGCGCCCGGCGCATAGCCGAGGTAAGGCAGCGGCTGCCCAAGGCGCCCCGGCAGGCGGAACTCGGGCTCGCCGGCGGCGTTGCCCCGGCAAAACGGCGCCAGCACTTCGCGCCCCAGCAAGACCATTTCGTAGCGGCCCGGATCGAGCTGGAAAGGCTGGGAATCGTGGTGGTAGGAAATCAGGAGGTCGCAGCTGCCCTCGACCAGGCGCAGCACCGCGTCATGCACATTGAGCGCGATCAGCCGGCTTTTAAGGGGGCCGAACTTCTCGCGCAGGCTGCTGACCCAGGCCGGAAAAAACGTGAAGGCCAACGAGTGCGGCACCGCAAACTCGATGAAATCCTGCCCCGCCGCCGTGTGGCCGCGCAGCATGGCGCGGGTGGACTGCAGGCTCTGGAGCATTTCCAGCGACTGGCTGTAAAGCGTCTGGCCGGCCGGCGTCAGACGCGTGGGGTAGGAACTGCGGTCCACCAGGTCCGTGCCGGCCCAGGCTTCGAGCGCCTGGATGCGCCGCGAAAAGGCCGGCTGCGTCACATGGCGCAACTGGGCCGAGCGGCTGAAACTGCGCGTTTCCGCGAGCGAGACAAAATCTTCCAGCCATTTGGTTTCCATGGGGGAATTATCAGGCGCCAGCGGCTGGTTTGGCGAAAGTATTGCGGCCATCCCGCCCGACCATCCCGCCCGGACTCTGGCGCCCCAGCCTGGCGTGTGACACGATAAAGGATGTCCTTAACACTACGGCTGGAGTACAGTGGGCAAGTCCCGTGAAGCTTGTTGCCCACAACCCGTCCATCACCAGGAGACCCGCATGTCCGAACATACCTACAAGGTCATTGAACTCGTTGGATCGTCCACCACCGGCACCGATGACGCCATCCGCAACGCCATTTCAAAAGCGACGAAAACGGTCAAGAACATGGACTGGTTTGAAGTCATGGAAACACGCGGCCATATCCAGGACGGCCAGATCGGCCATTACCAGGTCACGCTCAAGGTGGGTTTCCGGCTGCTGGACGACGAGGCCTGAGCGGGGACCGGCGGCGCAGCGTCGCGCTCAAGGCGTTTCCTTCAGGGAAACAATGGCTGCGGCTTGCTGGAAAACACAAACCGCTCGGATTCGCTTGGGGGCAAGCAGGGCTTTCCCGCGCCCGCCGTGCCAAGCCCTATACCCCCACCTCATCAAGCACCCGCTCGCTGGCCTGCTGCTGCATCGCCCACATGTCGGCGTAGCGCCCGTTGGCGGCCAGCAGCGCGGCGTGGCTGCCGCGCTCGACGATGCGCCCGGCGTCCATCACCAGGATCTCGTGCGCGTCCACCACCGTAGACAGCCGGTGCGCAATCACCAGCGTGGTTTTATTTTGCGCGGCGGTGCGCAGCTCGCTCTGGATGGCGCGCTCGTTGGCCGAGTCCAGCGCCGAGGTGGCTTCGTCAAAGATCACCACCGGCGGGTTTTTCAAGAGCGTGCGGGCAATGGCCACGCGCTGCTTCTCGCCGCCCGAGAGTTTGAGGCCGCGCTCGCCGACCATGGTCTTGTAGCCCAGCGGCGTGGAGGCGATGAAATCGTGGATGCGGGCGGCGCGGGCAGCTTCTTCCACCTCCTCGTGCGTCGCGCCGGGCTTGCCGTAGGCGATGTTGTATTCCACCGTGTCGTTGAACAGCACCGTGTCCTGCGGCACGATGCCGATGGCGCGGCGCACGGAAGCCTGCGTCACCTGCTTGATGTCCTGCCCGGCTATCGTGATGCGGCCCTGCTGCACATCGTAAAACCGGTACAGCAGCCGCGCCAGCGTGGATTTACCGGCGCCCGAGGAACCGACGACGGCCACGGTCTTGCCCGGCGGAATTTCAAAGCTGACGTTGTGCAAAATCGGGCGGCTCGGGTCGTAGGCGAAGCTGACGTTTTCAAAGCGCACCGAGGCGTTCAGGGCGCCGCCCTGGCTCCTATCTGGGCCAAGGTTCCCGTCCGCGCCTGCACCTGCACCTGCTTGCCGCGCGCCAAACACCAGCGGCTGCGCGCCCGGCGCATCGGCAATCTCGCGCTCTTTTTCCATCAGCGTGAACATCTTGTCCAGGTCCGTCAGGCTCTGCTTGATCTCGCGGTAGATCACGCCCAGGAAACCCAGCGGAATGTAGAGCTGGATCATGAAGGCGTTGACCATCACCAAGTCGCCCAGCGTCATGCGGCCATCGACGACGCCCTGCGTGGCGCGCCAGAGCATGGCCACCAGGCCGAGCGCAATGATGAGCTGCTGGCCGGTGTTGAGCATGCTCAGCGTGCGCTGGCTCTTGATGGCGGCCTCGCGGTAGCGCTTGAGGTTCTCGTCGTAGCGGCTGGCCTCGAACTCCTCGTTGTTGAAATACTTGACGGTTTCGTAATTGAGAAGCGAGTCCACGGCGCGGCTGTGCGCCGACGAATCCATCTCGTTCATGGCCCGGCGGAACTGGGTGCGCCAGTTGGTCACCGTCACCGTGAAGACGATGTAGAACACCAGCGCGATCAGCGTGATGCCGGCAAACCAGATGTCGAACTTGACCGCCAGCAGGCTGAGCACCAGCGTGACCTCGATCAGCGTCGGGATGATGCTGTAGAGCGAGTAGGAAATCAGCGAATGCACGCCGCGCGTGCCACGCTCGATGTCGCGCGTCATGCCGCCGGTCTGGCGCTCCAGGTGAAAGCGCAGGCTCAGCGCGTGCAGATGCCGGAACACTTCGAGCGAAATGCGCCGCGCCGCGCCTTCGGTGGCCTTGGCAAAGACCAGCTCGCGCAGCTCGGTGAACAGCGTGGTGGACAAGCGCAGCATGCCGTAGGCCAGCAGCAGCGCGACCGGGACGACCAGCACCGCCTGCACATCGCCGGGCTTGAAGCTCAGGGTGTCCACCAGGTTTTTGAGCAAGAGCGGCACGCCGACGTTGGCCAGCTTGGCGCCCAGCATGAAGGCCAGCGCCGCCATGGCGCGCCACTTGTACTCCCACAAATAGGGAAACAGCCGCTTGAGCGTGGCCCAGTCCGAGCGCGCTGGCGCGGGCGCTGCGGGTGAACCCGCCGCCGCGGAAGGCATGGAAAAAGAATCGGCGGTGGACGCTCGCGAGCGCATGGGTGACAATCGTTGGGGTTGTTAAATTTCTTTTTGAGATTGTGCCTATGTCCTTCGAATCGAGTTCGCCCACGGGCAATACCACCGCAGCGGCTGCACCGGCCGCCAGCGCCGAGACCGACACCCGCGCCCTGCACGGCCAGCTGCCCGCCGACAAGGAGCTGGTGCTCAAGGTGATCCCGATGCCGCGCGACTGCAATCCCAGCGGCGACATCTTCGGCGGCTGGGTGATGGCGCAGGTCGATCTGGCCGGGGCCGTGCTGCCGGCACGCCATGTCAACGGCCGCATGGTCACCGTGGCGGTGAACCAGTTCATCTTCAAGCAACCGGTGCGGGTCGGTGACATCCTGTCGTTTTTCGCGTCCGTCACGCGCATCGGCACCACGTCGATCACGGTGCAGGTGGAAGTGTTTGCCGAGGATTTCCGGGCGCAGGGCCGCTACTTCAAGGTCACCGAGGCCAGCCTGACCTACGTGGCCCTTGACGAGGCCGGCAAGCCGCGCAAGATTGCGCAACCCGCCAGGGCAGCCTGAACCCCGCCGCTGCAACGAGGCAGCGCTCAGGGCCGCCAAGCCTGGGGATTGCGCGCAGTTTTAACTTTTTTATCGCCAACCACAGGCATCCATTGCCTGATGGTTCAACCACAGCGCGGCAAGCCTGGGTTTTCAGGGCCGGGCTCAGGATGTCCAGCGAGCCGCATTGCACTGAAAGGAACGCGCATGGCCTCAAGCGGATGGCAGCAGGTGAGCGAGACCATCGCTTCGGAATTTTCGGATTTGCCCGATGCGGAGCAACTCACCCGCGTCATGCTCCGCCTGATCCTGGCGGCCCTGCTGGGCGGCCTGCTGGGCATTGAGCGCGAGCAAAAGGGCAAGGCCGCGGGCGTGCGCACCCACATGCTGGTGGCCATGGGCGCGGCGCTGTTCGTGCTGCTGGCGCAGCAGACCGGCATGCCCAGCGCTGACCTGAGCCGGGTGATGCAGGGCGTGATTGCCGGCATCGGTTTTCTCGGGGCCGGCACCATCCTCAAGGACAGCGACGAGGACAAGGTCAAGGGCCTGACCACAGCCGCCGGCATCTGGCTGACCGCCGCCATCGGCGTGGCCGCCGGCATGGGCCGCGAGGCCACGGCGGTGTTGAGCACCTTGCTGGCGCTGGGCATTTTCAGCCTCATGCCGCGCCTCATCAGGCTGCTGGAAAAGCCCGTGCCCCTGGTGGTAGAACTGGACGAAAGCCCTGCGCCAAAAGACAAGCAGTGAGCCCACAACAGGCAGTCAGCCGGCCCGCCCGCGCAATCCGGCGGGGCTGCGCCGCCTGTCAGGCCTTCAAGCGCTGCGAGACGAACTCGCCCTCGTAGTCGATGGCCAGCGAGAGTTTTTCGGTCTCGCTCAGCACCTTGCCGGCCAGTTGGAACACGCCCTGCTCTTCATCCTTGAGGTGGTGGTAGACCTTGTGGTGCAGCGCCTTGGCCGTGGCCAGCCAGCCGGACGAGCTGAAGTCGGTCGCTTCGAGTTCCTCCACCAATTCATCCATCTGGTGATGCTCGGCGATGCCGTGGCGCGACGGCTCCTGGGTCATGTCATGGGCGATCAGGGGCACATAGAAAAACCGCTCCTCAGCGGCGGCATGGGCCGCCAGTTCGCGCTTGAGTTCCTTGAAAAGCGAAGTCCGCTCCGGGCTGGCGCCCTGGGTCTGGATCAACTGGTCGGCCAGCAGGCGCTGGGTGGCGTGGCTGATACGCAAAGCTTCAAAAATATTCATCAGTTGATTATGGGGAAGAGCTTGGCCAGCCCGTGTAGGCCAAAGGCGAACGCTGCACCCAGCCTTGCGCGGCATCCCCGACGCCGGCGCGCGCCTGAAGCGGCCCTGCACTGAACAGCCTGCTTCACACAACGCAGCGATGACTGTGTGGCCGCCTGAGAATTCAACGATTTTTACAAGACAAAACGCGCAAACCCGCTAAATTAGCCGGTATGAACAAAGTTTTGATCCTCGGCGGCACTGGTTTTGTCGGCACCCATGTGTGCGAAAAACTCAACCAGCGATCTTGCAGCACCACCGTGGCCACGCGCCACAGCGCCAATGCCCGGCATTTGCAGCCCATGCCGATGGTCGAGGTGTTGGAAGCCGATGTGCATGACCCGGCCGCGCTGGCCGAACTGGTGGCCGGGCATGACGCAGTGGTCAATCTGGTGGCCATCCTGCACGGCAGCGAAGCAGCGTTTGAAAAAACCCATGTCCAGTTGCCGCAAAAGCTGGTGCAGGCCTGCCAGGCCAGCGGGGTGCGGCGCATCGTCCACATCAGCGCGCTGGGCGCATCGCTCGAATCGGCCTCGATGTACCAGCGCACCAAGGCGCGCGGCGAAGCGGTGCTGCGCGGCTCCGGGCTGGACGTGACGCTGCTGCGGCCCAGCGTGATGTTTGGCGCAGAAGACAAATTCCTCAATGCCTTTGCCCGGCTGCAGGCGATGTTTCCGGTGATTCCGCTGGCCGCGAGCAGCGCCCGCTTCCAGCCGGTGTGGGTCGAGGACGTGGCTAGGGCCGTGCTGCACTGCCTGGTCGACACCCACACCATCGGCAAGATTTTCGAAGCCTGCGGACCGGACGTGTTCACGCTCAAGCAACTGGTGCAGCTGGCCGGGCGCCATGCCGGCATCAACGGCGGCCGGGGCCGGCCCATCATCGCGCTGCCCGATGCGCTGGCGCGGCTGCAGGCCCGACTGATGGAACTGGCGCCGGGCGAGCCGCTGCTCAGCCGCGACAACCTGGACGCCATGAAGACCGACAACGTCGCCAGCGGCCAGTTGCCCGGCCTGGAAGCGCTGGGCATCCACCCGGCCGCGCTGGCGGCAATTGCGCCCACCTACCTCGGCACGCGCGATGTGAATAGCGGCCTGATCGCCAGGCGCAAGACCGCCGGCCGGTTCTGACCGGTCCCAGCCTGCAGGCTGGTCGGCCCGGTGCTTGGCGTTCGGAGTTCGGAGTTCGGAGTTCGGAGTTCGGAGTTCGGAGTTCGGAGTTCGGAGTTCGGAGTAGCATGACTGCCCTGCGCCCATCGACTGTCTGCCAAGGGAAAAACCATGCTCAAGCTCTACATCGGCAACAAGAATTACTCGTCCTGGTCCATGCGGCCCTGGGTAGTCCTGAAACAGGCCGGCATTGCCTTCGAAGAAATCATCGTGCGCTTCGACTCGTTCGAGGCCGGCTCCGGATTCAAGCAACAGATCAGCACGCTCAACCCGGCCGGCAAGGTGCCGGTGCTCGACGACGATGGTCTCTTGGTCTGGGACACGCTGGCGATTGCCGAATACCTGGCCGAGCGCTTTCCCGAGCGGCACCTGTGGCCGCAGGACGTGCGCGCCCGCGCCCGGGCGCGCAGCATCTGCGCCGAAATGCACAGCGGCTTTGGCGCGCTGCGCTCGGCCTGCCCGATGAACATCGAAGCGCGCCTGCCCGACATCGGCCAGCAGGTCTGGCGCGAGCAGCCGGCGGTGCGCGCCGATGTCACTCGCCTGGTGGCGATGTGGCGCGAGCTGCTGGCCGAGCACCACGGCCCCCTGCTGTTTGGCGAGTTCAGCATTGCCGACGCGTTTTTTGCGCCGGTGTGCATGCGCCTGGCCAACTATGCACTGCCGGTCCCGGCCGACATTGCCGCCTACATCGAGCGCGTGAGCGCCCTGCCCGGCGTGAAAGCCTGGATAAACGATGCGCTGGCGGAAAACGATTTCCGCGCCTTTGAAGAGCCCTACCGGCTCCAACCCTGAAAAAAGGCTGATGACCCAGGCGGAAATAGTTGCCTGCGCTACTCCTTGTCGCGTCACCCCCAGATTGTCGGCAAATGCCACCCGCAACCAGGCAACGATAGCCACAGGTAACGCCACACGACGTCCTGACATCAGGGCGGCGCACCACCAGCGCTGGCTTCCTCGCGCTGGATCGCTAAACTTGCCGCCATGGATATTTACATGGTGGGTGGCGCGGTGCGCGACAAATTGCTGGGCTTGGCCGTACAGGACCACGACTGGGTGGTGGTGGGCGCCACGCCCGAAGACTTGAGCGCGCAGGGATTCCTGCCGGTGGGCAAGGATTTTCCGGTCTTCCTGCACCCGCACACGCGCGAGGAGTACGCGCTGGCCCGCACCGAGCGCAACACCGCGCGCGGCTACCGCGGTTTCGAGGTCTATGCCGCGCCCGAGGTGACGCTGGAGCAGGACCTGGCGCGGCGCGATCTGACCATCAACGCCATGGCCGCTCCCGCCCATGCCGAGAAAGTCTCCAGCGGCTTCGAGCCCGATTTTGACGCCCTGATCGACCCCTATGGCGGCCGCATCGACCTGCAGGCGAAAGTCCTGCGCCATGTCACCGACGCTTTTTGCGAAGACCCGGTGCGCATCCTGCGGCTGGCCCGGTTTGCGGCCCGGTTTCCCGATTTTTCCGTCGCCCCCGAAACCCTGGCCCTGATGCAGGCCATGGTGGCCGATGGCGAAGTCGATGGGCTGGTGCCCGAGCGGGTCTGGCAGGAGCTCTCGCGCGGCCTGATGGAAAAAAAACCATCGCGCATGTTCGACGTGCTGCGCGACTGCGGCGCCCTGCAGCATCTGCTGCCCGAAGTCGCCGCCCTGTGGGGCGTTCCCCAGCGCGCCGAGTACCACCCGGAAATAGACACCGGCATTCACCTGATGATGGTGCTGGACATGGCCGCCGGGCTCGGCGCACCTTTGCCGGTGCGCTTTGCCTGCCTGTGCCACGACCTGGGCAAAGCCACCACGCCCGCCGACATGCTGCCCAGGCACATCGGCCATGAAGAGCGCAGCGCCAAGCTGCTCAAGGGCCTGTGCCAGCGCCTGCGCGCGCCCACCGACTGCCGCGAAATCGCCGACGTGGTGGCGCGCGAGCACGGCTGCCTTCACCGCAGCGGCGAGTGCAGCCCGGCGGCGCTCGTGCGCCTGCTCGAGCGCTGCGATGCCTTTCGCAAGCCGCAGCGCTTTGCCGACATCTTGCTGGCCTGCGAATGCGATGCGCGGGGCCGGCTGGGCCTGGAGCAAAGGCCCTACCCCCAGCGCCCCAGGCTGCAGCAGGCGCTGGCGGCGGCGCAGGCCGTCGCCACCGACCGGATCGCCGCCCAGGCCCTGGCAGCCGGCCAGAGCGGCCCGCAGATCGGCCAGCGGATTCACCAGGCACGCGTGGACGCTGTGCGGCAAAGCCCGGTTTTCACGACCCCGGCAGGCATGGCGGACGCCAGCGCCTGACAGGCCGCCTGGCGCAGTCACCACGCGAAATCAGCGCCACATCGGCCACAGACCCAGATGCCAGCGCCGCCTGGTCGGTTCGATGGATCGCCGGGTCGCCCGGCCGGATTCAGGAGACGATGTAGGCGGCCGCCGCCGTCGAGAACAGCGTGCCGTCGGCGCCCAGAAACTCCATGCGGGTGCTCGCCACCCGCGAGCCCAGGCGCAGCACCTCGGCGCGCAGCTCAAAATACGGGCTGATGCCGGGGCGCAGGTAATCCACCCGCAAATCAATCGTTCCGAGCTTGCCAAAGCGGTGCAGCCGCTGCAGCGGCGCCTCGTCCATGTGGCGCGCGCCGATGGCGGCCATGACGGCCAGCCCGCCCATCGCGTCCAGCCCGGCGCTGATGACGCCGCCATGCAGCCGGTTGTAGGCGTAGTGGCCCACCAGTTCGGGACGCATGTCGATGCGCCCAATCACCCGCTCGGGCCTGAGCGAGGTGATCTTCAGGCCCAGGACCTGGTTGAAAACAATTTTTTCTTCAAAGATGGCTTTGAGCCCGGCCATGAACTCTTCTTCGAATTCAGGGGCCGCAGGGGCAGGCGAGGTCGGGGTTTTGGTCATGGCCTGCATTGTCAGGCACACGGGCGCAGCGCGCATCTGCCAAAAAAAAGCGGCACCCGAAGGTGCCGCTGTTGCTGTCGAGCGAGCGCGGCGCCAAGCGCCCCGCTCGCTCGATGGCAGGCTGTTAGTCAGCCTTCTGGGCAGCCGAGGTTACGGTGGTGATGTTGGACTCGACCAGCTTGACGGCCTGCTTGGCCGCTTTCTGGGCCGACTCCACCGCCGTGTTGCCGGCCGTCATGGCCGACTTGATCACGGCCACAGCGGCTTCGGAGCCGGCGGGCGCGCTGTTGAGCGAGTTTTCCAGGAAAGAGGTGACGCTCTTTTGCGATTCAGCGGTGGTGGACTCGAAAGCCTTGGAAAAATCAGCGCTGGCGCCCGAGATGATTTCCTGCAGATGACGGCTGTAGGAAGCGGCCTTGTCAGCCACGGGCTGAAACAGGCCGGACTGCAGGGCGAGCACGGCCTGGACATCCTTGGCGCTGGCCAGGGCCTGCAGGTTGCTGATCGACTCGCTCAGGATGGCCTTGCTGGCGGCCATGTTCAACTCGACCAGCTTTTCAAAGCTGGCAAATGCTTTTTCGCTCAGGCCGGCAAGCGCCTGGACGCTGTTTTTTTGAGTGGCGATGAATTGTTCGTTGCTGTAGTTCATGAAAGCTCCCTGGGTTGAAATGGCAAAAAAATTTGCTGCACTGCAACAATTAAACCATTGCCTTTCAGGCTTTGCAAGCACTACGGCAACAAATAATCGGCAATTAGGCAGCACCCTCCAATCAGCGGTTTCCTTGCGGAAACTGGCAGGCTCAGCAAGCGCCGGCTTGAGAAAAATCAATGGCATGGCCACCAGTCTGTGCTTTGTCTGGCGTGCCCAATTTGCCAGAAAAAAAGTTCAAAAACCCATCAGCAGGACTATAGTGAGCCGATGCACCACCGCCCTCACCACCGCGCCGATCTTTCGCGTATCGCCCACAATGCCATGGCCGAGCACGGGCTGGAGCCCGATTTTTCGGGCCAGGTCCGCCAGCAGATGGCGGGCATTACCGGCCCCGGCCGCGAAGTCGGCGCGCAGATCGAGGACCTCACGCACCTGCTGTGGTGCTCCATCGACAACGACGACTCGCTCGACCTGGACCAGCTGACGGTGTGCGAGCCGCTGGCCGATGGCGCGGTGCGGCTGCTGGTGGCCATTGCCGACGTGGATGCGCTGGTCAAGAAGGGTACGCCCATTGACGACCATGCGCGCCTGAACACGACCACCGTCTACACCTCGGCGCGGATTTTTTCGATGCTGCCCGAGCGCCTGTCCACCGACCTGACCTCGCTCAACCCGGCCGAAGACCGGCTGGCGCTGGTGACGGAAATGGTGTTCAACGCCGACGCGACGCTGGCGCGTTTCACGGTCTTTCGCGCCCTGGTGCACAACCATGCCAAGCTGGCCTATGACGCAGTGGCCGCCTGGTTCGAGGGCGAAGGCGAGCTGCCCGCCGCTGCCGCGCGCGTGCCGGGCATGCAGGCGCAACTGCACGCCCAGAGGGCGTTGACCCAGCAGCTGCGCCGGATCCGGCAGGCCGAAGGCGCGCTGGAATTCGAGACCTTCCAGCCCCGGGCTGTGTTCGAGGGCGAAAAAGTCATCGATATCCGCCAGCAGGACCACAACCTGGCACGCCAGCTGATCGAGGAGATCATGATTGCCACGAACGGCTGCACCGCCCGCTTCCTGGCGCTGCGCGGCGGCGCGGCGCTGCGCCGGGTGGTGCGCTCGCCCGAGCACTGGCGCCGCATTGTGGAAGTCGCCCGAAGCTATGGCGAAGCCCTGCCGGCCGAGCCCGACTCGCAGGCGCTGGCAGCCTTTCTGGCCCGGCGCCACAAGGCCGACCCGCTGCGCTTTCCCGATCTGTCGCTGGTCATCGTCAAGCTCATGGGCGCCGGCCAGTATGTGGTGGAGACGCCGGACGTGGACGCCACCGGCCACTTTGGCCTGGCGGTGCGCGACTACACCCATTCGACCGCGCCGAACCGGCGCTTTCCCGACCTGGTCACGGCGCGGCTGGTCAAGGCCACGCTGGCTGGCGAGCCGCCGCCTTACTCAAAGGACGAACTGGCGGCGCTGGCGCTGCACTGCACCCGGCAGGAAGATGGCGTGCGCAAGGTGGAGCGAAAAATGCGCAAGTGCGAAGCGGCGCTGCTGCTCGAATCGCGCATCGGCCAGCGCTTTGAGGCTCTCGTGACCGGCAATACCAACACGGGCGTGTGGGTGCGCATCTTTTCGCCGCCGGCCGAAGGCAAGCTGGTCGCTGGCGCGGACGGGCTGGAGGTTGGCGACAAGCTCCAGGTCCAGCTGAACGCCACCGATGTGGAGCAGGGCTTCATCGACTTCGTGCGCACGGGCTGAAGGCGCCCGCCAGGCTCGGCAGGCGCCATACAGACTGAACGCCAGAGCGTTCGTTCGGGGCGGCCTGTGGAGGGATTGAATTTTCAGGGCCAGCCCGGCAGCTAAATTTCAGTTTGTAAATCAGTACTGACCCGCTGTCACAAAATTTTTCAATCCCCTCACCAAGAACATTCAAACTGCAGAGGGTGTTGTTTCCCTATAGTCCAGCGACCCACGAGCGCAGGCTCTGGCTAGACGGAACAGGGGCAGGCTTGCATGGCAAGGCTTGTCTCCCGGTATTGAAAAAACTTTGGAGACAAGCAATGACCTGGCAGCAAATCTACGACCCCTTTGGCAATATGTACATCTCAACCCTGCTGGCCGCCGTGCCGGTGGTGGTCATGCTGGTGTGCCTGGGCTTTCTACACATCAAGGCGCATATCGCCGCCGGCCTGGGCCTGATCGCGGCCATTGCGGTGGCCGTGTTTGCCTACGGCATGCCGGTGGACATGGCCGGCCGTGCGGCGCTGTACGGCGGCTTCACGGGCCTGTTGCCGATCGGCTGGATCGTGCTGAACATCATCTTCCTGCAGCAACTCGCCGAACAGAACGGCAGCTTCAAGGTGCTGCAGGACTCGCTCTCGGGCATCACCGAGGACCGGCGGCTGCAGTTGCTGCTGATCGCGTTCTGCTTTGGCGCGTTCTTTGAAGGCGCGGCCGGTTTCGGCACGCCCGTGGCGGTAACCGCCGGCATCCTGATCGGCTTGGGCTTTTCGCCCCTGGCCGCCTCGGGCCTGTCGCTAATTGCCAACACTGCGCCGGTGGCTTTCGGCGCGCTGGGCACGCCGGTCATCACGCTGGCCAAGGTGCACGGCTATGACCTGATGGAAGTCACCGCGATGATCGGCCGCCAGCTGCCCTTCTTCTCGCTCCTGGTGCCGTTCTGGCTGATCTGGGCCTTTGCCGGACGCAAGGCGATGATGGAAATCTGGCCCGCCATCCTGGTGACCGGTCTTTCATTCGCCATTCCGCAATACCTGGTCTCCAACTTCATCGGCCCCGAGCTGGTGGACATCATTGCCGCCATCGTCTCCATGGTCTGCCTGGTGCTGTTCCTGCGCGTGTGGCAACCCAAGAAAATCTGGACCTCGCCGTCGATGAAGGGCAAGGACATCAGCGCCCATGAAGCCAAGCCGCCAGCACCCGTCGTGGTCCATGATCGCGCCGCGCTGATCCGCGCCTGGACGCCGTGGGTGATCCTGTCGATCTTCGTGTTCGTCTGGGGTCTGCCGCCGGTCAAGGCCTGGCTCAACAGCATCTTCGCGCCCGCCTTCCCGATGGCCGGCCTGCACAACCTGATCGAAAAGGTTCCGCCCGTCGTGCCCACGCCGCACAAGGAATCGGCCGTGTACGTGCTGAACCTGCTCTCGGCCACCGGCACCGGCATCCTGATCTCGGCCATCATCAGCGCGCTGATCATGAAGTACAACCCGGTGGAAATCTTCAAGACATTTTTCCGCACGCTCTGGCTGGTGCGCTACTCGCTGCTGACCATCGTGCTGATGCTGGCGCTGGGCACGCTGACGCGCTACTCGGGCACCGACACCACGCTGGGCCTGGCATTTGCCAACAGCGGCGTCTTCTATCCCTTCTTCGGCACGCTGATGGGCTGGATCGGCGTGGCCATGACCGGCTCGGACACGGCCTCGAACGTGCTGTTCGGCGGCATGCAGAAGGTGGCGGCCGAGCAGCTGGGCCTCTCGCCCAACCTGATGGGCGCGGCCAACAGCTCGGGCGGCGTGATGGGCAAGATGATCGACGCGCAGTCCATCGTCGTCGCTTCGACCGCCACCAAGTGGTTCAACCACGAAGGCGACATCCTGCGCTATGTGTTCTTCCATTCCATCGTGCTGGCCTGCCTGGTGGGCGGCTTGGTGACGCTGCAGGCTTATGTCTGGCCGTTCACGCTGATGGTGGTGCACTAAGCGCCTGACCATGCGCTGCGTTCAGACGCGGCGTATGGTCACAAAAAAAGCCGCTGTCACAAGCTGACAGCGGCTTTTTTATTTTCAGAGGCGTTTCGATCAGGCTGGCCTGGGCCGGTCTGCGGACACTGCGGCCAGCATGAACGCCAACCAGCCCGGACGTGAATGCGTTCGAGAGAAGATGGTCAGCGTGAAATTCTCTGGCTGAACAACAAAGCGCTTCAAAGATTCGAAAAATCGGGCTTTCGTTTTTCCATGAAAGCGCCAAAGGCCTCGCGCGCGGCCGGCTCCTGCAGCATGCGCCCAAAGCTCACGCCCTCCTCGGCCAGGCGCTCGGCGACGCTACCGGCGTTGCCCTTTTTCATCAGGCGCTTGGTTTCCATCACCGACGCCAGCGGCTTGGCCGCCAGCTTGAGCGCTTGCCGCTGGGCCAGCGCATTGGCCTCGGCGGGCGGCACGATGCGGTTGATCAGGCCCATCTCCAGCGCGCTTTCGGCCATGAAAGGCTCGCCTAGCAGCAGCGCTTCGGCGGCGCGCGGGTAGCCCATCAGTTGCACCGCCAGCAGGCTCGACGCCGCTTCCGGGCACAGGCCCAGGTTGACGAAGGGCATGGAAAACGCCGCGTTGTCGCCGGCATACACCAGGTCGCAGTGCAGCAGCATGGTGGTGCCGATGCCCACGGCCGGGCCGCACACGGCCGCGACGATGGGTTTTGGAAAGGTGCTGATGCCGCGCAGAAAACGAAACACCGGCGCGTCCAGCGAGGACGGCGGCTGGTCGAGAAAGTCGCCGATGTCGTTGCCAGCGGAAAAGACAGTTTCATGGCCCTGGATCACGACGGCGCGCACGGCCGGGTCGTGGTTGGCCGCTTCCAGCGCATCGGCCAGCGCGTCGTACATCACGGCGGTGAGGGAGTTCTTGCGCGCAAGGCGGTTGAGCGTGAGGGTCATCACGCCGGCGTCAATGTGGGTCAGGATGTCGGGACAGGTGGAGGTGCTCATGAAGAAATCTTGCGGTTAAAAACCAAAGTGTAGGCCAGCGCCATGCGGTGGCAGCGCCATGCGGTGGCAGCGCTGCAGGGTTGATGCGGCAGGCTGCTTTTTTATCCGCAAAGCCAGCCGGCTCAGACCCGCTCGAAGATACCGGCCGCGCCCTGCCCCATGCCGACGCACATCGTCACCATGCCGTATTTCAGCTGATGACGGTGCAGCGCGTGGATCACCGTGGCGGCGCGGATCGCCCCGGTGGCGCCCAGCGGATGGCCCAGCGCAATCGCCCCGCCCATCGGGTTGACCTTGGCCGGGTCCAGCCCGAGGGTGTTGATGACTGCGAGCGACTGGGCGGCAAAGGCCTCGTTCAGCTCGATCCAGCCGATGTCGTCCTGACTCAGGCCGGCAGCGCGCAGCGCGGCGGGAATGGCCTCGATCGGCCCGATGCCCATGATCTGCGGCGGCACGCCCTTGGCGGCAAAGCTGACAAAGCGCGCCAGCGGCTTCAAGCCAAAGTCCCTGAGGGCTTTTTCGCTGACCAGGATCAGCGCGCCCGCGCCGTCGGAGGTCTGCGAGCTGTTGCCGGCCGTGACCAGGCCGCGTGCGGCAAACGGCGTTTTCAGCTTGGCCAGGCCCTCCAGCGTGGTGTCGGCCCTGGCGCCTTCGTCCAGGCTCACGGTGCGGCGGGTGGCGATGACTTCACCGGTCTCCAGATTGGCGCTGCGGTCCGTGACTTCGACGGGCGTGATTTCGGCCGCGAACTCGCCGCTCTGCTGCGCCTTGAGCGCCTTCATGTGCGAGGCGTAGGCAAACGCGTCCTGCGCCTCGCGCGAGACGCTCCACTGCCGGGCGACTTTCTCGGCCGTCAGCCCCATGCCGTAGGCGATGCCGACGTTCTCGTCGCTCGTGAACATCGCCGGCGACAGCGAGGGCGAGTTGCCCATCATCGGCACCATGCTCATGCTCTCGACGCCGGCGGCGATCATGACATCGGCTTCGCCGACGCGGATGCGGTCGGCGGCGATCTGCACGGCCGACAGGCCCGAGGCGCAAAAGCGGTTCACGGTGATGCCGCCCACGCTGGAAGGCAGGCCGGCTAGCATGGCGCCGATGCGCGCGATGTTCAGCCCCTGCGGCCCCTCGGGAATCGCGCAGCCGCAGACGATGTCTTCGACGGCTTTCGGGTCCAGCGCCGGCACCTGGCCCAGCGCGGCGCGCAGCGCCTGGACCAGCAGCTCGTCGGGACGGGTGTGGCGGAAAAAACCCCGGTGCGAGCGCCCGATGGGCGTGCGTGTGGCAGCAACGATGTAGGCGTCCTGAACTTGTTTCATGAAAATTCCTCGGCGGTGGATGGGCAGACGGCGGATCAGTTGCGCACCGGCTTGCCGGTGCTGAGCATGCCCATGATGCGTTCCTGGGTCTTGGGCGTCGCCAGCAGCGCGCAGAAGGCCTGGCGCTCCAGCGTCATCAGGTACTCCTCACTCACCAGCGTGCCGGCATCGACATCGCCGCCGCACACCACCTGGGCGATCTGGCGGGCAATGTGAAAGTCGTGCGCGCTGACGAAGCCGCCATCGCGCATATTGACCAGTTGGCCGGTGATGGTGGCCAAAGCGCTGCGCCCGGCCACGGGGAAGGGACGCAGTAGCGGCGGGCGATAGCCGGCGTTGTACAAAGCGCGCGCTTCGTTGATCGCCACGAACAGCAGCTCGTCCTTGTGCGGCACGATCACATCGCTCGCCAGCAGATAGCCCAGCCTGCGGCTGTCGAGGGCGCTGGTGCCCACCGTGGCCATGGCGGCGGCGGTGAAGCCTTCGGAGAGGAAAGGCAGCAGATCCTTGTTGCTCGACAAGGCGCTGTTTTCTGCAGCGCGTCGCGCGATGGAAGTCAGGCCCCCGGCGCCCGGCACCAGCCCGACGCCCACTTCCACCAGACCGATATAGCTTTCCATCGCGGCCACGCGTTTGGCCGAGTACAGCGCCAGCTCGCAGCCGCCGCCCAGCGCCAGGCCGCGAATGGCGGAGACGACGGGCACGGCGGCGTAGCGCAGCCTGAGCATCACTTTTTGCAGCTCGGCCTCCATGCTTTCGATGGCCTTGACGCCGCCCGCCATGAAAGCGGGCAGCATGGACTGCAGATCGGCGCCGACCGAGAACATCTCGTGGCCGGACCAGATCACCAGGCCCTGGTAGTTTTTTTCGGCCAGCTCGACGCCCAAGGCCAGGCCTTGAGCCACCTGCGGGCTGATGGCGTGCATCTTGGTCTTGATGCTGGCGATCAGGACATCGCCAGGCTGACCGTTCGCGCCGCTATTGCCATTCACGCCATTCATGCCGTCCAGCGTCCACAGGCGGATTGCCTCGTCTTCATGCACCGTCGTGCCGGCGGTTTCAAAAGAAGGGGCGTTGGAACCCAGCACGTCCTCCGGGAAATGCTGGCGCCTGTAAACCGGCAACTGGCGCCGGGGAATGAAGCGCTGGCTTGATGCGCTCCAGGAGCCTTCGCGGGTATGCACGCCGCCGGCCTCGGCCACCGGGCCGCTGAACACCCAGTCGGGCAGCGGCGCGGTGCTCAGCGCCTTGCCGGCATCAATATCTTCCTGAATCCACTGCCCCACCTGCAGCCAGCCCGCTTCCTGCCACAGCTCGAACGGCCCCTGCTTGGCGCCAAAGCCCCAGCGCATCGCCAGGTCGATGTCGCGGGCGGTCTCGGCAATGCTGGCCAGATGCACGGCGGCATAGTGAAACTGATCGCGCAAAATCGCCCACAGGAAACGCGGCTGCGCCCCTTCGGCATGGCGCAGCAGCCGCAAGCGCTCGGCGGCCGGCTTTTTGAGCATCCGGCCCACCACCTCGTCGGCCTGGGCGCCGCCGGGAACATACTCCATGCGGTCCGGGTCCAGGCGCAGGATGTCGCGGCCGACTTTCTTGTAAAAGCCCGCGCCGGTTTTCTGGCCCAGGCTTTTTGCTTCCAGCAGGCGGGCGAGCACCGGTGGCGTACCGTACAGGTCCGCAAACGGGTCTTCCACCTTGCCGCCGCCCGCCAACACTCCGCTGCTCGCGCCATCCACGCTACCCACGGGGCAGAGGTTGTCCTGCAGCGTTTTGATCACATGCGCCATGGTGTCCAGCCCCACCACGTCGGCGGTGCGGAAAGTGCCCGAGCTGGCGCGGCCGAGCTTCTTGCCGGTCAGGTCGTCCACCACGTCATACGTGAGGCCAAAGGTTTGCGCCTCCTTCATCGTGGCGAGCATGCCGGCAATGCCGACGCGGTTGGCGACGAAGTTGGGCGTGTCATGCGCGCGAACCACGCTCTTGCCCAGCGCGCTGGTGACAAAGGCCTCCAGGTCGTCGAGCACCTGGGGTTCGGTGGTGGGGGTGTTGATCAGTTCGACCAGCGCCATGTAGCGCGGCGGGTTGAAGAAATGGATGCCGCAAAAGCGCGGCTTGATGCTTTCGGGCAGCGCCTGGCTCAGCGTGGTGATCGACAGGCCCGACGTGTTGCTGGCGACGATGGCGCTGTCACGCACAAAGGGCGCGATCTGGTGATACAGCGCGGTTTTCCAGTCCATGCGCTCGGCAATCGCCTCGATGACCAGGTCGCAGTCCTGGAGCAGATGCATGTGCTCTTCGTAGTTGGCCGGCTGGATCAGCGCCGCGTCCTCGGCCACGCCCAGCGGGGCGGGCTTGAGCTTTTTCAGGTTGTCAATCGCCTTGATCACGATGCCGTTTTTGGGGCCGTCTTTCGCGGGCAGATCGAACAGCACCACGGCTACCCGGCAATTGACCAGATGGGCGGCGATCTGCGCGCCCATCACACCGGCGCCGAGAACGGCGACTTTTCTGACCTGGAAACGTGACATGAGTTTCTTTCTGGAAGTGTCTGGTAAAAACTCAGGCCAGCGCGGCGTCGGTGTCCATCAGCGCGCGGCTGCCGCTGCGCGCCGTGCGCATCAGCATGGCAGTTTCCGGGAACAGCCGGGCAAAGTAAAAGCGCGCCGTCTGCACCTTGGCCAAGTAGAACGGGTCGGCATTGCCGGCGGCGATTTCGCGCAAGGCCGCCTGCGCCATGCGCGCCCAGAAGTAGCCAAACACCAGGTGACCGGCCACGCGCAGATAGTCCACAGCGGCAGCGCCGACTTCGTCCGGGTTCTGGAACGCCCTGAAACCCAGTTCGGTGGTGAATTTCGTCATCTGCTCGGCCAGCGCGGCCAGCGGGCTGATGAATTCGGCCATCTTCTCGTTCACGCCTTCTTCGGCGACCAGCGCGCCAATCAGCTTGCCAAATTTCTTCAGCGTCGCGCCCTGGTTGCCCAGCACCTTGCGCCCCAGCAGGTCGAGCGCCTGGATGGTGTTGGTGCCTTCGTAGATCATGTTGATGCGGTTGTCGCGCGCCAGTTGCTCCATGCCCCACTCCTTGATGTAGCCGTGGCCGCCGAAGACCTGCAGGCAGGCGTTGGTGGTAATGTGGCCGTTGTCAGTGAGAAAAGCCTTCACGATGGGGGTGAGCAGCGCGACGATTTCTGCGGCATCCTGGCGCACCTTTTCATCCGGATGGTCGATTTCCTGGTCCAGCAGCAGCGCGCAGTAAATCGCTAGCGCCCGGCCGCCTTCGGCATAGGCCTTGGCGGTCAGCAGCATCCGGCGCACATCGGGATGCACGATGATCGGGTCTGCTGCCAAGTCCGGGGCCTTGGCGCCCGAGAGCGAGCGCATCTGAATGCGGTCCTTGGCATAGGCCAGTGCGTTCTGGTAAGCCACTTCGGTCAGGCCCAGCGACTGGTTGCCCACGCCCAGGCGGGCCATGTTCATCATCACGAACATTGCTGCCAGCCCCTTGTGCGGCTGGCCCACCAGCGTGCCGAGGGCGCCGTCGAGCACCATCTGGCAGGTGGCGTTGCCGTGGATGCCCATCTTGTGCTCCAGCCCGCCGCAGTAAATGGCGTTACGCGCGCCGAGCGAGCCGTCTGCGTTGACATTGAACTTGGGCACGATGAACAGGCTGATGCCCTTGCTGCCCGGCGGCGCATCGGGCAGGCGCGCGAGCACCAGGTGAAGGATGTTGCTGGTGAGGTCGTGCTCGCCGGCGCTGATGAATATCTTGTTGCCGGTGAGCTTGTAAGTGCTGCCAGTCGGCCCGTCCTCGCAAGGCATGGCCTTGGTGCGCAGCAGGCCCAGGTCGGTGCCGCAGTGCGGCTCGGTCAGGCACATGGTGCCGCTCCACTCGCCGCTGGTGAGCTTGGGCAGGTACATTTTTTTCTGCGCGTCGGTGCCGTGGGCATGCAGCGCTTCGTAAGCACCGTGCGACAGGCCGGGGTACATGGTCCAGGCCTGGTTGGCCGAGTTCAGCATTTCGTAAAAACACTGGTTGACCACGAAAGGCAGGCCCTGGCCGCCGTACTCGGGCTCACAGCTCAGCGCGGGCCAGCCGCCTTGCACATACTGCGCATAAGCGGCCTTGAAACCCTGGGGCGGCGTGACTTCATGCGTGGCCTTGTCGAGGCGGCATCCCTCCTCGTCGCCGCTGATGTTGAGCGGAAAGATGACTTGCGCTGCAAACTTGCCGCCCTCCTCCAGCACGGCATCGAGGGTGTCTGCATCGACATCGCCATGCCGGGGCAGGACTTTGAGCGCGTCGGTGACCTTGAGCACTTCGTGCAGGACGAACTGCATGTCGCGCAGGGGTGGGGTGTACTGGGGCATGGGGCGTCCTTGGAAAGGTTAAACCGGCTGGGAATCAGAGGGCTGGGGTGCAGTTTTTTTCGCAGCCTGGCGACGGGGTGAAGACCGGGCGCCAAGCGCAACCGGCTCGGGCTCGGGCTCGGGCGTAGTAGGCATACCAGCCGGCGCATGGCGCGCCAGGATGCTGGCAAAGCCTGTCTGCGCGCGAGCCATGGCGCCGGGGATTTTCAAAAAGCGCGCTTCGTAATGCAGCGCCAGAATCAGGCCATGAATCTCGAAAGCGATCTGGTGTTCATCGGCCTCGGGCTGCAGATGGCCGGCCTGCCTGGCCTGCACCACAGCCCGCTTCATGGCGGCCAGCCAGTTCTGCACCGAGCCGGCCAGCGCGTCGCGCACCGGGCCGGGCCGGTCATCGAACTCGACGGCGCCGCTGATGTAGATGCAGCCCGAATCGAGCTCAACCGAAGTGCGTTGCATCCAGTGGTGAAACATCGCCTGCAGGCGCGCCAGGCCGCGGGGCTGCTGAAGCGCCGGAAAGAACACTTCCTCCTCGAAGCGCGCATGGTAATGCCGCACCACCGAGATCTGCAGCTCCTCGCGGGAGCCGAAATGCGCAAAGACGCCCGATTTGCTCATCTGCATGACCTCGGCCAGCGCGCCGATGCTCAGGCCTTCGAGGCCAATCTGGGTGGCCAAACCCAGCGCGGCCTCGACAATTGCCGCCTTGGTCTGGCGGCCCTTGTGCGGGGTCCGGGGCACGGCAGCGCTGGCCCGGGCGGGTTTGAGGGAAGTGTGACTGACGGACATGAAAACAACACAATCAAAAAGAACGATCGTGCTATTTTGCGTCGGTTTCAGGGCCAGCGCTGCATCTGCACCGGGGCCGCCCCCCTGAATAGAGAGCCACGTCTAAGACAGCCGTGGGTAAACCCTGAGGTCGGACGCCAGTCGAGGCCGACGGGCCTCAGCCCCTGCCGGGGCTAATCGGGGCAGAGATGCCTGGTTTTCCGGGGGCGCGGGAAAGCACCGGCCTCAAGCCAGAATCATGGCCAGGCTGGCATCGAGTTGCTGCAAGGGCAGGCGCTTGAAACCAGAGCGGGCAAAGCGCTGCAGGCGGCCCAGCATGAAGTCCACAGCGACCCCGGCCCGCAGCGGCGCATCGAGCGCCGGCATGGCGGCGTCATGCAGGCTGCGCGTCAGGCTGGCTTCGAGGCTGTCAAAAAACTGGTTCATCCGCGCCTGCAGCCGCTCATGCTCAAACACCAGCGCATCGCCCGCCATCACCCGCGCCATGCCGGGGTTTTTTTCGGCGAACGCCAGCACCGCCTTCACCAGCTTGCGGCTGCGCGCCACCGGGTCCGCCTCCTGCTGGACGAGCTGCTGGACCCGCGTCAAAACGCTCTCCTCGATGAGCGCGATCAGCCCCTCGAACATTTGCGCCTTGCTGGCGAAATGGCGGTACAGGGCGGCTTCGCTCACGCCCAGGCGTGACGCCAGCGCTGCGGTCGTGATGCGCTCTGCGTCCGGCTGCTCCAGCATGGCAGCGAGCGCCTGCAGAATCTGGCCCCGGCGCTCCCCCGGCTTGAGGCGCTTGCGCCGGGCCGGCTCGGGCGCCGCCAATGCGCTCGATGGGTCGTCCGAGGCAGACGCGAGTTCGGGGCTCAGGGAAGGAAAGGCAGGCAAAAGGAAATTTGTTTCAAAAGACAATAAATGGTTGCAAATGATTCTCGCACAGCCCCACCTTCTGTCTTTTCAAACCCGGGCGCCCGCATGGCAAGCGCCCGCACAGCAGCGCTCAATGCGAGCGGATCATGGTGCCGTAGGCCTTGTCGGTCAGGATTTCCAGCAGCATCGCGTGCGGCACGCGCCCGTCGATGATGTGGACGGCGTTGACCCCGCTCTTGGCGGCGTCCAGCGCGCCTTCGATTTTCGGCAGCATGCCGCCGGAGATGGTTCCGTCGGCAAACAGCGCGTCGATCTCGCGCGCCGTCAGGTCGGTCAGCAGCTCGCCGGCCTTGTTTAGCACGCCCGGAATGTTGGTCAGCAAGACCAGTTTTTCGGCTTTCAAAACGGTGGCGAGCTTGCCGGCGACGACGTCGGCGTTGATGTTGTAGCTCTCGTTGTTCTCGCCAAAGCCGATCGGGCTGATGACGGGGATGAACTGGTCGTCCTGCAGCGCCTTGACCACGCTGGGGTCGATGCTGACGATGTCGCCGACAAAGCCGATGTCGTGCTCCTTGCTGGCATCGTCCTTGTCGAGCATGGTGAGCTTTTTCGCGCGGATCATGCCGCCGTCGCGCCCGGTCAGGCCGACCGCCTTGCCGCCGGCCTGGTTGATCAGGCCCACGATGTCCTGCTGCACCTGGCCGGCCAGCACCCACTCCACCACTTCCATGGTTTCCTCGTCGGTCACGCGCATGCCCTGGATGAACTGGCCTTTCTTGCCCAGGCGATTGAGCGCATTTTCGATCTGCGGGCCGCCGCCATGCACCACCACCGGGTTCATCCCGACGAGTTTCAACAGCACCACGTCCTCGGCAAAATCGGCCTGCAGCGCCGGATCCGTCATGGCGTTGCCGCCGTACTTGATGACCAGCGTCTTGCCGTGGTATTTGCGGATGTAGGGCAGCGCCTGGGCCAGGATTTCGGCCTTGTCGCGCGGGCCGATGTGGGACAGGTCGGGATCGGTGGAAATGTGGGTCATGGAAAATCGCTTCGGAGAGGAAAGAAGCTGCAAATTGTGCCGCATCGGCGCGGCTGCTTGATGTCAGCCGGCTGACTCGGACACGTGAATGGCACCAGCGCAGGCGGACTGCGGGCCATAGCCATGCACCACCTGCCTCAGGATGGCTTTCATCACCGCCTCGTCGCTGTGGATGGCGGCCTGGCGCATCTGCACCAGCACCGGCGCGAGTTCGGGCCAGGGCATGAAATCCTCGCGCGCCTTCATGATGCGCTCATGCGCCGTGCCTTCCGGGTTGTCGCCGATGAGCAGTTCCTCGTAGAGCTTTTCGCCGGGTCGCAGGCCGGTGATCCTGAGCTCGATGTCGCCATCCGGGTTGCCCTCATCGCGCAGGCTCAGGCCCGAGAGCTGGGCCATGCGCCGCGCCAGATCGACAATCTTCACCGGGCTGCCCATGTCCAGCACGAACACGTCGCCGCCGTGCGCCATGGCGCCGGCCTGCAGCACCAGCTGGGCGGCTTCGGGAATGGTCATGAAGTAGCGCGTGACCTCGGCGTGCGTGACCGTCAGCGGGCCGCCTTCGCGCAACTGCTTGCGAAACAGCGGCACCACGCTGCCGCTGCTGCCCAGCACATTGCCGAAGCGCACCATGGCAAACACGGTGCGGTTCACGATCTCCTCGCTGTGCGTGCCGTCGGGCAGCGCAAAACGCACCGACGCGCTGGCCGCCAGCGCCTGCAGCACCAGCTCGGCCATGCGCTTGGTCGCGCCCATCACGTTGGTCGGACGCACCGCCTTGTCGGTGGAGATGAGCACAAAGTGCGCGACCCCGCTTTCCATGGCGGCCCGGGCCATGTTCAGCGTGCCGAAGACATTGTTGAGCACCCCTTCGGCCGGGTTGCTCTCGACCAGCGGCACATGCTTGTACGCGGCGGCGTGGTAAACGGTGGTGGGCCGGTAGAGCAGAAAAATTTCCCGCAGGCGCCCAAAATTGCCGACGCTGCCCAGCAGCGGAACGATTTCCACCGCCAACCCATGCTCGTGGCACAGCGCTTCGAGTTCGCGGTGAATGGTGTACAGGCCAAACTCGTTGTGCTCGACCAGCACCAGCTGGCGCGGTTTTTCCTGGGCAATCTGCCGGCACAGCTCGCTGCCGATGCTCCCGCCCGCGCCGGTGACGAGCACCACCTTGCCCGCCAGGTTGCGCGCCAGCAGGCGCGAGTCGGGCGGCACCGGCGCGCGCCCGAGCAAATCCTCCACATCGAGCTCCTGGAAATCCTGGATCGTGACCCGTCCCGAGGCCAGGTCGCCCATGCCCGGCAGGGTGCGCACATGCACCGGCAAGTCGCGCAACTGGCTGATGATCTCATTGCGGCGGGAGCGCTCCAGCGAGGGCATGGCCAGCAGGATGTCGGTCACGCCCATGCGTTCGATCGCATCAAGCACCTCCTCGGGCGCCATGATGTCCACCCCGTTGATGCTTCTGCCGGCCTTGGCTTTGTCGTCGTCAATGAAGCCGAGCAGCACGAACTGGCGCGCCACGCCCAGGGCCGAGGCCGTCTGCACGCCCGCTTCGCCCGCGCCGTAGATCAGCAGGCGGCCGGCGGCATGGCGGGCCTTGCTCGACCAGCCCGTCAGCCAGAAGCGCGCAATGGCCCGGCTGCCGCCCACAAGCAATAAAAACAGCAGCGGCTGGATCAGGCCCAGGGTGCGCGGCACGCCTTCCCAGCGAAACAGCAGCAGGGCCAGAAAGAACAGCAGCGTATACACCCCGACAGCCTTGGCCGTGGTGGCCAGGGCGGCCATGCCGGTGTAGCGAAAGATTGCCCGGTACAGCCCGAAGCGCACAAAAAGAGGGATCGCCAGCGCCGGCGCCAGCAGGTAGACATACTTTTGCTGCGCCTGCGGCAGGCCCGTCTGGTCGATGCGCAGGTAAAAAGCGGCCCAGACCGAGAACATGGCAAGCAGCAGATCGAGCGCGACGACCACCAGCCGCTTGGCAGGGCGCGGCAGCGCCAGCAAAGGGGTGATCACTAATTTATTGACTGGCATATGTATTTTTTCTTATTGAGCGCTCAAGGCCGTGCCGGGCCCCAGCACAACTCCGGGTACAACCTTCACCCCATAACCCAGCACGGCCCCGGCCTGCATCCAGGCACCCTGTCCCAAAGCCGAGCCTCCGGCCATGGCGACCCTCGTTCCCAGGTGGCCAAAGCTGTCCACCTGGCAGTGATGGTCAACCACCGCACCAGAATTGACAATCACACCCTGGCCAAGCCGCGCTTCAGTGCCCACGATGGCGCCGGCCATCACGGCGCAACCCGCTCCCAGGCTGGCGCTCGGCGACACCATGGCCTGGGGATGAACCACGGTGGCGATTTCGAACCCGGCTGCGCAAAGCCTGGCCTGCAGCGCCTCGCGCAAGGCGTTGTTGCCGATGGCCACGATGGCGGCCTCGGCATGCTGGCGGCAATGGATCAGCTCAGCCGTAGAGCCCAATACCGGCCACTGCCAGACCTGGCGCGTCTGAGCCGCCGCATCATCCACAAAGCCCATGAGCTGGAAAACGCCACCGACTAAAACAGCCTCGGCCACCGAGCGGCCATGCCCCCCCGCGCCTACGATCAGCAAACGTTTCATGGCAGGGTATCCATCAATGCGTGATCCCGTCGCGCCGGATCACTTTTACAAAAGTCTGCCACAGGATCCAGATATCGAACCCGAGCGACTGACGCTGTAGGTACTCCATATCGAGCCTGACCTTGGCGGGAATCGGCAACTCGTCGCGTCCGTTGATCTGCGCCCATCCTGTCAGGCCGGGCACCAATTCATGAACACCGCTTTGCGTGCGCAGCGCGATCAGGTCATGCTGGTTGAAAAGCGCAGGACGGGGGCCGACAAAGCTCATGTCGCCGGCCAAAATGCTCCACAACTGGGGCAACTCATCCAGGCTGCTCTTGCGCAGAAAGCTGCCGATGGGCGTGAGGTGCGCCTGGGGGTTGGCCAGCAGGTGCGTCGCCACGGCGGGCGTTCCCACCCGCATGCTGCGAAATTTGGGCATTTTGAAAATCCGGTTGCTACGCCCCACCCGGTCGGACCAGTACAGGGCCGGGCCGGGCGAGGTCAGGCGCACGGCCAGCGCCACCAGCAGCACGGGAATCATTAAAACAAGGGCGGCCATCACGGCCAGCACCAGATCGAAAAGTCTTTTCATCGTTTTTGCATTTCTGCCATGGCACGCTGCAGGCCCTCATTCACCGAAACAGGAGGAACCCAGTTCAACAGGCTGTGCGCTTTTGAGGTATCCACCTGCAAATTACCGCACAGACGCTGGACCATATCGGCCTTGCCCATGAGAGAAGCCCCCGCCTGCATCAACCACACAGGCACCGGCAGCAAGCGCGCAGAAACACCTGCGGCCTGCGCCATGCTGCGCACCAGCTCGGTGGTAGACAGGTCATGCCCGTCGCTGACCAGGAATGTCTGGCCGGGCGCCTGCGGATGGCGGCTGGCGGTGAGGATGAAATCCACCAAATTGTCCAGCGACACGAGGCTGCGCCGGTTGGGCACGGCGCCCAGCGGCAGGGGCCAGCCCCGCTGCACTGCCCGCATCAGGGCGCCAAAATTGCCGGGCGCATCACAGCCATAGACCAGCGGGGGGCGGATGATCACCACTTCCAGCCCGGTTTGAGCTGCCAGCTGCAGCAAGCCCTGTTCGGCCTCCCACTTGGACAGCGCATAGGCGTTGTGCGGATGGGGCTCGTCGGCTTCTGAAAATGCCCTGCCCGGCGCAGTCTGCACCCCGTTGACGCCAATGGAGCTGACAAACACGAAGCGGCGCACGCCCGCCGCTGCAGCCTGCCCGGCCAGCGCCAGCGTGCCGGCCGTGTTGACACGCCGGAATTCGGCCAGCGGGTCTGACGCCGTATCCTTGAGCAGATGCGCACGGGCGGCGGCGTGAATTAGCACGTCAACGCCCGCCAGCGCCGGCTGCCAAGGCGCCGGCGCGGTCAGATCCCCGTCGGAAAAATAGCTGACGCCTGCGACGGGCTTGTCAGGCGCCAGCCGCATCAAGGCCCGCACATCCGGGCAACCCTGGGCCAGCAGTTGCGCCACCAGCGCGCGGCCGACGAATCCACCCGCGCCAGTCACGGCGACAGGGCCGCGTAAAGAGGGGAAAGAAGCTGGATTGCTCATCGCGGGACGCCCTGCATGGCCAGCGCCGGCGCGGACACTGCCGTGTCGCCGGCCGTGTCGTGGGTATCGTCCAGTTCCAGCACCTCATCGACCCAACCTTCGATGCTGTAGCGGCGATAAAGCTCGGGCGCGACGGGGCTGAAGGGCGAATTGAGAAAGCCCACCGTTACGCGCGGATCGGCCCGGTCAATGACGCAGATGTTGCTGTCGTTGAAGAAATCGTAGTCGCGCACCTGGGCGTTGGTCGTGACCAGCTTTTTATGCGAGCCCATGGTTTCAAAAGTGCGCATCGTCAGGCCACGCTGCCGGGGATGCTCGATGTCCACGATGGCCAGCGAGCGGGAAAATACCGACTGCACCACCGACTTGCCCAGCGGCTGGAACTCAAACTCCTCGCGCCGCGCCTGGCGCATGTCCGGGTTGGTCAAGCGATAGGCCTGATAGACCCACGGCGCCTGCAGATACAGATACCAGTAAGCGCGCAGCTCGGCCGGCAGGCTGCGCCGCAGCCGGCTGACTACGGCATAGCGGTCCGTGTGCGCGGTGCCGACAAAGCTCAGGTGGTAATCAAAATCATCGCTGGGCGCTCGCTCGAAACCCTTGGAGAAAAACAGCGGCCGCAGGCGCATGCCATGGCTGCGCGCACTGAGCGGATCGAAACTAAAGGTCGTGTCAAAAAGCGGCAGGTTCTCCACCGCCCCACGGCGGTTGTCGATCGAGTCCCACATGTAGAGCACCACCCTTGCCGCCGGGAAACTCGTGCGCAAGCTGCCGAGCATCTGGCGCGACAGCGTCTGGCCGTTGACGACCAGGATGGTGTCGTAGTGCGTTGCGCCCATCTGCGACAGCTGCCGCTGATAAAGACGGGTGGCAGACGGCAGCACCCACTGCGGTCTGTGCCGCGTCAACGCGGTCATCAGCGGGGTGTCAAACGGGCGGTCCGCCAGCCAGTCCACGACAGCGCCACGCCGCTCGATCTCGCTGCGTATCTCACGCTCATAGCCGAAAAAGCGCGGTGCAATCAGCAGCACCCGCTTGCCATCGAGCCGCTTCACGACGGCGCTCCTGGCTGCTGGCGAACCACCCGAGCGGGCGCGCCCACTGCCAGAGTTCCGGCAGGAACCGGGCCCAGCACTACTGAATTGGCCCCGATGCGCGCGTCGTCCCCGATGTGCAGACCGCCCAGCACCTTAGCGCCCGAGCCGACCGTCACGCCCTCTCCCAGCACCGGGCGCGACGCCTCTGAGTAAGAAAAGTCGATTTCACGCGCACCGAGGGTAACGCCCTGAAAGATCGTCGCATTGGCCCCGATGCGCCATGCGCCGATCACCGTGCCCTGCGTATGCGGTAGAAACAGGCCCGGTCCAATCGGACAGCGCACGGCAATCTCGATGCCGAACAGGAAAAAATTCAGCAGGGACACGGCCTTTGCTACCGGAGCGAGCCTCAGGCGATAAAACCAGTGCGCCAGCCTGCACAGCAGCACGGGCACGAACCTTGGCGAGAACGCGCCGAGCCAAAAACGCGCGCTGGCGCCCGGCGGCCCGCCATGCACCAGCGTATGCGCACGGCGCAGGTCGGCCGCCAGATACGACGTGAGGCTGAAATCCTCACCCGTTGACGGGCCCGAAGCGAGCGTCATGGCGCCGAAGCCTTGCCCATCAGGCCGCGCCCCGCCAGCTCGCTGACGGAACGCAGATAAGCCTCCTTGTCCTCGGGCGCCTGCTGCGCCGCCCAGTCCAGAAACTGAGCCAGGCCCTGGCGGAACGGCACATCGGGCACGAAACCCAGCACTTGTTTGAGCTTGGAGACATCGGCAATGTTGTGCCGGATGTCGCCCATGCGAAACGCCCCGGTCACAGCGATGGGACTGCTGCTCTGAAAGTAGGATTTGATCTCTTGCGCCACTGTCGCGACGCTGGTGGCCTGACCGGAGCCCACGTTCAGCGCCCCGACAAACTGTCCCGCATAGTCAATGCTGCGCACGGTGGCTTCCACCACATCATCGATATAGACAAAATCGCGCGACTCCAGCCCATCTTCGTAAATCTCGATCGGCTGGTTTTGCCGCGCCAGGTTGGAAAACACCGCCAAGATGCCGGTGTAGGGATTCTTGAGCGACTGCCCCGGACCGTAAACATTCTGGTAGCGCAAGCCAAACCCGTTGATGCCTCGGGTGCGCGCAAATATCAGCACAGCTTGCTCCTGCATCTGCTTGGTCAGGCCATACATCGACATCGGATTGAAAGGCGCCGACTCCGAAGTGGGCGCCAGGGTGACGATGGCTTGGCAGTGCGGGCACAAGGGCTCGAATTGACCGCCTGACATCTGGGCCCGTTCCCGCTGCTGCGGATAGACAACACCATGGGCCGTGCAAAGGTAGGCACCTTCACCATAGATGGCCCGACTCGAAGCCACGACAATGGATTGAATATCTGCACCGCAAGGATCGTTTTGCAGCAGATCAAGAAGAACTGCGGTCCCCTGAACATTAACGCCAAAGTAGCGCTCGATTTCATACATGGACTGCCCAGTTCCCGTCTCCGCCGCCAGGTGAACCACTGTATGCGCATTGACAAGCCCTTTTTTCAAGGCATCCCTGTCGCGAATATCTGCCTTGATGACTTCAACCTCTTTTTCCAGATCGGCAGGCAATGCATCACCGGCATGAATCTGGGGACTGAAATTATCAAGCAGGCAAACCTGCTTTCCCGATGCAAGAAGGGAGCGAATGACCCTTTGGCCTATAAACCCGGCACCACCGGTTACAAAGACATGTTTATTTGACATATATTAACCAAAAATCAATTTTTGACATACCTGGCAATAACGCCAAGCAGAATTGTTGAAAAAAGATAGGGATACAAAAGAAAAAGATTATAAAAAACAGAAAAGAAAAGCACCACACCAACTAGTGAATAAGGCAAAATATAAGCACTACAGGAAGCCACGCGACGAAACCAGAAGCCAGTCCATATCGAAAGCATTAACAAAAGGACCACATCCCCCGCCATTCCAAAATCAGAATGGCTACTTGCAAAGATCGTGGAAACATTCAACGCCTCGTTTACAAACAGAAAATTATCAGCACGATCAAGTTCCTCGGGGCGCAAGAATGTAGGAAACAGATTAACGCTACTATAGTAAAACTCCCCAACAGGTACTAGGTCGGCATAGTTATATGCCAGATTTGACAACGGGGATGTGATGTATATATACACCCACAAGAATCCGCTTGGCAGCATCTCAAAAATTTCCTCATAGCCGGCACTGACAATTCCCTGGAATGGATTTTCACTGCCCCGCAAATCCCCCAGCAATCCGAAAAACACTATCACAACCACAGCAAAGCTGACCAGAGAAAATAGTTTTCGAAAAGAGATTCCTGAATAAAAAATCTGAATAATTGCAAGCTGGACAATCACCGTCAGCATGATCCCGCGACCCAGCATGATTACTGGCCAAAAACAAAAAATCACCGAATAAGCTAGGTACCGCCTGTCTCCGGTCAGCTTGAACCTCAAAAACAGGCACCCCATCAGGGCAAAATAAAATGAATTAATTAAACCATGAAACGAAGGAATACCAAAGTCAGTATAATTCTTGGCACTTCCAGTAAACGCCCAGACCAGTGGCAGACCTCCAGAATACCCAATATCCAAGGCACTACCAAAAACCCACAGCAAGACCAGCCATTTAATGACCGACTCCAGCCTGACCGAATTTACATCGGTATTCCTGATATCTATTTGCCGCTTTGGCAAAAGCAGCAATGGAACTGATGATGCAAGAAAAAAGAGGGCTAGCATCAACAGAAAGATCACCGTCAGACTGAGATCTAGATCCACCAGGTTATCTGTTCCTTTTAGACCATATAAAATGAGCGTAATGATCCAGGGCAGGCCCATTAGCATTAGCGGTGAAATATTCCGGTAATGCATCTTCAAAATATTCTTTTCATGAACGCCCGGACAGATGATCCCTTCATCACTGAGAATCCTACATAACTGGCCGCAAGCAACCCATATGCCGCAATATTTTTCTTATAAGACATGGCCCTGTATATCAGATGCCTTGAAAGTTTTTTATCGCCCTTGACCAGCTGCCTATAAGCCTCACCTAGAATATAGCGTGACTTTCCAATTGAAATTGCATCTTCAATACCTTCGAGCATCGGGAGTTTTTCCTTTGCCAGATCCAAGTTTCTCAGCGACTCTTCCAGCAACTCGTAAGTCTTGGAACTGGCTTGATTTCCATGCTTCCTGTAGCGTGCAAGCGTCTTTTGAAAGAACCCGACCTCCCCTTTGGCTGCAACTTCAATATAGTAAAGCCAATCGCTCACAACCGGGAGCCGCATATCAAACCCCCCTGCAGGAAGGGCAGTGGAGCGGACCAGAACCGAGACCGACCCTGGAATGCAAAGCTTTATGACTTCCAGCACACTCAAGGGAGTGTCAACTCGGCTCTGGTTGGTCAACAGGATAGTTTCATCTGTTTCAGAGGTGAAAATATCAACCGGATGGTAGGAGATGGTTATCTCAGGATGCGCCTCCATGTATGCTACATGCAGCTGGATCTTCGAAGGAAGAAACAGGTCATCCCCACCGATGACAGTAACATATTTACCGCGAATCTGTCTCAGACCAAAATTACAGTTTGCTGTAATTCCGCCATTTTTTTCCATTCGGGCATATTTAAAATTAAATCTATCATTTCCCGCAAAAGATTCACAATACTCTCTGGTTCCATCGGTTGAACAATCATCAGATACAATGATTTCAAAAAAATATTGAGTATCCTGCTGCGCAATCGAGTCGATGGTCTGCTTGAGAAAATGAAGCTGGTTAAAGGTTATGACAATAACACTCAAGACAGGCTGTTTATTTTCCATAAATTCTTCGATAAAAAACTAACATCCCGGTTGCGGCCAAAAAGTAAGAAAATCCATAACTCAAGACACTACCCTCAAGCCCGTACGTAGGAAAAATCCAATACACCAAGCCGCAATAAAATGCGGCAAACAAAAATTCCACAAAAAGCACCAGTGCAATTTTATTGTCTCCCAAGGCAGCCGCCATGAAAACCCAGCTCAATATCTTAAAAACATCACCGATTACTTGAAACCCGAATACATTCTTCAAACCGGAAAACTGGCTTCCAATAACAAGCACAACCGGACCATTCCACGACAGATATATAATCAGCCCAACCGAGGAGACAATAAAAAAACTAAGCAATGATATCTTTACCAAAAGATCCAGCTTTTGTTTTACTGAAACAAGAGAACTGTACCTTGGAAGAAAAAATGTAAATAGCGGAATACTCGCAAGCATGAGATAAGATTCAGATATCTTGGTAATGGTCTGCCATTCACCCACAACATCCCAGCCAGAGCTTTCCAAAATAAAGCTCCGAATTGCCATCTGCACTACCACCGCCAGAAATGCCGATACAATTGCCACAAAACTAAATTTCAAGAGTGGCAAACTATTGTATGACGAAGCCCTTGACAGAAGCACCTTGATGGAGCCAATCAGATCAGACCTACCAGCATACCCCTGTATCAGAAATGCAGGCACATAAAAAGCGGCCAAAGCAATCAGAGCGCCGTTCATTTCAAAATAACGCGTCCAGAGCCAGACTCCGATAAAAGCAACTGCAGTAGAAACTGCAACAATTGCATTGTATTTTATTTGTCCATTTTCAGAACACATCCTTGCAGACAATGCAATATACACAGCCACCACAGGCAACTGAAGCGCACCAAGAAACACAAATACAGCATAACCCGAATCATTGAACAACAAACTTGACAAGGGCAAGGAAGCCGCAGCAACACCAGCCGCCACAAACAAACTGACCTTGATAACCCATGCTAGAAAGCAACTGAAGTCTTTACTCCCGGCATCACTTTTCCACTGACTCTTGACTGCAAAGTTGAATATCAGCGCATTGAACAGACCATATCCCAGTGTGATGATTGACTGATACTGGGAAACCAGCCCCAGCCCATCCTTCCCCAGATAAGCGACAAATACCCGAAGAACAAATAACCCTCCAATTATCTTTACCGCAATAGGCAGTGCATTGCTGAGATAAATCTTCAGGATCATTGGTTTGAAGGCGTCAACAATTCAGCTAGTGCTTGAAATCATGCAAGGAACTGATGAACTGCCTCGATTACCGCAGAGACATGGTCGTTGGGCAAATGAGGCCCGATCGGCAGACTCAAGACCTGTGTGGCCATGCGTTCAGCCAGAGGAAAATCACCCTCCACCCAGCCGGCTGCCGCGTAGGCCTGCTGGCGGTGGGGCGCAATGGGGTAATGAATCAGGGTGCCAATACCGGCTTTTCCCATTTGTTCGAGCAAATGGTCACGTTGTGGATGCTCCACCACATACAGATGCCACACGGACGCCGCCCCGTCGGGCACTTGAGGCAGGATTAGTCCGCAGTCCGTCAGGCCCTGCTGGTAACGTAAAGCAATGGCACAGCGCCGGGCATTCCACTCATCCAGGCGCGCCAGCTTGACGCGCAGGATGGCCGCTTGCATCGGGTCGAGCCGGCTGTTGTAGCCCTGTACCTCATTGACATATTTCACGCGTGACCCATAGTTGCGCAGCACGCGGATACGGTCGGCCAGTTGCGTATCGCTGGTGGTCACCGCGCCAGCATCGCCCATGGCGCCGAGATTTTTTCCAGGGTAAAAACTCCAGGCAACGGCATCGCCATGGGCACCCAGACGTCGCCCCTTGTAACATGCACCATGCGCCTGAGCCCCGTCTTCGAGGACGCGTAGGCCATGCTTGCGAGCAATGGTCAGAATGGGATCCA
This sequence comes from Pseudomonadota bacterium, assembly GCA_030855235.1. GTDB lineage: Bacteria > Pseudomonadota > Gammaproteobacteria > Burkholderiales > Burkholderiaceae_C > Polaromonas. Next base: position 82,382 of record JALYRU010000015.1, read on the forward strand.
TGTCGGCCGGCTGTCCATAGAGATGCACTGGCAGGATGACCTTGGTACGAGGCGTGATAGCCGCTTCGATCAGTGCCGGATCGATATTGAATGTGCGGGGATCTGGCTCAACCGGCACAGGTGTCGCGCCGCACTGGCTGACGGCTAGCCAAGTGGCAATGTAGGTGTTGCTGGGCACGATAACCTCGTCGCCCGGCCCCACATCCATGGCCCGCAAAGCCAGATGCAGGGCATCCAAGCCATTAGCCAAGCCTACTGCATAGGTAGCACCGCAATAAATAGCGTAGTCTTCCTCAAACTGCTCCACCTCAGCGCCGCCGATAAACCAGCCGGAACTCACAACGCGGGCAATTGCCTCATCGAGTTCATGTTTGAGTTCCAGATAAGGCGCCTTCAGGTCAAGAAACGGAATCATCTCCCGGCTCCTTTCAGGTCAGCAGCCCCGTCTCCAAACTCTGCCAGCCAGCGAGCCACAATCTCATCAGGATAACCACGGTTGAAGTGCCGTCGCCATGGGTAGGCGGGAAGCCCTGAACCATCCTTAAGAAAAATGGCGTTTGTGGGACAAATCACTTTTGCTGGCGCACCCGCTACAACGGTATCGGGTTCAACATTACGACCTACCGAACTATGTGCGCCGATCAAGGCGCCCTGCCCCACTTCCACACCGGGCAGGATGACCGACATCGTCGCTACAGCCACATAGTCGCGCAGTGTCACGCCACGCATGATTTCACTGGGCGGATGGGGATCGTTGGTCAAGACGACGTAAGGGAATATCCAGACAAAATCTCCAACCGTTGAGTGTTGACCGATGTGGACATTGCTATGAAACCGAACATAGTCGCCGATCTGGCAGGTTCCCTGAATGTCACTTAGGGTTCCGACTTGAAGATTTAGCCCTGCATTCGTGCCTTCTCTGAGAGTTACGTGATGGCCTGTCACCAACCCATCACCAAATACTGACCCTTCATAGAAGATACTATGAGAACGAATGATTGCGCCTCGCCCAATAACCAAAGACCGGCCTTGCGCACGAGGAGCAGGATGACCAATTTCACAGTGTGAGCCGATGGAGCAACCTTCACCGATCTGCACGTTACTGTGAACAATGGTATAAGCACCAATCGAGACATTGGCACCAAGCTGGGCATCTGGTGAAATGAGGGCCGTAGGATGAATCATATGTAAGTCCAGCAAAGAATTGAGAGGCGATACGGCTCAGTTTGTGCCGATTGCATGCAAAAACTCGGAGTAGTCCCGAATGTAATCAGCACTGTCGTAATAGTGCGAGGCAAAAACCAGCAAAACGGCATCTGCCGAATATTTGTACTGAATGCCCCAAACCATGGGAGAGAAGTGAATTCCCGCGTCTGGGCGATCAAGCAAAAACTCCTGACGGTTACAGCCGTCATCCGCCACTACCGCGCAACTTCCCCGTACACAAATGAGGAATTGATGGCATTCATGATGCGCATGCTCGCCGCGTGTTTCTACACTGGGAACATCAAATACCATGAAGTAGCGTTTTGCGGCAAATGGAATGCTTCGCTCAAACTCACCGACCGTCAGACTACCTCGAATATCAGCTACACGCGGAAGACGGTGCAATGTGACACCTTTTACCCGGGTAGCGGACGCTTCTACGTCAGCCTTCACGGAGGCCAGATGATCTTCCTCGCTAAGGGCGGTGTCCACATAGCCGACGATCCTGGCCGGGTTGCCCTCCACCACGGCGTTCGGCGGTACCGAACGCGTGACAACGGCCCCGGCAGCTACCATGGCGTTGCGCCCGATTTCCAGACTGGGCAAAATCACTGCACCGGTACCAATCAAGGCTCCATCATGAACGATGGTGAGAAAAGATTTTTCCAGTTTTTTCCCGCTGCACGTAAAACCGTCATTTGCAAATGAGACATTGGGGCCGATGAGTACATCATTCCCCACCCGCAAACCATCCCACAATTGCACACCACTCTTGACGGTGACCCGGTCGCCAATCACCACATCGTTCTCAACCAAGCAGTGAGCAAAAATATTAGCGTTCTGACCAATCCTTGCGCCAGGTAGTACGACAACGAACTGCCAGATACGTGTTCCTGCGCCAATAGTGCTGGACTGGACATCAGCCAACTGGTGAATAATAGGGGCAGTCATACAATTTTCCAGATGAAATAAGAACCAAAGCTAAATACGTCAAGTTCTATGCTGAGCATTGGGACTTTTGAAGTTGAAAAAAAGAATTTCTCAAAACACATCCGCCTGTGCCAAAGCCATGCCATGCTGGTCTTTCTCGGACAAGCTGGGCCAGCCCTGAACAGGCCATTCAATCCTGATAGCTGGATCATTCCAGGCAATGCAACGCTCATGCACCGGGGCATAGTAATCAGTGGTTTTGTACAGGACTTCGGCCAACTCACTAGTCACGACAAACCCATGCGCAAAGCCCGGCGGCACCCAGAGTTGGCGGTGATTGTCCTCACTCAGTTCCACGCCCACCCATTTTCCAAAAGTTGGTGAGGACTGACGAATATCCACCGCCACATCAAACACGCTGCCGCGCACTACCCGCACCAGCTTGCCCTGGGGTTGCTCGATCTGGTAGTGCAGCCCACGCAGCACGCCCCTGGCGCTGCGGCTGTGGTTGTCCTGCACGAACTGGTAGGTAGTACTGGTGGCTTCATTGAAGGCTTTTTGGTTGAAGCTCTCGTAAAAAAAACCGCGCGCGTCGCCAAAGACCTTGGGCTCGATGATCAGCACATCGGCAATTGCTGTCGGGGTGACTTTCATGCAGCCCTTCCTTCCTGAAGCAGGCGCTGCAAGTACTGGCCATAGCCGTTCTTGGCCAGCGGCCGGGCCAGTTTTTCCAGCTGCTCGGCGTTGATAAAACCGTTGCGCCAGGCAATCTCCTCCGGACAGGCGATTTTGAGGCCCTGGCGGTGCTCGAGCGTGGCGATGAACTGGCCGGCTTCGAGCAAGCTGTCATGCGTGCCGGTGTCGAGCCAGGCGTAGCCGCGCTGCATGATTTTTACGTTGAGCTGGCACATCGTCAGATAAGCCTGGTTGACGGCAGTGATTTCCAGCTCTCCCCGGGCGCTGGGCTTGACGGCCTTGGCAATCTCCACCACCTGATTGTCGTAGAAATACAGGCCCGTGACGGCATAGTTGCTTTTGGGCTTGAGGGGTTTTTCCTCGATGCTGCTGGCCCTGCCCTGGACATCGAAGGCCACCACGCCGTAGCGCTCGGGATCGTGCACATGGTAGGCAAAAACGCTGGCGCCCTGCGCCTGGGCGTCGGCCTGGGCCAGCAGGGGCGCAAAGTCGTGGCCGTGAAAGATGTTGTCGCCCAGCACCAGGGCGCTGGGGGCGTTGCCGATGAACTTCTCGCCGATGATGAAGGCCTGCGCCAAGCCGTCCGGGCTGGGCTGCACGGCGTACTGCAGGCTCATGCCCCACTGGCTGCCATCGCCCAGCAGCTGCTCAAAGCGCGGCGTGTCCTGAGGCGTGCTGATGATGAGCACTTCGCGGATGCCCGCGAGCATCAGGGTCGAGAGCGGGTAGTAGATCATCGGCTTGTCGTACACGGGCAGCAGTTGCTTGCTGATGGCCAGTGTTGCCGGGTGCAGCCGCGTGCCCGAGCCGCCTGCGAGGATGATGCCTTTGCGTTGGGTCATGTTTTTATCAATTTTCCATCAGAGAATTTCAGCCAGCAAACGCTCCACGCCCTGCTGCCAAGGCGGCAGCCTCAAGCCGAAAGTGGCTTGCAACCGGCCCGTGTCCAGGCGCGAGTTGTGCGGGCGCTTGGCCGGCGTTGGAAAGGCCGTCGTGGGTACCGGTACGACTTCCTGGGCCAGGATGTTCAAAGCCGGCTGCACGCGCCCGGCCTGGGTGATCACATGGCTGGCATAGCCGTGCCAGGTGGTCTGCCCGCTGGCAGCCAGATGGTACAGGCCTGCGTCTTCGGGGCGCTGCAGCACCTGGCGCAGCGCATGGGCAGTCACGTCGGCAAGCAAGTCGGCGCCGGTGGGCGCGCCCCACTGGTCGTCAATCACCGTCAGGCGCTCGCGCTCCTGGGCCAGGCGCAGCATGGTCTTGGCAAAGTTGCCCCCGCGCGCGCCATAGACCCAGCTGGTCCTGAAAATCAGGTGCCTGGGGCAGGCCGCCTGAATCAGCCGCTCGCCTTCGAGCTTGCTCTGGCCATAGACGCTGAGCGGCGCGGGCGCATCGGTTTCGGCCCAAGGCCGCGTGCCGCTGCCGTCAAAGACGTAATCGGTGGAGTAATGCACCACCCAGGCGCCGAGCTTGCTCGCTTCTTGCGCCAGCACACCAGGGGCCAGCGCGTTGATGAGGCGGGCCAGTTCGGGCTCGCTTTCGGCCCTGTCCACGGCCGTGTGGGCAGCGGCGTTGACGATGACGTCCGGGCGCGCATCACGTACGGTAGCTGCCAGACCGGCAAGGTCGGCCAGGTCGCCGCAAAAATCCGTGCTGCCCCGCTCCAGCGCAATGAGCTCGCCCAGCGGGGCCAGGCTGCGCTGCAACTCCCAGCCGAGCTGGCCGTTCTTGCCCAGAAGCAGGATTTTCATGTGGCCTCAGTCTCATACTGGGTCTGCACCCAGTCACGGTAGGCGCCGCTTTGCACATGAGCAACCCACTCGGGGTTAGCCAAGTACCACTGCACCGTCTTACGGATGCCGCTGTCAAAGGTTTCGGCAGGTCGCCAAGCCAGTTCGCGCTCGATCTTGCCCGCGTCAATGGCGTAGCGCCGGTCATGACCGGGCCTGTCCTTGACGTAGCTGATCTGGGTACTGTAGCTGGCGCCGTCCGCCCTGGGGCACAGCTCGTCAAGCAGGGCGCAGACGGTGTTGACGATCTCGATGTTGGGCTTTTCGTTCCAGCCACCGATGTTGTAGGTCTCACCCAAGACGCCGGCTTCGAGCACGCGGCGGATGGCGCTGCAGTGATCCTTCACATACAGCCAGTCGCGTACCTGCATGCCGTCGCCGTACACGGGCAGGGCCTTTCCCGCCAGGGCGTTGACGATCATCAGGGGAATGAGTTTTTCCGGGAAATGATACGGCCCGTAGTTGTTTGAGCAGTTGGTGGTGAGCACCGGCAGGCCATAGGTGTGGTGATAGGCGCGCACCAGGTGGTCGCTGGCAGCCTTGCTGGCCGAGTACGGACTGTTGGGCTCGTAGCGGTGGGTTTCAGTGAAGGCGGGCTGCGTTGCCCCCAGCGAGCCATAGACCTCGTCGGTGGAGACATGCAGCAAGCGAAAATCACTCTTCTCGCGCTCCGGCAGGGCGCTCCAGTAAGCGCGCACCGCCTCCAAAAGCCGAAACGTGCCCACGACGTTGGTCTGAATAAAATCCTCGGGACTGTGGATGGAGCGGTCCACATGGCTCTCGGCGGCAAAGTTGAGCACCGCGCGCGGCTGGTAGCGGGTCAGCAGGCGGGACACCAGGGCGTCATCGCCGATGTCGCCCTGCACGAAGGTATGGCGCGCATCGCCCTGTAGCGAGGCAAGGGTTTCGAGGTTGCCCGCGTAGGTCAGCTTGTCCAGGTTGACGATGGGCTCATCGGACTGCGCCAGCCAGTCCAGGACAAAATTGGCGCCGATGAAGCCGGCAGCTCCGGTGATAAGAAGAGTCATATAGTTACCAATTGCTCGACGAAACGCCGCTGCATGATTATGAAGTTTGATGCATAGGCAGCAGCAGCCCTGCGCTCAATAGAATGAATCCTGCAGTAAAGAATTTATTTCAGACCCAGAGAGCGATAAATTCGGGCTAACTTTTCTGAGGCAACAAGATCTTGCGCCGTGTTGCGAAATGCTTGCCGTACGAACATAAACAGTAGGAGCACCAGTTCCGTTGCCAGCGCGGCACCGATGGCAATGAAGCCTTTTTTAGGCTGACTGTGTTTCTCGGGCAAGGTGGGCGGCTGCAGCAACAAAGATTCGCTTAGGCCTTCGAGTTGAGTTTCCAAATCGCTGATCTGGGTTTGCGCCGCACCACTTGCGCTCAGCAATTCGGCATAGCCACGTGCTATATCAGCCCCCCCATTCAGGCCGGAAGCATTTGTCTCAAGTCGCCTGAGCAGGCTGGCAGCCGCAGCCCGGGCATTCCCGAGGCGAACCTGCGCTTCGGCCAACTGTGTTTCAAGGCGCGCCCGGGCAGTGCCTCTGGGACGACTTTGCTGGTAAGTCTGGCGCAGCAAGGCATTGGCAATGGCCTGAGACTGTTGCGCCGTATTGGCTGAAACCGTCAGCGTGAGCAGTTTGTCGGCACGCCCGATGGCCGTTTTAATTTGACTCCGCAGCTTGCTGCGGGCATCTTCAAGCGTTTCGGCTTTGGCCAGCCCGAAACTGGCGATCACCGGATCAAGCACGGAAGCAGTCACCATCAGACTTGCTATGGACTGATCTGCCTGCAAGACAGACACGCTTTGGTAGGTATGCGGAAGCATGAAACTGATACCCAATGCAACCAGACCCACTACCAAAGGCCCAATGATGAGCAGTTTGATGTTTTCCGCCAATGCAAGCAACAGATCCAGCACCCCCCCTTCTTCCTTCATGACGGAGAAGTTCTCTTGTGTTTTTATCATTCTTTTAGCGCCATGTTGCCACCCTTGATGTTCACCTTACTTTAAGATGAGGTGAACAAGTATAACTTTCCAAAATCAGAGGAGAGCAGTTAACACCCTAAACATGCTTACGAATTCATGCGCCATAAAAGACTACCGATTGAGTGCTTGCCACCCTCGCGACACCAGTCCCTTTACAGCCCAAAAAAACCGCTACAGCAACAGAACAAATTACTTTTTGATACATTATCACATAAATTCATGAAATCACACTTTGGGATCATTATTAAAATAAATTCAAATCTAAAAAAATTTCAATAATTGATCTATACTACAATTTTATACACCTGCCAGCCTTAAACTTAATTAAAGCGAAGCAACCTCACAAGGAACCTGCTCATGTCGAACATTAGTGCATTGCAACAAAAACTCAATGAAGCCGAAGCCGTTGCCAATGATCTTCGCAAGCAACTGGAGACGGAGCGCAAGGGTGAACGCACGCAAGCCATCACTGCCGTCAAGGAATTAATCAAGACTCACGAGTTGAGTGCCGCAGACCTTGGCTTTTCAGGCAAAGGTGCAGCCAAACGCACAGTGGGCGACAAGCGTAATGTGGTTGCACCAAAATATCAGGATCCTGATAGCGGCAAGACCTGGACAGGTCGCGGCAAATCGCCTTCCTGGTTGAGTGCCCAACTGGCTGCAGGTCGCAATAAACAGGACTTTCTGATTCAGAGCTAAAGACTCAAATTGGAAGTTGGCAGCCCTGTTGCCTCTAAAGTGGATGACATGTGTCATCCACTCAATAGCAAAACTTCAAACTATCGCGAAATTTATTGCTTCAGCGCCGAAAATTTCCCGCATCATACACAGAAACTTTCCCTTTCACTCTCCAAGCCTTGGACTGAGACAGAAAGGCGAGCATGAGTAACCTGTTCTCCTCTCGCAGTCCTCCAGGATTGGCCGCTCGAACAACAGCAGTTGGCGCCGCCATCTTTGTATGCTTGTTCTGGCCATACCCCCTTGCTCATGGATTTCGTAGCGCTTACACAGGGCTGACTCTGGACTCTTGATCCTGTCTTCTGGAGCACATACTTCCCCATCAAACTTGTGGTTCGGACAGTCAAGATACGCATTCCTACGCTTGCCAGCGTGAAGCCCTCAAAGAATTTATCCGTCAGGAGTTCTACCCTGCTCCGACGCAAAACCCGCCTCAAGTTGTCAGGCAAAAGCGTTGGACTTCCTCTTGCGCGAACTCTAGTGTTGCGTCAAGTGCAAAGTGTCGGTAGGCCTGCCTCTGCAGAGAACCGGCTTGAGGCGCTTGACATGACACTAGAAGGCTGACCCTAACGCCAACTGGCGTAAACATTTATATTCCAGAGGTGTGAAACAAGCTGATTTCACAAACTTTTACACCCTTGCCCGTCTGGAGTCCTGCATGGCTAAAAAACCGCCACGAATGAACACCGATCAATCAAGCGAACCGCCATTGTCCAGCACGGTCCAAGACTCCGCTCAGCAGATATGGCTGGCTGGCTTGGGGGCCTTTGCCAAAGCGCAGCAACAAGGCGGCAAGGTATTCGAAACCCTGGTCAAGGAAGGCCTCGCCCTGCAGCGCAAGACACAGGCAGCAGCCGAAGAAAAAATCGCCGAAGCCAACAGCCGCCTCAATGCAATAGCCAGCGGTATTCAAGTTGACATGGCCCACCGCACAGACAAGCTGGAGACTATTTTCGAAGACCGGGTTGCCAAGGCATTGACCCGGCTTGGCATGCCCTCGGCGACGGAGATAAATGCCCTCGTGGCTCATGTGGAGCAACTCAACCAGTATATGCAGCAACTGCATGTCGCCAGCGCAGCCGCAGCAACATCAACGGTGCCCTGCGCTCCGGCATTGCCCACTTCGCCACCAGTGCCGACGGCTGCCCAAAAAGCCGCCCGGCCTGCAGTCACTGAAAAAACCGCCAAACCCAGAGCCCTCAAAAGCGCCAGAACGGCGGGCATTGCCGCCACAGATACCGCCGCAACCCAGCGAGCCAGAAGGCCCCCATCAAGCTGACCGTTTAATGGTTACCCTGTGATGATTTCAAGATGTAAAAAAGGGACGACAAGTCCCTTTTTTCATGGCTGCGCACGAGAAATGCGCTGTCTGCCGATGTGCTTATGACATTCCCTAGTGCTGCGCGCCAGGACCGTGAGTTAGAGTAACGGCCATCACGAGGAAGAATAAAAATATGGCGAAAAAAGCGCCACGCCGCACGGCCGAACGAATTCTGGAGGTTACCCTGGACCTGTTCAACCGTTTCGGGGAGCCCAATGTCTCCACCACGCTGATTTCTGCCGAACTCGGCATCAGCCCGGGTAATCTCTACTACCACTATCCGGCCAAAGACGAGTTGATCAACGCGCTGTTTGACCGTTACGAGCGCGCTTTGAATGAATTGCTCAATGCCAGCGATGGCGTGCGCAACGTCGAAGATGCCTGGTTTTTCATGCACACGCTGTTTGAGCTGATCTGGCAGCACCGTTTTCTGTACCGCGACCTCAACGATCTTTTGAGCAAGAACCGCCGGATTGAAACCCATTTCCAGTGGGTACTCAAGCACAAGACCCATGCGGTCAAAACGATGCTCGACGGCATGCGCCGCGCAGGCACGCTGAAGATGGAGTTTTCTGACGTGGAAGCGATGGCCACCAGCATGGTGGTGGTGCTCACTTATTGGCTGAGTTTTGAGTATGTGCGCGACCCGCGCCGTGCGCTGGAGCCTGCCCATGCGCAATCGGCGCTGCTGCGGGGCGCCGGCCATGTGCTCAACCTCTTGATGCCTTACCTGGAATCCGGCCAGCGCATGCACTTGCAAGCCCTGGCCATCTCCTACAGCAGCCCGGCTCATTATCCGATCTGATTTGAGCTTAACGCCCACATAACATTCAGCCATTCAAGCGAGGAGACAACAACATGTCCACATGGACCCCTTTTCCCCATGCGGGTGCCTACGCCTTTGATGTCGAGCGGCTGAAAAAAAGCTGGGCCCGCCTGCACCAGGGCGACTGCGAGCCCTGGCCTTCAGACGCGGCGGTGCTCAACGCCTGGGTACTGTTTCACAACGGCGAGTTTGAAAAAGCGGCTGAGACAGGACTCAAGGCCGGGGGCGATGGCATCACGGTGGCCAACAAGGCGACCTGCATCTATGCCAACTACCTCGAAAACAGTGAAAAAAACCGGCTCGAACTGTTCATGAAAACCGCCCTGCGCGCCGAGGCGCAGCAAGCTGCAGCACCCGAAAACGCCAACGCCTGGTACTGGCAGGCCTATGCACTGGGCCGCTACAGCCAGGGCATCAGCGTGGCCAAGGCGCTGGCTCAGGGCTTTGGCAACAAGGTCAAGACGGCGCTGGAGCAAGCCATCAAGCTGTCGCCCCGCCATGCCGATGCCCACCTGACCCTGGCCGCTTTCCATGCCGACGTGATTGACAAGGTGGGCTGCCTGATTGGCGGCATGACCTATGGCGTCAGGAAGGACATCAGCCTGATGCTTTACAGAGAAGCGCTCAGGCTCAATCCGGGATCAGCCATTGCGATGACCGAATATGCCCATGGCTTGCTCATGCTCGAAGGCGACAAGCGGCTGGAGGAAGCCAGCGAGCTTTACGAGCAGGCCGCCGCCTGCCAGCCGCTCGATGCGATGGAGCAGCTGAATGTGGAAATGGTCAGGGTCGAACTGCAGGACTGAGCGGACCGGTTCGAGCCCGTGCCACGCCAACCCGAAGCGTGAACGCTTTCAAAGCTCACGGCGTCCACTGTGCTGCGCTTGATAGGATTACCACGCTTTCTACACCAGGCTCAGCATCAGCATCAGCTTGAGCGTTGGCCGTATCACCCTAGGCACACCGCCTCATGCCTCTATGCCGTCCAAGTGAAAAGCAACCCTGGTCATGCGCATGGCTAGCGCGGGCATCGCACCTGTCCGCAATAGCGCTCGCAAAACGGGCAACCGGTCATTGGTAGCCACGGCGGTATGTTGTAGAACTGCTGGAAAGCCACGCCCAGCACGCCTTGACGGTAGGCCTCGTAGTTGAACCCGACGCCTTCCACGACATAAAAGGCCACCCCATCCTGCGTGAAAGTGTCAACGGACACTGTCTGGAAATAGGGCTGGAATTTTTCCAGCACCGGCTTGGCTGCGGTAATGATGCGGATGGCCTTGCCGTTGTAGAGCGAAAAATCCACCAGCATGTCGTCCTGGCGGGCGTGAAAGCGGCCCGGCCCGAACACCGGCATGTACTGCCGCCGCTCAAAGCCGTAGATGGCGGCGGGGGTGTAGGCGTCGGCCATCAGTACCGCGCCCGGCGCGCTCGCTTGTTGCAGGATCTCGGCGGTCTTGATGCTGCGCACGATCTGCGGATAGATTTTGACGCTGCGCCAGGTTTCCAGCGTCGTCAGGTGCAGGCCGGCCACTACCAGCAGATGCAGGCCGGCAAAAACGGCCAGCCCCCTGGCGCAGGCAGCGAGCTTGTCGGACGGCAGGGCAAAGGCCAGCAAGGCAAAGCCGAAGGGGTAAAACGACAGCACCCAGTGCAGGCCGACGACTTTCCTGACCGACAGCAGCATGAAAAACACCAGTGGCACCAGGACCAGGCAGGCCAGCAGGCGCTGGGACCGGGCGCTGGCCAGCAGCGCCTGGCGGTGCCTGAGGGCCAGCCACAGCGCCACGGGGGTGATCAGGTAAGCCATCATGCCCAGGTACATCAGCGGCTTGCGCCATTCGAACACCTCGGCCTGATTGCGGTTGTACACATTGAACATGATGTTGGACCAGCCATGCGACATGTTGTAGGCGATGTTGATGGCCGGGCCGGGCAGCGCGCAGAGCACCAAGAGCGCCAGGCCCGTCAGACGCTCGCGGCGGTACAGCCCGAAATACACCAGGTAGCTCAAAGCGAGCACCACCGAGAAATACTTGGACAAGAAAGCACAGCCCAGAAACACCCCCGACAGCGCATACAGGCCGCAGGCAGCACGGTCCAGTTGCGCCCGGCGCTCGGCCCGCATCAGGGCGGCGACGGACAGCGCTGACCAGAACATCAGCGGCGTGTCGGTGGTGATGATCATGTAGAACCAGTTCAGCGGCGCCAGCCAGAAAAGCAGCACGCCCCAGGCCGCCCGCACCGGGTCCACGGGTTTGAGCGCCCACCACAGCGCCGCGCCCAGCGCCAGCGGCAGCAGCACGGCGGGCAGGCGGATCGCCCACAGGCTGTCGCCCAGCGTGGCGCGCATCAGGGCAATCAGCCAGCCCACCATCGGTGGATGGTCCGAGTAACCCCAGTCCGGGTACACGCCCCACCAGTAAAAAAAGGCCTCGTCGCCCGAGATCGGAAAAGTGACTGCCAGCCACCAGCGCAGCAGCAATGAAGCCAGCGCGATGCCCAGCAGCCAGCGGCTCAGGGCAACCGGAAGCGCTGGTGGGGAAGAGGCGGGAGCGTGAGACTGTGGCATGGGCGGGTGGGCAAAAAACGAGGTGATGCAGGACGAACAAACGGGCAATCCATGGTTTATTTTCTGGACTATTCAAACCCTCAAATCTGCGCCAGCGCAACCTGGCGAGAACCGATCTCCTTGCGAAGGCTCACTCTCAAGCAAGGCCAGCAGCGCGCTCAGGCATTGAACCAGCGGCTCAGAAAGATGAGCAGCCACAGCAAGCCCGCCGCCACCATCCAGCCATCGCGCAGCAGATCGTGCGCCACGTCCTCGCCCCGGCCGCGATGCACCTGGTAGGTATAGCGCAGCAGGCCAAAAATCACCACCGGCACGGTGTAGAGCAGGCGCGGGCCATGCTGGAGCAGGGCTTCAGGTGACGTGGCAAACAGGCTGTAGGTGGTCAGCGTGGCGGTCATGGTGCTGGCAATGAAGGTGTCCAGCAGGACCGGCGGGTAGCGGGCCATGACGGAGCGCTGGCTGGCCTCTTCCTGAAAAGTCTCGGCCTTGCGCTTGCAAAACCCCAGAAAAAGCGTGAGAAAAATGCCGCTCAGCAGCAGCCAGCGCGAGGGCGCAATCCCGACGGCCACCGTGCCCGCCAGCAGCCGCAGCATGAAACCGGTGGCGATGAGAGACACATCGACCACCGGCACCCGCTTGAGCCACCAGGAGTAAGCGAGGTTGATCACCACATACAGCCCCAGCAACACCTGCAGCGTGCGGTTGCCGCCGGCCAGCAGCGCACTCGCTACCAGCAGCGCACTCGCCAGCGCCAGCGCGGCCGGCGCGCTCACCCTGCCGCTGGCCAGCGACCGGTGGCGCTTGCGCGGATGCAGAGCGTCGCTGAAGCGGTCATGCCAGTCATTGAGGATGTACACCACGCTGGAAGCGCAGCAAAAAGCGGCAAACGCCCGCCCGACACTCAGCCCCAGGGCGACGTTGTTCCAGTTCTGGCTAAACACCAGACCGGCAAACACGAACACATTTTTGCTCCACTGATGCGGGCGCATGAGGCTGATGAGCGCCAGCAGGGAGGGAAAAAAGGAGGGCATCAGTCAGACAAGAAGGACACGGGCGTCGGCAAGCGAAGTTCAAGCATAACTGACCCACCCACAGCCAGGCGCGGAAAATGGCCGCAAAATAACGCGCATGATGCCCGTCCTTGCTCCCTCCCCGCACGCCCTGCAGCTGATCCAGACGCTGGTGCGCATGAACACTGTCAGCCAGCGCTCCAACCTGGAATTGATCGACTTCGTGCAGAGCGAGCTGAAAAAGCTCGGCGTCACCAGCCGCCTGACCTTCAACGCGGGCAAGACCAAGGCCAACCTGTTCGCCACGCTGGGCCAAGGCAAACCGGCCGGCATCATCCTCTCGGGCCACACCGACACCGTGCCCTGGGACGGGCAGGCCTGGACGCACGAGCCGCTCTCGGCCACGGTTGACAACGGCCGGCTCTACGGCCGGGGCAGCTGCGACATGAAGGGTTTTATCGGCATGGCGCTGGCCCATGCCGGGGATTTTTTAAACAGCAGCGCGCCCTTTGCCATTCACCTGGCGCTGAGCTACGACGAGGAAATCGGCTGCCTGGGCGTCAAATCGCTGATCGCCGACATGAAGGACGCCGGCATGGCGCCGCTGGCCTGCATCGTCGGCGAGCCGACCAGCATGGTGCCGGCCACGGCCCACAAGGGCGTTTATCGCTACCAGTGCTGCGTGCGCGGCAGGGAAGCACACTCCTCGCTCACGCCGCAGTCGGTCAATGCGATTGAAATGGCCGCCCGCGTGGTGGGCAAGGTGCGTGACATGGCCGAGGGCTTCGAAGCCAGTGAGACGCGCCACGAAGGCTTTGACGTGCCGTTCAGCACCGCCAGCGTCGGCCAGTTCCACGGCGGCATTGCCGACAACGTGGTGCCACGCGACGCGCAGTTCCGCTATGAATTTCGCAACCTGCCCGGCGCCGACGCTTTAAAAATGCAGCAGGAAGTCGTCGCCTACGCCGCCCAGCTGCAAGCGGGCATGCAAAAGATCGCCCCCGAAGCCGGTTTCAGCTTTGAAACCATCTGCGAAGTGCCGGCTTTTCAGGGCTCGGCCAGCGACGCCGTGACCCGGCTGGCGCAGCGCCTGGCCCATGAAAACACCACCACGCTGGTGGCCTTCGGCACCGAAGCGGGTCTGTTTAAAAGCGCTGGCATTCCCACCGTGGTGTGCGGCCCCGGCAGCATCGCGCAGGCGCACCAGCCTGACGAATTCGTCACGCTCGAACAACTGGCGCGCTGCGAAAGCTTCATGCATGCGCTGGCTGTCACCCCGGCGCTGGCCTGAGCCACTGCGATTGACTCTTCCCATGCCCTGCCTGAACACCGGCTTTTTCAAGGGACACAAGTTGCGCGCCCTCCTGCGACTGCAAACCGGACTGACCGGCGTGGCCGCCCCTGCCCCGGTCTGCTGCGCTCCTGCCCCAGCGCGTGCCTCTACGCTGGTGTCGCGTCAAAAGCAAAGTGTTGGTATGCCCGTCTCTGGAGTGAGCCGGCTTGGGACGCATGACGCGATACTGGCGTGCGCCAGCGCCCCTGCCCCGGCATGCGCCAACCCGCCAGCCCGGCTGCGGGTCTGGCTGGCCGCTGGCACGGTGGCACTCAGCCTGTCGGGCTGCGCCGATCTGGGCTACTACTGGCAGTCGGCCAGCGGCCATCTGCAGTTGCTGCACGCCGCCCGGCCGGTGCAAGACTGGCTGGACGACGCGCAAACCTCGCCCACGCTGAAAAAGCGCCTGGCGCTGAGCCAGCAGATCCGCCGCTTTGCCGTCACCGAACTAAAACTGCCCGACAACGCCAGCTACCGCCGCTACGCCAGCCTGCCGCGCAAATCGGTGGTCTGGAACGTGGCGGCGGCGCCCGCTTTGTCGCTGACGCTCAAGACCTGGTGCTTTCCCGTGGCCGGCTGCGTCGGCTACCGCGGCTACTTCAGCGAAGCCGACGCCCGCGCCGAGGCCGCGCAACTGGCCGCCCAAGGGTTTGAAACCAGCGTCTATGGCGTGCCGGCCTACTCCACGCTGGGCAAGATGAACTGGGCCGGGGGCGACCCGCTGCTGAGCACCTTCATTGCCTACCCCGAGGGCGAGCTGGCCCGGCTGGTGTTTCACGAGCTGGCGCACCAGGTGGTCTACGCACCGGACGACACCATGTTCAACGAGTCCTTTGCCACGGCCGTCGAGCGCTTGGGCGTGCACCGCTGGCTGGCCACCCAGGCCGGCGACGAAGCGCGCCAAGCCTACGCCGCGTTTGACGGGCGACGCCAGCAGTTCCGCGCCCTGACCCGCGCCACGCGCCGCGAACTGGCCGCGATTTATAACGACACAGAGGCGCCGCCCTCAGCGCAGGCCAACCGCAAAGCCGCTGCCATGGCGCAGTTTCACCAGGCCTACGCCCAGCTCAAAGCCACTTGGGGCGGCTACGCCGGCTACGACCCGTGGGTGGCACAGGCCAACAATGCCGCCTTTGGCGCGCAAGCGGCCTACGACGAGCTGGTGCCCGGTTTCGAGGCGCTGTTCGCGCGCGAAGGCGGCGACTGGCGGCGCTTTTATGATGCCGTCCAGCGCCTGGCCGAACTGCCCAAGGATGAGCGGCGCCACACCCTGAACCAATTGACACCCACACCGGAGATGCCCCATGGCTGATATCCAGATCGAACGCGAGCACGGCCTCGGCCTGCGTGAGGCACGCAAGATCGCCTTGAAATGGGCCGCACAGGCCGAGGAAAAATTCGCCCTGACCTGCCGTTATGAAGAAGGCCAGGCCGGCGACCTGCTCAGCTTCAGTCGTCCAGGCTTTGACGGCACCCTGACGGTCAGCCCCGAGCGCTTCGAACTCAGCGCCAGCCTCGGCTTGATGGTCAGCCTGTTCAAGGCAGACATCGAGGGCAAGCTGCTCAAGCAGTTCGACAAGCTGCTGGCGCCGCAGCCGGACACGCCCGTCCCCGGCAGCACTCGCTGACAGACCCCTCAACCCCGCCCGCAACCGCCTTTGCCCATGACACTTTCCAGCCCTGAACAACCGCCTTCCCCAACCACCACTGGCAAACCACCCGCCGCTTGCGGTCCGCTGGCCGGCCTCAAGGTGATCGAACTGGGCCAGCTGATCGCCGGCCCGTTTGCCGCCAAGACGCTGGCCGATTTCGGCGCCGAGGTCATCAAGATCGAAGCACCGGGCAAGGGCGACCCACTGCGCCAGTGGCGATTGCTCAAAGACGGCACGTCGGTGTGGTGGCAGGTGCAGTCACGCAACAAGCGCTCGGTGGCGCTGGACCTGCGCCAGAGCGAAGCCCAGGATATCGTGCGCAAGCTGGCGCTGGAAGCCGACGTGCTGATCGAGAACTTTCGCCCCGGCGCGATGGAGGACTGGGGCCTGGGGCCAGAGGCGCTTTTGAGCCTGAACCCGCGCCTGATCATGCTGCGCATCAGCGGCTACGGCCAGAGCGGCCCCTACCGCGACCGGCCGGGCTTCGGCATGGTGGCCGAGGCGATGAGCGGGCTGCGCCACCTCAGCGGCGAGCCGGGCCGCGTGCCGGTGCGGGTCGGCGTGAGCATCGGCGACACGCTGGCGGCGCTGCACGGCGTCATCGGCATCCTGATGGCGCTGCACCATCGAAATGCGCACGGCGCGGGCCAGGTGATCGACGTGGCGCTGTATGAAGCAATCTTCAACTGCATGGAAAGCCTGCTGCCCGAGTACAGCGCTTTCGGCGCGGTGCGCGGCCCGGCCGGCAGCGCCCTGCCCGGCATCGCGCCGACCAACGCTTACCGCTGCAGCGATGGCGGCTACGCCCTCATTGCCGGCAACGGCGACAGCATCTTCAAGCGACTGATGCAGTGCATCGGCCGGCCCGACCTGGCGCAGGACGCGGGCCTGGCCAGCAACACCGGGCGCGTGGCGCGGGTGGAAGAACTCGACGAAGCCATCGGCCAGTGGGCGCAAACGCTGAGCGTGGACGAGGTGCTGGCCGCCCTGGAAAAAGCCGAGGTGCCGGCCGGCAAGATCTACACCATCGCCGACATCACCAGCGACCCGCATTACGCGGCGCGCGACATGCTGCAGTCAGTCCAGATGGACGACGGCAGCGCGCTGGCCGTGCCCGGCTTCGTGCCCAAGCTCTCGCTCACGCCCGGCAGCCACCAGCGCAACGCGCCGACGCTGGGCCAGGACACCGACGCGGTGCTGCGCGAGGTGGGGCTGAGCGAAGCGCAGATCACTGAACTGCGCCAGCGCGGCGTGGTGGCTTGAGGCCGCCCTACGCTCTGAAGCGCCGCGAGGCAATCTCCAGCAGGCCGTCAAAGATCAGGCTTTCTACTAACTCGACATTCACCGACATGCTGGGCGCCATCTTCCAGCCCGCCCCGCCGGTCATGAAACACTCGGGCGCCTCGCCGCAGTGGCGCGTGATGTTGTCCACCATACGCTGGACCGCGCCGGCAATGGCAAAGGTGCCGCCGCTGGTGAGTGCGTCGCTGGTGTTGGTCGGAAAGTCGCGCACGTCGCCGGTGGGCACATGCAGCCCGGCCGTGCCCGATTCGAGCGCGCGCAGCATGATGCCGTGGCCGGGCAGGATGATGCCGCCCAGGAATTTTCCCGACGCGTCAATGGCCTCGACCGTCACCGCCGTGCCCACCATCACCACCAGGCAGGGCTTGCGCACGCCGCGCGCCAGCAGCCGGTGGTAGGCGCCGATCATCGCCACCCAGCGGTCGGTGCCCAGCCTGCCGGGATGGTCGTAGCCGTTGCTCAGGCCCGCTTCGTGGGCGCTGGAGTGGACCCAGCGCGGCGTCACATCCCACAGCTCCATCTGCTCGGCCACGCGCCGCTTGATGGCGTCGCCCGCCACCACGCAGCCGAGCATCGCCGACGGCTCGGGCATGCCTTTCCAGTCGTCTTCGGCCAGCCGGTCGATGTTTTCCAGGAACACCGCGCCATGGGCCAGCAGCTTGGCGCCCACCACAGGGGCGTCATACTGGGCCCATTTCAGGCGGGTGTTACCCACATCAATCGCTAAAAAAGTCATGGAGCCGAATTATGAACAGGTTTGCCGCCCGCCTGCCTCTTGAGAGCAAGGGTTTTTGCGCAGGCGCCAGCGCCCCGGCGCCGGCTCAGATCAGGCCGAACCAGCAGGCGCGCTGGACGGCGGCCAGCTTGCTCTCGACCTTGAGCTTGGCCATGGCGTTGGCCAGGTGAAAATTGACGGTGCGCTCGCTGCACAGCATCGACTCGCCGCTGGCGCGGGCCGTCATGCCTTCAAACGCCAGGCGCAGGCATTGGAGTTCGCGCGGACTCAAGGGACTGCGGGCCTCGGCCAGGGTGCGCTTGAGCAAAGGCCAGATGTTCAGGGCCGACCAGGCCAGTTGCGCGGCCTCGCTGCGGTCAGCCCACTGGCGCGAACTGAACAGGTAGCATTCAAAAGAGCGCCCGACGGTGAGCGGAAAGGCAATGCGCACCACGCTCTGGTAGCCATGCGCCAGCCACAGCCTGCGCCAGCGCTGCGGCTGGTCCAGCCCCGATTTGGAAATAGCCTGCCAGGCCACCAGGGGTGCGTCCGACTCCCGCCAGGCCGCGCCGAAATCAGGGCTCTCGGCCAGCGCTTGCGCGGCTTCAAGCAGACGCGGCGGATGCAGCGCCAGCACCAGGCGCACCTGCTGGCCGGCAAAAGGATCGGGACCCAGCACCATGAGGGATTCGACGGAAAGCTCGCGCAGGGAACACAGCCAGTCGTTCATGATGTCGCTGACAGCGGCACTGTCAAAGTTAACAGGTAGCTGCATCAGTATCCGAAAACAAAAAGTGGAAAATACAGCCACATGTCACACGCTTCATTGAAGATAGGTTCCGTTTTTTATTCTGGAGACTTTTGGGAGTGAGGCACCCCGGCCTCCACACGAAGCATGTACTGCACGAATGGTTGCATTGGTTACGCGAGAACTTAATACTCGCACTCCTCGAACCTATTTTGCATGCATCGCTGCGACGCATGTGGTGGCTGGGGCTGTCTTTTTTAGCGGGGCACGCGCTGTTTGGCTGGATCTGGGCGGTCTGGTTGCCCCAACCCTATGAAAATGTGGCGTTGCGGATGTTGGCCAGTCTGCTGGGCATCTGCCTGATGACAGGCTGGGTCAAGCAAGACCCGGGCGCGCGCCGCACGCAACTCGTTTTCAATCTGCTGCTCTGGCTGGAGTTGCCGGTTTTTTTCAGCTGGATGTACCTGTGCAACAGCGCCAACACGGTCTGGCTGGCCAGCATGACGGCCATGGTGCTGATCTATTACCAGTCCACCGACTGGCGCCTGGCCACCTCGGGCCTGGCCAGCGGCAGCCTGCTGGCCTGGGGGGTTTTTCAGTTTTTCGGGCCGGCCGTGCCATCGCTTGCCGGGAACCAGTGGGCCGTGCATGGGGTGGTGCTGGCTTTTGCCGCCTCGATTGGCCTCGTGCTGAACCTGTCGTCGGCCAATTTGCGGCGCGAGCAGCTCTCCCACACGCTGATCACCATCGGCATCATGGCCCATGAGCTGCGCACGCCGCTGTCCACGGCGGCGCTGATCGGTGACGCCATCCAGATGGAGATGCAGCGCCAGCCCGATCACTCCCGGGCCGTGCAGCTCGACAGGCTGGCCTTGCGCCTGCACACGCTGGTGCGCAACATGAACCAGCAGATCGACACCCAGATCGCCAATGCCAGGCTGCTGCAGCTGCCGCGCCGTGCCGAGCCGGTGTCTGCCGCCCATCTGGTCAGCGAGGCCCGGCAGGCCTACCCCTACCCCTCCCCACGCCAGCGCGACTGCGTGAAAGTGCGCATTCGTGCCGACTTCATTTTCCACGGCTGCGCCACCCAGTTTTCGCAGGTGCTCAGCAATCTGATGAAAAACGCCCTGCACGCGCTGATGGCGGCCGACTCTCCGTTCGCCCCTGGCGCGCTGCTGATCGAGGTGAGCCTGGCGCCGGGGCAGCGTGGCCATATCATCGTGAAAGACGAGGGGACAGGGATTGACGCGGCGCTGCTGCCGCAGATTTTCAAGCCTTTTTTCTCCAACAACTGCAACCCCGGCCACGGTCTGGGGCTGGCTTTTTGCCAGCAGGTCGTGCAAAGTGCGGGCGGCAGCATTCACGTCAAGTCCAAAGTGAGCCGCGGTGCCATGTTTACCATCGAGCTTCCGCTGGCGCGCTGACAGCGTTTTCCAGCCCTGAGCGCATCCCTTTCGCCGTACCTCCCAGACGTCGCCAACAAAAGCTTTTCAAACCATGTCCTTTGCCCTTTACCAACGCCCTGGCGGCGTGGTTTTTCTCGATGATGACCGCGATTACCTCGAAATGCTGGCCGAGGTCATGCCGCCTGAGTTGCATGTGCGCCTGTTCACGCGCCCCGTGGCCTGCATCGAGTTGCTGCAGCAGGAGTGCCAGCGCAGCGAAGCCGATCTCTGGAGCCAGCAGGAAATCATCAGCCGCTGGCGCGAAGGCGCCGGCCTGATTGGCCAGATTCTGCAGTACTGGCGCGAGGACGGCACCCGCCGCCTGGCGCTGATGCGCGTGTGCGTGGTGGACTATGCCATGCCGGCCATGAGCGGGCTGCGGGTGCTGGGCGAGTTGACGCAGTGGTCGGGCTCGCGCATCTTGCTGACCGGCCGGGCCGACGAGCAACTGGCCGTGTCGGCGTTCAATCGCGGCCTGATCAAGCAGTTCATTCCCAAGCAGACCCCGGACATCGGCCGGTGTCTGCTGGGTGCCATTCAAAGCCAGCGCGCTCTGCCGGACGAGCGCTACCAGCAGATCTGGCGCGCCACCCTGTCGCGCGAGCAGCACGCCTTGCTGTGCGATCCGCCGATTGCCCAGGCGCTGGCGCAACTGGTGCTCAGCCAGGACTGGACCGAGCATGTGGTCATCGGCGCGCCCTTCGGCGTTCTCGGGCTCAACGCCCAGGGCGCCGTCAGCTGGCTGCAGCTGGAGCCGGCGGCCAACCTGCCCGAACTGGCAGAAATGGCCGAATCCCAGGGCTGGGAGGCGGCCATCGTGCAGGACATCCGGGAGGGCCAAAAACTCATCGACCTGGAACTGCAGCTGGCCCTGGGCGGCGGCCATCGGCCCGAGGCGCACCCGGCATGGGTCATCGCCGGCAGCGCGGCCCCGCTGTACGCCGCCCTGTTCCCGGTTCCCGAGGCGTTCACGCCGGGCGCGGCGCGCAGCTATGCGCATTTCATCGGCGGCTGCGGCGAGCGCAGCGTGCAGGATTAAGCCCCAAGACTCCGGCTGGCCCGGGCGCGCCGCGCAATCGGCCAGTCCCAGGGTTTGACGATGGGCGCCAGTTCGCGCGCCGCCGCCTCCACATGGTCCAGCTCCGAGTCCATCAGGGCGGCGCTGAGCGTCAGGCGCATCATGGCGCGCTTGCTGCTGGTGGCCGGCGCGCAGAACATGGCGCCAAACACGGCGCGCGCCTCCAGCCGGTCGCGCAGCGCCATGGTGTCGCACTCCATGCCGACCTCCAGCGCAATGATCTGCTCGCTGCCCTGGTCAATCGGATAGCCCAGCTCGCCCAGGCTGGCGCGCAGGCGCCGGGTGTGGGCCTGCAGGCGCGCCCTGGCCGCATCGCTTTGGCGGATCACTTCGAGCGTGGCGGCCAGGCCGGCCACCTCGTGCGGCAGCAGGCTGGAGCTGAAGATGTTAGGAAAACTGGTACACAGGATGTAGTAGCGCATGTGCGCTGGCGCGGTGAAAAATCCGGCCCGCCCGGCAAACGCCTTGGCCAGGCTGGCGGTGATGAAATGCACCCGCTCCGACAGGCCCAGCGCCACGCACAGCCCGGCGCCCTGCGGGCCGTGGGTGCCCAGCGAATGGGACTCATCGACCAGCATCATGCAGCCGCCCGCCTCGGCCACCTCCACGATTTCGGCCAGGCGGCACAGCGCGCCGGTCGTGCTGTACACCGAGTCCACCGCCACGATGCCGGGGCCGTGTTCGGTAATCATGCGCGCCAGGTGCGCCGGATCGTTATGCCGGAACGCATAGGCCGGCGCGCGCGCCGCATGCACGCCCTCCCACAGCGATTTATGCGCCAGCGTGTCTAGATAAACCGGCGTGTGCGCGTCGGCAACAGCCTGCAGCAGCCCGACATTGGCCGAGTAGCCCGACTGGCAGAGAAAACCGTCGTCCTTGCCGACCCAGCCGGCCAGCGCCATCTCCAGCGCGCGGGTCGGGTGCTGGTCGAGGTGAAATACGCCGGACTGGACGACGAACTCCTGCGCCTTGCGCAGCGCCTCCACCTGGGCCTGGACGATCTGCGGATGGCCGGTCACGCCGAGGTAGTCGTTGCCGTCGAGCCGGATGGCGTTGGGGCCTGGCGGCTGGCCATGGAGCATGAATTTGCCGCCCCACTGCTGGTGCCAGCGCGGCGTGAAATCGCGGGCAATGCGCTGCGTCAGTTGCACGCCCAGGGCGGGGTTGCGCAAAATCGGGGTGGCGGAAGAAAGTTGGCGGTCGAGTACTTGCATGAGGCGCTCCTTGGTTGAAAGAGCCTCATTGAAAGATCGCCAACAATTTATTACACTTTCAACCCCTGTCAGAAATAACAGGGGTTTTGCGCCTTCCGATGCCTGCCAGCCACCAGCCAGCCAGTCAGCTAGAGCGTGTTATGAACTCAGGGCTGATTTTTTCTGAAGCATCCCCATCATCGGGGAATGAACAGAAAACCCTACCCCAGTGACGTGAGCGACGAAGAGTGGAGCTTCGTCGCACCCTACTTGA
>JALYRU010000044.1 GCA_030855235.1 Pseudomonadota bacterium
CACACACACACACACACACACACACACACACCGGCGATGTGAGAAGGCGAGCTCAAAGCGGGAGAGAAAACGAAATCCAACCTTGATTGTGTGGAACCACGTATCCCACTGCTCGGGTGTTGGGAGACTGACGTGGGAGCTGCGCGCCCGTGTGATCACCAGCTGCGGATGTCGTCTGAGGAAGCTCTTCAGCCAGCCTCGACTGGCGTGCTGGTTGCGAAACTTTCTGCCGCCGCGCTTGGCTGCCACGAGCGCAGCAGAATGCCTCACCTCGCGCATGGTCACGGGAGCGTTCATGCGCGACCGTTGATCGCACCACTGCGCCAGCGCCCGCTCATCGTCGGGACTGAGCAGAGGTGGTCGACCGTGCACCTTCGCATGAAGTCCATGCACGCGATCGCGCAACGTTGTTCGCGGCACACCAAATCGCTGTGCGACCTTGCGCAAAGACTGGCCCGGCGCCGCACGCGCCCCTGCCACGGCACGACCCAAAGCGGCGCGCGTGTAGGGCTCGGCGGCTGCTCGGCCTGGTTCATCGTCTCGACTCACAGGAGCTCGATCGCAGCTGGCGAGGAACTGCTGGTAGATGTGAAGCGCAGCCAAACCGAGCGCTGCGGAGGCTGACGATGAGGCTGAAGAGGTCGATGTGTCTGCGGCCGCGACTGCCGTCAGATGGAAGAGGATGAGGAGGAGAACGAAAGTCAGCATCGCCTGCAACGCAAACACCACTCGCTCAGACAAAATCGGGCGAAACTGCAAAGAGCATGGTGACTGACGAGAATCGCAAAAGATTTCTTATGGCACGCGGTAGGGTGGAGGGGCGAAGGGTGCAAGCATTGCAAGCGCGGTGTTGTAGTGCATAGCGTAGGCAGCAGCTGGGAAGCGCGCCTGCTCTGCACTCGCTGGGGGAAGAGGCAGTGCAAGCGCAGGGGTCGGTGGGTGAGTCTCCCGCTGTTGCAGCTTTTGCTCTAGCTCTTCCATCCTGCGTTGCATGCGGACGAGCTGCTCGTCGGTACCACTCGCTGCAGGTCCGCCTCCGTGAGGGACCAGTGCCAGCGACGGAGCAGCCCCGACGCTGGGAGGCGATCGCGACCGAAGGGGCGAGCGAGGTCGGCTGGGAGGGTGACTGAGCGCCCGCGACTCCGAGCGGGACCGCAGCTTCTACACTCCACAACATCCATAAGGCGGCCGCATCTGTGTTGCAAGCAGAAAAACACTAACCTGTGCACGCTGGAGCTGCTCGGAAGGTGCAGCACCGCGGCGGGCTCTCACCGCAGCTTTCGCCTTCTTGCGCGGCTTGCGCGTCGTGCGTGCACCGCCGCTTCCACCAGCATGGCTCTTTCGCTTGGGGACCGTCCTCTTCTCGTCATCATCCGAGGATGACGTCTCGTTCTCAGAACTCCGCTGGCTCCTTGTTCGGGGCTTGAGCGAAGAGCCTTTCTTCTCCTCCTAACACCCCCCCCCAACACACGAATGACGTACGAGCACAGACATGGACCCGCACTGTTGCGTTGGTGAGAGGAATGGAAACATACAGAAGCCCACGCTGGTATCTCGGCTTGCGGAATCTTCTTGAAGTCCAGCGTGGAAAGCGCTGCTTGGTGCTGCGTTGCAAATGCAGGCATCGGATCCTTGGCGCCACGGAGCTGCAGGCCACTGATCCACTCGGGTTCACCATCGGGCTTGCCGTCGACGTTGCCCCAGGCGTCCAGACTCCACCTGCGCTTCACCTTCTGCGCTCGAAGCAAACCCACAATGAAACACCCTTCCACTCTGGTCGCAGAGCGCAGGATCGGATGGCTGTAGCCCACTTGCAGTCGTTGCTCGGTCTTGAGATTGACAGCAGCCTGCGCGATGTACAAGGAGCTACCGACCGCCGTTGCATTCTCCACGCGCCAGCTGCAACCACACTTGTGGGTGACCGCAGGTTTCGGCACATCGCTCTTCTGGGTCAGGTCGTCGCTGGCGGTCGCGGCCGAGTTGCCGTCAGGATCGCCACCAGGAAGCGTAGACCCAGCACTGGACTTGGGGGTTCCAGAAGTGGTGGGTGCTAACTTGCGCTCGCCGTTGCCTGCCCCATCGTTCGGTTTGTTTCCCTATGCAGCAGAGGTGTATCACGGAGCCAGAGGAAAAAAAAACAAAAGAAGGAAAGAAGAAGTACCCAACGAATGAGGCAAGCCGGACTGCATAAGCGATCGTCTCGACCGACACGTTCGACAAACGCTTTCGGAGCTCCGAGTCGCGCTGCAGCGTTGCAGTTGTCGCAATGCATGGTTACGCACTGCAGACACCGACGCAAAGGACCACCCGACGGTGCCGACATACAATGATCGCACACAATGGGCTCCACCCTACGGTCAACCGAACACATGAACTGCAACGATCAAGTACACACTGCGGGAATCAGAACTGCTCGTCCTGGACAACCAGTGGAAGGAGGAGCAGCCAGAGGCTGCGTGTCGTGTGACAGCACTGTACGTCAACGAGAGGCCAGAGGCCGGTGACGTACAGCCCTCAACAACCAGTGGAAGGAGGAGCAGCCAGAGGCTGCGTGTCGTGTGACAGCACTGTACGTCAACGAGAGGCCAGAGGCCGGTGACGTACAGCCCTCAACAACCAGTGGAAGGAGGAGCAGCCAGAGGCT
>JALYRU010000016.1 GCA_030855235.1 Pseudomonadota bacterium
TACGCCCCGCCCACCGGGGCCACGAACTTGCCGCCGATGAAGTTGTCATAGTGGGCTTTGTACTCGAGGGGGGCGCCGGCAGCGCCGGGAAGGGCATAGATCATTTGTTGTCTCCGATGGGTGAAAGGGGATTGGCGAGGAACACGCCCATCGAAAAAACGATGGAGGGGTTATGACACCCCTCCCGTTTGCACAAGCCATGCCAAGAGCGGCTGTGCGCCCTGAACTTGGTGATTACCCTGAGGTAATCAGATGATTTTCCAGCAATCGGCCCTGTGCGAAGGCCAGATCTGGCAACATCGAGACATGCCTGTAACTATTGGTGACACGACTTGTGTCCCAGAACGGAACAGCCGGCGCTGACCGCCCCGTGTGCGCCAGCCCGGTTCAGGCCAGGCGCCCGAGCAGCAGGTATTCCATCAGCGCTTTTTGCACGTGCATGCGGTTTTCCGCCTCATCCCAAACCACCGACTGCGGGCCGTCGATCACCTCGGCCTGGACTTCCTCGCCGCGGTGCGCTGGCAGGCAGTGCATAAACAGGGCATCGGGTTTGGCCGCGCCCATCATGGCGCTGTCCACGCACCACTTGGCAAAGGCTTTCTTGCGCACCTCGTTTTCGGCCTCGTAGCCCATGCTGGTCCACACGTCGGTGGTCACCAGGTCGGCGCCGGCGCAGGCCTGCATCGGGTCGCTGAACACCTGGTAGCTGTCGCTGGAGCGGATGCCGGCAATCGACTGGTCCACCTCGTAGCCGCCGGGCGTGCTCAGATGCACCTTGAAGCCGAGGATTTCGCTCGCCTGCAGCCAGGTGTTGGCCATGTTGTTGCCGTCGCCGACCCAGGCCACGGTCTTGCCCTGAATCGAGCCGCGGTGCTCGATGTAGGTGAAAATGTCGGCCAAAATCTGGCAGGGGTGGAATTCATTCGTCAGGCCGTTGATCACCGGCACGCGCGAGTGCGCGGCAAAGCGCTCGATCTTGGTCTGCTCGAAGGTGCGGATCATCACCAGATCGACCATGCGGCTGATGACCTTGGCGCTGTCCTCGATGGGCTCGGCGCGGCCCAGCTGGCTGCCTTCGGTGGTGAGATTCACCACCGTGCCGCCGAGCTGGTACATGCCCGCTTCAAAGCTCACGCGGGTGCGCGTCGAGGCTTTCTCGAAGATCATGACCATGGTGCGGTCAATCAGCGGCTGGTGTTTTTCGTAAGCCTTGAATTTTTTCTTGATCAGGGCGGCGCGCTCGAACAGGTAGGCGTAGTCGTCGGCGCTCAGGTCGCTGAACTGAAGGTAATGCTTGAGGGCTTGGGGCGTCGGGGTCATGCTGGCGTGCCTTCTTCCAGAAATTGCTTGATCAGTGGACACAAGATGGCCACGACTTCATCGGCTTCTTCAAGGCTCATGATGAGCGAGGGCACCATGCGCACCACGCTGTCGGCCGTGACGCTGATCAGGAGGCCGCTGTCGGCGGCGCGGTTGACCAGCACACCGCACGGCTTGTCCAGCTCGATGCCCAGCATCAGGCCTCGCCCGCGCACTTCCTTGAAACCGGCCACGCTGCCCAGCTCCAGGATCAGCGAGGCGCGCAGGTGCTCGCCCACTCTCACGGCGTTGGCCAGCAGGCCGTCTTCTTCCATGATGCGGATGGTTTCCACGCCGGCCCGCATGGCCAGCGGATTGCCGCCGAACGTGCTGCCATGGTTGCCGGGGCTGAAGATGCGCGCGGCTTTCGGGCCGGCCACCACCGCGCCGACCGGCACGCCCGAGCCCAGGCCCTTGGCCAGCGGCATGACGTCCGGCACGATGCCGGCCCACTGGTGGGCAAACCATTTTCCGGTGCGGCCCATGCCGCATTGCACCTCGTCGATCATCAGAAGCCAGTCGCGCTGGTCGCACAGGGCGCGCACCTCCCGCAGGTACTCGTTGCTCATGCTATAGATGCCGCCTTCGCCCTGGATGGCTTCGAAGAACACTGCCACCACGTTCGGATTGCCTTCGGTCGCCGCTTTCAGGGCCTCCATGCTGTTGATCGGTACGCGGATAAAGCCCTCGACCAGCGGCCCGAAGCCGGCCTGCACCTTGGGATTGCCGGTGGCGCTCAGCGTGGCGATGCTGCGGCCGTGGAAAGCTTTTTCATAGACGACGATCTCGGGGCGCTCAATGCCCTTGTCGTGGCCGAACTTGCGCGCCAGCTTGAGCGCGGCCTCGTTGGCTTCGAGCCCGGTGGAACAGAAGAACACATTTTCCATGCCCGAGAGTTCCACCAGTTTGGCCGCCAGCGCTTCCTGCAGCGGCACGTGGTAGTAATTGGACGTGTGGATCAGCTTGCCGATCTGCTCCTGCAGCGCCGGCACCAGGCGCGGGTGGTTGTGGCCCAGGGTGTTGACGGCGATGCCGCCCAGCGCGTCCAGGTAAGACTTGCCGTTGACGTCCCAGACGCGGCAGCCCTGGCCATGCGAGAGCGCTATCGGCAGGCGGCCGTAGGTGTTCATCACATGGGGGGAGGCGGCTTCGATGTGAGGGGCAAGGGCAGCGGTCATGGTCAAACTCCGGGCAGTAGCAAAACAAAAAGGCCGCGTCAGGAAAAGCGGGTTTGCATTGATTTTAGGCGCAGACGTCGCGGCTTTTCAGTGACGATGTTGCATCACTGTCATGCCCTCGACGCAGGCCCCGGAGCCAGGGCCGGCTGCCTGCGGCAGAGTCTGAGTCTTATATAAGATAGAATACTTTTGTGATGCAGCATGGGGCTTATCCTTGTTCCTGGCACACATCAAAAACCCTCCATCCGATGGTCTCCAATTCCGCTAAAGAAGTCTTCATTCAGGGCATTACGCAAGACGGCAAAACCTTCCGCCCCAGCGACTGGGCCGACAGGCTGTCCGGTGTGATGAGCCAGTTCCGTCCCGGCGGGCCGCAGCCCGGCAGCCACCTGAACTACTCGCCATGGTGTTTTCCCACCATCATCAACGGCATCAAGTGCGTCGTGGTGAATGCCGAATTGCGCGACGCCGAACCCATGGCCTGGGATTTTGCGATGAACTTCGCCAAGGACAACAACCTGCAGACGGCCGAGGCCTGCCTGCTGCCCGACGCGCCCAAGCCCTGAGTTGCTCAAGATGGCGCAGACATGAAAAAACCGCCCGAAGGCGGTTTTTTACTTTTGCTGCAGCGCACCCTACAAAACGGCGGACGGTTTCTTGCTTGAAAAAACCATCCGGGCGATTTTCCTAATGGGTTAGGCGGCTTTCAGTGCCAGGGCTTTCACCTTGGCGGACAGGCGGCTCTTGTCGCGCGCTGCCTTGTTCTTGTGGAAGATGCCCTTGTCGGCAACCGTGTCCACAATGCTCTGCGCCTTGGCGAAGAGTTCTGCGGCTTTGGTCTTGTCGCCGCTCAGA
Organism: Pseudomonadota bacterium; assembly: GCA_030855235.1. Taxonomy (GTDB): domain Bacteria; phylum Pseudomonadota; class Gammaproteobacteria; order Burkholderiales; family Burkholderiaceae_C; genus Polaromonas. Next base: position 3,393 of record JALYRU010000016.1, read on the forward strand.
ACGGCTTTTTCGACGTTCTTGACAGCGGTGCGGTATTTCGAACGCAGCGAGGTGTTCGCAGCGTTGAGTTTGACGTCCTGGCGGACGCGCTTGCGGCCGGAGGCGAGACGGGGGTTCTTTTTCTTGGGTTTAGCGGTAGCCATATATAAATTCCTTTAATCCTGGGGAGGAGTCTGTGGATGTTGCAGCAAAGCCCGCGATTATACGGCAGGCGCGCGGACAGCCCCGCTGCCAGGCGGACCCGGACGTTGCGGGGCAGCGCGGGCGGCCGGACGGCTGGCAGCAGCCAGAGCGGACGGCGCCGGTCACCGGTGGTTTTCGGGGCAGGGCGCGCCAGCGCATAAACTCCTGCCGTGTCACTTTTCAAATCCGCCTCCACCGTTTCCCTGTTCACGCTGCTTTCCCGCATCACCGGCCTGGTGCGCGAACTGCTGATCGCTTCGAGCTTTGGCGCCAGCGCCATGACAGACGCCTTCAATGTCGCGTTTCGCATTCCCAACCTGTTTCGGCGCCTGTTTGCCGAAGGCGCTTTCAGCCAGGCCTTCGTGCCGGTGCTCGCAGCCAGCAAGGCCCAAAACGGCGAGGAGGCGACCCGTCTGCTGATCGACCGGGTGGCTACGCTGTTGACCTGGGCGCTGCTCCTGACCTGCGTGATCGGCGTGGCGGCCGCGCCGCTGCTGGTGTGGGCCATGGCCAGCGGCCTGCAGCAGGAGCCGCGCGGCTACGAGGCGGCCGTGTTCATGACGCGCTGGATGTTTCCCTACATCGCTTTCATGTCGCTGGTGGCGCTGTCCTCGGGCGTGCTCAACACCTGGCGGCATTTTGCGGTGCCCGCCGCCACGCCCGTGCTGCTCAACCTGTCGATGATTGGCGCGGCCTGGCTGGGCGCGCCGTGGTTCAAGACGCTGGGCATCGAGCCGGTCTATGCGCTGGGCGCGGGCGTGATGCTCGGCGGCGTGCTGCAGCTCGGGGTGCAGGTGCCGGCGCTCAAGCGGCTGGGCCTCTTGCCGAGCATCGGCCTGAGCTGGGGTGCGATTCGAGACGCCTGGGCCGACCCCGGCACCAAAAACATTGCCCGGCTGATGGTGCCGGCCTTGCTGGGCGTGAGCGTGGCGCAGATTTCCCTGCTGATCAACACCCAGATTGCCTCGCACCTGGCGCCCGGCAGCGTGAGTTGGCTGACCTACGCCGACCGCCTGATGGAGTTTCCCACCGCCATGCTGGGCGTGGCCATCGGCGTGGTGCTCACGCCCCAGCTGGCGGCAGCCAAGGGCGCGGGCGACGCTGCCCGTTATTCGGCCATGCTGGACTGGGGCCTGCGTATCGTGGTCTTGCTGGCCGTTCCCTGCGCCGTGGCGCTGCTGACCTTTGCCCAGCCGCTGGTGGCCGTCCTCTACCACTATGGCGCTTTTTCTGACCGCGACGTGCAGCAGACCACCGGCGCCCTGATGGGCTACGGCGCCGGCCTGCTCGGGCTGGTGGCCATCAAGGTGCTGGCGCCGGGCTTTTATGCCAGCCAGAACATCAAGACGCCGGTGAAGATTGCAGTGATGGTGCTGGTCATCACGCAGTTGCTCAACCTGGTGCTGGTGCCGTATTTTGCGCATGCCGGGCTGGCGCTGGCCATCGGCATCGGCGCGCTGATCAATGCGCTGTGCCTGCTGATCGGGCTGATCCGGCGCGGCAGCTACACCCCGGCGCCGGGCTGGCTGCTGTTTGCGCTGCAGGTGCTGGCGGCCAGTGCGCTGCTGGCGGTGTTTTTGCTGTGGGCCGGTGGTGCCGTCAACTGGGTCGGCCTCAAACCCCTGTATTTCCAGCGCATCGGGTGGATGGCGCTGGTCCTGTGCGGATCGGCCACACTTTATTTTGTCGTGCTGTGGATTGCGGGGTTGAAGGTGCGCCAGCTGCTGCGGCGCTGACAAATGGCTGTTTGGTTGAAACGGGTTTGATCAAGCGCATACCCACAGAGATTCCCCGCTTCCCATCGGGTACTGGTTTGTGAGAAAGTAGCGCCATGCAAATAAATTTCGCCGTACCGTCTCCGCTGCAGTATTTTTCCAGCCTGGTGCAAAGCGATGCACATTTCCCGTTGCTGGAAGCTGCCGTCAGCCTGGCCCAGGATGAATACCCCGACCTCGATGTCGAACAGGTGCTGGGCGATGTGGACCAGTTGCTGGCCCGCCTCAAGCGCCGCCTGCCCACCGATGCGCCCGAGCTGCAGCGCCTGCGCGCGCTGAACCAGTTCTTTTTCCGCGATCTCGGCTTTGGCGGCAACATCAACGACTACTACGACCCGGACAACAGCTACTTGAACGCAGTACTGCGCACCCGGCGCGGCATCCCGATCTCGCTGGCGGTGCTGTGGCTGGAGTTGGCCGTCGGTTTGGGGCTGAATGCGCGCGGCGTGGCGTTTCCGGGCCACTTCATGGTCAAGGTGAACCTGCCCAAGGGCCAGGTGGTGATCGACCCCTTCAGCGGCCAGTCCCTGAGCCGCGAGGAACTGGTCGAGCGCCTGGAGCCGTTTCGCCAGCGCAGCAGCGTCAGCGATGAGTTCGAGGTGCCCATGGGGCTGTACCTGCAATCGGCGCCGCCCCGCGAGATCATCCACCGGATGCTGCGCAACCTGCAGGACATCCATAAAACCCAGGAAGACTGGCCGCGCCTGATCGCGGTGCAGGACCGCCTGATCGTGCTGCAGCCCGACGCCTGGCCCGAGTACCGCGACCGGGGGCTGGCCTGGGCGGCCCAGGGGGAGGTCGCCCATGCGGTGTCGGACCTGGAAACCTACCTGGGCCATGCCGAAGACGCCCTGGACATGGATGCGATTGCCGAGCGCCTCGCCGAGCTGCGCCGCAAACGGCACTGAAGCCCGCGTACGCGGCTGCTGATGTCAGTCGCGGATGAAAAGTCCGGTAGGTCTACACAAGGCGCAGATCCAGTTGCAGGTGCAGGCTGCTTGTTGCCACACTACTTGTCATCTTTGCGCGTTTGTGGGTGGCCGACTTACTGCGCAACGCGGGCGCCGCGCCATCGCCACAGCAGCACGAGCGCGGCCAAGCTGAGCACCGCACCCGCGATGAACGTCATCGGCGCGCCCAGCTGGTCCCATAAAACGCCCGCCAGCGTGCTGGCCAGCAGCATGGCCAGGCCGCTCACCAGGTTGAAAAAACCAAACGCCGTGCCGCGCAGGTCCGGCGGGGCCGCATCGGTCACCATGGTGGCCAGCAGGCCCTGCGTCATCGCCATGTGCAGCCCCCACAGCGCAATGCCGGCCCAGACCCAGGTCCAGTGGTTGCTGGACGCCAGCACCGCGTCGGCGGCAATCAGCACGACTAGGCCCCAGGCCAGCAATTGGCTGTGGCTGACCCGGTCCGACAGCTTGCCGAAGGGGTAGGCGCCGACGGCATAGACGATGTTCATGCCGATCAGCACCAGCGGCGTGTAAGCGACCGGCAGTCCGCCCTGCAGCGCCCGCAAGACTAAAAAAGCCTCGCTGAAGCGCGCCAGCGTGAACAGCGCGCCGATGATGACGACGCGCCAGTAAGCGTTATTTAACCGCCGCAGGTTCTCCCGGCTGACCGGGTTGCGCCGGGCGGACACTGGCGCGGCGGGCGCCGGCTCCTGCACGCCGAACAGCAGCAAGGCCACGGCCAGAAAGCCCGGAATGATCGCTACCCAGAAAACCGCCCGGAAATCATTCGCCCAGAGCAGCATCAGGCCCATGGCCAGCAGCGGTCCGACGAAAGCGCCCACCGTGTCGAGCGACTGGCGCAGCCCGAAAGCGGCGCCGCGCAGGCCGGGCGGCGCCAGATCGGCCACCAGCGCATCGCGCGGCGCGCCGCGAATGCCTTTGCCGACACGGTCGATCAGCCGGGCGGCGAGCACCAGGCCGGTGGTGCTGGCCAGCGCAAACAGCGGCTTGGACGCAGCGCCCAGGCCATAGCCCAGCAGCGCCAGCGGCTTGCGCTTGCCCCAGTAGTCGCTGAGCACGCCGGAAAACACCTTGACGATCAGGGCGGTGGCCTCGGCCGCGCCTTCGATCAGGCCGACGGCCCACAGGCTCGTGCCCAGCACCGTGACCATGAACACCGGCAGCAGGCTGTGGATCATCTCGGACGAGATGTCCATCAGCAGGCTGACAAAGCCCAGCGCCCAGATGGCCGCTGGCAGGCGGCGCGAAGCGTTTGAGGTGCTGGGCTGGTCAGGAATTTTAGGCATGGGAGGGTGCCGTCATTCCTGAAGATGGGTGATGCGCTTTCAGTTCACCGTGACGGCAGCGCCTTCGCCGCGCGCGGCAATCACGCCAATCTCATACACCGTTTCGCCCGCTGCGCGCAGCGTGGCGGCGCACGCCGCAGCATTGGCCGCGTCGATCACCACCACCATGCCGATGCCGTTATTAAACGTGCGGTTCATCTCGAAATCGGAAATCGCGGCGGTGCTTTGCAGCCAGGCAAACAGCTCGGTCTGCGGCCAGCTGCCTTTGGTCAGGTGCGCGGCCATGCCTTCGGGAAGCACGCGGGGGATGTTTTCCAGCAGGCCGCCGCCGGTGATGTGGGCCAGTGCCTTGATCGGGTGCGCGGCCAGCGCGGCCAGCACGTTTTTCACATACAGGCGGGTCGGGGCCATCAGCGCCTCTTTGAACGGCTGGCCGTCGAGCGTGGCGGGCAGGGTAGCGGCAGCCTCGGCGCGCTCGATGCACTTGCGCACCAGACTAAAACCGTTGGAATGCACGCCGTGGCTGGCCAGGCCCAGCACCACGTCGCCTGCGGCCACGTCCTTGCCGGTCAGGATCTTGGATTTTTCGACGGCGCCGACGGCAAAGCCGGCCAGGTCGTATTCACCCGCCGGGTACATGCCGGGCATCTCGGCGGTTTCGCCGCCGATCAGCGCGCAGCCTGAGAGTTCGCAGCCCTTGGCAATGCCGCCCACCACGGCCGTGGCCGTGTCCACGTCGAGCTTGCCGCAGGCGAAATAATCGAGGAAAAAGAGGGGCTCGGCGCCCTGCACCAGCACGTCGTTGACGCTCATGGCCACCAGGTCGATGCCCACGGTGTCGTGCATGTTCCATTCAAACGCCAGCTTGAGCTTGGTGCCCACGCCGTCGGTGCCGCTGACCAGCACGGGTTCCTTGTAGCGCTTGGGCACTTCGAACAGCGCGCCAAAGCCGCCGATGCCGGCGAGCACGCCTTCGCGCATGGTTTTCTTGGCCAGCGGCTTGATGCGTTCAACCAGGGCGTCGCCCGCGTCGATGTCAACGCCGGCGTCTTTGTAGGAAAGGGGAGTGGTGGTCATGGTGTCAGGGCTTTAATGCGGTGGGGGAACGCGCCCGGTGGGCGCTTGAATGGGCGGGCGTTGCCGTCTGGAGCAGGCCGGCAAGCCCGATAGAATCAAGTCCGAGATTCTAAAGGCTACCTCCGTAGTCTCTGCCGGACTCTTTTCGGCAGGCCCACCCATAAGCTTATGCCCCTGACCTCTACCCAAAAACGCACAGCCTCCTGGTGCCTGATTGCCGCGCTGGTGCTGCTGGCGCTGTGGTGTCTGGGGCCGGTGCTCACGCCTTTCGTGGTGGCGGCCGTGCTGGCCTATGCGCTCACGCCCGTGGTCAACAAGCTCGACCGCCTGGGGCACGGGCGCATGCCGCGCGTGCTGGCGGTGCTGATGGTCGAAGCGCTGTTCATCCTGGTGGTGATATCCATCTTGCTGCTGGTGGTGCCGATTTTTGCCAAGGAACTGCCCCTGATGCGCGAGCAGTTGCCGCTGCTGGCCGAGCGGCTGGGTAACCGCCTGGTTCCCTGGCTGGCGCAACTGGGCATCAAGGTGGCGCTGGACGTGGCCAGCATCAAAGCTTTTGTCGTCAAGTACCTCAGCACCAATTTTGAAGATGCGCTTGGCTCAGTGATGTCCTCCCTCAAGCTGGGCGGCAGCGTGGCGCTGGCGGTGCTGGGCAACTTGGTGCTGATCCCCGTGGCGCTGTTTTTCCTGCTCAAGGACTGGGACCGTTTCGTGGCCATCCTGGTCGAACTGGTCCCGCCCAAGCTGCGCGCCGCCTTTGACAGTTTCATGGACGAGGCCGATGCGGTGCTCGGCCAGTACCTGCGCGGCCAGCTCCTGGTGATGGGCGTGCTGGCGATTTACTTCAGCGCGGCGCTGGCGCTGTTCGGCTTTGACCTGGCCGTGCCGGTGGGGGTGTTCACCGGGCTGGCGTTTTTCATTCCTTACCTGGGCTTTGGCCTGGGCTTGATCCTGGCGATGCTGGCCGGGTTGCTGCAATTCGGCGGCCTCTACGGCGTGCTGGTGGTGGCCGGGGTGTATGGCGCCGGGCAACTGGTCGAGAGCATTTATCTCACGCCCCGGCTGGTGGGCGAGCGCATCGGATTGCATCCGCTGGCGGCCATTTTTTCGCTGCTGGCTTTCGGGCAGCTGCTGGGCTTTCTGGGCGTGCTGATTGCGCTGCCCGCCAGCGCGGTGCTGCTGGTGGCCATTCGCCGCCTGCGGGCCAGCTACATGCTCAGCAGGCTTTATCAAGGATGAGCAAGGCCATGAAGGACATGAAACAACTCGCGCTCGATATCGGGCTGTCCACCGATCCCACGTTTGCCAATTTCTTCAGCGGACCCAACGATGCGACGGTGCGCCAGCTCGAACTGTGGGCCGACAGCCCGCTGCATTCGCCGGTGCCGACCTACCTGTGGGGCGGCGAAGCCAGCGGCAGAACCCATCTGCTCAAGGCGGTCAGCGAAGCGCTGCGCGGCCACGGCGCCTCCAGCGGCTGGATGGATGCCTCCATGTTGGCGCCGCCCGAGTTCAACCAGGCCTGGTCGGCCGTCATCATGGACGACTGCCACCTGTACACGCCGGTGCAGCAGCGCGCCGCTTTCAAGTGGTTCGTCAATGCGCTCAGCCCCGATGACGGCCAGCCGCGCTGGGTGCTGGCCTCCGGCAACGTGCCGCCCGCCGATCTGGCCCTGCGCGAGGATTTGCGCAGCCGCCTGGGCTGGGGCCATGTGTTCGCCCTGCAGGCCCTGAGCGATGCCGAGCGGCGCGCCGTGATCAAGCGCGAGGCCGACGCGCGCGGCGTGTTCCTCGGCGATGAGGTGATGGATTTCATGCTGACGCGCTTTTCCCGCGATCTCGGCAGCCTGATGCAGCTGCTGGACCAACTCGACAGCTACGCGCTGCAAACCCAGCGGGTCATCACGATTCCGCTGATCAAATCCATGCTGGAGAGCCAATGACGATTGAACCAAGCACAGACAAAGCCGGTGCCGCCACGAACCCCGGCGCCCCGCCTGGCGCCGACGCCCTGCCGCAAGCCGGCAGCACTTCCCTGGCCAACAGCGCCGTCCCTGGCGTGAAAGGCACCAGCCCCGCCTCGAACAGCGCAGGCACTCGCCACAAGCTCGCCCTGTTCGATCTGGACCACACATTGATTCCGATGGACTCGGATTACGAGTGGGGCGAGTTCACCATCGCGCTGGGCTGGTGCGAGGCCAGCGAATTCAAGCGCCGCAATGCCGAGTTCTTCGAGCAGTACCGCGCCGGCGTCCTCGACATCCACGAGTATGTGCGCTTTGCCACCCAGGCGATTCGCGAGCAGGGGGCTGAAAAATCCAGCGCAGCCCATGCGCAATTCATGGCCGAGGTGGTGCAAAAAGCCATCACGGCGCAGGCCCAGGCGCTGATCGCGCAGCACCGGGCCGCTGGCGATGAAGTGGTGATCGTCACCGCCACCAACGAGTTCGTCACCCGTCCGATTGCGCAGGCTTTTGGCGTGAGCGAGCTGATTGCCGTCGAACTCGAACGCGACGCCCACGGCGCCCTGACGGGGGAAATCAGGGGAACGCCCTCGGCCCGGGAGGGCAAGGTCACGCGCATGGAACAATGGCTGGCGGCGCGCGATCTGAGCTGGGACAGGGTGGAAACCACGTTTTACACCGACTCCATGAACGATCTGGCCCTGCTGGAAAAAGCCACCTGGCCAGTCGCCACCAACCCGGACGAGCGCCTGCGCGCCCTGGCCTCGGAGCGAGGATGGCGCATACTTGACCTGTTTTAGGCCGCCACTTGTGACGAGGCGGCCCGATTGCCGTATTTATCAGAAGGGACGCCGTGCCTGCTTGTGTGCAGACAGACTGCGTCCCGTCCAGTTTTAGAGAATCATGATTAAAAAATTCATCAGCAAGCTGTTTGGCAAAACAGCCAGCCCCGCGCCCGGCGCAGAGTCCGCCGCGCAGCCCAGCGCCACCCGGGTCAAGAAGTCCCCTTTCGGCAAGCGCCACGACATCGAGGTGAAAGACCACGGCATTGACGTCAAGCTGGTCGATGAGCGGGCCATGGACGTGGTGCGCACCTTGAAGCGCGCCGGTTTCGAGGCCTACATCGTCGGCGGTGCGGTGCGCGACCTGCTGGTCGGCCTGCGTCCCAAGGATTTTGACGTGGCCACCGATGCCACGCCCGAGCAGGTGAAGTCGCTCTTTCGGCGCGCCTTCATCATCGGGCGGCGCTTTCGCATCGTACATGTCATCTACGGCCGGGGCCGCGAGCATGAGGTGATCGAGGTCTCGACCTTCCGCGCCCACTTGCACAGCAGCCAGGCCGAGCAGGTCGGCGGCAACGAGCGCACCAGCAAAAGCGAGCTCGCCGGCATGAAGCACGCCGTCCACGCCTCCGGGCGTGTGCTGCGCGACAACGTCTGGGGGCCGATGGAAGAAGACGCCGCCCGGCGCGATTTCACCATCAACGCCATGTACTACGACCCCGAAACGCAAATCGTGGTGGACTATCACAACGGCATCGGCGACTCGAAGAAAAAAATCGTGCGCATGATCGGTGACCCGGCGCTGCGCTACCGCGAAGACCCGGTGCGCATCATCCGGGCAGTGCGCTTTGGCGCCAAGCTCAATGCGCTGGGTTTCAAGTTTGAAGACAAGACGGCCGCGCCGCTGCGCGAGATGCGCGGTCTGCTGGCCGATGTGCCGCAGTCGCGCCTGTTCGACGAGATGCTCAAACTGCTGCAGACCGGTCATGCGCTGGCCAGCATCGCGCAACTCAAGGAACTGGGCCTGGGTACCGGCATCTACCCGCTGCTCGACGTGGTGGTGGAGATGGCCGAGGAGCCATTTTTGAAGCTCGCGCTGCAGGACACCGACCGCCGTGTCGGCGAAGGCAAGCCGGTGGCGCCGAGCTTTTTGCTCTCGTGCGTGCTCTGGTCCGACGTGCGCCACGGCTGGGAGGGGCGGCTGCAGCGCGGCGATGCGCCCATGCCGGCGTTGCAGGATGCGATCGACGAGGCTTTCAACGCCAAAATCGGCGATGTCTCGGGACGCGGCAAGCTGGGCATCGACATGCGCGAGATCTGGACCATGCAGCCGCGTTTTGAAAAGCGCACCGGCAACGCACCGTATTCGCTGCTGGAGCAGCCGCGCTTTCGGGCCGGTTTTGATTTCCTGCGCCTGCGCGGGCAGATCGGCGAGATTGACCCGGCGCTGGGCGAATGGTGGGAAACCTTCAGCACGGCTTACGACGACGAGCGCCACGCCATGGTGGAAGCGCTGCGCCAGACCCAGCAGAAAAAGCCGCAGGCGCCGCGTGTGCGGGTCAAAAAAGCCAGCGCTCCCGTCGATGCCGGCGCTGACGGTTTCGAGGCCTCGGCCCCGGTGTCCAGCGCCAGCCCGGCGGGGCTGGAGGGCGTCCAAGCCGAGTGGCAGGAGGGCGATGCCGCTCCGGCCAAAAAACGTCGCCGCCGCAAGAAGCCCGCCAGCCGCAGCGCCGAAGGCGCAGACAGTGCGCAAGGCGGACCGGGCGCGCAAGGCGGGCCGGGCGAGTCAAGCGCGCAAAGCGCCAGCGAGGCGCCGCCCGCGCCCGGCGCTTTCGCCCCCGCATCTGATTACTGAGCGGGCTGCGGGGTGATGAACCCAGGCGAATCGCAAGGGCTGGCGCCTCCTCGGTTGGCAGACAAGGCCGCCGCCGGGCGCGCTCCGGTGACGGCTTATATTGCGCTCGGCGCCAACCTGGGCGACGCGGCGGCTGCGCTGCGCTGGGCAGTTCAGGCGCTCGATGGCCTGCCGCTGAGCCGGGTGCGCCGGGCTTCCAGCCTTTACAGAACCGCGCCGCTGGACACCGATTCGGGCCTTGAAATCGCCGCGCCGGGCAATGACTATCTCAATGCGGTCGTGGCGCTGCAAACCGGCTTGAGCGCGCCCGCGCTGCTGGAGCAGTTGCAGCGCCTGGAACTGCAGGCCGGGCGCCAGAGGCCTTACCGCAATGCGCCGCGCACGCTGGACCTGGACCTGCTGCTGTATGGCAACGCTTGTATCGATTCAGCACGGCTGACCGTGCCGCATCCGCGCATGGGGCAGCGCGCTTTCGTGCTGGTGCCGCTGGCGCAGATTGCGCCGGAGCTGGTCAGCGCCAGGCAGCTTCAAGCCGTGCAGCACCAGGCCATCGCCCGGCTGGAAGAGGCATGGTCAACTCCAGCGCCCTCCGGGGCAGGGTGAGATGGCACCGGCTTGGCGAGAGCTAGGGCGCTTTTCTTGAGCGCATGCCACGCCTTCCTTTCGGAACACGCTGTCTTTTTGGTGCAAAGCCCAGTCACCGCCATCGAGGTTAAGCCAACTGACACTTTTTCAGTTCAGAAGCCTGCTGATCGCTGCAGGCGGGCGCTTTTTCAGGGCGCCAGGCGCTCGCGCAGCCAGCCGGCATCGGTTTGCTGCGTGTAGCGCAGGCGGTCATGCAGGCGGCTTTTGCGGCCCTGCCAGAATTCCCACAGGTCCGGCTTGAGCCGGTAGCCGCCCCAGTGCGGCGGGCGCGGGGGCTGCAGCATGAACCTGGCGCCATACCTGGCGGCATTGGCCACCAGCACGCTGCGCCCGGAAATCACCTCGCTTTGCGGGCTCGCCCAGGCGCCGATGCGCGAGTCCAGCGGGCGGCTTTGGAAGTAGGCGTCGCTTTCGGCATCCGAGACTTTCTCCACCACACCCTCGATGCGCACCACGCGCTCGAGTTCGACCCAGTGAAACTGCAGCGCCGCATACGGGTTGCCGGCCAACTCCTGGCCTTTGCGGCTGGCGTAGTTGGTGTACCAGACGATGCCCTGGGCATCAAAACCCTTGATCAGCACCACGCGGGTGGACGGGCGCAGGTTGCTGGCCACGGTGGCCACGGTCATGGCATTGGGTTCGGGCAGCTGCCCGGAAATCGCTTCGCCGAGCCACTGCTCGAACTGCTTGAGCGGGTCGGCGTGGGACGCGTCTTCGTTGAGTTCGGCGCGCTCGTAGCTCTTGCGCAGGTCGGCGATGGAAAGGGGGCTGTGAGACATGGCCAAAGTATAAAGTCAGGCCATTCCTGCCCCTGGTTTTTTGGCTTAGCGGCGGACAATCACGGCGCACGCTAGGCGCGGGCCGGCGTTGCCCGTGGGCTGGGTGGTGAAATCGTCCGGATCGCGGTGCACGATCAGCGCCCGGCCCACGATGTCGTTGATGCCTGTGCCGACTGACAGGGCGCTCGACTCGAAGCTGAATGTGGCCACGCCGCTGGCATCGCTCTTGAGGCTGGGCAAATCGCCTGCGTGGTGGGCTAGGGCGGCATGGCTGCCGTGGGGCTGGCTGCCGGGGTTGAAGTGGCCGCCGGCGCTCATCCCGTCGCCGCTTGAGCAGTCGCCTTTGTCGTGCAGGTGAAAGCCGTGCTCGGCATTGGCCTTGAGCCCGCTCACCACGCCTGAGACCTTCACCTTGCCGCCGCTGTGGGTAAAGCTGACGGAGCCCGTGGCGGTGTTGCCGCGGGTGCTTTGCAACTGGGCCACAGCGCCAGGTCCGCTGTCAGGGGTGGCGCAGGCGGTCAGTGCCAGCAGGCTGGCAAGCAGTATCAATGGACGGATCATGAGTGGCCTTAACGAGTTGATGAAGAAGCTTTGACTGTAGAGCTTTAACTGTAGGACGATTTGAAGCTGCAGACAACTGTGGCCAAGGCACTGGCGTCTGGTGCTGGCGCCGTGGCAGCAGTCGGCCCTGTGCCCGCTCGGTCATGGCTTTTGTCTGCGTTGTCTGCGGCAGGGTTGCAGCAAGCCTCATACGCCGCCATGCCTGCAGCATTCGCTGGAATGGTGCGAACGGGTATGCCAGCCCACTTTACAATAGCGTCAATTTTTAAAAGGGAGTCCGTGATGTTTTCTCAAGACGATGACAGCCAGCAACGTGTGGCCTTGTTTCTGATTTTTGGCCTGGTGGCGCTGGTGATCGCCTCGGTGCTCGGTTTTGGTGTCCACACGGCGCGAAAAGCCCCGGCTGCTGCCGCGCCAGTCGCCCTGGCCACCGAGCCGGCAAGCCCGCAGCCGGCCAGCGTGAATGAGGTCCAGGCCGCTTCGGACGCCGCCAGCGTCAAGGTCGAGCAGGGCCTGGTGAAGTTTTACTTTGCTTCCGGCAAGGCCGACCTGGCCACTGGCGCCAGCGAAGCCCTGGCCGAGATGGTCCACAGTGCCCAGGCGGGCCGCAAGCTCGTCATCTCGGGCTTTCATGACGCCACCGGCGGTGCGGCCCAGAATGCCGAACTGGCCAAGCAGCGCGCGCTGGCGGTGCGTGATGCCTTGATGGCGGCCGGTGTGGCCGAAGGCCAGATCGAGCTGAAAAAGCCCGAGGAAATCACCGGCAGCGGCAGCAATGCCGAAGCGCGCCGCGTGGAAATCACCGTTCAATAAGCGTGAGCGGACCAGTCCCGAGTGGCTGGCAGGAACACAACCCGCAGCGGCCCGCGCCCTGCGGGTTTTTTTGCATCCCGTCTGGTAACTGCCAAGTAACCATTCAAGGCAAAAAATCCTTTGATTCTCGTTACCATGAGGCGTAATAAAGTTACATGCCCATGAGGGCATGGCTCGCTTCAAAGGTGATAACCATGGCTTTACATTCCGCAGTTTCCGACATCACGGCCCGCATTGCCGAGCGCAGCCGGTCCACCCGCAGCGCTTACCTGGCCCAGTTGCAGGCGGACAGCGCCCGCCCGCCCAGTCTGGACCGCATGGGCTGCGCCAACCTGGCCCATGCCGTGGCCGGCATGCCGCTCGATGACCGTTTCAAGGTGGTGGTCGAGCGCCGGCCCAACATCGCCATCGTCACGGCCTACAACGACATGCTCTCGGCCCACACGCCGCTCAAGAGCTACCCGGACCTGATCAAGGACGAAGCGCGAAAGCTGGGCGCGACGGCGCAGGTGGCCGGCGGCGTGCCGGCCATGTGCGACGGCGTGACTCAGGGCACCAGCGGCATGGAGCTGAGTCTGTTCAGCCGCGATGTGATCGCCATGGGCACGGCCGTCGCCCTGTCGCACGACATGTTCGATGCCGCGCTGATGCTGGGCGTGTGCGACAAGATCGTGCCGGGCCTGTTGATCGGCGCGCTGCAGTTCGGGCACCTGCCGACGGTGTTCGTGCCGGCCGGGCCGATGCCCTCGGGCCTGCCGAACAAGGAAAAAGCGCGGATACGCGAAGAGGCCGCGCAAGGCCTGATCGGGCGCGAAGGCCTGCTGCAGGCCGAACTGCAGTCCTACCACAGCCCCGGCACCTGCACCTTTTACGGCACGGCTAATAGCAACCAGATGCTGCTCGAAGCCATGGGCCTGCATGTGCCCGGAACGGCGTTTGTCCAGCCGGGAAATGCCTTGCGCGACGAACTCACCCGCGAGGCGGCGCGCACCGTGCTGGGCATCATCAAGTCAAGGCGTTTCGCGCCCATCGGCCAGGTCGTCGATGAAAAGGCCATCGTCAACGCCATGGTGGCGCTGCTGGCCACCGGCGGCTCGACCAATCACCTGATCCACTGGGTGGCTGTCGCCCATTCAGCCGGCATCGTGATCGACTGGAACGACTTTTCGGCGCTTTCGGACGTCGTGCCGCTGCTCACGCACGTCTATCCCAACGGCAGCGCCGATGTGAACCAGTTTCAGGCCGCCGGCGGGCCGGCTCTGGTGATTCGCGAACTGCTCGACGCCGGTTTCATGCACGAAGACGTGCTGACGGTGCGCAGTGGCGGTCTGCGCGAATACACCCGCGAGCCGGCGCTGGAGGGCGCTTGTCTGGTCTGGCGTGATCTGGGTGAGTCCAGGGATGAGGCCATTGTGCGGCCCGTTGCCCGGCCGTTCAGCCCGACGGGTGGCCTCAAGCTGCTGACGGGCAACCTGGGACGCAGCGTGATCAAGGTCTCGGCCGTGCCCGAGGACCGGCAAGTGATCGAGGCGCCGGCGCGGGTATTTGACTCGCAGGAAGCGCTGCAGGCGGCCTTCAATAGCGGCGAGCTGGCGCAGATGTGCGAGGAAAACCCGGCGCATGGCGTGGTCTGCGTGGTGCGCTGGCAGGGTCCGCAGGCCAACGGCATGCCCGAGCTTCATAAACTCACGCCGCCGCTGGCGGTGCTGCAGGGGCAGGGCTTCAGGGTGGCGCTGGTCACCGATGGCCGCATGAGCGGCGCCTCGGGCAAGGTGCCCGCCGCCATCCACGTCTCGCCGGAAGCTGCGGTGGGCGGCCCGCTGGCTAGGGTGATTGACGGCGATGTGATCCGGCTTGATGCGCTCGCCGGAACGCTGCAGGTGCTGGTGATGGATGGCCAATGGGCCGCCCGGCCCGTGAGCAGCATGCCGCAGGCGCTGCGCCAGCGCAACGGCGTTGGTATGGGAAGAGGTTTGTTTGCCGGCATGCGTCGCCAGGCGCTGACGGCTGAAGAAGGAGCTTTGTCGTGGACGTGAATCTGGATGTGAGCCAAAAACTGACCGCCTTGCAGGTGATGCAGGACGCACCGGTGATTCCGGTGATCGTGCTGGGTGACGTGAAGCAGGCCGTGCTGCTCGCCCGTGCCCTGGTGGCCGGCGGCATCCGCATGCTCGAAGTGACCCTGCGCACGCCCCAGGCGCTGGCCTGCATCGAGGCGATTGCGCGCGACGTGCCCCAAGCTGTCGTCGGCGCCGGCACGGTGCGTAGCGCCGCCGACGCCCAGGCCTGCGCCATGGCCGGCGCCCGCTTTGCCGTCAGCCCCGGCTACACCCGCGCGGTCGGCCAGGCCTGCCGGGATGCGGGTTTGCCTTTGCTGCCCGGCGTGGCCACCGGCAGCGAGATCATGATGGCCCAGGACGATGGCCTGAGTGAGCTGAAATTTTTTCCGGCGCTGCAGGCCGGCGGCGCTGCCATGCTCAAGGCCTGGAGTGGGCCGTTCGGCGATGTGCGCTTTTGTCCCACGGGCGGGGTGACGATGGCCAATGCGGCCGAGTTTCTGGCCCTGCCCAATGTGGTGTGCGTTGGCGGCTCCTGGCTGACGCCGGCCGAGGCGCTGGCGCGCGGCGACTGGGCGCAGGTGAGCGCGCTGGCCCAGCAGGCGAGCCAGCTGGCGCGGCAACTGGACGCCGGCTTTCAGGGCTAGGGCGGACCAGTCCTTGCTGTTGCGCTTGATGCGGCGCAAATGGCCGCGGAAATTTCCATGGATCATTCATGACGTACCAGGCCAAAGCTGTTTTTTCAATCATCCGGGTTTCTTGTGCCATCCTTTGGCTGCGCGTACAGGGAGGATTGACATGCGGTTTTATCTGTTTGAACGGCCGGCTGATGCGCACATTCGCAAATCCCGCGAATATCTGGAAGAAGCCAATCTGGGCCGTGTCGAGCACCAGGCGGCAGCCGAGCACCACAACGCCCTGGCCAGGATGTATGCCGAGCGAATCACCCGCATCGAGGCGGAAATCAGCGAAGCGTTCGCGTCTCTGTCGAGCGGTTCCAAGCCAGTCGAGGAGGGCGCCGCAGCTGCTGCAGCTGCCGCTGTTGTTGCCGTTCCAACTGTCGTCAGCGGCAGGGACGCGCCCCTGAAGTCCGATCCGGTGGTGATTTACCCGTCGCGCGCTTCGCACGCCTGATGAAAAGTCTGCGCTGTCAGCGCAGGCCGGCGCCGGCGGCATCTCCGGCGCGCTCGATCAGCTCGATCTTGTAGCCGTCGGGGTCGGTGACAAAGGCAATCACCGTGGCGCCGCCCTTGACCGGGCCGGCTTCGCGGGTGATGTTGCCGCCAGCGGCCCTGATTTTTTCACAGGCTGCAGCGACATCGGGCACACCCAGCGCGATATGGCCAAAGGCCGTGCCCATGTCGTAGCTGTCGGTGCCCCAGTTGTACGTCAGCTCGATCTCGGCCTGCGCCGGGTTGCCCTCGTAGCCGACGAAGGCCAGGCTGTAGCGGTACTCGGGATTTTCAGACGTGCGCAGCAGTTTCATGCCCAGCACCTGGGTGTAGAAGGCGATGGCGCGCTCTAGGTTGCCAACGCGCAGCATGGTGTGTAGTAAAGACGGCATTTTGTTAGTTTAAATGTTGTGAAGGTGGTGCGAAAGTGAGCGCCTGATTGTCGCCAGCCTTTGGCTGCCCGGCACCGGACTGGGCGCATGGCCGCACCTGGGCCAGGTTTTCGACCATGGCGGCCTTGAGCGACAAAAAAACATCTGACGACGCAATGGGCCGGGCTTGCCGTTGCCCGTCAGCATGCGCTTGCGCAGGGCCGCGCTTGTGACCCAGCCATGATGACAGGATACGACGCAGGGTGATGTGCTTCATTCATTTGCATATGCAATTGTTGCAGCTACAATCAACTCATGAAGGACCAAGCTATTTCCCTCCAGCCAGACGTTGATGCCGAGTTGCAGGCCCTGCTCAAGACGCAAGGCTGCACCAATATGTATTTGCACCAGCTGATGCGCCGCGTCGGGCGGCACTATGACCTTGAAATGGCCAAGGCCGGGCTCAAGACCACCCAGTATTCCTTGCTCAGCCACGTCCTCAGGCGCGGGCCCCTGCGCCCCGGCGAGCTGGCCCAGGCGATGAAGATGAGCGCCTCCACCTTGACGCGCAACCTCAAGCCTCTGATCGATGCTGGCTGGGTGGTGCTGGCCGCCGGCGACGATGCGCGCAGCCGCCGGGTGAGCATCACCGAGGCCGGCCGCGTCAAGCGCGAGGAGGCCCGCCAGCACTGGAAAGTGGCCCAGGACAGCCTGAACCAGCTGCTGGGCGCCCGGCGGGTGCTGGCGCTGCACAGCCTGATCAACGAATCCCTGGCGCTCTTGTCGCCGGCTGAACCTGGCGCCGATGATGAATGAACCCGGGAGCTTCTTCGCACCCGCTGGCGCTGTGGCTGGTGCTGCTGGCAGCCGGCGCTGCGCTGATCAATTTGCCGATCCACGAAACCCGGCCAGCTCCTGCTGCCGCATGCCTTCAATTCAACTCTGGAGCCCACCATGGACCACAAGCTGACCCATCGAGACAAGACCTCCTCCTTGCGCTACCTGGAAGACCTGCAGCCCGGTGACTGTTTCACCAGCGCGGGGCATGTGCTGGATGAGGCGCAGATCAAGGCTTTTGCCGCGCAGTTCGACCCCCAGCCTTTCCATCTGGACCATGAGGCGGCCACGGGCACGCTGTTTAACGGCCTGGCCGCCAGCGGCTGGCACACCGCCGCCATCACCATGCGCCTGCTGGTGGACGGCGGCCTGCCCCTGGCGGGCGGCATCATCGGCGCTGGCGGCGAGATCAACTGGCCCAGGCCCACCCGGCCCGCTGATGTGCTGCAGGTTCAGAGTGAAGTGCTCAGCGTGACGCCCTCGCGCTCGCGGCCCGAGCGCGGCATGGTGGTGGTGCGCAGCGAAACCCGCAACCAGCATGGCCATGTGTTGCAGCAGTCGGTATACAAGCTGGTGGTGCCGCGTCGGCCTGCTTGAGTTGGACCTGACGCTGGGCCTGTGGCTGGGCGTGCGTGGCTGCTGCGGCAAAACCGTATGCGCATGAGCGCATGGGCGCGTCACGGAGCCGCGCGCTTGATGCCTGAGCGCACCCGCCAGCAGCGCGCGAGCTCTTCCAGCAGCGGCAGCACATTGAGCAGGAAAACTCCCAGCACTGCCCCGGTCAGGTAGCGGACGGGAAGGGGTTCGGTCTTGAGCCGCCAGCCCCAGTCTGCCGGCGCGGCGCTCCACAGGGCGCTCAACTGCCCGGCATGCAGCGCGCCCAGCATGGCGATGGCGCCCAAAGGGATCAGTTCCATGAAGCTGTGCACCATCTGTTCGGTCGGGGTAATGTCCCGCACAGGATGGACAAAGCGCAGCTCAACCCAGGTAGTGGCTTCATGCAGGCAAAAAAATACGGCCAGCAGTACCAGGACCAGGGCGTTGATTTCCAGCAGCAGGGCACCCAGGCTGGCCAGCGCCATCTGCGCAAACATGAGCCAATGAAAAAGGGATTCGCGAATGCCCGTGGTGCGCTCAATGCCGGTGCGCCGGTGGCACCACCAGTCGGCCAGGCCGGCCAGGCTCCACAGCGGCAGGGCCACATACATCAAGGTGTGGCGCAAAACCTCAGCCATCAACAGGGCCTCAGGCGGTTTTCTGCAGGATGCTGATCTTGCCGTCCGCTTCCAGAAAGGCACAGCGCACGTCTTTCAATTCGCAGTCCGCTTCACGAAGGGCTTGTTCAAAGTCTGCCATCGAGATATGTTGCGCCAGCAGCCGGTCCTTGAAAATCTCGCCATGGCGCCCGATCAGGATCGGCCGCCCTTCGATGACGACCTGCAACCGGGAACTGCGCGCTGTGGCGTAGGCGATGGCCAGGTTAACCGCGATCAGGGTGCTGGCCAGGATCAGGCCAGCGGCCAGGGAGTCGTCACCGCCCGACAGCGATGCCGACACGCTCTCGCTCAGCAACATCACCACCAGCAGTTCAAACGGCGTGAACTGGCCGACCGTGCGCTTGCCGGAAATCCGCACCATCACCAGCAGCGAAAAATAGACCACCGCAGCGCGAACCATCAGCTCCCACCACGGCAGGTCCAGTTCAAACATGGCCGGCTCTGACCCGGCGGGTGACGGGCGGTGCCTCGTCGGCTTGAAGTTCGTCTGCTTCTGCTGGGTCTTCCTCCCGGTACTGGTCGCGAAGCAGCAGCGCGCCTGCGGCCAGACCGACGGCAAAAGCAGCGTAAACCCCTGCCATCGCGCCGCTTGAGAGGCGGTGCTCAAAGCCGGGCGTAAAGCGCTCGGGCGTGAGCTGGTAGTCGGCAAAGCAGGCCGTCGCGCTGGTTGCGACGGCGCCCAGCAGAACGCCTTGCGTGGTACGCATCGCCGGCCGGTTGCGGCTCAGTGCCGCATAGGCCGTCGCCCAGAAGGTCGAGGCCAGGTGATGCGTCAGGTAGCCGGCCGCCGTGTGGGCCAGGTCGGGGCGCTGGCGGCGCAGCGCTTCATCGCCCCAGTACCAGTGGCTGACCGCATTGATCGGGGCGGCCGCGCTGCCGGCCTGGCGCCGGCCGGCGATGGCCAGCACGGCGGTAGAAAGAAGGCTGGCCAGACTGCCGGCCAGAGCGCCCTGGGCAAGAACTGTTTTCCATTGAGTCACAGTCGATTCTCCTTGTGAGCCTTCAGTTTGCCTGCGCCGGCAAGGCCGGGGTTGTAGGTGCGGGCCGAACAATAAGATAAGGCGCCGTCTTGCAAACAGTGCTGCTGCCGGGTGTATCGTCCGGTCATGAAAATACTCGTCGTCGGCGCATCGGGCTTTATCGGCGGCCAGTTGGCCCGTGCCCTGACGGCCCAGGGTCACCATGTCATTGGCGCAAGCCGCTCGCGCGCTCCGGACGGGGCGCTTGCTGCCTTCGTGCCGGTCGATTTTGCGCAGGTGCCCGATCCGTCCTGGTGGCTGCCCCACCTGGACGGTGTGGAGGTGGTTATCAACACCGTGGGGATTTTTCGCGAAAAGGGCAACCAGACGTTCGAGGCGCTGCACACGCGGGCGCCGGTGGCGCTGTTTCGGGCCTGCGCGCTGGCGGGTGTGGACCGGGTGATCCAGGTCTCGGCGCTGGGCAGCGATTTGCAGGCTAGCACGGCCTACCACCTCAGCAAGCGGGAGGCCGATGAGGTGTTGCGCGGCCTGCCCGTGGCCTCCAGCATCGTGCAGCCTTCGCTGGTTTATTCGCCGCAGGGCGCGAGCGCGACTTTTTTCAACCGCCTGGCGGTGCTGCCGGTGTTGGCCCTGCCGGCCGGGCCGGTGGTGCAGCCGGTGCATATCGATGATGTGATGGCCGGCCTGCTGGCGCTGGTCGGTCAAGCGAGGCATCCTGCCAGGCCTGCTCCTGCTCCTGCTCCTGCTCCTGCTCCTGCTCCTGCTCCGGTGTCTGAAACCATTGCCTTTGTCGGCCCGGCGCCGCTGCCGCTGCGCGAGTACCTTGCCACGCTGCGCCGCAGCCTGGGCGCTGCGCGTCCGGCCTGGGTGCTGGAGCTGCCTGGCCGCCTGTGCCTGGCGCTGGCGTCCATCGCGGGCAAGTTTGCGGGCAGTTTCGTCGACAGGGATGCGGTGAGCATGCTGCTGCGCGGCAATGTGGCCGATCCCGAGCCTTTCACCCGGCTGATCGGCCGTCCGCCCCGGCCGGTGAGCGCTTTCATCGCGCCCTCTCTGGCGCCCGGCCTGTACCGCGACGCCGTCCTGGGCTGGATGCTGCCGCTGATGAACGGGGCAATTGCCCTGGTCTGGATCTGGACCGGCATCGTCTCGCTGGGGCTGTACCCGGTATCAGGCAGCCTGCAACTGCTGGCCGATTTCGGGCTGCACGGCACGCTGACCAGCGTGGCTCTGTACACCGCCGCCTGGCTGGATTTGATGCTCGGCGTCCTGACCCTGGCGGCGCGGGGCTGGCTGCGCCGCTGGGTGCTCATGGCGCAGCTGCTGGTGATTGCCGGCTACACCGCCATGATCACGCTGCGCCTGCCCGAGTGGTGGCTGCATCCCTACGGGCCGATTTCCAAGAACCTGCCGATGGTGCTGGTCATCGCCCTGCTGCTGGCGCTGGCGCCCGGCGGGAACCGAAAGGCGCCAGGCTGATGGAATACCTCGTCGTCAAATGGCTGCATGTGCTGTTTTCCACGCTGCTGTTCGGCACCGGCATCGGCTCGGCTTTTTATTTGCTGGTGGCCAGCCTGAGCCGGGACATCCACCTGGTTGCCGGCGTGACCCGCTGGGTGGTGCGCGCCGACTGGCTGTTCACCGCCACCACGGCAATCCTTCAGCCGGTGACGGGTTTCTGGATGCTGCACCTGGCCGGCATTCCGGCTTCTACACCCTGGGTGGCCTGGTCTTTGATTCTGTATGCGCTGGCCATTGCCTGCTGGCTGCCTGTCGTCTGGCTGCAAATGCGGCTGCGCGATCTGGCGGCGCAGGCGCTTGCGCAAAAAACCGCCTTGTCCCGCCCCTACTGGCGCCATTTTCTGGCCTGGGTGGCGCTGGGCGTGCCCGCATTGCTGGCTTTCCTGGCGATTTTCTGGCTCATGATTGCCAAACCTGGGACTCTGCCGGGTTTCAGCTGAAAGCAAAAAAAGGGATGGGCTTTCCTCAAACCCATCCCCGGCAGCCGATGCTCAAGCGGCCAAACCGTCAGATTTTTTGTCACACCGTCAGGATTTCCTCACGCATCAGTTCGGTGCCTGCCGTCCAGCGGTAGGTGGCCGAGACGGTGTCCGAGGGCGAGCCATCGGCATTGATGGCGTCGCGGTAGTCCAGGGAGCTTTTGCCTTCCTGCGCTTCGTCCACGAAATCAGTGCCGCGCTTGCGCATCTGGGTTTCCTGCTCGACGACCTGGCGCACGAACTCGCGCTGGCTTTCGAACTGGATGAAGGGCGGCAACTGGCCGCTGCCCAGCACTTCCTGCGGATCGCGCTTTTCAATGCTCTTGAACAGTTGCAGCGCCACCTGGAAATGGCCCAGCTCATAGTCCAGGAACTGCTCCCACAGCGCCTTCAGGCGCGGATTGTTTTCCTGCGCGGCGCAACCGGCGTAGTTCCAGACCTCGCAGGCTTCGGCCAGCAGCAGCTTTTCCAGCACGCTTTCATGCGGGTTGAGCATGGAGCCGTAATGGGTGATGTGCTGCGACTCCACCGAGGCGATCTCGGCGTAGAGCTGGCGCGCCAGCGGGTCGGCAAAGAGTGGGCCGATGTTCATGTAGTAATCGTGCGTCTGGTACTCCCCGCCGGTCAGCGTCAGCGCATGGAGCTTGGTGGCCAGCTCGGCGTCCAGCTCGTAGGGCAGAAGCAGGTCGTGCTCGGGCGCGCGGTGGTGAAAGAACGTCGCCCTTGCGGGAACGATGTCGGTGTAGCCCTGGGTAATGTTGTTCGCGTCTTTCCCTTCGAGGCGGTCCAGCAGCGCCGAGTAGCGGTAGAGGTGATCAAAGTCTTCGAGCAGCGCATAGCGGTAGCCCTGGGCCAGGTAGGCGTCGGGCTCCAGTTGGGCCACGGAAGCGGTCACTTCGATGGCGGTCTGCTCGTAGCCGATGGTGGTCTCCAGCGGCGAGTGGTCCGCGCCGATGAGCCAGTTGATGGTCGTGGCCTGGTGCTGCTCGATGCGCATCAGCTGGGCCAGTGTCACCCGCGCCTCGGCATTGCAGCGCAGGGCCACCTGCTTGGTGCGCAGCGAGTCGAGTTCCAGGCCGTTCATCAGGATGATGCGCACCCGGCTGAAGGCGTCATCATCGAGCTTGCTGATCGGCTTGCCGACCATGTCTTTCCAGGTCAGGCGCTGCCTTTCCAACGCCACGCCTTTGTCTTGCAATAAATTGACAGTCATTTTTGTCTCCTGCAGGGCAATCGACTTACAAGGCTGGCGTGCCGGCGCCCTGGAGCACCAGGGTACGCAGCCAGTTCTGGACGGTGGTCAGATGGGCCTGTTCCTCGCTGAGCGCTGCCACGAAGCGACCTGCCAGATCGTCCTCGCCGGCGTCTTCAGCCAGTTCGATCAGCAACTCCCAGCCAGCGTTGTCGGTGAGTTCGGCCGTCAGGATGGCGCTGAGCGACTGGGCCAGGGTGGTGCGCGGATCGGTCACCACCTGGATCAGGCCCATTGAAGCAGTGCCGATGACATCGGCGCATGGCGTCTGGGCCGTCGGGTCGCCGCCGAGCTGCTCCATCGCCTGGCACAGCATCTTGAAATGAGCCAGCTCTTCCGAGCGGATGCGCGCCAAGGTTTCGGCCGGGCTTTCAGTGAGGGGCGCCACTGTTGACGTGCCTGCTGCGCTCTGGCCGCTCAGGAGGTCGCTGTCGGTCTGGGACAGGGCCTGGTACTTGGTGATGAGGGCGTCATACAGGCGCACGCCGCCGCGCTCGAAGGCGATGCGCTCGCCGATCTTGTCCATGAAGATGCTCGGGTTGCTGCCCTTGAGCTTGGCCACGCCGCTCTTGATGACGCCTTTGACCGAGGGCGGCGGCGGAATCGAGCCCAGCGCCTCCGACTCGCTGATATAGACGATGTGCTGGGCTTCGCTGGCGCTGGTATCGATGGGCTGGGGCGTCGTCAGCTGGTTGGTCGCGTCGAGCATGGCCTGCGTGCGCTCGGGCGCGGTGGCCGTGCCGGTGCGGTTGATGCCCAAGGTGGTGGCTTCCATAAAAATCCTCCAGATCGTTGGTGAATCTGGAAATTTTTCAAGAGCCGGCCAATGGCCATTTGTAGGACGATTTCGGCCGCGAAGGAAGTCCGGCTCAGACCTACTGGCGCTGCTGTACCTGCCAGCGCTGCTGTGAACAACACCATGCCGGCGGCGCTGACAGATGGAAAGCGTTGTTGGCTATCGCCCGCTCCAGCGCGGCACAGGCAGGGCAACCCGCAGGGTAGGGCTGGGGGCTGGCGTGCAAGCAGGGGCTACGGGTGCCGATAGGGGTGCTCAGGCGCTCAGGCGATCAGGCGATCAGGCTGCCTGGGCTTCGGCGCTTTCGCTCTGTTTGTCCGCTTGCGTGTCCGAGCAGGTCGCGCCGCCGCAGCCGTGAATGACGGTGTCGGGCAAGGCCTGCGGCAAGCTCACCAGGCCGGTGACCGGGTCAAAGCCGACGCTGCGCAGGTGCAGGGCGAGCGCCGCATCCATGCTCTGGGCATGCTGCGGAAACCAGACAGCCAGGTCGCGGATCATCTGGCGCACGGTGGTCAGGTCGCCCGCGTCGATCAGCTTGATGCCTTCGCGCATCACCTGCAGCACGATCTGGTGCTGCATGCTGTGGCAGTTGGACGAGGAAAAGCGCGTGGCCTGCATCCACTGGTCTTCGCGTCCGAAGTGGTCGTCGGTGTGCTCCACCAGCGTGCGCCAGTGGGTTTGCAGGGTTTCGTCGGTTGCGGCTTCGGCCAGGGCGAGCAGATCGACAAATTCGCGGTGCGTGTCGTCCATGGCGGCCATGTCAAGCGCCAGGGCGTCGGACCATTCGAGATTGGGCATGTGCAGGGCTCCTTTTTAGCAATCCGCGAGCTTAATGACTGGCGCGCCATCAGGCTCTGATCCAGGTCATGAATTGGCGAAAATGCGCTGGTTTGAAACCGGTTTTGAAGATCATCTTCGTCTGGACTTATCTGGCCTGGATGCTGGGCGAGATGGACAGGCGTGGAGTCGCAGACTTTCAGGTGTGGCGTTTGGGAGAGAGAGCCACTGGCGCTGTTTCTTGCAGGGCAGAATCGGCCGGTACGACTGGTGGGTGCTTGACGGTGGTTTCGGACTTTCCATGAAAATCGCCCGCCAGCCGCTGGGGCTGTCGGGCGAAATTTTAAAAAGCGCGGTGGTTTTACGGCGTCAAGCGCCGCAAAGAGTGGCAGGGCTGCTTATCCAAGCGCTGAATGAACCAGGCGGAGCAGCCGGGCCGTTTATCGGCCGTTGAACGAGCCGCCGGGACGGCGAGGGCCGCCTCGGCCTGCACCACCAGCGCCGCCTGCACCGCCGCCAGCGCCGCCACCGGAGCGTGCGCCCCGGAAGTTGTTGCGGTTGCCGGTGGGCTGGCCGGACGACGGAAAGCCAGACGAGGCGTGGCTGGCCGGCTGGTGGTTGTCGAAATCGTGGTGCTGCGAATGGCTTTCACGCGGATGCGGGGCCGCGTGGGAGACGCGTGGCTGGCCGTAAGGCTGGCTTGCCGGTGGATAGCCGGCATTCTGGCGCGGGGCTGGACCCCGGCGCTCGCTGTTGCCGCCTGCATTGCCGCCAAAACCACCGCCGCCACTGCGGCCGGCGCCTGCATTGCCGCCACCGGCAGGGGCTCGTCCACGCCCGCCTGCAGGCGCGCCACCGCCGCCACCGCTGCGCGCCGGCTGGGCGCCCTTGGTGTCGCGGATGCGGGTCATCATTTCAGAGCGAGCGGCCTTGGCGGCTGCCTGCATCACGTCGCGGCTCGGCGGCTTGCCCAGGCCGCCCCAGATGGTCTGGCGACCCATGGCCAGCGGCTCGGCTTTTTCGCCGGGCTCAGCTTCAAAACCGGTCACGAAGACTTTCTCGATGGTCTGCTTGGTAAAGCGCTCGATGTCCTGCATGAAGCCTTCTTCGTCCAGGCACACCAGGCTGACGGCTTCGCCGCTGTTGCCGGCGCGGCCGGTGCGGCCGATGCGGTGCACATAGTCTTCGCTGACATTCGGAATTTCATAGTTCACCACGTGCGGCAGCTCGTCGATGTCGATGCCGCGCGCGGCAATGTCGGTCGCCACCAGGGCGCGGATGTCGCCGTTCTTGAAGCCTTGCAGGGCCTGGGTGCGTGCCGTCTGGCTCTTGTTGCCGTGCAGCGCCATGGCCGGAATGCCGGCCTTGGTCAGGTGCTCGGCCACGTTGTTGGCGCCGAACTTGGTGCGGGTGAACACCAGCACCTGGCTCCAGTTGTGCTCGTTGATGATGTGCGTGAGCAGCGCTTTTTTCTTGCCACGTCCCACCGGGTGGATGGTCTGCGTGATGCGCTGCACCGTGGTGTTGCGCGGCGTGACCTGGATGGACACGGGGTTGCGCAGCAGGCCGTTGGCCAGTTCGCGGATTTCATCGCTGAAGGTGGCGCTGAAAAGCAGCGTCTGCTTTTGCTTGGGCACCAGCGCCAGCACCTTCTTGATGTCGTGGATGAAGCCCATGTCCAGCATGCGGTCGGCTTCGTCCAGAATCAGGACTTGCACCTGGCTCAGGTCCAGCGTGCCTTGGCCGGCATGGTCCAGCAGGCGGCCGGGCGTGGCCACCAGGATATCAACGCCGCGGCGCAGTTTTTCAATCTGCGCGCCCATGCCGACGCCGCCGAACATCACCATCGAGGTGAGGTCCAGGTATTTGCCGTAGGTGCGAACGCTTTCCTCGACCTGGGCGGCGAGCTCGCGCGTCGGCGTCATGATCAGGGCGCGCACGGCATTGACGCCGCGGCGGTTGGTCAGGCGGGGCTCGGCCTGCAGACGCTGCAGCAGCGGCAGCGTGAAGGCGGCTGTCTTGCCGGTGCCGGTCTGGGCGCCGCCCAGCAGGTCGCCGCCGGCGAGCACGGCCGGAATGGCTTGCGCCTGGATCGGCGTGGGGGTGTCATAGCCCTGCTCAAGCACGGCCTTCAGAATGGCCGGGGCCAGGTTCAATTCTTCAAATTTCATGGTGTTGCGCCGCTGTGGCGCTTCTAGATCGGCCTGTTGGGCGCCTTGGTTTGAAGGCAACCCGCCAGTCATAGGCAGATGGGATCAGAAAGTCGGGCTAGAACATCGTCAGAAGCCTGGCTGAGCCAGTACCGGGATGTGCCCAGATGTTGAGGGCAACTGGAGCCTGCAACCCGGCTATTGTCGCACGGAACGCTAATGTCTTCCTGCGCCGTGAACCGGGAGGTTTTTGCGCACGAGGGATAATCAACAAATCCACACCGCAATTTCGCTTTCACAAGCGCTCTCAGGCCTGCAGGCCAGTTCCCGCAGACCTGCGCTTTGCCTGATGGCGGGACTGCAAGGTTTTTAGTTCTTTTTTATTTTTACCAAAGTGACCTGATGGCTCAGTACGTATTCACCATGAACAAGGTCGGCAAAATTGTGCCGCCCAAACGCCAGATTCTCAAGGACGTGTCCCTGAGCTTTTTCCCCGGCGCCAAGATCGGCGTGCTCGGCGTCAACGGCTCCGGAAAGTCCACCCTGCTCAAGATCATGGCCGGCCTGGACAAGGAAATCGAGGGCGAAGCCACGCCGATGCCGGGCCTGAATATCGGCTACCTGCCGCAGGAGCCCAAGCTTGACCCCGAGCACACGGTGCGCGAGAGCGTCGAAGCGGGCATGGGCGCGGTGTTTGCCGCCAAGGCCCAGTTAGAGGCGGTCTATGCCGCCTACGCCGAGGAAGACGCCGATTTCGACGCGCTGGCGGCTGAACAAGCGCGCCTGGAAGCCATCATCGCCACGGCCGGCACCGACTCCGAGCACCAGCTTGAAATCGCCGCTGACGCGCTGCGCCTGCCGCCCTGGGATGCCAAGATCGGTTTGCTGTCCGGCGGTGAAAAGCGCCGCGTGGCGCTGTGCAGCATGCTGCTGTCCAAGCCCGACATGCTGCTGCTCGACGAGCCGACCAATCACCTGGACGCCGAATCGGTGGACTGGCTGGAGCAGTTTTTGCAGCGCTACCCCGGCACCGTCGTGGCCATCACCCATGACCGCTATTTCCTGGACAACGCAGCCGAGTGGATTCTGGAGCTGGACCGCGGCCAGGGCATTCCCTGGAAGGGCAACTACAGCTCCTGGCTGACCCAGAAGGGCGACCGTCTGGCGCTGGAGCAAAAGGGCGAGGAAGCGCGCGCCAAGGCCCTGAAGAAGGAACTCGAATGGTCACGCCAGAACCCGAAAGCGCGCCAGGCCAAGAGCAAGTCGCGCCTGGCCCGATTTGAAGAGCTGTCCGATTTCGAATACCAGAAGCGCGTTGAAACCAACGAGATTTTCATTCCCGTGGCCGAGCGCCTGGGCCATCAGGTCATCGAGTTTCATAACGTCAGCAAATCCTTTGGCGACCGGGTGCT
The DNA here is from genome assembly GCA_030855235.1 of Pseudomonadota bacterium. Lineage (GTDB taxonomy): Bacteria > Pseudomonadota > Gammaproteobacteria > Burkholderiales > Burkholderiaceae_C > Polaromonas. The sequence continues at coordinate 31,165 of JALYRU010000016.1, forward strand.
GATCGACAACCTGAGCTTTACCGTCCCGGCGGGCGCCATCGTCGGCATCATCGGCCCCAACGGCGCCGGTAAATCGACGCTGTTCAAGCTGATTGCCGGCAAGGAGCAGCCCGACAGCGGCGAAGTCATCAAGGGCTCGACCGTGCGCATGGCCTTCGTGGACCAGCACCGCGATGACCTGGCGAATGAAAAAACCGTCTGGGAAGATGTCTCGGGCGGTCTGGATATTTTGAATGTCGGCAAGTTCCAGATGCCCAGCCGCGCTTACTGCGGGCGTTTCAATTTCAACGGCGGCGACCAGCAAAAGCGCGTCGGCACCCTCTCGGGCGGCGAGCGCGGCCGGCTGCACCTGGCCAAGACCCTGATCGCCGGCGGCAACGTCTTGATGCTTGACGAGCCGTCGAACGATCTGGACGTGGAAACCCTGCGCGCGCTGGAAGACGCTCTGCTCGAATTCGCCGGCTCGGTGATGGTGATCAGCCACGACCGCTGGTTCCTGGACCGCATTGCCACCCACATCCTGGCCGCAGAGGGCGACAGCCAGTGGGTATTCTTTGACGGCAACTACCAGGAATACGAAGCCGACAAGAAGCGCCGCCTGGGCGAAGAGGGCGCCAAGCCCAAACGCATGCGCTTCAAGGCCCTGAAGTAACAAAAGGTGTCTGCATGACCGACGAAGAAGTCCTGAAGCAGACCCGCCACTGGCTTGAAAAAGCCGTGATCGGGCTGAACCTGTGCCCGTTTGCCAAGGCGGTGTATGTCAAGAACCAGGTGCGCCTGGTGGTCAGCCACGCGCGCCATGCCGACGACCTGCTCGAAGAGCTGGACCGCGAGCTTGATTTGCTCGTGGCTACGGCGCCCGAGGAGCTCGACACCACGCTGCTGATCCACCCCACGCTGTTCGACGATTTCCTGGACTTCAACGATTTCCTGGAAGTCGCCGAGGGCGTGCTGGACGAGCACGGACTCGAAGGCATCGTGCAGCTGGCGAGCTTTCACCCCAAGTTCCAGTTCGACGGCACCGAGCTGGATGACATCGGCAACTACACCAACCGTGCGCCTTTTGCCATGCTGCACCTGCTGCGCGAGGCCAGCATCGACCGGGCGGTGGAGGCTTTTCCGCAGGCCGAGGCGATTTTCGAGGAAAACATCAAGACGCTGGAAACGCTCGGCCATGATGGCTGGAAGGCGCTGGGCCTGCCTTCCTGACGCTTTTATCCTACAGGTAGCGCCGGTTCTGGCCTTTTGTGCCATAGGTCAAGCCGTAGTAGTCTTGAGGCCAGTGCAGTGCGCACTTTTTTCATCCGGCGCCTTGCTGTACGAGGGCCGGATGGCTGTGAGTTATTGTCTGAAAGGGTTATCAAACACCATGACGACTTCAATGCAAAAGTCAAATCCGGCTTACCAAGCCTGTCTTGATGAAGGCTTGAATCAGGCCTCAAGCTTGATTCGGCAATGGTGTTCCCGACTGCTGGACACGTTGTCTTTACAGTCCATGACGATTTCGGAAGGCGCCGAGAGGCATCCGGTGAACCATGCGATGGTCGCGCTCATGAGAAACCGCATGGTCATCGAGCACGATTTCATGGCCGCGCTCAAGCAGGCCATGGCCGACGATGCCCAGTTGCTGGGGGTCAAGAAGACCGGCGCGCCCTTGCGCTCCTTGTCATCCCTGAGCTTTGACGACCTGGAATTGATGGGAGACGATCAGGTTCAGGAAACGGTAGAGCGCGCACGCCTGCAGCAGATCGTCAAGCTGACCTGCGAAGCAGCGCTTTCGGGTTTTTCTGCGCGCCTGAGTACCGTTCAGGGTTTTTCGATGGTCAAGGTGGACAGCAATCCGCTGCGCCCGGATATCGTGTTGCAGGCCCTGCTCAAAGTGGTCGGAGATCTTCCGGTGGACGCGCAAGTGCGCTCGTGCCTGCTGATGGAGGGCTCCCAGATCATGGGAGACAAGCTGCAAGCGCTGTATCTGTCGCTGGATGCTTTTCTGGCCCGCCAGGGAGTCGGGCCTGCGGCCTACAGCGTGGTCGCCTCGCCTGAGAGCTTGACCGGTAAAACCGCTCCTGCCTCCGAGGCCCGGATGCTGCAGCAAGAGGAACAGCTGTCTGCACGTGAGGCTTTCAAGGCCGGGAATTTCCCCGGAGAAAACGACTCGGCGCTGGCCAGGCGCCGCAAGTTGCTGACGCTTGACCATCTGCACCATTTGCTTGCGGGCAATTACGACCCGGCCCTGCAGGGGCGCAGTTCTTCTTTCGCTCCCCTGGCCGAGGAGGTGGTTCACCCCGATTTTTCACCCACCCTGCCTGCAGCGCTCGATGTGCTGGCCGAACTCCAGGAAAAAAGTCCGGGCACGCTGCCGGGCAGCAAGGCCAGGCCCGCTCCGCCCTTGCCCGTGGCGCAAATGCGCGCCCATCTCAAGACAGAATCCAGGAGCCTGGGCCAGTCGCTGGCGGTCGAGGTGGTGGGGCTGATGATCGAGCAGGTCACCCAGGACGAGCGCTTGCTCACGCCGGTCAGGCAGATCATCGCCCATGCCGAGCCCGCATTTTTGCGCCTGGCCGTGACGGACACCCGCTTTTTCAGCGACAAAAGCCATCCGGCGCGCAAGCTGCTCGACACCATCACCAACACCAGCCTGGCCTATGCGAGCGAGACGGCACCGGGCTTTGCCGGGTTCATGAAGAACCTGCAGGCGCTGGCGCCGCTGCTGACGGAGGAGCACGCGGGCGATGCCCAGCATTTCGCCACGCTGCTGGCCGAGTTCGAGCGCAAACAGGCGCGCAACACGCCTGAATACCGTCAATCCCAGCTGCGGGCCGTTCAGGCGCTGCTGCAGGCCGAGCAGCGCAACCTGCTGGCTGAAAAAGTGGCCGCTCAAATCAGGCGGCGGCTCGACGGGCTCCAGAGTAACCGGGTCATCGCCGCTTTCCTGACCGGGCCCTGGGCGCAGGTCCTGGCCCGGGAACAGTTGCTTGCCGAGGAGGGCGACGTTCAAGCCCAGAAAGCCGTGTTCAGCCGGATACTGGTCGATTTGCTCTGGAGCATGGACCTGGCGCAGGTGGCCGGCCAGCGCCAGCGGCTTCTTCAGCTCATTCCCGGCCTGCTCAAGGCGCTGCGCGAGGGCCTGCTGTCGATCGACTATCCGCTGGAGCAGGCCAGAGCGTTTTTTGATGAATTGATGGCGCTGCACCAAGCCGGCCTGCGCGCCCAGCCTGATGCTGCCGCCGTGACTCCCTCGCCCAGCGCCAAACGTCATGCGCTTGAAAAAATGTTCGAGGCAGATGATACGCAGCCCGGCATGTCGGCGCCCTGGCTGGCCCCGGCTGAAGCGCAGCATTCCGGATTCATGGAGGACTGGGAGGCCTCGATTCCCGGCAAGGATGAGCCGGCCTCTGCTGCGTCGGGCGCTGCGCAGTTGGCACCGGAACAAAAGGTCGAACTGCAGCTGGGCGCGTGGGTGGAAATGCTCGTGGATACGCAATGGCTGCGCGCGCAGTTAACCTGGATCAGCCCCCAGAACACCCTGTATATGTTCACCAGCGAAGGCGGCCGCAAGCATTCGATGACCAACCGCGTGCTCCATCACTTGCTGATGCTGGCATTTGTCAAGGTGGTCAGCGAGCAAGGTGTGCTGGACCGCGCGCTCGACAGCGTGGCCCGCACGGCCATGCGCAACAGCATGGACGGCGGCGATACCGTTTTTTAGCTAGCAGGCTCAGGCGCCGGGCTGGTCCAGTCCCGCGCGCCTGCCAAAGACGCTCAGTGTTTCTGGGCGGCGATGCCGGACATTAGCTTGTCGGTATAGGCAATGGCCAGGGCCGAGAGCAGGAAGGCGATGTGAATCAAGGTCTGGGCAATCAGCACCTTGTCGCTGTAGTTGTCGGCATTGATGAAGGTCTTGAGCAGGTGGATCGAGCTGATGCCGATGATGGCGGTGGCCAGCTTGACCTTGAGTACCGAGGCATTCACATGGCTGAGCCACTCGGGCTGGTCCGGATGGCCTTCGAGTTCCATGCGGCTGACAAAGGTTTCATAACCGCCCACAATCACCATGATCAGCAGGTTGGAAATCATGACCACGTCGATCAGCGCCAGCACGACCAGCATGATGACGGTCTCGTTGAGCGAAGTCGTCGGCACGGTGGTCTTGTAGCCGATGCTGCTGATGAGCGCCTGCAGGGCGGTCTGGCTACCGAAGGCTGCCTCGATCAGGTGCAGCAACTCGACCAGGAAATGCACGACATAGACGGCCTGGGCTGCGATCAGTCCCAGGTAAAGCGGCAGCTGCAACCACCGGCTGGCAAAAATAATTTTTGGCAGGGGGCGCAGCGGGGATATTTTGACGGAAGTGGGTTCAGACATGATGGCAATCGTTAAGCGAACTGCGGATTGTAGGAGACGGGCCGCCAGGCCTTCTCGGCAAGAGTCAGCCTTGCCAGGTCAATTCCGTCAGTGGCTTGTAAGTGCAAGGCCTGAAAGTATCACGCACCCAATAAACCCTAGGAGACATTAAAAATGAGTACCCCTGACAACTCCATCCAGTCCACACTGGTTGAAAACCGCGTGTTTCCACCCAGCGCTGCCGCCGTGCAGGCTGCCCGTATTTCCGGCATGGAGGGCTACAACGCCCTGTGCGCTGAAGCCGAAAATGATTTCGAAGGTTTCTGGGCCCGGCTGGCGCGCGAGAACCTGAGCTGGAAAAAGCCCTTCACCCAGGTGCTGGACGAGTCCAATGCCCCGTTCTACACCTGGTTTGCCGATGGCGAACTCAATGCGTCCTACAACTGCCTGGACCGCCACCTGGGCACCCCAACGGAAGACAAAAAAGCCATCATCTTTGAAAGCGACGACGGCAAGGTCACCAACGTCACTTACAAGGAACTGCACGCCAAGGTCAGCCAGTTCGCCAGCGCCCTGAAGGAAATGGGCGTGCAAAAGGGTGACCGCGTGGTCATCTACATGCCTATGACCGTCGAAGGCGTGGTTGCGATGCAGGCGTGCGCGCGCATCGGCGCGACGCACTCGGTGGTGTTCGGCGGTTTTTCGGCCAAGAGCCTGCAAGAGCGCATCCATGACGCCGGCGCCGTCGCCGTCATCACCGCCAACTTCCAACTGCGCGGCGGCAAGGAGTTGCCCCTGAAGTCCATCGTGGACGAAGGCATCGCCATGGGCGGCTGCGAGACGGTCAAGAACGTGATCGTCTACCAGCGCACCCCCACCGCCTGCAACATGGTCGCCGGCCGCGACAGCCTGATGCATGAAGTCGCCGCCAAGGCCAATCCGGTGTGCGAGCCCGAATTCGTCGGCGCCGAGCATCCTTTGTTTGTGCTCTACACCTCCGGCTCCACCGGCAAGCCCAAAGGCGTGCAGCACAGCACCGGCGGCTACCTGCTGTGGGCCAAGCTGACGATGGACTGGACGTTCGATCTGAAGGCTGACGACGTGTTCTGGTGTACCGCCGACATCGGCTGGATCACCGGCCACACCTACATCACTTACGGCCCGCTGGCCGCCGGCGCCACGCAGGTGATCTTCGAAGGCATCCCGACCTACCCGAACGCTGGCCGTTTCTGGCAGATGATCGAAAAGCACAAGGTCACGATCTTCTACACCGCGCCCACGGCCATCCGCTCGCTGATCAAGGCAGCGGACGCCGATGCCGCCGTACACCCGGACCGCTCGGACCTGAGCAGCCTGCGCATTCTCGGTTCGGTGGGCGAGCCCATCAACCCCGAAGCCTGGATGTGGTACTACAAAAACATCGGCGGCGAGCGTTGCCCGGTGATCGATACTTTCTGGCAGACCGAAACCGGTGGCCACATGATCACCCCGCTGCCCGGCGCCACGCCGCTGGTGCCCGGCAGCTGCACGCTGCCACTGCCCGGCATCATGATCGCCATCGTCGATGAGACTGGCAACGACCTGCCCAACGGTTCGGGCGGCATGCTGGTGATCAAGCGCCCCTGGCCGTCGATGATCCGCACCATCTGGAACGACCCCGAGCGTTTCAAGAAGAGCTACTTCCCCGAGGAAATGGGCGGCACGATCTACCTGGCCGGCGACGGCGCGGTGCGCAACATCGACAACGGCTACTTCCGCATCACCGGTCGCATCGACGACGTGCTCAACGTGTCCGGCCACCGCATGGGCACGATGGAAATCGAGTCCGCCCTGGTGGCGCATCCGCTGGTGGCCGAAGCCGCTGTGGTGGGCCGTCCTGACGACCTGACCGGCGAGGCCATCGTCGCCTTCGTGGTGCTCAAGCGCTCGCGCCCCGAAGGCGACGAAGGCAAGGCCATTGCCAAAGAACTGCGCGACTGGGTGGGCAAGCAAATTGGCCCGATCGCCAAGCCGAAGGACATCCGCTTTGGCGACAACCTGCCCAAGACCCGTAGCGGCAAGATCATGCGTCGCCTGCTGCGCGGCGTGGCCAAGGGCGAGGCCGTGACGCAGGACACCTCGACGCTGGAAAATCCGGCTATTCTGGAGCAGCTGTCGCAGAATCTGTAAGATTGTCTGCAGGGTCTTGAGAAAGGCCCATTAAAAAAGCCCGTCGATTGACGGGCTTTTTTCGTGTGAGCCTCAAGAAAAGCCGGATGTGGATCCGGCCCTTTGCTGCAAGCGTTATTTCTGGGCCAGAACCCAGGCCGCCAGCTTCTTGGCTTCGTCAGGCGTGACCTGCGCATTGGCGGGCATGGGAACCGGACCCCAAACGCCCGAGCCGCCTTTGATGATTTTTTCTGCCAGCTTGGCGGATGCGTCTTTCTGGCCGGCGTATTTGGCGGCCACATCCTTGTAGGCCGGGCCCACGACTTTTTTATCAACTGCATGGCAGGCCATGCAGTTTTTGGCGGTGGCCAGTGCCAGGTCAGCCATGGCAGGGGAAGAGACTGCAAAACCTGCAGCCACGGAAGCGATTGCCAAAAGAGTGCGTTTCATGGAGTGTCCTCGGGAGTGAGTAATAGATGGGTTACAGTCAGTTAACGCGATTGTACCGGTGGGGGTTGACCACGACAACACACCTTCGGCAGTCTTTACTTGTCAGAATTTCAGGAGTGATGGATGTTTTTTTTATTGGTGGGAATTGCAGGCCTGCTTTTGAAATACCTGGAAATCAGCCCGGTGGCTGAATTAAGTTGGTGGATGGTGCTGGCGCCGTTCGGCTTGGCGGTGGCTTGGTGGTCCTGGGCTGATGCTTCGGGCTACACCAAACGAAAAGCGATCGAAAAGATGGACGAGCGAACCAAAAAACGCCTGGAAAAGCAGCGCGATGCCTTGGGCATGATCAAGAAACGCAAGTGAAGTCGTCCAGCACCGCGCCCTTGCTGGCACTGGACGCGTTGAACGCGAACTTGGCCTGCACGCCACGCGTGTAGCGCGGCGCCGGCGGTGTCCAGCCGGTTTTACGGTTTTGTAGTTCGGCCTCGCTGACGTTGAGCTGCAGCAGCAACTGGCGCGCGTCAATCGTGATGGAGTCGCCTTCCCGGACAAACGCGATATTGCCGCCCGCCGCGGCTTCCGGCGCCACATGGCCGACCACCATGCCCCAGGTGCCGCCGGAGAAACGCCCGTCGGTGATCAGCCCGACGCTTTCGCCCAGGCCGGCGCCAATCAAGGCGCCCGTCGGCGCCAGCATTTCCGGCATGCCGGGGCCGCCTTTGGGGCCGAGGTAGCGCAGCACCATCACGTCACCCGCCTGGATGCGGCCGGCCAGGATGGCGGCCAGCGCTGACTGCTCGTCGTCAAACACGCGCGCCGGACCGGTCATGACCGGGTTTTTCAGGCCGGTGATCTTGGCTACGCAGCCTTCTGGCGAGAGGTTGCCTTTCAGGATGGCCAGGTGGCCCTGGGCGTACAGCGGCTGGCTGATCGGGCGAATCACGTCCTGGTCGGCACGCGGCGCATCGGGCACGTCTTTCAGTACCTCGGCAATGGTCTGGCCGGAAATCGTCAGGCACTCGCCATGCAGCAGGCCGGCAACCAGCAGCATCTTCATGACCTGCGGAATGCCGCCGGCGCGATGCAGGTCCACCGCCAGATAGTCGCCCGATGGCTTGAGGTTGCACAGCACCGGGGTCTTGACGCGTACCCGCTCGAAATCGTCCAGCGTCCACGCCACGCCGGCCGCGTGGGCAATGGCCAGGAAATGCAGCACGGCGTTGGTGGAGCCGCCAGTGGCCATGATGACGGCCACGGCGTTTTCAATCGAGCGCCGGGTGACGATGTCGCGCGGCTTGATGTCTTTTTTCACCGCCTCGACCAGCACCCGGGCCGATTCCTTGGCCGAGTTCATTTTTTCGTCGTGCGGGTTGGCCATGGTGCTGGAGTAGGGCAGCGAGATGCCCAGGGCCTCGAAAGCGCTGGACATGGTGTTGGCGGTGTACATGCCGCCGCAGCTGCCGGTGCCGGGAATGGCGCGGCGCTCGATCTGCAGCAGGTCTTCGTCGCTCAGGCGCCCGGCGGCGTTTTCGCCCACGGCTTCGAAGACGCTGACGATGTTCAGGTCTTTTCCCTGGTAGTGGCCGGGCAGGATGGTGCCGCCATAGACATAAATCGCTGGCACGTTGGCGCGCAGCATGCCCATCAGGCCGCCGGGCATGTTCTTGTCGCACCCGCCGATGACCAGCACGCCGTCCATCCACTGGCCCTGCACGCAGGTCTCGATGCAGTCGGCAATGACTTCGCGGCTGACCAGCGAATACTTCATGCCTTCGGTGCCCATCGCCATGCCGTCCGAGATCGTCGGCGTGCCGAACACCTGCGCGTTGCCGCCGGCCTCTTCAATGGCGGCAATCGCCGCGTCGGCCAGCTTTTGCAGGCCGCTGTTGCACGGCGTGATGGTGCTGTGGCCGTTGGCCACGCCGATCATGGGCTTTTTGAAGTCAGCGGCTTCGTAACCCATGGCGTAGTACATGGATCGGTTCGGGGCGCGCGCTTTGCCCTCGGTGATGTTGGCCGAGCGGCGGTTGATGGCGATGACTTTGGTTTCCATGAGCGGGCTTTCAAAGCCTGGATCATGGACTGTTGCGGCGATCCACGCCGGTGGCCAGGTTTTTCCACAAAGCCGCATCTGCGCGTGACCCGCAGCGCGCACCACTCGTCGCGCGATGCCAATTTGATCGAGTCAGAGTATGAGGTTGTGCAATATTTTGCGCATTTAGCTTGAATTTCTTGTTTTATATCAAATTATTTCCATAATCAATGCATAAAAATACATTTATCGGTTTTTGTATAAAGCAATATATTGCATGTCACCGATTCATTCCATTCATCCAGCAGGAGACACTATGAGCGATAAGACTGAAAGCAACGACATCATCGAGCCCGTTGAAGCCATCCAGAACGACGTTTTTGTCGCGGTCAATTACGACGACCTGATTCCCAACAATGTGGACCTGTCGTCCGACAAGCAGTTGCAGCGCGCGCTGGAAGGCTGGCAGCCGCAGTACCTGGACTGGTGGAAAGACATGGGGCCGGACGGTTTCCAGAACTCCGAGGTCTATCTGCGCACCGCCGTGGGCGTGGACCCGAGCGGCTGGGCCAAGTTCGGCCATGTGAAGATGCCCGATTACCGCTGGGGCATCCTGCTCGCGCCCAAGGAAGAAGGGCGCACCATTCCCTGCGGCCACCACAAGGGCGAGCCGGCCTGGCAGGAAGTGCCGGGCGAGTACCGCGCGCTGCTGCGCCGCCTGATCGTCGTGCAGGGCGACACCGAGCCCGCTTCCGTCGAGCAGCAGCGTTTCCTGGGCGCCACCGCGCCGTCGCTCTACGACATGCGCAACCTGTTCCAGGTCAATGTCGAGGAAGGCCGCCATCTGTGGGCCATGGTCTATCTGCTGGTCAAGTATTTTGGCCGCGACGGCCGCGAGGAAGCCCAGGCGCTGCTGGAGCGCCGCTCCGGCCACCAGGACAACCCACGCATTCTGGGCGCCTTCAACGAGCGCACGCCCGACTGGCTGTCCTTCTTCATGTTCACCTATTTCACCGACCGCGACGGCAAGATGCAGCTCGCAGCCCTGGCCCAGTCCGGCTTTGATCCGCTGTCGCGCAGCTGCCGCTTCATGCTGACCGAAGAAGCCCACCACCTGTTTGTCGGCGAGACCGGCATCGGCCGCACCATCGAGGCGACCTGCCTGGCGATGAAGGCGGCCGGCATCACCGACCCCTATGCCAAGGAAGCCATCCGCAAGCTCGGCGTGATCGACCTGCCCACGCTGCAGAAAAAAGCCAATTTTCATATGTCCGTCACCCGCGACCTGTTCGGCTCGGAAATCTCGTCCAACGCGGCCAGTGCCTTCAGCGCGGGCTTGAAAGGGCGCTTCAACGAGACCGCCATCGCCGATGACCACCAGCTCGAACACGCCACCTACCCGGTGCTGCGCGTGGAAGGCGGCCAGTTTGTGACCGAAGACGTGCCGGCCCTGCGCGCCATCAACAGCCGCCTGCTGGACGACTACATCGACGATTGCCAGGGCGGCATCGACCGCTGGAACAAGGCGATTGAAAAGTCGGGCATCCACTTCACCTTCAGCCAGCCGCACAAGGGTTTCAATCGCAAGATCGGCGAATTTGCCAAGACGCCCATCAGCCCGGCCGGTGAGTTGCTGAGCGTCGAGGCCTGGAATGCCCAGCAAGGCGACTGGCTGTGCAACGACGAAGACCACGACTACATCAACTCGCTGATGAAACCGTGCATGCAGCCCGGCCAGTACGCCAGCTGGATTGCCCCGCCGCGCGTGGGCATCAACAACCAGCCCAAGGATTTCGAATACGTGCGTATCGAACATTCCTGATCCGGGCTGAATCCTTCATGGCGTGCATGCACAATGCACGCCATGCTGATTCATCCTCAAATCAATCCCATCGCCCTCCAGCTCGGCCCGCTTGGCATTCACTGGTACGGGCTCACTTACCTGGCCGCTTTCGGCCTGTTCTTTTTTCTGGCCATCCTGCGCCTGCGGCACCAGCCCTACGCCTCCATCAAAGGCCCCGGCGCCTGGTCGCGCCAGGACATCGAGGACATCCTGTTTCTCGGGGTCATGGGCGTGGTGATTGGCGGGCGAATCGGTTACTGCCTTTTCTACAAACCCGATTACTACCTCAGCCATCCGCTGCAGATTTTTTACGTCTGGCAGGGCGGCATGAGCTTTCATGGCGGTATGCTGGGCGTGCTGGCCTCGCAGCTGTGGTTTGCCCGCACTCGCCAGCGGCCCTGGCTGCAGGTGATGGATTTCATCGCGCCCTGCGTGCCCACCGGCCTGGCCGCCGGGCGTGTCGGCAACTTCATCAACGGTGAACTCTGGGGGCGTTTCAGCGACCCCGATTTGCCATGGGGCATGGTGTTTCGACACAGCGGCTCGCTGCTGCCGCGTCACCCGTCGCAGATTTACCAGTTTCTCATGGAAGGCCTGCTGCTGTTCATCCTGCTGTGGCTCTACGCCCGCAAGCCGCGCAAGATGGGCCAGGTTTCCGGCGCCTTTTTGCTGGGCTATGGCGTGTTCCGTTTCATTGCCGAGTTTTTCCGCGAACCCGACGACTACCTGGGCATCTTGTCGCTGGGCCTGAGCATGGGCCAGTGGCTGTGCATACCAATGATCGTGGGCGGCGTGGCGCTGTGGGCCTGGGCTTCAAAACGCCCGGCGTCCTCTGGCAGCATGGGCGCCACCGGCAAGTGAGCGAATCCGCCCTTTTTTCTCACCAGACTTGAAACCGCCAAACATTGCAGGAGCCCTTCTTTTGAGCAACACCGTTTCATTGCAAATTTCGGGGCCGCTGGCCACCGTGACGCTTTGCCATTCCGGCAAGTTCAACGCCATGTCGCGTCTGATGTGGCGCGAGTTGCGGGCGGTTTTTCAAGACATCCAGCAGCGCACCGACCTGCAGGCCGTGCTGATTTGCGGTGAGGGTGGCCACTTCTGCGCTGGCGGGGACATTTCCGAATACACCGGTTTTCGCTTCGAGGAAGCCAGTCTGCGCGACTTTCATGAAAACGATGTCTGGGGCGGCCTGCAGGCCATGCTTGATTGCGACGTGCCCATCGTGGCGCAAATCGAAGGCAACTGCATGGGCGCGGGCGTCGAGATTGCCAGCTGCTGCGATATCCGCATTGCGGCAGATAACGCCCGCTTTGGCGCGCCGATTGCCAAGCTGGGTTTCCCGATGGCCCCGCGCGAGGCTGCGCTGGTCATCCGCGCCGTGGGCGAGCTGAGCGCGCGCGAGATGCTGCTGTCGGCCGCCGTGCTCGACGCGCCTGAGATGAAGCAGCGCGGCTTTCTCAACCAGGTGGTTCCCGCCTGCGAAGTGGGTGCTGCGGCGCTGGAGCGCGTGCGGCGCATCAGCCAGCTCGCGCCCCAGGCTGCGCGCATGAACAAGGCGGCTTTGCGCGAACTGACGCCTCTCCTGGCGGCATCGGCCGCCCAGGCTTTGCTGGCGACGGCCTATGACTACGCCAGCTCGGCCGAGCACCGCGAGGGCATCACCGCCTTCATGGAAAAGCGCCCGCCCAAGTTCCAGGCCGGCATGCCCGAGCCCCAGATTTTCTGACCGCCTTCAAACCCATGGACAACCACAACCTGTTTGCCGCCCTGCGCGCCGCTTTTCCCGCCGCGCTGGACGAGATTGCCGTCGAAACCGACAGCGGCCTGATGTATTCCTGGAGCGACTTGGAGCGCGGCAGCGCCATGCTGGCCAACCTGCTGGCGTCGCTCGATCTGCCCGAAGGCGCCCGCATCGCCGTGCAGGTGGAAAAATCCGTCGAGGCCATGCTGCTCTACCTGGCCACGCTGCGCGCGGGCTATGTGTTCCTGCCGCTCAACACCGCCTACCAGAGCGCCGAGATCGAGTATTTCATTGGCAACGCCGAGCCCGCCGTGGTGGTGTGCAGCAGCGCCAATTTCGGCTGGGTCAGCAAGATTGCCTTCAAGGCTGGCACGCAAAGCGTGTTCACCCTCGACGACGACCGCACCGGCAGCCTGCTGGAGCGCGCCGCGCATTGCAGCGACCAGCATGAGGTGGCGCTCAAACACGAAAACGACCTGGCTGCGATTGTGTACACCAGCGGCACCACCGGGCGCAGCAAGGGCGCGATGCTCTCGCACGGCAATTTGCTGAGCAACGCGCTGGTATTGAAAGACTACTGGGGCTGGCGCACCCCGCAAGAAGGCGGCGATGTGCTGATTCATGCGTTACCCATCTTTCACGTCCATGGCCTGTTCGTGGCGATTCACGGCGCGCTGATCAACGGCAGCAAGATGATCTGGCTGGGCAAGTTCGAGCCGAAAAAGGTGATCGACAAGCTGCCCGAGGCGACGGTCTTCATGGGCGTGCCCACGCTCTATGTGCGCCTGCTGGCCGAGCCGGGGCTCAATCGAGAAGCCTGCCGCCACATGCGCCTCTTTATCTCCGGCTCCGCGCCGCTCTTGATCGACACCTTCAACGCATGGACAGAGCGCACCGGCCACACCATCCTGGAGCGCTACGGCATGAGCGAGACTGCCATGCTCACCTCCAACCCCTACCGGGCGGAGCAGGGCGGCGAGCGGCGCGGCGGCACCGTCGGTTTTGCGCTGCCCGGCGTGCGCCTGCGCGTGCAAAGCGAAGACGGCCAGAGCCTGCCCACGGGCGAGATCGGCGCCATCCAGGTGAAGGGGCCGAACGTGTTTGGCGGCTACTGGCGCATGCCCGAAAAGACCGCCGAAGAGTTCACCCTTGACGGCTACTTCAAGACCGGTGATGTGGGGAAAATCGACGAGAACAGCTACATCACCATCGTCGGGCGCAGCAAGGATTTGATCATCAGCGGCGGCTACAACGTCTATCCAGCCGAAATCGAAGCCACCATCAACGAGCTGCCCGGCGTGGCCGAGAGCGCGGTGGTGGGCGTGCCGCACCCGGACTTTGGCGAAGTCGGTGTGGCCGTGGTCATTGCCAGGCCGGGCGCAGCGCTGGACGCTAATCAGATCATCGCCACGCTCAAGACGCAACTGGCCAACTTCAAGATTCCCAAGCAGTGTTTTGTCGTGACCGAACTGCCGCGCAACACCATGGGCAAGGTGCAGAAGAATTTGCTGCGGGAGCAGTACAAGGGGCTGTTTGACTGAGCGGCAGCTTCCTTGAAAAGCGTGCTCAAGGTTATCTGTCCAATTGCACTGCCATCAATTTTCTTTGGGCTGGTCGGAATGCGAGGGCGTCAGATAACTCCGCCGGGGCGATGAGCAGGCAGGCTAGTTCGCAAAGCAGACATCCAGATAGATGGAGCACAGATCGGTCGTGGATTAGAAACTGGCTGTAGGCGCTAAAGTGGCACCATTGGCAAGCCCCAAATGCTGCTGATGGCTAGCCAATCCCGCTTTATGATGAGCGTGCAACAGTTAACCCAAGCAAAACCGCGATCGAGTCCCGCCCATGTTGACTGCTTCACCCAATATTTCCCAGCCCCTGGTGTGGTTGCCCGCCGATCACCGCTTTTTAGGCGAAGAGGGCAACCAGATGCCCTTCTTGGTGCTGGGCGACAAGTACGCCCGCGCCGTCAAGGACTGCGCCCAGGCCCAGCCGGTGCTGTTCCCGCTGGCCGATGCGGCGCAGATCCCCGCGCTGCTGGCGGTGGTCGATGGCGTGATGCTGACGGGCTCGGCCTCGAATGTGCATCCGTCCCATTTTGACGAGGAGGTGGCCGATACCGGGCTGCCGCTGGATACGCAGCGCGACACCCTCACGCTGGCGCTGGTGCGCGCCTGCCAGGTCTTTGGCGTGCCGCTGCTGGGCATCTGCCGGGGGTTTCAGGAAATCAATGTGGCGCTCGGTGGCTCGCTGGAGCAGACGGTGCATGCCCGCGCCGGCCACCTCGATCACCGCGAACCCGCAGGACTGGGCCTGAGCGCCGCCTATGGCCGGCTGGCGCATGAGGTGCGCTTTGTGCCGGGCTCGATCTTTGCGCAGTGGGCCGGCGACGAAACCGCCCAGGTCAATTCGTTGCACGGCCAGGGCATTGCCCGGCTGGCGCCCGGCCTGCGCGCCCTGGGCCACGCGCCCGACGGGCTGATCGAGGCGGTGGAAATCGAGGGCGCGCCCACTTTTGCCTATGCGGTGCAGTGGCATCCCGAGTGGCGCTGCGCGGACAACCCTTTTTACAGCGCCATCCTGGGCGCTTTTGGCCAGGCCTGCCAGCGCCGCCACGCCGAGCGAACCCGGCCGCCGGGCGCCAGCGCCGCCTGAGAGGCCTTTCAATCCACCACGAATCAGAATTGCCAACATGCGTTGACAACCAACAGGAGCGCCCCATGAGTGTGAGTAAGACGGCAACCTTCACGGATCTTGAAAACTGGCTCAACGAGCGCCGGGTCACCGAAGTCGAATGCCTGGTGCCTGACCTGACCGGCGTGGCGCGCGGCAAGATCCTGCCGCGCGGCAAGTTCACCGAAGACCGGGGCATGCGCCTGCCCGAGGCGGTGGTGGCCATGGGCGTGACCGGCGAGCTGCCCGAAAGCGGCCCCTATTACGACGTGATCAGCCCGACCGACCGGGACATGCACCTGCGCCCCGACCCCTCCACCGTGCGCATCGTGCCGTGGGCCTCGGACCCGACGGCGCAGGTGATCCACGACTGTTTTGACTCCAGCGGCAAGCTCGTGCCGTTTGCGCCGCGCAGCGTGCTGCGCCGCATCTGCGATCTGTACGAGGCCGAGGGCTTGAGCCCGGTGGTGGCGCCGGAGCTGGAGTTTTACCTGGTGGCGCGCAACACCGACCCCAACACGCCGCTGCGCCCGCCGATCGGCCGCAGCGGACGCGCCGAAACCTCGCGCCAGGCCTACAGCATCGACGCGGTGAACGAGTTCGACCCGCTGTTCGAGGAAATCTACGACTACTGCGAAAAGATGGAATTGAACGTGGACACACTGATCCACGAAGTCGGCGCCGGCCAGATGGAGATCAATTTCTTCCACGCCCATCCGCTGAGCCTGGCCGACGAGGTGTTTTTCTTCAAGCGCACGGTGCGCGAGTCCGCCCTGCGCCACGACATGTATGCCACTTTCATGGCCAAGCCGATTGCTGGCGAGCCCGGCAGCGCCATGCATGTGCATCAAAGCATCATCAACAAGGCGAGCGGGCGCAACATCTTCAGCAACGAGGACGGCAGCGAGTCCGAGGCTTTCTTTCACTACATCGGCGGGCTGCAGCGCTACATTCCGGCGGCCATGGCGCTGGTGGCGCCTTATGTCAACAGCTACCGGCGCCTGTCGCGCGACACCGCCGCGCCGATCAACATCGCCTGGGGCCACGACAACCGCACGGTGGGCATCCGCTCGCCGATTGCCACGCCGCAGGCGCGCCGGGTGGAAAACCGCGTGATCGGCGCCGACGCCAACCCGTATGTCGCGCTGGCCATGACGCTGGCCTGTGGCTACCTGGGCCTGAAAAACAAGATCAAGCCCAAGCCCGAGATGAAGGGCGATGCGTATCTGTCGCCGTACTCGCTGCCGCGCAGCCTGGGCGAGGCGCTGGACTGGCTGCGTCGCGAGTCCGATCTGCACGAGGTGCTGGGCCGCGAGTTTGTCACCGTGTATTCCGAAATCAAGGAGCTGGAGTTTGCCGAGTTCATGAAGGTGATTTCGCCCTGGGAGCGCGAGCATTTGCTGCTCCATGTGTGACGCCTCCCGCCCGGCACCGCCCTACTGAAGCCAACAGCCAACAGCCAACAGCCAGCACCAAGGACTCCTATGAACCCAGCCGCCAATACCGCCAATACCGTCGATACCGCCGCCATCCAGGCGCTGGACAGCGCGCATTTTTTGCACCCGTTCACCGATTTCAAGGACTTGGCCGCGCACGGCGCGCGCGTCATCACGCGGGCCGACAACATCTATGTCTGGGATTCCGAGGGCCACAAAATACTCGATGCGATGAGCGGCCTGTGGTGCGTCAACGTGGGGTATGGTCGCCAAGAGCTGGCCGATGCGGCGCACCGGCAGATGATGGCGCTGCCTTACTACAACAGCTTTTTCCAGACCACCAACGTGCCAGCGGTGCAGCTGGCCGCCCGGCTGGCGGCGCTGGCGCCCGAAGTGGACGGGCGCACGTTTAAACACGTGTTTTATTCCAGCAGCGGCTCCGAGAGCAACGACTCGAATGTGCGCATGGTGCGCCGTTACTGGGACTTGCTGGGCCAGCCGCAGCGCAAGGTCATCATCGGGCGCCACAATGGCTACCATGGCAGCACCATGGCCGGGGCGTCACTGGGCGGCATGAGCGGCATGCACGCGCAGGGCGATCTGCCGATTCCCGATATCACCCACATCGAGCAACCTTACTTTTACGAGTTGGGCCAGCCGGGCGAGACTGCTGCCGAGTTCGGGCTACGCGCCGCCAGCTGGCTGGAAGAGAAAATCCTTGAAGTCGGCCCGGACAAGGTGGCCGCTTTCATCGCCGAGCCCGTGCAGGGCGCTGGCGGCGTCATCATCCCGCCCGAAACCTACTGGCCTGAAATCCAGCGCATCGTGGACAAGTACGGCATCCTGCTCATCAGCGACGAGGTGATCTGCGCCTTTGGCCGGTTGGGTCACTGGTTCGCCTATGAAAAATTCGGCTACCGGCCCGACCTGGTGACCTTTGCCAAGGGCATCACCAGCGGCTACATCCCGCTGGGCGGCGTGATGGTGGGCGACCGTGTCGCCAAAGTGCTCATCGAGCAGGGCGGGGAATTCCAGCACGGCTACACCTACAGCGGCCATCCGGTGGCCTGCGCCGTGGCCCTGGCCAACCTGGACCTGATGGAAAAGGAAAACCTGCCGGGACGCGTGAAGGACGACATCGGCCCTTACCTGGCCCGGCGTTTCGGTGAACTCGCCGGGCATCGGCTGGTGGGCATGGCCGAAACCTGCGGCTTCATGGGCGCGCTGGTGCTGGTGAAAAACAAGGCGACCAAAGAGGCGTTCAAGGCCGAACTGGGCGTGGGCATGCGCTGCCGCAGCCACTGCTTCCGGCTGGGGCTGATCATGCGCGCCGTGGGCGACCGCATGATCATCGCGCCCCCGCTGGTGATGACGCATGACCAGATCGACGAGATGATGGCGCTGATTCGCCGTTGCCTGGATGCCACCCTGGCCGAGTTGCAGGCAGCCGGTCAGCTCGAATGAAGGCAGAATAAAATAATTGTTGCAATTTGTCTCGGGCTTGCGAATGGTCCGGATGTTGCTTTGTCACTATGCTACGTTGACGGTCATGCGTGCCGCTGTGCCGCGTCCATTTTTCACCTTTCTTTCGGGAGTGCGTTCCACCATGAAAAAACTTGTACTGGCCATGGCAATCTCGGCGGCCTTGCTGGCGGCCTGCGGCAAAAAAGACGAGCCCGTGGCGGTCGCGCCCGCGCCCGCGGTCGTGGCCTCGGCCCCCGCGGCACCGGCCAATACCGAGGAGAAGGTGCTCAACATCTACAACTGGCCCGACTACATTCCCGAGGGCATGATCGCCGCCTTTGAAAAGGAAACCGGCATCAAGGTCAACTACGACACCTTCGAGACCAACGAGGCGCTCCACGCCAAGCTGGTGGCGGGCAACACCGGCTATGACATCGTGGTGCCGGGCACCGTGTTTGCCAAGCCCCAGATCGAGGGCGGCCTGCTGCAGCCGCTGGAAAAGTCCAAGCTTTCCAACCTGGCCAATCTTGAGCCGGCCATCATGAGCGTTCTGACCAAGGCGGACCCGGACAACAAATACCTGGTGCCATGGGCCTGGGGCTTCACCACCGTGGGGATCAACAAGACCAAGGCGGAAAAAGCCCTGGCCGGCCTGCCCATGCCCGAGAACGCCTGGGACCTGGTGTTCAACCCGAAGTACACCGCCAAGCTCAAGTCCTGCGGCATCGCCTACCTGGATTCACCGGCCGAGATCATGCCCGTGGCGCTGCACTACATCGGCAAGGACGCCTACTCCAGCGACCCGGCCGACTACAAGGCGGCAGCCGAGATGCTGGGCAAGGTGCGCAAGGACATCCGGCTGTTCAGCGCGACCATGATCGACGACGTGGCCGGCGGCAAGGCCTGTGCGGTCATCGGCTGGTCCGGCGACATCAACATCGCGGCCAACCGGGCCAAGGAAAACGGCTCCAAGGACGAGATCCAGGCGCTGCTGCCGAGCACTGGCGCGCTGCTGTTTGCCGACACCATGGCCATCACCAAGGATGCCAAGCACCCGAACAACGCCCATGCGTTCATCGACTTCTACCTGCGCCCGGAAAATGCAGCCTCGGTCACCAACACGATGAACTACCCCACGGCCAACAAGGCCGCCATTGCCCAGATCAAGCCGGAAATTGCCGGCAACAAGACCATCTTTGTCGAGGCCGACTACTTCGGCAAGATGATTGCCCCGAGCAGCTTCACCAACGAAGCGCGCGAAGCCATGGCCAACGCCTACAACAGCTTCAAAAAAGGCAAATGAGTATTTGTCTGGGTTGAGCCCGGGGCTGTTTGTACCGCGTGTATGAACAGCCTTTTTGGTTTTTTGAAGCAAGGATGCAAAGGTTGATACATGGCAGACACGCACGCAAAAGCGGGCTACCTGGTGACCGAAAAGCTGGTCAAGCGCTTTGATGACGCGCTGGCGGTGGACGAGGTCTCGCTGTCGGTGGGGCAGGGCGAGATTTTTGCGCTGCTGGGCAGCTCGGGCTGCGGCAAGTCCACCTTGCTGCGCATGCTGGCCGGTTTCGAGACGCCGAGCGCGGGCCGCATCCTGCTCGGTGGCCAGGACGTGGCCGCCATGCCGGCCTACCACCGGCCGATCAACATGATGTTCCAGTCCTACGCGCTGTTTCCGCACCTCGACATCTGGGAGAACGTCGCGTTCGGCCTCAAGCGCGAGGGCCTGCCCAAGGCCGAGATCCAGCAGCGCGTGGGCGGGATGCTCGACCTGGTGCAACTCGCGGCGTATGCCCGGCGCAAGCCCCACCAGCTCTCGGGCGGCCAGCAGCAGCGCGTCGCGCTGGCGCGCAGTCTGGCCAAGCGGCCCAAGCTGTTGCTGCTCGACGAGCCGCTGGGCGCGCTCGACAAGAAACTGCGCGAGCAGACCCAGTTCGAACTGGTCAACATCATCGAGCAAGTGGGCGTGACCTGCGTCATGGTGACCCACGACCAGGAGGAAGCCATGACCATGGCCAGCCGCATTGCGGTGATGAGCAAGGGACGGGTGCTGCAGGTGGGAACGCCCGAGGAGGTCTATGAGCATCCGGCCAACCGCTTCGTGGCCGACTTCATCGGCAATGTCAACCTGTTCGAGGGGCGCCTCAGCGTCGATGAGCCCGACCACTGCGCCGCCGTCACCGGCATTGGCGAGATCCAGGTGGGGCACGGGGTGAGCGGCACGCTGAACATGCCGCTGGCCATTGCCGTGCGGCCCGAGAAAATCGGCATTAGCAAGCTGCGCCCGGCAGCCGAGCGCAACGTCTTTACGGGCAAGGTCCAGGAAATTGCCTACTTCGGCGCCTACAACACCTACATCGTGATCGCCAGCGACGGCTCGCGCGTCAAGATTACCGAAGCCAACACCTCGCGTGAAGATATCAGCGGCATCACCTGGGAGGACAACGTCTTCTTCTGGTGGGGCGACCGCGCCGGCATTGTCCTGCGCGACTGAAGGAGCCCGAGCACCATGGCCGCTGTGACCTTTCCTGTGCCGGGCAAACGCTTTGTGATCGGCCTGCCCTATGTCTGGCTGATGCTGTTTTTCTTTGTGCCCTTCCTGATCCTGCTCTACATCAGCTTTGTGGACATGGGCAACGACATCCACCCCTTCAAGCCGATCTGGGACTCGCAAAGCGGCCTGCTCAAGCTCAAGTACGAAAACTACGGCTCGATTTTTCGCAGCACCGAGGAGGGCGGCGTGCTGTTCGAGACGCTGTACGTCGAGGCCTACCTGCGCTCGCTGTGGTATGCGCTATGCACGGCCGTGCTGTGCCTGGGTATCGGTTATCCGTTTGCCTATTTTCTGGCGCGCTCCGCTCCCAGCCTGCGCCCGGCGCTCTTGATGATGGTGATGCTGCCGTTCTGGACCTCGTTCTTGCTGCGCGTCTATGCCTGGAAAGGCATCCTGGCCGACCAGGGCGTGCTCAACCGGGCGCTGATGGCTTTGGGTGTCACGGCCGAGCCGATCCAGCTGCTCTACACGGACGTGTCCATGCTGGTGGGCATGACCTACGTCTATCTGCCCTTCATGGTGCTGCCGCTCTACGCCAACCTAGTGAAGATGGATTTCCGGCTGCTGGAGGCGGCGCACGACCTGGGCGCTTCGCCTTTCAAGGCGTTCTGGCTCATTACCGTGCCGCTGTCGCGCGCCGGCATCATCGCCGGCTTCATGCTGGTGTTCATTCCCTCGGTGGGCGAGTTCGTGATTCCGTCGCTGCTGGGCGGGCCGGAAAACATCATGATCGGCCGGGTGGTCTGGGACGAGATGTTCACCAGCAACAACTGGCCCCGGGCCACGGCGCTGGCCGTCGTCATGATCGCGCTGATCGTGGTTCCGCTGGCGATTTATTACCACTACACCGGCGACGCCGCCGAGCCCCGAAAGTAAATCCCGGCCATGACAACCTTTGTGGAAAAGCATTTCGGCAAGCTGTGGATGGGGCTGGTCTATCTGTTTTTGTACCTGCCGCTGATCTTCATGGTCGTCTTCTCTTTCAACAGCACGCGCCAAGACGCCGAATTCACCGGCTTTTCGCTGCGCTGGTACGAGGCGCTGACCCGCGACACCAAGCTGGTCGAAGGCTTTTGGCTCTCGCTCAAGGTGGCGACGGTGGCCGGGCTACTGTCGGCCATCTTGGGAACTTTTGCGGCCTTCGTGCTGGTGCGCTACCGGCGTTTTGCGGGGAGAACCATTTTTTCCGGCATGGTCAATGCGCCGCTGGTGATGCCCGAGGTGGTCATCGGCCTGTCGCTGCTGCTGCTCATGGTGGGCGCGCAAAATTTCCTCGGCTGGCCCGAGCGCGGCATGCTCACCATCGTCTTCGGCCACACGCTGCTGGGCATGGCCTACGCCATGGTGGTCGTGCAATCGCGCCTGCTCGAAGTGAACCGCTCCATTGAAGAGGCCGCCATGGACCTGGGTGCGCGCCCGCACCAGGTGTTTTTCCTGATCACGCTGCCCAACATCTTCCAGGCGCTGCTGGCGGCTTTCCTGCTGGCCTTCACCCTGTCGTTCGATGACGTGGTGATCTCGGAATTTTTGTCCGGCCCAGGGGTCAATACCCTGCCGCAGGTGATTTTTGGCTATGCGCGGCGCGGCATCAATCCCACCATTTATGCAGCCGCCACGCTCCTGATTGCCACGGTGACGGTGGTTATCGTCGGCTACAGCGTCTGGGTGGCGCGCCAGACCCGCCAGCGCGAGCGCGAGATGGCGGCGGCCGCCCGCGCCGAGCGGGTGGCGCTGGGCGGCGCCTGAAAAGCGCATGGGAGGCGCAGGAAAAGCAGCCGGCCGTGCTGGCGGGCAAGTAGTGTCGCAATGCAGTTCAATCTACTGTCACGTCACAAGCAAATTGTTGCTATGCCCGCCTCTGGCGTGAGCCAGCGTTGGA
This sequence comes from Pseudomonadota bacterium, assembly GCA_030855235.1. GTDB lineage: Bacteria > Pseudomonadota > Gammaproteobacteria > Burkholderiales > Burkholderiaceae_C > Polaromonas. Next base: position 53,732 of record JALYRU010000016.1, read on the forward strand.
CGCATGACGCGACACTACGGACTTCTGCAATGCCATCGGCTGACAGTGCAAAGTCTGGACAGGGAGATGGGATGCCCACCACCATTTCACATGTGCTGAGACAGTAATTTTCCGAGTGATTTTTCCTGAACAGAGGTGACTATGACGACGACAACTGATCTGGCCTTTGATGGCCGCGCCTTTATCAACGGCCAGCGGGTCGCCGCCCGCGACGGCCAGACATTTGACTGCATGTCTCCCGTCGATGGCCGGCGGCTCACCGCCGTGGCCCGCTGCGGCGAGATGGACATCGACGACGCCGTGGCTGCCGGCCGCGCTGCGTTTGAAGACCGCCGCTGGAGTGGCCTGAGCCCGGCCCAGCGCAAGCGGGTGATGCTCAAGTTTGCCGATGCGCTCATCACCCATGCCGACGAGCTGGCCCTGACCGAGACCCTGGACATGGGCAAGCCGATCAAGTATGCGCGCTCGGTCGATGTGAACAGCGCGGCCAATTGCATCCGCTGGTACGGCGAAGCGGTGGACAAGGTCTATGACGAAATTGCGCCGACCGGCCCGAATGCGCTGGCGTTGATCACCCGCGAGCCGGTGGGGGTCGTCGGCATCATCGTGCCGTGGAACTACCCGATGATCATGGCGGCCTGGAAGATTGCGCCGGCGCTGGCGGCCGGCAACTCGGTGATTTTGAAACCCAGCGAAAAATCGCCCCTGACTGCGCTGCGGCTGGCCGAGCTCGCGCTGGCAGCGGGCATTCCGCCCGGCATCTTCAACGTGGTGCCTGGCTATGGCCCCGAGGCCGGCTCGCCGCTGGCGTTGCACATGGATGTGGACTGCATCGCTTTCACCGGCTCGACCCGCGTGGGCAAGCAAATTCACGTGATGGCCGGGCAGAGCAATCTCAAACGCGCCTGGACCGAACTGGGCGGCAAGTCACCCAACATCGTGTTTGCCGACTGTCCGAATCTGGATCGCGCGGTGCAGGCGGCAGTGAGCGGCATCTTTTTCAACCAAGGCGAGAGCTGCAATGCGCCCTCGCGCCTGTTTGTCGAGGAATCGATCAAGGACGCTTTCCTGGAAAAAGCGCTGGCCCTGGTGCCGCAGTACCAGCCGGCCAACCCGCTGGACAAATCCACCGTGATGGGCGCCATCGTCGATCAAGTGCAACTCGACAACGTGCTGCGCTACATCGCACTCGGGCAAAGCGAGGGTGCCAGGCTGCTCGCTGGCGGGCATCAAGCCCTGCTGGACTCGGGCGGCTGCTATGTCCAGCCCACGGTGTTTGATGGCGTGACCAACCAGATGACGATAGCGCGCGAGGAAATCTTCGGCCCGGTGCTCTCGGTGCTGTCCTTCACCGATGCCCGCGAGGTGGTGCGCCAGGCCAACCAGAGCGTTTACGGCCTTCAGGCAGGCGTGTGGACCAGCGACCTGAACAAGGCCCACGGCGTGGCCAGGGCGCTGCGCGCGGGCACCGTCCACGTCAACCAGTACGACGAGGACGACATCACCGTGCCCTTCGGCGGCTTCAAGCAAAGCGGGGTGGGGCGCGACAAGTCGCTGCACGCCTTTGACAAGTACACCGAAGTGAAAACGACCTGGCTGCGCATCGACAGCCCGGTGTGACGCAGAACCGGGCAGGCTGGGACTGTGGACCACGGCACAAGAAAGGTCTGGCTGCGGCTTTCGGCGAGCGCCTGGGCCACTGCCGGGTGCAACCGCACGCGAGCCCACAGTCCACAGTCCGTGCCTGGCAACCTTTTTCATGAGTCGGGCTATTGTTTCATAATGTGGAATTTATGATTTATACTTGACAGGAATTTTTAAACGTATCAAGAAAAAACATTTCACAATGAAAAATTCTTCGACAAGCTATTGATTTTAAAAGAAAAAAATAGTCTTATATAAGACATAAGATACAGCATAAGTCTTCTAGAAGACTTAAAATAAAAGCACATCCTCTCAACCTCTGGAGCGCACCATGTCCCAAAACCAACTCACCCGCGAACAGCAAATTGCAGCCCTTGAAAAAGACTGGGCAACCAACCCCCGCTGGAAGAACGTCAAGCGCGGCTACAGCGCCGCCGACGTGGTGCGCCTGCGCGGCAGCCTGCCTATCGAGCACACGCTGGCCAAGAACGGTGCTGAAAAGCTCTGGGCCAAGGTCAACGGCGGCGCCAAGAAGGGCTATGTGAACGCGTTCGGCGCCATCTCCGCCGGCCAGGCCATGCAGCAGGCCAAGGCAGGCCTGGAAGCCGTGTACCTGTCGGGCTGGCAAGTCGCCGCCGACGGCAACACGTCCGAAACCATGTACCCAGACCAGTCGCTGTACGCCTACGACTCGGTGCCCACCATGGTTCGCCGCATCAACAACACCTTCAAGCGCGCTGACGAAATCCAGTGGGGCCGTGGCATCAACCCAGGCGACGAAGGTTTCATCGACTACTTCCTGCCTATCGTGGCTGACGCTGAAGCCGGTTTCGGCGGCGTGCTGAACGCGTTCGAACTGATGAAGAACATGATCGCTTCGGGCGCTGCCGGCGTTCACTTCGAAGACCAGCTCGCTGCCGTCAAGAAGTGCGGCCACATGGGCGGCAAGGTGCTGGTGCCAACCCGCGAAGCCTGCGAAAAGCTGATCTCGGCACGTTTCGCCGCTGACGTGATGGGTGTTTCCACCCTGATCCTGGCCCGTACCGATGCGGAAGCGGCCAACCTGATCACCTCCGACTACGACGAGAACGACAAGCCTTTCCTGACCGGCGAGCGCACGCAAGAAGGTTTTTACCGCGTCAAGAACGGTCTGGAGCAGTCCATCAGCCGCGGCGTTGCTTACGCTCCTTACGCTGACCTGGTTTGGTGCGAAACCGGCGTGCCTGACATCGGCTTTGCCCGCGAATTCGCCCAGGCCGTGCTGGCCGCCAACCCCGGCAAGCTGCTGTCCTACAACTGCTCGCCTTCCTTCAACTGGAAAAAGAACCTCAACGACAGCCAGATCGCTTCCTTCCAGGAAGACCTGTCGGCACTGGGCTACAAGTACCAGTTCATCACGCTGGCCGGCATCCACATCAACTGGTTCAACACCTTCAAGTTTGCCAAGGCTTACGCTCAAGGCGAAGGCATGCGCCACTACACCGAAATGGTGCAGGAGCCAGAATTCGCAGCCCGCGAGCAAGGCTACACCTTCGTGTCGCACCAGCAGGAAGTCGGCGCCGGCTATTTTGACGACGTGACCACCGTGATCCAGGGCGGTTCTTCCAGCGTCAAGGCGCTGACCGGCTCGACCGAAGAAGAGCAGTTCCACTGATCCATCTCGCAGCCGCCTAGGCTGTGAAGCGAAGGCCTTGGGCAACCCGCAAAGGGTGGCCCAGGGCCTTTTTTGTGGCGCCTATCGGAATCGGGAAGGGCTGCTTGTGCTGGCAAAGGCAAGAGCGAAGTCACCCTGATTCGCAATAGCTGACATGGCCAATGCGTGCCTGTCTCGTTGTGGCCAGCAGAGCTTTATCGCAAAGGCTTTTCGTCTTTTCTACCAGCCACGGTGGAACCGTTCGAGGCTCGGGTTCTTTGTGGCGCCGCGCCGACGCAGGACTCAATTGAAAAAGCCCTGTTGGCTGGCTGTCAGGCTTTGCGCGGCTGACTGCAGTAAAATCCAAAAAATTGTTTCACTCACAAGAGCGAGAAAGGCAGACTGGTTATGACACCGCGAACTACAACGGCACCATCTTCATAGCTGACGAGGCCGTAGTCCGCGCGCCTTGTGCGCTACCAGCTACCCATCCCAGTCAAAAGTAAAGCGCGGTCCGGTCCGCGTTTTTTTTTGCCCCACCGCTTTTTAATACTCTCATCATGATCCAGATCACCCTTCCCGACAGCTCCAAACGCGACTATCCCCAGCCCGTGACCGTGGCCGAAGTGGCCGCCTCCATCGGCACCGGCCTGGCCAAGGCCGCGCTGGGCGGCAAGGTGGATGGCAAGCTGGTGGACACCAGCCACCTGATCGACAGGGACAGTGCTGTCTCCATCATCACCGCCAAGGATGCCGACGGACTGGAGCTGATCCGCCACAGCGCGGCTCACCTGCTGGCTTACGCAGTCAAGGAACTGTTCCCGGAGGCGCAGGTGACCATCGGGCCGGTGATCGACAACGGGTTTTTCTACGATTTCTCCTACAAGCGCCCCTTCACGCCTGAAGACCTGATCGCCATCGAAAAGCGAATGGCCGCGCTGGCCGCCAAGGACGAGCCGATCACCCGGCGCGTGTTGCCGCGCGATGAAGCCGTGGCCTATTTCAAGGGGCTGGGCGAGAACTACAAGGCCGAGATCATCGCCAGCATTCCGGCCAATGAGGACGTTTCGCTCTATAGCGAAGGCACTTTTGAAGACCTGTGCCGCGGTCCCCACGTGCCTAGCACCGGCAAACTGAAATTCTTCAAGCTCATGAAAGTGGCCGGCGCCTACTGGCGCGGCGACCACCGCAACGAGATGCTCCAGCGCATTTACGGCACCGCCTGGGCCACCAAGGACGAACTGCAGCAGTACCTGACCCAGCTCGAAGAAGCCGACAAGCGCGACCACCGCAAGCTCGGCAAGGAATTGGATCTGTTTCACATCGACGAGCATTCGCCCGGCCTGGTGTTCTGGCACCCCAAGGGCTGGACGGTTTGGCAGGGCGTCGAGCAGTACATGCGCAAGGTTTACCAGGACAACGGCTACCAGGAAGTCAAGGGTCCGCAACTGCTGGACAAGACGCTGTGGGAAAAAACCGGCCACTGGGACAAGTACCGCGACAACATGTTCACGACAGAGAGCGAAAAGCGCGATTTCGCCCTGAAGCCCATGAACTGCCCCGGCCACATCCTGATTTTCAAGCAGGGCATCAAGAGCTACCGCGACCTGCCGCTGCGCTACGGCGAATTCGGCCAGTGCCACCGCAACGAGCCCACCGGCGGCCTGCACGGCATCATGCGGGTGCGCGGCTTCACGCAGGACGACGGCCACATCTTCTGCACCGAAGCGCAGATTTTGAAGGAATGCACGGATTTCACCGCGCTGCTGCAAAAGGTCTATGCCGATTTCGGTTTCAAGAACATCATCTACAAGGTGGCAACCCGGCCCGAAGCGCGCATCGGCTCCGATGAAAGCTGGGATCGCGCCGAGGGTGCCCTGATCGAGAGCCTGCGCGCCTCCGGCTGCGAGTTTGAAATCTCGCCGGGCGAGGGCGCTTTTTACGGCCCGAAAATCGAATACACGCTCAAGGACGCGATTGGTCGGCAGTGGCAATCGGGCACCATCCAGGTCGATTTTTCCATGCCGGAGCGGCTGGATGCCGAGTATGTCGGCGAAGACGGTGCGCGTCATCGTCCCGTCATGCTGCACCGCGCGATTGTTGGCAGCCTGGAGCGATTCATCGGGATTTTGATCGAGGAACATGCCGGCGCGCTGCCCACCTGGCTGGCTCCAGTGCAGGTTTCTGTTCTCAATATCACCGATTCCCAGGCTGACTACGCCCGGGACGTTGCCAAAACGCTGCAGAATCAAGGGCTTAGGGTCAACCTTGATCTGCGCAATGAAAAAATAACGTATAAAATACGCGAGCACGCCTTGCAAAAGCTCCCTTACATCCTTGTCGTGGGTGACAAAGAGAAGGCCGCTGGTGCAGTTGCAGTGCGCGCCCGGGGTAACAAAGACCTTGGCGCAATGTCTCTGGACGCCTTTGCTCAGCAAATCGCCGCCGACATTGCACAAAAAATCTGACTTTTTCACTGTTGCTGGTGGACCCGGTCAGTCGTCTTTGGAACATGGGCACCAGCAGCCATAGCTTTTATGGCAACACTTGAAGGATTCGCACCATCGCTACAGAATTTCGTGACCGCCGTCACCGTGAAGAACGCAAGCACCGCTTGAACCGTGAAATCATGGCCCCTGAAGTACGCTTGACCGGGCCGGATAACGAGCCTTTGGGCGTTGTCAGTCTCATGGAGGCGCTACGCCTGGCCGGCGAAGCGGATGTGGACCTGGTTGAGATCTCGCCGACGGCCGTGCCGCCGGTCTGCCGACTCATGGACTACGGCAAATTCAAATATGCCGAGCAAAAGAAAGCGGCCGAAGCCAAGTCCAAGCAAAAAGTCATCGAGGTCAAGGAAGTCAAGTTCCGCCCCGGCACCGATGACGGCGACTACAACATCAAGCTGCGCAACATCAAGCGCTTCCTGGAAGACGGCGACAAGTGCAAGATCACCCTGCGTTTTCGCGGCCGTGAAATCACGCACCAGGAACTGGGCTTGGCCCTGCTGGCCCGGATTCGGGACGAGCTGGCCGACCTGATTCTGGTCGAGCAGTTTCCCAAGCTCGAAGGCCGGCAGATGGTCATGATGATCGCGCCGGGCCGTAAGAAGGTCGCCTCGAAGTCGACCCCGGAAGCAGCGTCATCGAACGCAGCCTGAAGTTCGGACTGCACAACATCCTAAAAGCTTGCTGGCTTTGAGAGCCAGTGAGTTGTAAAAAAGGAGCGCCTGAAAAGGGGTTCCTGAACAGGCCGGCGTCAAGCCGGTCTTTTCGAAAGTGACGAATTCAATTCGTCGCGCCAAGTGGCAGGTCTTAACGCTTGCCACGACAAGTGGCTCGGGGCCATCAAGTCTGCGGAAGGTTCGCAGCGCCTCACGAGCACAAATGAAAAGGAGCATTCACATGCCCAAAATGAAGACCAAGAGCGGCGCCAAGAAGCGTTTCCGCGTTCGTCCAGGTGGCACCGTCAAGCGCGGTCAAGCCTTCAAGCGTCACATCCTGACCAAGAAGACCACCAAGAACAAGCGTCAACTGCGTGGAACCACCGGCGTTCATGAGACCAATATGGGTCACATGGCGCAGATGCTCCCAGGCCGTGGCATTTAATCAACGACGAACAAGGAGTAATACATGCCTCGCGTCAAACGTGGTGTAACGGCTCGCGCCCGCCACAAAAAAGTTCTCGCCCTTGCAAAAGGTTTTCGCGGTCGCCGCGGTAACGTTTTCCGTATCGCCAAAGAAGCGGTAATGAAGGCTGGGCAATATGCCTACCGTGACCGTCGTAACAAGAAACGTGTGTTCCGCCGCCTGTGGATCGCTCGTATCAATGCTGCCAGCCGTTCATTTGGCATGACCTACAGCCAGTTCACCAACGGCCTGAAAAAAGCCGGTATCGAGATTGACCGCAAGGTGCTGTCCGATATGGCCATTCACGACAGCGCTGCTTTCGGCGCCATCGTCGAGCAGGCCAAGGCCAAGCTGGCTGCCTGATTTTTCAGGACAAAACGCTATTGAATCAATAGCTGCTTGCGCAAGAAAATGAAGGGCTGGAGCTTGAAAAGGCTCTAGCCCTTTTTTCATGGCCGTGGCGTGGCGCTTAAAGATGGCCGTGTGGCTGAACCCAATCTGGCGCTGCTGTTTTTCTTCCCGCATCCCTACCCGAACAAGAGAATCTGATGAACGATGCCAATACCCTCGATGAACTGGTCAGCACGGCCAGGGCCAGCTTTGCGCAGGCTGCCACGCCCGCCGATCTGGAAAACGCCAAGGCGCAGTTTCTGGGCAAGTCCGGGCGCATCACCGAGTTGATGAAGGGCATGGCGCAGTTGTCGGTGGAAGAAAAAAAATCCCGCGGCGCCGCCATCAACCTGGCCAAGCAGGCGATTGAAACGGCGCTGACCGAGCGCCGCCAGGCTCTGGCCAATGCCGAGCTGGAAAAGCAATTGAAAGCCGAAGCGCTCGACGTGAGCCTGCCCGGCCGCCAGCGCGCCCAGGGCGGACTGCACCCGGTCTCGCTCACGCTGGAGCGCATCGAGTCCATCTTTGGTTCCATGGGTTTTGATGTGGCGCAGGGCCCGGAGATTGAAACCGACTGGTTCAATTTCACCGCGCTCAACACGCCCGAAGACCATCCGGCGCGCTCGATGCACGACACTTTCTATGTCGAGGGCGGCACCGAGGCCGCGCCGAACCTGCTGCGCACCCACACCAGCCCGATGCAGATCCGCTATGCGGTCCAGCATGTCAAGAAACACAAGGCGCTGATCGAGGCCGGCGGCCGCATGCCCGAGATTCGTGTCATCGCGCCGGGCCGCACCTACCGGGTGGACAGCGACGCTACTCACTCGCCGATGTTCCACCAGTGCGAAGGCCTGTGGATCGGCGAGAACGTGAGCTTCAAGGATTTGAAGTACGTGTTCACCGATTTTTGCCGCACTTTCTTTGAAAGCGACGATCTGGTGCTGCGTTTCCGGCCCAGCTTCTTCCCCTTCACCGAGCCCAGCGCCGAGATCGATATTCAGTTCCAGTCCGGGCCGCTGGCCGGGAAATGGCTGGAAGTGGCCGGCTCCGGCCAGGTCCATCCGAACGTGGTGCGCAACATGGGCCTGGACCCCGAGCAATACATCGGCTTTGCCTTCGGCATGGGGCCGGACCGCCTGACCATGCTGCGCTATGGCGTCAACGATTTGCGCCTGTTTTTCGACGGCGATGTCCGCTTCCTGTCCCAGTTCCAGTCCTGAACAAGAACAACAACGAAAGAACAAGGCCACACCATGCAATTTCCAGAATCCTGGTTGCGCGAATTCTGCAACCCGCCGCTCACCACCCAGCAGCTCGCCGACACCCTCACCATGGCCGGGCTTGAAGTCGAGGAACTCAAGCCCGTCGCCCCGCCGTTCACGAAAATCGTCGTCGGCGAGATCAAGGAAGCCGTGCAGCATCCGAACGCGGACCGCCTGCGCGTGTGCCAGGTTGATGTGGGGCAGGCAGAGTTGCTCAACATCGTTTGCGGCGCGCCCAATGCGCGCGTCGGCATAAAGATTCCCTGCGCCCTGGTGGGTGCCGAACTGCCGCCCGGCGAAGACGGCAAGCCGTTCCTGATCAAGCAGGGCAAGCTGCGCGGCGTCGAAAGCCAGGGCATGCTGTGCTCGGCGCGCGAACTGAAATTGTCCGAAGACCAGGGCGGCCTGCTGGAGCTGGCGCTGGATGCGCCGCTGGGCCAGGACATCCGCGAGCATCTCAAGCTCGACGATACGCTGTTCACCCTCAAGCTCACCCCCAATCTGGCGCATTGCCTGAGTGTGTATGGCGTGGCGCGCGAAGTCGCCGCCCTGACCGGCGCGCCGCTGAAAACTCCTGAATTCCCGGCCGCGCCCGTGGCCGACGCCACCCGCGTGGCCGTCAAGATTAGCGCGTCGGACCTGTGCGGGCGCTTCTCGGGCCGCGTTGTGCGCAACGTGAACACCAAGGCTGCCACACCGCAATGGATGGTGGACAAGCTGGCCCGCTGCGGCCAGCGCAGCGTGACGGCGCTGGTGGACATTTCCAACTACGTGATGTTCGAACTGGGCCGCCCGTCGCACATCTTTGACCTCGACAAGATCAAAGGCGGTCTCGACGTGCGCTGGGGCCAGCCCGGCGAGACGCTGAAATTGCTCAACGGCACTACCGTGACGCTGGATGAAAAGGTCGGCGTCATTGCCGATGACACCCAGGTCGAGTCGCTCGCCGGCATCATGGGCGGCGACGCCACGGCCGTTTCGGACGACACGCAAAACGTCTATGTGGAAGCCGCTTTCTGGTGGCCCAAGGCGATTGCCGGGCGCTCGCGCCGTTTCAATTTTTCCACCGACGCCGGCCACCGCTTCGAGCGCGGCGTCGATCCCGGCCAGACGGTTGAGCACATCGAGCGCATCACGCAGCTCATTCTCGACATCTGCGGCACGCCCGAGACGGTCTGCGCGCCCATCGACGATGTCCAGGCCAATCTGCCCCAGCCTGCGCCCGTGACCCTGCGCGTGGCCCGTGCGGCCAAGGTCATCGGCATGCCGCTCACGCAAGCGCGGTGCCTGGACGCGCTGCAGCGCCTGGGCCTGCCCGTCAGCGAAGGCGAGGGCACGCTGACCGTGACGCCGCCAAGCTACCGCTTTGACCTGCAGATTGAGGAAGACCTGATCGAGGAAGTCGTGCGCATGGTGGGCTACAACGAACTGCCCGAAACCCCGCCGCAGGCGCCCATCACCGCCCGCATCCGCCCGGAGTCCGAGCGCACCCCGTTCTCGGTGCGCCGCGCCCTGGCCGCGCTGGGTTACCAGGAAACCATCAATTTCAGCTTTGTCGAGGAGCGCTGGGAGCACGAGCTGGCCGGCAATCTGAACCCCATCAAGCTGCTGAACCCGATCGCCAGCCAGATGAGCGTAATGCGCTCCTCGCTGATCGGCTCGCTCTTGCAGGTGCTCAAATTCAACCTGGACCGCAAGGCGCCGCGCGTGAACGTGTTCGAGCTGGGCCGCGTGTTCCTGCGCGACGCGCAAAGTGAAAACACCGACACCACGGTGGCAGGTTTCAACCAGCCGATGCGGGTGGCGGGCCTGGCTTACGGTCCGCGTGCCGCGCTGCACTGGGGCCAGTCCGACAAGGCGGTGGACTTCTTCGATGTCAAGGGCGATCTTCAAGCCCTGCTGGCGCCGCTGCAGGCCACCTTTGCACCGGCCGAGCATCCGGCCATGCACCCCGGCCGCTGCGCCAGCGTGTCGGTTGGTGGCAAGCCCATCGGCTTTGTCGGCGAACTTCATCCGCAGTGGCGCCAGGGCTATGAGCTGGCCCAGGCCCCACTGCTGTTCGAGCTGGAACTCGACGCCGTGTTGCAGCGCCCGGTGCCGGTGTTCAAGACCGTGAGCAAGCTCCAGCCGGTCGAGCGCGACATCGCGGTCATCGTCCAGGAAAGCGTGACCCACGCCGCCCTGATGGCCGCGATTGAAAGCGCCGACACCCAGGGTCTGCTCAAGGGCGCGACGCTGTTCGATGTCTATCGGCCCCAGCAGGCGAACGCCAGCCTGCAACTGGGCGAGAAAAGCCTGGCGGTGCGCCTGGTGCTCTCCAGCGAGACGGCCACACTGACGGAAGAAAGCATTGAGGCGGCCGTCCAGGCGGTGCTGGCCAGTTTGCAGGGCTCGCTGCAGGCGCGGCTGCGTGCCTGAAGTTTCACTTAAAGTTTCCAGCAAAATAATAATCAATCAGGAGGACTGTCCTATGGAAGATCCCGTAGAAAACGTGGAAACCCCGGCGCTCACCAAGGCTCATCTGGCCGAATTGCTGTTTGACAAGATCGGGCTTAACAAACGCGAATCCAAGGACATGATTGATGCGTTTTTTGAACTGATTTCCGAGCGGCTGGTGGATGGCAAGGATGTGAGGATTTCCGGGTTTGGCAATTTTCAGATCCGCACCAAGGCGCCGCGCCCCGGCCGCAACCCGCGCACCGGCGAGGCCATTCCCATCCAGGCGCGCCGGGTGGTGACGTTCCATGCCAGCCACAAGCTCAAGGACCAGATTCAGGGCGACAAGCCCGCCGAGTGAGCAGCAGGAGTGTTGTCAGCAGCAGTTTTCGGGCGGAGAGGGTTGTAGCAAAAATGTAAACTTTGCTACAAGAAATAGTTAAAACGTGATGTAAGTCCTTGGCGTCATCTTGGCATTTGAGGTAAATTTAAAAACTTTACCCCTTCATGCATTGACTTCATTGGAGAAAACCCTTTCCCCCATTCCTGCAAAACGCTATTTCACGATTGGTGAGGTCAGCGAGTTGTGCGGCGTCAAACCTCATGTGCTCCGGTATTGGGAGCAGGAGTTCACCCAGTTGCGCCCGATGAAGCGGCGCGGCAACCGCCGCTATTACCAGCACCATGAAGTGCTGATGATTCGCAGGATACGGGATCTGCTGTATGAGCAGGGCTTCACGATCAGCGGGGCGCGCAACAAGCTGCAGGAATTTTCCCAGGCCGAACAGGTAAAGCTGCGCAGTGGTGAGGACCTGCCCGAAAGTAGGGAAAGTCTGCCCAACCTCGATGAGCCCGATGATCTGGCGGCGCATGCGTCTGAAGCCACCAACCCGGCTGGCCCGCTGGCGCAGCAGTTGCACCAGCTACGGCGCGAACTGCACGAAATTCGCGATTTGCTGACGCCGCCCTTCTGAGAGCGCTCTACGCCGGGTTATAATTTAAAGCTAGTCGGTGTGTGGCGCAGCCTGGTAGCGCACTTGCATGGGGTGCAAGGGGTCGAAGGTTCGAATCCTTTCACACCGACCATTAATATTTGACAGAGGCCGCTAACGACACACAGTTAGCGGCTTTTTTCATGGCTGAATGAAAAAGCATTTTTTCACCGGCCAAGCGGCGGCTTGATCGCCTCACCAACCGCCCGCACATAAAGCTCATGTCACATCTCCTTCAATTTCCGGTGGACGAGCGCGAGGTGGAGTTGACCGCCATCCGGGCGCAGGGCGCGGGCGGGCAAAACGTCAACAAGGTCTCCAGCGCGGTGCATCTGCGCTTTGATATTTCAGCCTCTTCCCTGCCCGAGGAGATCAAAGACCGCCTGCTGGCCCTGAGCGACAGCCGCATCACCCGCGAAGGCGTGCTGGTGCTCAAGGCACAGCAGCACCGCACCCAGGAGATGAACCGGGCCGATGCGCTGGCCCGCCTGCAGCAAATCATCGACGGCGTGTCCAACCCGCCCAAGGCGCGCCGTGCCACCAAGCCCACTTACGGTTCGCGCCAGCGCCGACTGGAGAGCAAAAGCCAGCGCTCGGCCACCAAGGCCTTGCGCGGCAAGGTCGAGTAAAGCCTCAACGGCCGGGACTGAACCGGCCAGGCCAGTCCGGCTTGCCCGGCGTTTTCCGCTCAAGCCATCAGGCTGGTTTGCGTCGGCCGTCCCGGCAGGTGCAGCGCTGCCGTGGCCGCCGGCGACTCGGCCACGAGTTCGCCGCGCCGGAACACCTTGAGCCGCGTAGCGCGCAGGCGGATCGCTTCAATCGGGTCGCGCGCCTGCAGCAGCACAAAGCTGGCCTGGCAGCCGGGAGCTAGGCCGTAGCCTTCGAGATGCAGGATGCGCGCCGGGTTGCTGGTGACCGCTTCGAAGCACTGGCGCATCGCCGCCTGGCTGGTCATCTGGGCCACATGCAGGCCCATGCTGGCGACTTCGAGCATGTCGGCCGCGCCCATCGAGTACCACGGGTCCATCACGCAGTCGTGGCCGAAGCCGACATTGACACCGTGGGCCAGCAGCTCGGGCACGCGGGTCATGCCACGGCGTTTCGGATACGTGTCGTGGCGACCCTGCAGCGTGATGTTGATGAGCGGATTGGCCACCACGCTGACCCCGCTTTCAGCGATCAGGGGCAGCAGCTTGGAGACGTAGTAGTTGTCCATCGAGTGCATGGACGTGCAGTGCGAGCCGTTCACGCGGCCCTGCAGTCCCAGACGCTGGGTTTCAAAGGCCAGGGTTTCGATATGGCGCGAGAGCGGGTCGTCCGACTCGTCGCAGTGCATGTCCACCAGCCGGCCCTGCTCGGCGGCCAATTCGCACAGCAGCTTGACGCTCAGTGCGCCTTCAGCCATGGTCCGCTCGAAATGCGGAATGCCGCCGACGACGTCCACGCCCATGGCCAGCGCTTTTTTCAGCTTGGCCAGCCCCTGCGGGTCGCGCAGCACACCGTCCTGCGGAAAAGCCACCAGTTGCAGGTCCAGGTAGGGCGCGACGCGGCGTTTCACCTCCAGCAGCGCTTCCACGGCCAGCAGGCGTGGGTCGCAGACATCGACATGGCTGCGAATGGCAAGAAGCCCCTTGGCTACGGCCCAGTCGCAATAGGTCATTGCGCGTTCAATCAAGGCTTGCTGCGTCAGGAGCGGCTTGAGCTCGCCCCACAGCGCAATGCCTTCGAGCAACGTGCCGCTGGCGTTGACGCGCGGCAGGCCGTAGCTCAGGGTGGCGTCCATGTGGAAATGGGCATCGACGAAGGGCGGGCTCAGCAGCAGGCCCTGGGCGTCAAGGGTTTCGCGTGCCGGCGCGCTGGCCGGGTTCAAGCCCGGCGCGACGTCGGTGATGGTGCCGTTTTGCACGGCCAGGCCCATGCCGGTGCGGCCATCGGGCAGGGTGGCGTTGTGGATCAGCAGATCGAGCATGTGAGGAGTCGCCTTTCGGTGGGGTTCATCGGGGCTGGCTGGCAGGGCTGTTGAGCCGCCTGCAGTGACAGAGTATGGCGCGATTGTTCTGCCGTTTCCGGCTCGATTGCTCGCTGCGTGTGGGGCGGGCGCAGGAGAAATTACAGCCAGCCCCGGGTCCTGCTGCCACCAGGGCGTTATGGGCATCGCGGGGCGGGACGGCTGGAATCAGACGCGGCTGGGCCAGACGCTCTGGTGGCCAGCCCCGGCTATGTGTTTTTCGTCTAGCAGCTAGAGCTGGCAAGGTGTGCTGCCGGGCTGAAAAATTGCGCACAATCAGCATGAGCCATGGCGGCTGCCTTGCTGGACAAGAATGTCACTTCATTTTTTCTTTGGAAGACATTGATCTTTCATCTGTCGCGCCCAATAACGTGATGGCCAAAATGATGGCTTCAGGGGGCAGTCAATGGCCTCAGGCAGTGGGTAGCCACGCATCCCGTGGGCCAACATGGCGTGCCAGCACTCCTTCATTTTTCACCGGATAACCCCATGAACATCGAACGAATCGGCCTCATTGGCTATGGCGAGGTCGGCAAAATCTTCAGCGCCGGCCTGAAGGATAAACCCGGCGTGAGCGCCATGGCCGCCTGGGACCTGAAGCTGGCCAGCCCGGCCACGCAGGCCGCCGAACTGGCCCATGCGACCGCCGCCGGCGTGACCCCCCAGTCCTCGGCGCAGGCGCTGTGCGAAGCGAGCGACCTGCTCATCTCGGCCGTGACCGCTTCCAGCACCCTGGCCGTGGCGCAGGAAGCGGCGTCCTTCATCCGCCCCGGCGCGGTTTTCCTGGACCTCAATTCCGCCTCGCCCGGCACCAAGCAGCAGTGCGCCGCGCTGATCGAGGCGGCCGGCGCGCATTATGTCGAGGCCGGCGTGATGACCTCGGTGCCGCCTTATGGCCTCAAGGTGCCGATGCTGCTGGGCGGACCTAAGGCGGCCGAACTCGCCGCGCTGCTGACCGGCTGGGGCATGGACGCCACGGCCGTGAGCGATCAGATCGGCGTGGCCAGCGCCATCAAGATGTGCCGCAGCGTGATGATCAAGGGCCTCGAAGCGCTGGTGATCGAGAGCTACACCACGGCCCGCGCCTACGGCGTCGAAGACCAGGTGCTGCCCACGCTGCAGGAAACCTTTCCGGGCATCGACTGGCGCGCGCAGGGCGCTTATTTCTTCAGCCGCGTGGTGCAGCACGGCCAGCGCCGCGCCGAGGAGATGCGAGAGTCGGCCAACACCGTGCGCGAAGCGGGCTTCGAGCCCCTGATGGCCCAAGCCATCGCCAACAAACACCAGTGGGTGGCCGATCAGGCCAAAGCCGGGGTGTTTGCCGGGGTGGCCAAGGATGCGCGCTGGCAGGATTTTGCCGACAGCCTGCTGGCCGCGCGCCTTCCAACATGAGGATTTCACCTGAAAGGGTGACAGCTCCGAGCACTGCCGATGCTTGAGATTCTGGCCATCACCGGCCCCATCTACATCACGATTGCCCTGGGTTTTGTCACCACGCGCAGGGGTCTGTTCAGCCCGGCCGACATGCGGGTGATGGGCAAGTTCGTCATCAACCTGGCGCTGCCGGCGCTGCTGTTCAATGCGCTGGCGCAGCGCCCGCTGGGCGAGATTCTCAACGGCCCCTACATGCTGGTCTATGCCCTGGGCTCGCTCATCACGATTGGCCTGGGCTGGCTGTGGGCGCGCCGCGCCGTCGGCCAGGACGGCACCACCAGCGCCTACTACGCCATGG
The DNA here is from genome assembly GCA_030855235.1 of Pseudomonadota bacterium. Lineage (GTDB taxonomy): Bacteria > Pseudomonadota > Gammaproteobacteria > Burkholderiales > Burkholderiaceae_C > Polaromonas. Next base: position 69,458 of record JALYRU010000016.1, read on the forward strand.
GCATGGCCTGCTGCAACAGCGGCTTCGTCGGCTACCCGATTGCGCTGCTCACGCTCGGGCCGGTGGCCGGCGTGCTGCTGGGGCTGAACATGATCGTCGAGAACTTGCTCCTGATTCCGCTGCTGCTGGCCATCGTCGAGAGTTGTCAGGGGCGCGGCGGCGCCTGGCACCAGGTGCTGCGCCAGACGCTTTTGAGCCTGCTGCGCAACCCGATGGTGGTGGGCTTGCTGGCCGGCTTTGCGGTCTCGCTGAGCGGCTGGGCGCTGCCTTCGCCGCTGGCGCGCACGGTCACGCTGTTTGCGCAGGCCAGCGGGGCGCTGTCGCTGTTCGTCATCGGCGGCTCTCTGGTGGGTTTGAAAATCCAGGGCCTGCGCGCGCAGGTCGCACAGATCGCCGTGGGCAAGCTGCTGCTGCATCCGCTGGCCGTGCTGGGCGTGGTGCTGGGGTTAGAGGCCAGCGGCCTGATGGTGCTGGCGCCGCAGCAGCGCATCGGCGTGGTGCTGACGGCGGCCATGCCGATGCTGGGCATCTACCCCATCCTGGCGCAAAAGCATGGCCGCGACGGCCTGGCGGCGGCTGCCCTGCTGGGCACGACGCTGGCGTCTTTTTTCACCATCAGCGCGCTGCTGTGGGTGTTTGGGCAGGTGCCGGGCTGGGGCCGCTGAGGATGTCAGAATCAAGGCTGTTTTGACAGTTGCCCCAAGCTTGATTTCCTCCCGTGTCAGGTGAGGCGCATGGCCGAATCGGACCTGTCCAGTCCGCCGGTCTCACCAATGGAGCCGCATGGAACACAACATCCCCCTGATCACCACACTGGCCATCGGTTTCGGCATGGCCCTGATTCTGGGCTTCATCGCCGAGCGGCTCAACGTGCCGGCGCTGGTGGGCTACCTGGTGGCGGGCATCCTCATCGGGCCGGGAACGCCGGGCTTTGTGGCTGATGTGCATATCGCCTCGCAGCTGTCCGAGATCGGCGTGATGCTGCTGATGTTCGGCGTGGGGCTGCATTTCTCGCTCAAGGATTTACTCGCGGTCAAGCGCATCGCCATCCCCGGCGCCGTGGTGCAGATGGGTCTGGCCACGCTGCTGGGCATGGGGCTGGCCTGGTGGTGGGGCTGGAGCTGGGGCACGGGCCTGATCTTCGGGCTCTCGCTCTCGTGCGCGAGCACGGTGGTGCTGCTCAAGGCGCTGGAGGCGCGCGGCGTGCTCGACACCATGAACGGGCGCATCGCGGTGGGCTGGCTGGTGGTCGAGGACCTGGCGACCGTGCTGGTGCTGGTGCTGCTGCCGCCGCTGGCCGGCGTGCTGGGCGGCACGGTGGCCAATGAAAGCGGCGGGCCGCTGTGGCGCACCATCGCGCAGACGCTGCTCGGGGTGTCGGCCTTCATCGCCCTGATGCTCATCGTCGGGCGGCGCGCGCTGCCCTGGCTGCTGTGGCAGGTGGCGCGCACCGGCTCGCGCGAACTGTTCACGCTGGCGGTCGTGGCCTGCGCCATCGGCATTGCCTACGGCGCCTCGGCGCTGTTCAGCGTGTCCTTTGCGCTGGGCGCTTTCTTTGCCGGCACGGTGATGCGCGAGTCCGAGTTCAGCCACCGGGCGGCGCACGAGTCGTTGCCGCTGCGCGACGCGTTTTCGGTGCTGTTCTTTGTCTCGGTCGGCATGCTGTTCGAGCCGACCATCCTGCTGGAGCAGCCGATGCATGTGCTGGGCGTGGTGGCCATCATCATTGCGGGCAAGTCGCTGGCGGCGCTGGTGCTGGTGTTGGCGTTTCGCTATCCGCTCAACACCGCCCTGACGGTGGCGGCCAGCCTGGCGCAGATCGGCGAGTTCTCCTTCATCCTGGGCGGCCTGGGCCTGTCGCTGGGCCTGCTGCCCCCCGAGGGCATGAGCCTGGTGCTGGCCGGCGCCTTGATCTCCATTGCCCTCAATCCCCTGCTGTTTGCCGCCATTGCGCCGCTGCGGCGCTGGCTGCTTGAGCGCTCCGAGCTGGCGCGCAGCCTGGAGCAGCGCGAAGACCCTTACGCCGAACTGCCGGTGAGCACGGAGCACAAATACCTGCAAGGCCAAGTGGTTCTGGTGGGCTATGGGCGAGTGGGGCGGCGCATCGCCGCCGCCCTGGAGGCGGGCGGGATTCCCTACGTGGTGGCCGAGCAGAACCGCGAACTGGTCGAAAAGCTGCGCAAGCAGGGCAAGGCCGCTGTCTCGGGCAATGCGGCCGATCCGGCGGTGCTGATCCAGGCGCATATCGCCCATGCGGCCATGCTGGTGGTCGCCTTGCCCGATCCGCTCGATGTCCGCCAGATGGTGGAGACGGCGCGCACGCTCAATCCGGGCATTGAAATCGTGCTGCGCAGCCACAGCGAGGAGGAGTCGAAATTGCTGCGCAAGGACGGCATCGGCACGGTCTTTTTGGGCGAGGAAGAACTGGCCAAGAGCATGACGGGCCATGTGCTGGAGCGCTTTGCCCCCGCCGCTGGTTGAGGTTCAGGGCGGCTGCAAGTCTTTCCGGATTTCTTGGCATGCCCTTCAGGTGAAGGTTTGCGCTGGTGCGGGGCTGCACGCTGGCCAGAGCTTCAGGCGCTGCCGACTTGCGCCCTGGCCGTTGCCTGGATCAGCGTCAGCGTTGCCTGCTGGGTCAGCGTGGCCGGGCGCAGGGAGCTGGTGACCAAGGAGAGCCGCGTGCGCAGCGCCGGCTCGCAGATCGGCCGCATGGTGAAGGCCGAGGGCCGGATCGAGCTGGCCACCGCGTTGCGCGAGAGCACCGCGCAGCCCGCGCCATCGGCCACCAGGTCCAGGATGGCCGAGACCCCATCGATTTCCAGCGCAATCAGCGGGCGGCAGCCGATGCCGGCCATCTCCGACTCCACATGCATGCGGATCGCGTTCGGGCGGCTGGGAATCACCAGCGGAAGCCGGGCCACTTCTTTCAATGAAATCGCCGGCGGCGGGGGGTCTTCAGGAAGGCCGGGCGGGCGCGCCTGCACCAGCAGCAGGTCTTCGTCGAGCAGCGGCGCCAGCTCGATGCCGGCGGCGGGCTGGGCGTTGTAGAGGACGGCAATGTCGAGGCGGCCGTTGAGCAGCCACTCCTGCATCACGGTGGACAGGGCTTCGCTGATGGAGAGCTGCGCGTCGGGCAGCTGCTGGCGGAAAGCCCGGATCAGTGGCACCGCCAGCACGCGCGCCAGCGTGGGCGGCAGGCCGATGGCGACCCGCCCGGCCAGCGAGCCGCGTACCCGGCCGAGTTCCTCGCGCGCGCGCTCGACCTGGTGCAGGATGCCGCGCCCGTGGGCCAGCAGCAATTTTCCCGCCTCGGTGGGCGTGGCGCCGCGCCCGTTGCGGGTTAAAAGACTCTGGCGCAGCTCCACTTCGAGCAGGCGCACCTGCCGGCTCAGCGCGGGCTGGGCCACGTCCAGGGCGATGGCGGCGCGGGTAAAGCTGCCCAGTTCTGCCACACGCACGAAATATTCAAGTTGTTTGAGGTCCACCAGTTCAGTTTATCGGCATATCCAGGGCGCTGATATCAGTATTTGTTCTAGCTGATAGTCGAAGGCTGGCCTGTTGCGGGTGGGCCGCAATCCTGACAATCCAGCCTGTTCCCAAAAATGCCAGAACGATAGGAGACTTTTCATGACTTCCCAGACGGCGATACCCTGCCTGTTCATGCGCGGCGGCACTTCGAAAGGACCGTTTTTCAACGAAGCCGATCTGCCGGCCGACATGGGCACCCGCGACAAGGTGCTGCTGGCCGCCATGGGCTCGCCCGACAAGCGCCAGATCGACGGCCTGGGCGGGGCGCACCCGCTGACCAGCAAGGTGGGCATTGTGCGCAAAAGCACCACGCCCGGCGTGGACGTGGATTTTCTCTTTGCCCAGCTCCAGCCCGACAAGGACACGGTGGACACCTCGCCCAACTGCGGCAACATGCTCGCCGCCGTCGTGCCGTTTGCGCTGGAAACCGGGCTGCTGCAGGCGCAGGGCGACACCAGCACCTTCCGCGTGCTCACGCTCAACACCGACATGGCCGCAGACATCACCGTGCAGACGCCGTTGCAGGCCGATGGCAGCCGGGCGGTGGCGTACGAAGGCAGCGCCCGCATCGATGGCGCGCCCGGCGCCAGCGCGCCCATTACCATCAATTTCCTCGACACCGCCGGTTCGGTGTGCTCTAGCCTGCTGCCCACCGGCAAGGTGCTGGACCGCGTCAGCGTCGAAGGCGGCGAAGGCTTTGAGGCGTTCGAGATCGACGTGACCTGCATCGACAACGGCATGCCGCTGGTGCTGATGCGCGCGGCCGACATGGGTCGCACTGGCTACGAAAGCGCCCCCGAACTCAACGCCGACACGGACCTGAAAATCCGCCTCGAAGCGCTGCGTCTGAAAACCGGCCAGCTGATGGGCCTGGGCGATGTGACGAAAAAAACCTATCCCAAGATGACCCTGATCGCCCCGCCGCGCGACGGCGGCAGCCTGACGACGCGCAGCTTCATTCCGCACGTCTGCCACGACGCCATCGGCGTGCTGGCCGCCGTGACCGTGGGCACGGCCTGCGTGCTCGACGGTTCGGTAGCGCAGGGTATTGCGGTGATGCCGGACGGGAACCCCAAGACCGTCTCGGTGGAACACCCCACCGGCGAATTCAGCGTCGAGCTGGGGCTGGACCCGGCCAATCCGCAAAACGTGACCCGCGCCGCCCTGCTGCGCACGGCCCGCCTCATCATGCGCGGCGAGGTCATGGTGCCGCGCTCGGTGTGGGCCGGCGCTACCCCAGTTTGACCGATATGAAAGAGAAACCTTCACCATGACCACCTTCGCTTCCCCTGTTGCCGGCCCACGCGTCGATGTGCAGGTCTTCCTGAACGAGAACCGCTTTTCCCGCTACCAGTGGCTGATCTTCGCCCTGTGCTTTCTGATTGTGCTGCTCGACGGCTTTGACACCGCCGCCATCGGTTTCATCGCCCCGTCGCTCATCAACGAGTGGGGCGTGTCCAAGCCGGCGCTGGCGCCGGTGCTCAGCGCCGCGCTGTTCGGCCTGGCCGCTGGCGCGCTCTCGGCCGGACCGCTCGCTGACAAGCTCGGACGCAAGCGGGTGTTGATCGGCTCGGTGCTGGTGTTCGGCATCGCCTGCCTGGGCTCGGCTTTTGCCGCTGACCTGACGCAGCTGACCATTCTTCGCTTTCTCACCGGTATCGGCCTGGGCGCGGCCATGCCCAATGCCGTCACCCTGATGAGCGAGTACTGCCCGAACCAGCGCCGCGCCATGCTGACCAACGCCATGTTTTCCGGCTTTCCGCTGGGCGCCGCGTTTGGCGGCTTTCTCGCGTCCTGGATGATTCCGCAGTGGGGCTGGCGCAGCGTGCTGGTGCTCGGCGGCATCGCGCCGCTGCTGCTGGTCGTGGTGATGCTGCTGGTTCTGCCCGAGTCGGTGCGCTACATGGTGGCCAAGGGCCAGCCGGTCGAGCGCATCCGTGCCGTCTTGAGCCGCATTTCCGTCTCGGCCCAGCAGGCGCAGTCCTTCTTCCTGACCGAAGCCAAGGCCTCGGTGGCCGGCCAGAGCGGCCTGGGCGTGGTGCTCTCGCCCGCCTACCGCGTCGGCTCCCTGATGCTGTGGCTGGCCTATTTCATGGGCTTGGTGATTTTCTATGCCCTGATCAACTGGATGCCGATCCTGTTCAAGGACGCCGGCATTGCGCCGAAAGACGCCACGCTGATCGCCGCGCTGTTCCCGCTGGGCGGCGTGGGCGCGATCTTCTTCGGCTGGCTGATGGATCGCTTCAACGGCAACAAGATCATCGCCGTGGGCTATGCGCTGACCGCTGCGGCCATCTATGCGATTGGCCAGACGGCCGGCAATGTGGGCCTTCTGGTCCTGGTGGTGTTTGTCGCCGGCACCATCATGAACACCGCCCAGTCGTCGATGCCGGCGCTGGCCGCCGGTTTCTACCCGACGCAGGGCCGCGCCACCGGCGTGGCCTGGATGCTGGGCATCGGGCGTTTCGGCGGCATTGCCGGGTCTTTCCTGGTGGCTGAACTGGCGCGCCGGCATCTGGACTTTTCGACGATTTTTGCCATCGTGGCCATTCCGGGGGTGATTTCCGCCATTGCGTTGCTGGTCAAACAGTACCACCATCCTGAACAGGCCTCGGAGCGCGCAGCCACCAAGGACGCGGCACCGGCCCACTAAAAAACCGAATTTTGATTGACAAGGAGAAACCCATGATCATCGACTGCCACGGCCACTACACCACCGCGCCCAAGGCGCTGGAAAACTGGCGCAACCAGCAAATCGCCGGTATCAAGGATGCCGCGCTGATGCCCAAAGTGGCTGACCTCAAGATCAGCGACGACGAGCTGCGCGAGACGATTGAAATGAACCAGCTGCGCCTGATGAAGGAGCGCGGCTCGGACCTGACGATCTTCAGCCCGCGCGCCAGCTTCATGGCACACCACATCGGCGATTTCAATGTGTCCTCGACCTGGGCGGCCATCTGCAATGAGCTGTGCTACCGCGTCGCGCAGCTGTTCCCGGATCACTTCATTCCCGCCGCCATGCTGCCCCAGTCGCCCGGCGTTGATCCCAAGACCTGCATTCCCGAGCTGGAAAAGTGCGTCAAGGAATACGGCAATGTCGGCATCAACCTGAACCCCGATCCGTCCGGCGGCCACTGGACCAGCCCGCCCCTGAGCGACAAGCACTGGTACCCGATCTACGAGAAGATGGTGGAGTACGACATCCCGGCGATGATCCACGTCTCCACCTCTTGCAATGCGTGCTTCCACACCACCGGTGCGCACTACCTGAACGCCGACACGACGGCCTTCATGCAGTGCCTGACCTCGGACCTGTTCAAGGATTTCCCGACCTTGCGCTTCCTGATTCCGCACGGCGGCGGCGCGGTGCCCTACCACTGGGGGCGTTTCCGCGGCCTGGCGCAGGAACTCAAAAAGCCGCTGCTCGAAGAGCATCTGCTCAACAACATCTTCTTCGACACCTGCGTCTATCACCAGCCCGGCATCGACCTTTTGAACACCGTGATTCCGGTCAAGAACGTGCTGTTTGCGTCCGAGATGATCGGCGCGGTGCGCGGCATCGACCCGCAGACCGGCCATTACTACGACGATACCAAGCGCTACATTGAAGCGTCGAAGATCCTCAGCGACGACGACCGCTTCCAGATTTACGAAGGCAACGCCCGCCGCGTGTTCCCGCGCCTGGATGCGGCGCTCAAGGCCAAAGCCGGCGTCTGACCCAGGTCTTGCCGTTCGCCCTGGAGCCGCCCGTGCCGTTTCGCTGCTGCGGGCTTCACGCGCCCTGCGGCCAGCAGGGACGGCCGCAAACCGGACTTCGGTGGCTGCCGAGGATCAGCGTGCAAAGGCACGCAAGGCTGTTCCGGTTAGACGCGAACGAGATGGCATTGTGATTTTTTAAAAACTTATCAGGAGATAGACATGAGCATGAACCAACTGGGCGTCGTCAAGCGCAACATCGTGCGGGCCGACAAGGCTGCGGTTGAAAAACTCTCGAAGTTCGGCGTCGCTACCATCCACGAGGCCATGGGCCGCGTCGGGCTGATGAAGCCCTACATGCGTCCGATCTACAACGGCGCGAAGATGTGCGGCACGGCCGTGACCATCCTGCTGCAGCCCGGCGACAACTGGATGATGCACGTCGCGGCCGAGCAGTTGCAGCCGGGCGATGTCGCCGTGGCCGCCTGCACCACCGACAATTTCGATGGTTTTTTTGGTGACCTGCTGGCCACGTCGTTCCAGGCGCGCGGCGCCATGGGGCTGATCATCGACGCCGGCGTGCGCGACGTGGACGAGCTGGAGCGGATGGGCTTTCCGGTGTTCAGCCGCGCCATCCACGCCAAGGGAACGATCAAGGCGACACTGGGCTCGGTCAACATCCCGGTAGTGTGCGCCGGCGCGCTGGTCAACCCCGGCGACGTGGTGATTGCCGACACCGACGGCATCGTCGTGGTGCCCGCTGCCATGGCCCAGGAAGTGGCCGATGCGGCTGAAAAGCGCGAGAGTTTTGAAGGCGAAAAGCGCGCCAAGTTTGCCGCCGGCGTGCTGGGGCTGGATATGTACAAGATGCGCGAGCCGCTGGAAAAGGCCGGCCTGAAGTACATCGACTGACCTGCTCCCCGAGTGGACTCTCTCTCCCCCGCTGGGGGAGGGAACAAAACTGAAAGACAAACCATGGAATTCACCAAAACCCCCGGCTGGCTCGACTGGTACACCGGCCCGAGCAAGCCGCGCTTCCAGGTGCCTGCGGGCAGCGTGGACGCACACTGCCACGTCTTCGGCCCCGGCGCCGAGTTTCCCTATGCGCCCGAGCGCAAGTACACGCCGTGCGACGCGTCTAAAACCCAGCTCTACGCGTTGCGCGACCATTTGGGCTTCGCACGCAATGTCGTCGTGCAGGCCACCTGCCACGGCGCCGACAACCGCGCCATGGTCGATGCGCTGGTGAGTTCCGGCGGCAAGGCGCGCGGCGTGGCCACCGTCAAACGCAGCGTCACCGACGAGGAGCTGCAAGCCATGCACGCGGCCGGCGTGCGCGGCGTGCGTTTCAACTTCGTCAAGCGCCTGGTGGACTTCACGCCCAAGGAGGAATTGATTGAGATTGCCAACCGCATCAAGCCGCTGGGCTGGCATGTGGTGATCTATTTCGAGGCGGTGGATTTGCCAGAGCTGTGGGATTTCTTCACCGCGTTGCCCACCGACGTGGTGGTCGATCACATGGGACGCCCCGACGTGAGCAAGCCGGTCGATGGCCCGGAATTTGAATTGTTCGTCAAGTTCATGCGCGAGCACAAGAACGTCTGGAGCAAGGTCAGCTGCCCCGAGCGCCTGTCCGTGACCGGCCCCAAGGCCCTGAACGGCGAGCAGAACGCCTACCAGGACGTGATTCCCTTTGCCAGACGCATCGTGGACGAGTTCCCGGACCGCGTGCTCTGGGGCACCGACTGGCCGCACCCCAATTTGAAGGACCACATGCCCGACGACGGCCTGCTGGTGGACTTCATCCCGCACATCGCCACCACGCCCGCGCTGCAGCAAAAGCTGCTGGTCGATAACCCCATGCGCCTGTACTGGCCCGAGGAAGCGTAAAACCTTGGGGGCAGACCGCCGCACCCGGTGCAGGCGCTGCCCCCAGTTGATCCAAGGAAATGACCATGTCCCTTCAAAAACCCTACCTTGACGTTCCCGGCACGACGATTTTCGATGCCGAGCAAAGCCGCAAGGGCTACCACCTGAACCAGTTCTGCATGTCGCTGATGAAGGCGCCTAACCGCGAGCGCTTCAAGGCCGACGAGCGCGCCTACCTCGACGAATGGGCCATGACCGAGGAGCAAAAGCAGGCTGTGCTGGCGCGCGACCTGAATAAATGCATCAGCCTGGGCGGCAACATCTACTTCCTCGCCAAAATCGGCGCCACCGATGGCAAGAGCTTTCAGCAGATGGCCGGCTCCATGACCGGCATGACGGAAGAGGAATACCGCGACATGATGATCGCTGGCGGGCGCTCGGCCGAAGGCAACCGCGTCATCGGCGAAGACGGCAACGCGCAGGCCCAGCACCAGCCGCAAGGCAACTCCAGCAAGAAAGCGAGCACCTGAGATGGCCAAGATCACCGCCAGCGTTTACACCTCCCACATCCCCGCCGTGGGCGCGGCCATCGACCTGGGAAAGACCCAGGAGCCCTACTGGCAGCCCGTGTTCAAGGGCTACGATTTTTCCAAGCAGTGGATGAAGGACAACAAGCCCGATGTCATTTTCCTGGTCTACAACGATCACGCCACCGCTTTCAGCCTGGACATGATCCCGACGTTCGCCATCGGCACGGCTGCTCAATTCACGCCCGCCGATGAAGGCTGGGGACCGCGCCCGGTGCCGGTGGTACAAGGCCACCCGGAACTGGCCGCGCACATCGCGCAGTCGGTGATCCAGCAGGATTTCGACCTGACCATCGTCAACAAGATGGAAGTGGACCACGGCTTGACCGTGCCGCTGTCGCTGATGTGCGGCCAGCCCGAAGCCTGGCCCTGCCCGGTGATTCCGTTTGCCGTCAACGTGGTGCAGTACCCGGTGCCCAGCGCCCAGCGCTGCTTCAACCTGGGCCAGGCGATCCGCAAGGCCGTCGAGAGCTTTGACCAGGACCTGAACGTGCAGATCTGGGGCACGGGCGGCATGAGCCACCAACTGCAGGGTCCGCGCGCCGGGCTCATCAACCGCGAGTTCGACAACGCTTTTCTCGACAAGCTGATCGCCGACCCGGCCGCCGCCGCCGCCATCCCGCATATCGACTTCGTGCGCGAAGCCGGCAGCGAAGGCATCGAGCTGGTGATGTGGCTGGTGGCTCGTGGCGCCATGGCCGACGTCGCCGGGGGCAAGCCGCCCAAGGTCGCGCACCGCTTCTACCATGTGCCCGCTTCGAACACGGCCGTTGGCCACCTGATTCTCGAAAACCAATAAATGGCGGGGCAGCGCTGCGGCTCCCGGCCGCCAGCGCTGCCTTGCACTGATTCAAGGAGTTTTTTACATGAGCAAAACCATCAAAGTCGCCTTGGCGGGCGCCGGCGCCTTCGGCATCAAGCACCTGGACGGCATCAAGAACATCGACGGCGTCGAGGTCGTCTCGCTGATCAGCCGCGACCTGGAAAAGACCCGGGAAGTCGCCGCGCAGTACGGCATTGGCCACGTCACCACCGATCTGGCCGACGCGTTGGCGCTGCCCGAAGTCGATGCTGTCATCCTGTGCACGCCGACCCAGATGCACGCCGAGCAGACGCTGGCCTGCCTGAAGGCCGGCAAGCATGTGCAGGTGGAAATCCCGCTGGCCGACAATCTGAAAGGTGCCGAGGAAGTCGTGGCGCTGCAGAAGGAAACCGGCTTGGTGGCGATGTGCGGCCACACCCGCCGCTTCAATCCCAGCCACCAGTACGTGCACGACAAGATCCAGGCGGGCGAGTTCAACATCCTGCAGATGGATGTGCAGACCTATTTCTTCCGCCGCACCAACACCAACGCCCTGGGCCAGGCGCGCAGCTGGACCGACCACCTGCTGTGGCACCACGCCGCACACACGGTGGACCTGTTCGCGTATCAGGCCAACAGCCCCATCGTGCAGGCCAACGCCATCCAGGGGCCGATCCACCCGGTGCTGGGCATCGCGATGGACATGTCCATCCAGTTGAAGGCGGCCAACGGCGCGATTTGTACGCTGAGCCTGAGCTTTAACAACGACGGCCCGCTGGGCACCTACTTCCGCTACATCGGCGACACGGCGACCTACCTGGCCCGCTACGACGACCTGTTCACCGGCAAGGAGGAAAAGATCGACGTGAGCCAGGTGGCGGTGAGCATGAACGGCATCGAGCTGCAGGACCGCGAGTTCTTCGCCGCCATCCGCGAAGGCCGCGAGCCCAATTCGAGCGTCGGCAAGGTCTTTGCCTGCTACCAGGTGCTGCACCAGCTGGAGCAGCAACTCAACGCCAGCGCCTGACGCGGCCACCCGCCCCTAAAGCGCAGCCCAAAATAGGGGGCGAAGCATCAGACGCGCGGCGTTTGTGTGCTTCGCCCCTGAATCTTTTTCTGACCTGCTTTTTTGCGATTGACAAGGTAAATCATGATCCCACAACGACAACTCGGCCCTTTCAGCGTCTCTGCCATCAGCCTGGGCTGCATGAACCTCAGCCATGCCTACGGCGCGCCGGTCTCGGCCGTGCAGGGCGAGCGTGTGCTGCTGGCCGCGCTGGACGCGGGCGTGACGATGTTCGACACCGCCGCGCTCTACGGCTTTGGTGCCAATGAAACCCTCGTCGGCAATGTCCTGACCAAGCACCGCAGCAAGTTCACCCTGGCCAGCAAATGCGGCATGACCGGCGTGGACGTGGCCGGCGACGGCAAGCTGGTGCGCGTCATCGACGGCCGGCCCGAGACGATCCGCGCCACCTGCGAGGTAGCCTTGAAGCGCCTGCAGACCGATGTGATCGACCTGTATTACCTCCACCGCTGGGACAAGCAGGTGCCGATTGAAGACAGCGTGGGCGCGCTGGCCGACCTTGTGTCCGCCGGAAAGATCCGCGCCATCGGTCTGAGCGAAGTGTCGGCCGCCACGCTGCGCCTCGCGCATGCGGTGCATCCGATTGCCGCGCTGCAGACCGAGTATTCGCTCTGGACGCGCAACCCCGAGATTGCCGTGCTCAAGGCCTGCCGCGAACTCGGCGTGGCCTTTGTCGCCTTCAGTCCGGTGGCGCGCGGTTTCCTGTGCGGTGAGCTGCAGGACGTGAGCACGCTCGATGCCAAGGACATCCGCCGCGCCATGCCGCGCTTTTCCCCCGAGAACTACGCCGTCAACCTGAAACTGCTGCCCGCCTACAAGGCCATCGCGCAGGAAGCCGGCTGCACATTAGCCCAGCTGGCGCTGGCCTGGCTGCTGCACCAGGGCCAGGACATCATCCCGATTCCCGGCACCACCAGCGTGGAACACCTGCACGACAATCTGGGCGCCGTGAACGTCCAGCTCAGCGCCGACCTGCTGGCCCGGCTCGACGCCCTGATCAACGAAAAGACCGTGATCGGCAGCCGCTACAACGAGCAGGGCAACCGGGAGGTGGACACCGAGGTGTTTTAAAGCCGGGGCGGCGCTGGCGGGTCTTTTCCGCAGCCAGGTGAGCGTAGCAGCCCCAGCGAACTGATGGCCAAGATGGCCAAGATGGCCAAGATGGCTCAGGATGTTCACGCGGACGAACTGAATGCCTGCATGTTCACTATTTAATAGTGTTCATATTTTGTGAACAAAATGAAATAGTGAACAAAAGCCAATGTTTTGTTCATAATCTTGCTATGTTCACAAAAGATGGCTCTGGGAATGACAAAGTTCTCTTAGCAGATGCAGCCACTGCCCTGAATCGGCTGGGGCTTGATGCTGAGATTCTTGCGCAGGAGCCTGGATTTCCCGAATTGGTACTGGATGGCTTGTTGCGCGTGGGCAAGGGGGAGGCGCAAATTACCTATGCCGTGGAAATCAAACCTACCCTTGGTCCCGCAAATCTGGGAGCAGCAACTGCCCAGTTAAGGCGGGCTGTTGACGTTACCGGACATTCTGGGTTGCTGGTCACACACTGCCTGACGACGCCCATGGCCGAGAAGCTTCGGGAGTTAAAGCAGCCCTTTGCCGATGCAGCGGGCAATGCCTACCTGGAGGGGCCGGGCTTGCTGGTGTACGTCACCGGGCGAAAGCTGAAAGACAAGCCGCTGGCTGGCGCGACGGGAAAAGCCTTCACCACCGCAGGCCTGAAAGTGCAGTTTGCCCTGATCTGCGATCCGGCGCTGGCCAATGCGCCGCTGCGTGCCATTGCTGCGGCGGCGGGTGTGGCGCTGGGTGGGGTTCCGGGCATGCTGGCCGATTTGCAGCGGGCCGGCTCTTTGCTGGTGCAGGGCAGGCAGCGCCGCCTCAATGCCAGTCGGCGTCTCTTGGACGAATGGGCGCAGGACTACGCCCGCCGTTTGCGCCCGAAAACATTGCTGGAAACTTATACCAGCCCCAACTTCGATGCGTGGGAGAACTGGAAACCAGACTCGGCTCAAGTCTTATGGGGAGGCGAGGGGGCAGCCAGATTGCTGGTTCAGCACCTGCGGCCGGGCGTGCTCACGTTGTATGGCGAAAAGGTGCCGTCCCGGCTCAAGGTCGAGCAGCGCATGGTGGCTGTCAGCGCAACGCCGGTGGATGGGCGCGTCATCGAACTGCGCAGGCCGTTCTGGGGGGCCTTGCCCGCTGACACACAGCCCGGCATTGTCCCACCCGCACTGGTCTATGCCGATTTGCTGGCCACCGGCGATGGCCGCTGCCTCGAAACTGCGGAAATGATTTATGACGCCTGCCTTGCTCGACTTTTCCCTGCGGCCTGAGCTGGGGCTGCATGCCCGTGTGGTGGCCGATATCGAGGCTGTCGCAGCGCCGATGGGGATTACGCCCATGGTGACAGGGGCTTTTGCCCGTGATTTGCATCTGCTTTACCGCGGCGGCATCGACATGCAGCGCAAAACCGAAGACATCGATTTCGGTCTGGCCATGTCCGACTGGACGACATTTGCCGCGCTGCGCGAGTGCTTGATCGCCAGCGGAAATTTCCAGGCTTCGCCGAGGGTTGCGCACCAGCTGCGGCACGGCAACGGCTTGCTGGTTGATCTGGTTCCGTTTGGCAGCATCGAGACGGGAGCGCGCAAGATTGCCTGGCCGCCGGCAGGCGATGTGGTGATGGATGTGTTCGGCTTTCGCGAAGCACTGGCCAGCGCGCATCCCGTCATGCTGCCGGGAAATGTGCAAACGCGGGTGGTGTCTCTTCCCGCCCTGGCCCTGCTCAAGATCGTCTGCTGGCAGGACCGGCATTACCGCTCCCCGCGCAAGGACGCGCATGACATCCAGGTGATCCTGCAGCACTACCTGACGGCTTCCAACGTGGAGCGGCTCTTTGAAGAGTTCACCGACTGGACGCAGGACGATGATTTCCAGTACGAGCTGGCGGGTCCGCGGATGCTGGGACACGACATGCGCCAGCTGCTTGACCCGCCGGGGTGCGATTTCATGGCCGGCTTGCTGCGGGCGCAGGTTGATCCGGACAAGCTCGGCGTCCTGCCCAGCGAGATGAATACCCTTGACGCAGGGCGGGCGCGTCAATGGCTGGCTGCGCTGTTGCGTGGCTTGCTGCCATAGCCATTCAACACTGCGTTATCTCTATCAACCCATGTGATGCAGTCCCGCATCGACATAGATCACATCGCCCGTCATGCCAGTGGCCCCGCCCCCGACCAGGAAAGCCACCACCCGGCCGACTTCGGAAATATCCACCAGCCGCCGTCCCGGCGAGCGCGCCACGGCCATGTCGATCAGCTCGTCAAAGTGGCCGATGCCCGAGGCCGCCCGCGTGCGCAAGGGGCCGGGCGAGACCGCGAACACGCGGATGTCGCGCTCGCCCAGCTCCTTGGCCATGTAGCGCACCGAGGACTCCAGCGCCGCCTTGACCGGCCCCATCAGGTTGTAGTTGTTGATCACCTTGTCGGCACCGTAGTAGCTCATGGTGACGAAGGCGCCGCCCGGATTCATCAGGGGCTCGGCAAAGTGCGCCATCTCGATGAAGGAGTGCACCGACACCTGCATCGCTTGCAAAAAGCCCGCTTGCGAGCAGTCGGTGATGCGCCCGTGCAGATCGTCGCGCGGGGCAAAGGCAATCGAGTGAACGACAAAGTCGAGCTGGCCCCATTCGCTTTGGATGCGCTCGAACACGGCCTGCATCTGGCCGGGCTGTGTCACGTCCAGCGGCAGCAGCAGGCTGGCGTCGATCTGCTGGGCGAGTGGCTCGACATAGGGTTTGGCTTTTTCGTTCAGGTAGGTCAGCGCGATCTCGGCGCCGAAGGCGCGCAGCTTGGCCGCGCAGCCAAAGGCGATGCTGTCGCCGTTGGCCACGCCCACCACCAGGCCGCGCTTGCCCTTGAGCATGTCGCCGATGCGGGTGTTTTCATCCCAGACCTTGGGCAGGGGATCGTTGGAGTTGGTGTCGTTAAGCAACAGTATTTCCTTGAGGGGCTGACGCCGTCGTGTTGTTGTCCAGGTTGAGCTGGATCACTTCCTGGGAGTCAGATGAGGTGTCTTCAGGCTCGGCGAGCAGCTGCTCCATGCGCTGGAGCATCTGGGCGGAATGGGGCTCCATGTCATTGAGCGCGCCCACGATGTAATGCACGAGTTCCAGCGCTTGGCGGCGCTGCTCGGGCAGGGTCAGCAGCAGCGGCAGCGCCTGTAGGGCGAGGTCGGCCTCGAACTCGACGATGATGGTTTGCTCGCGGATTATCGCGGCCCGGCGGTCCGCCCCCAGCGCCACAAAAGCCTCGTGGCTGGTGAGGATCTGCGAGGAGCGCTCCAGCCGGTCACGGCGCACCGAGCCGCGCGAGCCGGCCAGCAGGATCAGCATGCGGATGACCGCAGCCTCGAAGCCGCCGGTGTCCACGCCCAGCAGCATCGCCTGGACCTCGGGCAGGAAACGCAACTCCTTGGAATCCTTGGGCGTGCTTTCCTGCGCATGCGAGGCCCCGAACCAGCGCATGAAGGGCGCGCCATAAATCGACAGGAAAGCCGTCTCGAAAGCGGCGTCGCGCACATCGCGGTAAAAGTCCAGCCCCTGGATCAAAGCGCTGGCCATGATTTTTTCCAGCCCGAGGAAAGGGTTGTCCGCGGCTGCCGGCTGGCGGCTGGACTTGGCCCAGTCAGTGGTCTGGGCCAGCAGGGCCATGGCCGGGTTCTGGTCAGAAAACATCTTGCGGTTCAGGCGCGAAGGATGGCTCTCGCGCAGGGCTTCGGCGGTCTGGGGCGTGACCATGGCCTGCACCAGCGGGCGCAGGCTCATTTCATACGCATCGGCACCCATTTCGGACAGGCGGGCCACGGCGGCGAAATCGTGCTCTTGCTCGCGGTCGTTTTTGGTGACATTCAAGATGTCGGCCATGGTGCGAGCGTGGAAACTCACCAGGAATCGCTCCTGCAGGCCCTCGCCGGCCGTGTCGTCGATTTTCATTTCGTACAGGCCGGGCGCCAGGGACTCGATGGTCTTGAGCGTGGAGGTCACCTCCGTATGCTCGCGGCGCGCAATCGAGGAGGACACGAAAATGCCCAGGTGGCCCACTTTGTCATGCACCATGTAGATGATGCGCTGGCCGCGCACGCGGATTTCGTGCGCGTCGCTGTAGGTGTCCACGATCCAGTTGAGCGCCTGCTCGGGCGGGGTGATGTTGTCGCCCCGGCTGGCAAAGACGATGATGGGCGAGCGGATCGCCTTAAGGTCCAGGTGCTGCCCCGGCTCCAGCTGCGCCTGCCCGCGCGCCAGGCGGTTGCCGACAAAAATCTGCTCGATGATCCAGCGAATCTCGGCCTCGTTGCTGAAGTGGTAGCCGCCCCACCAGCGTTCGAATTCGAGGAAGGACGCGCGGTTTGTATCGACGCCGGCGTACAGGTCGTAGTATTTGCCGAAGAAGTTGCGGCTCGGGTTGAGCATTTCAAAATTGCTCACCAAGTGCGCGCCGTCGAATTCGCCGTGGCCCAGGTCGGACATCATGAGCGCCGGCACCACGCCGCCGAGCAGGCCGCCGTTGTAGCGCATCGGGTTCTCGCCGATCTGGCCGGACCAGGTGGCCACCGGTGCGCCGTTGAGCACCAGCGGGCCGGTGATATCCGGGTTGGCCGCCGCCAGCAACAGCGTGGCCCAGCCGCCCTGGCAGTTGCCCACCACGATGGGCTTGGGCGCTTGCGGGTGCCGGCGGGCAATCTCGCGCAGGAACTCGGCTTCGGCGTGCATCACGTCGGCCAGCGTCTGGCCTGCCTCGGGGTGCTGGCGGAAGACGACAAAATACACCGGGTGCCCGCCGCGCAGCGCCACGCCGACCTGGCTGTCGGTCTTGAAGCCGCCGATGCCCGCGCCGTGGCCGGCGCGCGGGTCGATGATCATGTAGGGGCGCTTCCAGTCGAAGACCTCCACGCCTTCTTCGGGCAGGATTTTGAGCAGCTGGTAGTTCACGGGGCGGGGCAGGCTACGCCCGTCGATCACCAGGTCATAGTCATAGTTCAGCACCGGCGGCGTGCCCGCTTCCTCGTGCGCCTTGTCGTTGTTGCCGCGCTCGCGCAGCACATCGAGCGTCAGGGCCATGCGCTGGGCGGCATCGACGCCGTAGGCGCTGGCATCGCTGAGCGCGCTTCCCGCCATGGCCGCCTGGAGCAGGCTTTTCTGGAAACCCATCAGGTTCGTGCCAAGTTCGAGCAGGCGCTCGCTGTGCGAGGTGCTGATCTTTTCCAGGTGGTGAAAGTAGCTCGACAGCACGCGGCTCGACTGGGTTGAGACGGTATCGAGATCGCGGCTCAGGCGCTCTGGCATGTTGGCGGGGCTGAAGGTGGGTTTCATGATTTCTTTTTAAGTGTTTATAGACAGGCTTGAGAGGCGGGACAACGCGGGACAACTCCTGGCTCGCCGATGACCTCTGCGGCATGCGTGAGCCGCAGGCGTGCGTGGTTCGTCTTGCGCACACCGGGCGCCAGGAAATTTCCGGTTGAGCATAGGGCTGTTACACGTCAGTTACGTGAAAAAGGTGTGCTGCCAGGAAAAAACGCCCTGAAAGTGTTTGATCGACGCGACGCGCACGGCCGCTTTGCGGGGGCCGGGGGAGGGCAAGCGGCTCCAGGGGCCGGCGCCGCACGCGGCCCGCCTGGCTTACGGGGTTAGGCGCTCAAGCATGTCAAAGCCCTCGGCGCCGGGCTTGAAGCCGTCGCGCTCAAGTTGCGCCTCCGTGTGCAACGTGATCTGCAAGGTCGCCTCCAGGCCCAGATCCTTGAGCGAGTGCGCCATCAGGTCACGGCGCAACACCAGCAAGCCGCGAAGTTCCTCCCACTGATGCAGCACCCTGTGCTCCTCCTGGGTGAGGGTGGCGATCAAATGCTCCCGGTCGTGTTGCAGGAAAACGGCTGTTTCCCGGTGGAGAATCTGGGCCACATCGGCCTCGGTGGCCAGCGGGGCATCGAGCGACATGGCCAGCCGGGCAATACGGGCGTTGATTTCCGCCAGCGAGTTTTCGATGCGGCTGACGCTGTTGAGCAAGGACGCGTCGTCTGCCGGTTGAGTGTTCTGCATGGTTACCTTTTTTAAGAATCAGTCTGGGTCTATCGGGCCGGGTCTGGTTGCAACGGGCGCTGCCGTTGGCGTGACCAGCATGGCCCTGAGTGGATGCAGGCCATGCTAACCGAGCGCGCCTGATGAGGTCGGGTTGCCGGTGAATGGCCGAGCTGGGCGGTTGCCTGTGGGGGTGAGGAATACTCAAGGTTTTTTAAAACGTGCTCTTTAGTGGGAGGAAGCCTTCCTGCAGGCCATCACTGCCTTGTCGGCTGAAACAACCTAAACCACTCCTCTGCTATCTCCCACTCCTGCCAGTTCCATCCCCGCCTCCAACTGCTCGCGCAGCCACCGATGCGCCGCATCATGCTGGTGCCGCGCATGCCAGATCAGGTACATCGGCAGCGGCGGGCAGGGCATGGGCGGCTCGGCGCTGGCCAGGCCGCGCAGCAGCGTGGTCTGCAGCAGGCCGGGCACGGTGGCCAGCAGATCGGTGCCGTGCATGAAGGCGGGCAGGCCGGCAAAGCCGGGCACCATCACCGCAAAGCGCCGCTGCACGCCGCACCCGATCAGCCACTGGTCCAGGTCCAGCGCCCGGCGCGGCTCATAGACCACGGTGATGTGGCGCGCCGCCAGGTACTCGGCCATGTCCTGCGGCGCGGCGCGCACGGCCGGGTCGTAGAACACGCGGTAGTGCGTCTTGAACAGGCGTTTTTGCACGATGTCGCTGCCCTCGGGCGGGCGCGGGCTGATGGCGAGCTGGCAGTGCGCGTGGCGCAGCATCTCCAGCGTCGGCACGTCCGATGGAATCACGCGCAGCGCCACGCCGGGCGCCTGGGCGTGCAGCCGCGCCATCAGCGGCGGCAGCAGCACGTCGCGCTGGAAATCGTTGGCGGCGATGGTGAAGGTGGTCTGCCAGCGCGCCGGGTCGAACTCGCTGGAGCGCGCAAAACGCTCCAATTGGTCCAGTAGTTCGCGCGCCTGCACGCACAGCTGGCGGGCGTGCGCCGTGGCGACGATGCCCCGGCCGGATTTGACAAACAGCGGCTCGCCGATGATGCCGCGCAGTTTTTCCAGCTGGTGGCTCACCGCCGACTGCGTGACGCCCAGGCGCTGCGCGGCGGCGGTGATGCTGCCGGTTTCCACCACCGCGACCAAAAGCTGCAATAGCCGGGCATCCAAGTCTGACCAATCGAATTTACTCATGTGTCCTATGATGATTCATCTGTTTATCTTTGGCAATGGCGCGGCCATACTGCATGCCTGATCTGCGTCAAACCCCCTATAAACAGGAGACACACCCGTGAGCAACCCTCTTCCGAAGATTTTCGGCACCACGCCTTTTGATGGCGAGCAGGCCAGAAAAGGCTATGCGCTGAACAAGATGTGCTTTTCGTTCAACTCGGCCGAAAACCGCGCCGCTTTCCAGGCCGACGAGGAGGCCTACATGCGCCAGTACGGGCTGAACGAACAGCAAGCCGCCGCGATCCGGGCGCGCAACGTGCTGCAACTGATTGACGCGGGCGGCAATGCCTATTACCTGGCCAAGTTCGCCGGCATCTTCGGGCTGGATATGCAGGACATCGGCGCGCAGCAGACCGGCATGAGCAAGGATGAATTCAAGGCCAAGCTCGTGGCCGCCGGGCGCTAAACAGGCCCCCACGCTCATCACTTTATGTAGTCGCTGCCCCCGAGGGGGCTGCAGGCGGCTTGGGAGCGGCAAAGCGCCGCCTGAAACCCTGACTTTAATTAACTCAAGGACCATTCAAATGGCAAAACTCATAGGCGGCCTCGGCACCTCGCACATTCCGGCCATCGGCGGCGCAATTCACAAGGGACTGCAGCAGGACCCGTACTGGAAACCGTTTTTCGACGGCTTTGCGCCCATCCACGACTGGCTGGGCGACAAGAAACCCGACGTGGTGGTGATGTTCTACAACGACCACGGGCTCAACTTCTTCCTCGACAAGATGCCGACCTTTGCCGTGGGCGCCGCGCCCGAGTACAGCAATGCCGACGAAGGCTGGGGCATTCCCACCATGCCCCCGTTCAAGGGCGAACTCGACCTGTCCTGGCAGATCATCAACACGCTGGTTGAAAAAGAATTCGACATCGTGACCTGCCAGGAAATGCTGGTGGACCACGCCTGCACGCTGCCCCTGAAACTGTTCTGGCCCGAGGGCGACTGTCCGGTGACGGTGGTGCCGGTGTGCATCAACACGGTGCAGTTTCCGCTGCCCAAGCCGGGTCGGGTCTATGCGCTGGGCAAGGCGGTGGGCGAAGCGATCAAGGCCTGGGACAGCAGCAAGACGGTGGCGGTGATCGCCTCGGGCGGCCTGTCGCACCAGCTCGACGGCGAGCGGGCTGGCTTCATCAACAAGGAATTCGATCTGCAGTTCCTCGACAGCCTGGAGTCGAACCCCGAGTGGGCGACGCAGTTCAGCGTGCATGAGCTGGTTGAAAAGACCGGCACGCAGGGCGTGGAATTGCTGATGTGGCTGGCCATGCGCGGCGCGCTGGCCACGGGCGGCGGATCGAAGGTGCGCCGGGTTACGGGGAATTACCACATCCCGATTTCCAACACCGCCACGGCTGTGCTGGCGTTGGAAACGGTCTGACTTTTGAGCGCAGCGGGCCTTCAGCGTGCCGGTAGCTCTGGATTTGCTATTCAATCAATAGCTGGCCGTGCTCGCGTCTTATGACGTAAGCACCTGTTTTGATACTGAAAATGACCCTGGGTAGCTTTTCGGCGCCTGAAGCCCGCCACCCCAGCCTCAACCTTCGCCGAGCCGGATGGCGATCTTGCCGAACTGCGCGCCCGACTCCAGCCGGTCCAGCGCCGCGTGAACCTGCTCCAGCGGATATTCGCTGTCGATGACGGGCCGCAGGGCGGTGCGCTCGACCAGCCGCAGCAAGTCGCGGAACTCGTCGAAGTTGCCCAGCGTCGAGCCCAGGATCTGCAACTGGCGGATGAAGATGCGCCGCAGATCGGCCGGCGGCTGGTCGCCCGTGGTGGCGCCGCAGGTCACCAGCCGACCGCCGCGCACCAGCGACTTCATCGCCGATGACCACACCGCCGCGCCGACGTTTTCAATCACCACATCCACGCCGCGCCCGCCCGTGCGGGCCATGACTTCCTTCACCACGTCGTGCGTGCTGCTGTTGATCAGGTGATCGGCGCCCAGCGCGCGAGCGCGCTCCAGCTTGCCAGCGTCGCGGGACGTGACGAGCACCTGCGCGCCAGAGAGCTTGGCCAGCTGCAGCGCGGCCAGCGAGACGCCGCCGCCGATGCCGAAGACCAGCACCGTCTCCCACGGCTTGAGCTGGCCCCTGGTGAACAGCATGCGCCAGGCGGTCAGGTGGTTCACGCCCAGCGCGGCCGCTTCGGCAAACGTCAAGCCGGCCGGCATGGGAAAGACATTCTGCGCCGGCAGGCTGACCCACTGCGCCAGCGTGCCGTCGCGGTGCTCGCCCAGGTACTGCACGCCCACACACAGCACGACATCGCCGCGCAGGCAGAACTCGCAGCGCCCGCAGCCGATGGCCGGATGCAGCACCACGGACTGGCCGGGCTGGAGCAGCTTTTCATCGGCATCGGTTTCCTCGACGATGCCGGCGCCGTCCAGGCCCATGATCTGCGGCAACTGGTGGGTGATGCCCGCGCCGCTGTCGCGCATGTAGAGGTCCACGCGGTTGAGCGTGGCCGCTTGCAGGCGCACCAGGACGTGGCCGCTGTGGCGAATGGGCTTGGGGCGCTCGCCGATGCTGACCACTTCGTTGCCCCCGTGGGCAGTGATGAAAGCGGCTTGCATCGGGGCGTGGATGGATGGCGGCATGTTGATCTTCCTCAAGTTGGGGAGGCGTGCCAGGCGGCGTGGCGCGCGTTTGTCATGCTTACTTGGCATGGCAGAAGAAATAGAGGACAAATCCCGGCAGTGGCGGTGCATGAAGCCGTGCCGGCAAGCTCAGCAATCAGGTGCCAACGCGTTCTGACGATTTCGCCACGAAGGCCTTTGGTTTTTGGTGGTCTTCACTTCGAGCCTATGATATTTTTAAACACGTTTCTTGAATTTTTTTGCCTGAAAGTTTCCTCTCATGACTGTACAGGGGCGCAACAATGTTCAAGTCTCTGGAGCCGGTCCGGCAACTGTTTTCTTTGCGCACGGTTTTGGTTGCGACCAGACCATGTGGCGTCTGATGGCGCCCGCTTACGCCGGGCGCTTTCGCACCGTGAAGTTCGACCTGGTGGGCGCCGGGCAGTCCGATCTGGCCGCTTATGATCCCGGCAAATACAGCACCCTGCAGGGCTACGCCGATGACATTGTGGAAATTGTCCAGGCGTTTGGCCAGGGTCCGGCCATTTTCATCGGCCACTCGGTCAGCGCCATGATCGGCATGCTGGCAGACCTCAAGGCGCCTGGCCAGATTGCGGCCCATGCCATGATCAGCCCGTCACCCTGCTACATCAACCAGGGGGATTACGTCGGCGGCTTCGAGCGCAAGGACATCGATTCAATGCTCGACACCATGGCGCACAACTACCTGGCCTGGTCCAGCACGATGGCACCCATCATCATGGGCGCGCCCGACAGGCCCGAACTCAGCGATGAACTCGCCACCAGTTTTTGCCGGACTGATCCTGAAATCGCCAAGCAGTTTGCCCGGGTGACCTTTCTGTCCGACCACCGCGCAGAACTGCCGCGCCTGCACACGCCTGCGCTGATCCTGCAGTGCAGCGGCGACCTGATTGCGCCGCTGGCAGTCGGGAACTACATGAGCCAGGTCATGCCTCGGGCCACGCTCAAGATCATTGAGAACATCGGCCATTGCCCGCATGTCAGCAAGCCAAGCGCAAGCACTGAGGCGATCAATGCGTTCCTGACCAGTCAAGGGCTGGAAAACCCATGAGTGCCAGCGATGCCCTTCCTCCTGGCCTGGAGGCCCTGCTGGACGAAGCGGCCTGCGCGCTGGTGCAGACCGATGACAAGGGACTGGTGCGCCGCGCCAATCGGATCTTTTGCAACTGGCTCGGCTATGCGAGCGAAGAGCTTGTCGGACAGCGGAGCATCCAGGATCTGCTGTCGGTGGGGTGCCGCGTTTTCCACCACATGCATTCACTGCCCATGCTGCAGCGGCAAGGCTCCATCTCCGAGGTCCGGGTGGACCTCGTGCGCAAGGACGGGCAGATGCTTCCCATGGTCCTCAATGCGCGCCGGCATGAAAAGCAGGGCGTCTGCGTGCATGAGTTCGCTCTTTTTGTCGCCCAGGAACGTGACAGGTATGAGCAGGAATTGATTCTCTCGCGCGACAGGCTCGAAACCATGGTCGAGCGCGCCAGGCAGCTTGAAGCGCAAGCCAGGGAGCGTGCGCTGTGCGCCGAGCAGATGATGGGCATCGTCAGCCACGATTTGCGCAATCCGCTCTCGGCCATTCTCCTGAACGCCGAGCTGCTGGGCAAAAGCGACATGACACCGAACCAGTCGAATGTGCTGGCGCGCATTGTGCTGGCCGCAGACCGGGCCAATCGCCTGATTGCCGGTCTGCTGGACCTCACGCAGGCCCGCCTGGGCAGCGGCCTGGCGGTCTCGCCGGTGCCTCTCGATCTGCATGCGACGGTCTGGGCGGCGGTGCAGGAACTCTCCCAGGCCTATCCCGGCCGGGACTTGCGCCATGTGCGGCACGGCCAGGGCAGCTGCACTGCGGACGCGGACCGGCTGGTGCAGCTGTTGGGAAACCTGGTGTCCAACGCGATGGCCTATAGCTTTGCGGCTTCTCCGATCACTGTCACCTCGACCGTGGAAGATGCATTTTTTTCCATCTCCGTTCAGAACCAGGGCACGCCCATTCCCGAGCACGTCAGGGGCGAGCTTTTCCACTTGATGGTGCGCGGCTCGGAGGATGCAAAACCCAGCCGCAGTGTGGGCCTGGGCCTGTTCATCGTGAGCGAGATCGCCAAGGCCCACGGCGGGGCGGTGTCGCTCAGTTCGACGCTGGAGAATGGAACGGTTTTTACCGCCGTTTTCCCCAAACGCTCATAAGCTGCTTTGCGGGCCAGTTCAGACAAAAGCCATGACTTAGCGGGCAACGGCGTGGCGGCGCAACCAAGCCGCAAAGTTGCTCTCGCTCAGCTCGCCGCTGGCGACGGCGAGGATGGTGATCGTTGCATCGGCCTGCGATGCATTCAAGCGGTAGCCGTTCAGGTAAAGAAACAAACCGGTGGCCAAGAAGGCAGCGCGTTTGTTGCCGTCCATGAACGGGTGGTTTTTGGCCAGACCCACGGTATAGCTGGCCGCAAGCGCCGCGACATCGGGCGCCGCGCCCGCATTGGCATAGGCTTGCAGATGGAGCGGGCGGTTCAGCGCCGAGTCGAGCAAACCCTCGTCACGCAATCCCGCCAGGCCGCCATGCTCGGCCAGACTTTCGCCGTGCAGCAGCAGCAGTGCCTTTTTGCTGATCCAGCGCCATGTCATTTGGCAAGCTGATGAAAGGTGTCGCGAAAGTCCCGCATGAAGGCGCGGCCGGCGGTGATTTCTTCTTCCAGTGCCGGGTCATAGGGTGTCAGGGTGTAGCCGTCTGGGGTCTCGGTCAGAAACACCGTTTCACCTTTGCCCAGCTTGAGCCGCGCAAGGGCTTCCTTGGGCAACACGACGCCCACCGAATTGCCGATCTGGGTCAGTTTAAGCATGTGCATGGCGTTCCTTTGTTATTACAAAAGTAATACTAAACTGGGCTGGCAAGCTGGGTCAAGCGCCAGAGGGCACTCAGCCTTGCGCGGGATGCGGCAACACAAGCTGTAAATCTCCGAAACCTCGAAAATCCACTCTGCCCGTCATTCTGGACTTAGCCTCTCGCATCAGATGCCGCATGGTCGGTAAAGCTTTCCCCCATATCAAACCCAGCCCGGTTGCCGAAACGCCTCCACCAGAAAATCCACCATCGCCCGCACCTTGCCGGGCACATGCTGGCGGCTCGGGTACACGGCGTGAATCGCCAGCGCCGGCCCCCGGTGATCGGGCAGCAACTCCATCAGTCGCCCGGCTTTCAGATCCGGCCCCACCAGGAAACCCGGCTGCAGGATGATGCCCTGATCGGCCAGCGCGGCGGCGCGGCAGGTGTCGCCGCTGTTGGCGCGCAGGCGCGGGCGGGTGGTGACAGATTCCCGGCCGTGGGCGGCGTCGAATGTCCAGACATCGCCGGCGGACCAGTAGGTGTAGGCCATCACGCTGTGGCCGGCCAGGTCCTGCACCTGCTCGATCGGCGCTGCTCGGCGCAAGTAGCCCGGTGAGGCGCACAGCCGCATGCGGTCGCTGCTGAGCGCTCGCGCCACAAGGCTGGAGCTTTGCAGGCCTTCTCCGGTGCTGATGCGGATCGCCAGGTCAAAGCCTTCCTCGACCAGATCGACCACCCGGTCCGACAGCGTCACGTCCAGCTCGATGCGGGAATAAGTCTTGAGGAATTCGCCCCACAGCGGCGCCAGGTGCAGGTTGCCGAAGGTCAGCGGGGCGTTGATCTTCAGGCGCCCGGCCGGCTGGGCGGTGGTGGCGCTGGCAGCGGCATTGGCCTCGGCCAGATCGTCCAGGATCTGGCGGCAGCGCTCGAAATAATCGCTGCCCGAGTCGGTGAGCGAGAGGCGCCGCGTGGTGCGGTTGAGCAGCCGGGTGCCCAACTGGGCTTCGAGTTCGAGCACCAGGCGCGAGACCACGGCCTTGGACAGGTCGAGACGGTCAGCGGCTTTGACAAAACTGCCGTTCTGCACGACGGCGGTGAAGGCTTCAATCTGGCGGAACTGGTCCATGGAAGTTTCCTGTCGTGGCGGGAGCGAGGTCTGTGATCGTCCAAGCGCACAAAAAGATCTACGCTCGTGTCGCTGTAAGGATTGTCAATTATTTAGAGACAATCCATATTGATGGGCGGTATTTATCTTTGAATTCTGGACAGATAAAGTCTGGTTGAAAGGAAAATTTTTCCATGTCCACTTCTCAACTCCCTGTCCTGTTCGTTTCCCACGGCGCGCCATTGTTCGCGCTGGAGCCCGGCGAGAGCGGCCCGGCGCTGACCCGCTGGGGCGCGCAACTGGCCGCCAGCGAGCCGCTGCGCGGCATCGTCATCCTGTCGGCGCACTGGATGGCGCGCGGCCCGGCCGTCATGACCAGCGCGGCGCCGCAGACCTGGCACGACTTCGGCGGTTTTCCGCAGCCGCTGTATGAACTGCAATACCCGGCGCCGGGCAGTCCGGCGCTGGCGCAGGAGGTGCTTGATTTACTCGCCGCCGCCGGGATGCCCGCGCAGGCCGACGCGGATCGCCCGCTGGACCACGGCGCCTGGGTGCCGCTGATGCATCTGTTCCCGAAGGCCGATGTGCCGGTGGTGCAGGTCGCCCTGCCGCTGCGCTGGGGGCCGGCCGAGGTGCTGGCCATGGGCCGGGCGCTCTCTGGTCTGCGCGAGCGCGGCGTGCTGGTGATCGGCTCGGGCAGCATGACGCACAACCTGTCGGAGTTCTTCGGCGGCGCGCGCGAGCCAGCGCCCTATGTGGTCGCTTTCAGCCGCTGGGTGGAGTCGGCGCTG
Source organism: Pseudomonadota bacterium (assembly GCA_030855235.1). Classification (GTDB taxonomy): domain Bacteria; phylum Pseudomonadota; class Gammaproteobacteria; order Burkholderiales; family Burkholderiaceae_C; genus Polaromonas. Next base: position 96,676 of record JALYRU010000016.1, read on the forward strand.
GCGCGCGGCGATGTGGCCGCGTTGCTGGACTACCGGGCGCAGGCGCCGCACGCCGCGCGCGCCCATCCGAGCGAGGACCATTTTTTGCCGCTGTTTTTCGCGCTGGGCGCGGCCGGCGAAGGCGCCCGGCCCGATTACCTGAGCCGCGAAGTGATGTACGGCATGCTGGCGATGGATGCGTTTACTTTGCAGTGAGCGGATGCGCGCCAGCCGGGCGCTGCCTGTTCGAGACTCAAGCGTTGAAAAGACGCCCGGGGCCGGCGGGAGCGATGCCTTCAGCCGCTACTCCCACCTGACCTCGGCGGCCAGCAGATAACCCGCGCCATAGACAGTGCGGATGGTCTTGGGGTGCTGCGGGTCCGATTCGAGCTTGCGCCGCAATCGGGAAACGCGCACGTCCACGCTGCGGTCCAGCGGCGAGAGGTCGCGCTCGCCGCACAGCTGCTCGCGGTCCAGGATGCGGTTGGGGCGCTGCAGGAACTGCAGCAGCATGCACGACTCGCCCGCGCTGAGCGTCCACTCCTGCCCGCCGGGCGAGGACAGCCGGTTGGCGTCGGCAAAGAAGCGCCAGCCGCCGAACTCGGCCACCTGCGAACGCACGGGCGAGGCGGCGCTGTTCTTGGCATCGTGGCGGCGCAGGATGCTGCGCACCCTGGCCACCAGCTCGCGCGGCTCGAAGGGTTTGACGACGTAGTCATCGGCGCCCAGCTCCAGGCCCATCACCCGGTCGCTCAGGTAGCCGCGCCCGGTGAGCACCATCACACCGCAGGCGTAGCGCGCCTGCAGCTCGCGCACCACGTCCATGCCGTCGGCGTCGGGCAGGCCCAGGTCCACGATGCACAGGTCGGGCGCGCGCACCTGCAGCAGCCGGCGCAGGGCGCTGGCGCTGTGGCATTCAAAAGTCTCGAAACCGAACTCGCGTAGCGTGTCGCGCACCAGGCGGCACACGTCCGGGTCGTCGTCGAGCAGGTAGATGCAGCGCGCCGCGCCTTCGCTCTGGCGGAACGGGCCTGCGCTCATGACAGCAGCCCGTCGAGCGCCTGCTGCAGCTCAAGGTGGGAAAACGGTTTTTTGAGCACCGGCGGCGCATGGGCGCCGGCCGGCGGCGCGGCCGGGGTGTCGGAGTAGCCGCTCATCAGAAGCGCCTTGACATGCGGCGCGCTCTGGCTCGCTTCCAGGCACAGGGCGCGCCCGTCCATGCCGCCGGGCATCATGATGTCGGAGATCAGCAGGCCCACGCTGGGCACGCTGGCCAGCAGCAGCAGGGCGTCGGCCGCATGGTCGGCCTCGATCACCGGGTAGCCCAGGCCTACTAACTGCAGCCGGATCACGCGGCGCACATCGGCATCGTCCTCCACCAGCAGCACCAACGGGCGCTTGGCGTCCAGTCGCTCGGGCCGGTGCTGGGCGGCGTCGAGCGTCAATTCATCCTCCAGGTCGCCGTTCATGCAGGGCAGCACCAGCGTCACCGTGCAGCCTTCGCCGAGCGCGCTCTGGATGCGGATGCCCCCGCCCGACTGCTTGGCAAAGCCGTACACCATGGACAGGCCCAGGCCGCTGCCCGAGCCGAAGCGCTTGGTGGTGAAGAAAGGCTCGGAGGCGCGCGCCAGCGTGGCCGCGTCCATGCCGGTGCCGGTGTCGGCGATGGTCAAGGTCACGTAGCAGCCGGGGCTGACACCGAAATCGGCGGCCTGCTTGCGGTCCAGGACGGTGCGCAGCGCCTCGATGGCCAGCGTGCCGCCCTCGGGCATGGCGTCGCGGGCGTTGAGCGCGAGGTTCAGGACGGCGTTTTCCAGCTGCTGGCTGTCGGTCATCGCATGCAGGGGCTGGTCCATGGGTGCGGTGGTCACGCTGATGTGGGCCGGCAGCGTGCGCTTGAGCAGGATCAGCGTCTCGTGCAGCAACTCGGCGATGTTGACCGGGCGCGAGGTCAGGGGCTGCTTGCTGGCAAAGGTCAGCAGCCGCTTGATCAGCGAGGCGCCGCGGCGCGAGGCGTTGAGGGCCGGGCCGACATACTCGCCGATGCCGGGGTCGTCCGGGTAGCGCTCCTGGAGTGTCAGCAAGTTGCCGATGACGACGGTCAGCAGGTTGTTGAAGTCGTGCGCCAGGCCGCCGGTGAGCTGGCCGACGGCTTCCATCTTTTGCGCGTGCACCAGCGCGGCCTGGGCGTTTTTGAGGTCGGTGATGTTGACCGAGAGCACGAAGCAGCCGATGACTTTTCCGTTCGCATCGCGCTCGGGCACCAGTTCGCTGCGCGCATAGACCACCTGCCCGCCGGGGCGGGGCCGGGCGTACTCGTAGCTGACGCTTTCGCCCTGCAGCGCCTGGTGCAGGTAGCGCGAGATCTGGGCGTAGATCTTGTCGCCCACCACCTCCCAGGTGTAGCGGCCCAGCAGCTCCTCCTTGGCGCAGCCGAACCAGTCGGCGTAACCCTTGTTGACGTAGCGGTAGATTTCCTGATGATCGAAATAGGCGATCAGCGCCGGCACGGTGTCAGTGACCAGGCTCAGGTTTTCTTCGCTGCGGCGCAGGGCGGCGGTGATGCGCTGGTTGTCCTCGTCGGCGGCGATCAGGCGCTGGTTGATGGCCAGCAGTTCCATGGTGCGCTGGGCGACGCGGTGTTCCAGTTCGGCGTTTTGCTGCTGGATCTGCTGCTCGTAGCGCCGGCTGGTGGTGATGTCGGTGTACATCGTTACAAAGCCGTTGTGCGGCAGCGGTTCGCCGCGAACCCCCAGGATCTGGCCGCCGGGGCGGTTGCGCTCTGTGTAGTGCGCTTTGAAGCTGCGCGCCAGGCGCAATCGCTCGGCCACCAGGTCTTCGACATTGCCGGGGCCGTATTCGCCGCGCTCGGCGTTGTAGCGCATGAAGGACTCGAAGTCCGCGCCGACATAGGCCATGCTTTCGGGGAAATCGAGCAGGCGCAGGAAAGCCTTGTTCCAGGCGACGATGCGCAGGTTGCCGTCGATCACGGTCAGGCCCTGGTCGAGGCGGTCCAGGCCGGCCTGGATCAGCTCGTGGCGGTAGTTGTCGGGCGGTGGGGCGGGTGGGGAAGAAGAGGGCATGGGGGGCTCACTGCAGCGTGAGAGGGCATGTTAGCAGCCCCGCCCGGCGGGCCCAGGCGCGAGCCGGGGCTGGAGCGGGCAGTGGGCGCGGCCAATGGCGCAAGGAGGCCGGCTCACGCCGCATGGGCCTTGCAATCATTCGATACATTTACCCTGAATTTTCGCAACAGTCGGCTGTCATCATCTCCAGTACGAATTGTTGCCAAGGCCGAACAAGCCTGACGCGTGTCCATCCCAACACGAGACTGCCCATGCCTGCCAATCCCTATGAACAAGGCCTCGACCGCAACGCGGCAAACCACACGGCCCTGTCCCCGATCAGTTTCCTGGAGCGCTCGGCGCTGGTGTACCCGCAGCGCCTGTCGCTGATCCACGGCGATACGCGCTTCACCTGGGCACAGACCTATGCGCGCTGCCGCCGCCTGGCCAGCGCCCTGGCGCAACGCGGCGTCGGCGAAGGCCACACCGTGGCGGCCATGCTGCCCAACACGCCGCCGATGTTCGAGGCGCATTTTGGCGTGCCGATGACCGGCGCGGTGCTCAACACCCTCAACACCCGGCTCGATCCCGAGGCCATCGCCTTCATGCTCGACCACGGCGAGGCCAAGGTGCTGCTGACAGACCGCGAGTTCTCGCCCATCATCGAAAAAGCCTTGAGTCTGATGACGCAGCCGCGCCCGCTGGTGATCGACGTGGACGATCCGCTGCATGTGGGCGGCACGTTGCTGGGCGAGCTGGAGTACGAAGCCTTCCTGCAGACCGGTGACGAGGCCTATCAGTGGGCGCTGCCCTCGGACGAGTGGAATGCCATCGCGCTGAACTACACCAGCGGCACCACCGGCAACCCCAAGGGCGTGGTCACGCACCACCGGGGCGCTTATCTGAACGCCGTCTCCAACGTGGTGACCTGGGAAATGCCGCGCCATTCGGTGTACTTGTGGACGCTGCCGATGTTTCATTGCAACGGCTGGTGCTTCCCCTGGACGCTGGCGCTGCAGGCCGGGGTGAGCGTGTGCCTGCGCAAGGTGGACCCGGCGCTGATCTTCTCGCTGATCCGCGAGCACCGCGTGACGCACCTGTGCGGCGCGCCTATCGTCTATGGCCTCTTGATCAACGCCCCGCAGGCGCTGCGCGCCGGCATCTCGCACCCGATTGCGGGGCTGATTGCCGGCGCCGCGCCGCCGGCGGCCATCATCGAGGGCTGCGAGCGCATCGGCCTGGACATCACCCACGTCTATGGCCTGACCGAGGTCTATGGCCCGGCGGCGGTCTGCGCCAAGCAGGCCGGCTGGGAGACGCTGCCGATTGGCGAGCGCGCCGCGCTCAACGCGCGCCAGGGCGTGGCCTACCCGATGCAACAGGCGGTTGCCGTGCTGGACCCGGACACCCTGCAGCCCGTGCCCGCCGACGGCCAGACCATTGGCGAAATCTTCTTTCGGGGCAACCTGGTGATGAAGGGCTACCTCAAGAACCCGCACGCTACCCAGGAAGCCTTTGCCGGCGGCTGGTTCCACACCGGCGACCTGGCGGTGACCTACCCCGATGGCTACGTCAAGATCAAGGACCGCAGCAAGGACGTGATCATCTCCGGCGGCGAGAATATCTCCAGCCTGGAAGTCGAGGAAGTCCTCTACCGCCACCCGGCCGTGCTGGTCGCCGCCGTCGTGGCCAAGCCCGATGAAAAATGGGGCGAGGTGCCCTGCGCCTACCTGGAGTTGCGCGACGGCGCCAGCGCCACCGAGGCCGAGATCATCGAGCACTGCCGCGAACACCTGGCGCGCTTCAAGGTGCCCAAGCAGGTGCTGTTCGGCACGCTGCCCAAGACCTCTACCGGAAAAATCCAGAAGTTCGTATTGCGCGAGCAGATGCGCTCGGCGTCGGCCATGGAGTAATTCGGCGCTGTGAGGCGCAGGGCGCCAGTGTCACGTCAAGCGCAAATTGCCGGTATGTCTGCCGCTGAAGAGAAAAGGGTTGGCAAGCAGGCGTGACTGGCGTGAAAGACAGTAACGCCTGAATTCATGTCTGGCGGACCGTGTCGGCATCGGCCAGAAAATATTTTTTAGCGAATAAAAGCATGACCCCTTCAGAAATACTGGCCCAGTACGGCCCGCGCGAGTCCATGGAGTACGACGTGGTGATCGTGGGCGGGGGCCCCGGCGGTCTGGCCACGGCCATTCGCCTCAAGCAGCTGGCCGCCGACAAGGGCCAGGAC
>JALYRU010000017.1 GCA_030855235.1 Pseudomonadota bacterium
CTGCAATTCCAAATTGGTACCTCCTTCTAATGAAAAACTTTTCCAACAAAATTATCCTGGGCCTGGTGGTTGCACTGGCCGGCTTCAGCGCCAGCGCGCAGGAATTCAAGGTCGGGGTGGTCAACCTTGACCGCATTTTCCGCGAGGCCAACTCGGCCAAGGCGGCCCAGACCAAGCTGGAGCAGGAATTCACCAAGCGTGAAAAAGAGCTGACCGACATGGCCGGCCAGCTCAAGACCCTGTCCGACAAGTTCGAGCGCGAAGCGCCCACCCTGGCCGAGAGCCAGCGCACGAGTCGTCAGCGCCAGCTGGTCGACCAGGACCGCACTTTCCAGACCAAGCGCCGCGAGTTTCAGGAAGACCTCAACGCCCGCAAGAACGAAGAGCTTCAACTCGTCATCGAACGCGCCAACAAGGTGGTGAAATCCCTGGCTGAAAGCGAAAAGTACGACCTGATCCTGCAGGAATCGGTCTATGTCAACCCCAAGCATGACATCACCGACAAGGTGATCAAGGCGCTGAACGCTTCGCGTTGATTGCCGGTGACCGGCGCGTGCATGGGAGTGGAAATGGCGGGTGCAGCATGACGCTGCGTCTGGGAGACATCATTCAGGCTTTGGCGGACAAGGCACCGGCCGAGTTGCTGGGCAGCCCTGACATCATGATCGAGCGCCTGGCCTCGCTGGAGGCTGCCGGTCCCCATGACCTGACATTCCTGAGCAACCCCAAATACATCGGCCAGCTCGCCCAGTCGGGCGCTGCCTGCGTGGTGGTGGCACCGTCTGCGCGCGAAGCCGCCCTGCGCCGGGGCGCCTGCATCGTGGCGGCTGATCCTTATCATTACTTTGCGCTGCTGACGCAGTTGTGGAAGCAGACGCACTTTCCGGCGCCCGCGCCTTTTATTCACCCCAGCGCCTTCATTGACCCTGCGGCCACGCTGGCGCCGGGCGTGTCCGTCGGGGCCTTTGCCTGCATCGCCGCCGGCGCCGTGATTGGCGAGGGCGCACGCATTGCCGAGCACTGCGTCATCGGCCGTGATGCTGTCATTGGCGCCTACACCCGCCTGTCGGCGCGGGTGACAGTGGCTGACGGCTGCCGCATCGGCGAGCGCTGCATTGTGCATCCGGGCGCCGTCATTGGCGCCGACGGCTTTGGCTTTGCGCCGCATCAAGGCCAGTGGGTCAAGATCGAGCAGCTCGGCGCGGTGCGCATCGGCAACGATGTCGAGATCGGCGCCAACACCTGCATCGACCGGGGCGCCCTGCAGGACACGGTGCTCGAAGACGGCGTCAAGCTCGACAACCTGGTGCAGATCGCCCACAACGTGCGCGTCGGCGCGCACAGCGCCATGGCCGGCTGCGTCGGCGTGGCCGGCAGCGCCACCATCGGGGCGCATTGCACCGTGGGCGGCGGCGCCGTCGTGCTCGGCCACCTGCGCCTGGCCGATGGCGTGCATGTGTCCGCCTCCACCACCGTGACCCGTTCGCTGCTCAAGCCGGGGCTCTACAGCGGCATCTTTCCCATCGACGACAATGCCGCCTGGGAAAAAAATGCCGTCACGCTCAAGCAGCTTCACGCTCTGCGTGAAAGGCTCAGGCAGGCTGAAAAATCCCTGCTGCAACTCCAGACCCTACAAGCTAACCAGGCCACCCAGGTCACCCCAGCTACCTCCGAAGAAAAACCATGATGGACATCCACCAGATTCTCAAGTTATTGCCGCACCGCTACCCGATCCTGCTGGTGGACCGCGTGCTCGAAATTGAAACCGGAAAAAGCATCAAGGCGCTGAAAAACGTCACGATCAACGAGCCTTTTTTCATGGGGCATTTCCCCAAACACCCGGTCATGCCGGGCGTGCTGATGATTGAAGCCATGGCGCAGGCCGCTGCTTTGCTGAGCTTTTCCACGCTGGGCGTGACGCCCGACGACAAGACCGTGTATTACTTTGCCGGCATCGATGGCGCGCGCTTCAAGCGTCCCGTCGGCCCTGGCGACCAGCTGATCATGGACGTGGAGCTGCTGCGCATGAAGGCCGGCATTTTCAAGTTCAAGGGCGTTTGCAGCGTGGACGGCAAGCTCGCCTGCGAGGCCGAGCTGATGTGTACCATGCGCACCGTTGCCTGAGCGCGCCCTGAGCATGACAGCGCCTGTAACGCCGCTCATCCACGCCACGGCCCTGATTGATCCCCTGGCCGAGCTCGACAGCTCGGTCAGTGTCGGGCCTTACAGCGTCATCGGTCCGCATGTGCGCATCGCGGCGGGCACCCGCATCGGCCCGCACTGCGTGATCGAGGGCCACACCACCATCGGGCGCGACAACCAGATTTTCCAGTTCAATTCCATCGGTGCCATTCCGCAGGACAAGAAATATGCCGGCGAGCCCTGCGAGCTGATCATCGGCGAGCGCAACACCATCCGCGAGTTCTGCAGTTTCAACATCGGCTCGCCCGGCGACCGGGGTGTGACACGCGTGGGCGACGACAACTGGATCATGGCTTACGTGCATATCGCGCACGACTGCCTCGTGGGCAACCACACCATCTTTGCCAACAACACCACGCTGGCCGGCCATGTCGAAGTCGGCGACTGGGTGATCCTGGGCGGCTTTACTGGCGTACACCAGTTTGTCAAACTCGGCGCGCACAGCTTCACCGCGATTTCGTCGGTGCTGGTGGCCGATCTGCCGCCGTTCGTCATGTGCCAGGGCCAGCCTGCTGCGGCGCGCTCGATGAATTTTGAAGGCTTGCGGCGCCGGGGTTTTTCGCCGGAACGCATTTCGGCCGTCAAGGCCATGCACAAGGCGCTGTACCGCGACGGCCTGACGCTGGCGCAGGCCAAGCTGCGCATTGCCGAACTGACGCAGGCCTATCCCGAGTCCGCGCCCGATGTGGACATGATGCTGGGGTTCTTGGCGCAGTCTTCACCGCAGCGCGGCATCGTCCGCTAGGCGCCCGATGTCGGTAGCGCCCAAACCTCTGCCTTCTCGTGGAGCGGGCGGGTCTGCAATACCATCAGGCGGGCCTGCCACGCCATCGAGCGCGCAGGCGGCACCCCGCATCGCCATGGTGGCGGGCGAAACCTCGGGCGATCTGCTTGCCGGCCTGCTGCTCGATGGTTTTAAAAGTCGCTGGCCGGCCTTGAGCGCGGGCGGCATCGGCGGCGCGCAGATGGCGAGACGGGGTTTTGACGCCTGGTGGCCGAGCGAGAAGCTGGCCGTGCGCGGCTATGTCGAGGTGTTGCGCCACTACCGCGAAATCCTCGGCATCCGCGAACAACTCAAAAAACGCCTGCTGTCGGCACCCGGCCTGCGCCCCGATGTCTTCATCGGCGTGGACGCGCCCGATTTCAACCTGGACCTGGAAGCGGCGCTCAAGGCGCAAGGCATCAAGACAGTGCATTTTGTCTGCCCGTCCATCTGGGCCTGGCGCGCCGAGCGCATCGAGAAAGTCAAGCGCAGCGTCGACCATGTGCTGTGCATTTTCCCGTTCGAGCCGGCCTTGCTGGCTACACACGGGATTAGCGCCACCTATGTCGGCCATCCGCTGGCCAATGTCATCCCGATGGCACCGGACCGCCAGGGTGCCCGGCGCAAGCTGGGTTTGCAGGACGAAGACATGGTGATTGCCATCCTGCCGGGCAGCCGCAAGTCGGAGATCGAGTACCTGGCGAGCCGGTTTTTCCAGGCTGCGGCGCTGGTCCAGCGCGCCCGGCCCGCCATCAAATTCATCGTTCCGGCCATTCCAGCGCTCCAATCCCTGATCGAGCGGCTGGCCAGTGAAGCCGGCATGCGCGCTGCTGTCCAGATCGTCGCCGGCCAGTCGCACGCCGTGCTGGCCGCCTGCGATGTCACGCTGATTGCCAGCGGCACGGCGACGCTGGAGGCGGCTCTCTTCAAGCGCCCGATGGTCATTGCCTACAACATGAACTGGCTGTCCTGGCAGATCATGCGGCGCAAGCAACTGCAGCCCTGGGTCGGCCTGCCCAACATTCTTTGCCGCGATTTTATCGTTCCCGAGCTGCTGCAGGACGCGGCCACGCCCGAGGCGCTGGCGCAGGCGCTGCTGCAATGGGTGGATGCCAAGGCTGGGGCGCCTGACAAAATAGCGGCCGTCCAACACCGATTCACCCAGCTGCATCGAGAGCTGCAGCGCGACACTTCCCAACTGGCTACCGATGCAATCGAGAAAATTCTTCAAACCTGAGCAGACCGCCCTGGCCTGGGATGCACCCGGCTTGATTGCCGGCGTGGACGAGGCCGGGCGCGGGCCGCTGGCCGGTCCGGTGGTGGCCGCCGCCGTCATCCTGGACGAGCTGAACCCGATCAAAGGGCTGGCGGACTCGAAAAAGCTCACCGCCCTGCGCCGTGAAAAGCTCTATGAGGAGATCCAGGCCAAGGCGCTGTGCTGCTCGATTGCGCTGGCCACCGTGGAAGAAATCGACCGCCTGAACATCCTGCAGGCCACGATGCTGGCGATGAAGCGCGCCGTCGAAGGTCTGCGTTTAAAACCGCACAAGGTGCTGGTCGATGGGAATCGGCTGCCTTCCTTGAATATCCTGGCCGAAGCCATCGTCAAGGGCGATGCGCTGATTCCTGCTATTTCTGCCGCCTCGATCCTGGCCAAGGTGTACCGCGACCGCTGGTGTGCCGACTATCACCTGCAGTTTCCGCAATATGGTTTTGCCGGCCACAAGGGCTACGGCACGGCCGCGCATCTGGCGGCCTTGAAGGAGTTCGGCGCCTGTCCCCAGCACCGCAAATCGTTTGCGCCGGTGGCCGGGGTGCTGCGGTGAGCGCCGGTTTTTCCGTGCCTGTCACGCAGGTCAGCTCGCGCGACAATGCCCTCGTCAAGGACCTGCGCCGCCTGTCGCAGGACAGCACGGCTTACCGCAAGCAGGGCCGGGTCTGGCTGGAGGGTGACCACCTGTGCCGGGCGGCGCTGGCGCGCGGCCTCAAACCTGTGATCGCCGTGTTTGCCGAGTCCTTCTGGCCCCAGGCACCAGCGCAGTGGACGCAGGTGGCGCAGAAAAACATCGTCATTTCAGATGCGCTGCTGCCCGAGATCAGCGGCCTGGAGTCGCCCGCCCGCATGGGCTTTGTGCTGGAGCTGCCGGCCGCGCCCGTGTTGCAGGTGGGCGCTGCCTCGGTAATCCTGGACCGGGTGCAGGACGCCGGCAATGTTGGCTCCATTTTGCGCAGCGCGGCGGCGTTTGGTTTTGGCCAGATCATTGCGCTCAAGGGCACGGCCGCGCTGTGGTCGCCCAAGGTGCTGCGTGCCGGCATGGGGGCGCATTTTGCGCTGCGGCTGGTCGAAGGCGTTGCGCCCGAAGCACTGGCCGATTTAAAAGTGCCGATTGTGGTCACCAGCTCGCACCATGGCGGCTTTCTGCACCAGCAGACCATTCCCATGCCCTGCGCCTGGGCGATGGGCCATGAAGGGCAGGGCGTGAGTGAGGCGCTGATGACCAGCGCCAGCCTGAAGGTGCGCATCGACCAGCCCGGCGGCGAGGAGTCGCTCAATGTCGCGGCGGCCGCGGCCATTTGTCTGTACGCGAGCGCGCTGGCCAGTTAGCGATTGATTGTCTGCCGCACAGCCAGACGCCAGACGCCAACAGGCGTCTTTTGCCTGGAGGCCTGCCCGCCGGCATAGATAAATCCTTGCCGCTGTATGGTTTACTTCACCATGTGAAAAATAGGGCAAGCTATAATCAGTGGCTTTTCAAATCCCAGCTTCGCCCGAGCGCATACCAAGCAACCCCCTATACAAGAGCAGCCCGCAAGAGTCTGAACGGACCTTTCTTGCGCGCGCTTGGGCGAACCGAAACCAACCCGGAGAACCCAGTGCTTTTGTCTCTACAGGGAACACGCGACTTATCCCCGCCCGCCATCCTGGCGCTCGCAGACGGCACGGTCTTTGTCGGCAATTCGATTGGCGCCCCAGGCGCCACGATCGGCGAGGTGGTGTTCAACACCGCCATGACCGGCTACCAGGAAATCCTCACGGACCCGAGCTATTGCCAGCAGATCGTCACGCTCACCTATCCGCATATCGGCAACTACGGCATCAATGCCGAAGACGTTGAAGCGAGCAAAATCCATGCCGCTGGCCTGATCATCAAGGATCTGCCGCTGCTGGCCTCGAACTTCCGCATGACCATGACCTTGTCCGAGTACCTGGTCAAGGAGGGCACCGTCGCCATTGCCAACATCGACACGCGCCACCTGACGCGCCACCTGCGCATTCACGGCGCGCAAAACGGCTGCATCCTGGCGCTGGCTGCTGGTGAAACCGCCACGCCGGCCGCGATTGCAAAAGCCGTGGCCGCCGCCAAGGGTGCGCCCAGCATGGACGGCCTGGACCTGGCCAAGGTGGTGTCGGTCAAGCAGGCTTACGAGTGGACCCAGACCGAATGGAAACTCGGCTCCGGCTACGGCGAGCAAACGGCGCCCGAATTCCACGTGGTGGCCTTCGACTTCGGCGTGAAAAAGAACATCCTGCGCATGGTGGCCGAGCGCGGCGCGCGCATCACGGTGGTGCCGGCCCAGACCTCGGCCGCCGATGTGCTCAAACTCAACCCGGACGGCATTTTCCTGGCCAATGGCCCCGGCGACCCGCAGGCCTGCGACTACGCCATTGAAACGGTGCGCGAGTTGATCGAGACCGGCATTCCGACGTTCGGCATCTGCCTGGGTCACCAGATCATGGCCTTGGCCGGCGGCGCCAAGACTTTTAAAATGAAATTCGGCCACCACGGCGCGAACCACCCGGTCAAAGATCTGGACAACGGGCGCGTGAGCATCACCAGCCAGAACCACGGCTTCGCGGTGGACGAAAAAAGCCTGCCCGCCAACCTGCGCCCGACGCACATCAGCCTGTTCGACGGCACGCTGCAGGGCCTGGCGCGCACCGACAAGCCGGCGTTCTGCTTCCAGGGCCACCCGGAAGCCTCGCCCGGCCCGCACGATATTTCCTATCTGTTTGACCGCTTCGCTGAATCGATGCGCAGTGTCCGCTCTGCCGCTACAACTCAAAGGTAAGACGTCGTGAAACTCTTCAGCTTCCCTCAGGCCACGCTTGAAAAAGCCATTCAAAAGCGCATCATGACGCTGGCGCCGCAGCACCGCGACTGGTTTGCCGAGCGCTGGCTGCAAAAGCCGTACAAAAAATCGTTCATCGAGAAAAAGGCCATGCCGCTGGTGATTTTCCTGAGCAAGGGAAAGAGCTGGGACGAGGCCGATTTCAACGAAGAAATGGCCGCCTGGGATGTCAAGTTTTATGAGGCCGAGGCTGAAGTCCTGTACCCTTTCGTCGAGGGCGACGGCCTGCTGCAGCTGATGCAGAAAAACATGCCTGCCGAGCGCCTGCAGGCGCTGCGCCACAAGCTCGACAGCCAGCGCCACGTCTGAAGCGTGCGCGAACGGGCCTGCCCCCAAGGCCCATTTTTAGCCCCCTGATTTCATGATTTCCTGATCGCTCCTATGCCAAAACGCACAGATATCAAAAGTATTCTCATCATCGGCGCAGGCCCGATCATCATCGGCCAGGCTTGCGAGTTCGATTATTCCGGCGTGCAGGCCTGCAAGGCGCTGCGCGAAGAGGGTTACAAGGTCATCCTGATCAACTCCAACCCGGCCACGATCATGACCGACCCGGCCACGGCCGACGTCACCTACATCGAGCCCATCACCTGGCAGACGGTCGAAAAGATCATCGCCAAGGAGCGCCCCGACGCCATCCTGCCGACCATGGGCGGCCAGACTGCGCTCAACTGCGCGCTGGACCTGTGGCACCACGGCTTGCTGGAAAAATACCAGGTCGAGCTGATCGGCGCCAAGCCCGAAGCCATCGACAAGGCTGAAGACCGCCTGAAGTTCAAGGACGCGATGACCAAGATCGGTCTCGGTTCGGCGCGCTCGGGCATCGCCCATTCGATGGACGAAGCCTGGGCCGTTCAAAAGACGCTGGGTTTCCCGACCGTCATCCGCCCCAGCTTCACGCTGGGCGGCACGGGCGGCGGCATCGCCTACAACCCGGAAGAGTTTGAAGAAATCTGCAAGCGCGGCCTGGAAGCCTCGCCGACCAACGAGCTTCTGATTGAAGAGTCGCTCCTGGGCTGGAAAGAGTACGAGATGGAAGTCGTGCGCGACACCGCCGACAACTGCATCATCGTCTGCTCCATTGAAAACCTCGACCCGATGGGCGTACACACCGGCGACTCCATCACCGTCGCGCCCGCCCAGACGCTGACCGACAAGGAGTACCAGATCCTGCGCAATGCGTCCCTGGCCGTGCTGCGCGAGATCGGCGTCGATACCGGCGGCTCCAACGTGCAGTTCTCCATCAACCCGGTGGACGGGCGCATGGTGGTGATCGAGATGAATCCGCGCGTCTCGCGTTCCTCGGCGCTGGCGTCCAAGGCCACGGGTTTCCCGATTGCCAAGGTGGCCGCCAAGCTGGCCGTGGGCTTCACGCTCGACGAGCTGCGCAACGAGATCACGGGCGGCGCCACGCCAGCGAGCTTCGAGCCCAGCATCGACTACGTGGTCACAAAGATTCCGCGTTTTGCGTTTGAAAAATTCCCCACCGCCGACTCGCGCCTGACGACGCAGATGAAGTCTGTCGGCGAAGTGATGGCCATGGGCCGCACTTTCCAGGAGTCATTCCAGAAAGCCCTGCGCGGGCTGGAAGTCGGCGTCGATGGCATGAACGAGAAAACCCAGGACCGCGAGGTGCTGGAGCGCGAGCTCGGAGCGCCGGGACCGGATCGCATCTGGTACGTGGGCGATGCATTCGCCATGGGCTTGAGCGTCGATGAAGTGTTCGAGCTGACAAAAATTGACCGCTGGTTCCTGGTGCAGATCGAGCAGATCGTCAAGATCGAGCTGGAACTGGAAACCACGACGCTGGAAGCCATCGACGCACCCATGCTGCGCGCCCTGAAGCAAAAAGGCTTTTCGGACCGCCGCCTGGCCCGTCAGCTCAAGACCTCCGACACGGCCATCCGCGAAAAGCGCCGCGCCCTGGGCGTGCGCCCCGTGTACAAGCGCGTGGACACCTGCGCGGCCGAGTTCGAGACCAACACGGCTTACCTGTACTCGACCTACGAGGCCGAAGGCAGCGAGTGCGAAGCCGCGCCTAGCGACAAGAAGAAGATCATGGTGCTCGGCGGTGGCCCCAACCGCATCGGCCAGGGCATCGAGTTCGACTACTGCTGCGTTCACGCCGCGATGGCGATGCGCGAGGACGGCTACGAGACCATCATGGTCAACTGCAACCCTGAAACCGTTTCCACCGACTACGACACGTCGGACCGCCTGTACTTCGAGCCGCTGACGCTGGAAGACGTGCTCGAAATCGTCGACAAGGAAAAGCCGCACGGCGTGATCGTTCAGTACGGCGGCCAGACGCCTTTGAAGCTGGCGCTGGACCTCGAAGCCAACGGCGTGCCCATCATCGGCACCTCGCCGGACATGATCGACGCGGCCGAAGACCGTGAGCGTTTCCAGAAACTGCTGCATGCGCTGGAGCTGCGCCAGCCGCCCAACGCCACCGCCCGCACCGAGCCCGAAGCGCTGGAAAAGGCCGCCGCGCTGGGTTATCCGCTGGTGGTTCGCCCCAGCTACGTGCTGGGCGGGCGTGCCATGGAAATCGTCCATGAGCAGCGCGACCTGGAGCGCTACATGCGCGAAGCCGTCAAGGTCAGCCACGACTCTCCGGTGCTGCTGGACCGCTTTTTGAACGACGCGATTGAATGCGATGTGGACTGCATCCGCGACGCCGTCGGCGCCACCTTCATCGGCGGCGTGATGGAGCACATCGAGCAGGCTGGCGTGCACAGCGGCGACTCGGCTTGCTCGCTGCCGCCGTATTCGCTCAGCGCCGAAACCGTCACCGAGATCAAGCGCCAGACCGCCGCCATGGCGCAAGCCCTGAACGTCGTCGGCCTGATGAACGTGCAGTTCGCCATCCAGAACATTGACGGCCAGGACGTGATCTACGTGCTCGAAGTCAATCCCCGTGCTTCGCGCACCGTGCCGTTCGTCAGCAAGGCCACCGGCATCCAGCTGGCCAAGGTGGCCGCGCGCTGCATGGCCGGCCAGACGCTGGCCTCGCAGGGGATCACCCGCGAAGTCACGCCGCCTTACTTCAGCGTCAAGGAGGCCGTGTTCCCCTTTGTCAAGTTCCCCGGCGTGGACACGATTCTCGGCCCCGAGATGAAGTCCACCGGCGAGGTGATGGGCGTGGGCAAGACCTTCGGCGAGGCGTTCGTGAAGTCGCAACTGGGCGCAGGCACCAAGCTGCCGACCTCCGGGCGCGTTTTCCTGACCGTGAAGAACAACGACAAGGCCCGCGCCGTGGAAGTGGCGCGCGCCCTGGTGGCGCTCGGGTTTGATCTGGTCGCGACCAAGGGCACGGCCGCCGCCATCAACGCTGCCGGCATTGTCTGCGGCGTGGTCAACAAGGTCGCCGAAGGCCGCCCGCACGTGGTGGACATGATCAAGAACGACCAGATCGCGCTGGTCATCAACACCGTGGAAGAGCGCCGCAATGCGATTGCCGATTCGCGCCAGATCCGCACCTCCGCGCTGCTGGCGCGCGTCACCACCTTCACGACGATTGCCGGCGCGGAAGCGGCCGTGGAAGGCATGAAGTACCTGGACAACCTGAGCGTGTACTCCATTCAGGAACTGCACGCCCAGCTGGCGGATCAGCTGGCGGCCTGAGTCTCAGGTTAAACACCCGGTCGGTTTCGACCTACTTGCATTAAACTTGAAGGCGATTGAACACGCCGCCACCAGTCACCTGGTGGCGGTTTCGCTTTTACAGAACCCTTTACACACCATGGCAACCTTACCGATTACCAAGCGCGGCGCAGAAAAGCTCAAGGCCGAATTGCACAACCTCAAGACCGTTCAGCGTCCCTGGGTCATCAATGCGATTTCCGAAGCCAGAGCCCAGGGCGACCTGAGCGAGAACGCCGAATACGAAGTCGCCAAGGACCGCCAGGGTTTCATCGAAGGGCGCATCCAGGAAGTCGAGGGCAAGCTCTCGGCCGCCCAGATCATCGACCCTTCGACGTTTGAGCCGGGAACCCGTGTGGTGTTCGGCTCGACCGTGAAACTCGAAGACGAGGACAGCGGCGAGAGCGTGACCTACCAGATCGTCGGTGAGGACGAGGCCGACATCAAGCTGGGGCTGGTCAACATCGGCTCGCCGATTGCCAGGGCCCTGATCGGCAAGGACGAGGGCGACACCGCCGAAGTCCAGGCGCCGGGCGGCATCCGGCGCTACGAGATCGTCTCGGTCAGCTACCTCTGAGATGCTGCGTTCGCCGGTACGTCAGCGCGTCGGTGTTCTGGCCGCTGCGCTGTGGTGGGGGAGCCTGACGGCGCTGGGCTTTGTCGTCGTGCCGCTGCTGTTCACGCACCTGGCAACGCCTGCGGCTGCTGGGGCGATGGCGGCCAAACTTTTTAGTGCGCAAACCTGGCTCAGCGCCGGCTGCGCCATGCTGGTGCTGATGGCCTTCAACCAGCCAGGCGCGGGGGCGAGTGCGCCGGCGCCCTGGGTGCGCAGCCTCCTGAAATGGGTTGTGGCCGGGCTGTTGCTGGCCCTGCTGGTCGAGTTCGGCGTGGCGCCGCGCATCGTCAGCGCCCGCGCCGAGGGTGGCAATCTGCGGCTCTGGCACGGTCTGGGCACGGCAATGTATTTTGTGCAGTGGCTGTGCGCGGGTTTTGCACTGTGGCGTTTGACGGCGCTTTCGGGCCTTCAGCCATCCGAAAGCAGTGCCGGCTGACGGGCTTGATAGCCTCGGGACCTCGGTCGCCAGATTTTTAGAATGTGGCAAGACATCGCTCTTCATCCGTCATTCCCGCACAGGCGGAAACAAGGAAGCTGAGCCCTGTACTCATCTGGAAGAACCGCCAGCTATTCGTTCTTGTTTTTTCGATGCTACGCAGAGAAAAGCAAGCCTGACGAATTTCTTTTCTCCCTGGAGCGTGCGCAGCGTCAGTGAAGTGCTCAGCCGCGCTCGGCCGCTTCCAGCGTGTTCACCAGCAGCATGGTGATGGTCATCGGGCCTACGCCGCCGGGCACCGGGGTGATGGCGCCGGCCACTTGCTTGACGCCGTCGAAATCCACATCGCCGCAGAGTTTTCCTTCATCGTTGCGGTTCATGCCGACATCGATCACCACCGCGCCGGGCTTGACCATGTCGGCGGTCAGGACGTTGCGCTTGCCGACGGCAGCGACGATCACGTCGGCCTGCAGCGTCATGGCTTTCAGGTCGGCGGTGGCGCTGTGGCAGACGGTCACGGTGGCGTTTTTCTGCAGCAGCATCAGCGCCATCGGCTTGCCGACGATGTTGCTGCGCCCGATCACCACCGCGTGCTTGCCGCGCAGGTCATAGCCGATGCTTTCCAGCATCTTCATGCAGCCATACGGCGTGCAGGGCCAGAAACCGGGCTGGCCGACCATCAGCGCGCCGGCGCTGGCCACATGGAAACCGTCCACGTCCTTGGCGGGCGAGATGGATTCGATCACTTTTTGCGCGTCGATATGGGCCGGCAGCGGCAGCTGCACCAGGATGCCGTGGATCGCCGGGTCGTTGTTCAGCGCCTCCACGCGTCCCAGCAGCTCGGCTTCGCTCAGGTCGGCCGGGTATTGCTCCAGCACCGAATGCAGGCCGGCGTCGTGGCAGGCCTTGACCTTGTTGCGCACATAGACCTGGCTGGCCGGGTTCTCGCCCACCAGCACCACGGCCAGGCCGGGCGTGATGCCGCGCGCGCGCAGGGCGGCGGCGCGCTGGGCCACTTCGGTGCGCAGGTGTTTGGACAGGGCGTTGCCGTCAATGAGTTGTGCAGTCATTTTTTGGATCTTTAAAGTAAAAACGCCCGCTAGCGTCAGCGCTACGGGCGTCGGGGAATATTGAAAATGTCGTGGCCTGGAAGAGGGCCTCAGACCTTGGGCGCGCCCGAGCCCAGGGCGATCTTGAGCAGGTCGGCCACGGTGTTGGCGTTGAGCTTTTCCATGATGTTGGCGCGGTGCGCCTCCACCGTCTTGATGCTGATGCCCAGGTCGTCGGCGATCTGCTTGTTCAGGCGCCCGGCGACGATGCGCTCGAGCACCTGCACTTCGCGCGAGGTCAGCTTGGCCAGCAGGGCTTCGCGGCTGGCCGAGAGCTGCTGGTCGCTGAAGGTCTCGCGCGCCTGCTCCAGCATGCGCTCGACCAGGCTGACCAGCGCTTCTTCCTGGAACGGCTTCTGGATGAAGTCCATGGCGCCTTTCTTCATGGTGTTCACCGCCATCGGCACGTCGCCGTGGCCGGTGATGAAGACGATGGGCAGGGGCGACTTGCGCTCGATCAGGCGGTCCTGGAGTTCGAGCCCGCTCATGCCGCCCATGCGGATATCGACAATCAGGCAGGCCACTTCGCGCGCGTCGTAGCGGCTCAGAAAGGTTTCCGCCGAGTCAAAGCAGCGCACCCGGTAGTCCTTGCCTTCCAGCAGCCACTGCAGCGAGTCGCGCACGCCCTCGTCATCATCCACGACGTAGATCGTCCCTTTTTTTGGAATCAAGCTCATGCCTTACTTTCTTCGTAACGTAACTGTTGAATGAAATTCTGGAAGGGTGTCAGTGCGCGCCAGCGTCTTTAGCTGCTATGGTATCGGTAGCAGACGCCACCGCAGGCAAGAGGGGTATGACGGGAATCCAGAAGGTGAACTGGCACCCCGTCACTTCGCCGCCATTGTAGAGGTTTTGGGCCTTCATCCTGCCCTGGTGCGACTCGACGATGCTGCGGCACAGTTTGAGGCCAATGCCCATGCCCTCGGCCTTGGTGGAATAAAAGGCCTCGAACAATCGCTCCATCACCTCGGGCGAGAGGCCGCGTCCCGAGTCCATCACGGAAAACTCCACCACGCTTTGCTCGTCAATCTGCTTGGGCACCACGCGCAGCTCCACGCTGCGCTGGGCCGTGGGCCGGTGCGCCTGGGCAATCGACTCGGCGGCGTTCTTCATCAGGTTGATCAGGACCTGCTCGATCAGGATCGGGTCGACCATGATGGGCGGCAGGCGCGCGGCGATGTAGTGGGTCAGGCGCACGTTGTGGCGCCGCAGCTCGATCTCGGCCAGCTCCTTGGCGTTGCTGACCAGGGTGGCCACGTCCGAGAGCGTGCGGTTGGGCTCGCTGCGTTTGACGAAGGCGCGGATGCGCTGGATGATCTGCCCGGCCCGGTAGGCCTGCCTGGCCGTCTTTTCCAGCGCGCCCAGCAGGTCATCGTTGCTGATCTGCCCGGCCTTGATGCGCGAGACCATGCCGTTGCAGTAGTTGTTGATGGCCGTCAGCGGCTGGTTGAGCTCATGGGCGACGCTGGAGGCCATTTCTCCCATGGTGATCAGGCGGCTGGCGGTCTGGGCGCGTTCGTTTTGCTGGGCGGCCTGCTCCTCGGCATGGCGCCGGGGCGTGATGTCGGTGGCAATCACCATCTGCGCCAGCCGGCCATCGACCCAGGTCAGGTAGCGCGAACGCACTTCGAGCCATTTGGCCAACTCGGGTACAAAAATCTCGGCGTTCGCCGTCTGGGCGTCGGTCAGCGAGTCGGTGGGGAAACCGGCCAGGCCATCGACGGCGTCCAGCACATCGGTGCTGGGCGGCACGCTGGGCCTGCCGGCCTGGGCAATCAGGCTCAGGTGCCCGCAGGCCTTGCCTTCAAACCAGGCGCGGTAGAGCCGGTTGGCAAACAGCAGCTCCTCGCTGCCCAGCGGCGCCACCGACACGGCCGCATCCAGCCCCTGCAGCACGGTGGTGAAGCGCTCATAGGAAGCGCTCAGCTCTTCGCGGATGCGCTTGGGCTCGGTGATGTCGGTCATCGAGGTCATCCAGCCGGTCTGCTGGCCGTGCGGGTCGATCAGTGGCGAGACATACATGCGGGCATCAAAGACGCTTCCATTCTTGCGCTTGACCCGGATTTCAAAGCCGCCGGGCGGTGTCTTGCCGTGCAGTTCATCGTCCAGCCGGGCGTGCATGATGTCCAGTTCGGAGTCGGGCCAGTGGGGAAAGGGCGCGACGCAGTCCACCAGTTCGTCTTCGCTGAAGCCGGTCATCCGGCAAAAAGCCGGGTTGACATAGGTGATGCGGCCCTGCAGGTCCAGCGCGCGCATGCCGGTGAGCATGGAGTTTTCCATGGCGCGGCGGAAATGGGTTTCGCTCATCAAGGCTTGCTGCGCCTGCACCCGCCGGCGCGTGTGGCGCCAGGTGCCCAGCAGCATCCACACGGTCAGCGCGCTCAGGGCGCTGACCAGCCAGAAAAAGCCGCTGCCGACCACGCCCAGCGACGTGCGGTAGCCCTCGGCGCGTATGAGCAGGCCATTGCCCACGGGCGAGACCGGGATTTCATACATGGCTGCGCCCTCGGCCCAGGGCAGCAGGCGGGCGGCGCGGTTGCCCGGCGCCAGCAGCGTGCCGGCCAGCACCTGGTTGTTGGCGTCCATCAGGGCCACGGCATATTTGGCGGTGATTTCCGTCGGGATGCCAAAGCGCAGCAGCCCGTCAATGGAGTATTCGCCCATGATGACGCCGGAGAATTTCCCCTGGTCATCGAGCGGCACTTGCAGCTGCAGGCTGGCCGCGTTGTAGCGCCTGGTGTCCTGGGCCACCAGCGGGCGGGAATAGACCGGCTGGCGCAGATCCCGGGCCAGCTCATAGGTGCCACCGGTTTCATCGACCTTGAGCTGCTCGCCGGCCTGGCGCAAATGGCTTGCCGTGGCGCTGGGTGAAACATACGACACCTTGACACGCCGCTTGCTGTCGATCCAGCTCACCGCCATCAGCTCGGGATACTGGTTGACCAGCGCTTCGGCCTGGACGGTGAATTCTTCGGTGTCAATTTCCTTGTTGGACACGTCTCGGCCAATGCGCATCAACTGCTCCTGGCGCTCCAGCAGGCGCAGGCGCAGGCGCTGCTGGGCGTATTCCACATCCCGTGTGACGGCTTGCTGCTCCCGGTCTATTTCCTCGATGCGCAGGTAGCCAAAAGCGGCAATCACCGCCGCCAGAAAGAGCATGACCGCAAACAGCGGCCCGAGCATGACGAAGCGGTCCTGCCGCGAGGGCGACTGCTTGCCCCACCAGTTGCGCCATAAAGCCAGAGTGCCGGGCTTGAGCGTAGCGTCGGCGGAAGGTGAGGAGGGTGCGAGGGACATAGACAGGTACGCAGTTTAAGTGAAAGTCCACACGCACTCAGGGTTGACCCTGATCTTTTCAGGTGAATGTAAGGCGTACCGTGTTGAAGTCGGCAGTAATAAATGACGGTTGAGTGTGAATAATTTTCACATTACAAAATCAATATGCACTATTTGAAATCTTGTGAATAGTATGAGAAACTACACACTCAAACTTCATTTGCGTTTAAAAACATGCACTGAACACAGGCTTGCGCGCAGCCCCATGACCGGCAGCGTGGCAGGTTAACAAGCGTTAATCAGGAGACAACATGGCTGCCAACCCGAACGAAACCGATCAACTCGGTCAACCCAATCTGCCGGCCAACGCCGGCGCCACGCTCGACAAAGACACCCAGGAGACCCGCGAATGGATGGACGCGCTCTCGGCGGTGATCGAAAGCGAAGGCCCGGAGCGGGCGCACTTTCTGCTCGAGCAATTGCTCGAACATGCTCGCCAGAGCAGCATCGACATGCCGTTTTCGGCCAACACCAGCTACGTCAACACGATTGAAGTCGATCAGGAAGAGCGCTCGCCCGGCAACCTGATCATCGAGCAGCGCCTGCGCGCCTACATGCGCTGGAATGCGATGGCCATGGTTGTCAAGGCGAACCGCCTGCACCCCGCCGACGGCGGCGACCTGGGCGGGCATATCGGCTCGTTTGCCAGTCTGGCCAGCCTGTTCGGCGCCGGTTTCAATCACTTCTGGCACGCCGAGAGCGAAAACCACGGCGGCGACTGCCTCTACATCCAGGGCCATGTCTCGCCCGGCGTCTATGCCCGGGCCTATCTGGAAGGACGCCTCACCGAAGAGCAACTGCTCAATTTCCGCCAGGAAGTCGATGGCAAGGGCTTGTCCAGCTACCCGCACCCCAAGCTGATGCCCGGTTTCTGGCAGTTCCCCACGGTTTCCATGGGCCTGGGTCCGCTGATGGCGATCTACCAGGCGCGTTTCCTGAAATACCTGCACGCCCGCGGCATTGCCAATACTGAAAACCGCAAGGTCTGGGTGTTCTGCGGCGACGGCGAGATGGACGAAGTCGAATCCATGGGCGCCATCGGCCTGGCCGCGCGCGAAAAGCTCGACAACCTGGTCTTCGTGATCAACTGCAACCTGCAGCGCCTCGACGGCCCGGTGCGCGGCAACGGCAAGATCATCCAGGAACTCGAAGGCGAATTCCGCGGCGCCGGCTGGAACGTCATCAAGCTGATCTGGGGCTCTGGCTGGGATCCGCTACTGGCGCGCGACAAGGACGGCGCGCTGCGCAAGATCATGATGGAGTGCAACGACGGCGATTTTCAATCGTTCAAGGCCAATGACGGCGCCTATGTGCGCAAGCACTTCTTCGGGCGCGACCCGCGCACGCTGGAGATGGTCTCCAAGATGAGCGACGACGACATCTGGAAACTCACCCGTGGCGGCCACGACTCGCAAAAGGTCTATGCTGCCTTCCATTCGGCCGTCAAGCACGCCGGCCAGCCCAGCGTGCTGCTCATCAAGACCGTCAAGGGCTTTGGCATGGGCAAGATCGGCGAGGGCAAGAACAACGTCCACCAGACCAAAAAACTCAGCGACGAGGACATCAAGGCCTTCCGCGACCGTTTCAACATCCCGATTCCCGACAGTCAGTTGGCCGAGCTGCCGTTTTACAAGCCGGCTGACGACACGCCGGAGATGCAGTACCTGCACGAGCGGCGCAAGGCCCTCGGCGGCTACCTGCCGCACCGCCGCGCCAAGGCCGACGAGAGCTTCACCGTGCCAGCGCTGGAAATATTCAAGTCGGTGATCGAACCCACGGCTGAAGGCCGCGAAATCTCGACCACGCAGGCCTATGTGCGTTTTCTGACGCAGCTGCTGCGCGACCAGGCGCTCGGCCCGCGCGTGGTGCCGATTCTGGTCGATGAGGCCCGCACCTTCGGCATGGAGGGTTTGTTCCGCCAGATCGGCATCTACAACCCTGCCGGCCAGCAGTACACGCCCGTCGATAAAGACCAGGTGATGTACTACAAGGAAGACACCAAGGGCCAGATCCTGCAGGAAGGCATCAACGAAGCCGGCGGCATGAGCAGCTGGATCGCGGCGGCGACTTCCTACAGCACCAACAACCGCATCATGGTGCCGTTCTACGTGTACTACTCGATGTTCGGCTTCCAGCGCATCGGCGACCTGGCCTGGGCCGCCGGCGACATGCAGGCGCGCGGCTTCCTGCTCGGCGGCACGTCCGGGCGCACCACGCTCAACGGCGAAGGCCTGCAGCATGAAGATGGCCACAGCCACATCCTGGCCGGCACGATCCCGAACTGCATTTCCTACGACCCCACCTTTGCGCACGAAGTTGGCGTGATCCTGCACCATGGCTTGAAGCGCATGGTGGAAAAGCAGGACAACGTGTATTTCTACCTCACGCTGCTGAACGAGAACTACGCGATGCCGGGCCTCAAGGCCGGCACCGAAGAGCAGATCATCAAGGGCATGTACCTGTGCAAGGAAAGCGCCGCGCCGGTAGCCCAACAGCCCACGGTGCAACTGCTGGGTTCGGGCAGCATCCTGCGCGAGTCCATCGCCGCGCAGGAATTGCTGGCGCAGGACTGGGGCGTGTGCGCCAACGTCTGGAGCTGCCCGAGCTTCAACGAACTGGCTAGAGACGGCCAGAGCGCCGAGCGCTGGAACCTGCTGCACCCGCTGGAGACGCCGCGCGTACCGTTTGTTGCCGAGCAGCTGGGCGCGCATGTCGGCCCGGTGGTGGCTTCGACCGACTACATGAAGGCCTATGCCGAGCAGATCCGCTCGTATATTCCCAGCGGCCGCACTTACAAGGTGCTGGGCACCGACGGTTTTGGCCGCAGCGATTTCCGCAGCAAGCTGCGCGAACACTTCGAGATCAACCGCCACTACATCGTCGTGGCCGCGCTGAAAGCCCTGAGCGAAGAAGGCACGGTGCCAGCGGCCAAGGTGGCCGAAGCCATCGAGAAGTACGGCATCAATGCCGACAAGATCAATCCGCTTTACGCCTGACGTAAACCCCTCGCGTTCCAGACGAAAGCTATTGGAGACAACAACATGGCATTGGTAGATATTCAAGTCCCGGACATTGGCGACTTCGACGAGGTGACGGTCATTGAACTGCTGGTCAAGCCCGGCGACACCGTGACGGCCGAGCAGTCGCTCATCACCGTGGAGTCCGACAAGGCCTCGATGGAGATTCCCTCCAGCCACGCCGGCGTGGTCAAGGAACTCAAGGTCAAGCTTGACGACAAGGTCAAGCAGGGCTCTGTCGTGCTGACGCTGGAGACGGCGGGCGAAGCTGCTGCATCTGTCCCGGCTGCGGCTGCTGCCCCAGCCTCGACACCGGCGCCCGCTGCAGCTCCGGCGCCTGCCGCTCAGGCTGCGCCTGCTTCGCCACCGCCTGTCAGTGCAGCGCCGGGTTCTGCCTCTGGCAGCGCTGCGCCCTCCGCTGGAGCTGCGGCCCCTGGCGCCAGCGGTCCGGTGGAAGTGCGCGTGCCCGACATTGGCGACTTCAAGGATGTCGTCGTGATCGAGGTGATGGTCAAGCCGGGCGACGCCATCAAGGTCGAGCAGTCGCTTGTTACGGTGGAATCCGACAAGGCGTCGATGGAAATCCCGTCCTCGGCCGCCGGCGTGCTCAAGGAACTCAAGGTCAAGCTGGGCGACACCGTCAATATCGGCGATTTGCTGGCCATCCTTGAAGGCGCTGCCAGCGCCGCTGCGCCCCAGCCGGCCGCCCCGCAGACCGCTGCCGCAACCCCGGGCGCCAGTTCCGCCAACAGCGGCATTGACCCGGCCGCTGCCAGCGCCGCTGGCAGCGCCACAGGCTATGGCGATCCGGCACCAGCCCCGGCCGCCGCACCAGCAGCGCTTGCCTTGCCGGCGCATGAGCCTGCGGCAACGCCGGCCACTGGCCTGCCGCATGCCTCGCCCTCGGTGCGCAAGTTCGCCCGCGAGCTGGGCGTGCCGCTAGCCGAGGTCAAGGGGACCGGCCCTAAAAGCCGCATCACGCTGGACGATATCCAGGGCTTCACCAAGGCCGTGATGGCCGGCGACGCCCGCACCCAGGCGCAAGTCACCAAAGCGCCCGCGCCGGCTGCCGCTGGAACAGGCACCGGCCTGGACCTGCTGCCTTGGCCCAAGGTGGATTTCACCAAATTCGGCCCCGTCGAACGCCAGCCGCTGGCGCGCATCAAGAAGATCAGCGGCGCCAACCTGCACCGCAACTGGGTCATGATTCCGCACGTGTGCAACCACGATGACGCCGACATCACCGAGCTCGAAGCCTTCCGCGTGCAGATGAACAAGGAAAACGAGAAGTCCGGCGTCAAGATCACCATGCTGGCGTTCCTGATCAAGGCCTCGGTGGCGGCGCTCAAGAAATTCCCGAATTTCAACGCCTCGCTCGACGGCGACCAGCTGGTGCTCAAGCAGTATTTCAACATCGCCTTTGCCGCCGACACCCCGAACGGCCTGGTGGTTCCTGTCATCAAGGATGCGGACAAAAAAGGCATCGTGCAGATTTCCCAGGAAATGGGCGAACTCGCCAAGAAAGCGCGCGACGGCAAGCTCAGTCCGGGCGAGATGCAGGGCGCGTGCTTCACGATTTCCTCGCTGGGCGGCATTGGCGGGCGCTATTTCACGCCCATCATCAATGCGCCTGAAGTGGCGATCCTGGGCGTGTGCAAGAGCCGCATCGAGCCGGTCTGGGACGGCAAGGCCTTCCAGCCGCGCCTGATGCAGCCGATGAGCCTGAGCTGGGATCACCGCGTGATCGACGGCGCGGCGGCGGCACGTTTCAACGCCTACCTGGGCCAGATCCTGGCGGATTTCCGTCGCATCATGCTATGACCACGCTGGTGGTGGTGAAAAAGGCCGGGCACGTGGCCATTGCAGCCGACACGCTGGTGACCTTCGGGGACACCAGCCTGACCCACCGCTTCGAGGCCAACAGCAAGATATTCCAGGTGGACACTCCCGACGAGGGCATCAGCTACATCGGCATGGCCGGCACCGTGGCGCATTTCCCGGTGCTGCGCAAGGCCATGGGGGTGATGCCCAAGGAGCAGCTCAAGCTGGGCTCCCGGGACGAGGTGTTCGAGACGTTTATCAGGCTGCATCCCTTGCTCAAGGACAGTTTCTTTCTGCAGACCAAGGAAGACGACAACGACCCCTACGAGTCCAGCCAGTTCACGGTGGTGATTGCCAACGCCAGCGGCATCTACGGCCTCTACAGCTACCGCGAAGTCTTTGAGTTCAAGGAATTCTGGGGCATCGGCTCGGGCCGCAGCTTTGCGCTGGGCGCCATGCATGCCGCCTGGCCCAAGGCCAAAACCGCCCGCGAAGTGGCCATGGCGGGCCTCACTGCCGGCTGCGAGTTCGACAAGAACTCGGGCGGACCCATTGATGTATACACCCTCAAATTGAAAGCCTCAGAATGAGTGCATCCACAAACCTGATTGATATCGCCGTGCCGGACATTGGCGATTTTGACGAAGTCACCGTGATTGAAGTGCTGGTCAAGCCCGGCGACACCATCGCGCCCGAACAAAGCCTGATCACCGTGGAAAGCGACAAGGCGTCCATGGAAATCCCCTCGTCGCACGGCGGCGTGGTCAAGGAAATCAAGGTCAAGCTGGGCGACAAGGTCAAGCAGGGCTCGCTGGTGCTGACGCTGGAAGCAGCCGGTGCCCAACCGGGGGAGGGCAGGGATGGACGCAGCGCACCAGCCGCCCCGGTTGAAGCACCCCGGTCAGCGTCAGCGCCAACCCCTGCACCCGCCGCCGCGCAACCTGCCGGCGCAGCAGCACCCTCAGCCGCCGCGCCAGCCGCACCCGGAGCGGCAACGGCAGCTGGACCGGCACCGACCGCCGCCAATTTCAGCGGCACGGTCGATCTGGATTGCGACGTGCTGGTGCTCGGCGCCGGCCCCGGCGGCTATTCGGCCGCTTTCCGCGCCGCCGACCTGGGGCTCAAGGTCGTGCTGGTCGAGCGTTACGCGTCGCTGGGCGGCGTGTGCCTGAACGTCGGCTGCATCCCCAGCAAGGCGCTGCTGCACGTCGCCGCCGTGATGGACGAGGTCAGCCACATGGCCGACCTGGGCGTGGACTTCGGCGCGCCCAGCTTGAACATCGACAAGCTGCGCGGCCACAAGGAAAAAGTCGTCACCAAGCTCACCGGCGGCCTGGCCGCGATGGCCAAGATGCGCAAGGTCACCATCGTGCGGGGTTACGGCGCCTTCGTCGGCGCCAACCATATCGAGGTTGAAGAAACCAGCGGCAGCGCGCAGGAAAAGACCGGCAAGAAGCAGACCATTGCCTTCAAGAACTGCATCATTGCGGCCGGCTCGCAGGCCGTGCGCCTGCCCTTCATGCCGCAAGACCCGCGCGTGGTGGACAGCACCGGCGCGCTGGAGCTGAAGGAAGTTCCCAAGCGCATGCTGATTCTGGGCGGCGGCATCATCGGCCTGGAAATGGGAACCGTCTATAGCTCGCTGGGCGCACGCCTGGACGTGGTGGAAATGCTCGACGGCCTGATGCAGGGCGCCGACCGCGACCTGGTCAAGGTCTGGCAGAAGATGAACGCCAAGCGCTTCGACAACATCATGCTGAAAACCAAGACGGTGGGCGCCCGCGCCCTGCCCGAAGGCATCGAGGTGACGTTTGCGCCGGCGGAAGAGGGCGGCACTGCCCCCGCGCCGCAGGTGTACGACCTGGTGCTGCAGGCTGTGGGCCGCACGCCCAACGGCAAGAAGATCGCCGCCGACAAGGCCGGCGTGGCCGTGACGGACCGGGGCTTCATCAACGTCGATATCCAGATGCGCACCAACGTGCCGCACATCTTCGCCATCGGCGACATCGTGGGCCAGCCCATGCTGGCGCACAAGGCGGTGCATGAAGCGCACGTCGCCGCCGAAGTCATTGCGGGCGAGCTGCAGGGCAACAAGGAACTGGCCGCCAGCGCCTTCAACGCCCGCGTGATCCCGAGCGTGGCCTACACCGACCCGGAAGTGGCCTGGGTGGGCCTGACCGAAGACCAGGCCAAAGCGCAGGGCATCAAGGTGAAAAAAGGCCTGTTCCCCTGGACCGCTTCGGGCCGCGCCATTGCCAACGGCCGCGACGAGGGCTTCACCAAGCTGCTGTTCGACGACAGCCCGCAGGCGCACGGCCACGGCAAGATCCTGGGCGGCGGCATCGTCGGCACCCACGCGGGCGACATGATCGGCGAGATTGCGCTGGCCATCGAGATGGGTGCCGACGCGGTGGACATCGGCAAGACGATTCACCCGCACCCCACGCTGGGCGAGAGCATCGGCATGGCGGCCGAAGTGGCGCATGGCAGCTGCACGGATTTGCCGCCGGCGCGCAAGTAAGCCGCTAAAACGCTGCTGATTCAGCAAGTTGGCCGCGCAGTCCTTCCGGGGGCTGCGCGTTTTTGTTGAAAGCCTGTGCCGGGTAACGCAGCGCCAATTCAAACTTGATCTGGGATGCTGTCATCCAGCGTTTCCAGTGTGCTCAGTGCGCGTTGAAAGCGTGGGTCGTGGGGCATGGCGAGTGAGAGTCGTCGGTACAAATGATGCGCATGCTTCAAATGGGGGAGTGCCGCTTCTTGCTTGCCTTGCTGGCGAAGGGTATGGCCTAGGTGGCGCTCTCCATACGCCAATACTTCAAGCGCGGATACGGATTCACCATATGTTGAGATCAGCTCATTGGCCAGTTGGACTTCGGTGGCATAGGCCTGTTGCGCTTCGTCCAATCGGCCCAGCTTATAGGCCACATTGCCTAGCCGTTCCATCGAGATTGAGAGGTCGCGCAGGCGGTCGGGCGTTTTTCCGAAGTCGTCAATCAGTGTTTGGTGCAGTTGCTCGCTTTTTCGGTAGGCTTGATGCGCTTCGTCCAGATGGTCCAGTGCATGGGCCACATCGCCCAGCTTGCTTAGCGCGACTGAGAGGTCACGCAGGCGGTCGGGCGTTTTTCCGAAGTCGTCAATCAGTGTTTGGTGCAGTTGCTCGCTTTTTCGGTAGGCTTGCTGCGCTTCGTCCAGATGGTCCAGTGCATGGGCCACGTCGCCCAGTTTGTTCAGCGAGACTGAGAGGTCGCGCAGGCGGTCGGGCGTTTTTCCGAAGTCGTCAATCAGCGTTTTGCACAGTTCCTCGCTTTTCTGGTAGGCCTGCTGCGCTTCGTCCAGACGGCCCAGTGCATGGGCTACATCGCCCAGCTTGCTTAGCGAGACCGAGAGGTCGCGCAGGCGGTCGGGTGTTTTTCCGAAGTCGTCAATCAGTGTTCGGTGCAGTTGCTCGCTTTTCCGGTAGGTCTGCTGCGCTTCGTCCAGACGGCCCAGTGCATGGGCCACGTTCCCCAGCTTGCTTAGCGAGACCGAGAGATCGCGCAGGCGTTCGGGTGTTTTTCCGAAGTCGTCAATCAGGGTTTGGCGCAGTTGCTCGCTTTTCTGGTAGGACTGCTGCGCCTCGTCCAGACGGCCCAGTGCTTGGGCCACGTCGCCCAGCTTGTTCAGCGAGACTGAGAGGTCGCGCAGGCGGTCGGGCGTGGTGCCAAAGCTGTTCATTAGCGTTTGGTGCAATTGTTCACTTTTTTGGTAGGCTTGCTGTGCCTCGTCTAAGTGGCCCAACGCACTTGCTACGTCGCCCAGATTGCTTGTCGAAATTGAGAGATCGCGCAAGCGTTCTGGTGTTTCTCCAAAGTCGTCGAGCAGCGTTTGGTGCAGTTGCTCGCTTTTTTGGTAAGCCTGCTGCGCTTCGTCCAGATGGCCCAGCGCATAGGCCACGTCGCCCAGATTGATTGTCGAAATTGAGAGGTCGCGCAGACGTTCTGGCGTGGTACCAAAGCCGTCAATCAGGGCTTGGCGTAGTCGCTCGCTTTTCTGGTAGGCCTGCTGTGCCTCGTCCAGGCGGCCCAGCGCATGCGCTACGTTGCCTAACCGCTCCGTTGAAACCGAGAGGTCACGCAGGCATTCAGGTGCTTGCCCAAAGTCGGCGATCAACATTTGGTGCAGTTGCTCGCTTTTTTGGTAAGCCTGCTGCGCTTCGTTCAGACGGCCCAGCGTACGGGCCATGTCGCCCAGCCGCTCCATTGCGACTGAAAGGTTGCGCAGACGTTCGGGTGTTGTGCCAAACTCGCCGAGTTGTGTTTGTGCCTGCTCAGCATTCTCTTGCGCGATGGTCCACGCAAGATCAATGTGTCCGGCTTCCAATGCGGTTTCACTGGCCTGGGTGTTGTCCCACAAGGAAAGGGGGCCTTGACCTTTTTCCTGATTGGCCTGCCATCGGCGCACTGCGGCAGGCAGTGTCTGTGTGGGGACTGCTGGCAGTTCAGCAATCGGCGCGTGTGCGGCAGTGGGCTCTGTGGGCGGCACAACGCTGGAGGTCTCCAGATAAACCGAGGGCTGGCGGATGGTCCACAGGTCGGGAGCGGCTTCTGCAGCCTGCTTGGTCCAGTCTTGCGGCAACACCAGCACGACGGTTCGCGTGTGCTCGCGTGCCAGGGCGGCACGCCGCTCGTTTAGGCGGTGCAGAAACTCCAGCCGTGCCTGGTTCCAGTTCGCATCCGTCGGATGCCCATCCAGGTCCAGCCACAAGGGCATGCCCATTTCGACGTGCGCAGAGGCGGGATTCACCGCTGCAGGCAGAAGGTACTTGGCAAAGTCGGAGGCGCGTCGTACTTCGAGTCGCTGAAAGGGGCGAACCTGCGCCCGCATCAGGTCATCGGCGCGGCGGAACAAGGCCTCTTTGGCCCGCGTGTCGCTGCAAAAAACAAAGACCAAGCCAAACCCCTCGGCCCATTCCAGGCTGCTGCGCAGGGTTTGCCAAGCGGCCTCAAGCGGGGGCGGGGGCATTGTTTGCATGTGCGTCAATCAATGGCCACAGCAAGGGGTGGATGTCAAACCATTCCGCCCCGTTCCGGTAGTTCAGGATGACGCGTGTGTCAAACAGGCGTGCCATCGTACGCAATGAGTCGCCCCGGTCCAGTGCAATGGCGTTATGGCTCTTGGCAATGTCCGCCAGTAAAGGCCATTCGGTCTTGACGGTGAGGCGCTCGGTTTCTCCCCGGTTTTCGTCAATCACGCGCTGGACAATGGTGTCGGTGGCGGCCAGTGGCAGGCGGTCCATTGCAAACTGCGCCTGCCCCACCACGCCCGATACCAGACGCTGCATGAAATGCCGAAGGTCACCGCCCGATGCCTGCGCCAACGCGTCCAGTGCCGGGGCCTGCAGCACCTGCGCCCATCCGGGATACCGGCGTTCAATGAGGCTGCGCATTTTCTCCAGGCCTTCCGGGCGCGGCTGGCGCCGATGGGCGGTGGGGCTGCCATTGGCAATCGGTTTGGCATAAACCCGCACCGATGCCAGCGCGTAGCAGGTGACATAGTTGCGCACGTCGGCCAGCAGTGCCAGGTAAGGCGGTACGGAATACACCACGCTGGCGCCCGGAATGCGCAGGCGATCGAAGTCGCCAGAAAATGTGCTGACCACATGCGCAAACATCGCATCCTGATCGGAGCCGGAAACACCGCGCAGCCGCTCAAGCGAGTCCACAATGACCACCACACGGCCGCGCCGGGTTTTTTCACGAATGAACTCGACGATCTCACCGGCAAATTCCTGGACCTTTTTCGTCCATTCGAGGGGCGTGGAAAGGTTGCGGATTTTCTGGGCGACGGTGGTTTGTTGCTCCTTGAGCTGGAGCTTTAGGCCTTGGGCAGATACTTCCGTGAGTGCCACATCCGTTTGAAGCCAATCGGCGAAACGGGTCCATGCACCAGCGGGTAAAAAATCCTGTTTGTAATGTTCATCGGCCCAGGCTGCAAGACCAGCGGTAACCAGCAGCAAGATACTTTCGACGGTGACTTTTTCGGTCTCGGTGATGAAATCCAGACTGTCAAACCGGATGACCTGGGTTTGTTCTGCCAGCAGTTCCTGCTCAAGCCTGCGCAGCTCCGTACTTTTCCCCGTGCCGCGTTGTCCCGTGAAGTAAAACAGATGGCTTCCAAGTGCCGGATGGGTCAGAATTTCTTCAACCAAGGCGCTGATCACGTCTTCTTCGGGTATGCCGTGAAGCCCAGGCACATAGCGTGGGTCACCGGGCGCGAGTGCGACATCGGTTTCCACCAGAGCGGCACGGAATTGACGTAGTTGTTGTTTGTCCATTTGGTAATTATCAAACAACGCCAGTCATTCGGGGCTTTTCCGGGCTCCAGCGGCCAAAACGCCTGCCTCTTCGATAATCCCCCATGCCTTCTTCTCCCCGCGCCGGCCTCCCCGGTTTTTCGCCTCGGACGGTCGGCCTGATGGCGGCTGTGGTCACGGTCATCATCTGGACTTCCTTCATCATCATCGCCCGCGCCTCGGCGGACCCGGCGCGCGGCGGCACCCTGACGCCGTTTGATATTGCGTTTTGCCGCATTGTCGGCGCCAGCGTGATCCTGCTGCCCTGGGGCTGGCTACTGGTCCGCCGGGACCGGGCGCGGGGCATTGCCGGGCAGTCGGCTTTGTGGGGGTTGTCGCCCTTGTGCCTGCGGGTGACGGCGACGGTGGGCCTGTTTGGCGGTCTGCTGTACGCGCTGCTGGCCTACAGCGGCTTTGCGTTTGCCCCGGCGGTTCATGCCTCGGTGCTAATGCCGGGCAGTCTGCCTCTGTGGACGGCGCTGCTGGCGGTGTTTGTCTTGCATGACCGCATCACGCCGGCGCGCGCGCTGGGTCTGAGGCTGATCGTGCTGGGCGACTTGCTGCTGGGCGGGGCCAGCCTGCTGCACGCCTTTGATGGCGGGGAGGTCTGGAAGGGCGATTTGCTGTTCATGCTGGCCGCCATGTGCTGGGCCTGCTACAGCGTGCTGGCGCGGCGCCATGCGCTCGACGCGGTGCGCGCCACCATCGCCATCACCGCCTTTGCCT
This sequence comes from Pseudomonadota bacterium, assembly GCA_030855235.1. Lineage (GTDB taxonomy): Bacteria > Pseudomonadota > Gammaproteobacteria > Burkholderiales > Burkholderiaceae_C > Polaromonas. The sequence continues at coordinate 28,134 of JALYRU010000017.1, forward strand.
TTGTCACTTATATGCCGGTGTATGCCGCGCTGGCGCTGGCTGATGTCACGGGGGGCGGGGTGTTTGGTGCGCCGCTCAAACAGGTGGTGTTCCAGGCGCTTTTCCAGGGCTGGGGCTCGGTGGTGATCTCGGGCATCACTTTTACCAAGATGATCCAGCACTTCGGCCCGGTGCGCTCGACCATGATCCCCGCGCTGGTGCCCGGCCTGTCGGCGCTGGGTGCGGTGCTGTTTCTGGGTGAGCCGCTGGGCTGGAACCTGGCCGCCGGGCTGGCGCTGGTGAGCGCCGGGATTTTGTTCGGGGTGCGGACCGGCGCGCCGGTGGCTGCTGAAAAAGAAGCTTTGCCCGCTAGCCCGTCAGCTGCTCAGTACGCCGGCAGGTAAAGCGGATACAGCGTCGATTCCTCGCGCTCGATGCGCTCGACCAGAACTTTGCCCACGGCCGCCAGGTCGTTGCCAAACGACACCGCCAGATTCGGCTGGGTATCGAGGTCGCGGTACTTCCCGAGAAACGTCAGCACGGCCTTGCCGATGCCGTCCATCTCGTGCCGGAATTCGTGGATCAAGGCGTGGCTGGCCGCGTCGCGCGCTAGCGCATGCTCCAGGTAGATATACAGGCGCACGTTTTCGCTCAGCAAGTGGGCTTGTATCGCCATGCGGAAATGGTTCATGTGCCTGACGGTGGCGGCCAGATCATTCGCATGGAAGGCAGCGCCAATTGCCGTGAAAATTTCTGCCAGCATCACATGGTCCGCATGCAGATGCGGCACCAGATCAGGGTTGTAGCCGATGTGGGTGCCGGGTGCAGAGGCATGGTGTTCTTCAATGGGCGCAAGGGGCGCGGGCGGGGTCTGACGCTTCAGCTCCTTTTTCCGAAACAGAAAATCCAAGAACATGCCATCTCCTTAAAACAATGAAAAACGAAAAGTTATGCACAGTAACAGAAAACATCAAACTGTTACCTGATTGGCGGTGGCCTTTGCGACAAAAAGCAGGTCGGGAAAAATCCGCTGAGGACCTAGCACCTGATCAAGCTAGCGCGCTGCTTCCCAGGCAAAGCGCGGCTGGGGCCAGAGCCGGTTGCACAGCGGCACCAGCCAGCTGGCGACAAACAGCGCCACGATCAGGCCGTGCGGCCTGAACAGCAGGTACTGCCAGACAAACGCTGCCAGCGCCACCAGCACGGCGTAGCCGATGCGCACGCTGCGGCGCTGGGGCGTGGTCATCGGGTCCGAGATCATGAAGAAGGCAAACAGCAGCACCGCGCCGTTGCCGATCTGCTGCAGCCACATCGCGGCGCCGGGGTTCCAGGCATAGTCCAGTGCCCACAGGCGCAGCGCCAGCAGCAGCGCCCACACTGACAGAAAGCTCAGCGACACATCCCAGCGGCTGATGCGCTGCGTCACCAAGCCGCCCAGCGCCATGAACCACAGCGCTGCCAGGCTGTCCGAGCCCCACTGGCCGGGGCTGAGCCAGGCGCCCGGCAGCCAGGCCCAGGCGGCAAAGGCGGCTAGGTTGGCGGGGTTGAGAAAATGGCCTCGATTCCCGGCAGGGCCGCTGCGAATCAGGTATTTGCTGCTCATTGCCAAGCAGGCCAGCAGAGGGTGGACCCAGGCGCTGTCGGCGCGTACCAGAATGCTGATGCCCAGGCTGGACACCAGCGCGCTCAGGTAGCCGGACCAGGCTTTTTTGCCCGGCAGGTCCAGGCCCCACTGCCAGGCGGCCTGGGTCAGCAGGGCGCTGGTAAAGGTCAGGAACACCTGCGCCGGGGTCAGCGCAAAGTCACGCGCCAGCGCGCCCAGCGCCAGAAAGCTGACCAGGAAGAGCAACTGAAACCAGCGCGCATCCAGACGCTGCCAGGGGTGCGTCAGGAATAGCCAGAAGCGGTGAGGGGCCAGCCCGGGTGGATGCTGGGCAATGACTGGGTTTTTCATTAAAAATGACAGCCGTTTTCGAGGATCAACCGTGTCATGAGCGTGAGCGGCTGGCTTGCCTCCACAGCGCTCAAGGCGCCGTTTTGCTGCGGGCAAACAGCGGCTCCCACCAGCCAAAGCCGCTGCCGGGCGGCTTGGTCGTGGCAGGCGCGGTGCCGGCCGAGGCGGTGAACTTGCGCGCCTCGGGCATGGCGTCAATCGTGCTCAGCGGCCAGCCTGTCAACTGGGCCAGGGTCTGCTTTTCGGCGGCAATGCGCTGGGGCAGCTCGCTCTGGTAGTAGCGGGCTGCGGCGCTCAGGCCGCCCTGCTTGGCGCTGACGCAGGCGCTCACGCAGTCGCGCTGCAGGGCCAACGAGTCCTTGTCACGGTAGATCGGTTTCTGGTTGTCGTAGGCCGGGGCGCCGAGCACCTGCGCCACGCGGGGCTTGCACATGGCCTGGCAGTCCATGCGGCCCACCTTGTCGCTGCACTGCGCGACGCTGCTGTCATACGGGTTCTGGATCACATAGCGCGTCTGCCAGTTTTCGCGGTCCCGGGTCTGGGTGAACATCAGGTCTTCGGGAAAGGTGTTGGCGGTGTAGCGCACATGCATGCGCGTCAACACCACAGGCTGGGCGCCGCCGCCTGAGTAGCGGTCGGCTTCGTCATTGCCGGCCCAGAACACGCCGGCGCTGCGCAACTCGGCCCGGCTCAAAGGATTGGCCGCGCACGGGTCGCACCAAGCCATGTCCCAGAAATACTCGGTGAACACCACGCGGTGCGCTTCCTTGACCGCTTCGCGCTCAAACATGGCCTTGTAAAAGTCCTGGAACTTCGGCTTGACGAAATGCGGCAGGTTCATGTTCGCCGGCAGCTTGACGGTGCGGTAGTTGCTGCTCTCGACCCGGCCTTCCTTGGTCAGCAGGTAGATGATCAGGTCCTGCGGCTTGTCGGGCGGCGCGTTGAGCATACCCAGGCGCATGGGCAGCATGAACTTTTCGCTCTCGAACGCAAACTGCAGCGGGCGCAGCATGGTGTAGCCGGTCTTGAGTTGTTCCTTGAGGTTGACCTTGGCGACGAAAAATTTCATGCCCTGGTTGATGTAGGGCTTGAGTGCGGCGCTGGCCCCCTTGGGAATCTTGTAGCCGTTCTCGCGCAGCCAGGTTTCCAGCCCGTCGGACTGGCGTGCCGAGAGGCTGACGATGTCGTACTCCTCCAGCGTGTACTGGGCCTCGACGGTCACGCCCAGGGCCTTGTCGCGGGCGTTTTCCCTGGCCGAGCGCTGGGCCATGGCGGGAGGCAGTGGCGGGGACATGACCAAGCGGCTGTCTTGAGAAAAGTTGTCGTAGCCCCAGTCCAAACGCACCACGCACGGATCGCTGTCGTTGTACTCGGCCAGCCGGGGGCTGCTGTAGGCGTCGAGGCGCTCGAAGGTGAGTTTTTCGGCCACGCGCACCTGGCCTTTTTGCAGCGCCGTGGGCGTGGGCACGACCAGCGCAAATTCGTTCAACGGGCCCTTGTAGTCGTTGAGCATGGAAATCACGGTGCGCTTGCCGTCGCGCACCATCACCACCTGGCTGGCTTCGTTGAACAAATTGGCGTCGGCCTTGCCCGCGTAGAAACCGCAAAAGGCGTTTGCCGGGGCCTGGGCGCCGAGCGTCAGCGCCAGGGCGGCAAAGAGGTGCTTGAGAAGTTTCATCGCCATGGCTTTCGATGGAGTGGATGGGCTTGCAGCTACAACTGTAACTGTTGTATCAAGCCCGGGATCTGCGCCTGTCCGCTCAGACGCGCAAATCCTTGTCCACCGTCAGCGCATGCTTCAGGCCTTGGCGCGTTTTTGGGTGCGGGAAGACTTTTGAGCGTGCGTCGTGGTCACGCGTTTTTTCACTTCCCGTTGTTTGACGTCGCGTTGCTTGACCGAGCGTTGATTGAGGTCGCGCTTTTTCACTTCGGCCGACTTGAGCACTTCGGAGGTGAGTGCTTGCGGCTTGAGGACCCGTGCGGCGGTGCCGCTGGCCAGGATGGCCGTTCGTGCAGAGGCCGAGGCCAGCACACGCCGGGCGCCATCAAAACGCTGCTGCCAGTAGCTCAGGCCCATGTTTTCGAGCCGGACTTCGCCGCCCGGCTTGGGCGAGTGGATGAACTTGTTTTCGCCCACGTAAATGCCCACATGGCTGAACGTGCGGCGCATGGTGTTGAAAAACACCAGATCGCCGGGCTGTAAATCGTGTTTTTCGATTTGCTGGGTGGCCAAGGCCTGTTCTTCGGCCCTGCGTGGCAGCAGCAGACCAATGCTTTGCTGGTAGACGGAGCGCACAAAACCGCTGCAATCAAAACCGGTTTCTACGCTGTTGCCGCCCATTTTGTAGGGAACCCCGATAAAGCCCATGGCATTGACAACCAGTTCGGAGGCTTTGTGGCTGACGTTCTGACGAACCTGGTCCATCTGGCTCAAAAAACCGTTGTCAGGCAGCAAATTGTCCATGTCATCGCTGGCGTTGCCGGGTGCAGCATGGACACTGCAAGCCCACAAGGCAGCAATGGTGATGACAAGAGTAGGGTTAAAAATTCGCATGGCGCTCAGCATACTTGAAGCTGATGGTCTGTCAGGGACTGGTTTTGCATTGATTTGTAACGCTTTTATACAAGGATGCTACAAGTTTGTTGAACCGCCGGTTGTTAAACCGGTGGATTCTGGGACCACGCTCTGAACAGCAAATTACATCATGATGATGACTTTTGGAACCAAAAGGAATTGCTATGCTGAAGATTGCTTGCCGATGGCTGGTGTTTGTCAGTTTTTTCGCCGTGCTTGGCGCAGGGGCGCCGGTGCAGGCCCAGGCTGTCCGGACGGAGGTGGTGGCGACAGGGCTGGATCATCCCTGGGGGCTGGCTTTTTTGCCCGATGGCCGTTTCCTGGTGACCGAGCGTGCCGGGCGCCTGCGTGTCGTGGGCGCCGATGGCCGGCTGGCCGCGCCGCTCAGGGGATTGCCCCGCATTGACACGGGCGGGCAGGGCGGCTTGCTCGATGTGCTGCTTGATAGTGACTTTGCCCGCAACCGCCGCCTGTATTTTTGTTTCTCCGAGCCTGCGCCCAGCGGCAATGGCAACAGCACGGCGCTGGCGGGCGCCACCTTGAGCGCCGACGCCAGCGCGCTGCAAGACGTCCGCATCCTTTTCAGCCAGAAGCCCAAGGTGGCCAGTTCGGCCCATTTTGGCTGCCGCATTGTCGAGGGCCGCCGTCCCGGCGTGAACGGCCAGCCCGACGGCACCTTGTTTCTCACGCTCGGGGACCGATTTTCGCGCAAGGAAGAGGCGCAAAAGCTGGATAACCATATTGGCAAGCTGGTGCGCATCCACAAGGACGGCTCGGTGCCTGGTGACAACCCGTTTGTCGGGCGCAGTGGCGCCCTGCCTGAAATCTGGAGCTATGGCCACCGCAATGTCCAGGGGGCCACGCTGGCGCCCGACGGCACCTTGTGGACGCACGAGCACGGGCCGCAGGGCGGCGATGAAATCAACCTGCCTCGGCCCGGCGTCAACCATGGCTGGCCGGTGGTCACTTACGGCGAGAACTACGGCGGCGGCAAGATCGGCCAGGGCTTGAGCGAGCAGCCCGGCATGGCGGCGCCGCTGCATTACTGGGTGCCCTCGATCGCGCCCTCGGGCATGGCGTTTCTGACCAGTGAGCGCTATGGCGCGGCGTGGCGGGGCAATCTATTTGTCGGCTCGCTCAAGTTTGCTTACCTGAACCGGATCGAGCTGTCCCAGCCTTTCGGTGGCAGAGTACTGCGCGAAAGCAGGCTGCTGGGCGAGAGGGGCGAGCGCATCCGCGATGTCCGGCAAGGCCCCGATGGCCTGCTGTATGTGCTGACCGACAGCGCCCAGGGCCAGCTGCTGCGGCTGGTGCCTGCTGCGGCGCCGCGCTAAAAACGCCAGCGCCCGTGCGCCTGGCGCCGGGCGGCTCGTTATCATCGCCCCATGATCTCAACCCCTTCCTGGCACGGCCGGCTGACGCGCGCGAGCCGCCTGACGCAGCTGTGGTTGCTCGAATGGTGGCAACTGGTGCATCTGGGCGCGGTGATTCTGGTGCTGACGCTCTCGCCATCGAGCTACAGCCGCGACAGCCGCGTGGTGCTGGGCCGCCATATCTACCTCAACACCGCGCCCATCCTGCTGGGCTTTTCGGTGCTGTGCGCGCTGGTGACGGTGGTGCTGACGCGCATCGTGCTGGTGACGGCGCTGAGCTACGGCCTGTCGCAGTATGCGCTGCAGGTGGTGATCCGGGTGCTGGTGCTCGAACTCATTCCGCTGACTGCCGCGCTGTTCGTGGCGCTGCGCTGCACCATTCCCGATGGCGCCGAGCTGATGGCCATGCAGGCCAACGGCGAATTGGACGAGCTGCGCGCCCAGGGCGTGGAGCCGCTGCGCCGCGAGGTGCTGCCCCGCGTCGTGGCCGGCATGTTCTCGGGCATCACGCTGGCCGCGCTGAGCTGCGTGGTGGCGGTGGTCGTGGCCTATGTCGCGGTGTATGGCTTTGAAGTGTCGGGGCTGGCCGCCTACACCCGGCTGTTCGGCCAGGTGTTCACCCCGGCGGTGACCTTGATTTTTGTCCTCAAGACCCTCTTTTTCTGCCTGGCCGTGTCCCTGATCCCGATGGCTTCTGCGCTGTACGGCTTGCCCGGCCGCCAGGGCGCGAGCATCCGCACCAGCGCGGAAATGCGCGGGCTGGTGCGCATGTTTGCCGTGATCCTGCTGATCGAAGTGGCCTCGCTGGTCGGCAACTACTACTGACTCTGAAAAACCGCACGCCATGAGTTCACCCCAAGCGCCTTTGCCGCCGCCTTCCCCTCAAATGCCTGCGCCTGCGCCTGCACCGCCGTCCGGCCCCGATCCGCAGGCGGCCCGGCGCGCCGCCCGCTCGGCGGTGGTGCCCGAGTCCGTGCCCAACCTGGAGTTCAAGGCCCGGCTGCTGCTGCTGTTCATGCTGTTGCTGGTGTGCGGCTCGGCGCTGTATGTGCTGTATGCGCGCGGCGCGTTTGAATCCACCCAGCGCCTGGTGCTGGTGGCCGACAACGCCGAAGGCGTGGTGGTGGGCATGGACATGACGTTTTCCGGCTTTCCGATCGGGCGCGTGCAGCGCATCGAGCTGGCGCAAGACGGCAAGGCGCGCATCCTGGTGGACGTGGCCGCCAAGGATGCCCACTGGCTGCGCACCAGCAGCATCTTCACCCTGGTGCGCGGCATTGTCGGCGGGCCCAGCATCCGCGCCTACTCCGGCCTGCTCAATGACCCGCCGCTGCCCGCTGGCGCGGTGCGTAGCGTGCTCCAGGGCGATGCCAGCGCCGACATCCCGCAGGTCGTCTCCGCCGCCAAGACGCTGATCGACAACCTCAACAACATGACCGGCAGCAACAGCGCGGTGGGCACCACGCTGGCCAATTTGCAGCGCCTGACCTACCGGCTCAACGGCCCGGGCGGCGCCCTCGCGGTGCTGATGGGCAGCGAAGCCGAGTCCAGGAAGTTTGCCCTCACGCTCGAGCGTACCAACACGCTGCTGGCCCGGCTCGACACGCTGGCGGGCAAGGCCGACGCCCAGGTCTTTGGCGCCCAGGGCGTGATGCCCGAGACCCGCGCCACCGTCGCGCAGCTCAACGCCATGCTCGGCGAGGCGCGCACCAGCTTGAGAAAAGTCGATGCGATCCTGGTCGATGCCCAGGCCGTCAGCGCCAATGCCAAGGATGCCACGGCCGATCTGGCTACTTTGCGCGGCGAGGTCGAGGCCAGCCTGCGCAAGGTGGAAAGCTTGGTGACCGAGATCAACCGCAAATGGCCTTTTGCCCGCGATGCGGAGATGAAACTGCCGTGACCACTTTATTGCCCGCTTCTTTTCGTTTTCCTGGCACGGTGAAATTGACTGCCGCGCTGAACGGCGCCTTATGTCCCGGTCCGGTGAAATTGACGGCTGCGCTGGCCGGTGCCTTGTTGGTCAGCGCTTGCGCCAGCGGCCCCCGGCCGCCGGACTGGCAGGTCGAAGCCAAGGGCGCGATGGAGCGCTCGGTGGCGGCTTACCTGGAAGGCAACAGCCGCGTCGAAGCGGCCGAGCTGGCACGCGCCCGCAAGGAGTTGTCGCGCACCGGCCGGCCCGATTTATTGGCCACGGCCGAGTTGCTGCACTGCGCCAGCCGCGTGGCCAGCCTGGTGTTCGAGCCCTGCGCGGGTTTTGAAGCCTTGCGCCAGGATGCGCTGGCGCCGCAGCAGGCCTATGCCGATTACCTGCGTGGCCAGCTCAACCGGGCCGATATTGCTTTGCTGCCCGAAGCGCAACGCGCTGCCGCTGCCGGGGACGCCAACGCCCTGGGCGGCATCACCGATCCGCTGTCGCAACTGGTGGCCGCTGGCGTGCTGCTGCAGGCCGGCCAGATCAGCCCGCCTGCCATCGCCCAGGCCATCAGCACCGCGTCAAGCCAGGGCTGGCGCCGCCCGCTGCTGGCCTGGCTGGGCGTGCAGCTACAGCGGGCCGAGCAGGGCGGCGACGCGCAGGAAGCGGCCCGGCTGCGCCGGCGCCTGGCGCTCACGCAGGGCAGCGCTTTTCCCCCTCAACAGATGCCTCCAGACAACCTGAAAGAACGCCCGTGAGTTACCGCCTCAAACTCTTTGCCTTTGAAGAAGCCTCCGAAGGCGAACGCCAGGCTGCCGAGCAGCGCTTTCGACAAGCGCTCGACGCGGCCCTGGGCGATGCCAGCCTGGTGGCGCCGGTCTACCGCGCCTACCGCCATATCGTCGCGACCTACGGCGAGGCGCCAGCGCCCGAGACGCTCACCGAGGCGCAGCAGCAGGTGTTTGACCAGTGGCAGGCGGCAGAAGCGGCGGCCGTGACGGCCGCGTTCGGGCCGCACCGCTACCTGGAAGAAGCGTACTTTGAGATCGAGCCCTGATTTTTGGGCATCTGCCGGCGCATCCGGCCCGCCCGGCGCGCAGCGCTGAGCCCGGCGTCTGCGCGGCGCTGGCGGCGCTGCCCGGCAGGCGGACAGTAAAATCCGCCTCCCATCCTGCAGCGCCACTCCTTGTGAGTGCGCTTTTTCCTGAGTGACTCAAGCCTTGACTGATCCCCGCAACCCGCCGCCCGAGCCGGCCGCCCCATCGCCTTTCGACGACAGCCCCAAAATCCAGGAGCCGCGTCTGTGGCGCGGCGACGGCTGGACCGCCAAAGTCATCAAGAACGAAGACGACGACGGCTGGGCGGTCGCCATGATCAAGGACGGCGAGCCCGAGCCGGCGCTCGTCGGCCCCTGGACCATGGGCCGCGACAAGAAAAACCCCAAGCCGCTGGACGTGAACGCCTTCAATACGCTGGTCAAGACGGCCTCGGAGTTCGTGCGTCGCCATGAGCAGCAACTGCACGCCACGCTGCACCAGCGCATCACCGTGACGGCCAACGCGGCGCGCATCACCGTCTCGCTGGACATCGTTCCCGACGAGGAGCATCCGCATGCCCGGCTCACTGCCCATGATGACGGCGGCGAACTGCTGGCCGAGGTGACGGTGGCGCCGTCTTTCAAACTGAACCGCGCCAGCGCGGTGGCCTGGGTGGAAAGCGGCTTTTCCCGGCCGGCCGGGCGATGAGCGCGCACTGTGAACCCGTGGACGCCTGCGGGATTGACTTTGGCACGTCCAACTCCACGGCAGGCTGGAGCCGCCCCGGCGAGCGCGCCTTGCTGGCGCTCGAAGGCGACAAGCTGACGCTGCCGTCGGTGATTTTTTTCCATGCCGAGGATGACGACGTGAGCTACGGCCGCGCCGCCCTGGCCGACTACCTCGAAGGCCATGAAGGGCGGCTGATGCGCTCGCTCAAGAGCCTGCTGGGCAGCTCCATGATGGACGACTTCACCGAAGTGGCGGGCCGTGCCGTGCCGTTTCGCTCGCTGCTGGCGCAGTTCATCGGCGAGCTCAAGCGCCGCGCCGAAACTTCGGCCGGGCGCGAGTTCACCCGCGCCGTGCTGGGGCGGCCGGTGTTTTTTGTCGATGACGATGCCCAGGCCGACCAGCGCGCCCAGGACACGCTCGAAGACATCGCCCGCCAGGCCGGCCTGCGCGACATCGCTTTTCAGTACGAGCCGATTGCCGCCGCTTTTGACTACGAATCGCAGATTTCGCGCGAAGAGCTGGTGCTGGTGGTGGACATCGGCGGCGGAACGTCGGACTTCACGCTGATCCGCGTCGGCCCCGAGCGCGCGCGCCGCACCGAGCGCCGCGACGACATCCTGGCCAGCGGCGGCGTGCATATCGGCGGCACCGATTTCGACAAATACCTCAGCCTGGCCAGCGTGATGCCGATGCTGGGGCTGGGCAGTGCGCTCAAGACCGGGCGCCTGATGCCTTCGGCGCCCTATTTCAACCTGGCCACGTGGCACACCATCAACCAGGCCTACACCAAGAAATCCTGGTCCGAGATCAGCGATCTGCACCGTGAAGCGAGCGACAAGCCCAAGCTGACGCGGCTGCAAAGCCTGGTGCGCGAGCGCGCCGGCCACTGGCTGGCGATGCAGGTCGAGGAAGCCAAAATCGCCCTGTCCAATGCGCCTGAAACCCAGATCGACATCGACCGCATTGCCGCCGGCCAGCGCCTCACGCTGCAGCGCTGCGAGCTGGACCGCGCCATTGACGGACAGGTCACTTCGGTGGAGCAGACGGTGGTGCGCTTGCTCAAGGACGCCGGCGTTGCGATCTCGGCGATTGACACGGTGTTTTTCACCGGCGGCTCCAGTGGCGTGCCGTTGCTGCGCCAGCGGGTGCAGGCACTGGCACCGCAGGCGCGCTGCGTGGAGGGCGATCTGTTTGGCAGCATCGGCGCCGGGCTGGCGCTCGATGCGCAGCGCAAGTTCGGCTAGGCGCGGCGCAACTTTGGCGAGGCGCGGCGCGCCACGGCGCAAGGCCGGCGCTGTGTTGCGCTGAAGATCAGGCGGGCTGGCTGCGCTCGGCCAGCCAGCTCTCCAGCGCTTCGGAGCCGCCGATTTTCTGCCCGCCTGAAAACACCTGCGGCGCCGTGCCCGCGCCGGCCACCGCGTACAGCGTGCGCGAGGTGATGCCCTCGCCCAGCGTCACCTCTTCATAGGGGATGCACGCTTCCTGGAGCAGGTTCTTGGCCTTGGCGCAAAAGGGGCAGCCGGGTTTGGTGAAGATGGTCAGCGGCTCGGGCGCCTTGGCCTCGGGGGCGATGTACTTGAGCAGGGTGTCCGCGTCCGACACTTCGAACGGATCGCCTTCCTTTTCTGGCTCGATGAACATTTTCTCGATCACCCCGTCACGCACCAGCATGGAGTAGCGCCACGAGCGCTTGCCAAAGCCCAGTTCTCTTTTATCCACCAGCATGCCCATGGCTTCGGTGAACTCGCCGTTGCCGTCGGGGATCAGGGTGAGGTTTTCCGCTTCCTGGGCCTTGCCCCATTCGTTCATCACGAAGGCGTCGTTGACCGAAATGCAGATCACGTCGTCAATGCCATGGGCCTTGAAAGTGCTGGCCAGTTCATTGAAGCGCGGCAGGTGGGTGGAGGAGCAGGTGGGCGTGTACGCACCAGGCAGGGAAAACACCACCACGTTTTTCCCGTTGAAAAGCTCTGCGCTGGTGACTTCGACCCACTGGTCGTTCTGGCGGGTCTTGAAAGTGACATCAGGGACGCGTTGTCCTTCTTTATTGGGCAGCATGAAAACTCCTTGGGTGGGGGTGAAAAATAGCTGAGAACGCGATGCAAATGGCAGTGTGCCATGCGCCTGCCTCGCTGCAGCCAGTATCTGGCTGCACCATGATGCCCCGGGGTCAGAAGGCGGCCAGATGGCTGTAGGCCAAAAGCGAAGACTGCGCATTGGCACGCAATGGCTGTCAGTTTTTGTTAATTTTTACATTCTCAAGGATACAGGTCGAGCGCAATCAGAATCAAAATTTGGGGGCGAATTTGCAGGCTGTGCGTTCCCACGGTAGTGAGTACTAGCATGGTTTGTAATTCGTCCGGGCGTGCCATCAATTTTTTGGTGATGTGCCGATTTTTTTCTGCATGAAAGGAAAACTATATGTCTACCCAGACCTCTCGCCAGGCCACGAATTCATCGACCTCTGCTGGGGCAGCTTCCCGCAGGGAAATTCCCATGAGTTCAAAACATTCAGGCCGCTCTTCAGCACGTCAGGCTTCCGGCCATGACCTGGGCTTCCTGAGCGTTTTGACCGAAATAGGCCGTCAGCAACTTGCCGTGGCCAGCGAAAGCACCAGCGCGATGTACCGGGGCAGTGAAGCCCTGCGCAAAGTCCAGCAGGAAACGGCCCACGAGGCATCGGTTCGCCATGCAAAAGCGGCTGAAAAACTTTTCAGCCCCTGCCAGCCCGCTGACATGGTGGCTCTGCAGACGGAACTGATGCGCTCCAACATGCAAAGCGCCACGCACTACTGGCAGGAGTTGGCGACGGTGGCGCTGCAGACGCACCGCGAGATGATGCTCAGCATGAGCCATCTGATCAGCAGCGACTCGGGCAGCGGCATGAAGTCGGCAATGGATGCTTTTCAGGCCGTCATTCCGCCGATGGCGACCAGTTTCTTTGTCCACACGCCAGATGAGTCGAGCGAGCCGCACTGAGCGCGGCTGAAAAGGCCGGGCGCAAGACGGCCGGGCCGTCGCAGGCAGGCGGCTGCATGAGAAAATGGCCCTCCTTCAATCTCATGCAGCAGGAGTTCCGGATGAATTTTGCGCCCGACCTGGCGACAGTCACCCATGGCATCCAGTTGGCCGTGGCGCCGGTATTTTTGCTGACCGCCGTCACCGGCATGATTGCCGCCGTGGCCGGGCGGCTGGCCCGGATCATTGACCGTGCGCGGTTTCTTGAAAACCGGCTCGAAACCGGCGCTCTTGAGGCTGCCCGGGCAAGTGGGATGTATGAAGAGTTGCGCCAGCTCAGGCGTCGGGGCTGGCTGGTCAACGGATGCCTGGCCTTGCTGACTTTTTGCGCCCTGCTAATCGGCTCGACGATTGTGCTGCTGTTCCTGGGCGAGACCAGCGAGTTGCCGATTTTCAAGATCGCCACGGTTTGTTTCCTCTCCGGCGTGGCCTGCTTTTTGTTGGCGCTGGTGTGCTTTCTGGCTGAAACGCTGCTGGCCACGCATTTGCTCAAGTTTGCCGAACTGCCCCGACCATAAAGAGGGGCCTTACTGTGTCTGAATGTATGACTTTGAAACGGCCTGTTTTCTGACAAACGGACTAGGGGCCAGGCTCTAGAATCATTTTCAAGCTCAGCTTGCCGGTTCAGACCTCTAGACGGCAACGGGCTTGACAGCCATAACCTGGAAAAAAACATGACAAACATCAAATCAAGCCTGTTTCGCACGCCGCGCAGCGTGGCGATGGCGCTGGCCATTGCCTTGGCCTGCTCGGCCAGCCTGGCTGAAAAACCCGACCATGGCGGCAATGGCCACGGCAATAGCCATAGTAATGGCAATGGCCACAAGGACAAGCATGAGCAAAAGGCCCATAAGGACAAGGGCAATCACCAGGACGCTTACTCCCACCGGGGCGAGCACAGGGTGATAGCCCAGAACCCGGGCAGGGAAGTTCATCGTGGCGATGTCCGGGTTGGCGGCTATTTCCGCGATCAGCAGCGCGTTGTGGTGACGAACTACTACGGCGAGCAGTTCAGGGCTGGTCGCTGCCCTCCCGGACTGGCCAAGAAACACAATGGCTGCATGCCCCCCGGGCAAGCCAAAAAATACATGGTGGGCCAGCGCCTGCCCAGCAATGTCGTTTATTACCAGGTTCCCCAGACCGTCGTTTACCAGCTCGGCGCGCCGCCATCGGGCCACCGTTATGTCCGGGTGGCCTCCGACATCCTGCTGCTGGCCATCGGCACCGGCATGGTCGTCGATGCCATCCAGAACCTGGGCGGGCTCTGATTCAGCTGGCCTGACACCGCCCGCCGGGAGGGCGGGCGGCCTGCGGCAGGCCCGCCGCGTCGCCTGACGGCCCAACTCGCTCAACCGGCTCACCAATGAGCGCCTGTATGATGCGCTGCGCCCCCTGCGGGCCGCGCCTTGCAGGCCATGAGCCTGTTCGGGCCAAACGCCGCGCTGCTGTTTGCCGCCTGCCTGAGCGGTCTGGTCGAGCCGTCTTGGGCTGCACAGCCGGCCCCTCCCTGACTTTTTTCTGGAAATGACTTATGTTGCTAGATGCCGATGACTCCCAACTCGTGCTGGTGGACTACCAGGCCCGCCTGATGCCGGTGATTTTCGAGCACGACATTGTGGTGGCCAACGCCGTGCGGCTGGCCCGCATGGCCCGCCTGCTGGACGTGCCGGTCTGGGGAACGGCCCAGAACCCGGACAAGCTCGGCCAGAACCTGCCCGAGGTGCAAGCGGCAATTGATTCGGCCGGCGGCAAGACGATGGCCAAGATGCATTTCAGCGCCGCCTCGGATGGCTTGGTTGAGTGGCTGCGCCCGCCAGCGCGCAAGGCGCCCATCGGCGGCAATGCCCGCAGCCTGCCCAAGCACCTGCAAAAGCCCCCGGAGCCACAGGAAGAGGGCCGCAGCATGATCGTGATCGCCGGCTGCGAAGCCCATGTCTGCCTGATGCAGACCGCGCTCGAACTGTTGGAAGAGGAGTTCGACGTGTGGGTGGTGACGGACGCCTGCAGCTCGCGCACCGAGCGCAACCGCGATGCCGCTTTTGACCGACTGGCCGGCGCCGGCGCCGAACTGGTGACCACCGAGATGGTGGCGTTCGAGTGGCTGCGCACCGCCGAGCATGAATTGTTCAGGGAATTCCTGCCGCTGATCAAATAAGCGGGGTACAGGCCGGCCGGTATGGTCGCTGCATTTGCGCAGGCTGCCACTGTGCCACTGTGCCACTGTGCCACTGTGCCACTGTGCTGCTGGTTGCTGGTTGCTGGCCGCTGGCCGCTGGCGGGCAGTTCCTGCCAGGTTCAGTCCGCCTGCATGTCAGGGTATTGAAAGTCTGTTATCAATAATTAAGAATTCAGACAGCTGGCTGCTGCAGTCATGGCCCGCCATGGTTCAGAGTACTTCAGTGCCTCAGTCCGGCGTGCCTTGTTGCCCTGCCGGTCTTGTGTCGCCAGCTCCCCTGAAGCAGACCGCACAAAAACCGTCTTTGGAGACACGTCATGAGCCAAACCCCCGCGAATTACACCGATTTTTACCGGCAGTCCATCGACCAGCCCGAAGCTTTCTGGGCCGAGCAGGCCAAGCTGATCGAGTGGCACAAGCCCTTTGACCGCGTCTGCAACTACGACAACCCGCCGTTTGCCAAGTGGTTCGAAGGCGGCCTGACCAATCTGTGCCACAACGCGGTGGACCGCCACCTGAAAGACCGTACCGACCAGGCCGCCCTGATCGCCGTCTCGACCGAAACCGGCACCGAGAAAACCTACACCTTCAAGGACCTTCACGCCGAAGTGCAGCGCATGGCCGCCAGCCTGAAGGCGCTCGGCGTGGAAAAGGGCGACCGCGTCCTGATCTACATGCCCATGATTGCCGAAGCCGCTTTTGCGATGCTGGCCTGCACCCGCATCGGAGCCATCCACTGCGTGGTGTTTGGCGGCTTTGCCAGCGGCTCGCTGGCTTCGCGCATTGAAGACGCCTCGCCCAAGGTCATCGTCAGCTCCGACGGCGGCTCGCGCGGCGGCAAGGCACTGCCTTACAAACCATTGCTCGACGAGGCGATTCGCCTGTCCAGCCACAAGCCCGAGGCCGTGCTGCTGGCCGACCGCGGCCTGACGACGATGGAACTCGTCGCCGGGCGCGACCACCTCTGGAACGAGCTGCGCGAAAAGCATTTCGATGCCCAGGTGCCCTGCGAATGGCTGGACGCCACCGCCATCAGCTACACCATCTACACCAGCGGCACCACCGGCAAGCCCAAGGGCGTGCAGCGCGACACCGGCGGCTACACCGTCGCCCTGGCCGCCAGCATGCAGCACATCTTCGACGGCAAGGCCGGCGAAACCTTCTTTTCCACCAGCGACATCGGCTGGGTCGTGGGCCACAGCTACATCGTCTACGGCCCGCTGATCGGCGGCATGGCCACCATCATGTACGAAGGCCTGCCCACGCAGGGCCTGGACAAGAAGCCCAACGGCGGCATCTGGTGGGAGCTGGTTGAGAAATACAAGGTCACGGTCATGTTCAGCGCGCCAACGGCTGTTCGCGTGCTGAAGAAGCAGGACCCGGCCTTGCTGAGCAAATACGACCTGTCCAGCCTGCGCGCCCTGTTCCTGGCCGGCGAGCCGCTGGACGAGCCAACGGCGCGCTGGATCAGCGAAGGCCTCAATGTGCCCATCATCGACAACTACTGGCAGACCGAAAGCGGCTGGCCGATTCTCACCATCGCCAACGGCGTGGAGAAAAAACCCAGCAAGTTCGGCAGCCCCGGCATCCCGATGTACGGCTACAACGTCAAGCTGCTGCACGAGGCCACCGGCGAGGAACTGACCACGCCGGGCGAAAAAGGCGTGGTGGCCGTCGAAGGCCCGACGCCTCCGGGCTTCATGCAGACCATCTGGAAAGACGATGCGCGCTTCGTCAACACCTACTGGAAGAGCATTCCGGGCAAGATGGCCTACAGCACCTTCGACTGGGGCATCCGCGATGCGGACGGCTATTTTTTCATCCTGGGCCGCACCGACGACGTGATCAACGTAGCCGGCCACCGCCTGGGCACGCGCGAGATTGAAGAAAGCATCTCCGGCCATCCGCTGGTGGCTGAAGTCGCAGTGGTGGGCGTGGCCGATGCGCTCAAAGGCCAGGTGGCGATGGCTTTTTGCGTGGTCAAGGATGCGAATGTGCTGCAGGACGCAGACGCCGCGAAAAAGTTGGAAGCCGAGATCATGAAGCGCGTGGACAACGACCTGGGCGCTGTCGCCCGGCCGGCGCGGGTGCGTTTTGTGACCGCTTTGCCCAAGACCCGCAGCGGCAAGCTGCTGCGCCGCGCCATCCAGGCTGTGTGCGAAGGCCGCGACGCAGGCGACCTGACCACGATGGACGATCCAGGCGCCTTGCAGCAGATCAAGGACCGGGTTGACGGCGTGGCGGCTTAAAGAAGCGACTCCGATGCGCGGGCTGGAAGCGGCCCGCGCTTGACTGGCGGCGCCCATCCTTTAAAGGATGCGGCGCCGTCGGCCGTTAAAGCCCTTGCAGTTTGCGGCAAGGGCTTTCAAGCCTTTCAGGAATTGATGACTCAGGACCTCGGCAGCTGCGTGGCCGGCATGAGCCTGCCGGGCGTCATCGGCCAGTTACGCTCACCCCCGAAAAGATCGGCTCACGCTCAGCGTCTGCCCGAGCGCATGCACTGCGCCCGGCGCCAGCATCACCACATCCAGCCCGGCGTTGGCCGCTTCGAGACACAAGAAATCTTGCCAGCCCTCATCGGACACATGGGCCATCGGGCGCATCGGCCGACGCATCGTCTGGCCATGCGGGATTGGCCGTGGAGACACGCTTGCTGCGCCGCCAGGCTTTTTCAATCTCCACCGTCACATAGACCACGCAAGCGGCCGCCAGGCAGATGCCCAGCTCGGGCAGGCTCAATGGCTCGGTCCGGAAGATCGGGTTGAGCCAAGGCACATAGATGGTCGCCATCTGCAGCAAGAACGTCAGCAGCACGGCGCCCAGCAGTGGGCGGTTGCTGGCGATGCCGATGCGCCACAGCGGGTCGTGCTCGGAGCGGATGCCCATCAGGTGCGCCATCTGCCCCAGCGTGAGCACGGTGAACACCATGGTCTGCCAGTGCGCATGCCCGGTGGAAATCGCCCAGGCCTGCACGCCCAGGCACAGCGCGCCCAGCAGCAGGCCGATGCCCAGGATGTGCTGCCACATGCCGTTGGCAAACAGGCTTTCGGTGGGCGCTCGCGGCGCTCGCTGCATGATGCCGCGCTCGGCCGGCTCGGCCGCCAGCGCCAGGCCGGGCAGGCCGTCGGTGACCAGGTTGACCCACAGGATGTGGATGGGCAGCAGCGGAATCGGCAGCATCAGGAGCGGCGCGAGAAAGATCACCCAGATCTCGCCCGAGTTGCCGGTCATGGCGTAGCGCACGAATTTTCGAATGTTGTCGTAGATGCACCGGCCTTCGCGCACGGCTTTCACGATGGTGGCGAAGTTGTCGTCCAGCAGCACCAGGCTGGACGCTTCGCGGGCCACGTCGGTGCCGCCCTTGCCCATGGCCACGCCGATGTCGGCGCGTTTGAGCGCCGGCGCGTCGTTCACGCCGTCGCCGGTCATGGCGACGAATTCGCCCTGCGCCTGCAGCGCCTCGACGATGCGGATTTTTTGCGCCGGATCGACGCGGGCGTAGACGCGCACCCGCTGCACGCGCTCGCGCAGGGTGGCCTCGTCCAGCGCTGTCAGGTCGGCGCCGGTGAGCACCGGGGCTTGAGCGCCGCTGATCAGCCCCAAGCGCAGCGCGATGGCCCGCGCGGTGGCCGGGTGGTCGCCGGTGATCATGACCGGCACGATGCCGGCGGCCACGCATTCGCCCACGGCGGCAGCGGCTTCCGGGCGCGGCGGGTCGATCAGGCCGATGAGGCCGATCAGGCTCAGGTCGCTTTCAACCGCATCGGCGGCGTCGTCGGCTGGGGGCAACTGCGCATGTTCACGCCGTGCCACCGCCAGCACGCGCAGGCCCTGCGTGGCCAACTCCTCGGCTTTTAAAAGCCAGGCGGCCTGGTCGATGGACGCCGGGCCGCCTTCGCGCCACTGGCTTGAGCACAGCGGAACAACCGACTCCGGCGCGCCCTTGGTGTAGGCCACATGGGCTGGCGCATCCCGCTTGGCGTGCTTGGTAGGGGTCACATCGGCCGGCACGCTGGCATGAAAGGTGGTCATACGCTTGCGCTCGGCGTCGAACGGGTGTTCCTGCACGCGTGGCCATTGCGCCTGCAGCGCGGCTTGGTCCAGGCCGGCTGAGGCGGCTATCTCGGTCAGGGCGGTCTCGGTCGGGTCGCCCTGCCACTGGCCGTCGGGGCCGGGCCGGGCGTCGTTGCACAGCGCGGCGGCGCGCAGCAGTTCGGCGTGCGCCGAGCCGGGCGGCGCCGGGCACCCAGGCGGGCGCACCGGCGCTGAGCAGGCATTCGGTCTGCATGCGGTTTTGCGTCAGCGTGCCGGTCTTGTCCGAGCAGATGAAGGTCACCGAGCCCAGCGTTTCCACCGAGGGCAGGCGCCGGATCAGGGCGTTGACGCTGACCATCCTGCGCGCGCCCAGCGCCAGCAGCACCGTGACCACGGCGGGCAGGGCTTCGGGAATGGCGGCCACGGCCAGGCTGATGGCCACCAGCACCATGTGCAGCGGCGGCTCGCCGCGCAGCACGCCGACAACGAAAATCACCGCGCAGATCGCCAGCACGGCCAGCGCCACCCGCTTGCCGAAAGCGGCCAGCCGGCGCTGCAGCGGCGTGCTGTGCTCGCCGCCTTGCTCCAGCAGCCCGGCCACCTTGCCCAGTTCGGTCTGCATGCCGGTGGCCACCACCAGCCCCCGTGCGCGCCCGTGGGTGGCGGTCGTGCCCTTGAAGGCCATGTTCAGCCGGTCGCCCAGCGCATGCACCTCGCCGGCCAGCACCTTGGCATGCTTGACCACTGTGACCGATTCGCCGGTCAGCGCCGATTCGTCCACCTTGAGCTGGGCAATTTCCATCAGCCGCAGGTCGGCCGGGATCTGGTTGCCCGCTTCGAGCAGCACGATGTCGCCGGGCACCAGCGCGTGCGCCGGCACCTGCTGCACCTGGCCGTCGCGCAGCACAGTGGCCTGGGCGGCAGCGAGCTTTTGCAGCGCGGCCAGCGCCTGGTCGGCGCGCCAGGCCTGCACCAGTCCGATGAGGGCATTGAGCAGCACGATGACCAAGATCACCAGCGTGTCCACCAGGTCGCCGATCACCCCGGAGATGACGGCGGCGGCCAGCAGCACCAGGATCATGAAGTCGCTGAACTGATCGACCAGCAGTGACCACAAGCTGCGGGTGGTGGCCGTTTGCAACGCATTGGGGCCGTGCTGCAGGCTGCGCTGGCTCACCTCCTGCGTTGGCAGGCCGCAAGCGGGGTTGACGCCGTGCTCGCGGGCCAGTTCATGCGCCTCGCGCAGGTGCCAGTCGCTGGGTGGAAGAGGGGGAGCCGGTATTTTTTGAGTCGCCATGCAGCAGGGCCAGTAGGTGGTGAACAGGTAAGGGGCCATCATAGTGACGGGTGACCTGGCTTGCGGTCCGCTCGCATCAAGTTCGTGCATCAAGATCGCGCAGCGGCATGACGCGGCAGAGGACGGCGCGCCATGCCGATCAGGCCAGCCGTCCCCGGCTTTGGCCTGGCTCGACCAGGTGCGGTCGTTACAAATCAGCCGCGTAAACTCGGCAGCCATGCCTGTTCGCCGCTTTGACTCCCTTGATGCCCTGCGCGGCATCGCCATCGTCTGGATGACGCTGTTTCATTTCTCTTTTGACCTGAACCATTTTGGCTACCTGAAGCAAAATTTTTATGCCGACCCGTTCTGGACCTGGCAGCGCAGCGCCATCGTCAGCCTGTTTTTGTTCACCGCCGGCGTGGGCCAGGCCGTCGCGGTGCGGCAGGGGCAAAGCTGGCCGCGCTTCTGGCGGCGCTGGGCGCAGGTGGCCGCTGGCGCGCTGCTGGTAAGCGCCGGCTCCTGGCTCATGTACCCGCGCAGCTTTATTTATTTTGGCGTGCTGCACGGCATGGCGGTGATGCTGCTGATCGTGCGGCTCACTGCCGGCTGGGGGCGCTGGCTCTGGCTGCTGGGGGCTGCGGCGCTGGCGTTCAAATTCATCGCGCCCTGGGGCCATGCCGCCTGGCCGGAACTCGATTTTCTGAACCAGCGGCTGTTCAACTGGCTGGGGCTGATCAGCCGCAAACCCGTGACCGAAGACTACGTGCCCCTGATTCCCTGGCTGGGCGTGATGTGGTGGGGCATGGCGGCAGGCGCCTGGACGCTGCGCCAGCGCCCGCACTGGCTGGCGCTGGACTTGGGCGCGGCGGGCCAGCCGCTGGCATGGCTGGGCCGCTGGAGTTTGACGTACTACCTGCTTCACCAGCCGCTGCTGATGGGTCTGCTGATGGCGGCAAGCGCCCTGAGGTAAGCGCACCGGCCCTGCCGAAAAATTCTCCCGAATGCCCTGTTTTTCAGCAACTGCCTAAATAAAAGGCATTCTGATGGAGGCCGCGCCCCGTCACGCTTTGCGCGCTTTTTCAATGGGTCATCCACAAAGTTGTCCACAGGAAGCAGGGATAACTTTTTGCCCAAAACCCGGTTTAAAAACCGCTCAGCCGGCCGCCTCGGCGTGGGCCGCAATGGCCGCTGGCCGGTGTCAATCAAATCCTGACCAGGCCGAACGGCAGCGTCCTACAATTTTTTCAGTCGTGTTTGCGTAAGGTTTTGGATGGTAATTCTGCCAAGCCCTCCATCCTTCCCACCATGCCTAAAACCCCTCCTCCGGCCAATGGCCAGACCAGTACCAGCAAACGCAAGACGGCCGCCAAAGCTGCCGCCCGCAACACCGACAGCGGGCCTGCGCAGGTCCAGCCCGATGCCGGGGCAGATTTGCCAGCCCGCAAGATGGCGCAAGTGCAAGCCCTGGCCGCTGCCATGCCCTTCAACCCGACCAAGCCGATGGAGCACGGGTTCACGCATGGGTTGATGCCGCAGCCGGGCGCCACGGTCGAGCCCGAGTCCCGGCTCCCGACGGCCAGCACGCTGTCCGAAACCAACCGCTCCGACAAGACCGGCAGCGTCGCGCCCGAGGGCGTGAATGCCACCATCGAGCCGCTGGACCGGGTGCGCGTCGATTCAGCGGGCCAAAAGCTCACCACCAACCAGGGCGTGCCGATTGCCGACAACCAGAACTCGCTCAAGCTCGGCGTGCGCGGGCCGGCGCTGCTGGAAGATTTCATCCTGCGCGAGAAGATCACCCATTTCGACCACGAGCGCATTCCCGAGCGCATCGTGCATGCGCGCGGCTCGGGCGCGCACGGGTTTTTCGAATGCTACGAGGCGCTGACGGATGTCACCAAAGCCGCGCCGTTCAGCCAGGCGGGCAAGATCACGCCGGTGTTCGTGCGCTTTTCCACCGTGGCCGGCGAGCGCGGCTCCAAGGACACGGCGCGCGACGTGCGGGGCTTTGCGGTCAAGTTCTACACCGACGAGGGCAACTGGGACCTGGTGGGCAACAACATGCCGGTGTTCTTCATCCAGGACGCCATGAAGTTCCCCGACCTGGTGCATGCCGTGAAACCCGAGCCGCACCACCAGATGCCCCAAGCCGCCAGCGCGCACGACACCTTCTGGGATTTTGTTTCACTCATGCCCGAGTCCACCCACATGCTGATGTGGCAGATGTCGGACCGGGCGATTCCGCGCAGCTTTGCCACCATGCAGGGCTTTGGCGTACACACCTTCCGGCTGGTGAACGCCGAAGGGAAATCGGTGTTCGTCAAGTTCCACTGGAGCCCGCTGGCCGGCACCCATTCGCTGGTCTGGGACGAGGCGGTGAAGATTTCCGGGGCTGATCCGGACTACCACCGGCGCGACCTGTGGGAGCGCATCGAGGCCGGTGCCTACCCGGAGTACGAGCTGGGTCTGCAGATATTCACCGAAGAACAGGCCGAGCAGTTCAGCTTTGATGTGCTGGACGCGACCAAGATCATTCCGGAAGAACTCGTGCCGCTGCAGACCGTGGGCCGCCTGGTGCTCAACCGCAACCCGGACAATTTCTTTGCCGAAACCGAGCAGGTCGCTTTTTGCACTGCACATGTGGTGCCGGGCATCGATTTTTCGAACGATCCGCTGCTGGCCGGGCGCATCCACTCCTATGTGGACACGCAGATCTCGCGCCTGGGCGGGCCGAACTTCCACGAAATTCCGATCAATTCGCCGATTGCCCAGGTGCACAACAACCAGCGCGACGGCCTGCACCGTCAGGCGATCCACCGGGGCCGGGTGAACTATGAGCCCAACTCGCTGGCCGGCGGCTGCCCGTTCCAGGCGGGTGCGGCACAGGGTTTCGTGTCTGTGCTGGCGCGCCTGCAGGCGCAGGACGAGCAGGCCAAGGTGCGCGGCAAGCCGGAAAAGTTCGCCGACCACTACACCCAGGCCACGCTGTTCTACGAGAGCCAGACGCCGGTGGAGCAGGCGCACATTGCCGCCGCCTTCCGCTTCGAGCTGAGCAAGGTGACGGTGCCGGCCATCCGCGAGCGCACCGTGGCGATGCTGCGCAATGCCTCCGAAACGCTGGCGCGCACCGTGGCCGAGGGGCTGGGCATGGAGAATTTGCCCGCGCCGCTGCCCAGGGCGCTGGAGCAGCCGGTTGCGCCCGAGGTCAGCGTGTCGCCGGCGCTGTCGCTCAAGGCCCGGCCGGGCGATGGTGCCATCACGGCGCGCAAGGTTGCCCTGCTGGTGGCGCCGGGCATGGCGGGCGAATCCATCGCCCAGGTGCAGGCCGACCTGCTGGCCGAAGGAGCGGTGCCGCGTCTGGTGGGCCTGCGTATCGGGGCGGTGGCGACGCTCGAAGGCGAGACGCTGCAGGCCGATGCCTCGCTGGAAAACGAGCCCGGTTTTCTGTTCGATGCGCTGGTGTTGCCGGACGGTCAGGCGGCCGTCGAGGCGCTGGCCCAGGACGGGCACACCATGGAGTTCATCAAGGACCAGTACCGGCACGGCAAAAGCATCCTGGCGCTGGGCGCTTCCGTGGCCTTGCTCGACAAGGCCGGCGTGCCCACCCTGCTGCCCGACGGCAACCCGGACATCGGCCTGATCCTGGCCACTTCGCAGGAAGTCACCGAGGCGGTCGAAGCCTTTGTCGCGGCCATTGCACTGCACCGCAACACGGCCCGGGAAACCGACCCGCCACGGGTGTGAGAACACGCCGTCCATGAAAAAACGCGGCGCAAGGCCGCGTTTTTTTCAGGCAAGGCCAGCGTGTGGCTTATTCGACCTTGGCTTTCTTGCGCAGATCTTCCTGGAAGGCAGCCAGCTTTTGCTGCTGCATCTGCTTGGCAATTTGCGGCTTGACTTCCTCAAACGGGGGCAACTGGGCCGTGCGGATGTCGTCCACACGGATGACGTGGTAGCCGAACTGCGACTTGACCGGCGTTTCGGCCAGTTGGCCCTTGTTCAGCTTGAGCAGTGCTTCGGTGAATTCAGGCACATAGCTCGAAGGGTTGGCCCAATCCAGATCGCCGCCCTTGGCGCCGGAGCCGGGATCCTTGGACTGCTTCTTGGCGATGTCTTCAAACTTGCCGCCTTTTTTCAGGCTGGCAATGATCGCCTTGGCTTCGGCTTCCTTTTCCACCAGGATGTGGCGGGCCTTGTATTCCTTGCCGCCGTTGGCGGTCGCAAACTTGTCGTATTCGGCTTTCAGGTCAGCATCGGTGACCGGATTTTTCTTCTCGTAGTCGGCAAACAACTCGCGGATCAGAATGCTCTGGCGCGCCAGTTCCATCTGCGCCTTGAAGTCTTCGCTGCTGCTCAGGCCCTGTTTCTCGGCTTCCTGCAGGAACACTTCGCGGGCGATGACTTCCTCGCGCAACTGGCCCTGCATCTCCGGCGTGATCTTGCGGCCGGCTTTTTCAACCTGCTGGGCCAGCGCGTCCATGCGGGCCTTGGGAACGGCCTTGCCGTTGACGATGGCCACATTCTGGGCGAGGGCGCCTTGGGCGCTGAAGGCCAGCATGCCTGCTGCAACCGTTGCCAGTAAAAATTGTTTCTTCATCATTGAGTGGGAGTCCTTGGGAAGCGTGGAGTGAGTTGATGGATTGTGATCAGCCAGAGGCCGGGCGACGTTGCGAAAGGTCAAGGCCTTCAGGGGGCCTTGATGATCTCGATGGCCAGCGCATGCAGGCCCTGGTCGATGAAATTTTGCATTGCATCATACACAAGCCGATGGCAGGCCACCCGGCTCTTGCCCTCAAAGGCCGGGCTGGCAATGCGCACGCGAAAGTGGCTGCCAAAGCCCTGTTCATTCGCACCCGCATGGCCGGCGTGGGCAGCGCTTTCGTCCAGCACGTGCAGTTCGGTGGGAGCCAGGCGGGCCTGCAACTGCTGCTCGATGTCCCGCACACGGACCGGCACGGGCTGGGTGGCCGAGGAAGAAAGAGTCATGGCGTGGTGTCCGTCTCGATGTATTTGTTGAGGAAAAAGGCCTGCGCGACGACAAACACCAGCATCAGGCCCATGCCGCCGAACAGCTTGAAATTGACCCAGGTGGCGGTGGGAAAGTTGAACGCCACCCACAGGTTGAGAAAGCCCATCACGGTGAAAAAACCGACCCAGCTGAAGTTGACCGTGCGCCAGACAGAGTCGGGCAGGCTCATCTGGGCGCCCATCAGCGATTTGATGCCGTTTTTATTGAACAGCAATTGGCCCAGCAGCAGGGAGCCGCCCATCACCCAGTACAGCACCGTGGGCTTCCACTTGATAAAACTCTCGCTGTGAAAGTAGATGGTGGCGCTGCCCAGCGCCGTGACCAGGCCCAGGCTGATCCACAGCATGGTATCGACCTTTTGGCCGCGCGCCTTGAGCCAGAGGATTTGCGCCAGCGTGGCCACGATCACGACCACGGTGGCCAGCAGCACCGGCGCTTCAGCCGGGCCGACGATGCCGCCCGAGACCATGAAGCCCAGCCACTCGGTGGCGGTGCTGGCGGCCCAGTCCTTGTTCGCTTCGGCGTATTTGAACATGCCGAAAAACAGGGCAATCGGCAAAAAGTCAAAGAGAATTTTCATGGGGTGATTATGGCGGAGCCCTGTGGCGTCCATAAAAGGAGTGGGACGCTGCTGGCGCGTCACCCGTCCAGGCTCGCCTGTTTTGCCAGTGGCTCATGTTGACAACTGGCTGGTGACGTTGACACTAGGCCGCTCCACGCCTCACTGCCATAAAGCGGTGTGCAAGTCCTCTTGGGGTTAGTCCATAAAGATGCAGGCCTGGACGTAACAGCTCACTTCGGCTTGAAGTCGAGCGAAGCCGAGTTCATGCAGTAGCGCAGGCCGCTGGGCGCCGGGCCATCGGGAAACACATGGCCCAGATGGGCGCCGCAACTGGCGCAGAGCGTTTCGGTGCGGGCCATGCCGTGGCTGCGGTCCACATGCTCTTCAATCGCGCCCTCCGTGATTTCCTCGGAAAAGCTGGGCCAGCCGCAGCCGGCGTCGAACTTGGTGGACGAGTCAAACAGCTCGGCGTCGCAGCAGATGCAGCGGTAGGTGCCGGGGGCATAGTGGTCTTCGTATTTGCCGGTGAAGGGCCGCTCGGTGGCGGCGTGGCGCGTGACCTCGAAGGCCACGGGCTCGGCGCCTTTTTCGGCCAGCAGGGCTTGCCACTGGGCATCGGTTTTCTGGATCTTGGCGGTCATGAAAGCTTTCTGAAGAGGAGGTGAGGATTTGGGGACGGTTCAGCCAGCAGAGCGGCAAGGCGGTGAACCTGTCAGGTCTGCTTCACTTTATCTCTTTGAAGTCCGGCAATCAACGCCTCTTGATCCGCCATGCCCGGCTTCAGCCATTCCGGGTGGCTGCGTCACATTAGTTACTTCTTGAAGCCGTTGTAGGCCTTGACCATGGCTTCGCGGGCTTCAGTGGTGAAGCTGCTCGGCGCAATCATCTTGCTGAAATAGTCCGACTCGACAAAGATGGTCGTGTTGCTGGCAATGTCGGACTTGATCTTGGCAATGGCCGCCTTGTTGGCAGTGGGATAGTTCATCGTGTTGGTCACCAGGGCGCCATTTTCGGGACGCAGGTAAAAGTCAATGAACGCCTGGGCGTTGTTCGGATGCTTGGCATGGCGGGTAATCGCCATGGTGTCGGCAAACAGCAGCGCGCCGGTGCTCGGCAGCAGCGCCTGGATCTCGTCCTTGGAGCCGTTTTCCCTGGCGCGGTTGGCCGCGATGTTGATGTCGCCGGACCAGCCGATGACCGCGCAGGCCTTGCCGCCTGCCAGATCGTCGATCATGGTCGAACTGAACAGGGTGATGTCCTTGCGCACCTTGCCCAGGCTCTCGGCGGCCAGTTCGTAGTCGCTCGGGTCGCTGGAGTAGGCCTCCTTGCCAATGTAGTTCAGCGCCACCGGCATGATTTCCGAGGGCGAGTCCAGGTAGGCGATGCCGCAGGATTTGAGCTTGGCGGTGTATTTGGGGTTGAGCACCAGATCCCAGGCGTTCTCGGGCATGGGCAGGCCGGCCAGGGCCTTGTCCGCCTTGGTCTTGTTGATGCCCACGGTGGTGAAACCCCAGGCCCAGGGGACGAGGTACTTGTTGCCCGGATCAGCCTTGGTCAGCATGCCCATGATGGCCGGGTCCAGGTTGGACAGGTTGGGGATTTTTGATTTGTCCAGCGGCTGCAGCAGAGCGCCCTCGATCTGGGACTTGGCAAACGGGGTGCTCGGCACCACGATGTCGTAGCCGGTGTTGCCCGCCACCAGCTTGGCGTGCAGCGCCTCGTTGGTGTCAAACGTCTCGTAGTTGACCTTGATGCCGGTTTCCTTTTCAAAGGCGGCGATCATGCCCTCGGGAATGTAGTCGGGCCAGTTGTAGATGTTGAGCACCTTCTCCTCGGTGCTGACCGGCAGCGCCGCAGCCGATGCCACAGGCGCCGACCTCACAGGTTCTTCTTTGTTGCCGCAGGCGGCCAGCAGGGCGGCCGATATCGCCATCACCAGTACAAGTTTTTTCATGGTCGGGTTAAAAGACTCTTCAGGGAGAAGATTAATAAAAGTGAAGGAGGCGGATTTCGCACGCGTTGGCGCTCAAGTACGCATCGGGTCAAGCGATGTCCAGCCAGTTCAAGGAATGACAAATTGTAACAATTATTGCGTTTTACTGTTAATCCCGCTGCCAGCAGACCGGCCTCAGGCGCCCAGACCAGGGAAAATCAGCACGGTTCTCTTGTGGAACTGCTGATGTGTCATCAGTAGCAGCGGCGCAAGAATCAGCATTCAGACAATTTGTTACAAAAATTGAACCGGCAAAATCAAGGTCAGGAACTGCAGCTGATGGCAATCGAAGCGGCCCAGTCGGGCGGAAAACCGGCCAGGTCTTCATGCGCGGGATGCTCGTCGAAGGGCGCTTGCAGCACGGTCAGCAAGGTCTCGACTTTGGAAAAGTCCTTGCGCTGGGCCGCCTGGATGGCTTCTTCGCCCAGGTGGTTGCGCAGCACGAACTTGGGATTGTTTGTGCGCATCAGGTCAGCCCGCAGCACCTGGTCCAGCGGGGCAATGCGCTCTGAATACTGCATCGCCCAGGCGGTGAAGGATTCGCGGTCAAAGAACAGATCGCGCACCGGTTCATGGCCGCTTTGCAGTGTGAAACTGTTCAGACGACGCCAGAAAATGGTGTAGTCCACCCGGTTAGCGGCCAGCAGACGGAAGGTTTCATCGATCAGCGCCTGGTCGCCGGGCTGTTCGTCGCTCAAGCCCAGCTTGGCGCGCATGCGTTCCTGCAGCGCTTTTGGAAAGACGGTTTTGTACGATTCGAGCGCGGCCAGTGCCGTGTCGGGCTCGCCAATCAGCGGCAGCAGGGCCTGGCCGAGGCAAAACAGGTTCCAGTAAGCCATGTTGGGCTGCTTGTTGTAGGCGTAGCGGCCCTGGTTGTCGGAGTGGTTGCAGATGTGATCCGGGTCAAAGGCGTCGAGAAACTGGAATGGGCCGTAGTCAATCGTCAAGCCCAGGATGCTCATGTTGTCGGTGTTCATGACGCCGTGGCAAAAACCCACGGCCTGCCAGGCGGCCATCAGGTGCGCGGTGCGCTCGCTGACCGCTTTCAGCAGGGCGGCGTAAGGCTGCGGCGCTTCGCGGCAGGCCGGGTAAAAGCGGTCAATCACGTAATCGGCCAGGGTTTTCAGTTGCGCGTGCTGGTTGCGGTAGCTGAAATGCTCGAAATGCCCGAAGCGGATAAAGCTGGGCGCGGTGCGGGTCACCACGGCCGCTGTTTCAATCGCTTCGCGCCGCACCGGCGCATCCGAGCCGGTCACGCACAGGGCGCGGGTAGTGGGAATGCCCAGACCGTGCATGGCTTCAGAGCACAGGAATTCGCGAATCGAACTGCGCAGCACGGCCCGGCCGTCGCCCATGCGCGAGTAGGGCGTCAGGCCCGCTCCCTTGAGCTGGATTTCCTGCAGCCCCTGCGGCGTGTCGAGTTCGCCGAGCAGGATTGCCCGGCCGTCGCCCAGTTGGCCGGCCCACACGCCGAACTGGTGGCCGCTGTACACGCTGGCCAGCGGCTTGGTGCCGGGCAGCGGCTGGTTGCCGCTCAGGGCCTGCAGGGCTTGGTCGGAGTCGAGCCAGTTGTCTTGCAGACCCAGCTCTCTGGCCAGGGAGCGGCTGCGCCCGACCCAGTAGGGCGAAGGTAGCGGCCGGGGCTGGAGTTCGGTGTAAAAACCTGCCCCCAGTCCGGCAAAACTGTGCGCCCATTTCAGGCGGGTGTCCGCAGGATTCGACGCGTCGGGAGTAAGGTTGTCGGTGACAGGGTTCATGACCGGGATTGTGCTATGGCGCCAGCAGCCCTGCCCGGCAAGGGGTCACGGACTTGCCGGGCGCCGCCGGGGGTAACCAGCCTGACGCGGTGAAGGCGTTTTTTCGGGGCAGGACGCCAGGCGCAGCCTGTACCATGCACGAACCACACTTCAGATTTCAAGGCACGCCCCGGCCGGGCAGAAAAGGGAGAACACGATGTTGGGTTTGATGCAGAACCAGTCGTTGCTGATTTCATCGCTGATCGAATTTGCCGCCCGTCACCACGGCGATGCGCAGATCGTCTCGCGCCGGGTGGAGGGTGATATTCACCGCTACACCTACAAGGACGCGGCCCGGCGCGCCCGCCAGGCGGCCCATGCGCTCGATGCGCTGAAGCTGGACTTCAGCGACCGCGTGGCCACGCTGGCCTGGAACGGCTACCGGCATTTCGAGCTGTACTACGGCGTGAGCGGCTCGGGCCGGGTGCTGCACACCATCAACCCGCGCCTGCACCCGGACCAGATCGCCTGGATCGCCAGCCATGCCGAGGACCGGGTGCTGTGCTTTGACCTGAGCTTTTTGCCGCTGGTGCAGGCAATCCACGCCCGCTGCCCCACCATTGGGCACTACATCGCGCTGTGCGATGCGGATCGGCTGCCGCTGGACTCGGGCATCCCGAACCTGCAGAGCTATGAAAGCTGGATCGCCGGACAGCCGACGGATTACACCTGGCCCAGCTTTGATGAAAACACCGCGTCGAGCATGTGCTACACCAGCGGCACCACCGGCCACCCGAAAGCGGCCCTCTACAGCCACCGCTCCAGCACGCTGCACGCCTATGCGGCGGCGCTGCCCGACGTGATGGGCATCTCGGCGCGCGATTCAGTTCTGCCGGTGGTGCCGATGTTCCACGTCAACGCCTGGGGACTGCCGTATTCCGGGGCGCTGACGGGCGCCAAGCTGGTGTTCCCCGGCCCGGCGCTTGACGGCAAGTCGGTCTATGAACTGATGGAGGCTGAAAAAGTCACCTATGCCGCCGGCGTGCCGACGGTCTGGCAGATGCTGCTGACGCACATGAAGCCGCAAGGGTTGCGCTTTTCAACTCTGCGCCGCACGGTCATTGGCGGCTCGGCCTGCCCGCCGGCCATGATCCGGGCTTTCAATGAGGACTACGGCGTGGAGGTGCTGCACGCCTGGGGCATGACGGAGATGAGCCCGCTGGGAACGCTGTGCACCCTCAAGAACAAGCACGACGCCTTGCCCGAAGACGAAAAAATGAAAATACGCCTCAAGCAGGGGCGGGCGATCTACGGCATCGATATGAAGATCGTCGATGGCGCCGGCCAGGAACTGCCCTGGGACGGCAAAACCTATGGCGATTTATTGGTCAAGGGGCCGTGGGTGCTGCGCGACTATTACAAGGGCGAGGGCGCCAGCCCGCTGGTGGACGGCTGGTTTCCCACCGGCGACGTGGCCACCATCGACGCCGACGGCTACATGCAGATCACCGACCGCAGCAAGGATGTGATCAAGTCGGGTGGCGAATGGATCAGCTCGATCGATATCGAAAACATCGCCGTGGCCCATCCGGCCGTGCTGATGGCCGCCTGCATCGGCGTGCCCCATCCCAAGTGGGACGAGCGGCCCATCATCGTGGTGGTGAAAAAGCCCGGCCTGGAGGTCAGCCGCGAGGAACTGCTGAAGTTTTACGAGGGGAAAACCGCCAGATGGCAAATCCCTGATGATGTGGTGTTCGTCGATGCGATACCGATGGGCGGCACCGGCAAGATGATGAAGGTGCGCCTGCGCGAGCTGCTCAAGGATTACCGCTTGCCCACGGCTTGACAGCTTGACGCCCTCACGCAAGGCCCGGGCTGACCTCGGGCCTTTTTCTTTTCCTTTCTTTTTTGCGCCTGCCGATGACTCTGGAGTTTTTTGCCATCTCGCTGCTCAACGGGCTGAGCTACGGGCTGCTGCTGTTCATGCTCAGCGCCGGGCTGACGCTGATCTTCAGCATGATGGGCGTGCTCAATTTTGCCCATGCCTCGTTCTACATGCTGGGCGCTTATGTCGCCAGCAGCACTTCGCAGTTCATCGGTTTTTGGTGGTCCCTGCTGGCTGCGCCCCTGGTGGTGTTCGTGCTGGGCGCGGCGTTTGAGCGCTTCTGTCTGCGCCGGGTTCGCCCGTTCGGCCATGTGGCCGAACTGCTGGTCACCTTTGGCCTGTCGTACCTGCTACTGGAAGTGGTGCAGCTCGTCTGGGGGCGCTCTGCCGTGAGCTATGCGCTGCCGGCCGGGCTGCAGGGGCCGCTTTTCAGCCTGTACGGCATCCAGTTTCCCAAGTCGCGCGCTTTCGTCATGCTGGTGGCTGTCGTCATGCTGGCCAGTCTGTGGCTGCTGATGAAGCGCACACGCATCGGGTTGGTGATCCAGGCGGCACTGATCCATCCGGAGATGGCGCAGGCGCTGGGCCACGACGTGCCCCGGGTGTTCATGCTGGTGTTTGGCGGCGGCGCGGCGCTGGCGGCGCTCGCGGGCGTGGTGGGCGGCAACACCTTCATCACCGAGCCGGCCATGGCCGGCTCGGTGGGCGCCATCATCTTCGTGGTGGTAGTGGTGGGCGGCCTGGGCTCGCTCAGCGGGGCTTTCCTGGCGTCCCTGCTGATCGGCCTGGTCCAGACCCTTGCGGTGGCGATGGACCAGTCGTTGGTGACGCTGCTGGCTGGGTTGAATTACAGCGTTGCGCCCAGCACCCTGGGCTATCCGCTGCTCAGCCTGACGGTGTCGCAGCTCGCGCCCATCCTGCCGTTTTTGATGCTGGTGCTGATGCTGATTTTCCGGCCCCGGGGGCTGCTGGGAATGCGGGAAGGTTGAGGCTCGGAAATGACGCTTTCATTGACGCCGCGCCACCGAGGCAAGCCGCGCAACCCTGGGCGCTGGGCGGTCTGGAGCCTGTACGCGCTGGTGCTGATCGCCGCGCCGCTGCTGCTCACCAGCAGCCTGTCGCTGACCCTGCTGTCGCAGGCCGGCTGCCTGGTCATCATCTGCCTGAGCTACAACATCCTGCTGGGGCAGGGCGGCATGCTCAGTTTTGGCCATGCGGTGTATGCCGGGCTGGGCTCGTTCGGGGCGGTTCACGCGATGAATCTGGCCGCCAGCGGCGCTGTGGACATCCCGTTGCCGCTGATTCCGCTGGTCGGCGGCCTGTCGGGGCTGTTCTTTGCCGCCTTGCTGGGGTATGTCACCACCCGCAAAGCGGGCACGGCCTTTGCCATGATCACCCTGGGCATGGGCGAGCTGGTGTTTGCCATGGCGCTGATGTTTCCGGGGTTTTTCGGCGGCGAGGGCGGCATCACCACCAACCGGGTTTACGGCCGGGCGCTGTGGGGCATCAGCTTCGGGCCGCAGATTCAGGTGTATTACCTGATCGCCGCGTATTGTTTTGTCTGCACCGCCGCCATGTTTGCCTTTACCGGCACGCCGCTGGGCCGCATGCTCAACGCCGTGCGCGACAACCCCGAGCGGGTCGAGTTCATCGGCTACAACCCCCGGCGGGTGCGCCATGGCGCTTTCATGGTGGCCGGTTTTTTTGCCGGTATCGGTGGCGCGCTGGCGGCGCTTAATTCGGAAATCGTTACGGCCGAAGCCGTCAGCAGCCTGCGCTCGGGCAATCTGCTGCTGTTCACCTTTCTGGGCGGTGCCACCTTCTTTTTCGGTCCGATCCTTGGCGCGGGACTGATGGTGCTGGCGCTGGTGTGGCTGTCGGAGCTGACCATGGCCTGGCTGCTGTATCTGGGGCTGGTTTTTCTGTTCATGGTGATGTACGCGCCCGGCGGCCTGGCCAGCCTCATCATGGCGAACCTGCGGCTGGCCTCTCATGGCAAGCTGCAGCAACTGGGCGCGCTCTATCTGGCGCTGGGCCTGACGGCGTTGGCCGCCTGGGCGGGTGCCGCTGCCATGGTCGAGATGCTCTACCACCTGCAGCTCGATGCCACCCTGGGCCCTGAATTGGTTTTCATGGGCATGACGCTCAATGCGGCGCAGCCCGGCGCCTGGCTGGTCGCGGCGCTGGTTTTTTTGATCGGACTGGGGCTGTTCGAACTGGCACGCAGGAAGTTTTTGCCGCAATGGTGCCGCATCCAGAGTGAGATTGAGATTGAAGCCAACATGCAGCACGACATTCACCATGCCAGACAAACATCTTTCAAGCGCAAGGAAACGTCATGAACATTGGCGGTGCAGGTGATAAAAGCAGGGCAAACACTGAAGGCAGTGCAGGCAGTGCAGGCAGTGCAGGCAGTGCAGGCAGTGCAGGCAGTAGAGGCGGTTCGATCGACCCGGGCTTCGCGCTGGAACTGAAAAACCTGCGCAAAAGCTTTGGCAAGACGCCCATCATTCGCGGCGTCAGCCTGGCGATCCAGTCCGGCGAGCGGGTGGGCCTCATCGGCCCGAACGGGGCCGGCAAATCCACCCTGTTCAACCTGGTCAGCGGCCGCTTTGCGCCTGACAGTGGCCAGGTGCTGCTCCATGGCCAGCGCATCGACGGCAAAAAGCCGTTTGAGATCAACCGGCTGGGGCTCTCGCGCAGTTTTCAGATCACCAGCGTTTTCCCCCGGCTCAGCGTGTTCGAGAACCTGCGCTGCGCCGTGCTGTGGAGTCTGGGCTACCGCTACACCTTTTTGAAATTCCTGGCCAATCTGGACGATGCCAATGCGCGCACCGAGGCCTGGATGGCCCGGCTCGGGCTTGACAATAAACGCAATAGGCCGGCCGCCAGCCTGAGCTATGCCGAGCAGCGGGCGCTGGAAATCGGCATCACCCTCGCGGGCGGCGCCGGCGTGATTCTGCTCGACGAGCCGACAGCGGGCATGAGCCGCTCGGAAACCAGCCGTTTCATCAGCCTGATCCGGGAGGTCACCGCCGGCAGGACGCTGCTCACGGTCGAGCACGACATGGGCGTGGTGTTCGGCCTGGCCGACAGGATTGCGGTGCTGGTGCATGGCGAAATCATCGCTTTTGACACGCCTGAGGCGGTGCGCGCCGATGCGCGTGTGCAGGAAGCGTACCTGGGCCTGCCTGTGACCGGGCCATCAGTCAAAGGGGGCTGAACGACATGCCAAAACTCAATGATTTCCCATCCCGGGTCAAGCACCTGCTTGCAAGTCATCCCATCGCTGAAAAACATGCTGCAGCTCGATAATCTCCACGCCTTTTACGGCAAGAGCCACATCCTGCACGGCGTCTCGTTCGAGGTGCGGCCGGGCGAAATCGTCGCCTTGCTGGGGCGCAACGGCTCGGGCCGCTCGACCACGGCCAAGGCCATCATGGGGCTGGTCCGGGCCGAAGGCTCGATCTTGTGGAAAGGCGCGCAGACCATCGGCAAAAAGCCCCATCAGATCGCCCATCTCGGCCTGGGCTATGTGCCCGAAAACCGCGACATCTTTCCCGGACTCAGCGTGCATCAGAACCTGCTGCTCGGCCAAAAGGGTTCGGGCCAGGGCGCGCGCTGGTCTTTCGAGGACATGTACCGCCTGTTTCCCGCGCTGCGCGAGCGCCGGCACACCCAAGCCGGGGTGCTCTCGGGCGGCGAGCAGCAGATGCTCACGCTGTGCCGCACGCTCATGGGGGCGCCCGAGCTGATCGTCATCGACGAGCCGACCGAAGGCCTGGCGCCCCAGATCGTGGCGCTGGTGAGCCAGTACCTGCAAACCCTCCAGGCCGCAGGCATGTCGGTGCTGCTGATTGAGCAGAAGCTGACGATGGCGATGGCCATTTCCGACCGGGTGCTGGTGATGGGGCATGGCCGCATCGTGTTTGACGGCACGCCCGAGAGCCTGCGCGCCGATGCGGGTATCCGCCAAGAATGGCTCGAAGTGTGAGCGTGGGCCTTAAACTTTGTGCCAAAGGCGTTCGAATGGGCTTTTTCAAATTTTCGCAGGGACCGGCTTCCAAAAGAGTCGTGGCGTGGCTGCAGGCCCTGATCTGGGTGCTGATCTATGGCGGCCTGCTGGCGCTGGTGTTGGGCCTGTCAGTGCAGCGCATGGACGCAGACACCGGCTGGCCCCTGGTGCTCGGCGGCGGTGCTGTGGCGGCACTGGGCGTGGTGCTGATCTATGTGCGCTCGAAGCTCAAGGGGTAAGGCATGATGGCGCCCCTTGATGATCCTTCAATTCCCAAAAAATGAGCCAACCATGAACTTCGGCACGGAAATTCCTTTTGTCACCCACCTGGGCTTTGCGCTGGAACTGTTCGAAGGCGGCGCGTCGGCGCTGGGCTACACGCCGCAGCCCGAGCATCTGAACTCTTTTGCCGTGACCCATGGCGGCGTGTGCATGACGCTGCTCGATGTGGCCATGGCGTCGGCGGCGCGCAGCGTGCAAAAAGACATGGGCGCGGTCACTATCGAGATGAAAACCAGTTTCATGCGACCCACGCCGGGCGACGGCAGCCGGCTAACGGCCCGGGGCCGGCTGATGCACCGCACGGCCACGCTGGCATTCACCGAGGCGACTTTGTATGACGCCCAAGGCCAGGCTTGCGCCCATGCCACCGGGACGTTCAAATATGTCAAACGCTTGGCCACCGGCGCGCGGCGCGTGAATGCGCTCAATGCGCCGCTGAGCCCCATTTCCTCGGATTGACACCCAAAGCCGGCGTCTTGATTTCAAGGCAGGAACTCCGGAAAAAGGCTGATCCAGGCTGATCAAGGCGGCTCCAGCCGGGAAAAAGGGCTGCCACAGGACTCAAGGAGAGAGCGCCATGGACATCACCCATGAAGTTTTCAACCAGCCTGAGCCGCTGGTGAACTACAACCTGTTCGAGACGAACCGGCCCCTGCGCGACGCGCTCAGGTTCAACGCGCCGGAGTTGGACGCGGCCGAGCTGGCCGACCTCAGCGCTTTAGGCGCCCGGCTGGGCACGCCAGAAATGCAGGCCCATGCGCGCCTGGCCAACGTGCATCCGCCCGAGTTGCACACGCACGACCGCTTTGGACGGCGCATCGATCAGGTGGAGTTTCACCCGAGCTACCACGCGCTGATGGCCGCTGCCGTGGGTGCGGGACTGCACGGCGTGCCCTGCGGGCCACAGGCCGGTGCTCTGGCGGCTGCCCGCCCTTTGCTGTCTCAAGAAAGTGTTTCGACTGGGGGCGCTCAGGCGCCGCAGCGTCTTGGTACTTCGCCGCACCTGTTGCGCGCTGCGGGTTTCATGCTTTTCACAGAGCTGGAAGCGTCCAGCCTGTGTCCGATCTCCATGACCTATGCTGCCACCCCGGCGCTGCGCGGCAACCCGGCGATTGAGACCGACTGGGCTTGTAAACTCACCAGCCGCCATTACGACCCCGCCCTCAAGCCCTGGCGCGACAAGCCCGGCGTGACTATGGGCATGGGCATGACCGAAAAGCAGGGCGGCTCTGACGTGCGCGCCAACACGACCCGCGCCGTTCCGGATGGCGCGGACGCCTGGGGCCAGCGCTTTGCGGTGACCGGCCACAAATGGTTCTTCTCGGCGCCCATGTCGGACGCCTTTCTCATCCTGGCGCAGACCCCGGCGGGCTTGTCGTGTCTGTTCCTGCCGCGCGTGCTGCCCGACGGAACGCTCAACCGGCTGTATCTGCAGCGCCTGAAGGACAAGCTGGGCAACAAAGCCAATGCCAGCGCCGAAGTCGAATTTAGCGGCGCTGCGGCCTGGCTGGTGGGCGAGGAGGGGCGGGGCGTGCCGCACATCCTGGCCATGGGAACGATGACGCGCCTGGACTGCGCCCTGGGCAGCAGCGGGCTGATGCGCCAGGCGCTCAGCCTGGCGCTGAACCACGCCGCCCAGCGCCAGGCCTTTGGCAAGGCGTTGATCGCCCAGCCCCTGATGCGCAATGTGCTGGCCGATCTGGCGCTGGAGAGTGAAGCGGCCTGCGCGCTCTCGCTCAGGCTGGCGCGCTGTCTTGACCATCCGCAGGACGCCCATGAGCAGGCCTTGCTGCGCCTGCTCACGCCGGTGGCCAAGTTCTGGATCTGCAAGCGCGGTAGCCATTTTGCGCAGGAGGCCATGGAATGCCTGGGCGGCAACGGCTATGTGGAGGCGGGCGGTGAAGGCGTCATGGCCCGCATCTACCGCGAAATGCCGGTCAATTCGATCTGGGAGGGCGCGGGCAACATCATGGCGCTGGACCTGCTGCGTGCCTTACGCAGGCCCGACACCGTGGCCGCGCTGGCGCATGAATTACAGGCTGCCAGGGGCGCGCATCCGGCGCTGGACCAGTTCGCCGCCGCGTTCCCGACGCGCCTTCAAGGCGTCAGTCCTGAAGCGGACGAGTTGCAGGCTCGCCGCTTGGCGCAGGACGTGGCGCTGGCGCTGCAGGCGGCCCTGCTGTGCCAGGCGGCCCCAAGCGCGGTGGCCGACGCTTTTTGTGATTCGCGCCTCACCGGGCAGGCCGGGCATACCTTCGGTATGCTGGCGTCTGGCACGGATTTTGACTGTATTTTGGTCCGGGCCAGGCCTCTTTAACGCCAATAACAACCTTGCCCAGGAAGCCGCCATGACCATCCCGCCGACCCTGATTCTTCACCATTACCCCAGTTCGTCTTTCGCCGAGAAAATCCGTCTGATGCTGGGCTACAAGAACATTCCGTGGAAATCGGTGGTCATTCCAGTGATGAATCCCAAGCCCGATCTGGTGGCGCTGACCGGTGGCTACCGCAAAACGCCGGTGCTGCAAATTGGCGCCGACCTCTATTGCGACTCCAGCCTGATTGCCGATGTGCTCGAACACATTGCACCCTGGCCGACGTTCTATCCCGAGCCCAGCAAGGGCCTGGCGCGCATTCTGGCCCAATGGGCGGACACCACGCTGTTTCAGCTTGCAATGGCCTTCAGCATGCAGCCCAGGGGAGTGGATCAGCTCTTTGCCCATGCACCGCCCGAAGTGGCCAAGGCGTTCATCGAAGATCGCAAGGCCATGAGTGCAGGCATGGCGCCACTGGCACCAGAGGATGCCGCCGCTGCCTACAGGTCATGCCTGCGCCGCCTTTCCGACATGCTCGATGACCGGCCTTTCTTGCTGGGCGATGTACCGTGCATCACCGACTTTTCGGTGTATGCCCCGCTGTGGTTCACCCGGATTCGCACCTCTGTGCTGGCCGATATCCTGCATGCCACGCCGGCGGTGCTGGACTGGATGGACCGCATGGCCGCGATAGGTCACGGCACCATGGAGAAATTCAGCGCCCCCGAGGCGATTGCCGTCGCGGCGGCCTCAAGCCCCGCTGCGCTGCATGACGATATCTTTCAGGATGAGCATGGGATTGCCCTGGGCAGCCGGGTGGTGATCAGCGCCGAAAGCTTTGGCCGCGAGCCCACCGAGGGTGAACTGATCGCGGCCACGCGCATGCATTACACGCTGCGCCGCACCGACGAGCGCGCCGGCACGGTGCATGTGCATTTTCCCCGTATCGGTTATGCCCTTTGCAGGGCTACCCCCGCATGAGCGCCATCGCATGGCGTTACCTGGCATTCGATGAATTAACTGGCGCTGAGCTTTATGCCGTGCTTCAGCTGCGCAGTGAAGTGTTTGTTGTCGAGCAGGCCTGCATTTTTCAGGATATAGATGGGGCTGATGCTGACGCCATGCATTTGCTGGGAATGCTGCAGGGTCGGCTGGTGGCCTACGCGCGCTGCTTTGCTCCTGGTGTAGGAGAACCGCAGGCAAGCCTGGGGCGTATCGCTACCCATGCATCGGTGCGAGGCAGCGGCGTGGGGCACGCGCTGGTCGATGAGGCGATGGCCTGCCTGTCACGCCAATACGGCCCACAACCCGTCAGGATCAGTGCCCAGGCGCATCTGGAAAATTTTTACCGGCAACATGGATTTTTAAAAACTGGATCGGTATATCTGGAAGATGGCATTGCCCACCTTGACATGCTGAATGAGATTCATTCGAATCATTCCGACAAGGATGAGGTATGAACTTCTCATATCCAAGTATACGAATGAATATGTTTCAAATTGTGATTTATTGAGTTGATTGTGTACATGTTGATTTTGTCTGATTGTGACTTAAAAGCAACTTTTGTGCATAAATAAACAAGAGATACAAATTTTCCCCTGAAAAATGCTTTTGAAGAGCTTGACTTTCTTGATGAAATTTCTAACAAGTTAAATTATAAAATCAATTGATATGTCTTTTGTGAAGCTGACCAAATGGGCAGGTTCTATTTAAGCTGAACTGTATGTAAATATTTATTACTAATTGCAGCAACAGATCACTGCATTTTTTAATTTTTGGAGTAAGGTTTATGACATAAGTTAATTCTTATTGACCCTAAAAATTTTAAGAGTTTAAGTTTTAAATGAATTAGTATTTAGTTAGATTTAATAGTGATGCTTGTAAATTTCCGTTGTCATATGTAATGGTGTCGGTGGCGTTTTTCAACTAACTTTAGTGGTTAACTTGATATCTATCAAGCCAATAAAGAAGTAACCATTTCGTTTGAAAAGTTCATGAAAATAGTAAGGAAGTTGTCAACCAAAGAATTCACCATCAAAACGGTTACAGCAAAAGATCAACAATTCAGGGGAAATTATGGAAAGTCGCAACGAGTCTGATATCGCGTCGAATTTTTCAATCAAGGCGGGTTCGCTTGGAGCGGGCCAGCATCTGGCGCCGCACAGCGGGTTACCTCCTTTGTGGCCGGGTTTCCTGACAGGCCAGCCAGAACAGCCGGTCAGGGTTCTGCTGATTGATGATGATCCCCACATGAGCCGGGTCATTGCCCATGAATTGCTGGCAGACATGCGAATCAATTTGCTGGGTCAAGCCAGCAGTTTGCGTGAAGGACGCAGGCTGATCAGCCAGAATGAATTTGATGTCATGCTGGTAGATTTGAATCTGGGTGATGGTACCGGCTTTGACCTGATCGAGTACATGAAAACCGTGCGCCCGATGGCTGAGGCGGTTGTGATCTCGGCCATGGAAGACGAACAGCATGCCCTGCATGCGTTCGAACTCGGTGCCACCGGTTATCTCGTCAAGAACTCCTGGTTTGGCAGCTTTCCGCAAGCCGTCCTCCAGGTGGTCAATGGGGGCGCCTCCATCACGCCTAATCTGGCCCGGCGCCTGCTCAGCCGGTTCGAGCATGTTCAACTCACCGAGAAGGTGACGCAGGAAGCTCGCAGCAAGGACAAGCTTTCCGAGCGCGAGAAAGAAGTTCTCAAACTTGTCGCTTCGGGCTACACCAGTACGGAAATTGGCTCCAGGTTGCTCATCAGCGGACAGACTGTCAATACCCATATCAAGAATATCTACCGCAAGCTCAATGTGCGAACCCGTGCGCAAGCAGTGAGTTTTGCCACCCATCGAGGGCTCTTTTAAGAACTCATGGTTTGTGTCATTCGTTGCTCAGTCGCACTGGCGCAGTTAACGCTGTGCAGTGCGAGATGACTCATGCCATCACTTTTGCATGGAAACTTGGATAAAACAGGGTAATCCGGTATTCTTAAAATCATGCTGTGACAGCATCAATAAGCTCTCTGCCAGAAGTTCTTCCGTGATCTATGTATTCACTGTTCTGGGTATGGTGAGGTGCTTTACGGAAAAATTTGGCAGGAGGTATTTATGACGAGTGGTAATGTAGGCGATGTTGCTGGAGTAACTGCGCTACCATGTGCGGCATACCTTGAACAAGCTGGGCCGAGATGGTCTATAGGCATCCTCATGATCGAGTGCTGCAAAATTTCCAGGCAGACAAGGCGTAGCATGTTCTAGAGATTCCTCAGGAACGCTTGTTCCGCATGATGCGCAATGACCATCCCGGCAAGATTGAGGTGACTTGCTCGCATGTGCGGAAAATCGATTGAGTGTTGCTTGAGATGCGCAACATAGGCTCTGGCATTGCCGGGCGTTGGGCAGGGTAGTTCTTACGCAGAGAGCTGGACAACCTGCATTGAAGGTGCCGATAAGTTAAAGGACCAGTGGCAGCTTTTTAGCAGGGCTCAACCGGGTACGTTGGTCAGGCTGACCACTTGCGCCTTCAGGCAGATGATCTGTAGACAAGGTGAAAGGATCGGAAGCACTTATCTGCATCCGCATGGCTATTGACCACCTGTGTACTGGTACAGCTTCCGCGAAACATGTTGATGTCCGCTTGATGAAGCTGATGGTGAGCTTGGACAATTGGGGTAGCAGACGACTTACCTTTGCATTTAACATTTTCACCTCTTATTTCAGGTTGCCATGACATCAAAATATTTTTTCAAATTTTCCTCCGCCATGATCATCGCTGCCACTTTGCTGCTGGCCGCTTGTCATGAGGCGCCCAGTAAAGGTACAAACGAAAAAGTCGCTCTCACGCCGGTATCTATGGCCGCCATTGGCGCCGAAGCCAAGGGCTTTGAGGTCGGCTCGCAGATGAGTGCGCGTACGATTTATGTCTTCTTTGATGCTCAATGCTCACACTGCGGCGCACTGTGGAACGCTGCAAAACCGCTCAAGTCCCAGGCGAAATTTGTCTGGATTCCCGTGGGTCTTTTGAATCCGTCCAGTACGGCCCAAGGCGCTACCTTGCTGGCCGCCAAGGATCCGGCTGCAACAATGGATGAGCATGAAACCTCTCTGCTGGCCAATCGGGGCGGGATCAGCGCTGGCAACGAGCTTGATGCGCAGAAAGCACTCGTTGCCAAGAATACCGAACTGATGAACCGGCTGGGTTTTTCCTCCGTGCCGAGCATTGTGGGTATCCATGCCCAGACCGGTGCCTTGGTAACCAAGGAGGGCGCTATGTCTACCGTTGCCCTTGCCAGCTTGCTGGGATTGCAAACGCTGGCGGCTCAGCCTGCGTTGACTGTAAACTGAGCTTTCTAAAGCAACATCACCCAGCAATGCTGGATAGCGTTCAAAAAAGTACGCGACTGCGGATCGTTCCGGGTACTTGTGCCAGCTTGGCCAAGGCCATGTCGGAATGCGCGGCATCAATGTCAATCACCACATAGCCAACCGCTTCATTGGTCTGCAGGTATTGAGATGCGATGTTGATATGGTTGTCGGAGAAAACCTTGTTAATTTTCGACAGCACACCCGGCACGTTGTGGTGAATGTGCAGCAGCCGGTGTTTGCCGGGGTGGGCCGGCAGCGCTACTTCCGGAAAATTGACAGAAGACGTGGAGGTGCCGTTGTCGCTGTACTTGACCAGTTTTTCCGCCACTTCGATGCCTATGTTTTCCTGCGCTTCCATCGTCGAGCCACCGACATGCGGCGTCAGGATCACGTTATCCAGGCCGCGCAAGGGAGACTCGAACATGTCCTTGTTGCTGCGCGGCTCAACCGGAAACACATCAATGGCAGCACCCAGCAGTTTTTTCTGACGAAGGGCTTCGGCCAGCGGTTCAATTTCCACTACCGTGCCTCGCGAGGCATTGATCAGCACGCCGCCTGGTTTCATGGCGGCAATTTCTGGGGCGCCAATCATCCACTGAGTG
This sequence comes from Pseudomonadota bacterium, assembly GCA_030855235.1. Classification (GTDB taxonomy): domain Bacteria; phylum Pseudomonadota; class Gammaproteobacteria; order Burkholderiales; family Burkholderiaceae_C; genus Polaromonas. Next base: position 70,985 of record JALYRU010000017.1, read on the forward strand.
GCTTGGGTTTCAGGCACATGCAGGCTGACTACATCTGACTGCGCCAGCAGGTCACTCAGCTTGGCCACCTGATGTGCATTGCCCAGTGGCAGTTTGGTAACCACATCAAAGAACATGACACGCATGCCCAAAGCCTCCGCCAGAACAGACAACTGTGTCCCGATGGAGCCATAGCCGACAATACCTAGAGTTTTGCCGCGTATTTCATAGGCGTTTTCGGCCGACTTGAGCCAGCCGCCCCGGTGTGCCACGGCGCTTTTCTCTGGAACGCCGCGCAGCAGCAAGATGGCCTCGGCCAGTACCAGTTCAGCCACTGACCGCGTATTGGAAAACGGCGCATTGAACACGGCAATACCGCGCTCCCGCGCTGCCTGCAGGTCTACCTGGTTGGTGCCGATACAAAAGCAGCCGACAGCCGTGAGTTTGGAGGCTTGTGCGAACACCTCGGCCGTGAGCTGGGTACGTGAGCGGATACCGACAAAATGCACATCCGCAATCTTCTTCTTCAGCTCATCGTCGGGCAAAGCGCCAGCCAGACTTTCTATCTGCGTGTAGCCTGCAGTTCTTAGCACATCAATGGCCGAGGGATGAATTCCCTCTAGCAAAAGGAACTTGATTTTTTGTTTGTCGATCGAGGTTTTGGTCATAAGGTTACCGAGTCATTGACAGATGAGGGTGCCAGTATGAAGGAACATGCATACTACTAAGTAGTTCGGATCAGATTGACCTTTCCCAAGCTATCGGGTTGCTTGGAGGAAAGATGAGAATTACAGGCTGTAGAAGGCTGATGAGATGAAAAACTTTGGAAAGAATCGTTGATTCGAGAAATTTGAAAAATTGACGCTATAATTCAAAGCTGAATTCCTCAATAGCTCAGTTGGTAGAGCGCCGGACTGTTAATCCGTAGGTCCCTGGTTCGAGCCCAGGTTGAGGAGCCATAAATAAGTAAAGCCCTGCACGAAAGTGCGGGGCTTTTCTCGTTTCAAGGAGCGGATTTGAAGCTGAACCGCGACACCCTGCGTGTCTAAGAACCTGTTCACGATCTCCTAAGAACCTGTTCACGATCTCCGTAGTAGCAGGACCAGAAATGCAAGGTGGATGAACTGCAGGCTGGTGTTGAGGTCACGCTCGCAGTTCTTCCACAGCCTGCGGCATTTCTCAAGCCAGGCGAACGAGCGCTCGACCACCCAGCGCCTGGGGATGACGGCAAACTTGTGCAACTCGCTGCGCTTGGCGATCTGCACCGCGGCAGCCTTACCCAATATCTCCCGCACACCCAGCGCAAAGGGCTCGCCCACATAGCCCGTGTCAGCGAGCATGCAATGCCCAGGAACTTGTGATCTTGCCCCCGTATAACCGGACACGGCCTATACGCAATGTAGCGCCAGGGGCGCGGGTTCAATTGTCCTGCTGTTTTGAGCTTGGTAGTGCCTGAACTCGCGCGGCGAGCGCATTTTCAGGGCTGAATGCGGATGCACCGAGTTGAAATGCTCGAACGCGGCCGGCAACTGCGCCATCACCGTGCGGGCATCGATGAGGTCCATGCGGCTGACGTAGTCGCGCTTGAACGTGTTGACAAAGCTCTCGGCCATGCCATTGCTTTGCGGGCTGCGCACCGGCGTGTTTACCGGCTTGAGCCCGAGCTGGCGCGCAAGGCTGCGAGTCTGGCTGGCAATATAGGCTGAACCGTTGTCGGTGAGGAACTCCAGCTGATGGTCAGCAGGAATTGCCTCGACAGCGCCAAAGCGCCTCTCCATCGCCTCGATGAGCATTTCGCGCACAGGCTCACCGCTGAGCCCTTTGCCTTCCCAAGCGTGCCAGGCCACGATCTCGCGATCGCAGCAGTCCTTGGCAAAGGTGGCCGTCACGGTCTGGCCCGAGTCGCACCGTATCTCAAAGCCATCCGAGCACCAGTGCTGGTTACTGCGGCCAACGGCCACTTGGCCTTCGTGCTTGCGGTTCAAGTGCTTGCGCTGCGGCGCCTTGGACAGAAGCAGGCCGGCGCTGGCCATGAGCCGATAAATGCGCTTGGGGTTGAGGCGCGCTGGCGTTTGAGCAGCGCGCAGGCGCGCCGATAGCAGTAGCTGGGCAGATCACCAATCTGCGCTCGAATGTCGGCCAGCAGCTGATCGTCAGTGGCTGCGCTACGTTGGCGCCGGCCATCACGCCACGAGGGCAGGCGCGATCTCAGGCTGTGCAGGTGGGAGCGCGCCACGCCCAAAGCGCCGCAGATGGCCATCACTGGCCGTCCTTGGGCGGCAAGGGCAAGCGCGCAATCCACTTTTTTTCAGCCGCGTACTCCACCGCTTCCTTGAGGATTTCGTTTTCCAGTGTCTTCTTGCCCAAAATGCGCTGGAGCTTGGCAATCTCGGCGCGGGCGGCTGCAAGCTCGGACGTGGGCACCACCGCCTCGCCGCAAGACACGGCCGTCAAGGCGCCCTGACTTTCGAGCCTGCGCCACTGAAACAACAAGCTGGCCGAAATGCCCTTTTGGCGCGCCACCAGCGACACGCTCATGCCCGGCTCATAGGTGCGCCGCACCAGGGCGGCTTTTTCACTCAGGCTCCAGCGCCTGCGGCGCTGGTCCTTCACAAGCACTTCAATGGGCTCTGTAGTTCTAGTGTCGCGTCAAGCCAAAAATGTCGGTAAAGCCTCCAAAGCGCTCATGGTGCCCAAGCCAAGCTGGGCAAAAATGGCGGGATGGGAAAATACATCGTCACGCTCCAGGCAGAAGAAATCGACC
>JALYRU010000029.1 GCA_030855235.1 Pseudomonadota bacterium
CGCGGAAAAGTGCTGGTGGCTACCCGTGGCATGCTCGAGAGCGCCGATGTTTCGGCCAGGCCGTGGTTCCAGAACGTCCAGAAGAATCAGCATGTCGGTGACGTTCATGAAGCCAGGCTGCTGGCCAAACTGCTGCCCAACCCCACGGGCGAGCCGCTGCGTTTTGTCGATATTGCCTTCCCCTACGCAGGCGCCGCTGGCCGCTCCGGGGGCGTGCTGGGCGCGCACCTGGCGTGGGACTGGGCCAGGGACATCCAGCAATCCATCACCGAGCCGATCGACAAGGAGCGTAAGGTGGATGCGCTGATTTTGTCGCTTGACAATACCGTGCTGCTGGGGCCGCCCGAGCTGCAGGGAAGCACGCTGGCGCTGCCGATTCTGCAGCAGCTCAAGCCGGGCGCGCGTGGTTTTGCCGCCGAGCGCTTGCCCGATGGCCACGATTACCTGGTCGGTGCCAGCCAAGGCAATGGCTACCGCTCCTACCCCGGCCTGGGCTGGAAAGTGCTGGTCAGCCAGCGCCGGGCCGAGGCCTATCTGCCCGTCAAGCAGCTCCAGTTGCAGGTGCTGTGGATCGGCGTGGTCGTGGCCTCGATGTTTTCGCTGCTGGGCTTGGGGGCGGCCCGCGCCATTACCCGCCCGCTCAAGGCGCTGTCGCGCTCGGCGCAACAGCTGCAGGCCGGCCAGCCGGCCCGTATCGATGCCGTGGCCACGACGGCCTACACGGAAGTCAAGGCACTGAGCGGCTCGCTCAACGCCCTGATCAGCGACCTGCAGCACAAGGAAAACGCCCTCAAGGAGCTCAATGCGACGCTGGAGAGCCGGGTAGAGCAGCGCACCGCCGAACTGATCCAGGCCCTGGAGAGCGTGCGCGCGAACAAGGACCGGATTGCGACGATTCTCGAGACGGTCCAGAGCGCCTTCATCGGCGTCAATTTCGAGGGCCTGATCACCGACTGGAACCCGGAGGCGCAGAAAATGTTCGGCTGGAGCCGCGAGGAGATCCTGGGCCAGCCGCTGACGACGCTGGTGCCCGAGCGCTTCAGGGCCAGCACCGTGCGGGCCATGGCGCTGTTCAACACCAGCGGCGTTGCCGATTTCACCCGCACCAACCTGGAGCGTCTGGTGCTGACGCAGGGCGGCAAGGAAATCCCGGTAGAGGTCAGGATCGGCCTGATCAACAACAGCAAGCTGAAGTTTTTCAGCGCTTTCCTGCATGATATTTCCGAGCGCCAGCAAGGTCAGCGCATGCGCAACGAGTTCATCTCGACCGTCTCGCACGAACTACGCACGCCTTTGACGGCGATCTATGCGGCCCTGGACATGGTGCATTCAGGCATGGCCGGCGAGTTGCCGCCCGATGCCAGGGAGTTGCTGGGCATTTCGTACAAAAGCGCAGAGCGCCTGGTTCGCCTGATCAACGATGTGCTGGATGTGGAAAAGATAGACGCGCACCTGATGACTTACCACCGGCTGGTGCAGCCCTTGCTGCCCCTGGTGGCGCAGGCGATCCGGGCGACGCAAAGCTATGCGGACCAGTACCAGGTCCGCCTTGCGCTGGCCTCGGACAGCGCCGATGCGCAGGTGCTGGTGGACGCGGACCGGGTGATTCAGGTGCTGGTGAACCTGCTGTCCAATGCCGCGAAGTTTTCTCCAGCCGGCGGCGCGCTGGTCACGGTGCGCCTGCAGCGCTTGGCCGGGCAGGTGCGGGTGTCGGTGCTGGACGCGGGCAGCGGCATTGCCGAGGAGTTTCGCGACCGCATCTTCCAGCGCTTCATGCAGGCGGACTCTTCAGACCAGCGGCAAAAAGGCGGCACCGGCCTGGGCCTCAATATTTGCAAAAGCATCATTGAGGCGCACCAGGGGAAAATCGATTTTTTCAGCGCGCCCGGCCAGGGCAGCGAGTTTTATTTTGACTTGCCACTGGCCGCGTCAACCTGATAGCGGCCCTGCCGCCCCGGCCCGGCGGCTGGGCGCTAGGGCCGCCTGGGTTGCTGCCCGACGCCTTTGCGTTTCATCTCGCCCCAGCTCGACTCCTGCTGCCTGGCCCAGCGGTAAAGGCCCACCAGGCGCCACCAGGTGTTGAGCTGGCGGTAGCCCAGGTTTTCCGCCACCACCACCAGCGCGAGCAGGGCAAGATGCTGGAATTTGGGGTACATGTGAAACGACAGCTCCTCCAGCAGCAGGCCTGAAGCCGACAGCAGGATGCCCAGGCCGATGGCCATGAACAAAAACACCATGAAGGCCTCCCAGGAGACCAGGCCGAACAGGTAGGCATAGATCATGAAGAAATAGCCCCCCAGTTCCACCAGCGGCCCGAGCCACTCAAACAAAATCATGAAAGGAAAAGCCACCCAGCCGGGCATTCCGCCATTGCGGCTGAACATCAGGCCCCAGTTGCTGCTCAGGCTTTCAGACAGGCCGCGCTGCCAGCGGATGCGCTGGTTGCGCAGGGTTTTGCGGTCTTCGGGCGCTTCCGTCCAGCAGACGGGCTCGGGCACGAAGGTGACGCGGTAGCGCGTTCCCTGTTGTCGCAGCAGGCGGTGGATGCGCACCACCAGCTCCATGTCTTCGCCAATGGTGTTGCTGCGGTAGCCGCCTGCGGCGATCACCACTTCGGTCTTGAACAGGCCAAAAGCGCCTGAAATGATCAGCATCGCGTTGATCTGGGACCAGCCCAGCCGGCCAAACAAAAAGGCGCGCAGGTATTCCACCACCTGAAACAGCGCCCAGATATTCGTCGGCAGACCGACCTTGGTCAAAAAGCCATCGGTCACTTCGCAGCCGTTGGCCACCCGTACCGTGCCGCCGCTGGCAATCGTGTCGGGGTCGGTCAAAAAAGGCTTGGCCACGCGCTGCAGGCTGTCACGCGAGAGGATGGAGTCGGCATCGACGCCGCAGAACAGCGGATGGCGCGCCGCATTGATGCCGGCGTTCAGAGAGTCGGCCTTGCCGCCGTTGACTTTGTCGATCACGCGCAGGTTGGGGTAGTCGATTGAGCGGTACACGCCCCGGATCGGCTGGGTGGCCAGGCCCTGGCGCTGGGCATCGGGAAAGGGCAGCAGGGAAAATTCCCGCTTGAGCACGTCCAGGGTGGCATCCTTGGAGCCGTCATTGATGACGATGACTTCAAAGTCGGAATACGTCAGCTGGAACATCGAGCGGATCGAGGCCGTGATGGTGGCTTCTTCGTTGTAGGCGGGCACCAGGATGCTGATGCCGGGCTCGAGCCCGCTGAAGACCTGCGGCAGGTCTTCGAGCAGCTTTTCCTGCTTGTTGCGCTGCAGCGCAAAAATCGACAGAAAGTTGAGCGCGAGATAACCGGCGTTGAGCACGATGAAATACGCAAAGATGAACCAGGTGGTGAATTCGATCATCGGGCGTGGGGCCTAGGCCGTGGCATGCGGGTGTTCGGCCAGGACATGGTCCAGCATGGCGATGGCCAGCACCTCCGACGTGCTGGCGCGCAGCGCCTGCAGTTGGGAGCGGCCGTAAAACGGCATGCTGGCCAGCGACTGGGCGGCCTGGTAGCGCACCCACCACTGCCTGTCGCGCAGCAATTGCTGAAGCCTCGGGATGTCGCTGGCATTGCCAAAATGGCTCAAAAACCTGGCCACTTCCACCCGCACCTGCCAGTGCGAGTGCAGCAGGTGGCTGCGCACGGCAGGGCGCAGCTTCACGTCCGAGGCCAGGCGCAGCGCGGCAATCAGCGTATCGACCGCGCTGCAGTTCTTCAGGATGAAGAGAACGGTGCGCGCAGGAAGCTCAAGGTGCAGCGCATCGGCCAGCTGCAGGGCGCGGGTCCAGTGCTGCTGGTCGATCTTGAGAATACGCGCCGTCAGCTGCAGCCCGAAGGCCTGCCGGGCTTCGCTGAGAAAATTGGCAATTTGCGTGATGTCCCAGTCACGTCGCTGCAGCAGCAGGGGCAGCAGCCACTGCGTGCCCCGCACCGGGTCGATCTTGACCAGGGCGCGCGCCGCGTGGATGGAGGCGAGGCGGTCCGGCTTGCGCGCCTCAAGGGTGAGCGCATCCCATGACGCCTGGTCGCGCAGGTGGCCCAGCGTCAAAATGGCCAGCAGGCGTTCCGAGCGATTGCCTTTTTTGAGGAATTTGCGGGCAGCGTGATCGCACTGCAGGCGCCGCGCCAGTTCATTGAGCCTGTCGGTGGCCGAGCCCCGCAGCGACTCCTGCAGGTAGTTCCACAGCTTGAGGAAAAAAAGGCGATCACGCCGGGCCAGCCTGGGCAGTGGCGGCAGATGGTCCTGGCTCAAGGCCTCAAGAAGCAGCGGGCGCCACACGGCGATGAAGGCCGTTTCGCGGCGTAACGCTCTTCGCAGGGTGAGCCTGAGGTAAACAATCGCCAGCACCAGCAGCAGGGTCAATGCAAGGGCAGCAATTCCAATTCCAAAAGCAATCGACAGGTAAGGGTCAGAAAATGTATTGAGCACCAAGACGCACACTGCTCTGGTTGTAGAACTGGCCTTGCAGGGTGCGGCTCAGTGCGTAGCTGAGGGACCATTGGCGGTTCAGCTGGTGGCGTCCGAGCAGGGCCGCAGCGCGGACGTCTGCGAGCACGACCGTGCCGGCATTGACCGAGGTGGCTTCCTGGCCGCTGCTCACAACCAGGCCGATGGAACTGGCCTCTGCGTAGTAATAGGTGCCGCGCAACTCCGCGCTGCTGGCGTTGGCCCCGAGTGCGCGCACAGGTCGCCAGGCCGCTGACAGGCTGAAGGATGAAAAGTAGCGCTCCAGCATCACGCTGGCCTGGCGCACGGAAGCCGTGTCGTAGCGCCGATGGCCCAGGCCTGCATGGGCCAGCCAGCCGGGGGCAAATTCATACTGGAGCGCGCCCTCCAGGCCATGCCTGGCCAGCACCCGGTGCGACGGGCTGATGCTCGCGCCCAGCGTGGCGGTGAGCCGGTCCGACACCGGCACGGCATAAGCGCCGCTGATCTGCTGATCGTCCAGGCCAAAGCGGCTGGTGTGGGTCAGGGTCAGTTCCTTGACATCGCGCGGGCCGAGTTTGCGGGCCAGGCGCACGGACTTGGCGCGCCAGTCAGGGCTGGCGTTGCTCAGGTGGCTCGATTCGGCGCTGATTTCAATCTGGGTTTGGGGCGGCGTGCTCTGGGCCAAAGAGCTGGCCGAGAGCGCGAGGCTTGACAAGCCGGCAGCCCAGTTTTTCATGAAGGATGCACCACACGCTGCAGCCGCGCCAGCAGTTCGGCGGGCTGGAAGGGCTTGAGAATGTAGTCAGTGGCGCCTGCCGTCAGTGCCCTGACAATGTCCTGCTGCTGTGTCTTGGCGGTCAGCATGATGACTGGCGTGGTTTTCCAGGCGGGTTGTTCGCGCAGCAGCGCCAGCAGAGCGAAACCATCAAAGAAGGGCAGCATGACGTCGAGCAGCACTACCTGGGGCGGCTCGTTGTGCTCAATGAACTGTTTGGCTTGACGCCCGTCACGCGCCAGATGAACGGTGTATTTTTCCCGCTGGAGCATGAATTTGAGCAAATGCGCGATGTGCTCATCGTCTTCTGCCACAAGAACCGAAAGGGGAAGATTCTGGGGCATGGTCATGTCGCTGTCCTGAATCCTGTTGGGTCCGACGCGCCGCTTGCCGGCAGCGTATCCACAAGGAGGAGAGCCGACAAGACGCCCCGTGAAATGAATAAGGTGACGAGCCTTGACCCCGGCACTGGCTCCACAGTTAGGGCTGCTTGGTTCCCCATCTGACCCGGTTGGCCGTTTTACCATGCGGGAAGGCCCGTCACGGCAAATTATAAGGGGATTGAGGATGACCTTTCAGGATGAATGAATTTTTGTGGAAATACCTGTCACAAAAGCGCGTTGGTGCCCTCGGCACGCAGGTGCCGCCTGGCCTGCTGTAAGCTCTGGAGCTGCCATTGGAAGCGCGCTGCTGAGATGGCGCTTTTCTGATCTTGCGCAAAGGAGTTGAGCCTTGAAATCTTGCCCCGTGGTGTTGGCCGGCGCGCTGCTGGCTGTGTCCGGCTGGGCTTCGGCCCAGGCGATGGATTTTCTGCAGGTGCGCGGCATGGCCGCTGCCTGTGCCGGTTGTCACGGCACGCACGGCCTGGCCCGATCCGGCCCTTGGTCCCTGGCTGGGGCTGGGCGCGATGAGTTGCTGCAAAAAATGCTGGCGTTCAAAACGGGCGCCAGGCCGGCCACCGTCATGCACCAGATCACCCGGGGTTACTCCAATGAAGAGCTGGGCGCCCTGGCAGCCTATTTTTCAATCCAGAAAAAATGACAGGCCCGATGATGAAGCGTCGTCAGTTGTTGCAGGGTGCCGGTGCCGCCGGCGTGCTGGGTCTTATGGGGGGTTGCGCTGCTGGCCGTGGCACCAGTGCGCCGCGGGTCGTGGTGGTGGGCGGCGGCTATGGCGGCGCCACGGCGGCCAAGTATGTCCGGATGTGGTCCGACTACGGCATCGACGTGACCCTGGTCGAGCCCAATGCCAGCTTCATTTCCTGCCCGATTTCCAATCTGGTGCTGGGCGGCAGCAAGACCCTGGCCGACATTACCCAGCCTTACGAGGGGCTGCTCAAACACCACGGCGTGCGGTTGGTCCCCGACCGGGCGGTGCGCATCGACCCCGACCGGCGCCGGGTGCGGCTGGCCCAGGGTGACGAGCTGGCCTATGACCGCCTGATCCTGTCGCCTGGCGTCGATTTCATCTGGGACAGCCTGCCGGGCATGGCCGGCGAGGCCGCCAAAAGCCAGGTGCTGCACGGCTGGAAAGCCGGCGTGCAGACCGTGGCCCTGCGCCGCCAGCTTGAGGCCATGCCCGATGGCGGCGTCTATGCCCTGTCGATTCCCCTGGCGCCGTACCGCTGTCCGCCCGGCCCGTATGAGCGGGCCTGTCAGGTGGCGCATTATTTCAGCCGGTTCAAGCCCAAGAGCAAGGTGCTGATCCTCGACGCCAATGACGACGTGACCTCCAAGGCAGCGCTGTTCAGGAAAGCCTGGGCCGAGCGCTATCAAGGTATCGTCGAATACCGTCCGTCGCACGCGCTGGCGGATGTCGATGTCTCCACCAACACGCTCAAGTTCGAGTTCCATGACGATGTCAAGGCGGATGTGCTTAACGTCATTCCCGACAACCGCGCCGGCGAGATTGCCGTCAAAACGGGGCTGGCCAACGCCAACCAGCGCTGGTGCGAGGTCGATTTCCTGACCTTTGAATCGACGGCAGCGAAAAACATCCATGTGCTGGGCGACGCCATCCAGATTGCGTCGGCCATGCCCAAGTCCGGCCACATGGCCAACCAGCACGGCAAGACCTGCGCGGCGGCAGTGGTGGCCCTGCTGACCGGCCAGCAGCCCAACGCCCGGCCGATCTACAACAACGTCTGCTACAGCTTTGTTAGCGACACGGATGCCGTGCATGTGGCCAGCGTGCATCGCTATGACGCGGCTAAAAAGACCATGCTGCCGGTGCCCGGCGCCGGCGGGGTGTCGGGCGCTGCCAGTGAACTCGAAGGCCGCTATGCCATGGCCTGGGCGGCCACTATCTGGGCCGATACGCTGGGCTAGACGGCCAGTGCGGCCAGCGGCAAAAAAATTTCAGCATCTGCCTCGGCGGCCTCGGCGGCTTGAGGCGCCAGTTCGCCGCGCAGGGCGTCGAGCGCCACCGAGGCGTGGCCCGTGCGCCACACCAGACACGTTCTGCTGCGCGCCAGCGACGCCGGCAGGGCGGACACGGCCACTTCGCTGTGCGCATCCACCACCTCCAGCACCGAGCGCGGGATGATGGCGATGCCGGCGCCGGCCGCCACGCAGGCGACGATGGCGTGATAAGAGCCCAGTTCGAGCACGCGCTGGGGCATTTCCCCTGAAGCGCCCAGCCACGACTGCAGGATGCTGCGGTAGGTGCAGCCGGCGCTGAAGGCGATCAGGGTGCGCTGGCGCACGTCTGCAGGCGCCTTGATCGGCGGCGTGTCCCTGGGACTGATCAGCACCAGTTCCTCGGTACAAGCCTCCTGGGCCTGCAGTTCGGCGCAGGTCGGTGGATCGGCCACGAAGGCGGCTTCGATCTCGAAGCGGCGCAGCTTGGCCAGCAGCGCGCCCGAGGTGCCTGTGACCAGCTCGATCTGCACCTGCGGAAAGCGGTGGTGGTAGCGCGAGAGCAAGGACGGGAGCCGCGCCGCCGCCGTGCTCTCCATGGCGCCCAGGCGCAGCACGCCGCGCGGCGTGCCGCTGCGCAGCGCCGCTTGCGCCTCGCTGGAGAGCTGCAGCAGGCGCTGCGCATAGCCCAGCAGCAGCTCGCCCTCGCTGGAGAGGATTAGCCTGCCGCCCTGGCGCTGGAACAACTGCACGCCCAGGCTTTCTTCCAGGTTTTTCACGCGGGTGGTGATGTTGGACGGCACGCGGTTGAGATGAAGCGCCGCCTTGCTGACGCTCCCGCAGTCCACCACGGCCTTGAAAATCTGCAGCGCATCCAGATCCATGTTTCTCATTTTGAGAATCTTTCGTCTTGATTATTCACTTTTCATAATACCAGGGCTGGGCTAAATTGGCGCCATGAAACATTCTCAAGCGGTGCTTTGCGCACACAAATCCGCGCAGGCTTCCCCCGTGGCCAAGGCCCTGGCCGGCGCTGCCGCGCTGGCCGTGGCCATGGGCATCGGGCGCTTTGCCTTCACCCCGGTGCTGCCCATGATGCTGCAGGATGCGGGGCTTAGCATCGCCTCGGGCGGCTGGCTGGCCTCGGCCAATTACCTGGGCTATCTGATCGGCGCGCTCAGCGCCATGGTGCTGCAGGTGCGCCCCGAGCGCGCGATTCACATCGGGCTGCTCGTGATCGCCGGCACCACGCTGGCGATGGGCGGCAGTGAGACTTTCGCCGTTTGGGTGGCGCTGCGCCTGCTGGCCGGCATGGTCAGCGCCTGGGTGCTGATCTCGGTCTCGGCCTGGTGCATGGACACGCTGGCGGTGTACCAGCAGCCCTTCTTGAACAGCCTGGTGTTTGCCGGCGTGGGCGCCGGGATTGCTGCTGCCGGGTTGCTGTGCCTCGCGCTCGGCTACTTCGCGGCGGGCTCGGCGCGCGCCTGGCTGGCGCTGGGGCTGCTGGCCACGGCCGTGACGGCGCTGATCTGGCGCTTCTTTGCGCGCCATGACGCAGCCGCTGCCAGTGCCGCCAAGCCCGGCGCGCCGGCCGCTTTTGTCTGGAATACTGATGCGCTGCGGTTGGTGCTGTGCTACGGCATATTCGGTTTCGGCTACATCATCCCGGCGACTTTCCTGCCGGTGATGGCCAAAAGCGCTTTGCAGGGCTCGGCCGCTTTTGGCTGGTCGTGGCCGGTGTTCGGCGCGGCGGCGGCGCTCTCGACGCTGGCGGTGGCCGCGCTCGTGCGACGCTGGGGCAACCGCCGCGTCTGGATGGTGAGTCACGCGGTGATGGCGGCCGGCATCGTGCTGCCGGTCTGGTCGCAGAGTTTGCCGAGCATTTTTGCCGCGGCGCTGTGCGTCGGCGGCACCTTCATGGTGATCACGTTGGTGGCCCTGCAGGAAGCCCGGCGGGTGGCCGGCGCCCAGGCCCGGATACTGATAGCCGCGATGACCTCGGCCTTTGCCGCGGGCCAGATCATCGGTCCGCTGACAGTCAGTGCCGCTGCCGATGGGCGCGGCTTTTCCAGCGGGCTGATCGTTGCGGCCGTGTTACTGGCTTCCAGCGCACTGTTGTTGCGTAACGCGCCCTCCGGCGCCTGATTTTTTCATTTAAAAACATCATCATGAACACACCACCTGATCCGAAAAACTGCATGCCCGGCCCGCAGCGCATGCCGGCGCTGCCGCCCGAAGAGATGAGCCAGACGCAAAAAACCGCCGCGCAGGCGTTGATCGACGGGCCGCGCGGCGCCGTCTTTGGTCCCTTCATTGCGCTGCTGCGCAGCCCGGAGTTGATGAACCGGCTGCAAAAAGTGGGCGAATACCTGCGCTTTGACAGCATCCTGGCGCCGCGCATCAGTGAATTCGTGATGCTGATCGTCTCGCGCCAGTGGAGCCAGCAGTTCGAGTGGTGCATGCATTACCCGCTGGCGCTCAGGGCGGGCGTGCGCCAGGACGTGCTGGATGCGCTGGCCCAGGGTTGCCGCCCGCCCGGCATGGCGCAGGACGAGAAGGCGGCTTACGATTTTTGCGACGAGCTGGCGCGCACGCACGGCGTTTCGGATGCGACTTACCAGCGCGCGGTGGCCGCTTTCACCGAAGCGGGCGTGATCGACATGACCGGCCTGATCGGCTACTTCACGACGGTGTCCATGGTCCTGAATGTGGCGCGCACGCCGCCCATGGAAGGCAGCACCAGCGTGCCACTGGCGCCTTTTCCGCGCTGAGCCTTGCTGGCTGCGGGACGGGATGCAGGCCAGTGTCGGCGTCATCAGCAAAATGCCGGTCTGCGCAAGCGGCAAGGCAGGCAACGAGCGACGCCTGATACGACAGACACCAGTCTGCTTGTCCATGGCGCAGTGCCCGGCTCGGCGCCAGACACTTTGCCACCGGCCTGAAGCAGGGGCGCGAAGGTCTTGAGTGTCAAATTAGAATCCCCCCATGTCCTACCTCGTCCTCGCCCGCAAATACCGTCCCCGCAATTTCTCCGAAATGGTGGGGCAGTCGCATGTGGTGCAGGCCCTGGGCAATGCCCTGGGCACCGGGCGGCTGCACCATGCTTATTTATTCACCGGCACCCGGGGCGTGGGCAAGACCACCGTCTCGCGCATCCTGGCCAAGTCGCTCAACTGCACCGGCATTGACGGGCAGGGCGGCATCACCGCCAAGCCTTGCGGCGTGTGCGATGCCTGCCGCGACATCGACACCGGGCGCTTCGTCGATTACACCGAGCTCGACGCCGCTTCGAACCGGGGCGTCGATGAAATCGCCCAGCTGCTGGAGCAGGCGGTCTACAAACCGGTGGTGGGGCGCTTCAAGGTCTTCATGATCGACGAGGTTCACATGCTCACGAACACGGCCTTCAACGCCATGCTCAAGACGCTGGAAGAACCCCCCGAGTATTTGAAATTCGTGCTGGCCACGACCGACCCGCAAAAGGTGCCGGCCACCGTGCTCTCGCGCTGCCTGCAGTTCAACCTGCGCCCGATGGCGCCCGAGACCGTGCTCGAACACCTGGTGCAGGTGCTGCACAAGGAAAACGTCCCCGCCGAGCCGCAGGCCCTGCGCCTGCTCTCGCGCGCCGCGCGCGGCTCGATGCGCGATGCGCTCTCGCTCACGGACCAGGCGATTGCTTTCGGTTCGGGCCGGCTCGACGAGGCCAGCGTGCGCACCATGCTCGGCAGCGTGGACCGCAGCTATGTATTTCGCCTGATAGACGCGCTGGCGCGCGGCGATGGCCGCACGGTCGTCGAAACTTCCGAGGCGCTGCGCCTGAACGGCCTGAGCGCCGCGTCCACGCTCGAAGAGATGGCCACCGTGCTGCAACGCATGGCGGTGCTGCAGGCCGTGCCCGAGATGGGCGCCAGCGATGACGACAGCGACCCGGAAATCGCCGAGACCGCCCGGCTGGCGCACACCATGCCGGCCGACGAGACCCAGCTGCTCTACAGCCTGTGCCTGCACGGGCGCGGTGATCTGGGGCTGGCGCCCGACGAGTACGCGGCGCTGACCATGGTGCTGCTGCGCTTACTGGCTTTCAAGCCGGCTGCTGGCGCGGCGGCTGTGTCCCAGGCGCCGGCTGCGGCGCCAGTCCCGGTTTCTGCCCGGCAGGTCGCCGTTTCGGGAAGTGCCGCAGTGCTGGGGAGTGCCGCCGAGCCCGCAAAAAAGCCGCTGCCTGAGCCGTCCAGCCTGAGCCCCAGCCATGCGGATCGGGCCAGCACAGCGCCCGTGTCAGCGCCAGTCTTTCACTCCACAACAACGCCCCCCGTGCCGGCCAGCGCCGAGCCGGCAGGCACTCCCGAGCCTTTGGCGGTGGCGCAAGCGGTTCCTTCCTTGCCGCAGGCGCCAGCGGTGTCGGCGCCAACTGGCCGACATGCTGCGCCAGAGCGCCTGAGCGTGCAGGCTGGTCCTGCCGCCTGGGCTGGTCAGTTGAAACCTTCTGCCGTGCCAGCGATGCCGCCGCCCTGGGAAGACCTGCCGGCCGAGGCGCCGCCGGCAGGCCTCGGCTTGGCCGCCCATACCTCCCCGGCCGCCGATACTTCCCTGAACGCCGATGCTTCCCAGGTGTCACGTCAACCGCAAATTGGCGGCAGGCCTTCGTCTGAAGAGCGCCGGCTTGAGACGCATGACGCGGCACCAGCGGCCGAGACGTCTTTAGGCGACGCTTGGCACCGGATCGTCAGCCAGTTGATTGCCGCCGAAGCGGTGGCCGCGCTGGCGCGCGAGGTGGCCCTGCAGTCCGAGCTGTGCAGCCGCGAGGACGGCGTCTGGAGCCTGCGGGTCGAGCGCGAATCCCTGAGCCAGCCGGCAGCCCGTGAGAAATTGCAAACTGCATTGCAGACGGTGCTGGCCGATGCGTCCATCCAGGTGAAGGTGCACATCGGCGCTGTGACCGATACTCCGGCCCGGCGCAATGCCGCCGCCCTGGCCGAGCGCCAGCACGCCGCCGAAGCGCTGATCCACAACGACCCGTTCGTGCAGGACATGATCCGCAACTGGGGCGCAAAAATAGTTCCGGGCAGCATCAAAAGCGTTTCAACTTGAGGCTTGCCCGCCGGCTTTGCGCCCTCAAGCCGATATGATCGACGCCAGTCTTAACCACCCATCTTGAAAGGAAACACCATGTTCAACAAAGGACAACTCGCCGGCCTCATGAAGCAGGCCCAGGCGATGCAGGAAAGCGTGAAAAAAGCCCAGGATGACCTCGCTTTCGTCGAAGTCACGGCCGAGGCCGGTAACGGCCTGGTCAAGGTCACCATGACCTGCAAGCATGACGTCAAGCGCATCGAGATCGACCCCAGCCTGCTGGCCGAGGACAAGGACATGCTCGAAGACCTGGTGGCCGCCGCCTTCAATGCCGCCGTGCGCAAGGCCGAGGAAGTCAGCCAGGAAAAAATGGGCAACCTGAGCGCCAAGATGCCGGCCCTTCCCGGCGGCATGAAGTTTCCCTTTTGATGTTCTGCGGGGCTGGGGCAGGGGGCGCGCCTGGCGTTGCCGCCCCCGGCTCGCCAACGGATCAGGGCATTGCCTTTTTTCTGCCCACACGTTTTCAATGACCACCTCCAATGCCCTTGACGGCCTGACCCAGGCGCTGCGCAAACTGCCCGGCGTGGGCGCCAAGTCGGCCGCCCGCATGGCGTTTCACCTGTTGCAGCACGACAAGCCCGGCGCCCTGCAGCTGTCGCAGGCGCTGGCGCATGCCGTCCAGAGCATCGGGCATTGCGCCCTGTGCAACACCTTGAGCGAGCAGGACATCTGCCCCACCTGCGCCAATGCGCAGCGTGACCGCAGCAAGCTGTGCGTGGTGGAGACGCCCGCTGACCAGGCGGCGCTGGAGCGCACGCGGGCCTACCAGGGCCTGTATTTTGTGCTGATGGGCAAGCTCAGCCCGCTCGATGGCGTGGGGCCGCACGACATCGGCCTGCAAAAACTCTTTGACCGCGTCGTTCCCAAAGACGAACACGGCCAGCCCGTGGCGCCAGCGGCCCGCGAGGTGCAGGAAGTCATTCTGGCCACCAATTTCACCGCCGAGGGCGAAGCCACGGCCCATGTGATCGCCCAGGCCCTGAAAAGCCGCAGCGTGCAGGTCACGCGCCTGGCGCGCGGCGTGCCCGTGGGCAGCGAACTCGAATATGTCGATCTGGGCACGATTGCCCATGCGTTGGTTGACCGGCGGTAAAGACGATGGCCAAGGCCCGTGGCGGCCGCTGGCGACAAGCCTGTAAAAAATAGCAACAATAAAAAAGGAATTTCATTCATGACCTATGCACGCTTCACGGTGGCCTATTGGTGCGTTTTTGTCGCGGCCCTGCTGCCGATGGCGTGTGCCCTGATTGCCAAATACGGCCTGCTGCGCGTCCCCCCGCAAAAAGGCGGCTACGACAACCACCATCCGCGCGCCTGGCTGGCGCGCCAGACCGACTGGCGCGCCCGGGCCAACGCGGCCCAGGCCAACACCTTCGAGGCGCTGCCTTTTTTCTTTGCCGCGGTGATCATTGCGCACCTGCTGCAGGCCAACCAGACCTGGCTCGATATCCTGGCGCTGCTGTTCGTGGTGCTGCGCATGGCCTACGTGATCATGTATGTGGCCGACCTGGCCAGTGCCCGCTCAGGGCTCTGGGCGTTGGCGCTGCTGGTCAATATCGCGATCCTGTTCAGCGGCTACCGCTGAGCGTTTCCTGCCGGGCGCCGCCTTGCGCCGCCCCGCGCGCGGCCTTTGGGTACTAACCCGCACGGGGATGATCCCGATGTGGCCTGTTTCGTGCTCCGATAAGCTTTTTGGATTCCCAAAAGCCGGAGGACCTCGCATGAACCGCTCACCTTTACTGACTCGCCGGCTGTTTACCGGCAGTGGCGTCGTGGTTGCGGCTGCGCTGGCCCTGCCCAGCCTGAGGGCGCAGCCGCAGCCTGAAACCAGGAAGATCGTGCTCTCGGTCGATGGCAAGGCCGCTTTCGGCTACCTGCCGCTGACCATTGCCGAGCAACTGGGCTACTTCAGGGCCGAGGGGCTGGAGGTCAGGATCAGCGACTTTGCCAGCGCAGCTGCGGCCCTGGCGGCGCTGAAGGACGGCTCGGCCGAGGTCTGCTCGGGCACTTTTGAGCACACCATCCATCTGCAGGCCAGACACCAGAAGTACCAGGCCTTTGTGCTGCAGGGGCGGGCGCCGCAGATGGTGTTTGGGGTTTCCTCGCGCACCATGGCGCATTACAAGTCGGTGGCTGACCTCAGGGGCAAGAAGATCGGCGTGTCCGCGCCCGGCTCGCCCAGCAGCCTCATGGCCAGCCTGGTGTTGCTGCAGGGCGGCGTGAAGGCCGGCGAGGCGAGCTTTGTGGCCGTGGGAACCTCGGCCGGCGCACTGGCCGCCCTGCGCTCGGGCCAGATTGATGCAATAAGCAACACTGATCCACTAATGACCATGCTGGAGCAGGGTAGCGAGGTCAAGATCATCAGCGACAGCCGCAGCCTCAAGGGCACGGCCGAAGTGTTTGGCGGCCCCATGCCGGCGGCCTGCCTGTATGCGCCGCTGGGGTTCATCGAGAAAAACCCCAACACCTGCCAGGCCCTGGCCAATGCGATCGTTCATAGCCTGAAATGGCTGCAGACCGCCGGCCCGCGCGACATCATCAACACCGTGCCCGAGAGCTACCTGATGGGGGACCGGGGCCTGTACCTGGCTGCGTTCAACAAGGTGCGCGAATCGATCTCGCTCGATGGCCTGTTCTCCGATGCCGGCCCGCCCACGGCCTTGAAAGCGCTGAGCCGTCTGGACGCCAGCATCAAGGCCGAGCAGATTCATCTGCCCGCCACCTACACAAATGTGTTTGCCAGCCGGGCCAAGGAGCGCTTCAAGGCGTGAGGCTGCGGCCGGTGGCCTGTTTCATCTTCAGCGCCTTTTCGATTTGACGATCTTCTTGTCCGCACTGCGGCTGACGGCCTTGACACTGCTGCGGCTGACGACCTTGGCGCTGCGGTCGCCGCCTTGACGGGAGGAAGCGCTGCGCTGGCTGACCGGCAGGAAGAGCACGACCGCAGAGCCCTTTTTGAAGGCGGCTGCGGCGCTGACATCGTTCCATTCGGCCACGCTGGCCGCTGTCAGGCCGTAGCGCTTGGCAACGCTGAGCACCGACTCGCCCTTGCGGGCCTTGACGGTCGTGCGCTGCAGCACGATTTCGGGCGCCAGGGAAACCTGGGCGGTGTCGGCCACATGGCTGGTGACATCGTTTTCGGTTTTGGCCGAGCGCGGCACCATCAGGGTCGAGCCGGCCTTGATCAGCATGCGCGGCGGAATGTTGTTGACGCTGCGCAACTCGGCCTCGTCCATGCCGGTGTGGCGCGCCGCTTCGCTCGCGTTCATGGTGCTCGGGACGGTCCAGGCGGTCCAGCTGGCGTATTGTCCCTGCGTGTAGGCATCAAAGTTGCGCTGGAACACCAGCGCGTTGTCCCAGGGCAGCAGGATCTGCGGCGTGCCGGCGGCCAGGATGACCGGGCGGTGGGCCGAGGGGTTGAGCGCCTTGAAGTCCTCAATCTTCACGTCGGCCAGGCGCGCGGCCAGGGCGACGTCGATGTCCCGGCTGATCTTGACCTGTTGGAAATAGGGGTGGTTTTCAATCAAGGGCAACTCGGTGCGAAACCCCTCGGGGTTGGCAATGATGTTCTTGACGGCCTGCAGCTTGGGCACATAAAGCCGGGTTTCGGCCGGCATGTTGAGCTCGGCGTAGCTGGTGCCCAGGCCGAGTTTTTGGTTCTTGGCAATGGCGCGGGCGACGCTGCCTTCTCCCCAGTTGTAGGCGGCCAGGGCCAGGTGCCAGTCGCCAAACATGCCGTAGAGCTTTTGCAGGTAGTCCAGCGCGGCGCGGGTGGAGGCCAGCACGTCGCGGCGGTCGTCGCGAAAGACGTTTTGCTTCAGGGAAAAGTACTTGCCGGTGGCCGGCATGAACTGCCACATGCCGGCGGCCTTGGCGCTGGAGACGGCCTGCGGGTTGAAAGCGCTTTCGATGAAGGGCAGCAGGGCCAGCTCGGTCGGCATCTGGCGCAGCTCAAGCTCCTCGACGATATGGAACAGGTATTTGCTCGAGCGCTCGGTCATGCGCAGCGTGTAGTCGGGCCGGCTGGCATACCACTGCTCGCGGTCGGTGACCAGCTCGCCCTGCAGGTCGGGCATGGCAAAGCCACGGCGAATGCGCTCCCACAACTCCTTCGGGGGCTCGGTGGGCACAATCTGGTAGGACGCAATCTTGCCGGGCTTGATGGCTTGCAGCGGAGCGCCGGAAGGCTTGGCGGCCTGGCCCTTGGGCGCACCGGTGATCAGCACCGGGTCGTCGGGCAGGCCCAGAGGCTGGTTGGCGCAGCCCGTCAGCAGTGTCATCAGCAGCACAAGTGCCAGCGAAACAAGGCGCAGGGGTGTCAGGGCGCGTGACAGACACGCAGCAGGGGGGGCAACAGGGGCGTGAGGCATCATTATTGGGTTAAAACTGGTTTTTCCATTGCCGCAGGGTGGCAAATACGGCGACGTCGTCATGCGCTGACGCATCACGGCGCTGTGCGGCGGCCACCAGAGTGGCTTGCCGCGTTCGTAAAAAGGGGTTGATGAGCCGTTCCTGGGCGAGGGTGGCGGGCAGGGTGGGCAGGCCTTGCTCGCGCAGGCGCAGGCAATGACCCTGGTAGGCGGCGAGAGCGGCGTTATCGGGTTCTGCGGCCAAGGCAAAGCGCAGATTGGCCAGCGTGTATTCATGGGCGCAGCAGACGCGGGTGGCGCCGGGCAGGGCGGCGAGCTTGTCGAGCGAGGCGAGCATCTGCGCCGGCGTGCCTTCGAACAGCCGCCCGCAGCCGCCGGAAAACAGCGTGTCGCCGCAAAACAGCAGCGGCTGGCCGTCCATGTCGGGGGTGTAGAAGGCAATATGGCCGGCGGTGTGGCCGGGAACGTCGAGCACCTGAAAGTCCAGCCCCAGCGCCTGCACCGTGTCGCCTTGTTGGAGTCGCGTGAAAGGCTCAGGGATGCTTTCGGTGGCCGGGCCGTAGACACGGGCGCCGGTGACCTGGCGCAACGCATCGACGCCGCCGGTGTGATCTGCATGGTGGTGCGTGACTAGAATCGATGCTAATTGCAAGCCGTGCTCGGCCAGCGTGCGCAACACCGGCTCAGCCTCGCCCGGGTCCACCACCAGGGCGCGCTTGCCATCATGGAGCAACCACAGGTAATTGTCGGTAAACGCGGGGATGGGAATCAAATACATGCAGTGGTCTTAATGAAGTCGCAAATTATAGGTTTGACAGACTGGCTGAAAACCCCGCCTGGCGTTTACTTGCTGGACTGGGAACGGGCGCATTTCGATCAGGCGGTGAGCGATATTTTTGGCTACCACGCCTTGCAGCTTGGCCTGCCTGAGTTCGATGCGCTGCAGGCCAACCGCATTCCGCACCAATGGCTGGCGCTGACACACGCACAGCCGAGCCTGCTCCAAGAGACACAGTCCCAGCCGATAAGTTCCCGCGCGCCCGCCCTGGCGACCGATCCGGCCGCCTTGCCCTTTCCTGAAAACAGCCTGGACCTGGTGGTGTTGCCGCACACCCTGGAACTGGGCGCCGACCCGCATTCAGCCCTGCGCGAGGTGGCACGGGTGCTCGTGCCCGAGGGGCGGGTGGTCATCAGCGGCTTCAATCCGGTGAGTCTGTGGGGCTTGCGTCAGGAGCGCGACTACCTTTACCGCCGCTTTGGCTATGCGGACCTGTTCCTGCCCGGAACCGGCGACTTCATCGGCTACTGGCGCCTGCGCGACTGGCTGCGGCTGCTCAATTTTGAGGTAGAGTCGGCCCGGTTCGGCTGCTACCGTCCGGCGCTGTCGAGCCAGAAATGGTTGGACCGCTTTGAGTGGATGGATACGGCCGGCGAGCGCTGGTGGCCGATTTTCGGGGCGGTTTATTTTCTGGTGGCGGTCAAGCGGGTGCGCGGCATGCGCCTGCTCGAACCTGGCTGGAAACACCGCAAAGCCCCGGCGGCAGCGCCTGCGGCCGTGGCCAGCAAGAAGCCGCTGAATCTCTAGGGTGAGGTCAAGCGCAAATTGCCGGTAGACCGGTTTTTGAAAACACTGGTTTCAGACGCATGGCGCGACACTGGATCAGCGGCAGCACGCCGGATTTCCCCGGACTCTTTTTTCATCTTTCATCTTTCATCTTTAACCCAGGCCAGGCCTGGAACAGCCAAGCAAACCCATGAGCGACACAGTACCAGCGACTTCCCCCCAACCCGTCGTGATCTACACCGACGGCGCCTGCAAGGGCAATCCTGGCCCCGGCGGCTGGGGCGCGGTGCTCAGCAACGCCAGCACGACCAAGGAGTTGTTTGGCGGCGAGCTGGATACCACCAACAACCGCATGGAAATGACCGCCGTGATCGAGGCGCTGGCCGCCCTCAAGCGCCCCTGCGCCGTCACCCTGTACATCGACAGCCAGTATGTGCTCAAGGGCATCACCGAATGGATTCACGGCTGGAAGGCGCGCGGCTGGCGCACGGCTGCCAAGGCGCCGGTCAAGAACGTGGACCTGTGGCAGCGTCTGGACGCGCTGCTGGTCTCGGGCGGCCACACCATCGACTGGCGCTGGGTGCGCGGCCACAACGGCGACCCCGGCAACGAGCGCGCCGACATGCTGGCCAACAAGGGCGTGGAGCGCGCCCTGGGCCGGCTCTGATCCCGGCCCTCAGCCCGGCTGACCGCTATGCGCCATCGACCCCATTCAGGCAGGCTGAATTCCCTGTCTGAACCTGGGGCTGAAATTGAATCTGGGGCTGGGCAATTTGGGCGCTTTCCCAGGGTAAAGCCCTTGTAAAGTCACTGTTGCCCGCCGGGATGGCGCCTGAACGCGCGCAAGCGGCCCCGGCAGACTGCTAGCATCGAACACTTGATTTTTCCTGACAAGTGACTTCCTGCAAGCTCTTCCAGACTCCTTCATGGCATCAAAAGTAATCTACATAATGGTAGCTGTCATGGGCATCAGCGCCGCTTCGGGCGCCGCCTGGTGGCTTCAGAAACCCAAAGGTGGTGACCGGGCTGACGTGGCTGCTGCGACGGCGCCCTCGGCCAGCCCGGCCCAGGCGGGCGCCATGGGCGCTGCTGCTGGCAAACCGCCGTCCGTGGAAGTTGCCCAGGTGACAGTGGCCCGCCTCACGGACGCCACCCAGGCCGTGGGGAGCCTGCGCTCGCGCCGCAGCGTGGTGCTGCGCCCCGAGGTCAGCGGGCGCATCACCCAGCTCAATTTTGCTGACGGCCAGCGGGTACGCAAGGGCCAGTTGCTGGTGCAATTTGACGACCAGTTGCCCCAGGCGCAGATCCAGCAAAGCCAAGCCGAACTCTCCATTGCCCAGGCCAACCACAAGCGCAACCAGGAACTGGTGGCGCAGAACTTCATCAGCCAGCGCTCGCTCGACGAAAGCGCGGCCAACCTGCAGGTGGCGCAGGCCAAGCTGGCGCTCGCCAAAGCCACGGCCGCACGCCTGAAAATCCTCGCGCCCTTTGACGGCATCGCCGGCATCCGCCAGGTCAACGTGGGCGACTATTTGAAAGACGGCGCCGACATCGTCAACATCGAGGACATCGACGCCCTGTATGTCGATTTCCGCCTGCCCGAGCGTTTCCAGGCCAAGGTCCAGCGCGGCCAGAGTGCGCTGCTGGACTTCGATGCGCTGCCCGGCCAGTCCTACAGCGCGCAGATTCAGGCCATAGACCCGCTGATCGACGCCGACGGCCGCTCGGTGGGCGTGCGCGGCTGCATCGACAACCGGCGGCAGGCCTTGCGCCCCGGCATGTTTGCGCGGGTCAATCCGGTGTTCGGGGTGCGTGAGAATGCCCGCGTCGTTCCCGAAGAGGCCATTGTTCCGCAAGGTGGCCGGCAATTCGTCATCAAGCTGCTCAATGGCCCCGACGGCAAGACCCGCACGACCCAGCGCGTGGAAGTCAAGATCGGCCTGCGCAGTCCCGGCAAGGTGGAAATCCTCGACGGCCTGGCGCCCGGCGACACGGTGGTCATCACGGGCCAGCAGCGGGTGCAGCGCGACGGCACCGTGGTCACGGTGGTGGCGATGCCCGGCACAGGCAACCCGTCGGCCCGAGCCGCGGCAGAGCCAGGCGTGAGGGACGGCGCTGTTCCAGCCGCCGCCGCGATGAACGCTGCCACACCGCCCGCCGCTGCGGCAACGGCGACTGCCTCGGTTGCGGCCAAAGCATCTGTCGCCCCGGCGGCGCTGTCAGGCCCCAATCCTTGCGGCCAAGTGATTTCCCAGGCGCGCGCCAGTTCAAGCCTGGTGCCGACCCGGAGCACGGCCGCGCCGCCGCCTGTCCCTGCTATCCCGCCGTCCGTCCCGGCCAAGGCGACCGGGCGTGATCCCGCCTGAGCCCCGGCCCAGATTCGAACCCGACTGATCCCGGTCCCCATCGCCGCCCATGCAACTCGCTGAAGTCTCCATCCGTCGCCCGGTGTTTGCCACCGTGCTGTCGCTGCTCATCCTGCTGATCGGCGCGGTGAGTTTCAACCGCCTGACGGTGCGCGAATACCCCAAGATCGACGAGCCCGTCGTCACCGTCAGCGTGCGCTACGCCGGCGCTTCGGCCGAGGTGATCGAGTCGCAGGTGACCAAGCCGCTGGAGGATTCGATTGCCGGCATTGACGGCGTGGACGTCATCACCTCCATCAGCCGCGCCGACCAGGGCCAGATCAGCGTGCGCTTCCGGCTGGAAAAGGATGCCGACTCCGCCGCCGCCGAGGTGCGCGACCGCACCTCGCGGGTGCGCAACCGCCTGCCGCAAGCCATCGACGAGCCGGTCATCGCCAAGGTGGAGGCCGACGCCTTTCCTGTGATTCAGCTGGCCTTTTCCAGCGACGCCATGACGCCGCTGCAGATCAACGACCTGGTCAACCGCATCGTCAAGCCGCGCCTGCAGACCGTCACCGGCGTGGCCGATGTGCGCATCTTCGGCGAGCGCAAATACGCCATGCGCGTCTGGCTGGACACTGGCAAGCTGGCGTCCTTGCGCCTGACGACGCAGGACGTGGAAGACGCGATCCGCCGCAGCAACCTGGAACTGCCCGCCGGGCGCATCGAGTCGCAGCAGCGCGAATTCAGCGTCACGGCGCAGACCGACCTGATCCGCCCCGAGCAGTTCGGCGACATCGTCATCAGGAATGTGAACGGTTTTTCGGTCAAGGTGCGCGATGTCGCCCGCATCGAGGAAGGCGCGGCCGATGAGCGCACCCGCGTGCGCCTCAACGGCCGCTCGGCTGTCGGCGTGGGCGTGATCCGTCAGGCCACGGCCAATCCGCTGGAGCTGTCAAAAGGCGTGCGCGAAATCGTCCCCCAGCTCAAAGCCGATCTGCCGCCGGATGTGCTGATCGACATTGCCAATGACAACTCGGTGTTCATCGACCGCTCGGTCAACAACGTCTACCGCACGATTTTTGAAGCCGTGCTGTTCGTCGCGCTGGTGATCTTCGTGTTTTTGCGCACGCTGCGCGCGTCCCTCATTCCCATCGTCACGATTCCGGTCAGCCTGATCGGCACCTTTGCGCTGATGGCGCTGGCCGGTTTCACCATCAACACGCTCACGCTCCTGGCGCTGGTGCTGGCCATCGGGCTGGTGGTGGATGACGCCATCGTGATGCTGGAGAATATCTATCGCCATATCGAGGAAGGCATGGACCCGTTTTCGGCCGGCATCAAGGGTGCGCGCGAAATCGGTTTTGCCATCATCACGATGACGGCCACGCTGGTGGCGGTGTACGCGCCGCTGGCCTTCACGCCGGGGCGCACCGGGCGGCTGTTCGTCGAGTTCGCGCTGGCGCTGGCCGGCGCCGTGGTGGTCTCGGGCTTTGTCGCGCTGACGCTCACGCCCATGCTGTGCACCCAACTGCTGAAACACAACCCCAAACCCAACCGCTTTGACCGCACCATGGAGCGCGTACTCACAAGCATTTCAGACCGCTACGGCGCGCTGCTGCGCTGGCTGGTCACGGCGCGTTATCAATCGCCGGCTGAAAACCCCAGCGCCGGCCAGAAACTGAAAAGTTTTATTTTCCAGGCCCGCTGGCTGGTGCTGGGCGTGATGCTGGCCAGCGCGGTGGCGATTGCGCTGATTTTTCCCAGCATGAAGCAGGAACTCTCGCCCATGGAAGATCGCGGCGTGATCCTGGCCAATGTCACTGCGCCCGACGGCTCCACGCTGGATTTCACCGACCGCTACGCCCAGGCGCTGGAAGACATGGGCCAGCCCTTCCCGGAATTCGACCGGATTTTTGCCAATGTCGGCAACCCGACGGTGGCCCAGGCCAGCGTGTTTTACCGCACTGTTGATTGGGACGAGCGCAAGCGCTCGACCATGGAGATGGCGCGCGAGCTCCAGCCCAAGTTCAACGCGCTGCCCGGCGTGAACGCTTTTCCGATCACGCCGCCCTCGCTGGGCCAGGGCTTTCGCGAGCGCCCGCTCAATTTCGTCATCCAGACCTCGGACAGCTACCAGAACCTCAACGCCGTGGTGCGCCAGATGCTCGACGAGATCGCCAAGAACCCCGGCATCGTCTCGCCCGATGCGGATTTGCGGCTGAACAAGCCCGAACTGCGCATCGAGGTGGCGCGCGACAGGGCGGCCGACCTGGGCGTGAGCGTCGAGACGGTGGCCAAGGCGATTGAAACCCTGCTCGGCGGGCGCAACGTGACCCGCTACAAGCGCGACGCCGAGCAGTACGACGTGATCGTGCAGACCGAGGCCAGCGGGCGCAACACGCCCGAGGACATCGAGCGCATCTACGTGCGCGGGCGCAGCGAGGCCATGATTCCGCTGTCCAGCCTCGTCACGGTGCGCGAGAGCGTCTCGCCGCGCGAGTTGAACCACTTCGGCCAGCGCCGCTCGGCGTCCATCACGGCCAGCCTGGCGCCGGATTATTCGCTGGGCGAGGCGCTGCAGTTCATGGACGAGACGGCGGCCAGGGTTTTAAAAACCGGCTACAGCACCGACCTGAACGGCACCTCGCGCGAGTTCAGGAACTCGCAGGGCGCGCTGGCGATTGTGTTCGTGCTGGCGCTGGTGTTCATTTTTCTGGTGTTGGCCGCGCAATTTGAAAGCTTTGTCGATCCGCTGGTCATCATGCTGTCGGTGCCGCTGTCGATGATAGGCGCGCTGCTAGCGCTCAAATGGAGTGGCGGCTCGCTCAACGTCTATTCGCAGATCGGCCTGATCACGCTGGTGGGGCTGATCACCAAGCACGGCATTTTGATCGTCGAGTTCACCAACCAGCTGCGCGCCCAAGGCATGGCCATGGTGGATGCGCTGGTCAAGGCCTCTTCCCAGCGCCTGCGGCCGATCTTGATGACCACGGGCGCGATGGTGCTGGGCGCCCTGCCGCTGGCCCTGGCCCACGGCGCGGGGGCTGAAAGCCGGATCCAGATCGGCTGGGTGATTGTGGGCGGGATGTCGCTGGGCACGCTGCTGACGGTGTTCGTCGTGCCCACCATGTACGCGTTGCTGGCGCGCCAGGCGGTGCCGGGGGCGAACACGGCGGTGGCCAGGGAGCTGCCCGACGAATCGCCTGAACTGCTCGCCAAATAAGCCGGCTAGTGTTGCGTCAAGTGCAAAGTGTCGGTAGGCCTGCCTCTGCAGAGAACCGGCTTGAGGCGCTTGACATGACACTAGTGTCGCGTCAAGCCTGAAATGTCGGGTAAAGCCGTTTGAGCTTGACGCGGGCGGTCTCGGTGGTGAAGTGCCAGTTGATTCTGGCGTTGAGCTGGTCACGATGCGCCTGCCAGGCAGCGACTTCGCGGCGCACCGTCTCGATGTCGGCAATGCGCCGGTCCAGACACTGCTTGACCATCACGTTGATTTCGATCTCGGCCATGTTGAGCCAGCTGCCGTGCTTGGGTGTGTGGATGAACTCGAACCGATCCCACAGCGCCTTGGCCT
>JALYRU010000018.1 GCA_030855235.1 Pseudomonadota bacterium
GGTCGATTTCTTCTGCCTGGAGCGTGACGATGTATTTTCCCATCCCGCCATTTTTGCCCAGCTTGGCTTGGGCACCATGAGCGCTTTGGAGGCTTTACCGACATTTTTGGCTTGACGCGACACTAGATTGCCCCGTCAAACATCAGGACATCCACCTCATCGCCCACCGCCACATTGCCCTGGAGGTGATGCAGCACGATCAGCCCGTTGGCCTCGGCCATCGAGCGCAGCACGCCCGAGCCCTGGCTGCCGGTGGTTTTCACCTGCAGGCTGCCGTCGGGCGCGGTGAACACCCGGCCGCGCTGGTATTCGGTGCGGCCCGGTTTTTTGCGGATGACCTCGCTGCTGCGCGCCTTGAGCAGCGGCTGAGGCTCGGCGCGCGCGCCCATCATCTGCAGCAGGGCCGGGCGCACGAAGGCCAGGAAAGTCACCATCACCGCCACCGGGTTGCCGGGCAGGCCGAACAGCAAGGCGCCCTGCGGGGTATCTGGATTGGCAGCGCTGGTTTGTTCAGTTGAGGCGGCAGCAGTTGGGTTGTCAATGCTGGCCGGGCTGACTTTTTCAGATGAAGCGGCGCCACCCTGGCCGGCTGAAGCCACACAGGACAGACCGGCTGAACTGATGTCACCCGCGGGGCTGACCGGATTCATTCGCCCCACGGCCATCGGGCGGCCTGGCCGCATCGCAATGCGCCAGAAGGCCACGTCGCCGAGCTGCTTCATCATGGTCTTGGTGTGGTCGGCCTCGCCCACGCTGACGCCGCCCGAGGTGATGATGGCGTCGGCCTGCCGGGCCGCTTCGGTGAAGGCCGCTTCGAGCAGCGCCGGCTCGTCGCGCACCACGCCCAGGTCGATCACCTGGCAGCCCAGGCGGCTGAGCAGGCCAAAAATCGTGTAGCGGTTGCTGTCGTACACCGCGCCCTCGCGCGGCGCCTCGCCAAGCGAGAGGATCTCGTCGCCGGTTGAAAAATAGGCGACACGCAAGGGGCGCCAGACGGTCAGCGTCTTCAGGCCCAGCGAGGCGGCCAGCCCGAGCCGCGCCGGCGTGAGCAGGTCGCCCAGGCGCAGCGCCGGCTGGCCGCGCATCAGGTCTTCGCCGCGCAGCCGGCGGTTGTCGCCGGCTTTCAACAGCCCGGCGGGAATGGTGATGGAGTCCGCCTGCACGGCAACAAACTCCTGCGGCACCACCGTGTCCAGCCCCTCGGGCATGACGGCGCCGGTCGTGATCCTGACACACTGGCCGATCTGGACGCGCCCCTGCCAGGCCTTGCCGGCCAGCGCCGTGCCGACCACCTGCAACGCCAACGCGGCATCGGCCACGAGCTGGTCGCCGGCAAAGGCGTAGCCGTCCATGGCCGAGTTGTCGTGGGGCGGAACATCCAGCGGCGAGACCACATCGGCCGCCAGCACGCGGCCCAGCGCTTCAAACAGGGGCAGTTCAATTTTTTCCTGCACCGGCGTGACCAGACGGGACAGAAAATCCAGCACCTGGGGCGCTGACAGGGCCTGCGGGTCGTAGCCCTGCAGTTCGGCGGCAATCTGGTCTAGTGTTTTCACGGCTGCTCGGACTCCAGGTGATGCAATTCGGCCAGGGTGTTGGCATTGAAGAAGCCGCGCGCCTCGTCGCCGGGCGCATCGAAGGGCACGGTGACGGTTTTGTGCCGGGCGGTCCAGGCGTCGATCTTGCGCCCGCCGCTGCTGGTGAAAGCGGCCAGGCTTTCAAACAGGGCCGTGGCCATCAGGCAAAACACTGGCTGCGCGCGCACCTGGCCGTCTTCCTCGCGCGCGGCCGCGACGGCAATCTCGGCGTTTTCGCGCACCAGGGCTTCGGCCAGCCGGGCGGCCAGATCGTCTGGAAACAGCGGCGTATCGCAGGGCACGGTGAGCAGGTAAGGCGTCTCGCAATGGGCCAGCGCGGTGATGAAACCGGCCAGCGGCCCGGCGTACTCGCCCAGGGCGGTGCTGTCGGGCCAGACCGGTACGCCGAAGGATTCGTAAGCGGCCAGGTTGCGGTTGGCGTTGATCATGATCTGCCCCACCTGCGGCGAGAGCCGCATCAGGGTGTGCAGCGCCAGGGGCGTGCCATGGAAGTTCTGCAGCCCCTTGTCCACGCCGCCCATGCGCGAACCCCGGCCGCCGGCCAGGATCACGCCGGTGATCTGTGAGTTGTCAATCATGAAAATTCATCGGCTTGCGCCAGGTTAGGAAAAAAGAATCCGCAAAGTGTAGAGCCCTCCGGGAGCCGAGCCGGGCTGCCTCCTGGCAAGGCCTGGCCGATAGGGCGAGCATGAAGGCAGCCCGGGGCCGTAGCAGGCGAAGCGTTCAGCCCCTGCGGTGAGGCTGCAAAGGGCACGAAGCGACAAGCGTGGGGGCATTTCAGCCGCCGATATAGCTCATCTCCACCCGCTTGAGCCCGCTGCCTTGCGGGCCGGCGTCGGGCGGCAGGGCGGCGCGCAGTTCGGAGTAGCGGTCGCTGCGTCCCTGCCAGAGCGGGGCGATGGCGGCGGCGATTTGTTCATCCGCATAGTTGCCGCGCAGCAGCGTTTTCAAATCATGGCCCTGGTTGGCGAACAGGCATAAAAACAGCTTGCCTTCGGTGGAAAGCCGCGCCCGGTTGCATTGGCCGCAGAATGCCTGGGTCACGCTGCTGATGACGCCGATTTCGCCTGCGCCATCCCCATAGCGCCAGCGCTCGGCAGTCTCGCCGCTGTGGTTGGGGTCGATGGCAATGAGAGGAAATTCGGTTTTCAGAAGCGCCACCACCTGGGCCGAAGGCAGCACCTCGTCCATGCGCCAGCCGTTGGTCGCGCCCACGTCCATGTATTCGATGAAGCGCAGCACCGCGCCGCAGTGGCGGAAATGCCGCGCCAGGGGCAGGATTTCGCCGTCGTTGGTGCCGCGCTTGACCACCATGTTGATCTTGACCGGCGCCAGGCCCACCTTTTGCGCCGCCTCGATGCCGCGCAGCACGTCGGCCACCGGGAAATCCACATCGTTCATGCGCCGAAAGATGGCGTCGTCCAGCGCATCCAGGCTCACCGTGATGCGCTGCAGGCCAGCGTCCTTGAGCGACTGGGCTTTTTTCGCCAGCACCGAGCCGTTGGTGGTCAGCGTGATGTCGAGCGGGCGGCCGGCGGGCGTGGTCAGCCGGGCCAGCATCTCGATCAGCACTTCGAGGTTCTTGCGCAGCAGCGGCTCGCCGCCGGTGAGGCGGATTTTTTCCACGCCGTGGGCGACGAAAATCTTGGCCAGCCGGGTGATTTCTTCGAAACTGAGCAGCGAGGTCTGGGGCAAAAAGGCGTAATCCTTGTCGAACACCTCGCGCGGCATGCAGTAGTTGCAGCGAAAGTTGCAGCGGTCGGTCACGCTGATGCGCAAGTCGCGCAGCGGCCGGCCCAGCGTGTCGCTCAGCAGGCCAGTCGGGGCTGAGAGCTGCGCAGGCACGGGCGGCACGCGGCTGGCGTAGCGCAGGTCTGCCAGGGGAATGATTTTTTGCGGAGTATCTGTCATGGTGAATGGCCTTCGGGGCGAATTTACCCTATTGGCCGTGCCCGCCTCGGAGCCAATGGTCTTAACCTCAAACAGTTCGCGGCATACCGTCGTTGCAGCAGCCTGCCATGCTCGCGTAGCGGCCAGCCCGGTTTGTGGTGGTTGGCAAGCTGATGCGGGTTACGGGTTCAGCCCGCTACCGCGGCCCGCTCCAGCATCGCGTGCAGCAGCACATTGCAGCCGGCCGCGATGTGTTCGGGCTTGGCGTCCTCGATCTCGTTGTGGCTGATGCCGTCCTTGCACGGGATGAAGATCATGCCCGAGGGCGCCAGCCGGGCCATATAGACCGCGTCGTGCCCCGCGCCGGAGACGGCGGGCATGTTCGAGTAACCCAGCCTGTCGGCGGCGCGGGCCACGGCGTTGATGCAGTCGGGGTGAAACACCTGCGCCGGGTAGCTCGACACCAGCTCGATCTGGATGGTCAGGCCGGTTTCCTCGCTGAGCCGGGTGGCGCAGGCCTTGACCTCGTCGGCCATTTCATCGACCAGCGCGTCGGTGGCGTTGCGCAGGTCGATGGAGAACTTCACCCGGCCCGGAATCACGTTGCGGCTGTTCGGATGCACCTGCACCATGCCGACGGTGCCGCGCCCGTGCGGCGGATGCCGGTAGGCCGCGGCCACCACGTCCTGCATCAGCCGCGTGGCCACCTGCAGCGCATCCTTGCGCAGCGCCATTGGTGTCGGGCCGGCGTGCGCTTCCATGCCGGTCACCGTGCAGTCGAACCAGCGGATGCCGAGCACGCCCTGCACGACGCCAATCGTGGTGTCGTTGTCTTCGAGCACCGGGCCTTGCTCGATGTGGGTTTCGAAGTAGGCGCCGATGGGGTGCTCGCCCGGCTCCTGCTCGCCGATGTAGCCGATGCGTGCCAGCTCGCCCTTCACGCTCTTGCCTTCGGTGTCGGTGGCGGCGTAGGCGTGTTCCAGGGTGAAGGCGCCGGCAAACACGCCCGAGCCCATCATCACAGGCACGAAGCGCGAGCCTTCCTCGTTGGTCCAGAAGGCGACTTCAATCGGCGCTTCGGTCTCGATGCCGTGGTCGTTGAGGGTGCGCACGACTTCAAGGCCGGCCAGCACACCGTAGTT
This sequence comes from Pseudomonadota bacterium, assembly GCA_030855235.1. GTDB lineage: Bacteria > Pseudomonadota > Gammaproteobacteria > Burkholderiales > Burkholderiaceae_C > Polaromonas. The sequence goes on from JALYRU010000018.1 coordinate 4,631, forward strand.
GCCGTCGAACTTGCCGCCGGTGGGCTGGGTGTCGATGTGGCTGCCGGTCATGATGGGCGGCAGATCGTTGTTGCGGCCGGCGCGGCGCATGAAGGCGTTGCCGATCTTGTCGATGGTGATGCGCATGCCGGCCTCTTTGGCCCAGCCGATGACGAGATCGCGACCCTGCTTGTCCAGGTCGGTGAGCGTCAGGCGGCACACGCCGCCCTTGGCCGTGGCGCCGATCTTTGCCAGTTCCATCAACGAGGCCCAGAGGCGCTCGCCGTTGATGCGCAGGGTGCTGATGTCGGTGCTGTTGGTGCTCATGAGGTTCTCCGGTGAACTAACGGGGTTGGGTGGCTTGACGAAGCAAGGCGTTTTCGAAGCCTGCTGAAGCGGGGCGTTCAGGCGTGGGGCCTGCCGAAGCGGGGAGTGCCGGGCATCTCATCGAAATGCGCGTGAAACCCCGGCCTTCAGGCCGGAGAGGTAGAGCGCGGGATGCGTAGCATCCCTGACTTTGGCGGCGTACCTGTCGCGTCCGTTTTTGCCACCAGTGAATAACCGTATCCATCGCCGCGCTGCACCACTGTGCAGTAACGGTGAGAGATGCCTTGAACTAAACCGCTGCTGGTCTGGATGTTGAAACTGCCGCTGGCGCGAACCGCCACCCGCCCGGTGTAGCTGCGTGCCTTCTTGCCTTGGGTGACTTCGGCTTTCACCATGTCGCCCGTCTGAAAGCCATGGATGCTTTTTGAGCGGGTCAGATAGCCGCGCACGCAGCCATATTTGTCCAGCCGGGTGCGCTGGTAACTGCCACGCCCCATGGCCTTGAGGTACAGGGTCGGCTTATGCCAGTCTGTCATTGAGTTCACATGGCCGACACAGGCTGCATCGAGCGCATGGGTTTTAGGGATTCCCAACGCCATTCGATTGAACTTTGTTCGGCCGCCGGAAGCGGTTTCAACTGCTAAACCCGTCGTTTTAAGGGCATTGACCAAGGCCCAACGGGTCGAATTCACCGCTGCGGCATCCTTCAGGGGGCGTTTGGCCTGCCCCAAAATACGTTTGAGCAACTCTGGCTTCCTGGCCAGAAACACCTCAACGGGCAATACTCCTTTTTTCTGGTTGCAGCACTGGCAAGCCAGCGTGAGGTTGCTGATACGGTCCGAGCCACTTTTCGACTTGGGGTGGATGTGCTCAATTTGCAGGGGCACGTTCCTGGCGCCGCAGTAGGCGCATTCGCGCTTCCACTTTTCTAACAAATATTCCCGCACCTCGTAGCCCGCAAGCGTTCCTTGCTGGTACTGTGCGCCTTCAATTTCCGGGTTCTCCAGTGTCTGCATGTCAAAGCGAACCAGTTCGCTACTGATGCTTGATACCGGCGCGAGGCACTGCAGACGATGGACCCAGGCCAGCGTCGTATCAACACGGTGTTGCAAGCTCGGGGCCAGCCAGCCTGGCTTTTTGTTGCCCCGGTTCAGGAAGCGGGGTACGCGGTAGCGCAAATGGCTGCGCCGCAGCCTGCGATGCCCACGCCGCGCCGTGAGTGCTTTGCTGATCTGTTTGCCACGGTGTACCAGCTCAAACAGGTTGAGGACGGCCACGCCGTTCTCTGCTGTTTCCCGCACCAAGGCAATGCCGGTGGTTTGACTGCCCGGATCGAGTTTGACGCGCAGCGCCTGAAACTCGCAAACTTCGGCTTTAAGGTCAACGACGCGAATCGTGAACGGCCTGAGCTTGTGGACGCGTGCCCGCCCGCGCTCCAGCAGCAATCTGGCCCGCTTTTCGGTACAAGGCATCAAGGGCCTGCCGCTCCTGTCTAAAACAAACACTGCCATTTCAAAACCTTCTGCCCTTACGGGCCTTGTGACGCAAAGCCTTTCGGCAAATCTCCCCTCGGGAATGTCAGCAACCGGCTCCTACTCTTGCGAGTAGCGACAAAGACCTTCGCCCCTTTACCTTTGGGCTGCATGATCAAAGCCTTGCAGAGCAGCGAACTGAGGAAGCATTCGCTGGTGCGTCTGAACGACCTGCTGTTAACGTAGCGGACTGGATACCGCTTTCCCTGCTTCAACCCAGCTTTTTGGATTTCTCCTCAAGCTCCGCCCTTTAGGGCGGGGTAGTTGACACCGTCAAAGGCCCAGAAATCGGCGTCCGGCATTCCCCGCTTCGGCTTCAGAGTGCGCGCTTGTTCAACTCGTGCGTGGGCCTGGATCTGGCCAGGTTTTGATGCGTGTGTGCACATGTTGTTAACGTGCAACAGGTGTCGGGGCCAGTGTCTCTGCGCGTTTTTGCACGGCGGCAAAGTTCGGGCCGAAAGCCGGGCGTTTGAGGTAGCGGCCCTTGCCCTGCACGGCGCGCAAGTCGCCTTGCACATAGACCAGCTCGCCCTGGCTGATGGTGTGGCTGGGAATGCCGCGCACGGTACGGCCTTCGAAGATGTTGAAGTCGCCCTTGCTGTGCTGGGTCTTGGCTGAGAGGGTCTTGGTGCCCTCCGGGTCCCAGATCACCAGGTCGGCGTCTGCGCCCACCGAGACGCTGCCTTTTTGCGGGTAGAGGTTGAACAGCTTGGCGGTGTTGGCCGAGGTGATGGCGACGAATTCGCTGGGCGTCAGGCGCCCGGTGTTGACGCCTGCGTCCCAGATCACCGCCAGGCGCTCTTCCACGCCGCCGCAGCCGTTGGGGATTTTGGCGAAATCGTCTTTTCCTGCCGCCTTTTGCGCGGCGCAGAAGGTGCAGTGGTCCGTGGCCGTGGTGTGCAGGTTGCCCGATTGCAGGCCGCGCCAGAGAATTTCCTGGTTCGCCTTGGGGCGAAACGGCGGGCTCATCACATGGGCGGCGGCTGTCGAAAAGTCCGGGTGGCGGTACACGCTGTCGTCCACCACCAGGTGGCCGGCCAGCACCTCGCCATAGACCCGCTGGCCCCGCAGGCGGGCGCGGGCAATCGCTTCCAGCGCCTCGGCGCAGGACACATGCACGACGTAGATCGGCACATTGAGCACATCGGCAATGGCAATCGCCCGGTTCGCCGCTTCGGCTTCCACCGCCGGTGGGCGCGAGAGCGGGTGGCCTTCCGGCCCGGTGATACCCCTGGCGGCAATTTCCTTTTGCAGCATGAACACCAGCTCGCCGTTTTCCGCATGCACCGTGGGCATGGCGCCCAGCTCCAGGCAGCGCCTGAAACTGTTAATCAAGGTTTCGTCGTCGCACATGATGGCGTTCTTGTAGGCCATGAAGTGCTTGAAGCTGTTGACGCCTTCCTGCGCCACCAGCGTGCCCATGTCGCGCCGCACCGACTCGTCCCACCAGGTGACGGCGACGTGAAAGCTGTAGTCGCTGGCGGCTTTCTCGGCCCAGCCGCGCCAGGTCTGGTAGGCGTCCATCAGCGGCTGCTGGGGGCTGGGAATCACGAAATCGATGATGCTGGTGGTGCCGCCCGCCAGGCCCGCCGCCGTGCCGCTGAAAAAGTCGTCCATCGTCACCGTGCCCATGAAGGGCAGCTGCATGTGAGTATGCGGGTCGATGCCGCCGGGCATGACGTACTGGCCGCCGGCATCCACCACGCTGGCGCCTGGCGGCGCGTCCAGGTTGTCGCCAACAGCCGTGATACGCCCGTCCTGCGTCAGCACATCGGCGCGAAAGGCGCGGTCGGCATTGACGACGGTGCCGCCGCGAATCAACAAGGTGGTCATGGGTTGCTCCTTCAATTGAGGTCAATTCAATTCATTGAACAAATAGCAAGTGCGCCTCGCGCTGTCCATGCCAGCCGCTCGCTGCTGACGCCTGCAGTGTGAATGCTGGGTGCTGCATCAGGTGGATGTGGCCCGGTTCAGGCCGCCGTCTCCGTCGCCTGGGTGCGCATGGGGTTGTTCGGGTGGCTGGTCCAGTCGGCGTGGGTGGCCGTCACTGTGCGGCCAGTGCGCAGGTCCACCTCGCCGGGCGCCAGATCGCGCAGCGTGATGCACCCGGGCACCGGGCAGACCGCCACGCACAGGTTGCAGCCCACGCACTCGTCTTCCTTCACCTCGAAGTGCCGCTGGCCGTCTTTCAGCGCGGTGATGGCCTGGTGCGAGGTGTCTTCGCAGGCGATGTGGCAGTGCCCGCACTGGATGCAACTGCTCTGGTCGATGACGGCCTTGGAGACGTGATTCAGATTGAGGTGGCTCCAGTCGGTCACAGTCGGAATGGCCTTGCCACGGAAATCGTCAATCGATTGAAAACCCATCTCGTCCATGTAGTCGGACAGGCCGCTGGTCATTTCCTGCACAATCTTGAAGCCATGGACCATGGCGGCGGTGCAGACCTGTACCGTGCCCGCGCCCAACGCGATGAATTCAAAAGCATCGCGCCAGCTGCCCACGCCGCCGATGCCGGAAATCGGCAGGCCGGCGGTCTGCGGGTCGCGGGCAATCTCGGCCACCATGTTCAGCGCAATCGGCTTGACCGCCGGGCCGCAGTAGCCGCCATGCGAGCCCTTGCCGCCGGTCGAGGGCGTCATGGTCAGCGAATATGGGTCCACGCCCATGATGGAGTTGATGGTGTTGATGAGCGAGACCGCATCCGCGCCGCCGCGCCTGGCGGCTCGGGCGGGCAGGCGCACATCGGTGATGTTGGGCGTGAGCTTGACGATGACCGGCAGGCGGCTGTAGTGCTTGCACCATTGGGTCACCATCTGGATGTATTCGGGCACCTGGCCGACGGCCGAGCCCATGCCGCGCTCGCTCATGCCGTGCGGGCAGCCGAAGTTCAGCTCGACGCCGTCGGCGCCGGTGTCCTCGACGCGGGCGAGGATGGCTTTCCATGAGGCTTCATTGCACGGCACCATGAGTGAAACCACCAGCGCCCGGTCGGGCCAGTCGCGCTTGACCTGGATGATTTCCTTCAGGTTGATGTCCAGGTCGCGGTCGGTGATGAGTTCGATGTTGTTGAAACCCAGCAGCCGCCGGTCGGGCGAGAGCAGGGCGCCGTAGCGCGGGCCGCTGACGTTGACCAGCGGCGGGCCGGCCTCGGCCAGCGTCTTCCAGACTACGCCGCCCCAGCCCGCTTCAAAGGCGCGGTTGACGTTGTAGGCCTTGTCGGTGGGCGGCGCGGAGGCGAGCCAGAACGGGTTGGGGCTGTGGATGCCGATGAAGCTGGTGTTCAGGTTGGCCATGAGGAACTCCGGTTGCGGATCGGTTCAGGACGGATTGCGGGGCGGCAGTGGCAGTTATCACGGGTGTTCGTCATCCCCGCACAAGCGAAAAATGACGCGGTTGAGCCATTTTTAGCCGCTATCTTTAACGGCTGAGGTGGGCGTGGATGGCCTCGGCGGCGCATTGGCCGTGGGCCACGGCCTGCACCGTCAGGTCCAGCCCGCCGGCGCGGCAGTCGCCGCCGGCCCAGACGCCGGGAAGATTGGTGGCGCCGTTTTCCGCCGTGGCGATGCGTCCGCCCTCCAGCGCCAAGCCGGCCTCGGCCAGAACCGGATTGCCCAGCTTCTGGCCGATGGCCTTGAACACCATGTCGGCGGCGAAAAATTTGCGCTCTTCGGTGGGCTGCACGGTGCCGTTGACAAGCGTCTGGCGCGCAAACGCCACGCCGCTGGCCTGGCCGTCCTGGCCGGTGATTTCAACCGGCGCCAGCCAGTGGTGAATCGTCACGCCGTGGGTCTGCGCCCAGTGCTGCTCTTCGGTGGAGGCCGACATCGCTTGGGGACCGCGCCGGTAGACCAGATGCACGTCTTGAGCCCCCAGCAGCCGGCTTTGCACGGCCGCATCGATGGCCGTCATGCCGCCGCCGATCACCACCACGCGCCGGCCGATGGGCACAAGCGATTTGTCCTCGCACTGGCGCAGCCGGGCAATGAAATCCACCGCGTCTTCCACGCCGGCCAGGGTTTCACCCGGCACGCCGAGTTGCTGCGTCGTGGCCAGGCCCATGCCCAGAAACACGGCGCTGTAGTCCCGGCGCAATTCGTCCAGCTGGGCAACGGTTTCCAGCTTCCAGCCGGTGCGGATCTCGATGCCGCCGATGGCCAGCAGCCACTGCAGTTCCTTCTGGGCAAAGTTGTGCGGGGTTTTGTAGGCGGCCAGGCCGTACTCGTTCAGTCCGCCGGCTTTGGGCCGGGCGTCGAACACCACGACGTCATGGCCATGGCGCGCCAGCGTGTGCGCGCAGGCCAGCCCGGCCGGCCCGGCGCCGACAATCGCCACTTTCAAGCCCGTCGGCCGGCCGCGGCTGAACAGCTGGGGCCTGGCGCTTTGCATCAGCGCATCCACCGCATGGCGCTGCAGCCGGCCGATGGCGACGGGCTTGCCTTCCTGTGTGGTGCGCACGCAGACCTGCTCGCACAGGGTTTCGGTCGGGCAGACCCGCGCGCACATCCCGCCCAGCGGATTGGAGGTCAGGATGGTGCGCGCCGCGCCGCGCAGGTTGCCGTCGGCGATGCGGCGGATGAAGGAGGGCACGTCGATCCCGGTCGGGCAGGCATTGGTGCAGGGCGCGTCATAGCAGTAGAGACAGCGCTCGGCTTCGAGCGCCGCCTGGGCGGGCGTCAGGCACGGGCTGGCATCGGCAAAGTTCAGGGCGTAGTCGTCGGCGCCGAGGCGGCCGGCGCGCAGGTCGGAGTGAGAAGTGGATGACACGCTGGCGACTCCTGTAAAGGGTGATTTCTGCCAGAAACTGACGGCTGGGTCAATTTCAGGGTGAGCAATACCTGGGCCACTTTCTGCACCAAATTAATGATGAGCTGGGTGGCTTGGAGCAAGTGTCTCAGACTTGCGCGCTTCGGTGTGAAAGTCTTGTCATCACGGCGCGCTGCCCCGCTGGGGCGAGCCCCAGCGCACGCAGGCTTGCGGCGCAGTCTTGGTTCAGAGCGCTGCGGCGATCAGCCCAGGGGTGAGCGCGCGGTCTGCCTGACGGCTGTTGACCGTGACGTCGGCATGCAGCGTCTGGGCCTTGGGTTCCGGGACGCGGGGCGGTGTTTTGGGCACCTTCGCATCTGGACAACCACCCAGCAGCAAGGCGGCCACGATCAGAAGGTGAACAGCTTTCATGGCGGGGTGCCTCAGGCGGCCCGGTGCTTGCCGGGCGTGCGGGGCGGGGGCTTGCCGCTGGGGCCGGCCTCTGTCGTTGGGGGGCAGGGCGGGGTTTTGGCTTTGCCGTGAGGGCGCTCGTCCTGGGGCGGCTGCGCGGGCGCGGAGCCTTCGCGGCGCAGGCTGCGTTCGAGCAAATCAGTCAGGTCCAGGATCTGCGCGCCAAAAGGAACCGGGGCGGCCGGGGCGATTTTGGTGGCTTCTTCGGGCTGCACCACGGTGTGGAGCTGGCCGGCCTCGACCTTGCGCGCCACCAGCGCGAGGATTTCATCCTTGAACGAGTCGCTGTACTGGTGCGGGTTCCACGGGCCGCTCATGTCCTGGACCAGTTGCTTGGCCATGGACAGCTCCTTGTCCGAGAGCCCGGCGGCCTTGGGGCCTTCGGGCGGCAACTCCAGCTCTTCCCAGGAGCGGATGTCCTCGCCCCAGCGCAGCAGATTGAGGATCAGTCCCGGCCCGGACGGCACGAGCGCGGCCAGATGCTGCTTGTTCTGGATCACCACCCGCGCCACGCCGACGCGCTGCGTCTGCAGCAGGGCGTCGCGCAGCAGGGCATAGCCTTTTTCTTCCTTGTTGACCGGCTCGATGTAGTAGGGGCGGTCGAGGTAGATGAAGGGAATCTCGGTGTTGGAGGCAAAGTGTTCAATCACGATGGTCTGGGTGGCCTTGGGATAGGCCGCCCGGATTTCGTCATCGGTCAGCACGACGTACTGGCCGTGCTCGTACTCGATGCCCTTGATGATGTCTTCCGGGGCGATTTCCTCGCCGGTGGCTTTGTTGATGCGCTTGTAGCCCACCGGGTCCATGGTGCGCTTGTCGAGCCAGTCAAAATCGAGGCCACTGCCCGTCGTGGCTGAATGCAGGGCCACCGGGATGTGCAGCAGACCGAAGCTGATGGCTCCTTTCCATAAAGCGCGCGTGGCCATGATGGTGTTCAGCCGTCTTCGCCGACAGCCGACGAGATGTCGTCTGGCGTGCCCTGGATGTTCCGGCGGGTGCGCTGGGCCAGAACGCGCTTGAAGGCTTCGTTGAAGGCGGGAATGTCGTCGGGCTTGCGGCTGCTGACCCAGTTGCGGTCCACCACCACCTCGGCATCGACCCAGAGCCCGCCGGCCTTTTCAATATCGCTCTGCAGGGTGGGCCAGCTCGTCATCTTGTGGCCCTTGACGAGGCCCGCCGAAACCAGCAGCCAGGGCGCATGGCAGATCACCCCGATGGGCTTGGCCTGCTCGTCAATTTCCTGAACCAGTCGCTGGGCGTCGGGATGGCTGCGGATGCGGATGGAGTTGACCGCGCCGCCCGGCAGCAAAATCGCGTCGAATTCATCGGCGGTGGCCTTGTCAAACGTCATGTCCACATCGAACAGATCGCCGCGCTGGTCATGGTGGTAGCCCTGCACCTGGCCGGTTTTGTCCGACAGCATGCGGATGATGACGCCAGATTCTTCCAGCGCAGCGCGGGGAGCGGTCATCTCTTCCTGCTCAAAGCCATCGGTGACCAGGATGGCGACATTCAAGCCGCCCAGTTGGTGTTGCGGTGGGGTGGCCATGGCTTTCCTTCGTGATGAGTGATTTCCTAATTTGCCTCAACCCATGGACCGAGTCTGTCAGCATTGCAGGATGGACGGCGTAGGAAAAAAGCACCACTGCGCGCAGGCGTGCACCAGAGGGTCCTGGGTGAACAGGCTTGCCCCAAGGCATGACATCCAGCGCCAACGCTGCCTTTGAACAGCCCTGGGCAAGTTTGGATAAGCGGCTGACCGTCTGTAGCGGGTTTGTCCTATCAAGGCCGAGCGAGAGGGGCGAGGAAAATCCCTGGCAAACCCTTCAGGAGATGAACATGCCCACACGCCGCCAGGTCACCCGGTTTTCGCTTGCCGCCTTCACCACCATGGCCGCCGTTGCCATCACCGGTTGCGGCATGATGCAGCGTCAGGCACCGCCTGCACCAGCGCCGGATGCCAATCTGGTGACCTTGACCACTCAGCTGCGCGCCAGCAACGAAGTGCCGCCCGTCGTGAGCCAGGGCAGCGGTTCGGTCGATGCCCTGTTCAACAAGGACAACAACCTGCTGCGCTGGCGGGTGAGCTACACCGGCCTGAGCGGCCCGGCCACCGCCGCCCATTTCCACGGACCGGCGCCCATCGGCGCCAATGCCGGCGTGGCCTTGCCGTGGCCCGGCCCGGTGAGCAGCCCGATGGAAGGCCGCGCCACGCTCACTGCGGCGCAGGCGGCCGATCTGCTGGCCGGGCGCTGGTATGCCAACATTCACACCGCCACGCATCCGGGGGGCGAGGTGCGCGGGCAGATGACGGTGCGCAATTAAGGCCCTGCCGCTGCCCAAGAGGACAAAAGCCAGCGCCTTTGTTGCCACGACAGCCATGACAGGGTTGCCGCGTAGCCTGTTGTCAGACGTCCCGCTTGCATCGAAGTACCCATTAAGGGCGCGCAGATGGCGTTGAAACCTTAAAATCGCGGGTTGTCCTTCTCAACCACAGGCCATGCCGCAAGGCACGGCCTGACGGTTTTCACCGATTGCCCGCCATGAACGCCCCCGTTGACGTCTCCTTTTTCGCCCGCGCCGCCAAGCCGCTGACCAGTTACCGCAAATACTGGGCGGCGCGCTTTGGCACTGCCAAATTCCTGCCCACCAGCCGCGCCGAAATGGATAAATTGGGTTGGGACAGCTGCGACGTGGTGCTGGTCACGGGCGACGCCTATGTCGATCACCCGAGCTTCGGCATGGCGGTGATCGGCCGCATGTTAGAGGCGCAAGGCTTTCGCGTCGGCATCATCGCCCAGCCCGACTGGACGAGCGCCGAGCCCTTCAAGGCGCTGGGCAAACCGAACCTGTTCTGGGGCGTGACCGCCGGAAACATGGACTCGATGATCAACCGCTACACCGCTGATCGCAAAATCCGCAGCGACGACGCCTACACGCCCGGCGACATCGGCGGCAAGCGCCCGGACCGCGCCGCCGTCGTGTACAGCCAGCGCTGCCGCGAAGCCTATAAAGACGTCCCCATCATCCTGGGTGGCATCGAGGGCAGCCTGCGCCGCATCGCGCACTACGACTACTGGAGCGACAAGGTGCGCCGCTCCATCGTGGTCGATGCCAAAAGCGATTTATTGCTCTACGGCAATGCCGAGCGCGCTTTAGTCGAAATCGCCCACCGTCTGGCCGCGAAAGAGCCGGTGCGGGAAATCACCGACGTGCGCGGTACCGCTTTCGTGCGCCGCCCGGACGATGAATCGGGCAAAGGCTGGTTTGAGATCGACTCCACGCAAGTCGATGAGCCGGGCCGCGTCGAGTCGCACATCAACCCCTACATGACCACCAGCGAGCAGGCAGCGGGGCAGGGCAGCACCTGCGCCAAGGAAGACGCTGAAAAAGAGGCGGCGAATCCGCTGGCCGCTGACGGCGCCGCCAGTGGCGCCATTGGCGCCACTGACACGGCTGGCGGGACTGACGCCATTAATGCAACGGGCGTGACGGGCACTGCAACCCAGCCCGCCGTCAAAAAGCCAGCCAGTCAGGCTAACCCGGCGATCCAGCCGTTGACCTTCTTCCCGAACCCTGCGCTGTACGGCAAAGGCAGCCTGAAAGTGCCGCCGCGCGAGCGCACCGTGATCCGCCTGCCCAGCTACGAGCAGGTCAAAGCCGACCCGGTCTTGTACGCCCACGCCAACCGCGTGCTGCACCTGGAAACCAACCCCGGCAACGCTAGAGCCCTGGTCCAGGCCCACGGCGAAGGCGTGACCGCCCGCGACGTGTGGCTGAACCCGCCGCCGATTCCGCTGACCACGGCCGAGATGGACTACGTGTTCGATCTGCCCTACGCACGCGGCCCGCACCCGAGTTACGCCGACGAGAACGGCCGCCACGACGGCACGACCAAGATCCCGGCCTGGGAGATGATCCGCTTTTCGATCAACATCATGCGCGGCTGCTTTGGCGGCTGCACCTTTTGTTCGATCACCGAACACGAAGGCCGCATCATCCAGAGCCGTTCGGAAGAATCCATCATTCACGAGATCGAGGAAATCCGCGACAAGGTGGAGGGTTTCACCGGCACGATTTCCGACCTGGGCGGCCCGACGGCCAATATGTACCGCCTGGGCTGCCGCAGCCCCGAGATTGAAGCGGCCTGCCGCAAGCCCAGCTGCGTCTATCCCGGCATCTGCCAGAACCTGACCACCGACCACGGCCCGCTCATCAAGATTTACCGCCGTGGCCGCGCCCTCAAGGGCATCAAGAAAATCCTGATCGGCTCGGGCCTGCGCTACGACTTGGCCGTGCAAAGCCCCGAATACGTCAAGGAACTCGTGCAGCACCACGTTGGCGGCTACCTGAAAATCGCCCCCGAGCACACCGAGCAGGGACCGCTGACCAAGATGATGAAGCCGGGCATCGGCAATTACGACAAGTTCAAGACGCTGTTCGAGAAATTCAGCCTGGAAGCGGGCAAGAAGCAGTTCCTGATTCCCTACTTCATCGCCGCCCACCCCGGCACCAGCGACGAGGACATGATGAACCTGGCGATCTGGCTGAAGAAGAACGGTTTCCGTGCCGACCAGGTGCAGACCTTCTACCCCAGCCCCATGGCCACGGCAACCGCCATGTACCACAGCAACAAGAACCCGCTGCGCAAGATCACCCGTGACAGCGAGACGGTGGACATCGTGCGCGGCGAAAAGCGCCGCCGCCTGCACAAGGCTTTCCTGCGCTACCACGACGCCAACAACTGGCCGCTGCTGCGCGAGGCGCTCAAAGCCATGGGCCGCGCCGACCTGATCGGCAACGGCAAGCACCACCTGATTCCGACCTTCCAGCCGATGACGGACGGCACGTACACCAGTGCGCGGCGCAAGAATTCGACGGTGACGGCGGCCCCGGCCGCACCGGTGAAAGGGCGGATGCTGACGCAGCATACCGGCCTGCCGCCACGGGTGACTGGGGCTGGCAAGCCGCCGCCAGGGGGAAAGCCTTCGGGCAAGCGGCACTGATACCTAACGTGATCTCGCGCAATTGATGTGCTGAAGGTCGCGATTACCTTCCAGGCGGCCTGCCACGTCCGCAGGTGCGCAGGCATCGGCGGATTCGTACACCCGCATCAGCGCAGTCCGATAGCCAGAAGTTCCCGCCACTAGAACGAGGGGAGCCCTCTCATTGCAAGGAGACTGAAATGCAAAACCCAAGTTCGACCCTGGTTGACCTTGAGACGAAGTTTTGGCAGTCGATGGTGGACCATGAAACCGATGTGGCGCTGAACCTGCTCTGCGAACCGGCGCTCATGGTCAGTTCGCACGGCGCAATGAAATTCGACCATGCAGGCTACCGCCAGATGGCCGAACACGGCGCCATGGTGGTCAACTCGTTCGAACTCAGCGACATGGAGGTCGTGTTTCCGAACGATTCGACGGCGATTCTTTCCTACCGCGTCAGGCAGGAGGTTGCGCCGCGCGGCCAGGGCTCCACCACTGAACAAGAGATGAACGACACCTCGACCTGGGTCAAGACCAACGCCGGCTGGCGCTGTGCCATGCACACCGAGACGCCGATCAATGCGCCTCACTGAACCGGTGGCGGCTCGACGTGAGTTGACGCCCGAGCGTTGCAACTCAATCCGATCTGCTCAACGCCTCGCGCAGCGCCTATGCTGAACTCCAGCAATGGCGCGCGGCTGCGTAAGGTCAGTTAGAAAGTCAAAAAATGCCACCTGCCCTCAAGTCCCCAGCGTGTGCAGCGGAACATCCTTCTCCACCGCCAGCGCTTCTAGCTGCTGGCGTGTCTGCGTCAGCAAAAACGCTGCCACCGCCTCATGCGTGGCCGGTTCAAACATCGTCTGGATGCCTGGCATTTCAATGCCCACCGCCGCGCACAGCCTGAGGGCAAAATGCGGCTCCAGCGCAGCCATCGCCACCCGGCCATCCCGGCAGGGATAGACGCGGTAGCCGGCATGGCCGCCACCGATGGCGGTGCCGGCTTGCATCACGCCCCAGGCGCGGGGCAGGGCAAGAAAGCTCGCTGCGTCGGACAGTGCGACTTCCAGGCAAACGCCCCGGCCCTGGCTGCGCTGGTGCACAACGGCTTGCAGCACCGCCTCGCTGGTCATCAAGGCGCCGCCCATGTCGGCGTAGAGCGTGGCAGGTAACTCCAGGCCGGTGATGAGGTCGTTATCGGCCTGGTAGGTCAGGTCGTGGCCGGGCTCTTCGGCGCGTTCGCCGGGAGCGCCGAAGATGGCGATCTGGCTGAGCTGCGGGTACTTTTCTTGCAGCGCTGGCCAGGTCAAACCCAGCTTGATCAGTGCGGAGGGCCGAAACGAGGTGAGCAGCACATCCGTCTGGGCCAGTGTGTCGTGCAGCAGTTGTTGGCCTGCTTCGGTTTTGAGGTCTGCCGTGAGCCGCTCAATGCCCTCGTGCATCCGGTCATAGGCCGGGGCGCTGTACTGGCGCATCGGGTCGCCCTGCGGCGGCTCCAGCTTGAGGCAGACAGCGCCCATCTGGCGCAGGCGCATCAGCGCGGCGGGGCCGGGCAGGTTGAGCGCCAGGCTCAGCACGCGCAGGCCTTGAAGGGGCTGAAAGGATGGGGCTGTGGTGGATGTCATGGGTCTTGAAGGGACGGAGATTTCAACGTAGTGGGTATTGTCCGCTGTCAAGACAGAAAGCACCGCAAGACAACCACGAACCCTGCGGGGACACAGGAAACTTTGCGGCGAACTGACCTGCAACAACCCGGTGCGGCTTTTTTGCATCAGAGTGTGCCATTGAGTATCGGTTCAGCCGAATTTGGTTCAATCTGGAGAGGGTGTATCTATGCGGGCTTGTAGCCTTGAGAGCGAAAAGCAGTTCGACCTGAGCCTGGCCGCCAACACCGCTGATGCAAAAATGGTCAGCCGGATGCGGCTGGTGCTGGCTATCGCCGTGTTGCTGGCCGTGTTTATCGATCCTGCCGGCTTGAGCAGCGTGAATCGCCTGACCTGGCTGGTGCTCTTCGGTTATCTGGCTCACAGCAGTGTGGTGTATGTCTATTCCCAACTGGACAACTTGCTGTTGCAAAGCAGGCTGGTTCACCGCCTGGATGTTTTGTGGTTTGCTGCCATCGTCGGTTTCACGGGCGGGGTGAATAGTCTCTTTTTTCTTTTATTTTTCTTTGCCATTTTGGTTTCTTCTTTTCGCTGGGGGCTGGAGGAGGGGGCTCGCATGACGATGGCCTCGGCTGTGTTATTTGCCCTGTCGGGTCTCTTGCTGGAGACAGGCAATGAGTTGCCCCGCCTGCTGCTGCGGACTACTTTTCTTCTTGCCCTCGGTTATATGTGCGTTCGCTGGGGTGAATCCAAAGTCAGGCTGATGCGCCAGTTGGCACTGCTTAGGGATGTGAGCCGTTTGTCCAATCCACGTTTTGGAGTGGATCACACTATTACCAGCATTTTGAAAAAAAGCTGTGTTTTTTTTAATGCCAGCAGTTGTATTCTGGTCATGCAGGACAAGGAGTCTGGCGTGTATTTCTTGCGCACTGTCAGGGATGATGACGCTTCCCCTTGTCTGCATGCCGAAAAGATTGACGCCACCGTCGCTTCTCCTTTCATGGATTTTTCAGAACACCAGGTGATTGTCTACAACCATCCTCAGTGGTCTGCCATGGCGTTTGTGTTGGAAGAGTCCCTGGCCTGCGACACTGAGGGGCAGCACTGGCGCAGGCAGGGCGTGGAGCCTGCAAAACGCTTGGCTGAAATGATGGATGCGTGTTCCTTTATTAGCGCGCCTGTGCTCCTTAGAAAGCAGCAGGGGCGTATTTATGCGGTGTCCAAAAAAATGACCTTTGACAAAGCCGATGCTTTGTTTATAAGCCATATGGCTGCGCAGGCATTTCCCGTGCTAGAGAGCATAGAGTTACTGGATAAAATGGCGTCTGAGGCGGCATTGCAGGAGCGTAAAAAGATGTCCCTCGATCTTCATGACACGGCGATTCAGCCGTATATCGGCCTGAAACTCGGATTGGGTGCGCTGCGCAATAAAGCATCGACTGACAACCCCCTGCTGCCGGAGATCGACAAGCTGATGTCGATGGCTGAAAAAGTCATCAGTGACTTGCGCCATTACGCCATGAATTTTAAAACGGTCTCCCGTTCGCTTGAGCCAATTTTCTTAATGGTATTGCGCCAGCAAGCCGACCAATTCAGGGAATTCTATGGAGTTGATGTGGATATTTCAATGTCCCATGAAATTGTCGTCAGTGACCGCTTAAGCGCAGAGGTATTGCAAATGGTGCGCGAAGGGTTGGCCAACATCTGCAAGCACACCCTGGCGCAGCGCGGTTCCATCAAAATCGACTGCATCAACGGCTGGCTCAGTATTCAGATTGAAAACGAAAGCCTGGGTTCTTGCATTGAAGTCGCTGATTTTGTGCCACGCTCGCTCAGTGAGCGGGCTGCGGGACTGGGAGGGAATGTGCATGTCATGCAAATTCCCCAAGGCAATACGGTTGTGCATGTCGAAATTCCGGTTTAAAGGGCGGTCCATGAAATTTCAGCAAAAAACGATTCGGGTCATGCTGGTGGATGATCACCAGACGATGCTGTGGGGGCTGGTCAAGTTGATTGAGAGCGAGAAGCCAAGGATGGAGGTGGTGGGTACGGCGCAAACCGGCCCTGAAGCGCTGGAGAAAATTGCTCAGCTTCGCCCCGACGTGGTCTTGCTGGACCTGGACCTGGCCGGAGTCAGCGCGCTCGACCTGCTTCCCGCCTTGCAGTCACACCCCCAGTCGCGCGTCCTGATCTTTACCGGAGAGCGACACCAGGAAAAGCTCGATATGGCTGTATTTCAGGGAGCACGGGGTATCTTGCGCAAGGATGCTTGCGCCGAGCATGTGCTCAAAGCCATCGAAAAAACAGCCGAGGGTGAAATATGGCTCGACCGTGGAACCCTGGGCCGGGTGTTCAGTGAATTCATGAGCCCCAAGCCTCTCCAGAAAACCGATCCGGAAGCGCAAAGGAAGGCCAGTCTGACGGCCAGGGAGCGGAAAATTATTCACGTCATTGTGCAGGGCAATGGTGCGTTGAATAAAACGCTGGCGCAGAAGCTGTTCATTTCTGACCATACCCTGCGCAACCACCTGACTTCCATCTACCAGAAACTGGGTGTTAATAATCGCCTGGAGCTGTATGTCTATGCCATCAAGCACCAGTTGAACGGTTTTTCAGGTGCTGATGTTTCAGGGGAATAAGCCCCTGTTTTTCTTTGTTCAGCTTCCACCGCCCAGCATTGGAAGGATGGTTCTAATAATCTGAATCACTGCCGGTCCCATGATGACCATGATGATGGACGGAAAGATGCACACAACCAAGGGAAAGAGCATCTTGGTGGGAACCTTGGCTGCCAGTTCTTCGGCGCGCACCTGGCGTTTGTGACGCAGGTCATCGGAGAAAACCCGCAGCGATTCGCCAATGCTGGTGCCGAATTTATCGGCCTGCGTCAGCATGACGGCAAAAGTGCCTATTTCTTCAATGCCGGTGCGCAGGGCAAGATTCTTCAGGGATTTTTCACGTGTTCCCCCCGCCCTCATTTCCAGATTGGTCAGGTGCAGTTCTTCGGCCAGTGCAACACTTTTGATTTGAATTTCTTCGGCTACCTTGGTCAGTCCCGCATCCAGTCCGAGACCGGCCTCTATGCATACCAGCATCAAATCAGCCGCATCAGGAAAATTTTCAAAAATTTCGCGTTGCCGTCCCCTTATTTGAAAATACAAAAAAATGTTGGGCAGGTAGTATCCCAGCATGGCTGACAACAAAATGTAAGACATGAGGGTCAGGGGTGACTGGTTTAAAGTTCTGAGGCTAAAAAAGGCCAGCATTGAAAAAATAAGTGGCAGCAAGGTTTTGGCGCCGAAATAAATAACTTTTGCCTTGTCGCCCCGTATCCCTGCATTGAAAAACCTGATTCTCAAACTGGACTTTTCCCAGTCGCCAGCAGGCGTTGACAGCTTGGCAAAGGGGCCTGATATCTTGATGATATTTTCCGTCCATTGTGATTTTTCGCCTGGGGCGGTCATGCTTTTCAAGCGCTGCTCTATTTTGGTCGGAAGCAGCCAGAAGAAAAAACCGATCAGGGTCAATGTGACAGTGAGGAAAATAAGGCCGGGAAGCAATAGCATGTTGATTTCCTTTTAGACACGGATTTTGATAATTCTCATTAAAATGAAAGCACCAGATACCATCAGGATCAGCATCCACTGGATAATTGTTATACCGATGGGATCTTTCCACAAGGGAGCCATGAAAGCAGGGTTCATCAGGTACATGAACCCTGCCAAAGCAAAGGGCATGACTCCTAAAACCCAGGCCGACAGGCGCCCTTCTGAGGACAGAACCTTTACTTTTGCCATTAATTTCAGGCGTTCGCGAATAAGTCGGCTCAGATTGCTCAGTACTTCGGTCAGGTTTCCGCCAGAGTCGCGTTGAATCAGGACTGAGACGATGAAGTAGCGCAGATCCGTCAAAGGAATGCGTTCACTCAGGTTCGTCATCGCCTGCTGGAGCGAGACGCCGAAATTGACTTCGTCATGCACGATGCCGAATTCTGCCGCGATGGGTTCGGCCATTTCTTCTCCCACCATTTGCAAGGCAGATGCAAATGCATGGCCGGAGCGCAGAGCCCGGGTGATCAGGTCAAGCGCTTCGGGTAACTGATGTTCAAATTTTTTGAGACGCCCGCTTCGCTGGCGGCTCACATACAGCAAGGGAAGAGAGGCGAACAAGGCCCCTGCCAGAATAATTATCAAAAATGGCTGGTGGGCGCCATACATCATCAGCATGCCCCCGGTGACTCCCAAGGCGACGCATGAGAGCATCAGGCTGGACACCGTCCAGTCCAGTCCAGCCTGCAAAATGAATCTGTCCAGCCTTTGCGCCCTGGAAATGCTGAGCAGGAAACGCTCGATGGCCGGAACCTCGCTCAGCATGCGCTGCTTGAGCAGTTGGGTCTGCTGGCTGTTATCCCGGGATGCCGAGAGTGCGCGCAGCCGGGTCTGAATTTTTTTCGCTTCTGGCCCCTTGTACGACTTCCACAGCAGATAGGCGCCCTCTAGAAGCAGCAGCACCGTGGTGAAAACCAGCACCGACAGGATCAGAAAGGAGTCGCTTTCAATGTTCTCCAGCATGGCGCTTCCTTTTTACTGGTACTGTTTGGCAGGGTCGAACATGGCGTCGGGCAGCACCACGCCGAAGGAGCGCAAACGATCGGCAAACTTGGGGCGCACGCCGGTGGCCTGGAAGTGGCCCTGCACCTCGCCCTGGGCGTTGATGCCGGTCTGGCGGAAAGCGAAGATTTCCTGCATCGTGATCACGTCGCCCTCCATGCCGGTGATCTCCTGGATGCTGGTGATCTTGCGTTTGCCGTCGATCAGCCGCAGGCCCTGGATCACCACTGTGATGGCCGAGGCGATCTGCTGCCGGGCGGCCTTGTGCGGCAGGTTCAGGTTGGCCATGCCGATCATGTTCTCCAGGCGCGAGAGGGCGTCGCGTGGCGTGTTGGCGTGGATGGTGGTGAGCGAGCCTTCATGGCCGGTGTTCATCGCCTGCAGCATGTCCACCGCTTCGGCGCCGCGCACCTCGCCGATGACGATGCGGTCTGGACGCATGCGCAGCGCGTTGCGCACCAGGGCGCGCTGGGTGATTTCGCCCTTGCCCTCGATGTTGACGGGGCGCGTTTCCAGGCGCACGACGTGGGGCTGCTGCATCTGCAACTCGGCCGCGTCTTCAATCGTGACGATGCGCTCGGACTCGGGTATGTAGCCCGACAGGATGTTGAGCAGCGTCGTCTTGCCCGCGCCGGTGCCGCCGGAGATGATCATGTTGACCTTGGATTTGCACAGGCCTTCAAGCATGAACGCCATCTCCGGTGTCAGGCTTTTCAGATCGTTCACCAGGTTGGTCATCTGCAGCGGTATATGCGCAAAGCGCCGGATGGACATCATGGGGCCGTCGAGCGCGACCGGCGGAATCACCGCATTGACGCGCGAGCCGTCAGGCAGCCGGGCGTCCACCATCGGGCTGGACTCGTCAATGCGCCGCCCGACCAGCGAGACGATCTTGTCGATGATGCGCAGCAGGTGCTTTTCATCGGTGAAGGTCACGCTGGTGAGTTCGAGCTTGCCCTTGCGCTCGACATAGATCTGCTGGTAGGAGTTGACCAGGATGTCCGAGACCGTGGGGTCGGCCATGAGGAGCTCCAGCGGCCCGAAGCCCAGCATCTCGTGCTGGATGTCGCGGATCAGCGTGCGCCGCTCGATGTCATTGACGGGCGCCTGCTCTTCCTGCAGCAGGCGCTCGACCATGGTGGCGATTTCCTGGCGCAGCCCGGCCGGCGGCATGGATTCGAGCACGCCCAGGTCGAACTTGTCGAGCAGCTTGAGGTGCATTCGACCCTTCAATACCTTGTAGGCCTCACTGGCGACATGACCTTGGTTCGGATCATTGACAGCTTGGAGTGGCCGCTGTGCCATGGGCTCGATGGCAGCGGCTTGAAGTTTTTCCCGAAATGACATTTTTAATCTCCCTCAGATGACAAAAATAACAGCCTGTGCCACTCATGCCCGGCGAAGCAGGCGGTCTATGAAACTGCGGCTCTCGTCGGGCCTGGGGCTGAACGAGAACGCAAACTCAGCCAGGCTTTTGCTGACGGCATTGGCCCGATTCCGAGCGGCCAGCGCATGGCCCTGGTTGATGGACGTGTTGACCTCTTTGTAGGAGTTGGGGACGGTGCGCAGATTGACCGTGTCCAGCGCGCGCTGGATGCTGTCCAGGCTGATGTCCCCGGTCTTTTCAAAGCGGTTGACAATCCATTCGGTTTTGTCCGGGGGGTAGCCGAGGGATTTGAAAATGGCCAGGAGCTTGCTGGCATTTCGAAGGCTGGGCAGTCCGGCTTGCAGCACCGGGAAAATCCGATAGGAACGGTCCAGTGCCTTGATCGTCAGAGTGTCCAGGGTGCGGCTGAGATCGAGCAGCACAAAGTCATACTGGGTGATAGCCAGGTTGAGGATGGCCTCGACATGCTCGGGCTTGATCTCCATGGCTTTGGAGGCATCCTCCGGCGCCGGCAGAATGCTGTAATTCGCGGCGATTTTGACGGTGCTGGCGGCCAGGAAGGACGCATCCAGACGGCTGATGTCATGCGCCACATCAGCCAGCGAGGAGGCCGGCTTGCCGTCATGGACAAAAGACAGGGCATCGCCAAACTGCAGATTGAGGTCCATCAGCAGCACCGACCTGGTCTCTGCCAGTTGGTAGCCCAGATTGGTGGCCAGGAATGTCGCCCCGCTGCCGCCTTTGCACGGCATGAACGCCAGCACCTTGCCGGGGCTCTTGATATGCGCACCCGAAAATTTGGCTGCAATGCGGCTCACAGCAGCATTGAGCGCGTCAGGCGTGACGGGCGAGGGCAGGACCTCGCGCACGCCCAGGCGCATCGAGTTGATCAAAAACTCGGGTGTCTGCGTCGAGCAGAGCAAGATGACCGCAATTTTCGGATGGTGCGTAGTGACGTATTCCACCTGGATCAGCTCATTGGGATCGCAGCACATGCCATCGACCAGCATCAGATCGGGCTGCTCCTGCTCGGCAATGGCACGCATTCGGCTTTTCCCGCCCTCAAGGAGCGTAACGGTGTGGGCTTGCGCTTCGAGCACGCGGCCCATGTCCTGGAGGTGGTTCTTGTTGGGCGAGATGACAGCGATTTTCATTTTTTGCTTGCCTGAAGGTTAGGAACAGATGGTTTCGCTTCTAGGGTCTTGCCGCATGACTTCTCTCGGCAAAAATGTTGAAAAAGCAGGCATCCGGATGGGCGCCAACCTCGCAACCCCTGCGATTGGCGAAATCCACTGGTAGTCGAGGTTGGAAATGCTGACGGTCACTCCCTCGCAACTGGTGGGGTCGCAGCCTGTCGGAACCCACTGCATATTGATCGCGCTGATTTGCGGCAACAGGGCTTGCATTTTTGTCAGAACCTCGGCTTCGTTACTGGTGTTGTCGCACACCACGGCAAAGCGCGCCCCTGCTCTGGTGGCTTCGTTTGCTGCATTCCAGGTAAACAGCATGCGGCTGAAATCGATGATCCCCAGCAGGAATGTCAGAAAAATGATGAGTACCAGTGCAAACTCGACTGCAGTAGCACCCGACTGTTTTGTATTCATAGATGACTCCTCATGGTTGCGCTGATAGAGGGAAACGGAATGTTGTCGAGTGAAATGCCAAAGACACTGGGAACCAGTGAATGGAAGGTGTAACCACTGATCTGCACTGTCACGGTATTGATCACGGGATTGGTTCCGACGGCCTGCCAGGTGGGGTCGGGTACTTGCACTGCGGTCAGCCCCAAGGCCAATGGTGTTCCCGTTCCGGCAACATTGCCGTAAACGATCAGGTTGCGTGCCTCGCTCAGGTGAGTGCCCGGTGTTTGTACCGATAGGTAACGAACACCATCGCGTACTGACTTGGTGAGCGTGTTGTATTGGTACATCGCCCGGCCGAATTCGGTCGTGATGAAGGTCAGCACCAACAGCAAAGGAAGAATCAATGCAAATTCGACGAGTGCAGTACCACCATGTCTTTTTTTCATATTCTTTCCTTAGCGAACTAAAACAGGAACCAACGGCCCAGCTGAACCGCCAGCAAGTCCACTGCTGGTACACGGGCTGTTGAGCGCTCCGGCGTTGCCTCTGAATTCCAAGAAGGCATCATCATTGGGGCCGCTCAGCGGATGCAGCATGAAGATGCATAAATAATCGACAACCCTTCGGCTATCGTCGATAACCGGAACCGTTGCCACCCTTCTATTAAAACCGTACTTCTTATGCTGGCCCCCAGCGCCTGGCGTGGCAAGATTTTTAAAACTGTTCAATTTATTTGGATCGCCATAAACAACCTGGCTGCCATTTTTCAGATCAGACCCTGTATTGTCAAATGAAGAAAACGCAGCACGTTTGGCAATGAAATTCTCTGCGGTCGGGTGCGATCCCGCTGCTGGCGTTCCTGACCAGGCATTTTGAGGAACCGAGTTTTTCCAATTGGTTGTAGTATAGGAATAACCCGAAAAATCTGGACGGTGGATGCTGGGGTCATCTGAGTTTTTATAGATGCCAAATCGATAGTTCCACACCACGTCTAAAGCGGTTTTAGAACCCGGAGTGCCCAGTTGGTCGCCAACTCTTACGCCACAGGTTCCGCCTTCAAGCTGATCTTTGGCTGATCTCGCATTTGTTGAGCCATCGAGGTTGTACCAGCCGATTTCACCTGAGCCTGCAGTTCGGTCTCCTATGACCTTGACCCACTCGCCCACTTGATAACCATAGTTTGGCGCTGAAGTACCTGGTTTCTTCATTAATGCAACTGGAATAGAGCAACTGGTCTGGGAACTGCCCCTGGTAGCCACTGCCAATGCCCCGACATTTTGTGTGTTCGGGTAGGTCGCTGGGCTGTTTGAAAAGGCACCAATACTCTGGATCAGCCACATTCTGATGCCGGATTGCATATGTTGGCACTGGGCATATCTGGCATTTTCCGAAACGCTGGTTTCTGTATAAGCAGCATCTCTGAAAGTGATGTCTGCATCAACAATCTTTTTCTGATTGTCCCAGGTGCTGGACTGCAAGTTAACATTATTTAGGTTGCCGGCTGTCATACCCGCACTGATGGCTCGCTCCTTGGCATCTATGGCCCCGTCCAGTTCTTGCGCAGCTGCCAGGGCGCAACTGTCCAACGCTGTCTGGAGTTCAGTTTTAACAATGAACAGGCGGCCAAAATCCAGGGCAATGCCTATGAACCCCAAAAGAAACAGCATGAGCAAAGCCACAGTAACAATAACTGCTCCATGCTGGTGATGACGGGTAATAACTCTGCGCATCAAATGTGTCCTCTTGTTTTTGATCTCTGCGAGAACCTCGGCTTGAACATTAAATAGGGTTTTGTCGATCTACCGGTTGATTGCAGGTAGACAGACAAGTGAATTTACAATCTTTAAAAATGGTAAATTCACTGCTATTTAATATTTCAGGATGTCAGGCGCAGGTAGTGCCGCCCAGGCAGGTTTTTACCCGACCAATAAATCCTGTGAAACTGGTGTCAGTTACCAGGGCGCCGATGGCAACAACCAGAGCAATGGAGACAACGGCGATGATCAGTGCGTACTCAACAACTTGGGCTCCATCTTCGTTTTCCGAAAAAGACTGGATGGAGTTTTTGACGTTGGTCAAAAATTTATTCATTTCATTACCCTTTGGAGTGTGGTAAAAATTTCTAAATAAATGGGTTTCAGCTTCAGACGCAGGTCGAGCCGGCAGTCAGGCAGGTCTTGACCCGGCCGATGAAGCCCGTGAAGCTCGCGTCTTTTACCAACGCCCCGATTGCGGCAACCAGAGCAATGGAGACAACGGCGATGATCAGCGCGTACTCAACAACTTGAGCGCCTTCTTCGTCCTGTGCGAAAGATTGAATGGATGTGTTGACATTGGAAAGAAATTTATTCATTTGGCTACCCGTTAAAGTAAATTAAGATTAAAAAATTGTTTGAATAAGTGCTGCGTAGTTATCACTTCATAGAAATCTTCTCCCTTCTATTGATTTTGCTGAAAGTGGCTGTATTCAGTCAGGCTTGCACTCTGCGGTGCTACTGCTCTGGCGTCGTCATTGCATTGCTACTGGCTTCCTCCAATGCTTCCTCCGATATTGATGACATTGACTGCTGGCGGTGGCGCCTTATAGGTTTCCTGGTAGAGAAGGATCGTTTCACGGGCCGATTTGCCATCCATGCCGCTCACCTGATCTGGGTTGTTGGCCGCGTCAGGATTGATCGTCATGTTCAGTCTGGCTTCGCGCACGGCGTTGCCAAACTTGGCGTCATAGTTCGGCGTCACGGATGAGCAGCCGGCCAGCAGGGTGACAAGCAGGGCAATTGCAGCGTGTTTCATGATGGTTTTTCCCTTACTGTTTGTCAGGAGCGGGGGTAGTGGGCGGCACAGGTTCCGGTGCGAGTGCAGGTGCAATTGCAGCGTCTGGTGCTGGCGTTGGCGTTGGCGCCGCACCTTCGAGCTTGCCGCCGAAAATCACTTCTGCGCGGCTCGGCACCACGTGGTTGTCCGTGGGCAATGTGGGCATGACCGGCAGCGGCTTGACCAGGCGCGGTGTGATGACGAACAGCAGCTCGGTCCGGTCATTCTGAAATTCCGAGCTGCGGAACAAGGTGCCCAGCACCGGCACTTCACCCAGGCCGGGAAAGCGCTTGATGGTTTCGGTGTAGTTGTTCTTGATCAGCCCGGCAATGACAAAGCTTTGCCCGTCGTTGAGCTGCACGGTGGTGTCGGCCCGGCGCACCGTGAGCGAAGGAAGAATCGAGGTGACGCCGCCCACAGTCGTGAAAGGCGAGCCGGTCTGGGTCAGGTCCGAGACTTCCGAGATCATCTTCAGATTCACGCGGGTGCCGTCGAGCACGGTGGGCGTGAACTTGACGCCGATGCCGAACTCCTTTTCCTCCAGCGTGATCGTCGAGCCTGCGGTTCCTTCCTTGCTTTGCGCGACCGGAATGAAGATCTTTCCCCCCGACAGAAAGCTGGCCGACTGGCCGCTGATGGCCATGATGTTGGGTTCGGCCAGGATGCGCACCAGACCGTCGTCTTTCTGTCCATCCAGGGTGATGGAGGTTCTGCCGATCTTGAGCGCTTCCAGCAGGCCGCCGCCATTGCTCAGAAAGCTCGACAGCAAGGTATAGACATTGGTGCCGCCGTTGCCGGTGCGCAGCAGGCCGACGCTGGCGCCGAACTTGTCCAGCAGCGTCTTGCTGACTTCGGCAATTTTCACTTCCAGCATGACCTGCTGCGGGGTCATGATGCGCAGCATGTTGACGACCTTCTTGCCGTCGCCATAGGCACTGGCCAGGCTCATGACCTCGTCGAGCTTGATGGCGTCGCTGACCTTGCCGGTCAGCACCACGGCGTTTTCGGCCGCCCTGACCTTGATGCCGGTTTCTTCAGGCATCAACTCGGTGAGCTTGGCCTGCAGGGTGTCCGGGTCCATCGTGACGATGATGTCCTTGACCACGCAGCGCCCGTCCGTGCTTTGCAGGACCACATTCATCGAGCCCGCTTTCTTTCCCAGAAAGAAGAGTTCTGTCGGGCTGAGCAGCGTGATGTCCAGGTCTGCCACGCCGTCTTCTGTCGCCTGCGCCGAGGCGGCTGCTGGCGCGGCAGCGGGTGTCTTATCGTTCGCGGCCAGCGGCCGGGTGGTGCGGCTGGACGGCTGGCCGCCCACGAGCATCCGGGCGGCTGGAACCGCCAGCCTGACGACACGTGATTTTCCCAGGGTCAGGTGGGTGGGCGGGTCCACCACCACGGACTGACAGGGTTTGATGCCCGAGCGCGGCGCCGCAGTCGTGCCAGGCTGGATCTGGCCGAAGGATGGGTTGGTCAAGGCCAGGGTGGCCAACACCATCAGGGTTTTGTAATTGTGATGCACTTGAACTTTCTCCCTCATTTGTTGTTTTAGAAGCAGTTGAGTACGCGTGAGCCGTTCTGAACCACCTCGACGCATTCGGCGGCGGGTTGCGGCATGGCGGGCTTGGCTGGAAACGCTCTTGCTCTGGGGGCAGGCGCCACCTTCAGGGCAACCGGCTGGACGACTTCTTTTTCTCCCAAAAGCTGGCTTTTGGTGATGCCTGAAGTGGCAACTGTTTCCTTGTCGATCTGATTGCGCAGCACCAGGGACAAGGTGCCGACACTGCGGGCCAGATCGAGCTTTTCCGAGTCTTCGAGCGTCAGCTCCAGGGTGACGGCACTGACAACCTTGGGCTTGGTATCGTCCCGTCCGGATTCCTGGGCCACGGCCAGCACCAGGACATGCTCGAGCACCGTCTTGCTGATCTGCCGGGCCTCTTCGCCCCGGCTTTTATCCTGCTGGGCGTTGACCATGACATCGACGTAATTGCCGGGCAGGGCGAATCCAGCCACGCCGACCACGTCGTTCACTCGCACCGTCATGGCCCGCTTGCCCTCGGCAATGACGGCGGACAGGCCGCCTTGGGTGCCGGCGGGCGCCAGCTTGCGCTCGAGAACCGCATCGCCGCGCAGCACGCTGACTTTGACGACCCGGTCCTGCAGCTCCTTGATGTCTTTGAACGCGCCAGGCGGCACCGACCCGCTGGGCCAGTCGGTGGTGGCCAGCATCTGTGGATTGATCTTGCTGCCCAGTTCAATATCGACTGCCGCAACGACGACTTTGTTGGAGGCGATATTTCCTTGCCGTGCTGCCCAGCCGGCCGCATAGACGGCAGCGGCCAGGCCAATCATCAATGCCAGAAATAACAGCCCGATTGCTTTCATGTTTTTCATTGCCGACTTTCAAGAGGTGGTTAAATTGATCAAAAATAACCAAGCTGCCTGGTTATTAGGTAGGTCGCGCTTCCAATGCTGATACAGATGCCATAAGGGAGCTTTCCAACCGATGCGCCTGTTTCCATGTGGATCTCTGGTTTGAAGCCGGAGATGGCTGTCAAGATGAAGACCTGGCTGATGTTTTTGATATTTACGAGCATTCTCGCCAGCGCCTGGTTGGCCAGTGCAAACACCAATGCGCCGATGCCGCCGGCAATGAAAGAAAAGACCACCGCATACAAGGTGTCGGTAATGCCAAGGAAGGCGCCCACCATGGCCATCAGTTTGACGTCCCCTGCGCCCATGATCCTGAGCCCATAGAAGGGAAGCATGGCAAAAAAACCAATCAGCAGACCTCCCAAAGCCCACAGGAAACCATGCTGCGCCGAGAAAGGAAATAACGTGTTGTAAATTAGGCCAAACAGTATTCCACTGACTGTCAGCCAGTTGGGTATTTTGTAGGTGGTGTAATCGCTGACCGATGCCGTGATCAGCAGTCCGAACAAAATACCGGTGCGTGGCTCTTTAAGCAGCATCAGCACCAGTTCCAGCAGTGAATCAAACTCTTGCATCATTTGTTTGGCTTGCTTTGAGAAATTTCAGGCGTTTCGGGTCTGTTAAAAGTTTCTATTGGTCCTTGCTCAGTGCAAGTATGAAAAGCGCACATACCACTGCAATAAGCGAACTCAGCAGAACATGCTCTATAAAAGGTGCTCCGGATTCTTCTCTGAGAAAATCAATTGAAATATGCGAGACGTGATCGATAAACCGCATACTCCACTCCACAGTGACTGACTTTTAAATCTGGTTTTCAACCTGGAGCCATTGCTCTTGCTGATGAGTTAAATATAGTCAAGCCGAAAAATAAGGACATGAGAAATTAGTCCTTGCCGGATCAGGACAAAGTGCCTGTTTTTAGGCAGCCTGACAGGACAAAACGACTAGGACGTTTTCAGCGCAAGGCAGCGCTGAGCTTGCCGGGGCGCTCTGGCGGCATGCGCACGCACGCACGCACGCATGCACGCATGCATACATGCATGCATGCATGAAGGCGGTGATGCGTGGAAGAAAAGAGGGGCAGGGACCGCAGGGGCCAGCCTGGTGCCCAGGGCGCAGGCTGCGGCCCGGGCGGGACAGCAGGGTTTCAGGCCACGGTCACTGGGAATGATGCGCTAGCGCTGGTGTGGGCGGGTATTTTGCAGCCATGCAGCCAATGCCTTTGCTGGCATTGGTGTGGCGCAGAAGGCGAACGACGTGCCGGCGTTCGCTTTTGAGGAGGCAAGCGGGCGTGTTGAGCCGCCCCTCGCTGGGGCTTTTCAGGGCTGGTGTGCCCTGGTCAGCTTTCTTCGTGTAACAGGCTCAGGCCGATGGCGCCGCGCCGGCGCAGCCAGGGCGAGGGGCGGTAGCGCTGGTCGCCATAGACGGTCTGCATGTTGAACAGCACTTCGAGCACGTTCGTCGGGCCGCAGCGGTCGCCCAGAGCGAGCGGCCCGACCGGGTAGCCCAGCCCCAGCGTGACGGCCGTTTCCAGATCCTTGGGGCTGCAAATGCCCTGCTGGCAGATGTCGCTGGCAATGTTGACAATGGTGGCCACGACGCGCTGGGTGACAAAGCCGCCGCTGTCTCGGATCACGCTGACGGCCTTGCCGTCGCGGGCAAACAGGGCGTGCGCGGCGTCGCGCATGTCGCTGCGGGTGGCTGGGTTGGTGGCCAGCACGCGGCGTTTGGTGCCGGCATCATCCATCAGCATGTCGATGCCGACGGTGCGCGCCGGATCCAGGCGCTCGACCACCGCGACGGTCGTGATGTCAAAGCCCAGCGGCGCCACCAGCGTGAGCGCCTGCGGCGAAGGCGACTGGCCGGTTTCGATTTTTGCGCCCAGGTCTTTCAGCAGCTGCAGCAGCTCGGCGCGCCGGGCGGCGCGGGGCGAAACCCAGACCGGGGGCATTTCAGCCACTTGCGGCACGGCGGGCTCGGCCGGAATTTGCGCCGCGCCGTTTTCATAGCGATAGAAACCTTCGCCGGTTTTGCGCCCCAGCAGGCCGCCGGCCAGGCGCTGGGCGGTGATGACGCTGGGGCGGTAGCGGTCTTCCTCGTAATACTGGTGATAGATGGATTCCATCACCGGATGCGACACGTCCAGGGCCGTGAGGTCCATCAGCTCGAACGGCCCGAGCTTGAAGCCGGCGTGCTCGCGCAGGATGCGGTCGATGGTGGCGAAGTCGGTAATGCTTTCGCTGGCGATGCGCAGCGCCTCGGTGCCATAGCCGCGCCCGGCGTGGTTGACGATGAAGCCGGGCGTGTCCTGCGCATGCACCGGCGTGTGGCCCATCTGGTGGGCATACTCGGCCAGGCTGGCGCACACGTCGGCGCTGGTCTTGAGACCGGCGATGACTTCCACCACCTTCATCAGAGGCACGGGGTTGAAAAAGTGATAGCCGGCAAAGCGCCCGGGGTTTTTCAGACCTGCGGCAATGGCCGTGACGGACAGGGACGAGGTGTTGCTCACCAGCACGGTCTCAGGGCCGACAAGCGCTTCGAGTTCGGCGAACAGGGTTTTCTTGATGTCCAGACGCTCGACGATGGCTTCGACGATCAGGTCGCAGCCGGCCAGGTCGGCCAGTGTGCCCGCTACCTCAAGCCGGGCTTTGTGGGCGCTGGCCACGTCGGCCTGGAGCCGGCCTTTTTCGACCAGCCGGTCCCACTGGGCGCAGATGGCTTCACGGGCCTTGTCGGCGGCGCCGGCCTGCGCATCCATCAGCCTGACGGTGCTGCCCGCCTGGGTGGCGATCTGGGCAATGCCGCGCCCCATGGCCCCGGTGCCTACGATTCCAACGTTTTTGTATGTTTGCATTTTGAATAAGGGCCGGAAGGCCTGTGTGCGGAGTCAATGAAAGCGTGGGTGCGTGATTGGTGGGCCATCGCGTCGCCCGTCTATCGCCGTTTATTTTGCGCCTGGCCCATGCCGACAACTTGGCTGATGACGTGATACTAGCGCCTGACCTGCAGCGCGCCGGGGTTGACAATGTGAGTCGGCGTGCCCTTGATGAAATTGATGACATTGTCAAAAGCGGCGCCGAAATAAGCCTCGTAGCTGTCTTGCTCGACATAGCCGATGTGTGGCGTGCAGATGCAGTTTTCCAGCCGCAGCAGCGCATGGCCCTGCAGGATGGGCTCGGATTCAAACACATCAATCGCCGCCAGCCCCGGGCGCCCCCGGTTGAGGGCGGCAATCAGCGCATCGGTCTCGATCAGTTCGGCCCGCGAGGTGTTGACCAGCAAGGCCGTGGGCTTCATGCGCGAGAGGTCTTCAAGCCGCACGATGCCAGCGGTATCTTCCTTGAGCCGCAGGTGCAGGCTCAGCACGTCGCACTCCTGAAAGAAACTGTTTTTGCTGGTGGCTATTTCAAAACCATCGGCCCGGGCCCGCTCGCGTGAGGCTTCGCTGCCCCACACCAGCACGCGCATGCCGAAAGCGCGTCCATAGCCAGCCACGATCTGGCCGATGCGGCCATAGCTCCAGATGCCCAGCGTTTTGCCTTTGAGGACAGTGCCCAGGCCAAAATTGGGTGGCATGGAAGCGGCCTTCATGCCGGCTTGCTGCCAGGCGCCATGCTTGAGGTGCGACATGTACTGGGGAATGCGGCGCATGGCCGTCATGATGAGCGCCCAGGTCAGCTCTGCCGGTGCAATCGGCGAGCCGGTGCCCTCGGCCACGGCAATGCCGCGCTCGGTGCAGGCCACCACATCGACATGCGGACTGATGCGGCCGGCCTGGACGATGAGCTTGAGCTTGGGCAGCTTTTCAATCACCTGGCGGCTGAGGTAGGTGCGTTCGTGAATGAGCACAATCACGTCGGCATCCTTGAGCCGCACGGTCAGCTGGCCGGTGCCTTTGACGGTGTTGGTATAAACCTTGGCGGGGTAGGCCTCCAGCCGGGCGGCGCAGGCCAGTTTGCGCACGGCATCCTGATAGTCATCGAGAATCACAATATTCATCCCGATATTGTGCCTGCAAGAACTTTGAGTTTCAGGTGTGCACGGCAGGCCGGAGGTTTTTCGTGGGCATGACGGGCTGTGCTGTGGCGAAATTTGTAAAGATGAAAGGTCACCTTCATGCAAGCTCCCCATCTTGTGATCCTGGGCACGGGCGGCACTATTGCCGGCCAGGCCATCAACGCTGGCGACAACATTGGCTATACCGCTGCCCAGGTGGGCATTGAGCTGCTGCTGGCAGGCATTCCCGCCCTGGCCGGGGCCGGGCCGTTCATCGCCGAGCAGGTGGCGCAGATCGACAGTAAGGACATGGGTTTTGCCGTGTGGGCGCAACTGGCTGCGCGCGTGAACCATTTTCTGGCCAGGCCCGATGTCCAGGGCATTGTCATCACCCACGGCACCGACACGCTGGAGGAGACGGCGTACTTTTTGCAGGCCGTGTGCCAGCCGGCCAAGCCGGTGGTGCTGACCTGCGCCATGCGCCCGGCCACCGCGCTGGCGCCCGACGGTCCGCAAAACCTGCTCGATGCCGCCTGCGTGGCGCGCCATGGCGGCGCGCAGGGCGTGGTGGCGGTGTGCGCCGGAACGATTCACAGTGCGCTGGAGGTGCAAAAGGTGCATCCGTACAGGCTGGACGCTTTCAGCTCTGGCGATGCCGGCCCCATCGGGTATGTGGAGGAGGGCCGGTTGCGCTTGCTGCGCAACTGGCCGCCAGTGCCCCCAGGCCACGCTTCAATGGCCGCAGTGCAAAAGTGGACAGACCCCAGCGGTGTGGCCGGCTGGCCGCATATTGAAATCGTGATGAGTTATGCCGGCGCCAGCGGCGCGGTGGTGGAGGCCCTGCTGGCCCAGGGCGTTCAGGGCCTGGTGGTGGCGGCGACCGGCAACGGCACGCTGCACCAGGCGCTGGAAGCGGCTTTGCTCAAGGCGCAGGCGACAGGCGTCAAGGTGGTGCGCGCCACGCGCTGCGCCAATGGCCGGGTGCTGTCGATGCCAGCGGATGCGATACCTGATTCACAAGGCTTGAGCCCCGTCAAGGCGCGCATCGCGCTGATGCTGGGCTTGTTCGATGGAGGGAACTGCCTGCTGAGATAGAGGTAGCCATGCTGAGCGTGGGCATGAAAAAAGCTGCCTCGCAGGGCAGCTTTTGTGGCCAGCCAAGGCAGGCCGCTTTAGCTCGCCAAGGCCTCGAAAGCGCGTGCGGTGATGTCCTCCACCGAGCCCATGCCGCTGATGGCGCGGTATTTGGGCGCTGCCTCGGGTTCGGCCTCGGCCCAGCTGGAGTAGTAGGCCACCAGCGGACGGGTCTGCGCGCTGTACACCTCCAGGCGCTTGAGCACGGTTTCTTCCTTGTCATCTGGGCGCTGGACCAGCGGCTCGCCGGTTACGTCGTCCTGGCCTTCCACCTTGGGCGGGTTGTACTTGACGTGGTAGGTGCGGCCCGAGGTGCTGTGTGAGCGGCGCCCGCTCATGCGCTCGACGATGGCTTCAAAAGGCACATCGATTTCGAGCACATAGTCGATCTTCACGCCGGCCGCTTTCATCGCATCGGCCTGGGGAATCGTGCGCGGGAAGCCATCGAACAAAAAGCCTTGGGCGCAGTCGCTCTGGGTGATGCGTTCCTTGACCAGGTTGATGATCAGCTCGTCGCTGACCAGGCCGCCGGCGTCCATGACTTTCTTGGCTTCGATGCCCAGCGGCGTGCCGGCCTTGACGGCCGCGCGCAGCATGTCGCCGGTGGAAATCTGGGGGATGCCGTATTTTTGGCAGATGAAGGTGGCTTGGGTTCCTTTGCCCGCGCCGGGTGCGCCCAACAAAATCAGTCTCATGGATGTCCTCAGATTATTTTATGGATTCGGAAAGTCAAGCTGAAATGCCTGGCGGGCACTTTTTGATGCGGCGCTTGACAGGGTAGGAGCATTTCCAATGCGTATCTCATACCGATTTTTACAAGGATATCATGCACAGCCTTGATGCCAGCTTACACAGCCGCGTTGCACAGGCCCGCTGCGCGCTAGGCGAACAGCTGGCGCACCCGCTCCAGGTCTTCGGGCGTGTCCACGCCGGGCCCCGGCGCATGCTCAGTCAGATGCACGGCAATCCGGTGGCCATGCCACAGGGCGCGCAGCTGCTCCAGCGATTCGAGTTGCTCCTGCGGCGCTGGCGGCAAGGCGGGGAATTGCCGCAAGAAACCGACGCGGTAGCCATAGATGCCCACATGGCGTAGCGGTTGAGGCAGCGGGCTGCCGGCGTGCCACCAGGCTTGGCCGGCAAAGTCGCGCGCCGCCGGAATCGGGGCGCGGCTGAAATAAAGCGCGCGCTGGCGCGCATCGAGCACCACCTTGACCACATTGGGATTCAGGAAATCAGCCAGTTGGTCAATGGCGTGGGCGGCCGTGCTCATGGCGCAGTCCGGGCGTTCAATGAGCACGCCGGCCACGGCGTCAATCAGCGCCGGGTCAATCAGGGGTTCGTCGCCCTGCACATTGACCACGATGTCATCGTCGGCCAGGCCGAGCAACTGGCAGGCCTCGGCCAGCCGGTCGCTGCCGCTGGGGTGGTCCGCCTTGGTCAGCACGGCGGCAATGCCAAAGTCGGCGCATGCTTCAACGATGGCCGCGCTGTCGGCGGCCACCACGGTGCGGATGGCGCTGCTTTTCAGGGCGCGCTGGGCCACCCGCACCACCATGGGCACGCCGCCGATGTCGGCCAGGGGCTTGTTCGGCAGCCGCGTGGAGGCCAGGCGGGCCGGAATCAGAACGGTAAAGCGCGTGCTCACAAGCCCAGCTCTTCGTCGCTCAAGGTTCGGG
This sequence comes from Pseudomonadota bacterium, assembly GCA_030855235.1. Taxonomy (GTDB): domain Bacteria; phylum Pseudomonadota; class Gammaproteobacteria; order Burkholderiales; family Burkholderiaceae_C; genus Polaromonas. The sequence goes on from JALYRU010000018.1 coordinate 37,902, forward strand.
CCTCGTTTTCCAGCAGCACGGGGATGCCGTCGCGCACCGGGTAGGCCAGGCGGGCGCTGCGCGAGATCAGTTCGTGCTTTTCACGGTCGTAGTCAAGAGAGCCCTTGGTCACGGGGCAGACCAGCAGTTCGAGTAGTTTGGTGTCCATGGCGTGATGGTAAGTCAGAAAGCAGGGGCGCCAGCAGCGCGTCCAGCGCGTCAAGAAATGCCGGCTCGGGTGAAAAGGCCAGCGGCACGGCCAGTAACTGAACGGCGGGCAGGCCGGGCAGGGCAAACAGCTTGACCGCGTCCTTTTCGGTACACAGCACGGTTTGGCCCGCGTAAGCTGCCAGATCGTCCGCTCTGAAATCGTGGTGGTCAGGCAGGCCCAGCGTTTTTTCCAGCCGCAGGCCGCGCGAGCGGAGCATGGTGAAAAATGCTTCGGGGCTGGCAATGCCGGCCAGCGCTACCAGGGGCTGGCCGCGCAGATCGGTCAGGGCGATGCGCCGGCCATCGGCCGCCATGGCATGCTCGGCCAGTTCCCGGCGCGAGGTGAAGCCCGCAAAGGCGGGCTGGTGGCCGGTGTGCAGCACCAGGTCAATGCCCTGGCGCTGGCGCTCAGGCCACGGTTCGCGCAGCGGTCCGGCCGGCAGCAGCCAGTCATTGCCGGTGCCGCGGTCATCGAACACGGCAATTTCAATATCGCGCTGCAGGGCGTAGTGCTGCAAGCCGTCGTCGCAGACCACTACGTCGGTGAGCGGGTAGGCCGCCAGCAGGTCACGCACGGCGTCGGTGCGCTGGTGGGCCACAAAAACCGGCGCGCCGCTGCTTCGCTGGATCAGGGCGGGCTCATCGCCGCAGGCTTGAACTGGGGTGTCCGGCTTGACTTGCAGGCGCTGGCTGCCCGAAGAGCGTCCATAGCCACGCGAGACCACGCCGACGTGCAGGCCCTGCGCCTGCAGATGCTTGACAAGCGCCATCACCAAAGGGGTTTTGCCCGCGCCGCCCGCGATGACATTGCCCACCACGATGATGGGCACCTCGAAACGCTCGGAGGCGAAAAAGCCTGCTCGGTACCCAGCCCGGCGCAGCCGAACCAGCAGGCCGTAAAGCTGCGCCAGCGGCCAGAGCAGGCAGGCCAGCCAGCCCCGCGTGCGCCAAGTTTGGAGCAGAAGTTCTTTCACGATGGGTATTTCGCTCAGAATGGCCAGGCTGGCGCCCAGGCTTGGCTTACCTGGCGTCCGCCTGTGCAGCGTTCTGGGTGGCGAAGGTGATCTGCGTCAAGCCCTGGCGGCGCGCCGCTTCCATCACCGTGATGACGGACTGGTGTGTGGCGCTGGCATCGGCGCTGATGATGATGACGCTGTCCTTGCCGGCCTTGGCCGCTTCAGCGAGCGCTGCGCCCAGGGCTTCCACGCCCCGGCCTTCGACCAGCGTCTTGTTGATCATGTAGCGGCCATCGCTGCTGACGGCGACGATCACTTCCTTGGGGTAATCGCGCTGGTGCTCGGCGTCGGCGGTGGGCAGCGTGACCTGAAGCTCGGTGAACTTGCTATAAGTCGTGGAGAGCATCAGAAAGATCAGGATCACGAGCAGCACATCAATGAAGGGGATCAGGTTGATCTCCGGCTCATCATGCGGATGGGGGCGAAAGTTCATGGCTATTTGCGCAGCGTGTTGAGGTGGCGCACGAAGCGCTCGGCGGCCAGCTCCATCGTCAACAGGTAGCCGTCCACACGGGCGCGGAAATAGCGCCAGAAGATCAAGGAGGGAATGGCCACCATCAGGCCGAAAGCGGTGTTGTACAGCGCCATCGAAATGCCTTGCGCGAGCTGCGCCGGGTTGCCGCCCACGCCGCTGCTGGCGCTGCCCGCCTGGGAGCCGAAAATCTCGATCATGCCGATGACCGTGCCCAGCAGGCCCAGCAGGGGCGCGGCCGAGGCAATCGTGGCCAGCGCGGCCAGGTAGCGCTCGAGCTTGTGCGCCGCCTGGCGCCCGGCGCCTTCGAGCGTGGCGCGCAGGTCGTCCTCGCTGATCTGGGGGTTGGTGGTCAGCGCCAGCAGGCCGCTGGCCAGCACTTCGCCGAGCAGCGAGTTCTGTTCCAGCTTGGACACCACATCGGGCAGCGGAACGCCATCGCGCGAGACAATGATGGCTTCATCGAGCAGTTGGGGCGGTGCAACTTTGGGGACTTTGAGGCTTGAAAAGCGCTCCATGATCAGCGCCAGGGCCGCTATGGAACAGGCAACCAAGGGCCAGATCGGCCAGCCTGCGGCTTGTATGATCGAAAACAATGCACATCTCCAGACAGATATTGGGTGCTGGATTATGGCTCACCCAAATAGGGTACCCACCCGCTTGGGCTCGCGCTCTCAGGAATGGTGTCAAGTGCCAGTTTTGTCAGACGTTGCCTACGCAAACTGTGGATAACTTTGTGGGTAAGTCATGGTTCAGAGGCGCGAAAGCCGCGCCAGCGTGTGGTAGGAACACCGTGATTAAATTTGAAGCAAAAATAACTTATTTGAAATCAATGGCTTGCATGACTTTTTCAGGCGCTTTGAAGAAGGCTGGCCGCCTCAGTGCTGCGAGGTGCTGCGCTGTGGACTACTACCAGCCCGCTTTCACGACATACCGCCATGGCTGACGCCCCTTGGCTTCAGACGCCCGCGCTGGCCGGGCAAGCGCCCGGGCGCATCTGGCCGGTCGGTTCGCTGTTGCGCGCCATTGCCGACAGCCTGGAGGCGCGTTTCAATCCGGTGTCTGTGCAGGGCGAGTTGAGCGGCTTTTCGCGCGCGGCCAGCGGACACTGCTATTTTTCGCTCAAGGACGCGCAAGGCCAGGTGCGCTGCGCGATGTTTCGCCGCGCCGCCAGCGTGCTCGATTTTTCGCCCTCCGACGGGCAACTGGTGGAGGTGCGCGGGCGTCTGGGCGTGTATGAGCCGCGCGGCGAGTTGCAACTGGTGGTCGAGGCCATGAGCCAAGCCGGGCAGGGCAATCTGTTTGAACAATTTTTACAACTCAAGGCCCGGCTGGAGGCCGAAGGCCTGTTTGAGGCTGCCCGCAAACGGCCCCTGCCGCTGTTGCCGCGCGCTATCGGCGTGGTGACGTCGCTCGGTGCTGCCGCGCTGCACGATGTGGTGACGGCCCTGCAGCGGCGCGCCCCGCACATTCCCGTGGTGATTTATCCGGCCAGCGTGCAGGGGGCGCAAGCCGCCGGCGAGTTGCGCGAGGCTTTGGGCAGGGCGTATCAACGCCGGGACGTGGACAAGACTGACGTGCTGCTGCTGGTGCGCGGCGGCGGGGCGATGGAAGATTTATGGGCTTTCAACGACGAGCAACTGGCCCGCACCATCGTCGCTTCGCCCGTGCCGGTGGTCTGTGGCGTCGGCCATGAGACGGATTTCACCATTGCCGACTTTTGCGCCGATGTGCGCGCCCCCACGCCGACGGCGGCGGCCGAGTTGTGCGCCCAGCCGCAGGCCAACTGGCTGGGCGCTTTGGCGCAGACGTTCTTGCGCTTGCAAAACGGCGTGGAGCGCCAGATGCAGTCGCACAGCCAGCGCCTGGACTGGGCGGCCTCGCGCGTGAGCCGGCCCTCGCACCTGGTGACGCGCCAGCAGGCGCGGCTGGCAGGCTTGAGCCAGGGGCTGAACCACGCCATGCGCTCGGCTTTACGGCAGGAACAAGTCAAGCTGCAGGCCCTTGAAACGGATTTCCTCAAAGACATCGCCGCCAGCCTGCAGCGCAGCCGCCAGCAGTTGGAGCGCACGCAACTGCGCCTGGAATTGCTGGACCCGCAACTGGTCTTGCAGCGCGGCTATGCTTGGCTGGAAGATATGCAGGGCCAGCCCATCACGGCTGTCAAAGACACCCATGCCGGCCAGGCGGTGCGCGCTACCCTTGCCGATGGTCAGGTCGATTTGACGGTGTCGCACCCGCGATTGATTTAGTTTTTACAATGTCCTTGGCATGTCCAAGGACATCTCATCAACAACCAAGAGGAAAATCATGGAACACAAACTCCCCGCGCTCCCGTTTGCAATCGACGCCCTGGCGCCCCATTACAGCCAGGAAACCCTTGAGTACCATCACGGCAAGCACCACAACGCCTATGTCGTGAACCTCAACAACCTGCAAAAGGGCACCGAGTTCGAGGCCATGACGCTCGAAGAGATCATCAAGAAGTCCAGCGGCGGCGTGTACAACAACGCGGCCCAGATCTGGAACCACACCTTCTTCTGGAGCTGCATGAAGCCCGCCGGTGGCGGCGAGCCCAGCGGCGCGCTGGCGGACGCCATCAACGCCAAGTTCGGCTCCTACGCCGCTTTCAAGGAAGCGTTTGTGAAATCCGCCGTGGGCAACTTTGGCTCGGGCTGGACCTGGCTGGTGAAAAAGGCTGACGGCTCGGTCGATATCGTCAACACCGGCGCTGCCGGCACGCCCCTGACCACCGCCGACAAGGCCCTGCTGACCGTGGACGTGTGGGAGCACGCCTACTACATCGACTACCGCAACATGCGCCCCAAGTTTGTCGAGACTTTCCTGTCCAATCTGGTGAACTGGGAATTTGCCGAAGCCAACTTCGCCTGATTCTTCTGAACGCGCGATGTCAGCAGGCGCAGGCGCCTGAGGCTTGAAGCGCGTCTGAACTGAAAAAGCCGACATCCCGTCGGCTTTTTTCATGGCCGCAAGGCTGGCTGCGGACGGCCAGCCGCTGCGCTCAGCGCGCCGCTTGAAACAGGGAGCCGCCCAGCTTGCTGCCGGCCTGGATGCCTTTTTTGGCAAACCAGCCCTTGTTCATCTCCAGCACATAGCGCACCGGCCTGGCCGAGCAATGCGGCTCGGTGGTCTGCGGCTTCATGTCGGCCAGGTTCACGATGGTGCCGTCATCGGCGACAAAAGCCGCCGTCAGGGGCAGCAGGGTGTTTTTCATCCAGAAGCATTGTTCAGCCGCTTGCTCGAACACAAAAATCATGCCCTCGTGCTGCGGCATATTCCTGCGCAGCATCAGGCCTGTCTGGCGCTGTTGCGGCGTCAGCGCCATCTGGGCATCAATCACATGCATGCCAGCAGACAGTTTGGTACGCGGCAGGTCCGTTTGCGGGGCTTGCTGCGCCCAGCTTCCCGCCGGTAACAGCAAGGCTGTGGCGGTCAGTGCCTGAAGCAGGCGTTGACAGGCTGTGCCGAAGAAGTTGGTACCAGGCTTGAACAAGCGCCTGGACAGACCAGATTGAAGTCGAATAAGCATAAATGTCGCCCATAAAAAAGCCCGCACAAGGCGGGCATTTTGACCGAAGTCACCAGGAATTACTTCTTGGCTTCAACTTTCTTGGCGGCAACGGCCTCAGCTTTAGCTTTTTTGGCCGCTGCGGCTTCAGCCTTCTTGGCGGTAGCGGCGGCGGCGCGCTCTTCCTTGGTCAGGGCCGCTGGCTTGACTGCTGTTTTTGGCGCAGAGGCGGCATGCGTTGCAGGCATTGCTGCCACGGCATGCGTTGCAGGCTGGGCTGGGATTGCTGCGGCAGGTGCCTGGGCGTAGGCGCCGGCAGCAAAGAGACCAGCGATCAAGGCAGCGAGGAGTTTGTTCATTTGGAGTTTCTTGAATGATTCAATTTAAAAAATCCCCCGAAGCTTTCGAGGTTTTACTGTAACGGAACGCCTTTGCAAGCCGTTGACAGCGGGCCGCAAATTATTTTTGTTAAAAATTTTTGAGACTAGAATTTGTTGGCATTTACTATAACTGCTCAAAGTCGTGTGGACCCACATGCCATTGATGCTCACAGAGGAGACTTCTGCATGTACCAGCACATCAAGGTGCCCGCCCAGGGCGAAAAAATCACGGTCAATGCCGACAACTCATTGAATGTGTCTGACGAGCCGATCATTCCGTTCATCGAGGGCGACGGCACGGGGCTGGACATCACGCCGGTCATGCTCAAGGTGGTGGACGCTGCCGTGGCCAAGGCCTACGGCGGCAAGAAGAAGATCCACTGGATGGAGGTGTTTGCCGGGGAAAAATCCACCCGGGTCTATGGCCCTGATGTCTGGCTACCCGAAGAAACCCTGCAGGCTGTGCGTGAGTATGTCGTTTCCATCAAGGGGCCGCTCACGACGCCCGTGGGCGGGGGCATCCGCAGCCTGAACGTGGCGTTGCGCCAGGAGTTGGACCTCTACGTGTGCCTGCGGCCTATCCAGTACTTCCCCGGCGTGCCTTCTCCGGTGAAAGAGCCCCATAAGACCAACATGGTGATTTTTCGCGAAAACTCGGAAGACATCTACGCCGGCATCGAGTTCGAGGCTGAGAGCGAAAAAGCCAAAAAACTCATCAAGTTCCTGCAGGACGAGATGGGTGTGAAAAAAATCCGTTTCCCCGGCACCTCCGGCATCGGCATCAAGCCAGTCTCGCGTGAAGGCACCGAGCGCTTGGTGCGCAAGGCGCTGCAGTACACCATCGACAACGACAAGCCGAGCCTGACGATTGTCCACAAGGGCAACATCATGAAGTTCACCGAAGGCGGATTTCGCGACTGGGCCTACGCCTTGGCGGCCAAAGAGTTTGGGGCTGAACTGATCGACGGCGGCCCGTGGATGCGCCTGAAGAACCCCAAAACGGGCAAGGAAATCACCGTCAAGGACAGTATTGCGGACGCTTTCCTGCAGCAGATTTTGCTGCGTCCGGCCGAGTACAGCGTGATTGCCACGCTCAATCTCAACGGCGACTATATTTCTGACGCCCTGGCCGCCCAGGTGGGCGGCATCGGCATCGCGCCGGGCGCCAACCTGAGCGACACCATCGCCATGTTCGAGGCCACCCACGGCACGGCGCCCAAGTACGCCGGCAAGGATTACGTGAACCCTGGCTCCGAAATTCTTTCGGCCGAGATGATGCTGCGCCATATGGGCTGGACAGCGGCCGCAGATTTGATCATCAGTTCGATGGAAAAGTCGATTCTTTCGAAGAAAGTCACCTATGACTTTGCCCGTCTCATGGAAGGCGCCACCCAGGTCAGCTGCTCCGGTTTCGGTCAGGTCATGATTGCCAATATGTGATAAAACCGGGCTGCTTTGCTCGACAGACCGCCAGGAAGTGATTCCGAGGCGGTTTTTTTATGGCTCCGCTGGCGTGTGGTGCGCCAGCCGCCAATTTCCATCTCCAACGCACAAACCCCTCTCGATGGCTAGAATGATTTCCATGGCAACCAAAATCCCCAAAATTCCGGCCCAGCCGCCAGTTCCTGCCATCAGGCCCAAGGATCCCAGCGGTGGAGAATCTGTCGTGCTGGAGCGCCGGCCCCAGAAAACCAAGCCGCCGCAGATGTACCAGGTGGTGTTGCTCAACGATGATTACACGCCGATGGAGTTCGTCGTGGTGGTGATCCAGGAGTTTTTCAACAAGGACCGGGAAACCGCTACCCAGATCATGCTCAAGATCCATCTGGACGGCAAGGCCATCTGCGGCGTGTTCACCAAAGATGTGGCCGCCACCAAGGTCGATCAGGTGACGGAGGCGGCCCGAAAGAATGGCCATCCGCTGCAGTGTGTCTGCGAGCCCATTGAATAATGGCAAAACCGGACAATATTCCCTTCACGAGTCAGTAAAGTATTTCTCCCAGCAAGCCGAAAGGAAAATCTATGATTGCCCAGGAATTAGAAGTCAGCTTGCACATGGCCTTTGTCGAGGCACGCCAGCAGCGTCACGAGTTCATCACCGTTGAGCACCTGCTGCTGGCCTTGCTGGACAACCCCAGTGCCGCTGAAGTGTTGCGGGCGTGTTCTGCCAATATCGATGATTTGCGCAAGTCGCTTGCCAACTTCATCAAGGACAACACGCCGCAGGTCGCTGGCAGCGAGGATGTGGACACGCAGCCCACGCTGGGTTTCCAGCGCGTGATCCAGCGCGCCATCATGCATGTCCAGTCCACCGGCAGCGGCAAGAAGGAAGTCAACGGCGCGAACGTGCTGGTGGCGATCTTTGGCGAAAAAGACTCCCACGCCGTGTACTACCTGCACCAGCAGGGCGTGACGCGCCTGGACGTGGTCAATTTCATCGCCCACGGGATCAAGAAGAGCGATCCGCCCGAGCCGACCAAGACGGGCGAGAGCGCTGCCGAGAACGAGGAAGCCGGCGGCGAAAAGAACGAGAAAGCGTCGCCGCTGGAGCAGTACACCGTCAACCTCAACCAGCTGGCCAAGGACGGCAAGATCGATCCGCTGATCGGGCGCCACTATGAGGTAGAGCGCGTGATCCAGATCCTGTGCCGCCGGCGCAAGAACAACCCGCTGCTGGTGGGCGAGGCCGGTGTTGGCAAGACGGCCATTGCCGAGGGCCTGGCTTGGCGCATCACGCAAAAGGACGTGCCGGAAATCCTGGCCGAGGCCAATGTGTACTCGCTCGACATGGGTGCGCTGCTCGCCGGCACCAAGTACCGCGGCGACTTCGAGCAGCGGCTCAAGGGCGTCTTGAAGGCGCTGAAGGACAAGCCGCACGGCATCCTGTTCATCGACGAAATCCACACGCTAATCGGGGCTGGCGCGGCTTCGGGCGGAACGCTGGATGCGTCGAACCTGCTCAAGCCGGCGCTCAGTTCGGGCCAGCTCAAGTGCATCGGCGCCACGACGTTCACGGAATACCGCGGCATCTTTGAAAAAGACGCGGCCCTGTCGCGGCGCTTCCAGAAGGTCGATGTGGTCGAGCCGACGGTGCAGGAAACCGTCGAGATTCTCAAGGGGCTGAAGTCGCGTTTTGAAGAGCACCATGGCGTGAAATACGCCGTGGCAGCGCTGCAGGCTGCAGCCGAGTTGAGCGCCAAGTACATCAACGACCGTCATCTGCCTGACAAGGCCATTGACGTGATCGACGAGGCGGGCGCCGCCCAACGCATCCTGTCGCCCTCCAAGCGCAAGAAAACCATCACCAAGACGGAAGTGGAAGAGATCGTGGCGAAAATCGCCCGCATCCCGCCCGCCAATGTCTCCAACGATGACCGCGGCAAACTGAAAACGCTGGAGCGCGATTTGAAAAGCGTGGTGTTCGGGCAGGACAAGGCGCTCGATGTGCTGGCGTCCTCGGTCAAGATGGCACGCTCGGGGCTGGGCAAGGAAGACAAGCCGATCGGCTCCTTCTTGTTCTCCGGCCCCACGGGTGTCGGCAAGACCGAAGCGGCCAAGCAGCTGGCCTACATCATGGGCATCGAGCTGATCCGCTTTGACATGTCCGAGTACATGGAGCGCCATGCCGTGAGCCGCCTCATCGGCGCGCCGCCGGGCTATGTCGGATTTGACCAAGGCGGCCTGCTGACCGAGGCGATCACCAAGAAGCCTCACTGCGTGCTGCTGCTGGATGAAATCGAAAAGGCGCATCCGGACATCTTCAACGTGCTGCTGCAAGTGATGGACCATGGCACGCTGACGGACAACAACGGGCGCAAGGCCGATTTCCGCAACGTGATCATCGTCATGACGACCAATGCGGGCGCCGAGACGATGAACAAGGCAACCATCGGCTTCACCAACCCGCGCGAGGCGGGCGACGAGATGGCCGACATCAAGCGCCTGTTCACGCCCGAGTTCCGCAACCGCCTCGACGCGGTGGTGAGCTTCAAGGCGCTCGACGAAGTGGTCATCCTGCGCGTGGTGGACAAGTTCCTGCTGCAGCTCGAAACCCAACTGGCCGAGAAGAAGGTGGAAGTGACCTTCACCGACGTGCTGCGCAAGTACCTGGCCAAGAAGGGTTTTGATCCGCTCATGGGCGCGCGCCCGATGCAGCGCCTGATCCAGGACACGATCCGCCGGGCGCTGGCCGACGAGCTGCTGTTTGGCCGGCTGACCGAAGGTGGACGCCTGACCGTGGACATGACCGTCACGAAGGACGAGAAGGGCGTCGAAACCGGCGAAGTCCAGCTCGACATCCAGCCCCTGTCCAAGCGCGAGGGCCGCTCCAAGCCGGAAGCCGAAGCCACCGAAGCGGGCTGATCGCACGGATTTCCCGAGCGCCGTCTGAAAAGGCGCTTACGCCTTAAAATGACACCTCGAAAGGCCGGTAGCATCACGCTATCGGCCTTTTTTCTGGGCGCCCTGAAAACCGGTACGGCCTATTGAGAATTCAGTTAAAAATGATGCGGACTTCCCTCGGATAACGCTGTCATGGATTCCTGAAAGATCGATAGAACTCGCGCGGCCCGAACAAAAGACTTGTTCTGTTGACAACGGATTGAAAAACAACCATGGCTTTCCCCACTTTTCTCTGGCACGACTACGAAACCTTCGGTCTCAATCCCCGGCGCGACCGGCCGGCGCAGTTTGCCGGCATCCGCACCGATGCCGAGCTGAACGAAATTGGCGAGCCGGTCATGATTTACTGCCAGCCAGCGAGCGACTACCTGCCAGACCCGCAATCGTGCCTGATCACCGGCATCACGCCGCAGCATTGCCTGCAGCATGGCCTGCCCGAACACGCTTTTTCCGCCCGGATCGAGCAGTTGCTGGCCCAGCCTGGAACCATCGGCGTGGGCTACAACACCATCCGTTTCGATGACGAGGTGACGCGCTTCATGTTCTGGCGCAACCTGATCGATCCGTATGCGCGCGAGTGGCAAAACGACTGCGGGCGCTGGGATCTGCTCGATGTCGTGCGCATGGCTTACGCGCTGCGGCCCGATGGCATGGTCTGGCCGCTCAAGGAGGACGGCCAGCCCAGCTTCAAGCTCGAAGACCTGGCCCGTGCCAACGGGCTGGTGCATGAAGCGGCGCACGATGCGCTGTCGGATGTCCGCGCGACCATTGCACTGGCGCGGCTGGTGCGCAATGCCCAGCCCAAGCTGTTTGAATTTTGCCTGGGCCTGCATAAAAAAGACCGTGTCATCGCCGAACTCGGCCTGCCAGCCACCTTGAACCATGGCCGGCCGTTCCTGCATGTGTCGGGCATGTTTTCGCCCGAGCGCGGCTGCCTGGCCGTGATGTTCCCGCTGGCCACCCATCCGGCCAACAAGAATGAAATCCTCGCCTGGGACCTAGCCCATGATCCGAGCGAGCTGGCGCTGCTGGACGTGGCCACTTTGCGCCAGCGGCTGTTTACTCGCTCGGCTGACCTGCCTGAAGGCGTTCGGCGGTTGCCCATTAAATCGGTGCATCTGAACAAGTCGCCAATGGTTGTACGTAATCTACATACTTTAAATCCAGAAATGGCCGCCCGTTGGGGTGTCGACAAAGAACTTGCGCTGCAGCATGCGGAAATTGCCGCCGGTCTGCCTGACATGAGCGCCATCTGGCCCCAGGTTTTTCAGCGCGCCAAAGAAGCGGCGCCCGATGTGGATGAAGACCTGTATGGCGGCTTTGTCGGCAATGAGGATCGTCGGCGCCTGAACCACCTGCGCGCCATGTCCCCGGCCGAACTGGCGCACAGCCGCACCGGTTTTGATGACCCACGGCTGCCGGCGCTGCTGTTTCGCTACCGGGCGCGCAACTTCCCCGGCACGCTGCTGCCCGATGAGCTGGAGCGATGGGAAGCCCACCGTGCCGCCCGGCTGCTCGAAGGCGAGGGCGGTGCGCGCAATGTCGATGCGCTGTTTGCCGAGATTGATGCCCTGTCGGAAAACGCCGATGAGCGGGGCGAGGCGATTCTGGGCGCGCTGTATGACTATGCCGAGGCGATTGCGCCTGAGCTTTGAGCGAGAAAACGTCGTTAGGCCGGGGCTGTCTCAACTCGCCTGGCTTGAGTCGCCAGGTGGAAATGCAGCGCCTACCTGGCCAGACAGCCACGGCGGATATTTTTGCATGACGGTCTGAAAAAGAAGGCTCGCTTCCCAGCGCATCAGCCAGCCGTGCAGATGCGGCCAGGGCTGGCTCTCAAACCAGGCGGCATTGGTGTGCGCAAACTGGCGCACAAAAGGCAGCACCGCCATGTCCGCCAGACTCGCTGCCGGGCCAAACAGCCAGGCGTGGCTGGCAAGCCGGTCTTGCAGTTCTGCCAGCCACAGGGCGCCAGCGGCGCGGTGACGGCTGGCAAATAGGCGTTCATCGCCGTCATGCTCCTGCGGATAACGGTTGGGGTATTTGTAGCGGTCCAGGTGCTGCTTGAATGGGCCGTCATTGACCGCTATCAATGCCTGCATGGCCTGCGGCGTGCCGTTTGACGGGGCCAGCCAGTGGCCGGGGTCGCTCTGCTGCAAAGCCCACCGCATGATGTCCAGGCTTTGGTCAATCACTTGGCCGTTCGGCAACACCAGCACCGGCACGGTGGCCTTGGGGGAGGCCGCCAGCAACTCCGGTGCTTTGTTCCTGAGCACCATTTCGCGCAATTCGCAGCGCTGGCCACTGACAGCGAATCCCAGGCGCGCGCGCATGGCGTAGGGGCAACGGCGAAAAGAATACAGCACCGGCCAGGGCTGAGGGGCGGTCAAGGTCACAGTGTTTCAGTCGCTGCCGGGTTGACGCGCACCAATGTGTCCCCGCTGAGCTGCTTCGGCCAGTTCGACCTGGCGCTGGCGCTCGCGGTAACCCTGTTTCTGGCGCTCAGTGGTGCTGGCATGGCAGCGTGCGCAGCTCACGCCCCGTTCAAACAGCGGCGATGCGCGGTCCTGGTCACTCAGCGGGTGGCGGCAGGAGCGGCACAGGCTGTGTTCGCCCACAGCCAGGCCATGACCGACCGAAACACGCTCATCAAATACAAAGCAGTCGCCCTGCCAGCGGCTTTGCGCGTGCGGCATGGTTTCCAAGTATTTCAGGATGCCGCCTTCGAGGTGATAAACCTCCTCAAATCCCTTGGAGCGCAAAAAGGCCGTGGATTTTTCGCAGCGAATGCCGCCGGTGCAGAACATGGCGACCCTGGGTTTTTGGCCATCCACCGCAGCGAGCTTGCCGCCCTCGGCCATTTCCTGCTCCACCCAGGCGGGCAGGTCTGAAAAGCTGTGGGTCGCTGGATTGATGGCGCCCTGAAAAGTGCCGATGGCCACTTCGTAATCGTTGCGCGTGTCCACCAGCACCAAGCCGGGATCGTCGAGCAGCCGGTTCCAGTCCTGCGCTTTGACATACTGGCCAGCCATCCGTGCGGGATGGACATCGGGCACGCCCAGGGTGACGATTTCGCGTTTCAGCCTGACCTTCATGCGGTGAAAAGGCATCCGAGGCGCCCATGATTCCTTGTGTTCCAGACTGGCCAGGCGTGGATCGGAGCGCAAAAAGGCCAGAACCGCATGGATGCTGTGCGCTGGCCCGGCAATCGTGCCGTTGATGCCTTCAGCGGCCAGCAGCAGCGTGCCCTTGACGCCATGGTCTTCGCAGCAGGCCAGCAGCGGCGCTCGGAGTTTTGCAAAATCGGGCAGTTCGACAAATTTGTACAGCGCGGCGGTCAGGAATTCGGGCATGAGGATATGAAGGCGTGAGGCAAAGCCCATCCTAACGGCCTTGCCGGCACGGCAGCGAAAGGCTGGTCCAATCATCAGCAAGGGCTGGGGGTTTTGTCGGCCGGCACTGACAGACAAAATTGCTGCAATGCAACACAATAGTTGAAGGCGAACTCAAAAAAAAGGAAAAGCCCCAGCCCCTGTTCCTTCGTTGGATGCCGGGGCAGCGCACTTCACATGCTCCTGATCTTCTTTCCCACACTGTCGGTGCCATGTCAAAAAGTCTGACCAATCTCTGGCTCAAGAGCCTGCGGCGCATGGGCAAGGTCCAGCAGGCGCAGGGCAGGAAGGTGCTGAAAAGCCTTATGCCCAAGCCGCCGCGCGTCCCGGCGGTGCGGCGCGTAAAACCCGTCAAGGTCGCCAAGCTGGTCAAGCCGGCCAGGGTTGTCACGGCGGCTGCCAAAAAAGCGCTCAAGCCAGGCGCATTGCCTGCCCCCGGCAGTACGGCAGCCGGGTTGCCCGGAAAATGGCAAAAATCCTACTTTTCCCTGCCTGGCACGGGGCCATTGGCCACCTCCCGGCGCATGCTGTACTGGCTTTATCTGCCTTCCGGCGTGGCCCAGCCGGCCCGGCCACTGGTCGTGATGCTGCACGGCTGCCAGCAGAGCGCCACCGACTTTGCCGCTTCCACCCGCATGAACCGGCTAGCCGAGCGCAAGGGGTTTGCGGTGCTGTACCCGCAGCAGTCGGTGTCGAGCGATTCGCACCGCTGCTGGCACTGGTACAAGCGCGCCACCCAGCAGGGGCTGGGCGACGTTGAACTGATTGCCCAAATGATCGTGCAGGTGCAGGCCAGGCACAAGATCGATGCCTCCCGCACCTATGTGGCTGGCCTCTCGGCCGGGGCGGGGCTGGCGGCCATCCTGGCCTTGCGCTATCCGCAGATGATTGCGGCGGTCGGGCTGCATTCAGCCCCGGTTTATGGCACGAGCGACTCCCCGATGAGCGGCTTCAAGGCCATGCAGCAAGGCTCCACCCTGGCTTACCGGGAGTCGGCCCGTAATTTTTTCGAGGGCCAGCCGCAGTTTCCCGGCATTCCCGTGATGCTGCTCCACGGCAAGCGCGATGCGGTGGTGCGGCCCATCAATGCCGATCAGCTGGCGGCGCAGTTCGTCATTGTCAATGCTGCGTTCATCACCAGTGCCGTGCCGGTGCAACGCAGCTATGCGGCGCGCCATGGCGGCCGCAGCCCCCAGCATGGCTACCAGACCGCCACTTACTATGCCGGGCGCAAGCCGCAACTGGTCAAGTGCGAGATTGATTCGCTCGGCCACGCCTGGAGCGGTGGCGATGGCCAGCTATCTTTCAGCGCGCCGGAAGGCCCGGATGCCACGCTTTTGATGTGGAGCTTCTTTGAGCGCCAGCAGCGTTTGCCGCTGTCCCTGCCTGTGCCGCGTGCGGCGGCCAAGGTCAAGGCTTGAACGCACAGAAGCGTTTCATGGCCGCGGCGCGCGAGCGTCATGGTGAAGCAGATCCGGCGCTGCCAGCGGCCCACGGCGCTCCAGCCGGTCTTCCAATTCGCCCACGCACGCGGCCATGGCGTTATCGAGCTGCTCCATACGGGCCAGCAGCACTTGCTGCTGCTGCGCAAAACGGTCGGCCAGCACCGTGCCCATGGCCGATTCGCGGCGCTGCGCATCCTGCGCCTGCGTTTCGAGATAGCTGCGCAGTTCGGTAAAGCGGGAGGCCTCGGCTTTGTCGGCCAACTCGCGCTGGGTGGTCAGTTCACGGGTATGGGTGCGGGTTTCGAGCAGGTTCTTGCTTTGCATGTAGAGCGTGCTGGCCAGAAACACCACGGTGGCCACAATCAGCAGCATCAGCATGACCAGCCCCAGCGGCACCTGGATGCTGGTGAACCCCAGGCTCAGCACACTGGTGCGGGTGAACTCGTCCACATTGAGCGCGACAAAGCCCGCCACCAGCAAAATGGCAATGATTAAAAGAATGGTGCGGACACGCATGCGGAACTCCCTGGAAAATGACAAAAATTGACGCAATCAACCCTGTAGAGTTTGGCGGACAAGCGGCTGGGACCCTGTGGGACAATCCCGTCCCTTGACGTCAGTCTGCAAGGGAGCGGCGCCTGGCAAGGCCTGCAGGCTCATCCGGATTCATGGCTTTGTGGCCAAAAACTCTTCATTCACCATGCAAAAAATCATTCGCCAGATTGCGGCCGAAATCAAGGCCCAGGAGCACCAGATCAAGGCTGCCGTCGAGTTGCTCGATGGTGGTGCCACGGTGCCTTTCATTGCACGCTACCGCAAGGAAGCCACCGGCGGGCTGGACGATATTCAATTGCGCGAACTCGAATACCGACTCGGTTACCTGCGTGAGTTGCAGGAGCGCCGTGAAGCCATCCTCAAAAGCATCGAGGAGCAGGGCAAGCTCACGCCGCCGCTGCGCGCCGCGATCGAGCAGGCTGCGACCAAGCAGGACCTGGAAGACCTCTACCTGCCCTACAAGACCAAGCGCCGCACCAAGGGCCAGATTGCCCGCGAAGCCGGCGTCGAGCCGCTGGCCGACGCGCTGTTTGCCGATCCGTCGCTGGTTCCGGCGGATGCGGCGGCCGCGTATGTGAAAGCCGAAAAGAACGAGGCGGGTGATGATTTCACCACCGTGCAGGCGGTGTTAGATGGCGTGCGCGACATCCTGAGTGAGCGCTGGGCCGAAGATGCCTTGTTGGTGCAGTCGCTGCGCCAGTGGCTCTGGAGCGAAGGGCTGTTTTCTTCAAAACTGGTCGCTGGCAAGGATGAAAACCATCCTGACAACGCCAAGTTCCGCGATTATTTTGATTACGACGAGCCGATTGGCCGCGTGCCTTCGCACCGGGCGCTGGCGGTGTTCCGGGGCCGGGGGCTGGAAATTCTGGACGCCAAGCTCATTTTGCCGCTGCCGCCCGAGGCCAGTCCGCCCGCAGGCGCCAAGGCTGGTCCCGTGGTGTCGCTGGCCGAAGGCAAGATTGCGCTGCATCTGGGCTGGAGCCACAAGGCCCGTGCGGCCGACGACTTGATCCGCAAATGCGTGGCCTGGACCTGGCGCGTCAAGCTCAGCATGTCGCTGGAGCGCGATCTGTTCACCCGCCTGCGCGAGGACGCCGAAAAAGTCGCGATCAAGGTGTTTGCGGACAACCTGCGCGATTTGCTGCTGGCCGCCCCCGCCGGTCCCCGCGTGGTGATGGGGCTGGACCCCGGCATTCGCACCGGCGTGAAGGTCGCGGTGGTGGACAGTACCGGCAAGCTGGTGGAAACCGCCACTGTCTATCCACACGAGCCGCGCAAGGACTGGGACGGCTCGCTGCACATCCTGGCCAAGCTGTGCGAAAAGCACGGCGTGAACCTGATTGCGATTGGCAACGGCACGGCCAGCCGCGAAACCGACAAGCTGGCGGCTGACCTGATCAAGATCATGGCAAAAACGGCTCAGGCGCAGGGGGATCAGCAGGTCAGTCATGGGCAAGCTGCCATGGATAAAGTGGTCGTCAGCGAAGCCGGCGCTTCGGTCTATTCGGCCAGCGAGTTTGCTTCGCAAGAGATGCCCGATGTGGATGTGAGCCTGCGCGGCGCCGCCAGCATTGCCCGGCGCCTGCAGGATCCGCTGGCTGAGCTGGTCAAGATCGACCCTAAGTCCATCGGCGTCGGCCAGTACCAGCACGACGTGAACCAGAGCGATCTGGCGCGCAGCCTGAGCGCGGTGGTCGAGGATTGTGTCAACAGCGTCGGCGTGGACCTGAACACGGCCAGCGTGCCGCTGCTGGCGCGCGTGTCCGGCTTGAGCCAGACCGTTGCCAAGTCGGTGGTGCGCTGGCGCGATGCCAACGGCGCTTTTGCCAGCCGCGCTGATCTGCTGAAAGTGACGGGGCTGGGCGCCAAGACCTTCGAGCAGAGCGCAGGTTTCTTGCGCCTGCGCGAAAGCACCAATCCGCTGGACATGACGGGTGTGCATCCGGAAACCTATTCCGTCGTGGAAAAAATCATGGCGCACACCGGCAGGCCGGTGGCCGAGCTGATGGGCCGCGCCGAGATGCTCAAGACTTTGAGGCCCGAGCTGTTCGCGAATGAAAAGTTCGGCGTGATCACGGTGAAGGACATTCTGGCCGAGCTGGAAAAACCTGCCCGCGATCCGCGCCCGGACTTCAAGGTGGCCCGCTTCAATGAGGGCGTGGAAGACATCAAGGATTTAAAGGAAGGCATGACGCTGGAAGGCACCGTGAGCAACGTGGCGGCTTTTGGCGCATTCATCGACATCGGCGTACACCAGGACGGCTTGGTGCATGTGAGCCAACTGTCGAACAAGTTCGTGACCGACGCGCGCGAGGTGGTAAAAACCGGCGACATCGTCAAGGTGCGCGTGACCGAGGTGGATGTGGCGCGCAAGCGTATTGGCCTCACCATGAAGCTCGACGCTGCGCCAGCGCGCCGCGATGGCCCGCGCGACAACCGCTTTGAAGGCGCCAGCCGTGACCAGCGGGGCGTGCAAAGCCGGGGAAACTCCGGCAGCGGGCGCTCCAATGCGCCCCAGCCCGCAGCGGGAACGGCGATGGCATCCGCCTTCAGCAAGCTGGCGGGCCTGAAGAAATAGGCCATTCAAGCCCTGTGTTGGAACAGGTTATTCAGATAGGTTGTTCATAGCGCGGCCTGCCGCGTGTCCCTCTGGAGATTGGCATGTGTTGTAAAAAAATCCTGATCGCTGCCGCCCTGGCCGTGACCGCCATCGCTGCACAGGCAGAGTGCCTGAGCGACGCCCAGGTGGCCGACATGGCTGAAAGAATCGCTGCCCGGACACCGGCTCTCACGCCGCAGGGGCTGAGCGAAGCCGATGGGGCCTGCACCCGCGCCAAACTCCATGCGCTGCTCGAAAAGCGCCATGGTCCGGTGATCGGCTACAAGGCCGGATTGACCAACCCGGCAGTGCAAAAACGCTTTCATCATGACCAGCCGGTGTGGGGGCGGCTTTACCAAGGTATGGTGTTGCCTGGCGGCACCGTGGTTGAGGCCGCGTTCGGTGCCCGGGCGCTGTTCGAGGCCGACATGCTGGTGCGCGTCAAAAGCGCCGCCATCAACCAGGCCACCACACCGATGGAGGTGTTGCAGGCGATTGACCAGGTCATTCCTTTCATCGAACTGCCCGATCTGGTGGTGCAGGCGCCGCCCCAGTTGAATGGCCCGGCCATCAGTGCCATCAATGTGGGCGCCCGGCTGGGCGTGGCGGGAGCGCCCGTGGAGGTGCCACTGACGCGGGCCGAGCGTTACGCCCTGCTCAATGCCCTGCGCGATATGACGGTGGTGCTCACTGACGGCACGGGCGCAGAGCTGGCAAAGGGCAGGGGCACCGACATCCTGGGGCACCCGCTCAATGCCGTGGTCTGGCTGGCCAGCGCCCTGGCCCGGGAGGGGCTGATCATGAAGCCGGGACAGCTGATCAGCCTGGGCTCGTTTTCGCCTTTGCTGCCACCCCGGCCCGGCTTGACAGTGGGGGCCACTTACGAGGGGCTGCCAGCGCCTGAGCCGGTGTCTGTGTCGGCCGCGTTCAAATGATGCATTTCAGAGCGCCCCAGACCCTGCTGACGCCGGCCATGCGCGACATCCTCAGCCGCATGGCGCGGGCCGGGCGTGCGCCGTTTCACACCCTCACGCCTGCCCAGGCCCGCGCTGCCTATGAGGCCGGAGCAGGGGTGCTGGACATTGCGCGCCCGCTGCTGGGGCGCATCGAGGACTTCAGCATCCCTGCGCGTGACGGCCATGCCTTGCCCGCCCGGCTGTATGCGCCCTCGCACGAGAAGCTGCCGATCCTGCTGTACTTTCATGGTGGGGGCTTCACGATTGGCAGCATCGCCACCCATGATGTGCTGTGCCGTCAGTTGAGCCATCTGGCCGGCTGCGCCGTGGTGTCGCTGGACTACCGGCTCGCGCCCGAGCACAAGTTCCCCGTGGCCGCGCATGACGCCTGGGACGCTTTGCAATGGCTGGCGGTGAATGCCGGCAGCCTGGGGCTCGATGCCGGCCGCTTGGCAGTGGGGGGCGACAGCGCAGGCGGAACCCTGGCAGCCATGAGCGCCATCCTGGCCCGTGACGCGGCCATTGTGCTGGCCTTGCAGCTGCTGTTTTACCCTGGCTGCGCCGCCCATCAGGACACGCCTTCGCACCGCCGGTTTGCCAGCGGATTTGTACTCCAGGAGGCGGACATTGACTGGTTTTTCAACCATTACCTGCGCAGTCCGGCCGATCGGGAGGACTGGCGTTTTGCGCCGCTGATGGCGCCCCATGTCGATGAGGTGGCGCCGGCCTGGCTGGGGCTGGCCGAATGCGACCCGCTGCTCGATGAGGGGGTGATGTATGGCGACAAGCTGCGCGCAGCCGGAGTGCCAGTCGATCTGGAGATTTACCGTGGCGTGACGCACGAATTTATCAAGATGGGACGCATTCTTCCCGAGGCACGTCATGCCCATGCCGATGCGGCCCGGGCACTGCGCCATGCTTTTCACCTGAAAATAGCGTAAAAGATCATCTTCAATGGATTGGATGTAATCTACAAAATAGAAAAATCCACAAAAAACAACCGATCTTTTCTCCTCAAGAAAAGAATATGTTCGTTCTTCCATTCTTGCATTTGTGCTTGAAAACACCGTTGAAGCGTCTGGCGCACTGACCAGCAATACCGTACTGCTGCACGTTCCATAGCGATTTTCCGCAGACGTTACAAAAGCACTCGACAAAATTTCTTCCAACGCCTGAGCAATGCCAGTGGCTGGCAACTCCTCACCAGGTTGAATCCCCCATATAAGGCGCCTGTTTGTGCCAGCGTTGAAACAAAACCCTCGGCATCCTGGGTGGTTTCAAGCCAGCGTGTCACCAGTTCCCCGCGCGAGCGGGGCGCTGCCTGCGCAGCAGGTCCGCGCACATTGGTCAAAAAGGCAACGCGCCCACCCGGCGTCATCCCCAGCCATGTGCCACCGGCGCGCAAATCGCGCCCGGAAACTATTTCCTGGCCTGAAGCGGTGCGCCATCGGCTCAGCGCCAGCGTCGGGCGATCCAGGTACTCGTCGCGATTGGCCGCAATCACCAGAGGCCAGCGCTGTGACACACCTATGGCAAATGCAATCAGGCACATGAGAGGGCCTTGATGCTGGTTTTCAAATGCTTTCGAGCAGCGCGTAAGGCAGGGGCAGCAGCTTCAAGGCCGGGCCGGTAGCATCGCCTAAAGTCAGGCGATTTTCATCGGCATGTGCCTCAGCGTCAGCCGCAGCCGAGGTTTGCATCGAGACAATCGCATCAAACCCGCCCAATGGGCTGGTAGCCGTAGCAGCCACCAGCCCGCAAGGCTGTTCGGCATCCAAGGCATGAAATACTTCCTGCCCGACGCTGGCTGCTGTCTCGGCATGCACCAGGTAGGCGCGCCGTTTGATGGTGCCGCGATACTGGCTGCGGGCGACGATTTCTTGGCCGGGGTAGCAGCCCTTCTTGAAATTGACGCCACCCACCGATTCGTAATTGAGCATTTGCGGCACAAAGGCCTCAAAAATGGGCTGGGTGATCATGGCAATGCCCGACTGCACAGCCAGCCATTCCCACAGCCCCAGCGCCAGGGGCGCACCTTCGGGCGCCGGCGCGCCGGCAGGGGCGCACCACAGGGCGCGCGGCTGGCCAGCCCCAGGGTATAAAAACGCCACGCTGGCCTCGCCGATATCGGTTTTTGTCCACGCAGAGTGGCCAGCACCGGCAATCGCCCCGACAGCTTCACCAGCCAGGCCGTAGAGCTGAAAATCAGCGCTGGCATCGCTGAGCCTGACCTTGGCGCGCAGTACAAACATCGACAGGCGCTTGAGCGTGGCGGCCAGAATGTCGCGGCTGCAGATCAGCACGATGTCATCGGCGCTGCGCTTGAACACCACAAAACTCGCCTGCATGCGGCCCTTGGCATTGCAAAAAGCCGCCAGCCGCGCTTCCGACAAGCCCTGCAAGGCCACGTCCTGCGTCAATTGACCCTGGAGAAATTTCACGGCATCTTCGCCCACCGCGCGAATCACGCCCAGATGTGTCAGCTCGGCAATACCAGAAACAGGGAAAGTTGGGGTGGAAATGGTCATGGCTTGTACGCTGGAATGGTGAAGATGGGCTGAATTATCATAGCCCCGTGCTTTTTGCACGCGTTGTTTAAAAAGGTACTCAGATTGTGCGGCGTTTAATAACTTTGATGAAGTGGCTGCTGGCTCTAGCCGTGCTGCTGTGCGTTGCAAGCCTGTGGTGGCTGAACCAGCCCATGCCTTTGCGCCTGCAGCCGGACCGGCAGGTGGTCGACCTTGACATCGAGTCCGGCACGTCCGGGCGTGGTGTGGCCAGGGTGGTGGTGGCCAGTGGCGCGGATGTGCCGGTGCCACTGCTGCAGCTATGGTTTCGCCTCTCAGGCCAGGCCCGGCAGATCAAGGCGGGCAGCTACGAGATTGTGCCCGGCACCACGCCGTACAAACTGCTGCGCATGCTGGTGCGCGGCGAGGAAACCCTCAAAAGCATTACGCTGGTGGAAGGCTGGACTTTTTCACAGGTTCGCCAGGCGCTGCAAAAAGCAGAGCAGCTCGCCCCGGAGACACTTGCGCTCAGCCCCGAAACCATCATGGCCAAGCTGGGCAAGCCGGGGGTGCATCCTGAAGGCCGGTTTTTCCCCGACACCTACACCTATGCCAAAGGCGCCAGCGATCTGGCCGTGCTCCAGCGCGCCGCCCGTGCCATGGACAAGCGGCTGGACGCCGCCTGGAGCCTGCGCAGCCCCGAGACACCCCTCAAATCGCCCGAGCAGGCGCTGATTCTGGCCAGCATCGTGGAAAAGGAAACCGGCAAGCCCTCCGACCGGGCGCAAATCGGCGGTGTTTTCACCAATCGGCTGCGCATCGGCATGCCGCTGCAGACCGATCCCAGCGTGATCTACGGCCTGGGCACGCGCTTTGACGGCAATCTGCGCAAGCGCGACCTGCAGGCTGACACGCCCTACAACACTTATATTCGCACCGGCCTGCCGCCCACGCCGATCGCCATGCCCGGCAAAGCCGCGTTGCTGGCGGCCGTGCAGCCGGCGCCGACCAAGGCGCTTTACTTTGTCTCGCGCAATGACGGCAGCGGCGCCAGCGAGTTCAGCGACAACCTGGATGCGCACAACCGTGCCGTCAACAAATACCTCAGAGGCCAATGACACCATGACCCACCACGGGCTTTTTATCAGTTTTGAAGGCATCGATGGCGCTGGAAAATCCACCCACATCGCGGAACTGGCCGATGCCTTCAGGGCCGAGGGCAGGGCGGTGACCCTGACGCGCGAACCCGGCGGCACACCCCTGGCGGAAAAGCTGCGCGCCATGGTGCTGGGAGACGCCATGGACCCCTTGACCGAGGCGCTGCTGATCTTTGCCGCCCGGCGCGATCACTTGGTTACGGTGATTGCGCCGGCGCTGCTGCGCGGCGACGTGGTGCTGTGCGACCGTTTTACCGACGCCACCTTTGCCTACCAGGGCGCGGGCCGGGGGTTTGACCTGAAGGTGCTGGCCACGCTGGAGCAATGGGTGCAGTCCGACGAAGGGCTGCTGGGCGATCCGGCCGGAAATTCACCCATGAAACCCGAGGTGGACACGGTAATCGAGCCGCATCTCACGGTCTGGTTTGACCTGCCGCCCGAAGAGGCCGCGCTGCGGCTGGCCGGCGCGCGCATTCCCGATAAATTCGAGTCCCAGCCGGTGGCGTTTTTCAGCCGGGTGGCTGCCGGCTACGCAGCGCGCCAGCAAGGCCATCCGGAGCGCTTTGCCCGCATCAATGCCTCCCAGCCCCGAGAAGCGGTCTGGCACGCCGTGCGCCAGGTGTTTGTGGAAAAGGGCTGGCTGGCAGAGGCCGCCTTGCCATGAGCCATGACCACCAGCCCCGGCCCCTGGCCCCCTGGCTGCAAACCCAGCTTGAAAGCCTGCTGGCCCAGCGCGGCCATGCCTGGCTGCTCAGCGGCCCCTCCGGGCTGGGCCAGTTCGAGCTGGCGCTGGCGCTGGCGCGTGCCTGGCTGTGCGAGCAGCCGACGGCGCAGGGCGCTTGCGGCCACTGCGGCAGCTGCCATGCGGTGGACGTGCATACCCATGCCGACCTGTGCCTGCTGATGCCTGAAACCCTGTCGCTGGCGCTGGGCTGGCCACTGGACGAAAAAAGCCAGGATGACCTCGATGCCAAAAAGCGCAAGCCCAGCAAGGAAATCAAGGTGGACGCGGCGCGCGAAGCCGTCTCCTTCACCCAGTTCACCCGTTCTCGCGGCAGCACCAAGGTGGTCCTGGTGTTTCCGGCCGAGCGCATGAACCCCATCACCGCCAACACCCTGCTCAAGACGCTGGAAGAGCCGCCCGGCGCCGTCAAATTCATCCTGGCGACGCAGGCCGCGCACCAGTTGCTGCCCACGATACGCAGCCGTTGCCTGGGCCACACCATGGTCTGGCCTGATTTTGAGCAGGCGCTAGCCTGGCTGGGCAGTGCAGTGGCACACCAAGGCGCCGGGGAGGGCGCTTCAAGGAAAACGGTCCCTGCAGCCACTGCGGCCGATCTGCAAACCCTCCTGACCGGATCGGGCGGGCGCCCGGCCGATGCCTTGAGCTGGATTCAGAGCAGCGCCCCGGCCGATGCGGCCAGACATTGGCAGGCGCTGCCCCAGGCCATGGCTAGAGGCGATGCCAGCGCCCTGGCCGATTTGGCGCCTTCACAGGCGGTCGATGCCTTGCAAAAGCTCTGCCATGATGTCTGGGCGGCTCGCGTCGGTGCAGCGCCCCGGTTTTTCAGCGCCCAGGATTTGCCGATGCTGCCTTGCGGCAAGACCGGCATCCCGCCAGCGGCCTCCTTGCGTGTGAGCTTGCAGGCGCTGGCCAGCTGGTCCAAAGAGCTCAACGCCATCGCCCGTACCGTGGAGCATCCCTACCATCCTGGATTGCTGCTGGAGTCACTGGTCAGCCGTGCCCGGACGGCGCTCAATGCCCGATAAAGTCGTCAGGAAAGACCCGGGCGGGTATCCCGACGCCTTAAACTAGCACCCATGAGTACAACGCCTCCCACCAGTTCTCCACCCGCTGCCGCGCCCAGGCCCAGTATTGTCCAGCTGGCCATCAAGGAAAAAGCAGCTCTCTATGCCGCCTACATTCCCTTGTTCAAGGAAGGCGGAATCTTTATTCCAACCCCGCGCGAGTACAACCTGGGGGATGATGTCTATGTGTTGCTGACCATTCCCGACGACATACAGCGCTACCCGGTGGCGGGAAAAGTGGCTTGGGTGACGCCGCCCAGGGCGTCTGGAAACCGTACGCAAGGCATCGGGATCCGGTTTCCCGCAGATGAAAAGTCACGGCTTCTTAAACTCAAGATCGAGGAAATCCTCGGCACCAGCCTGGCTTCGGACAAACCGACCCAGACCATTTAATGTTCACCGATTCCCATTGCCATCTGAGCTTTCCCGAGTTGCAAGCGCAACTGCCCCAGATCCGTCTGGCCATGCAGGCAGCGCAGGTGGACCGGGCTTTGTGTATCTGCACGACGCTCGAAGAATTTGAAGCTGTCCATGCGTTGGCCATGACGCACGACAACTTCTGGTCCACCGTCGGCGTACACCCGGATAACGAGGATGTGCAGGAGCCCACGCTTGAAGACCTGCTGCAGCGCGCCAGTCTGCCCAAGGTGGTGGGTATTGGCGAAACCGGGCTGGATTATTACCGGCTGGGCGAGCGCACCATGGCGGACATGGAATGGCAGCGCGAGCGTTTCCGGGTGCATATCCGTGCGGCACGGCAAAGCGAAAAACCGCTGGTCATTCATACCCGCAGCGCCTCGCAGGACACGCTGGCCATTTTGGAGGAAGAAAATCAAGCCTCAGGACAGGGCGCTCAAGCCCGAGGTGTTTTTCATTGCTTTACCGAAACCCAGGCGGTGGCCCGCGCCGCGCTGGACCTTGGTTTTTACATCTCTTTTTCCGGTATTCTGACCTTTAAGAGCGCGGGTGACATCCGGGATGTCGCCCGGTTTGTGCCGCTCGAGCGCATCTTGATCGAGACGGACAGCCCCTATCTGGCGCCCATGCCTTACCGGGGCAAAACCAACAACCCGTCTTATGTGCCGCTGGTAGCGCAGCAGATTGCTCAGCTCAAGGGGCAAGCGCTCGAAGTGATCGCCGAAGCCACCAGCCGGAATTTTGAACGACTGTTCACCGGAGTCAGCGCATGATCCGGCTGCTTTCAGGGCGCCTCAGAAAGCTTTTTTGCCTGTTGCTTTTTACCGGGTTCAGTGTGGCTCACGCGGGCTCTTATGACGATTTTTTCAGGGCCATCCAGCAAGATGATTCCGAAAAGATAAGGCATCTTCTGAACCGTGGCTTCGATGCCAGTACGGTAGATGCCAAGGGCCAGTATGGCCTCTACATCGCCTTGAGCGATGGCACGCTCAAGGCGGCCAGGACGTTGATCGACTGGCCCAAAACCGATGTCAACCAGGTCAATCTCAAGGGGGAAAGCGCGCTCATGCTGGCCGCCCTGAAAGGGCATTTGGCTTTGGCTGACCTCCTCATCAAGAAAGGCGCGGATGTAAATAAAACCGGCTGGACGCCTTTGCACTATGCCGCCAGCGCGGGACACTTGCCCGTTATCAGGCTGTTGCTTGACAACAGCGCTTATATCGATGCCGAGTCACCCAACGGCAGCACGCCCTTGATGATGGCAGCCATGTACGGCACACCAGACGCAGTGAATTTGCTGCTGCAGCAAGGCGCTGACCCCACACTAAAGAATCAGCAAGGGCTTACAGCGCTGCAGTTCGCCCAACGTGGCAACCGGTCTGATTCGGTAGAAATCATTGCTGCCTTTCTACGCGGAAAACAGCCTTTGGGGAAATGGTAGCGTTAAGCTGGAGTTTGACGTCGATTGGCGCTTTTAAAAATTCATCATACATTCCACGATGTATATTATGTAAAGTCGTAAATGCAAGTTGCTTACCGATGGCACCGTCTACCGCTTCTTTTGCCGAATTTAAGGATTTTTCGAAAATCCTCTTTTTTCGGCTTGAAGCTTGAACACGATAAATAGACTTAAAGGCGGCGACGTCGTCGAATCACTGGGCTTGCCAAAGTTTTCCGTGAGGAACCGATCAAAAGTAAATCAAGCTGCTTTAGCGTGATGGCCTGGGCCGATTTTTGAGCTTCTAGCACATCGGACATTTCGCGGACACGCAAATTGGCCGATGCCAGTGCTTGCTGTGCGACTTTGAGGTCATGTTCTTTCTCCTGTAGCGTGCCGGCAAGACTCAGGTTGTCCGCTTGCAGCTTCGCATGGGCTGCTGCCGTGCGACGCTCGTGCTCAAGCACCGCTGCTTTGAGCCGCTTGGCTTCCTGTCTTTCCCGATCCAGCTCCTCCAGCCATCGCCGTTCATTGGCTGTTGCGCGCGCCTCCAGGCGCGCGCGTTCTTCAGCATGATCCCTGTTTTGCTCTTCACTTCGGCGCAAGTTGGCGTCACGCTCTGCTTCACGTTGCGCCAGTTTGTCACGCAGGGCATCGATGTCGCTTTCGCGCCGGTTCAGTAGAAGACTCGCTTCTTCCAGGCGAATGGTTTTATCGCTGAGTTCGCTGCGTGCCAATTGCAGCGCTTCATCAGCCGCTAACTGGCGCGCCAGCAATGTCTGCTGATGATGTTCAAAATCACTTGTTTTTTGCGCTAGGTCCATGCGCTCAGCCGTCAAGACCTGGTGCGCTTGCTCAAGCGCCTGCGCTGCCTCTTCACGAGCTGCCAGCAAGGCGGCTTGCCATAGCACGCTTGCAGCCAGTTGCACCGGCTCAGGCAGCTGCTCGCCCTCTTGTTTGGCTCCTTCCAGACCAAGACGTCCGGCCAGGGTGGCAAACCAGTCGTCGAGCATGGGGCTGACGGTGTTGGGCGAACCTCTGCCGATTTTCTGGCGTACCCGCTCAATGGTCGGTCGCAGGCCCTCAGCCACAAGGGCATCGGCCGCCTGATGCACATCTTCCAACTGGGGGTCGTCACAGAAAACGGAAAATAAAGCACGTTAAGACTTGGCAAGTGGGCGCAGAGGCCTGAACTTGCCCGCGCCGAGCTTGGCGCTGCTGCGCCAGAGGTAGTCGCCCGTCAGGTTGATGTG
>JALYRU010000001.1 GCA_030855235.1 Pseudomonadota bacterium
CGCGAAGTCGCCGCCTGGCAGGCGCATCGTGACCAGCTCAACGCCAGAATCAACTGGCACTTCACCACCGAGACCGCCCGCGTCAAGCTCAAACGGCTTTACCCGACATTTCAGGCTTGACGCGACAGTAGGCCTTTGCAGCGAGTTGCGAAATATCAACTCGACCGATGCACAGGTCAAATATATTGAAATTCGCGCCTGTGGCCACACTCTCAAAACAAGGTGTTTTTGAGAAAACACGCCCATGAAAACAGGTAGCCTCGGCGTTCTCGCGCGCAAGCCGGGCACCCCTGTTGATCCTGCTTTTCAAGCTAACCCAAGGAGATACATCATGAGCAAGCTTCGTGTTCTGGATCCTGCCTTCAGCGATTCCTTTGAGACAGCCCTGCGCCGCTTCTTTGCGCCGATTTCTTTCGAAACAGATCCTCAGAGCCTGAAAATGCGGGTCGACTTGTCGGAAAAAGACGATGCCTACCAAGTCAAGGCAGACATTCCCGGCGTCAAAAAGGAAGATATCAATGTCCGCATTGATGGCAACGTGGTGCAAATTGATGCTCAAGTGAACCGTGAAAAAGAAACCAAGGGCGAAGGCGACAAGTTGCTGCGCAGTGAACGCCACTGGGGCAGCATTTCGCGCACCTTCAGCCTGGCCCATGACATCGATGACGCCAAAGTGCAGGCCAAGTATGCCGATGGCGTTCTGACGCTGGAGTTGCCCAAGAAAACCTCATCCGCCTCCAAAAAGGTGACGGTGGAATAAGGGTCCTCCCTGAAAAAAGCGGCAGCAGGGCCGGCATCTGAATCCCGCCGTCATAGCTTTGCCGGTCATCGGCAAGGTTGTTTATCAGTACCGACATGCTTTGTGTGTGATGACTTGCCTTGCCATGCATAAGCCCGGTGTGCTGGCTGCCGAACGATCGATCAACATGAGAACCAAACGAATTCTCATCATCCAGGGCCATCCCGACGCTGTGCTGATGCACCTGTGCCACGGCCTGGCCGATGCCTATGCAGGTGGCGCTCAGGCGGCGGGTCATGAAGTCCGCTGGAGCAGGGTGGCCGAACTCGATTTTCCGCTGCTGCGCAGCCAGAAAGAGTGGGAAGACGGCCCCCTGCCCGCCAGTTTGCATCAGGCGCAGGAAGATATTCGCTGGGCCGAGCATCTGGTTCTCGTCTTTCCGCTCTGGCTGGGCGACATGCCTGCCGTGCTCAAGGGTTTTCTGGAGCAGGTTGCGCGGCCCGGTTTTGCGTTTGAACGCGAGGGTAGCAACGCGGCTTTCACGAAAAAAGCGCTGACCGGCCGCTCGGCCCGGGTGGTCGTCACGATGGGCATGCCCGCCCTCGTCTACCGCTGGTATTTCCGCGCCCACAGCGTCAAGTCGCTGGAGCGCAACATTCTGGGTTTTGTAGGCATCAAGCCAGTCCACGAAACCCTGATTGGCGGTGCGGGCAACCTCAGCGAGGAAGACAGCAAAATCTGGCTGGCCAAACTGCGACGGCTGGGAACATGCGCCCTGTGAAGCCGTCCTTGTTGACAGCCAACTCAAAATGAGACAGAGGCTGACCGATTTCTCAGTGCAGGCGTATCTCAAAAGCGCGCCGCAACCCCTCCAGGTCCGTCAGGCGGATGTGGCGCTTGTCCACCTCCAGCAGGCGCAACTGCTGGAAGGCGGAGAAAGTGCGGCTCACTGTCTCCAGCGTCATGCCCAGGTAACTCCCGATCTCGGCCCGCGACATGCGCAGGTGAAATTCGCTGGCCGAGTAACCGCGCACTTTCAGGCGGTGCGAGAGGTTGAGCAGGAAAGCGGCCAGACGCTCCTCGGCATTCATGCTTCCGAGCAGCATCATCAGGCTGTGCTCGCGCAGGATTTCGCGGCTCATCAGCCGGCCAACGACTTGCTGCAGCCCCGAATGCCCCCTGGCCAGATCCGTCAGATTGGCGTAGGGAATCACGCAGACTTCAGCGTCTTCCAGCGCGGTGGCGCTGCTGGCATGGCTGCCGTGGGCCACGCCGTCCAGGCCCATCACCTCGCCAGCCATGTAAAAACCATTGACCTGCTCGCGTCCGTCGGACAGCATCAGGTTGGACCTGAAAGTGCCGCTGCGCACCGCATAAATAAACTGGAAACGGTCACCCTCGCGGTAAAGGATCTGGCCCATCTTGACCCTGCGACGGCCAAACTTCAGGTCATCAAGGCGCTGCACGTCGCCGCTGGAGACGCCGCACGGTACGCACAGTTCGCGCAAATGGCAGGTGGAGCACAGTACCCTGAGCGGCACGACCGGCGCCGAGCTTAAGGGGACGTCCTGTTGCCGCAGGGCAATCGGGACCGGGACAGTAAAAACTTCAAGAGCGGCGGCAGGCATGATGTGGTTTACTCCTTCTTTTTGAGCGCGGGGGATATCAATAGGCGGCATGCTGCGAGGCTTTCACCACCGCATGCGCAAGCTGGTCAAATTCGTGGCTTTTATCGAGAAAGTCCTCTGCGCCTTCGCCGAGATAGCACTTGCGGTAATTGGGGCCGGAACTGTTGCTGAATACAACGAAAGCGATGTTGGGCGCCACATGACGCACAGCCCGCAGCACCTGCAGACCCGAGCCGCCTTCGAGTTGAACGTCCAGCACCACCACGTCGGGGTACGCTGCCAGAATTCCGTCAATCGAGTCCTGCGGTGTTTCCGCCTGGCCAACGATGGTGATCGCGCTGGCCCCGAGCATCAGCGCAACGCGCTCCCGAATGAGAAGCGAATCATCGGCAATGAAAACCCTGACAGGCTTGTTTTGATGAGGCATACCTCAACTATGGATGCTATTGCTGCAATGCAGCATCGGGCACGGCTGAATGTAGGCGTCGGAAAACACCCGGATTAACCTGATGCCTGCACCGCAGGCTGCTAGGGATACTCCGGACGTTCGAAGAGCGCTTGACCTACAAAGCCGGACAGGGGCTATTGACTGAGATCAATCAGCTGTCAGTGTTCTAGTGCGCCATCAACACCGGCAACGTCATGGACTGCAAGACCGTGCGGGAAGTGCCGCCCAGTATCCATTCACGCGCACGGCTGTGGCCATAGCAGCCCATCACCAGCAAATCGGCATCGAGGTCGAAAGCGCGTGACAGCAGTAACTCGCCCAGCACCTCGGGCTCTTCGGCTTCGCGATGCCAGGTAGCCTCCACCCCGTGCAGCCGCAGGTAGCTGTTCAGGTCGAGCCGATCGCCACTGACGGATTCTTCCTCGCTGCCCCATGAAAGGATCTGGACGCTTCGGGCGCGCTGCAGCAGCGGCATGGCCGCGCTGACGGCGCGTGCTGCTTCCCGGACAGGCTTCCAGGCGATCACGACCGTCTGGGGACTGTCCTGCGCAGGCGCCTCGATATAGGGCAGGATCAAGGCCGGCTTGCCGCTCGTGGCCATCACGGTCTCGACAAAATCCGCAGGGACACCGGTTGAGGATGACAGGGACGGGTCCTGCTGGCCCAGGACCAGCAGGTCTGCATAAAGAGCCTGCCGGGCAAATGCAGCCGCCACGGGTGCATCGCCGACCTCGGCCCAGCGGGCATGAGCGTCGCAGGCCAGGCGCGACTGGTTGAAGGCTGTCAGCACACGCGCTTGCTGCGCTTCGTCGATCTGGCGCAGGCTAGCGGCAATGTCCGGCCCAATCTCGGGGGAAAACGGCAGGTCCACGAAGCTGGGTGTGACTGCATAGAGCGCGGTGACTGCCGCGCCATGCGCCTGCGCAAGACGGCATGCGACTTCCAGGCGTTGCATGGCCTGCGGCGAAGCATCCAGATGCACCAGCAGTTGTGCCAGCGATGTATTCATAAGACCACTCCATCACGCAGTTGGGATGCTGCCATGGTAGAAGTCTCTTGAGGCGCCCTGCTTGACAAGCATCAAGCGGGGCGCGCTATGCCGAAGCGGCGCTCAGGGCTCCAGCGGCTCCGTGACACCATGCTTGATCGCATACCGGATCAATTCGCTCTGGTTGTGCAGACCCATTTTCTGCATCAGGTTGGCCTTGTGGGTACTGATGGTCTTGGCCGAAAGATTCAGCCGCGCAGCGATGTCGGTGACGGATACGCCGACCGCAATCAGGCGAAACACTTCGAACTCCCGGTCCGACAATTTTTCGTGGGCCGCTGCCCCCCCGCCCAGCATGCTGCCAAGGGCCAGCTGCTCGGCAACATCGGTACTGATGAAGGCACCGCCTCCGGCAATCTTGCGCAGCACCTGGAGCAAGTGCAGGGGCGCGCTTTCCTTCGTCAGGTAGCCACTGGCACCGGACTTGATGGCACGCACGGCATACTGGAGTTCTTGGTGCATGCTCAGGACAAGGATTCGCAGCCGGGGTTTTTCGCCCCGCACGAGCTTGATCAGCTCGATACCACTGCGCCCGGGCATGGACAGGTCCAGCACCAGCACATCGAAGTCAGACCCGCGCACTTGCTGCATCACTTCAGTGCCGTCAGCCGCCTCCCCCACCACCGCCATGTCCTCGGCTGAAGTGATGATGCGCTTGAGCCCTTCCCTGACGATGGCATGGTCATCGGCTATCACGATCCTGATCATTCGCTGGCACCTTCTGGTAATTGCATCCATGGAATGTAGACTTCAATGCAGGTGCCTTGCCCGAGCACGCTTTTGATGGCGACGCTCCCACCCAGCAGTTGAGCCCGCTCACGCAAGCCCATCAGGCCCATTGATTGCGGCTTGCGCGGTGCCACGGTGAAAAATCCGCAGCCGTTGTCCTTCACGAGCAGCATCACCCCATCGGCTGCCTTGCCCAGGACCACTTGGACCTGCGAAGCACCGGCATGCTTGGCCACATTGGCCAGCGACTCCTGGACGATGCGAAAGACGGCGGTGGCATAAGGCTCCTGCAGCTCCAGCTCCAGCTCCAGCCCCTCGTCGAGCGAGAGCTGGCAGGCCACACCGCTGCGCTGGGTAAAGCTGGCCACCAGCCATTCGATCGCCGGCACCAGGCCCAGGTCGTCGAGCAACATCGGGCGCAGGTCGGCGGCAATGCGGCGCGTCGCGGTCACCGTGCGGTCAATCATCTCCACCATGCCGCTCAGTCTGGCGGCCACAGCCTCGGGCGCACAGTCCGCATGGTCGCGCACCCAGAGCATGTCCATTTTCAGCGCACTCAGGGACTGTGCAAGCTCATCGTGCAACTCGCGCGCCACGCGGGCTTTTTCTTCTTCGCGAATGGCATTGGCTGCAATCGCAAAAGCGCGGCGTTCATGCTCGAGGCGAAGACAGTCGGACAAAGCGACTGATGCGTCGACAGGAAACTCCGGCACCATGGCGCGGTGGCCATGAAAATGATGGCTTGCGAAAACGCCCATACTCATCAACGGAACGGATTTCACGCCAGACTGAAGACCGTTTTCCATAAATCCTCCTGAAGCTTTTCTCCTCCCGGGGTCACACCTGACCATCTGCAACCGTTCTGGAACGAATTGAAAGACAGTCTGCGATGTGATTCCGGTCGGGAATTTTTATCTTTTTATGTCAGGTTTCAACCTTAGGGCAAATCGATAGCGAATCAGGCCGGAACAGTCTCTTAACTACAAACGGTTTCTGTAGTTACAGAATGTTTTACCCAAATGAAATCATTTTGACGTAGGGAAATGACAAAAAAGCCGGCATGAGCGGCAAGAAGGATTCAAGGAAACATCATGAGCCCAAAAGATGCGCTTTGAAAGGACCTATAGGGTAAACACTTGTAGGATCGCCCATTGATTTGCGCGGCTTCTGTGTCAGATCAACCCGGTGCATTCTTCAAGACCGCCGCGCCGATAGAATCCTTTGAAGCGGTATCGATATCGCCCTAGAACGTCCAGCCCAGGCTGGCAGCTTTGCATCCAATTGGGAGAACCTCACCATGTACCAGCGCATTCTTGTGGCCACCGACGGCTCAGCCCTTTCCAAGACAGCCGTGCGCAGCGCCATTGAGCTGGCCGCTGCCGTGAAAGCAGAACTGGTCGCGCTGTACGTCGTGCCGCGCTACCCGGTGAGTTACTTTGAAGGCGGCATCACCATTTCGGTGGAAGACATGGCGCGCACTGAAAAGCAGTGGAGCGACAAGGGCCAGGCCGTAGTCGACGCGGTGCAGCAGGAAGCCGACGCAGCAGGCGTGAAGGCCAAGGGCGTTGTTGTGCAATCTGACCTGGTGGCTGAATCCATCATCGCCGCCGCGACCAAACACGACTGCGACCTCGTCGTGATGGCCTCCCACGGCCGCAAGGGCATCACCCGGGTGCTGCTGGGCAGCGAAACCCAGCATGTGCTGACCCACTGCAGCGTCCCGGTTCTGGTGCTGCGCTGACCAAAGCCCGGATATAAAAAAGGCGCCGATAAGGGCGCCTTTTTTCATGGAGCAAGCCGCAAGCGGCCCTGAACTCAGACCGGCAGCGGATTGCGCAGGCGAATGTGCAGCTCGCGCAGCTGCTTTTCATCCACCGGGCTCGGCGCGTGGGTCAGCAGGCACTGGGCGCGCTGGGTTTTCGGGAAAGCGATCACGTCGCGGATCGACTCGGCGCCGGTCATCATGGTCACGATGCGGTCCAGGCCGAAAGCCAGACCGCCGTGCGGTGGCGCGCCGTACTGCAGCGCGTCCAGCAGGAAGCCGAATTTCAATTGCGCCTCTTCAGGGCCGATGTTCAGCGCGCTGAACACCTTGCTCTGCACATCGGCGCGGTGAATCCGCACCGAGCCGCCGCCGAGCTCCCAGCCATTGAGCACCATGTCGTAGGCCTTGGCGATGCAGCGGCCGGGGTCCGTGTCCATCCAGTCTTCGTGCCCGTCCTTGGGCGCGGTGAAGGGATGATGCACCGCGCTCCAGCGCTTGCCCTCGTCGTCGTACTCGAACATCGGGAAATCCACCACCCACAGCGGCTTCCAGCCCTTGGTGAAAATGCCGGCCTTCTTGCCGAACTCGCTGAGGCCGATTTTTAAACGCAAGGCGCCGATGCTGTCGTTGACCACCTTGGCCTTGTCGGCGCCGAAGAACAGGATGTCGCCGCTTTGCGCGCCGGTGCGCTTGAGGATTTCCGCAATCGCTGCATCGTGGATGTTCTTGACGATGGGGCTTTGCAGGCCGTCACGGCCCTTGGCCGCGTCGTTGACCTTGATCCAGGCCAGCCCCTTGGCGCCGTAGATCTTGACAAACTCGGTGTAGGCATCGATCTCGCTGCGGCTGATCTCGGCGCCGCCGGGAACGCGCAGGGCCACCACGCGCCCGCCAACTGTCGTCGCCGGCGCGCTGAAGACCTTGAAGTCCACATCGGCCATCACGTCGGTGAGCTCGGTGAATTCCAGGCTCACGCGCAGGTCCGGCTTGTCCGAGCCGTAGCGGTGCATGGCCTCGGCGTACGCCATGACCGGGAACTCGCCCAGGTCGGTGCCCAGCACCGTCTTGAACATGTTGCTGATCATGCCCTGGAACATGTCGCGGATTTCCTGCTCGCCCATGAACGAAGTCTCGATATCGATCTGGGTGAATTCGGGCTGGCGGTCGGCGCGCAGGTCTTCGTCTCGGAAGCACTTGGTGATCTGGTAGTAGCGGTCATAGCCGGCCACCATCAGCAGCTGCTTGAACAGCTGCGGGCTTTGCGGCAGGGCAAAAAACTGGCCTTCGTTGACGCGGCTGGGCACCAGGTAATCGCGCGCGCCTTCGGGGGTGCTTTTCGTCAGCATCGGGGTCTCGATATCGACAAAGCCGTTGGCGTCCAGGAACTTGCGCGTTTCCATCGCCACGCGGTAGCGCAGCATCAGGTTGTTTTGCATGTAGGGGCGGCGCAGGTCCAGCACCCGGTGCGTCAGGCGCGTGGTTTCCGACAGGTTTTCATCGTCGATCTGGAACGGCGGCGTGACGCTGGCGTTGAGCACGATCAGCTCGTGGCACAGCACTTCGACCTGGCCGCTTTTCAGATTGGCGTTGGCCGTGCCTTCCGGGCGGGCACGCACAACGCCCTTGACCTGCACGCAGAACTCGTTGCGCACGTTTTCGGCGACGCCGAACATCTCGGCACGGTCCGGGTCGCACACCACCTGCACATAGCCCTCGCGGTCGCGCAGGTCAATGAAGATCACGCCGCCATGGTCGCGGCGGCGATTGACCCAGCCGCACAGGCTCACGGTCTGGCCCAGCAGGCTCTCGGTCACCAGACCGCAGTAGTTGGAACGCATGGGAGCGACTTGTGTATCAGCGATAGGCATAAAAAATACTCGAATTATTTGTCGACGCCAAGGCGTCGTTTACAGGGGAGGATTGAGCGGTGGAACGGGACGCGCGGCAGGCACGACCACGCCCATGGAAATCACATAGGTCAGCGCCTCATCGACGCTCATCTTGAGCTCGACGCATTCGCTTCTCTTGAGCATGACGAAATAGCCGCCGGTCGGGTTGGGCGTGGTCGGAATATAGACGCTGACGTAGTCGCCGGGCAGGTGATTGGCCACATCGCCGCCGGGCAGGCCAGTCAGGAAACCGATTGTCCAGACGCCCTCGCGCGGCCACTGCACCAGCAGGGCCTGGCGAAAGGCATTGCCGTTTTCCGAAAACAGCGTGTCCGACACCTGCTTCACGCTGGAATAAATCGAGCGCACGATGGGAATGCGGCGCAGCACCGCGTTGCCCATCAACAGTAATTTCCTGCCCACGAGATTGCTGGCCAGTGCACCCATCGTCAGCACGATGCCGAAGGTCAGCAGCACGCCAAAGCCGGGAATATGAAAGCCCAGCAGCCGGTCGGGATGCCAGGCCTGGGGAAGAATCAGGAGCGTCTGGTCCAGCGTGCCGACGATCCAGTTCAGCACCGACAGCGTGATGGCCAGCGGCACCAGCACCAGCAGTCCGGCCAGCAACCACCGGCGAATCGAACTCATCATGGAGTTTTGGAAGAAGCGCTGCCAGCGCCTGGGTTGCCGGCCGGGGCAGCCGATGCGGCTGAAGGTGCAGGTGTAGCTGCTGCGGCGGGAACGGCGGCGGCAGCGGTGCCGGCCTCGGTGCTTTTGCCATCCGCGCCGGAGCCGCTGTCAGCGGCCTTGGAACTGGCCGGCGCCCCGTTGGCTGGCGCGCCGTTGTTGCCACCGCGGAAATCGGTCACGTACCAGCCCGAGCCCTTGAGCTGAAAGCCCGCAGCGGTGAGCTGCTTTTTAAAAGTGGAAGCGCCGCAGTGCGGGCAGTCGGTCAGGGGTGCATCCGACATTTTTTGCAGGGCGTCCTTGGCATATCCGCAGGACTCGCATTTATAGGCGTAAATTGGCATGGTGCTGGGCTTGTTTCAGGGGAATGTCCGCCAGCAAAAGGCCAAGCGGTGCAAAACTTTCAATTATAGGGCTTACCCTGCGTCAGCCGGACTTTGGCCGGGCGCCCGTGGCGCTGGGCACTCCAGCGCCAGCGCTCAGAACGCCCAGAGCCAGAACCAGACTTTCCACTTCATCACCAGCAGCCCCAGCACAAAGCCCAGGCCGCCATAAATCAGGCCCTGCAGCAGTTGCCGGGTACGCCGCTGCTCGGTGATCAGCTCTTCGAGGTCACGCCGGCTGATACCGGCTGCGTGCGGCGTCTTGAGGTACTGGGCCAGCAGGCGCGGCAGCGCGGGCAGCAGCTTGGCGTAGCCTGGTGCCTCGGCCTTGAGCTGGGCGAATAACTTTTCCGGGCCCACCTGCTCGAGCATCCAGCGCTCCAGAAAGGGCTTGGCCGTGCTCCACAGATCGAGGTCCGGGTCCAGATCGCGCCCCAGGCCCTCGATGTTGAGCAGGGTTTTTTGCAGCAGCACCAGCTGCGGCTGGATCTCGACCTGAAAGCGCCGCGAAGTCTGAAAAAGGCGCATCAGCACCAGCCCGAGCGACAGATCCCTGAGCGGGCGGTCAAACATCGGCTCGCAGCAGGCGCGGATGGCCGCTTCGAGCTCGTCCACCCGGGTCGCCGCCGGCACCCAGCCCGACTCGATGTGCAACTCGGCCACGCGCTTGTAGTCGCGCTGGAAAAAAGCGCTGAAGTTATGCGCCAGGTATTCCTTGTCCACCTCGGTCAGGGTGCCGACAATGCCGAAATCGAGCGAAATATAGCGCCCAAAAGTGGCCGGCGCCAGACTGACCTGGATATTGCCCGGGTGCATGTCGGCATGGAAAAAGCCGTCGCGAAACACCTGGGTGAAGAAAATGGTCACGCCGTCGCGGGCGAGTTTCTTCATGTCCACGCCGGCCTCGCGCAGACGCTGGACCTGGCCGATGGGCACACCATGCATGCGCTGCATCACCATGACATCGGGCATGCAGTAGTCCCAGTACATCTCCGGAATCAGGACCAGGTTCAGGCTCTGCATGTTGCGGCGCAGCTGGGCGGCGTTCGACGCCTCGCGCAGCAGGTCAAGCTCGTCATTGAGGTATTTGTCGAACTCGGCCACCACCTCGCGCGGCTTGAGGCGCTTGCCGTCAGCGGACGAGCGCTCCACCCAGCCGGCCATCATGCGCATCAGCGCCAGGTCTTTTTGAATGGCCGCCTGCATGTTCGGGCGCAGCACCTTGACCGCCACTTCCTTGCCGCCGGGCAGCGTGGCAAAGTGAACCTGGGCAATGGACGCGCTGGCCACGGGCGTGTGCTCAAAGCTGGCAAAGATGCGATCGAGCGGCCGGCCAAAGGATTTTTCGATGATCGCCACTGCCAGGCCCGAATCAAACGGCGGCACCCGGTCCTGCAGACGCGCCAGCTCATCGGCAATATCGGGCGGCAGCAGGTCGCGCCGGGTGGACAGCACCTGGCCGAACTTGACGAAAATCGGTCCCAGATGCTCCAGCGCTTCGCGCAGGCGCTGCCCGCGGGGCGCCTTGAGGTTGCGCCCGGTGGAGACGATGCGGGTCAGCCGGCGAATCCACGGCTTGTCAAAGCTGGACAGAACCAGCTCATCCAGACCGAAGCGCAGCAGCGTCCAGACAATGAAAATCCCCCTGGCAATCCGGCTCATGCAGCAGCCTTGGGCGTCGTGTCACCCTGCTCTGGTCCGGCGCGGCCTTCGCTGGCGGCGGTGTGGCCGCCGACATCGTCCGCTGCGCTGCTGGCGGCGGGAGCGGGCTGCAGCCGGGAGGGCGCCTGGCTGTAGGCAGGCACAGGCGAAACCGTTGGCGTTGGCGTTGGCGTTGGCGTTGGCGTTGGCGTTGGCGTTAAAGGGGACAGCGGTCCCTGGGCCAGAAACTGCCGCAAGCCCGTCAGAATCCGCCGCCCGGCGTTGGCCACGGTATGGGCGGGGGCATCGCCGATCAGGCGGGACAAGTCCTCTTCGGCATCCCAGCGCAGGTTTTCCGCCAGCCAGCCCAGCTCGGCGGCCAGTTGCACATCGCCTTCAATCTGGACCGGCGGCGCCTTGCCCGCAAACACCGACTGCACCGCCACCCAGGGCGACTCGGTCACCACCGTGAGCAGCAAATCGGGCTTGGCCGAGGGCGGCGCGCGGTCCACCAGGCCGGCCGGCGTGACGATCAGGTCGATGGCCAGCACGCCCCAGCGGGCATGGACGACACGGCCTTTTTGACGCAGCAGGCGCTCCTGCGCCTGTTTTTCCTGCATCAGGACATGGTTCAAAAACAGTACCAGGCGCTGCTGCCCTTCGGCCACCACCCAGGCGGGCGGCTGAAAACGGCTGGCGATGGACTCCAGAAAAGAAAGAGGGGACGTGTTGTTCATGAGATGTGATTCTAGAAACCTCGCCCCTGAGGGCGGGAGAATGGAAAGGGCCGGCTGGCGTTGCACCACTGGCTTGTGGCCAAATGGTTCGCAATCTGTCGGCATGATACGCATCGGTATGAAACCAGCGTTGAAAACGCGTTGTATTTGCAGCCTTGCATCCGCTCTTGAATAGGCCCGCACCGCGCTGGCAGCCCACGAATGCGAAGCCATGGCAGCCAACAAAAAAGCCCCGTAACTTGTTGAATTACGGGGCTTTTTCCTGATACTGGCGGAGAGGGTGGGATTCGAACCCACGGTACCTTGCGGTACGCCTGATTTCGAGTCAGGTACATTCGGCCACTCTGCCACCTCTCCTTTGTCGAGCCGCAATTCTAGCAGGCTGCAAGCGCCTTATTTCGCCACAGGCGCAAGTTCTGTCAATCCGCCCATGTAAGACTGCAGCACGGCCGGGATTTCCACGCTGCCGTCGGCGCGTTGGTAGTTTTCCAGAATCGCCACCAGCGTGCGGCCCACGGCCAGGCCGGAGCCGTTCAAGGTGTGGACGAACTCGTTTTTTCCCTGCGCGTTCTTGAAGCGCGCCTGCAGGCGGCGTGCCTGGAAGGCTTCGCAGTTGGACACCGAGCTGATTTCGCGGTAGGTGTTCTGCGCTGGCAGCCACACTTCCAGGTCATAGGTCTTGGTCGCGCCAAAGCCCATGTCGCCGCTGCACAGCAGCATCACGCGGTACGGCAAGCCCAGCTTTTGCAAAATCACTTCGGCGTGGCCCGTCATCGCTTCGAGCGCTTCATAGCTTTTCTCGGGATGGACGATCTGCACCATTTCGACCTTGTCGAACTGGTGCTGGCGGAT
Organism: Pseudomonadota bacterium; assembly: GCA_030855235.1. Lineage (GTDB taxonomy): Bacteria > Pseudomonadota > Gammaproteobacteria > Burkholderiales > Burkholderiaceae_C > Polaromonas. The sequence continues at coordinate 12,547 of JALYRU010000001.1, forward strand.
CATGCCGCGCGTGTCCCGGCCGTAGCTGCCCGCTTCCGAGCGAAAGCACGGCGTGTGAGCGGTGAACTTGAGCGGCAACTGCGCCTCGGCAACAATCTCGTCGCGCACGAAATTGGTCAGCGGCACCTCGGAGGTGGGAATGAGGTAGAGCGCCGTGCTCTCGGCCTCATGGTGGCCTTCCTGGCCGCCCTTGAGCGCGGCGAATAAATCTTCCTCGAACTTGGGCAGCTGGCCGGTGCCGCGCAAGGAGTCACCGTTGACGATGTAGGGCACGTAGCACTCGGTGTAGCCGTGTTCCTCGGTCTGCACGTCGAGCATGAACTGCGACAAGGCCCGGTGCAGGCGCGCCAGACTTCCCTTCATGACGGTAAAGCGCGAGCCGGTCAGCTTGGTGCCCATTTCAAAATCCAGCCCCAGCGGATGGCCGACATCAACATGGTCCCTGGGCTCGAAGTCCAGCGCCACGGGCGCGCCGCCCAGGCCGCCGGCCGGGCTCCATTTGCGCACCTCCACATTGCCGTCCTCGCCCTTGCCCGGCGGAACGCTCTCGTGCGGCAGGTTGGGAACGGCCAGCAGCAGGCTGTGCATGTCGTGCTGGATCTGCTCCAGCCGATGCGCCGAGGACTCCAGCTCGGCCTTGGAGGCGCTGACCTGGGCCATCACGGCGCTGGCGTCCTCGCCCTTGGCTTTGAGCTGGCCGATCTGCTTGGAAAGCGTGTTGCGCTGGTTTTGCAACTCCTCGGTCCTGATCTGCAGGGTTTTGCGCTCGACCTCCAGTGCGTGGAAGGCCTCCACATCGAGGAAAACTTGGGGACTCTTGCGCGTCTCCAGGCGGGCGATGGCCGAAGGCAGGTCTTTACGGAGCAGGTTGATATCTAGCATGGGGTGGATTGTAATTTTTATGCTGCAGTGCGGCAGAATGAATCAGGACAGCTGGTGCAGCTGGCTGCCTTCGACTTCCAGGGTCTGGCCGTGCGCGTCGAGCTTCAAGCCCTTGGGCAGCGGGAACTTGAGGGTTTCCTCGATGCCGGGCATCTTGCGGATGGACACGGCGCCCAGCGCGCGGATACGGTCAATGACCTGCTTGACCAGGATTTCCGGGGCCGAGGCGCCTGCCGTCAGGCCTACGCGGCGCTTGCCTTCGAACCAGGCTTCTTTGAGCTCGCTCGCGTCATCGACCATGTAAGCCTCGGTGCCCAGCTTGGCGGCCAGCTCGCGCAGGCGGTTGCTGTTCGAGCTGGTCGGGCTGCCCACGACGATCAAAATATCGACCTGCGGACTGAGCACCTTGACCGCGTCCTGGCGGTTCTGCGTGGCGTAGCAGATGTCCTGCTGCTTGGGTTTTTTTACCTGCGGAAACCGGGCGACGATGGCTGCGCTGATCTCGGCCGCATCGTCCACGCTGAGCGTGGTCTGCGTGACGACGGCCAGCCGCTCGGTCTGCGCGGGCGTGATGCGCGCCACGTCGGCCACGTCTTCCACCAGATGGATGCCGCTGTCGAGCTGGCCCATGGTGCCCTCGACTTCCGGGTGGCCCTTGTGGCCGATCATGATGAACTCGTAGCCTTCCTTGTGCAGCTTGGCCACTTCCACATGCACCTTGGTCACCAACGGGCAGGTGGCGTCAAAGATCTGGAAACCCCGCGCCTCGGCTTCCTCCTGCACCGCGCGGCTCACGCCGTGGGCGCTGAAGACCAGCGTGGCGCCCGGCGGCACGTCGGAGAGTTCCTCAATGAAAATCGCGCCCTTGGTCTTGAGGTCGTTGACCACGTAGGTGTTGTGCACGATCTCGTGGCGCACATAAATCGGCGCGCCGAACTTGGTCAGCGCCCGCTCGACGATCTCGATCGCCCGGTCCACCCCGGCGCAAAAGCCGCGCGGCTCGGCCAGGAGGATTTCCTGCAAGGCTGGCATGGCCGCGCTCACAGCACACCGATCACGTGGACTTCAAACTCCACCGGCTGGCCGGCCAGCGGGTGGTTGAAGTCGAACTGCACCGCGCCGTCTTCGCGCACCTGCTGCACCGCGCCGGCATACTTGCCCTGGCCGTCGGGCGTGGGGAACTGCACCACGTCGCCCACGCTGTAGCGCTCGTGCGGGTCGCCCAGCTCGTCGAGCAGCTTGCGCGCCACCCATTGCACCAGGTCGGGGTTGCGCTCGCCGAAAGCCTCGCCGGCGGCCAGCTCGAACGTGGCACGGGTGCCTTCAGGCACGCCCAGCAGGCGTTGCTCGATGGCAGGCGAGAGCTGGCCGCTGCCCAGGCTGAGCGTGGCGGGCTTGCCCTCAAACGTGTTGATGATGGTCGCGCCGCCCAATCCGGCCATGCGGTAGTGCAGGGTCAGGAAGGAGCCGGGCTGCACGACGCAGGCGGAATCGGAAGCGGGCTGGGCGGAGAGGGGCGCAGTGGACATAAAACTTTCGGGCCGGCCCAGGCGGGCGGCAACAGTTGCTGAAACTGCGCCTATTGTAGAAAGCCGGGCCGGTCCCAGCCGCCGGCACGGCTTTTCCCGTGCGGCTCAAGCACGCCACACCACCCTTGCGATCCTTGCGATCCTTGCGATCCTTGCGATCCTTGCGATCCGGATAAGGCTGACAGGACGGCTCTGCGGCATACTTGAATTACCTTTGGTTTCAAAATTTTCAAGGCACCCTCCCCCATGCTGCTCAAAGACCTTCCCCAGGATGCCCGTCCGCGTGAAAAACTGCTGGCCCGCGGCCCCGGCGCGCTGGGTGACGCCGAGCTGCTGGCCCTGCTGCTGCGCACTGGCCTGCCGGGCAAGAACGCGCTGCAGATGGGGCAGGAACTGCTCGACGAGTTCGGCGGCGTCGCCGGCCTGCTGCACACCGGCGCTGAAGCGCTCAAAAGCATCAAGGGCCTCGGCCCGGCCAAGCGCGCCGAGATCGTCGCCGTGCTGGAGCTGGCGCGCCGCGCCCTGGCTGCCGAGCTAAAGGAAAAAGCCCTGTTCACCTCGCCGCAGGCGGTGCGCGACTATTTGCAACTGCAACTGGGCAGCCGCAAGCACGAGATTTTTGCCGTGCTGTTCCTGGACAGCCAGCACCGGCTGATCGCGCTCGAAGAGCTGTTTCGCGGCACCCTGACGCAGACCAGCGTCTACCCGCGCGAGGTGGTGATCCGGGCGCTGGCGCTCAACGCGGCCAGCGTGGTGCTGGCGCACAACCACCCCAGCGGCGCGGCCGAGCCGTCCCGCGCCGACGAGATGCTCACCCAGACGCTGAAAACCACGCTGGCGCTGGTCGATGTGCGCGTGCTCGACCATTTTGTGGTGACGAGTACTCAGGCGCTTTCCATGGCCGAGATGGGACTGCTTTAGCATCGGCGCTTTCGCTCTTGCGTCTCGTTCCCTCTGCCACTTCTTTTTAATTGATTCGCCATGCCTGCGCCCGCCTCCCCTTCTTCGAAAACGCTGCTGATCCGGGATTTGAAAGACCTCAAGCTGGTGCGGCGCGAGATGCAGGCCCGCGTCGAGCTGGAGCAGGCGCGGGAAAGTGCCCGCCTGGCCGCCGCCGCCAAGGCCAGAGCCGACAAGAACCTGTTTGCCCACGCCGTCGGCGCCGTGACCGCCTTGCCGATCAAGCACCGGCCCGGCCACAAGGCCAGCCTGCAGCGCCCCCAGCCCGCGCCGATTGCCGAGCAGCAGCAGCGCGACGACCAGGCGGTGATGCGCGAAGCGCTGTCGGACGAGTTCGATGTCGAGACGCTCTTGCACACCGACGAGACCCTGAGCTTTCGCCGCCCCGGCATGGGGCCGGACGTGGTGCGCAAGCTGCGCCGGGGCAACTGGAGCATCCAGCGCCAGCTCGACCTGCACGGCTATCGCCGCGAAGATGCCCGCGAGGCCCTCGGCGCCTTCATCCGCGAGGCCAACAAGGCCGGCCTGCGCTGCGTGCGCGTGGTGCATGGCAAGGGGCTGAGTTCGCCCGGCAAGGTGCCGGTGCTCAAGGGCCGGGTGCAGAGCTGGCTGATCCAGAAGCAGGAAGTGCTCGCTTTCGTGCAGGCCCGGCCGGCCGAGGGCGGCGCCGGCGCGCTGGTGGTGTTGCTGGCGCAGAGCTGAAACGGTGCTCCTGTCAGAGCGGATGAGCAGGTTTTTCCATGGTCCCGCCTACCTGCCTGCCTACCGACTTACCTGCTGCCTGCACGGCACTGGCGTATGGCCCGTTCGCCGGGATGGCGCCATTTTTCAGGGCTGCGCCCCTCTCAAAGCCTCGAAGCGCTTGCCAAACTCGTGCCGCAGTTGCTTGCGCACCTCGGCGCAGGCGTGGCGCCGCTGCTGCTCGGGCGTCACCGGGTGCAGCACAGGCACGGCCACCGGTTTGCGCTCGTCATCGACCGCCACCATCGTGAAAAAGCAGCTGTTGGCATGCCTCAACTCCTGGGTGCGGATGTTTTCAGCCAGTACCTTGATGCCCACCTCCATCGAGGACCTGCCCGTGTGATTGACCGACGCCTGAAACGTCACCAGTTCACCGACATAGATCGGCTGGCGAAACATCACCTGATCGACCGACAGGGTCACGACGTAGCGTCCCGCGTAGCGGCTGGCACAGGCATAGGCGACCTGGTCCAGGAACTTCAGGATGGTGCCGCCGTGAACATTTCCGGCGAAGTTCGCCATGTCGGGGGTCATCAGCACGGTCATGGTGAGTTGATGCGCGGGCAAAGTCATTGGCTGTTTTATTGGTGGAGGGGGGCCTATTATCTGGGCCGCCCTCTGCCCGCACAACGGCGGCCCCAATACCCGGTAAAGCGTCAATGACCTGCTCGCTACTCACTCGCCCCGGTTGCGCATCCAGTCCGCCGTCTGGAAAAACGAGGCATTGAGCCGCACGCGCAGGGCTTCGTCAACCCCGGTTTCCTGCATCGCCTGGTCCATGCAGGCCAGCCACTGGTCGCGCTCCTGGATGCCGATGCTGCCGCCACCGGTGTTTTGCGGCATGTGGCGCATTTTCAGGCGCGGATGGCCGAAGCGCTCGGTGTAGTGTTGCGGGCCGCCCAGCCAGCCGCACAGGAACCAGAACAGGCGCTCGCGCGCATTGTCCAGGCTGCTGCCGTGGGCGGCGCGCAAGGCTTTATAGCCGGGCTCCAGGTCCATCAGATCATAAAAGCGCTCGACCAGCGCCTTGATTTTCTCTTCGCCGCCGATCCAGGCAAACGGCGTGTCAAACGGCGGGGTATCGGGAGTTTTGTCTTCGATAGACATGCGGGGAAATTTTATGAATCCGTCATTCCCGCCAAAGCGGGAACTTGGGAAAGGTGAAAAAAGAAGGAATCAGATTCCTGCCTGCGTGATCAGATTCCCGCCTGCGTGGACACGGCGCTTGTGCGCCAGCGATGATTATTGCGCCTTGCGCAGCGTCTCGACCACCGGTGTGTTCAGCACGGCGCGCAGCCCCCACCAGCCCGCCGCCAGCGCCAGCGCACCGCCGGCCAGGCTGCCATAAACAGGCACGGTCCATGAGCCGGTCCAGCTGAAATCGAACACATAGCGCGCTAGCCCCCAGCCCACCGCCAGCGCCACGATAGACGCCAGAAAACCGGCCAGCAGGCCGACACCGGCCAGCTCGGCGCGCTGCACCTGGCGCAGCAGCGAAGCGCGTGCGCCGACGGCGCGCATGATGGCGAACTCGCGGGCGCGTTCCTCGCGCGTGGCGGTGATGGCGGCAAACAGCACCACCAGACCGGCGGCCAGGGTGAAACCAAATAAAAACTCCACCGCCTGGATCACCTGGTCCAGCACCCGCTGCACCTGCGCCAGCGTGCTGCTCATATCGACATTGGTGATGTTGGGAAAAGCCTTGACCAGCGCATTGTCAAAACTTTGCGTCCTGAACTGGGCGTTGGCTTGACCGCTAGTCTGACCGTTTTGCTGACCGTTTTCTTGACTGCCAGTCTGACCATTGGCCCGAGCATTGGCCTGCCCGTTGTCCAGCCCAGTCGCTGGCACGGACGCAGGCTCGGGCGCCCGGAAAGCGCTAATAAAAGTCACCGGCACCTCGGCGGCCATCTGCGCCACCGGGTACATGACGAAGAAATTGACCCGCATCGAGCCCCAGTCCACCTTGCGCAGGCTGGTGATCTTCGCCTCGTTGAGCTGGCCGCCGATATCGAACTGCAATCTGTCGCCGAGTTTCAAGCCCAGCGTCTTGGCCAGGCCTTCCTCGACGCTGAGGGCGTCCTTTTCATCCGGCGTCCAGCGCCCGGCAACGACCTGGTTGTGCAAGGGCGCCTGCGCACTGTGGGACAGGTTGAACTCGCGGTCCACCAGACGCCGGGCGCGGTCCTCAAGAAAATCGTCGGGCATCACCGGCTTGCCGTTGACGGCCACGAGACGGCCGCGAATCATCGGAAACCAGTCGTACTTGCGCACGCCGCCGTCCTTGAGCGCTTTCTGAAAAGCCTCGGCCTGATCGGGCTGCACGTTGATCACAAAGCGGTTGGGCGCATCCGGTGGCGTCGCCTGGCGCCAGCTGCTGATCAGGTCGGTGCGCAGCAACACCAGCAGCATCAGCGCCAGCAGGCCCACGGCCAGCGCGCTGGTCTGCACCACGGCATAGACCGGGCGCGCCGAGAGCTGGCGCGTGGCCAGCACCAGCCAGCGCGGCGCCGTCGTTTCATTCACGCTGGCGCGCAGCAGCTTGACGGCGGCGTAACTGGCCAGCGCAAACAGCAAAACGGCGCCCAGAAAGCCGCCGACGGCGATCAAACCGAGTTTGAGATCATTGCTCGCCGCCAGCAGCAGTGCGGCAAAACCGAGAACGCCCACGCCCAGCACCGCCAGCGAAGCGGGTTTCAAATTGCCGACATCGCGCCGGATCACCCGCAGCGGCGGCACCGAAGCGAGCTGCAGCACCGGCGGCAGGCCAAAGGCCAGCAGCAGCGTGAGGCCCATGCCCATGCCGAAAGCCACCGGCCACAGCGTGGCCGCAGGCAGCGAACTGGTGACCAGCCCAGCCAGCAGGAACACAAAGGCGTGATGCACGGCAAAGCCCAGCGCCACGCCCAGCGCACTGGCGATCAGGCCGGCCAGCACGAATTCAAAGGTGTAGGCCAGCGCAATCGTGCGCTGGGGCTGGCCCAGCACGCGCAGCATGGCGCAGTCGTCCAGGTGCTTGGCGGCAAAGCTGCGCGCCACGATGGCCACGGCCACGGCGCTGAGCAGCGCGGCCAGCAGGGCCACTAAATTGAGGAATTTTTCGGCCCGCTCCAGCGTCTGCTTCATCTCGGGGCTGCCGCTCTCCAGCGATTCGAGGCGCACGCCGCGCAGGCCGGTGTCGGCGCCCGGTTTCTTCAGTTCGGTCTCGGCCCATTTCACGAAGGCCTTGGCCGCCCTGGTCTCGCCCGCCACCAGCAGGCGGTAATTGGTCCGGCTGGCCGGCTGGATCAGGCCGGTGGCGGCCACGTCAAGCTGGTTGATCATCACGCGCGGGGAAAAGCTGATGAAGCCCGCGCCCCGGTCCGGCTCCTGCACGATCACGCGGGTGACTTTGAAACTGGCGTCCCCCATCAGCAGCGCCTGGCCGGGCTGCAAGCCCAGCGCATCGAGCAGCGACGCATCGGCCCAGGCGGTGCCGGGTGCGGGAATGTCGCGGGTTTTCTCGCCGGCGGCGCCCAGGCTGCTTGCCACCGTCATGCTGCCGCGCAGCGGATAGCCTGCGGGCACGGCCTTGAAAGCGACCAGTTTGCTGGCGCCGCCGTCTTCATCGCGGGCTCGGGCCATGGTGGGAAAAGTGACGGTGGAGACGGTTTGCAGGCCCAGCGCCTGGGCTTTGGCCACAAAAGCTGCGGGCGTCGGGCCGTCGCTGCGCACCACCGCATCGCCGCCCAGCAGTTGCAAGGCATCGCGCTCCAGGCCGCCCTTGAGCCGGTCGGCGAAAAATCCCACGGCGGTCAAGGAAGCGACGGCCAGCGTGACCGCCACGATGAGCAGGCGCAACTCGCCCGCCCGCAGGTCGCGCAACAGGGTTTTCCAGCCGAGCCGGATAAAAAATGTGTTCATGCGGTGACCTTAACGCAGAAGGGTTAACCGGCGCGTGCCAAAGGGGTTGGAGCTGATTTTTCTTGTGGCTGGCGCGGGAGCGGGGAGGCCCTCACCCCGGCCCTTGACCAGCGGGAGAGGAATAGGCAGACACAGCCGCCAGACCCGGCTCCAGCGTCAGCCGCCCGGCGTGGCTGTAGCAAAGAAACCGTTTGTTGGTTGCCCGGCCAATCGCGCACAGGCCGACGGCCTGCGCCACCTGGTGGCCCATCTGCGTGATGCCGCTGCGCGAGACCACCACCGCTACGCCCATCTGCGCCGACTTGATGACCATCTCGCTGGTCAGGCGGCCGGTGGTGTAGAACACGCGCCGGGCCGGACCATCGCCCTCAACACCAGCGCCTTTGGCAGACGATGCGGGGTGCAACGCTGCAGGGAGCGAAACGCTCCGCGCCGGCGCCGTGTCCGGCTGCATCCACATCCAGCCGGCAATCGTGTCCATCGCGTTGTGTCGCCCGACATCCTCGACAAACAGCAGCATCTCGGGCTCGTCGCCAACGCTGGAAAACAGCGCGCAGGCATGCACCGAGCCGGCCGATTTGTACGTCGTCTCCTTGAGCCGGATGGTGTTGACCAGGCTGTAGAGCTGGCCCTGAGTGATGCCGGCATTTGCAGGCAGCGCGATCTGGTCCACCTCGTCCATCAGCCCGCCGAACACGCTGCCCTGACCGCAGCCGGTGGTGATGACACGGCGGGCGGTTTTTTCCTCGATGTCGGCGATGCCGTGGCGCGTCCTGACGGCGGCGGCGCTCACCTCCCAGTCCACCGTGATGGATTCGATGTCGCTCACGGCTTTCACCAGCCGCTGGTTGCGCAGGTAGCCCAGCACCAGCAACTCGGGGTGCGCGCCCAGCGTCATCAGGGTGACGAGTTCGCGTTTATCGACATAGACAGTGAGCGGGCGTTCGGCGGGAATGGCAACGCTCTGGCACTCGCCATATTCGTTGATGGCCTCGATCTGGCTGGTCAGCGGCGCCTGGGCTTGCGTCAGGAAAGGAAGGGAAAGGGACATGCGGCAAGGCTAGCCTAAAAAAGGCCGGGATACGAACCAGCCGTGGGATTCCATGGCGTCATCAATGCGACAGGTTCTCGTGCCGCATCAAGCGTCCAAAAACCTACTGCCTCAAGAGCAAGGCATCCGGACAATTTGCGCGTGACGCGGCACCAGCGTCCGGGGTGGCGTATTGCGGCAGAGCCGGCAACGGCTGCAGAGGCTGCAGCGCTGCGCCCGTTTCAGGGCTTTTTGTCGGGATTGACCACCGCGTCCGGCGCCTTGCTGCTGGGCGGGCTGACAGCGGTGGCGGCTGGCGAATGGGCGCCTGACGCCTCGATCGGTTTGGCCGCTTCGGCCGGGGCGTAGACAAAAGGGCCGGGATCGGCGCAGGGCGGTGTCGCCGTGGCTGGCCGGGTTTCCTTGCCGGCTGCCTTGGCCAACTGGTGGTAGTGTGCGGCCACCTTGTCCTGCGACAGGCACATCTGGTAGGCATCGACCTTGCCGCTCCAGGCAGTCTTGGCGGCGGTCTCGGCCGCCTTGGCCTTGGCTTCGTCGCTGGGGGGCGGGAGTTTGGCCAGGGCCAGCGCACAGCTGCCGAGCAGCAGGCCAGCCATCAGAAAGTTTTTCATGAAAATCCTTATTTTTCAGGCCTGGACGGCTGGTGCTGGCGCGGGCGCTGCCGCCGACTCGCTGCGCTGGGCGGGAATGCGGCCGGCCTTGATGTCGTCGTACCAGTATTCATGGTGCTCTTTGGCCCAGGTTTCATCGACATAGCCGGTTTTCATGGCATCCAGAGCGCCTTCCATGCCGAGGGTGCCCAAGTAGATATGGCCCATGAACATGGCCATCATCAGGACAGTCGCCACGGCATGCACCATGTGGGCGATCTGCATGGTGCCGCGCTCATACACCAGGCCCGGCAGCAGCTTGTCGAGCACAAGCCCCGAGGCCACGACGATCAGCCCCAGAAACAGCACGCCGCCCCAGAAGACCAGTTTTTCGCCAGCATTGAAGCGGTGCGACGGCACTTCTTTGCCGCTGAGCAAGCCGCCGCCCTTGAGCAGCCAGGCCAGATCCTCGCGCCGGGGCCAGTTGTCGCGCAAAAAGGTGAAAAACACAACCGCCAGCGACACCGCAAACAGCGGGCCGGCAAAGTTGTGCAGATTCTTCAGCGCATAGGCCAGCCAGCCAAAGAGCGCGCCGCCCATCACCGGCAAGGCAAAAAACTTGCCGAACGCCATGACGAGGCCGGAAATGGCCAAGATTGAAAAAGCAATCGCATTGGCCCAGTGGGCCGAGCGCTCGAACGGGGTGAAGCGCTCGATCTGGCGCCCGGTCTTGGCGCCGTGCAGGTCAATGCGGCCCTTGCCCAGGTAAAACAATGCAATCGCGCCGGCCACGATCAGCAGCAACGCGCCGCCGTAGGGAATCAGCCAGTTGTTGCGCACCTCGCGCCAAGCCTGGCCGGCATTGGTCAGGCGCGAGCCGGGGTACTGCACAAAGGGCTGGATCAGGTTGCCAGCTTCCGGCGCCTGGCTTTTGGGCAGGCTGCTGTAACCGGTCGCGCCCTCGCCCACTTGGCGCCACATCGGCGCGTTGTTGCCGGGCTGGACTTTTGCGCGCTCGCCGTTGGTCTGGCTGGCATAGCCGGGGTCTTGGCTCGCGTCGGGTTTCACTTCGAAAATGCTCTGGCTCTGGATGCCGCCCACGGCGGCGGGCGTCGAAGCGGGGGCGCTAGTCGAGCTAGTCGCTGCAGTCGCTGGGCTGGCTGCAGCCGCAGGTTTGAGGGCGGCCGGGGCGTCTTGCGGAAGAGCGGACGGCGCAGGCGTTTGCGCGCCGGCCAAGCCAGCCAGACCCATGGCGATGACAAAGAGAGCGGTTCGCATATGCTGCATAAGGCCTCCAGTCACTCAGTGGGAAAGGTTGGTCTTGGAATACTCGTTCTGGGTGCGCTGCATGCGCGCCTTGAGCCCCTGCTCCCAGCTGGTCTTGTCGCCCGACTGCCAGCCCGGCGAGGTGAACTGGCTTTGCGCGCTCTGGTAGGGCGCGACATCGGTTTTCTTGGCGCCCAGGGTCTGCGGCTTTTCACCGCAGGCCGTGAGGCCCGCCAGGGCGACTCCAGCACAAATCAGCATGAAAAAGCGCTTCATGATTTCGCTCCTTCCGGCGGCTGGCCGGCCTGTTTGGAACCGTAGGCCGTGCCCCAGCCCCAGACCTCGGCGCCCTTGCCGCGCTGCACGACACGGGTGCGGAAAATGTCGGCCACCACGTCGCCATCGCCGGCGAGCAGCGCCTTGGTCGAGCACATCTCGGCGCAAGCCGGCAGCTTGCCTTCAGAGAGGCGGTTGCGGCCGTATTTCTCGAACTCGGCCTGGCTACCGTTGACCTCGGGGCCGCCGGCGCAGAAGGTGCACTTGTCCATCTTGCCGCGCACGCCAAACGTGCCGGTGGACGGGAACTGCGGCGCGCCGAACGGGCAGGCATAAGCGCAATAGCCGCAGCCGATGCAGATGTCCTTGTCGTGCAGCACCACGCCCTCGTCGGTGCGGTAAAAGCAGTTCACGGGGCACACTGCCATGCAGGGCGCGTCGCTGCAGTGCATGCAGGCGACTGAAATGGATTTTTCGCCGGGAACGCCGTCGTTGAGTGTGACCACGCGGCGGCGGTTCACGCCCCACGGGACTTCGTTTTCGTTCTTGCAGGCCGTGACGCAGCCGTTGCATTCGATGCAGCGCTCGGAGTCACAGACAAATTTCATGCGGGCCATATCTTTTCCTTACGCTTTTTCGACGTTGCACACCGTCGTCTTGGTTTCCTGCATCATCGTCACGCTGTCGTAGCCGTAGGTGGTTCCGGTGTTGATGGCCTCGCCGCGCACGATCGGCGCGGCGCCCTTGGGGTAATGGGCCAGCATGTCGGCGCCCTGCCAGCGGCCCGAGAAGTGAAACGGCATGAACACCGTGTCCGGGCCGACGCGCTCGGTGACGAGTGCCTGCACGTTCAGGCGCGCACCGGTCGGGGTGCTGACCCAGGCGCGCTCGCCGTTGCGGATGCCTTTTTCAGCGGCCACCTTGGGGTTGATCTCGATGAACATTTCCTGCTGCAGCTCAGCGAGCCACGGGTTGGAACGGGTTTCCTCGCCGCCGCCTTCGTACTCCACCAGCCGGCCCGAGGTCATGATCAGCGGGAATTTCTCGTACACCTTGTCGGCGATGTTCTTGTCCTGCACCGTCTTGTAGAGCGTGGGCAGGCGCCAGAACGCCTTCTTGTCGTCATGCGTCGGGTATTTCGCTACCAGGTCGGGCCGGGTGCCGTACAGCGGCTCGCGGTGCTGCGGGATGGCGTCGGGAAAATTCCACACCACGGCGCGCGCCTTGGCATTGCCGAACGGGTAGCAGCCGTGGTTTTTCATCACCACGCGGATGATGCCGCCAGACGAATCGGTCTTCCAGTTCTTGCCTTCGGCTGCTGCTTTTTCAGCGTCGGTCAGCTCATCCCACCAGCCGAGTTTCTTGACCAGGACATGGTCAAACTCCGGGTAGCCGGTGGTGATGTCCGCACCCAGCGAGTGCGAGCCGTCCTCGGCCAGCAGGTTTTTGCCCTCGCGCTCGACGCCGAAGTTGGCGCGGAAATTCCCGCCGCCGTCCATCACGTGTTTGGAGGTGTCGTACAGGTTGGCCGTGCCGGGGTGCTTCATCTCCGGCGTGCCCCAGCAGGGCCAGGGCAGGCCGAAATAGTCGCCCGTGGTGTCGTAGCCGGTTTCCTTGTCCTTGCCGCCCTTGGATTTCAGCGTCTTGACGTCGAACAGGTGCATGTTGCGCATGTGCGCTTTCAGGCGCTCCGGGCTCTGGCCGGTGTAGCCGATGGTCCAGCAACTCCTGTTGATCTCGCGCAGGATGTCTTCGGGCATCGGCTCGTCCATGCCCTTGACTTGCTGCATCTTGAAATTCTTGGAGAGTTCCTTGCCAAAGCCCAGCCGGTCGGCGAACTGCTGCATGATCATGTGGTCGCTGCGGCTCTCCCACAGCGGCTCGATGACCTTTTCGCGCCACTGCAGCGAGCGGTTCGAGGCCGTCGCCGAGCCGCTGGTCTCGAACTGGGTGGCGGCCGGCAGCAAATAGACAGCGCGGTTGGGGTTGAGGTCTTCGGCCTTGCCCGGCATCGCTGCCATGGCGGCGGTGGCCGACGGATACGGATCCACCACCACCAGCAAGTCGAGCTTGTCCATGGCGCGCTTCATCTCCAGGCCGCGCGTCTGCGAGTTGGGCGAGTGGCCCCAGTAGAAGACGCCGCGCAGGTTGGAGTCCTGGTCGATCAGCTCGTTTTTCTCCAGCACGCCGTCAATCCAGCGCGAGACCGTGATGCCGGGCTTGGTCATCATCGCGGGCGAGGCGTACTTGGCCTTGATCCAGTCGAAATCCACGCCCCAGACCTTGGCGAAGTGCTTCCACGAACCCTCGGCCAGGCCGTAGTAGCCGGGCAGCGAGTCGGGATTCGGGCCGACATCGGTGGCGCCCTGCACGTTGTCGTGGCCACGGAAAATGTTGGTGCCGCCGCCCGATTTGCCGATGTTGCCCAGGGCCAATTGCAAAATGCAGGAAGCGCGCACGATGGCGTTGCCGATGCTGTGCTGGGTCTGGCCCATGCACCAGACCACCGTGCTCGGGCGGTTCTGGCTCATCATCGTCGCCACTTTGAGCGTGGTGGCCTCATTGACGCCGCAGGCTTCTTCCACCTTGTCGGGCGTCCACTTGGCCATCACCTCTTCCTTGATTTTGTCCATGCCATAGACGCGGTCGTTGATGTACTTCGTGTCTTCCCAGCCATTCTTGAAGATGTGGTACAGCACGCCGAACAAAAAGGGAATGTCCGAGCCCGAGCGGATGCGCACGTACTCGTCGGCCTTGGCCGCCGTGCGGGTGAAACGCGGGTCCACCACGATCATCTTGCAGCCGGTTTCCTTGGCGTGCAGCATGTGCAGCATGCTCACCGGATGGGCCTCGGCGGCGTTGGAGCCGATGTAGAGCGCGCACTTGCTGCCCTGCATGTCGTTGTAGGAGTTGGTCATCGCCCCATACCCCCAGGTGTTCGCGACGCCCGCCACCGTGGTCGAGTGGCAGATGCGCGCCTGGTGGTCGCAGTTGTTGGAGCCCCAGAAGCTCATCCACTTGCGCAGCAGGTAGGCCTGCTCGTTGTTGTGCTTGGACGAGCCGATCACATAGAGGGAATCTGGCCCGCTTTCCTTGCGCAGCGCCAGCATGCGCTCGGTGATCTCTTTCAGGGCGACGTCCCAGCTGATGCGCTCGTACTTGCCGTTCACCAGCTTCATCGGGTAGCGCAGGCGGTATTCGCCGTGGCCGTGCTCGCGCAGGGCCGCGCCCTTGGCGCAGTGCGCGCCCAGGTTGATGGGCGAGTCGAACACCGGCTCCTGGCGCACCCAGACGCCGTTTTCCACGACGGCATCCACCGCGCAGCCCACCGAGCAGTGGGTGCAGACGGTGCGCTTGACTTCGATCTTGGACGTGCCGCCGCCACCAGCGGGAGCGCCGGACGCCTGGGCTTTTTTCACCAGCGTCAACTGCGTGGCGGCCAGGCCGACACCCACGCCCAGGCCGGAGCGGCGCAGAAAGGCGCGCCGGTCCATGGTGGGCAGCGCGTGCGACAGGCCCCGCGTCAGGCTGTGAACAAAACGGCCGGAGCCGGCGCGCTGCAGCGTCTCAGCGGGAAGGCCAGAGGATTTTTTCGTGAGCAGCATGAAGCTTCTCTCTGTAAGGATGAAAACAGGAAGGAATGAAGGGCGGGCGAAGACGGGCCGTGCTTACAGGCGCGTGGTCTGGTAGTAGCGCGCCACGTGCTCCGACAGGCTGTAGCCGCCGCCTTTTTCAGGCGGCGGTTTTGGCACAGCGGCGGCGACTTCGGGCGCGCGCACCCCTGGCAGGGCCACCAGCGCGGCAGCGGCTGCACCGGTGGCGGCGGCGCCGAAAAAGAAACCCCGGCGCGAGGGTGTGACTGGCTTGTCCTGCATGGCATTCTCCGAAAAAGCGGCTGGGTAAGTAACCATTTTGTTCACTCTATGTCAGACTGTCATGCACCACAATGGTTCTCAGAAATCAAAGCAGTAAAGCAAGGGAAAACGATGATTCATGCGTCTGAGCGCTGGGCCGGTCCTGATAAGGAAAACAGGAGAGCGGCCGCTGGCTTTCAATCGAGCATGTCAAACCCTTGCGCCTCGATGCCGAGGAAGGTCTGCGTGAACGCGGCAAGTGTAAGGTAGAAATTTGCCTTGGGATGGCTTGAGACAGCCTCGCACATCCGCAATGCCCAAGGCTGCAGATGGCGTGAAAAAAATTCACGCTGGCATGTCAAATTACTCACGCCCGCATCGTCGCCGGCGATCAGGTAGCGCATGACTTCGCACAGGTAGGCGACATGGTCTTCGGTCTCGGACATGGCCTCGTCGCGCTTCAAGCCCAGCGCCGCCAGGTCGGTGCGCAGGGCGGCCAGCGGTTTTTCATTCAGGAAGCCGCTCAAGTAATGCGAGCCGAACAGATAGACCTCGGGCTTGCCGACGCCGCCGAACAGCGCGTCGTATTCGCTGGCGATGGCCTGCAGCGGCTGCGCGCGGGCGGCGGCCACCAGGTCGCTCCAGGCGCTTTCGAGTACCGCACCGGGCGCCGGCGCTTCGGTAACGGCCAGACGCAGGTTTTCGTGCAGCTCGGGCGTCGGCGCGGCATAAAAAAGCGCGGCCAGCAGCCCATAGACCTCGGCGCGGGCAGTTTCTTCATCCAGGGTGGAGGCAACGAGGGGGGCGGTCTGGGTCATAAAGTGGACGCTGGTAAACGGATGAACGGATGAACGGGTGAACAAACAGATCAGCGAATCGAAGTGATCTTGACTTCGTTGTCGGCGGAATAAATGTCGATGACGCGGCAGTCGCCGCACATCTTCAGGCGATCGGCTGCCGCGCCCTGGAACATCGCATGGCCGGCCAGCTTGCCCAGCATGGCTTCAATCGCCTTGAGGGTGCCGAAGGGCTTGCTGCAGCGGATGCAGGCATAGGGCTGCATCTCGTTGAGGACCACGGCGTTCTTGCGCTCGGGCGTCAGGCGCAGCTGCGGCACCAGCGTCAGGGCTTTTTCCGGGCAGGTGCTGACGCACAGGCCGCACTGCACGCAGTTCTTCTCGATGAATTTCAATTGCGGCTTGTCGGCGTTGTCCTGCAGCGCACCGGCCGGGCAGGCGTTGACGCAGCTCAGGCACAAGGTGCAGCGGTCCTTATTGATGGCCAGCGCGCCCAGCGGCGAGCCGGCGGCTGGCAAGGCGATGACTTCCGGCATCGCTTGCGGCCTTGCCTGCGAGACCAAAGGCGAGTGCGCCATCAGGTGATCGAGCGCGAGTTCGAGCGTGGTACGCTTGTCGGCCTGCACCGCAAAGCCGGCCGGCTGGGCCACGCCCTGGGCCGGCGCGGCGCGCAAGGCACCATCGAGCGCAGCCAAATCTCGTGCGTCCCTGGCTTCGAGCAGGCGGAAATGCTCGCCCGCAAAACCCAGCCCGCTCAGGATGGCCTGGGCCACATCCATCTGCTCCCGCAGCGCCTGGCGATACTCGGGCGCTTCTTCCTCGGTCAGCAGAACCCAGACCTGCGCCGCGCCATAGGCGATGGCCGAGAGCCACAGCTCCAGCCCCACCGAGGCGGTGTGCGACAGCGCCAGCGGCAGCACCCGCGCCGGCACGCCGTGGGTGGCCGCGTCCAGCCGGGCCATGCGGCCCAGGTCGCCCAGCAGGCGCAAACCCGCTTCCTGGCTGTGCAGCAGCAGCGCGGGCTGCTGGCCACCGGCCCTGGCGTAAGTCGTCAAGAGGGTCTTGATTTTCGTTCCCTGCTCCGCCGGACGTGGGTAAGCGTAGGTGATGGCGCCCGTCGGGCAGACGGTGGTGCAGGCGCCGCAGCCCACGCACAGATTCGGATTGACCTTGATCTGCTGGCGCGAACGCTCGCTGCTGATGGCCGAGGCCGAGCAGACGTCGATACAGGCCGTGCAGCCGGTTTTCTCGTTGCGGCTGTGGGCGCAGAGCTTTTGCTTGTAATGGAAGAACTTGGGCTTTTCGAACTCGCCCACCAAGCCGCGCAACTGCAGCAGCGTGCGCGAGTCCTGGCCGTCCCAGCGGAAATAACCTTGCGGCAGTGCATGCTGGGTGAAGGCCGGCGTGGCGCGCAGATCGAGCACCAGGTCAAATTTGTCCGTGAAACTCTCGGGCTCGCGGCTGAAGTCGATGGCGCCGGCCATGCCGCAGGCCTTCACGCAGTCCCGGTGTGATGTGCACAGCGCGCTGTCGATCTGGTAATCAAACCCAATCGCGCCTTCCGGGCAGGCAGCCAGGCAGGCATTGCAGCGGGTACACAAATCGAGGTCGATCGGGTTGCTGCGCGTCCAGTTCATCTCGAACGCGCCCAGCCAGCCGGTGAGCTGCTTGAGCTGCCCGGCCAGCACCGGGTGGCGCCGCTCCTGCTGCCCGCCGTTGCTGCCCGCGCCCAGGCTGAAGATCGTGACATCGAGCACATCGGACACCAGCTCGGCCGCCCGCTCGGCCGCATCGAGCGCGCCGATGATCAGGAGCCGCCCGGCGCTGGTGTAGCTGACGGTGGGCACCGGCTCGGCATCGGGCAGATGGGCCAGCGCCAGCAGCGCGGCGATTTTCGGGCTGGCCTGGGCCGCGTCCTTGCTCCAGCCACCGGTTTCCCGGATGTTGACGAATTTGATGACGGACACGGCAGCGCGCTGCGGTGCCGCGCTGCGCTGCACGGCAAAAGAGCCTGTGCCTGCTTGAAGCGGCGCTGCGCTGGACGCGGCGCTTTCGGTGTGCGCGGCCAGTTCGGCAAAGAGGCGTGTTTCCTGGGTGCAGGCCACCACCACGTCATCGCCAGACTGGATGGCTTTTTGAAAAGCTCCCGCTTCACGCCGGCACAGCGCCGAGTGCAGGGTCAGGGTTTCATGAAGTGCCGCACCCAGCGCTCGGGGCTGGAGGGGCATGGTCTGGTTGCAGTCGCAAATGAGAGTGGGCATGGTCGTCTTGGCTGGCACCGGAGCGCGTCACGGGCTCGGGTTGGCTATAAGGGTCGGAGGGAAAAAGATTCGGGGAATCTGGTCGGGCCGGCTTTGAAAGTTCACCAGACTTTGCCACGCTTTCGGCGTTGGGGTTATTCGATCTGTCGGCAGGCGCTGGCGTTGCATCGGTATGCGCTGAGTCGGCCTGCGCTGCATCGGTGTGCGCTGCGGCGCCGCCCTGCTCTTTCGCGCTCTGCCTGTTCTGGGGATCCTTTTCGTCCTTTTCGTCCTCGAAAAGATTCAGGAACTTGGCGCTGGCCATCTGGCGCAGCATGGATTGGGGAATCGGGTCGGACAGGGAATAGTCGTCGATATAGATGTCCAGCCCGTCCATCACGTTGTAGTGCGGATCGGCAAACAGCTTTTTCATCGCCGCGTTGCGCACCTGCGGCCCGACACCCTGGGCCATGAAGGGCTTGAAATCGGAGTGTTGGGTGAGCGCTTTCACGTCGTCCAGCGAGAGGACTTTTTCAGGCGGCGGCGCGGCAGCATCGGCGCGCGGCGACATTGCGGGCGCGGACCCAGAAGCCAATGCAGGCGCGGCCGGGCTGGGAGGCAAAGTGGTTGCAGCACCGATGACCGCGCCGGGCAATGAGGCGGCACCAGTTCCAGCGACCGGCACAGGCGCAGGTTTGGCCGCCACAACAGGCTCGTCCAGCGCCCTGCCCTGCAGCGCATCGCTCTTGCGGCGCGCCCAGCGGCCCAGAAATCCTGAACGCTCTTCAGCCACGGCCGCCTCCATGCCCTTTTTCGCTTCCATTGCCTTTTTCGCCTGCGTTGCCTCTTTCCCCGCCATTCCCGCCCCCGCCAAAGGTCTTGTCGGTGCTGACCCGCGCCGGGTTGCCGAAACGGTCCACCAGTGGCTTGAAGCTCTGCGGGCGCTGGCGGCGTTTGGCCTCCAGCACATGGTGTTGATCGACGAAATCCTGCAGCCACTGCACCACGTCCGGCGGGGCGCTCACCTGCTCGACGGTTTCCTGTGCATCGAGCCAGCGCCCGGCGTCGTGGTAGCTCAGGGTGACAACCTGCGGCACGGCCAGCGGCTCGTCGGCCAGCGCGGCTTCTTCCTCCATGCGCCACATCACCCAGAAGCAGGGCTGCGCCGTGCTGACATTGAGGTAATAGCCTTCGGCATCGCCCAGAAACAGCTCCACCGCAAAACCGGGGTGCAACCAGCGCTCTTCCTGCTCGTCCTTGAGCAGCAGACGCGGCTTCTCGCCAAAGCCGTCCTGGTGGGGCACCACGTCGGCCAGCCCCCAGCGCCAGGGCTGCCAGCGGTTGTCGATGCGCTCGCGGCGCATGACCACGGCCACGTCCATGCGCGGGCGGCGAAGGGTGGTGTCGGCCTCGGGCGACTGCATCAGGAAATCAAGCATGGCGGGAGTGTAAAGCGCGCTTTCAAGCCTCGATGGCATCAGGGTCCTTTTCCCAGGCCATGACCAAACGCAAGGCTGGACGCCTGCCTTGCCTTAGGATGGCGGCGGTCCTTCATTTGCAAACCGTTCAAGCCCATCGCCCTGTGTGTCCGCAGGCAGCAGCTTGACTTTTCTGGCTGGATTTTTTCATGCACAAGCAAGATCTTTCGCGCAGGAAGCTGGGGCAACTGATGAGTTGCCTGTCTGTTCTGGTGCTTGCCGGTTGCGCCACCCGGCCGACGGCCCGGCTGCGCTCGGCCCGCTCGGAGCGGGCCGCCAGCGACGTGGCCGGCTATGCGCTGTCCCTGGTGAACAGCCCTTATGTGTGGGGTGGGCGCGATGCCGGCACAGGCTTTGACTGCTCGGGGCTGGTCTCGCATGTCTACCTTCAGGCTGCGGGGATCGAACTGCAGGGCAGTGCCGCGTCAATGGCCAGGGCCGCGCAGCCGGTCGGCAGCGCAGAAGTGATGGCCGGCGACCTGGTGTTCTTCAACACCCTGGGCAGGCCCTTTTCCCATGTGGGCATCTATGTCGATGGCGGCAGGTTCGTGCATGCCAGCAACGCGCGCACGGGCGTGAGAATCGACAGGCTCGACAGCAAATACTACGCCGCCCGCTTTGAAGGCGCCAGGATGCTGCTGGGGTAGCGAAGGGACAATTTGCGCAGCCGCCCCTGGCTTGTCGGCCGGCGCCGCTTACTTCCGAAGCCGCTCAAGGCGCCAGCCCGGCGCCAGTGCCATAACCGGCCGTCGGCACCGGCTCGCTGCTGGGGCGGATGGCCACGGCGCAGTACTTGAATTCCGGAATTTTTCCGAACGGGTCCAACGCGGCATTGGTCATCAGGTTGGCCGCCGCCTCGTAATAGGCAAACGGGATGAACACCGCGCCGCTGGGCGTGCCGTCGTCGCGCCGCACATGGATGGCCACCTGGCCCCGGCGCGACTGCACCGTCACCACATCGCCCGGCGCCAGCCCCAGCGCGTCCAGGTCGGCGCCGCACAGCGAGGCCGTGGCCATCGGCTCGATGGCGTCGAGCACCGCCGCCCGGCGTGTCATGCTGCCGGTGTGCCAGTGCTCCAGCTGGCGCCCGGTGATCAGCACGAAGGGAAACTCGGCATCGGGCCGCTCGTTGGCCGGGATGATGTCGGCCGGCACCAGTTGCACGCGCCCGTCGGGGGTGTCGAAGCGGTCCATGAAGACAATCGACGCGCCGGGGTCGTCCGCGCTCAGGCAGGGGTAGGTCACGCTGGACTCGCGCTGCAGCCGCTCCCAGCTGATGCCGGCGATGGCCGCGTGCATGGCGCGCCGCATTTCCTCATAGACGACCGCAACGCCGTGGTGCTCGGCCGCAGCATCTCCGCCATCAGCGCCATCCGCGTCATTCGCGTCATGTGCATAGTGCCAGTCCAGCCCCATGCCGGCGGCCATCTGCTGGATGACCCACAAATCGGCCCTGGCCTGGCCGGGCGGCTCAACCGCCTGGCGGCCGAGCTGCACCATGCGGTCGGTGTTGGTCGCCGTGCCGGTTTTCTCGGGCCAGGCGCTGGCGGGCAGGACGACATCGGCCAGCCACGCCGTCTCGGTCATGAAGATGTCCTGCACCACCAGGTGCTCCAGAGAAGCCAGCGCATGGCGCGCATGGTTGAGGTCCGGGTCGCTCATGGCCGGGTTCTCGCCCATGATGTACATGCCGCGAATCTTGTGCGGGTCGGCCTCGGGCGCGAGGATCTTGTGCATGATCTCCACCACGGTGTAGCCGGGCTGGTCATCGAGTTTTACATTCCAGAAATCCTCGAACCAGGCGTGCGCGGCCTTGTCCGTCACGCGCTGGTAGTTGGGAAACATCATCGGAATCAGCCCCGCGTCGCTGGCGCCCTGCACATTGTTCTGGCCGCGCAGCGGGTGCAGGCCCGAGCCGGGCTTGCCGATCTGGCCCGTCACCGTGCTCAGCGCGATCAGGCAGCGGGCGTTGTCCGTGCCATGGACATGCTGGCTCACGCCCATGCCCCAGAGGATCATCGCGCCCTTGGCTGTAGCAAATTCGCGGGCCACTTCGCGCAGGGTCTGCGCCGGGATGCCGCAGATCGGCGCCATCGCCTCGGGGCTGTAGCCCAGGACGTTTTCTCTCAAGGCTTCGTAATTGCTGACCCGCTTGTCAATGAAATCCTGGTCGGCCAGACCCTCCTCGATCACCGTGTAGATCAGCGCGTTCAGCATGGCCACGTCGGTGTCGGGCTTGAACTGCAGCGTGCGCCAGGCGTGCCGGCCGATGTCGGTGATGCGCGGGTCGGCGAGCACGATCTTCGCGCCTTTATTGGCTGCATTCTTCATCCAGGTCGCAGCCACCGGGTGATTGGCCGTCGGGTTCGAGCCGATGATGAAAATGAGGCCGGCGTTTTCCACGTCATGGACCTGGTTGCTCACCGCCGCCGAGCCCACGCCTTCTAGCAGCGCGGCCACGCTGGAGGCATGGCATAGCCGGGTGCAGTGGTCCACGTTGTTCGAGCCAAAGCCGGTGCGCACCAGTTTCTGGAATAGATAAGCCTCCTCGTTGCTGCCCTTGGCCGAGCCGAAGCCGGCCAGCGACTTTGTCCCTTTTGTGTCGCGCAGG
This sequence comes from Pseudomonadota bacterium, assembly GCA_030855235.1. Classification (GTDB taxonomy): domain Bacteria; phylum Pseudomonadota; class Gammaproteobacteria; order Burkholderiales; family Burkholderiaceae_C; genus Polaromonas. The sequence goes on from JALYRU010000001.1 coordinate 34,725, forward strand.
TTTTTCAAGGCGCCCGTGGACAGGGCCAGCGCCTCTTCCCAGGTGGCTTCGCGAAAGACTTCGGACCAGTCGGCGCTGTGGCGGTTGAGATGCTGCAGCGCGGCCGGGTCCTTGGCCACGCCGCTCTTGCGGATCAGCGGCACTGTGAGGCGCTGCGGGCTGTGGGCGTAGTCAAAGCCGAAGCGGCCCTTGACGCACAGCCGCGACTCATTGGCCGGTCCGTCGCGCCCCTCGACGCTGACGATCTTGTTGTCTTTCACGTTGTAGGTCAGCAGGCAGCCGACGCCGCAGAACGGGCAGACCGAATCGACTTTTTTATCCACGATTTGCGAGCCGATCTGCGTTTTGGGCATGAGCGCGCCGGTCGGGCAGGCCTGCACGCATTCGCCGCAGGCCACGCAGGTGCTTTCGCCCATCGCGTCATCAAGGTCGAAGACGATCTTGCTGCCCGCGCCGCGCAGGGCAAAACCGATCACGTCGTTGACCTGGGTTTCGCGGCAGGCGCGCACGCAGCGGTTGCACTGGATGCACGCGTCCAGGTTGACCGCCATGGCGGGGTGCGACAGATCGGCTGGCGGCTGCTCGCGGCCCAGGGCTTTGAGCGCAGGGCGCACCGTGACCGCCATACGCGCGGCCCAGGCGCTGAGTTCGCCATGCTGGCCGGGGAAGTCTTCTTTCTGCCCTTTTTCCGGCGAGAAAGGAAGAAATACAGCTTTTTCCTTTGCGTGCGCTGGGGTTGCAAGCGCTGCGGGGCCGCCCTCACCCCGGCCCTCTTCCTGAGGGAGGAGCAAGGCGGGGTCAGCCGAGGCTGCTGCGTTCTCGGGCAGGGCTTGTGCGGCCGTTTCTCTGTCTGCGGCTGTTGTTCCCTCTGTCTCTAGGAGAGGGTCAGGGGGGAGGTTTCCCGAATTGACATCGGCCTGCAAGCCGCCATCGTTCCACTTGTAGCCCTGCTCGGGCATGTCCGACAGCAGCAGCTCCAGCACCATCTTTTGGCTTTTCAGCGCCCGCTCGCTGCGCGCCTGCACCTGCATGCCCGGCGCGACGCTGCGGCAGCAGCTCGGCGCCAGCGTGCGCTCGCCGGCAATTTCCACCACGCAGGCGCGGCAGTTGCCGTCGGCGCGCAGGCCGTCCTGGTAGCACAGGTGAGGAATCTGCACGCCGTGGCGACCCGCGGCCTTGAAAATCGTCTCGCCCTCGAACGCTTGCAGCGTGCGGCCATCGAGCGTGAACTCGACGGTGGACAAGGTGATCTCGTCGATTTTTGCCGGTGCGTTCATGGCTGTTCTCCTGCCAGTTTTTCAGAAACAACCGGCGCGCCGGGACGCGGCAAGGCGCCGGGCCAGGGCGCCTCGCCCACCTCGTGCGGAAAATATTTCTGGATGCAGCGGATCGGGTTCGGCGCGGCTTGGCCCAGGCCGCAGATCGACGCATCGCCCATCACCTGCGCCAGGTCTTCCAGCAGCGGCCCGTCCCAGACCGGCTCGGCCATCAGCCGGGCCGCCTTGGCCGTGCCGACGCGGCAGGGCGTGCACTGGCCGCAGCTTTCATCGGCCAGAAAGCGCATCACGTTCAGCGCCGCATCGCGCGCGCTGTCCTGCTGGCCCAGCACGATGACGGCGGCCGAGCCGATGAAGCAGCCGTAGGGCTGCAGCGTGTCAAAGTCCAGCGGAACATGGCTCAAGCTGGCCGGCAGGATGCCGCCCGACGCGCCGCCCGGCAGGTAGGCGTACAGCCAGTGACCAGCGGCCATGCCGCCGCAGTACTCGTCAATCAGCTCCTGCACCGTGATGCCGGCCGGCGCCAGCTTGACGCCGGGAAATCTAACTCGCCCGCTCACGCTGAACGAGCGCAGCCCCTTGCGTCCGTGGCGGCCGAAGCTGCTGAACCAGGACGCGCCTTTTTCGACAATGTCGCGCACCCAGTACAGCGTCTCGAAATTGTGCGCCAGCGTCGGGCGACCAAAGAGGCCCACCTGCGCGATGTAGGGCGGGCGCATCCGGGGCTCGCCGCGCCGGCCCTCGATGCTTTCGAGCATGGCCGACTCCTCGCCGCAGATGTAGGCGCCCGCGCCCCGGCGCAGCTCGATCAGCGGCAGCGCCACACCGGCCGGATAGGGCGAATCGGCCTGCAGCTTGGCAATCTCGGCCTGCAGCAGGGCGCGACAGCCGTGGTATTCGTCGCGCAGATAGATGTAGCAGGCGTCTATGCCCACCACCTGCGCGGCGATCAGCACGCCTTCGAGGAAGCGGTGCGGGTCGCGCTCCAGGTAAACACGGTCCTTGAAGGTGCCCGGCTCACCCTCGTCGAGGTTCACCGCCATCAGGCGCGGCGCGGCTTGCGCCCGGACAATGCGCCACTTGCGCCCGGCCGGAAAACCCGCGCCGCCCAGGCCGCGCAGGCCGGAGTTTTCCATGACGTGCAGGATGCGCTCGGCATCGTCCGCGTCGCCACGCGCCAGCGATGCAGCCAGCGCATAGCCGCCGTGGGCGCGGTAGGTGGCGTAATCGGTGTAGCCGGGCGCGCTGGCTTCAACACCCGCCTGCTGCGTCAAACCCGCCTGCCCCGTCAAGTTGGTCAAATCTGTGTGATCTGCCTGGCCCGCGAGGCCCGTCAAGCCCGTGTGACTTGTCTGGCCCGCCCGGCCCGTCAAATTGATTAAATCCGTCCCGTCTGTCTGATCCGTCAGGCGCGGAATGCTTTTTTCTGCAAAGCTGGCAGGGTCGAAATGCACGGTGTGCTGCGCCTGCGGGGCCTGCATCAAGCCCGCCTGCACGGCGCCCAGCACGGCCTGGGCCGTCGCAAACGCCACCGGATGCTGATGCACTACCGCCGCCGGCGCCTGCTCGCAGCGGCCCAGGCAGGGCGCGGCGATCACCCGCACGCTGGCGCGGCCCGCCTGGGCGCTGTCCACATCGGCATCGCCTGAATCGGTGCTGTCCAGCAAGGCCGGCAGGCGCGCCAATAAATCCTTTGCCCCGGCCATCTCGCAGGCCAGCCCGTCGCAGACTCGCACCGTCAGGCCCGGCGCTTTCGCGTCGCTGCTGGCGTCACTGTTCGCATCGCCCTTCTGATGGCCGCTTGCACCGCCGCCACTCTCACCTTCGCTCCCATCGGCCCTGACGACCTCGAAGTGGTGATAAAAAGTCGCCACCTCATACACCTCGGCCATCGGCAGGTTCATCTCCTTGGCCAGCGCCACCAGATGGCGCTCGTGCAGGCAGCGGTAGGCGTCGTTGAGTCGGTGCAGGTGCTCGATCAGCAGGTCGCGCCGATGGCCGCCCGCCGGGCGCACGCCGACCAGGGCGCGCACTTCGGCCAGGGACACCTCGTCAGCCTGGCGGCCTTTGAGTTTGCTTTTGCGGCGGATGCGCTCGCGCAACTGCTCCACGGTGGCGACAGGCACGGCCGGGACAGCGACATTCTGGCTCAATGGATTCATGCCGCACTGTGGCCTGCGTGGGCAGGCGCGTCAAATTGAATCGGTGTATGGGCTGATTCAAGGGATGAATGAGCCGCAAGCGCCCATCCGGGAACACTCTTCCTGCGTCAGGCCTGCTGTTCAGCACCGCGCGGGATTGGAGCGGCCGGGGCGCCGCAGCCAGCACAACGTTAGTGGCAGGGGGACGTGCATCGGCATAGAATCGCGGCCCCGGCTCATTTAACACCCCTTGTGGAAGAAACCTTGCATGCAAGTTCACCTCCTGCCAGTGCAGCTGTGCCATGACCCGCTTGCTGATCGCCCGTTGACAGCCCGCCCGGTCAACGGCCAGGCGCTGGGTGGCTGCCTTGCGCGCCGGCGCACGGCCGTTGGCTGCCAGGCTCTTCGTCTGCAGCCTGCCGGGAAAGCCCGCCAGTGAAGCTGGCCGACCTCATCGGTGTGCTGCTCGTGCTGCTTGGCGGCACCGTCATGATCGGCTGGTGGCTGCAGTTGCCGCTGACGGTGCGCCTGCTGCCGGACTTGCCGGCCATGGTGGTCAACACGGCAGGCGGCTTCATGCTCGCCGGCACGGCCCTCATGCTGCTGCGCTCGGACACGCTGGCGACCCGGCGCGGCGCCTCGGCTGCCGGCGCCCTGCTCGCCCTGCTTGCCGCCCTGGTGCTGGCCGAACACCTGCTGCAAACCGATCTGGGCATCGACTGGCGCGCCGCGCATGACTGGCTGAAAAATGCAAGCCGCCACCCTGGCCGGATGTCGGCGGGCACGGCCTGCGCCTTCCTGATGGCCGGCATCGCCCTGGCCCTGGTACCCTGGGTGCGCGGCCGGTGGCTGTACGGCGTTGTGCAGACGCTCACTTACGGCGTGGGAATCATCGGCCTGCTGGCGCTGGCCGGCTACCTCGTGAACGCTTCCCTGCTGTTTCCCCGCTACCTGTTCGACGATGTGGCCGTGCATACGGCGATCGGCCTGTTTCTTCTGGCCATGGGCATGGCGCTGGCATGGACGGAACTCGGCTGGAAGCAGGAACGGCTGTTCAACAGCGAGCATGACCTGATCACCCTGAAGGCGGCAACGATTCTGGTTCTGGTGGCGCTGGGCACCGGCGTGGCCATCCTGGCCATCTTCCAGGACCGGTTTGAGAGCCTGACCCGCATGAGCGTGCAGGCCTCGCTTGCCACGCGCACGCAGACCTTCGCCGACGTCATCGCGCTGCGCGAAGTCAATGCGCAAATTGCCGCGACGCGCCCGGCCGTGCTGCACAACCTGCGCGTCATCCACCAGGGCAAGGATGACGGCTCGAACCTGGCCAACATCCAGGCGGTGATTGACGGCCTGCTCCAGCAGGGCTTCAGCGCCTTGGCCTACCACGGCCTTGACGGCAAACTCGTCGCCAGCAAGGGGGTATTCGTGCAGTCGCCGGCCATTGCGGTCACCCTGACCACGTCGGAAAAGGCCGAGCTGATATGGGACAACGGCTTTGTGCTGCGCCACCGCATTGCCATGCACGATGCCCAGGGGTTTGCCGGCACGGTGCTGGTCGAGCAGGCGCTGCCGACTCTCACGCGCCTGGCGCGCGACCTGACCGACCTGGGAAAAACCTGGGACATGGGCCTGTGCGTGCGGCGCCAGGATCGGCTGCAGTGCTTTCCGCAGCACCTCAACCCCCAGGTGTTCTTCACGCCGCTGGTCAATGTGGACGGCGTTTCCCTGCCGATGACGCGGGCGCTGCAAGGCGAGACCGGCAGCATCCTCACGCGCGACTACCGCGCCCAGAACGTGGTCGCCGCCTACGGCCCGGTGAGCCATCTCGGCCTGGGCATGGTCGTCAAGGTCGATGCCAGCGAAGTGTTTGCCCCCGTGCGGGAGCAGGTGCTGCTGGCCATCGGCCTGATATCGTTTTTCGCCTTTGGCGGGACCCTGCTGCTGCGCCAGCGCATCCGCCCGCTGGTGGTTAATCTGGTCGATGCGCAAATCCAGGCGCACACCCAGGAGCAGCGCTTTCGCCAGTTGCTGGAGTCCGCGCCCGACGCCATCGTCATCGCCGACCAGGCCGGACTCATCACCCTGGTCAACGCGCAGGCCGAAGCCATGTTCGGCCATACCCGCAGCGAACTGCTGGGCCAGCCGGTCGAGATGCTCATGCCCGAGCGCTTTCGCGAGCGCCATCCGCAGCACCGCCGCCACTTTGGCGCCGACCCGCAGCCGCGCCCCATGGGCGCCGAGCTGGCGCTGTACGGACTGCGCAAGAGCGGCAGGGAGTTTCCCACCGAAATCCTGCTCAGCCCGCTCAAGACCGACCAGGGCATGCTGGTGCTGGCGGCCATCCGCGACGTCTCGCGCACCAAGGAAATCGAGCAGCAGATCCGCGCCTCGCTGCAGGAAAAGGAGGCGCTGCTGCAGGAAATCCACCACCGCGTGAAAAACAACCTGCAGATCATCGCCAGCCTGCTCTCGCTGCAATCGGCCTATATCAGCGACCCGCTGACGCTGGTGCAGTTCCAGGAGAGCCAGGATCGCATCAGCTCGATGGCGCTGATCCACGAGATGCTCTACCAGTCCGAGACGCTGGCGACGGTGGACCTGGCCGACTACGTCAAGAGCCTGGCGCGCATCCTGCTCAACACCTACACGGCCCGCTCCAATGTCGATCTGGAGATCGAGCTGATGCCCGCCGCCGTCAGCATCGACACCGCCGTGCCGGTCGGCCTGATGCTCAACGAGCTGCTGACCAATGCGCTGAAATATGCCTTTCCCGATGCCCGGCCGGGGCGCCTGCTGGTGGCCCTGAGCACCGAGCCCGACGGCGTGATCCGGCTGCGGATCGAGGACAACGGCGTCGGGCTCAAGCCAGGTGCCCAACTGGCGCAGGCCGACACGCTGGGCCTGCGCCTGGTGCGCATGTTTGCCAAGCAGCTGCGCGCCCAGGTGGACATGCACTCTGAGCCTGGCCACACATCGTTTGACATTCGCTTCAAGGAGGCGGCGCCAGCGCGCCGTGATTGACCATGGAACACCCACTGCCCAGCAAGACCAAAACCCGCGTCCTCGTGGTCGAGGATGAAATCGTTGTCTCCGAAGACCTGCAGCAGCGCCTGCGCAAACTCGGCTTCGAGGTGATCGGCGCAGCCGACACCGCCGCCGAAGCGATCGAGCTGGCCACGGCCACGCGGCCCGACGTGGCCCTGATGGACATCATGCTGCACGGCCGCCCCGAGGGCATCGCGGCGGCCGAGCACCTGCGCAGCCGCCTCGACATCCCGGTGATCTACCTGACGGCGCACAGCGACCCGGCGACGCTGCAAAACGCCAAGCGCACCGACCCGGCCGGCTACATCGTCAAGCCCTTCAACGACACCCAATTGCGCGTGGCGCTCGAACTGGCCCCGGTGCGCCACGAGATGGAGCGCAAGACGCGCCAGGTGGCGCACTGGATGAGCGCCACGCTCACCAGCATCGGCGACGCCGTCATCGCCACCAACACCCGCGCCGAGGTGATGCTGCTCAATGCCGCCGCAGAAAAGCTGACCGGCTGGACGCAGCAGGAAGCGGCCGGCAAGCCCTGCAGTGAAATCCTGCACCTGATCAACAAAAGCACCGGCCAGACGCTCGAAGACCCGGCCAGCGGCGCGCTGCGCCAGGGCCTGGTGATCCGCCTGGACCCCGGCACCGTGCTGGTCACGCGCGACGGCGAGGAGCGCTGCGTCGATGACAGCGCCTCGCCCATCACCGACAGCGACGGCCAGGTGCTGGGCGCGGTGGTGGTGCTGGTTGATGCCTCGGACCGCGCTGCCGAGCAGACCCGCACCCAGGCTTTGACGCACCAGGTGAGCGAGCTGCTGGCCGAAAAGGAAAAGCGCGAAGCCTTCAGCACCGAGCTCGAAGCCTTTGCCATTGCCGTGAGCCATGACCTGCGCCGCCCGCTGGTGACGATTGCCGGTTTTACCGACCTGCTGGCCGAAAAGCACCGCGAGCGCCTGCCGGTGACCGGGCAGATTTTTCTCGACCAGGTGCGCAGCAGCGCACTGGAGATGCGCCGCATGGTGGAGGATTACCTGAAGTTCCTCAAATCCAACCACGAGCAGACCACGCAGCCGGCCGTGGTGGACGTCGGGCAGCTGGCGCAGGAAATCTTTACCGACCTCAGCCGCAGGCCGGGCCAGAAACCGGCCCGGTTTGTCCGGGGAACGCTGCCCCAGGCCTGGGCCGACGAGGCCATGCTGCGCCAGATGCTGACCAACCTGCTGGCCAATGCGCTCAAATATTCGAGCCGCAAGGGCATGCCCACGGTGGAAGTGGGCACGGTCCCCGGCGAAGAGACGGCGCCGACCTTCTTTGTGCGCGACAACGGCGTGGGCCTGGACCTGGCCAAGGCGGACAAGTTATTCGAGCCCTTTCACCGTTTTCATGACGCGGCCGAGTTTCCCGGCACCGGCGTCGGGCTGGCCATCGCCCGGCGCATCGTCGAGCGCCATGGCGGGCGGCTCTGGGCGCAGAGCCAGCCGGGCAGCGGGGCGACGTTTTTCTTCACCCTGCCGGCGCCGCCAGACACCGCACAGACGCTATTGGCGCCAGCGCAAGACGGCTGACGCCCTTGTGCAGCCAATCGAAAAATGCCAAGGTTAGTTCAATGATGAACGCAACGGCGGGTGTTCAGGCAGACTGAATCAGCCCACCCCATACAGCCCCACCCAGTCTGTTGCAGCCCTGCCCAGAGTTCGAGTTCCAGACAGTGAAAATGGCCTCAAGGGTGCCATCACTTTCCTGCCTTCAAGGGCATTGGCGTCTCCCGCAGGAAATGCCAATGCCCTTTCGGTTCAAGCTGCGCCTACATCATCCCCAGCATCTTCGGGAACCAGGTGGACAGGGCCGGCACGTACGTCACGAAACCCAGGAACACCAGCATCGAGAGCAGCCACGGCCACACCGCCACGGTCAGCTCGGTGATGCCCATCTTGGTGATGCCCGAGGCGACATACAGATTCAGCCCTACCGGCGGGTGGCACATGCCGACCTCCATGTTCACCACCATGATGATGCCGAAGTGCACCGGATCGATGCCCAGCTTCATCGCCACCGGAAACAAAATCGGCGCGAAAATCAGCACGATGGAGGACGGCTCCATGAAGTTGCCCGCCAGCAGCAGGATCACGTTCACCGCCAGCAGGAAAGTGATCATGCCCAGGCCGTTGCCCAGCATCCAGTCGGCCAGCGCCTGCGGGATGTTCTCGTTGGTCATGATGAAGGAGAACAGCACGGCGTTGGTGATGATGTAGAGCAGCATCGCCGACATGTTGGCCGAGTTCAGCAGCACCTTGGGCACGTCTTTCAGGCTCATGTCCTTGTAGACAAACACCGCGACAAAAAAGGCATAGACCGCGCTCATGGCCGCCGCTTCGGTGGGCGTGAACATGCCGGTGTAGATGCCGCCCATGACGATGACGATCAGCAGCAGGCCCCAGGCCGAGGCGCGAAACGCTTTCAAACGCTCGCCCCAGGTGGCCTTGGGCAGGCGCGGGTAGCCGAACTTGCGGGCGCGGTACCAGGTCACGCCGCCCAGCACGCCGGCCAGCGCCAGACCCGGCACCACGCCGGCCATGAAGAGCGCCCCCACCGAGGTGTTCGTCGCCACCGAGTACATCACCATCACGATGGAAGGCGGAATCAAAATGCCCAGCGCGCCCGAGGTGGTGATGACGCCCGCGCCAAAGCTTTTTGGAAACCCGGCCCGCGTCATCGCGGGCAGCAGGATGGAGCCGATGGCCACCACCGTCGCGGGCGATGAACCCGAGACGGCCGCGAACAGCGCGCAGCCCACGACGCCGGCCAGCCCCAGGCCGCCGTACCAGTGGCCCACCATGCTGGAGGCAAAGTTGATCATGCGCCGCGCCACGCCGCCGTGCGTCAGAAAATTGCCCGCCAGGATGAAGAACGGGATCGCCATGATCTCGAACTTCTCGATGCCGGTGAACAGCTTGAGCGCCACCGATTCGAGCGGCACCTCGGTAAAGCCAAATAAAAATGTCAGGACTGTCAGGCCGAGCGAGATCGAAATCGGCATGCCGGTGAGCATGAGCACCAGCAGCAGGGTAAAGATGATGGCTGCGTTCATTTGGCGTTCCCTTTGCCGTTGTGCAGTTCAGCGGGGTGCAGGTTGTCGTTCATGGCGTAGGGGTTCATATCGACGGGAACTTCTTCTTCCAGGCCCTCGACATGGCCGTGGTCGTGGTGCGGCAGTTCGCCGGTTTTCAGGAAATTGACCATGACCTGCAAAAAGCGAAAGCACATCAGGCTGGTGCCCAGCGGAATGGCGCTGTACACCATCCAGGTCGGCCACTCCAGGTCGGGCGTGGTCGGCCCCTCGGGGATGGCGTCCAGCGGCATGCCCATCAGGCTGGCAAAGGCGTAATGCGCGCCGTTTTCCCAGACAAAAGCGGCGCCCAGCGTGGCGACGATGCCGGTAAAGAGCGCGCCAGCCAGCAGCCCGAAGACGACGAACTTGCCGCGCATGCTGTCGCTCAGGCGGTTGATCAGCACATCGACGCCGACGTGGATGCCGGTGCGCACGCCGTAGGCGGCGCCGAACTTGGCCATCCAGACGAACATGATGATGGTCAGCTCCTGCGCCCAGCTCAGCGAGAGCGACAAGAGCCAGTCCTGCACGCCGGGGATCGCCAGGCCGGCCGCGTAGCGGTGGACCACCGCCACAAAGATGATCAGCGTCGCAGCGCCCATGAGGAAGGTGACAATCCACTCTTCCAGGTGATCAAGGATTTTCATCATAGGTTTCACTCCAGCAGTCATCTACAGTGCGGTGAGCCTCAGGGCCGCTTAGAGCTTGGCCGGATCGAAACCGGTTTCCTTGTAAATGGTCTGCAGGGTTTCCTTGCCGACGCGGTCAGCCATCTTGGCGTGGACCGGCACCATGGCTTTTTTCAGCGCCAGGCGCTCTTCAGGGGTTGGCACGTAAACGGTGGTCTTGCCGCTTTTCTTCACGCCGGCGAGCGAGGCATCGTTTTCTTCCTGGGCGATCTTATTGGCGTACTCGGTGGACTCCTTCATCGCCTGCTCCAGCTGGCCGCGCACGTCGCCGGGCAGGCCGTCCCAGAACTTCTTGTTCACGATGACCGCGTAGCCGAGGTAGCCGTGGTTCGTGAGCGTCAGGTGCTTTTGCACTTCATGCATCTTCTGGGTGTAGAAGTTGGAGATCGGGTTCTCGGTACCGTCCACCACGCCGGTCTGCAGCGCCTGGTACACCTCGGAGAACGCCATCACCTGCGGAATGCCCTTGACCGAGCGGATCTCTTCCTCCAGCACCTTGGACGACTGGATGCGAAATTTCTTGCCCTTGAAATCTTCCACGCTTTTCAACGGCGTGTTGGCCGAGAACGATTTGAAACCGTTGTCCCAGTAAGCCAGGCCCTTGATGCCCTTGGGCTCCAACTTGGCCAGCAGGCTCGCGCCCACCGGACCCTGGGTGATCTTGTGCAAATCGGCCCGGTCGTCAAAGATGAAAGGCAGATCAAACGCCTCAAACTCCTTCACGCCCAGCGGCCCGAACTTGGCCAGCGAAGGCGCCAGCATCTGCACCGCACCGATCTGCAGGGCCTCGATTTCTTCCTTGTCCTTGTACAGGGCGCTGTTGGCATAGACCTCGACCTTGACCTTGCCTTTGGTCAGCTCGGCGGCCTTTTTGGCGAAGAACTCGGACGCCTTGCCCTTGGGCGTGTCGGCGGCCACGACGTGGCTGAACTTGATGACGGTCTGGGCGCTGGCGGCCACACCGACGGCCAGCAGGGCGCTGGCAACGACGAGTTTGAAGGTGAATTTCATGAGGGTCTCCAAGGTTTATAAAAGTCCGGACTGACGGACCAAGAGTAGCGCGTTCACTCACAGTTTGTAACTGTGGTTTTCAACAGCTAGGGTTATCCCCAGGTCAGCGCATGAACTTGCCCGATGCGTCGATGATGGAGATATCCGCAAAATCCAGCCCGGTGTGGCTGGCGGGGCTGTAGCTGATCGCCAGGCCCCCGAGATTGAAGTCCTTCATGCCTTCGAGCGCATCGCGCAGGCCCGCGCCGGTGGGTTTGGGGCCGGCGCGGCGCAGGCCCTCGACCAGCACCTTGGCGGCGGCAAAACCCTCCAGCATGGCGGGCGTGACGCCGCCCTGCCCCCTGGCCTTAGCCAGCTCCTGCGCTTCCTTGACCAGCAGGGAGCCGATGGCGCGCTCGTTCGGAAACACCTGCGTCACGATCACGCCACGGGCGTTCTCGCCCAGCAGCTTGATGAAGCCGTCGGAGGCGTTGTTGGACAACGTCATCATCTTGGCGCGCGAGCCTGCGGCGCGCAGGGCGGCCACGGCATTGGCGGTGTTACCCGCCGAGCCGATGATCAGAACGGCCTGCGCCTCGCTTTTGGCCACCCTGGGCGCCAGGGCGCTGAAGTCGGGCTTGTCACGGGGAAATTTCTCCAGCAGCAGCGGTTTGTGGCCCGCCTTGGCAAAGCCCTGCTGCGCCCCGGCTGCGGCGTCGGCGCCGAACGTGTCATCGGTCTGCAGCACGGCCACCTGGGTGATGCCCATGCGCACCAGATGCTCGATGGCGGCGGCCGCTTCGCGCTGGTAAGGAGCGCGCACGTTGAACACCCACGGGTTGACGGGCTTGTGCAACGCGATGGCGCCCGTGCTGGGGCCGACCAGCGGCACCTGGTACTGCGCCAGCAGCGGCAGCAGGGCCTGCGCGTGGGGCGTACCACGGTTCAGGAACAGCGCCAGGACCTGTTTTTGGGTGATGAGCTGGCGCGCCAGTTCCACGGTCTGCAGGGGGTCGAACTTGTCGTCCACCGAGACGAGTTCGACTTTTTGCCCGTGAATGCCGCCGCGCGCGTTCACCGCGTCAAAGTAGAGCGCGGCGCCGTCGGTGTTTTCCTTCACGCCGGCCGCCACCGAGCCGGTGAAGCCCGAGGGCTGACCAATGCGCAACTGCGCCAGCACAGGCGAAGTCAGGGTGATGGCGCCGAGCAGCAGCAAAGCGGCCAGCTTGAACGGCGAGGTGCGGCAGGAAGAGGTCATGGGCATGCTTTCAAGAAGGGAATACAACAAAAGCCGGACAGCGGGGGACAGCTCTGCGGCCAGGCGTGGCTTTTCAACTTCGCGGCATCGGGCACAGGCAGCGACGCCCTGGAGCCCCCGCAGCAGAGCACTCCCCACTGCGGCAGGACGGGTGAAACTGCACCGGGTTCAGGGCGCGAAGCTTATCGGGCCGCCCGGCGACGTGTAACTGTGGCGTTCAACAGCTAGGGTTAACCCTGATGAGTCTGCAGCGCGTTGCGCAGCGCATCCATCCAGGACAGGCCGATGCGCTGGGCCAGCGCGGTGTGGACCGGCTCCACCGCCTGGCGCAGCCGCGCGCGCTGAGCCGCGCTCAGGCTATGGATGCGGGTGGTGCCGGCCCGGCGCAGAGCGGCCAGCGCCTGGGCGTTTTGGGCATCGGCAATCTGGTTGCCATAGGCCAGCGCCTCGCCCAGCGCCTGGCCCAGCAGGTCGCGGTCATCCTGCGGCAGGCTGAGCCAGAAGCGCTGGTTCACCACCACCGCGTAACCGAGGTAGCCATGCTCGGTCAGGCTGAGGTCGCTCTGCACCTCGTTCATGCGCTGGGTCCAGAAGTTGGACACCGGGTTTTCCGTGCCATCGACCACGCCGGTGGCCAGGGCGCGGCGGGTTTCACTGAAGGGCAGGCTGACCGGCTGGGCGCCCAGGGTGCGCATCTGCGCGGCAATTACCCGCGAGGCCTGCACCCGCATGCGCAGGCCGGCAAAATCGGCCGGTTTCAACAGTGGGCGATTCGCGCTCATCTGCTTGAAGCCGTTGTCAAAGTAGCCCAGCCCGGTCAGCCCGTGGCGCCCCAGGCCCTTGAGCAGGCGCTGGCCCAGCGGCCCCTGCGTGATGCGCCGCACATCGGCCACGCTGGCAAACAGGAAAGGCAGATCGAACAGCTCGAACTCGGGAAAACCGATGCGCCCGAACTTGGACAGCGAAGGCGCGAGCATTTCCACCGCGCCCAGCTGCAGCGCCGCCATCTCGTCATGATCGCCGTAGAGCTGGCCATCGGGGTAGGTGAGCACCTGGATGCGTCCGGCCGAGCGCTGCGCCACCAGCGCCTTGAAACGCAGCACGGCCAGTCCCTTGGGCGTTTCATCGGCCACCACATGCGAAAAGCGCAGCACCAGGCCGCGCGCCGGCAGCGCCCTGGCCGGGCCGGCGGCCAGCGCCGAGGCCGCCAGCAGGCCGAGCCAGCGGCGGCGGTCAGGCACGAAGGGCGGCGCAGGCGGCAACATGCTGGCATTATGCGGGGGTAAGCCGATTCACGCCCTTCAACGCCGCGCCGCAACCCTGTGCCCTCCCCTGCCACCCCCTCCTCTTTTACCGAGCAGTCGCTCGACTTCGACCTGCTGCAGCAGCCGGCGCGCAAGCACGCCAGCCGCAACCGGCTCGCCCTGCTGTGGCTGCTCGGGCTCTTGATGCTGCTGGTCGGCCTGGTGGTGACGCTGGTGCTCTACCTCAACAATTTTGAGGCCGAAGAAGACCAGCGCCGCCGCGCCGCCGATACCCAGTGGCTGGAGCAAAGCGCGCAGTTTCACTTTCGCCGGCTCGAAGACGATCTGGTGGTGCTGGCCCGCCAGGCCGTGCTGGGCGATGTGACGGGCACGGCTGGCGTGGCTTCGGCTTCGGCTTCGGCTTCGGCTTCGGCTTCGGCTTCGGCTCCGGCTCCGGCATCCAAGGTTGGCGTAGCGGATGGGGCCGGCGGTGCCGGCGCGGCAACCCGTGCTGCTGCGGCCACGGTGCAGGGCGGCCTGCTCTGGCGCGCCTCGGGCGTCGTGCTCTCGCACGGCTGGCTGCCCGCCGAGCGCATGCACCAGCTCGGCGCCGGCCCCGAGCGCTGGCAACCGGACTGGACGGCGCACCCGGCCAACGCCCAGTTGCTCGCCACCATGCAGGACACCACGCGCGGCCTGCGCCGCGCCGCCTACGCCGGCCCGATGCGCCAGGCGGGCGGCACGCCCGGCGATGTGGTCTGGCTGGCCGTTCCCTTCTTTGAGCGCGGCGAGTTCGCCGGCAACTACCTGGCCGCGCTGTCCATGAACAGCGCGGTGCAGAACATGGTGCCGGCCTGGTTTCAGATCAACCACGAAGTCCGGCTGGTGGCCGACGAGATGGACGCCTACGCGTCCACCTCGCCCTCGCCCACGTCCACGTCCACGTCCACTTCCACTTCCACTTCCACTTCCACTTCCACTTCCACTTCCACTTCCACTTCCACTTCCACTTCGTCATCGTCATCGTCATCGTCATCGTCCACATCACCCACGCCGCCCGGCGCCGAGGCCTACCGCGCTTCCATGAACCTGCCCGGCACCGATCTGTTTCTGGAAATCCTCCCGATGGGCGCGCAGCCGGCCACGGTGCCACGCATCTTCTTTCTGGTGGCGATCCTGTTCCTGATCGGCATGCTGGTGAGCCTGTCGGCGCTGCGGCGCGATTTCGTCAAGCGCCAGCAGGTGCAGGCGCTGCTGCAAACCGAGGTGGCGCTGCGCACCGCGATGGAAAACTCCGTCACCATCGGCCTGCGTGCTTGGGACCAGAGCGGCAAGATCCTCTACGTCAACGAGGCGTTTTGCCGCATCGTGGGCTACCAGGCGGGCGAACTGGTGGGCTGCAGGGCGCCCCTGCCCTACTGGCCGCCGGACCAGATGGACGAGCTCAACCTGGTGCATCGCAACATCATCGCGCGCGGCACCCACGACGAGGGCGTGGAAGTGCAGTTCCAGCACAAGAGCGGCTACCTGATCGACGTTCTGATCCACGAAGCGCCACTGAACGCGGCCAGCGGCGAACGGCTGGGCTGGATGAGTTCGGTGCTCGACATCAGCGAGAGAAAACGCGCCCAGCGCATGGCCGCGCGCCAGCAGGAAAAGCTCGAAGCCTCCGGGCGCCTGGTGGCCGTGGGCGAGGTCGCCTCCACCCTGGCCCATGAGCTGAACCAGCCGCTGGGCGCGCTGAGCAGCTTTGCCGCCGGCCTCCTGAACCGCCTGCGCGGCGGCAGCATCACCTTGCCGGAAATGGAGCCGGTGGTGGCGCGCATGGCCCGGCTGGCCGAGCGCGCCGGGGGCATCATCCAGCACGTCAACGCCTTTGCGCGGCGGCGCGAGATTTCGCGCCAGCGCCTGGACTTGGCGGCGCTGCTGCGGCGCGTGCCCTCGGGCAGCGCACAGGCGCAAGGGCGCCCGCTGACGCTGGTGCTGCCGCTTGAAGCGGTCTGGATCGAGGCCGATGCGCTGCTGCTGGAGCACCTCATCAACAACCTGACGGGCAATGCGCTGGACTGGGCGCACCAGGGCGGGCGGGCGGCCCAGGTGCGCGTCGAGGTGGCCAGCGAGCCGGACCAGCGCATGGCCATCCTGGTGGTGGCCGACACCGGACCCGGCGTGCGCGAGGAAGACAAGGCCGACATCTTCAACGCCTTCATGAGCCACAAGGAAGGCGGCATGGGCATGGGGCTGGCGATCTGCCGCTCCATCGTCGAAGCGCACCACGGCCGCATCGACGTCGGGCGCGACGACGCGCTGGGCGGCGCGCGCTTTACCGTCTGGCTGCCGCTGGCCGAGGAAGCGCCGCCGCCCGCCATACCAACGCCAACGCCAACGCCAACGCCAACGCCAACGCCAACGCCAATTTTCGCGCCGTCAAAGCCGCCAGCCACGCCGACCGCCGCATCCGCATCAGCACCGCCAGATTTACCCACCGCTCACGCCGTCCCCACATTGCCCAAGGAACGCCATGCACCGCGCCGCCATTCACATCGTTGACGACGACCCCGACATCCGCGACGGCCTGGCCTGGCTGTTCGACTCGCGCGGCTACCAGGCGGCCACCTGGGACGGCGGCGAGCCATTTCTGGACAACGCCAGAGCGCTGCAGGCCGACTGGGGTCACGCCGTGGTGCTGCTGGACATCCGCATGGCGCCGCTGTCCGGGCTGATGACGTTCGAGCAATTGAAGGCGCTGGACTGCCCATGGCCGGTGCTGTTCCTGACCGGCCACGGCGACGTCGGCACGGCGGTGGCGGCGGTGAAGAACGGCGCCTGGGATTTTCTGGAAAAACCGTTTCAGGACAATGAACTGGTGGACCGCGTGGCGCAGGCCCTGGCCGCCGCCAGCGCGCTCAGCCATGCCGACGAGGAAGCGCGCCGCCTGAAGCAGGCTCTGGCCAGCCTGAGCCCGCGCGAGCGCCAGGTGCTCGACGAGCTGATTCGCGGCCACTACAACAAGAACATCGCCGACCACCTGGGAATCACCCCGCGCACGGTGGAGTTTCACCGGGCCAATATCTTTGAAAAGATGGGGGTGAGCTCAGCGGTGGAACTGGCGCACAAGCTGGGGCGGCTGAGTGGGTGAAGCCGGTAGAAGCGGTAGAAGGTCAACCTGGCGTCCGGCCACTTGAGCCGCCGACTCATGCGCAATAGGGGAGGACGGGCCAGCGGTTCGCTAACGTGTATCAAGCCATCAATTGCGCCACCGCCCCTGCATTCACCCTGGGCACTTGTCCCATGGCATTGGCGATGCGGGTGAACATCTTTCGCAGCGTCGGGTCGTTGTCGTCGCCCAGGTAGGGGTCGTGGTTGGCTTCGAAAGCGGTGGCGATTTCTTCCCAGTCCACCTCGCTCAGGTGTTCGCGCGCGCCTTTGAGGATGACGGTTTCCTCCAGGCTCATGTGCTCCCACAGGGCGCCGGAATACTGCTGCAGGGCGTTGGTGAAGGCGTCGTGCGCGGCAGGGTGCCGGGCCTCGTACAGCGCCACGGAGCGCTCCAGCGCGCGCAGCAACTGGTGCTCCTGGATGTGCTGGCGCTCCAGCTCGTCGAGCATGTCGTTGAAATCCGGGGTGCAGGCGCGCAGCTTGCGAAACAGGTACAGGTCTTCCTTGGGGTGGTGCAGCTTTTCTGGAAAATGGTGCAGGTAGAGCAGCATCTGGCGCAGCAGCGCGATGTCCACCGCACCGTCTTCATGGCGGGCCTGGCGCCCCAGCTTTTGCAGGCCGCGCAGCACCGCCGCCATCGAGCGGTGCTCGTCATGAATGATGCCGATGGCCCGCGTGGCATGCGGATAGGGCTGGTCGGATTCGAGCGAGGACACCAGCACCGGAATGCCCGTGAGCTGCAGCACCTTGCGCGTCACGCTGGTGCTGAACAGGCCGCGAAAGCCGTTTTGCGCGCCGCGCGTGGTCAGGAAAATCAGGTCGCAGCCCAGGCGCTCGGCCGCCTCGACGATGGCGTGGGCCGGCCGGTCGCTGACAACGCAGGACGCATCGGCCGCCACGCAGCCGGCCTGGGCCGCGCTCAGGGCCTTGGCCAGAACGGCGTGCATGGCGCCGCGCGTCTCTTGCGATGGGCTTTGGGGATTGAGCGTGTAATTGAGCACCGCCTCTTCGGTGAACGGGTAGCCGGGCGCCGAGTAGAAAAACGTGATGCGCGCGTTGACCGAGCGGGCCAGGGCAATGGCGCGGTCCACCGTGGTCGGGGCAAGGGCTGAGTCGTCCAGGGCAGCCAGGAGATGACGGTACATGAAAAATCCTCAAGAGACGGCGCCAGGTTCAGGGGCCTGATCGATGGACGAAAGGACTAAATCTAGTCCATGGGCGCCAAGTCGAATTTGACTGGCGTCAAATATCTGCGCTGTCTGGCGCACGGGCCAGCAGGTTCAGGAAACGGCGTCACGCGCTTTCCGGTGCTGGCGCTGGCGCTTGGGGTGACTCCCCCTGAACGATAATTGAGAGTTCCGCCCAGCCCCACGCGCTGCGCACTTCCCCACCTTTCCAGCACCAACCAAGAGGGTTTCCCATGCCTGTTTACCGCTCCAAGACCTCCACTGCCGGCCGCAACATGGCCGGTGCCCGCTCGCTCTGGCGCGCCACCGGCATGAAGGATGGCGATTTCGAGAAACCCATCATCGCTGTCGTGAACTCCTTCACCCAGTTCGTGCCCGGCCACGTTCACCTGAAAGACCTGGGCCAGCTCGTTGCCCGCGAGATTGAGGCCGCCGGCGGCGTCGCCAAGGAGTTCAACACCATCGCCGTCGATGACGGCATCGCCATGGGCCACGACGGCATGCTGTACTCGCTGCCGAGTCGCGACATCATTGCCGACTCGGTGGAATACATGGTCAACGCGCACTGCGCCGACGCCATGGTGTGCATTTCGAACTGCGACAAGATCACCCCCGGCATGCTGATGGCCGCGATGCGCCTGAACATTCCGGTGGTCTTCATCTCCGGCGGGCCGATGGAAGCGGGCAAGGTCAAGCTGGCGAATCCGACCACGCACAAGATGGAGTTCAAAAAGCTCGACCTGATCGACGCCATGGTGATGGCCGCCGATGACAAGGTCTCGGACGCCGACCTGGCTGAAGTCGAGCGCTCGGCCTGCCCCACTTGCGGCTCGTGCTCGGGCATGTTCACGGCGAATTCGATGAACTGCCTGACCGAGGCGCTGGGCCTGTCGCTGCCCGGCAACGGCACCGTCGTCGCCACCCACGCCGACCGCGAGCAATTGTTCAAGCGCGCCGGCCGTCTGGCGGTTGACTTGTGCAAGCGCTACTACGAGCAGGAAGATGCCTCGGTGCTGCCGCGCGCCATCGGCTTCAAGGCGTTCGAGAACGCCATCACGCTCGACATCGCCATGGGCGGCTCGACCAACACCATCCTGCACATCCTGGCCATTGCGCAGGAAGCCGAGATCGACTTCACGCTGGCCGACATCGACCGCCTCTCGCGCGTGGTGCCGCAGCTGTGCAAGGTCGCGCCCAACACCGACAAGTACCACATCGAGGACGTGCACCGCGCCGGCGGCATCATGGGCATCCTGGGCGAGTTGGACCGCGCCGGCAAGCTGCACACCGACGTGCCCACGGTCCACGCCAAAACCATGAAGGACGCGCTGGACCAGTGGGACATCATGCGCAACCCGTCCGACGCGGTGAAAAACTTTTACATGGCCGGCCCCGGCGGCGTGCCCACTCAGGTGGCGTTCAGCCAGGCCGCGCGCTGGCCGAGTCTGGACACGGATCGCGCCGAAGGGTGTATTCGCTCCGGCAAGCATGCGTTTTCGCAAGTAGGCGGCCTGGCCGTGCTGGTCGGCAACATCGCCCTGAACGGTTGTGTCGTGAAGACCGCCGGCGTCGATGACGAGCTGATGGTGTTCGAAGGCCCCGCGCACGTCACCGAGTCGCAGGACGAGGCCGTGGCCAACATCCTGGACGACAAAGTGAAAGCCGGCGACATCGTGATCGTGCGCTACGAAGGCCCCAAGGGCGGCCCCGGCATGCAGGAAATGCTCTACCCGACCAGCTACATCAAGTCCAAGGGCCTCGGGAAAGCCTGCGCGCTGCTGACGGATGGACGATTTTCCGGCGGCACGTCGGGCCTGTCGATTGGCCACGCTTCGCCCGAAGCGGCAGCGGGCGGCGCGATTGGCCTGGTGCGCAATGGCGACCGCATCCGCATCGACATTCCCAACCGCTCGATCAACGTGCTGGTGAGCGATGAAGAACTGGCCGTGCGCCGCGCCGAGCAGGATGCCAAGGGCTGGAAGCCAGCCGTGCCGCGCAAGCGCAAGGTGTCGGCCGCGCTCAAGGCCTACGCCAAACTGGTGATGTCGGCCGACAAGGGCGCCGTGCGCGATTTGTCGCTGCTGGAAGACTGAAGCGCCGTTTCAAAACAAGCTGGACACTTCAAAGTGGACGGCTTGAGTCAAAGCGCTCTCGAACTTGAACAAGTGATTGATGAACAAGCGCTGAGCTTTCGCTGAAATAGCTGGGCGTTTCCTGAAAAGACTGGGCGTCCGCTGAAAAATGAAAAGGCCGCAACTTCCGGGTTGCGGCCTTTTTCTATTTGCGCGGCCCCCACAAGTCAATCCGCCAGCGCC
The DNA here is from genome assembly GCA_030855235.1 of Pseudomonadota bacterium. Lineage (GTDB taxonomy): Bacteria > Pseudomonadota > Gammaproteobacteria > Burkholderiales > Burkholderiaceae_C > Polaromonas. Next base: position 55,136 of record JALYRU010000001.1, read on the forward strand.
CCGCTGTGCTGCGCCGCGTCCCGCAGCCAGCTCGCATCCTGCGCCAGCGCCAGGGCGGCCCCCAAGGCACGCGACGGCCGGGCCTTGGCCAGATAAATAAAGCCCACCGGCGTGTGCATTTCCGGCGCCACCAGCGGCAGGGCTTCGAGTTCGCCCTGACTGCGCACGGCGCCCACCAGCGCGCCGGGCAGCACGCTGCAGACATCGCCGGTCAGCACGCTCAGGGCCAGGGTCAGCACCGAATTGGTTTCCATCACCGGCCGGACCACGGCGCCAGCCTGGGCAAACGCGCTGTCCACCAGGCTGCGGTTGTGCATCTCGGGGGTGAGCAGGCACAGCGGCAATTGCGCGGCGTCTAGCCAGCGCATCGCCGCGCCCAAGTGCAGTTCAGCGCCCTTGGAGCGGACCGGCTCTTGCATGCGGCGCACTAGAAAGTAATGCTCGGCGTATTGCGGCAGCACCGCAAACGGGCCGCCTTTTCCCGCTTTTTCCAGTTTTTCCACTTTTTCCAGCCGACCGGTGAAACCCAGCGCCACGTCCAGCGACAGGTTCTCCAGCCCCTCTTCAATCTCCTGCGAACTGAGCGAGCGCACCACCGGGACGATGCCCGGATGCGCGGCCTGCAGCAGCGCGGCAAAGCGCGCGGCCACCGGCACCGCCGTGGGCACCACGCCCAGTTGCAGCCGGCCCTGGGGCTGGCCGGCGCTGCTGGCGAGTTCCTGCTGCAGCAGCGCGTGCTCGTGCAGCATGCGCCGGGCGCTGGCCAGCACCCGCTCGCCCTCGGGCGTGAGGCCCGCGTAGCTGCGGGCGCGCTTGACGATGGGCGTGCCGAACTCTTTTTCCAGCGCCCGCAAGGCGTTGGACAAGGCCGGCTGGGTGATGTGACAGGCCTGCGCAGCGCGCGCAAAATGCCGGTGCTCGCTCAGCGCGACGAGGTAGCGCAGCGAAGTCAGCAGGTTCATGCGGCGCGGCGCCGTGGCAAGGTCAGCGCGGCGTCACACGCAGCTTGGCGCCATGCGCCACTTGCAGCGCAGGCGAGTGTCACGTCAAAAACAGAGTGCCGGTATGCCTGCCTCTGCAGAGAACCGGCTTTTGAAACCTGAAGCGACACCAGGACAGGCAGGCGGGGCGGCATGGGTTTGAGGCGGCGCAGCGCTGGCACAGGGTTTTGCATCCGCCGGGCCTGTGGCATCCGCAAATCAGGTGTTCTTGCTGATGGTAATGGTGGGAAACTTGGCCGAGAAATCCTTGGCCTTGGCCGCCACGGTGATCGCCACCTTGCGCGCCACGCTCTTGTAGATGCCGGCCACGTCGCCGTCCGGGTCGGACACCACCGTGGGCTTGCCGCTGTCGGCCTGCTGGCGAATGCGGATGTCCAGCGGCAGCGCGCCGAGGTAGTCCATCTGGTAGTCCGCCGCCATTTTCTTGCCGCCGCCTTCGCCGAAGATGTGCTCGGCATGGCCGCAGTTGGAGCAGACGTGCACCGCCATGTTCTCGACAATGCCCAGGATCGGCACGCCGACCTTCTCGAACATCTTGATGCCCTTCTTGGCGTCAAGCAGCGCGATGTCCTGCGGCGTGGTGACGATGACTGCGCCGGTGATGGGCACGCGCTGGGAGAGCGTCAACTGGATGTCGCCGGTGCCGGGTGGCATATCGACGATCAAATAATCGAGGTCTTTCCAGTTCGTCTGGCGCAGCAATTGTTCGAGCGCCTGGGTCGCCATCGGGCCGCGCCAGATCATGGCCTCGTCCTTGTCCACCAGGAAACCGATGGACATGACCTGCAAGCCGTAGTTTTCCATCGGCTCCATGTTCTTGCCGTCGATGCTCTCGGGCCGGCCCTCAATGCCCAGCATCATCGGCTGGCTGGGGCCGTAGATGTCGGCGTCCAGCAGGCCCACGGTGGCGCCTTCGGCCGCCAGGGCGAGCGCCAGGTTGGCGGCGGTGGTGCTTTTTCCCACGCCGCCCTTGCCCGAGGCCACGGCAATGATGTTCTTCACGCCCGGCAGCAGTTGCACGCCGCGCTGCACGCTGTGGCTGACGATCTTGGTGGTGACGTTGACCGAGACATTGCCCACCCCCGGCACGGCCTTGGCCGCATCGATCAGCAGTTTGCGCAGCGCCGGAATCTGGCTCTTGGCCGGGTAGCCAAGTTCGACTTCAAAGGATACGTCGGCGCCGCTGACCTGCAGGTTCTTCAGCGCCTTGGTGCTGACGAAATCCTTGCCGGTGTTCGGGTCAAGCACGCCTTGCAGCGCGGTCAAAATTGCCTGTTGTTCTACAGCCATCGGGAAACTCTCCATGTTGAATCTGACAAGGCGGGCCGGTGTTTTCTTGAAAAGATGCGCCGACCGCCGGAATTGGCGTGAAGTCTAACGCCGCCGCCTCGGTCATGGCCCCATAGGGAGATTTTGCAAACCGAACTGATGTTTTGCAAAGAAAGCGCACTTCTCCAATGAAAAGCAACTTTGACCTCATTGAAGAGCGCCCAACATCATTGAACAGGAAAGCCGGCAGCGGCTCACTACACGCATCCCGCGCATTGCCGCCTAAAATCAAGGGTTAGCCCTTCACCGCCACAAAGCCTCTATATGACCCAGCGCCGCCTGTTCGTTACCACCGCCCTGCCCTACGCCAACGGCAATTTCCACATCGGCCACATCATGGAGTACATCCAGGCCGACATCTGGGTGCGTTACCAGCGCATGCAGGGCAACGCGGTCAATTTCGTAGGCGCCGACGACGCCCACGGCGCGCCCATCATGATCGCCGCCGAAAAGGCCGGCAAGACGCCCCAGCAGTTCGTCGCCGACATCGCCGCCGGCCGCAAGCAATACCTGGACGGCTTTCACATCAGCTTTGACAACTGGCACTCCACCGACGGCCCGGAAAACCATGAGCTGGCCCGCCAGATTTACCGTGACCTGCGCGACAACCCGCAAGGCTCGCTGATCGAGACCAAGACCATCGAGCAGTTCTTCGACCCCGAAAAGAACATGTTCCTGCCGGACCGCTTCATCAAGGGCGAATGCCCGAAGTGCCACGCCAAGGACCAGTACGGCGACAACTGCGAGGTCTGCGGTGCGGTCTATGCGCCCACCGACCTGATCAACCCGTTCTCGGCGCTGTCGGGCGCGGCGCCGGTGCTCAAGAGTTCGGAGCACTTCTTTTTCAAGCTCTCGGACCCGCGCTGCGTGGAATTCCTGGAAAAATGGACGCAGGGCAACGACGAAAGCGGCAAGCCCCGGCTGCAGCCCGAAGTGGCCAACAAAGTGAAGGAATGGTTTTCCATCCGCACAAATCCGGACGGCACGCTCAGCGAAGGCCTGGGCGACTGGGACATCTCGCGCGACGCGCCCTACTTCGGCATCGAGATTCCGGACGCGCCGGGCAAGTATTTCTATGTCTGGCTGGACGCGCCCATCGGCTACCTGGCGTCCCTGAAAAACTGGTTTGACAAAGGCGGCCCGAAGGCCAGCTACGGCGAAACGCTCAGTTTTGACGACTACATCGCCGACGCGTCGGTGGAGCAATATCACTTCATCGGCAAGGACATCGTGACTTTTCACACGCTGTTCTGGCCCGCGACGCTGCATTTCAGCGGCCGCAAGACGCCGAACAACGTGTTCGTCCACGGATTCCTCACGGTCAACAACGGTGAGAAGATGAGCAAGAGCCGCGGCACCGGCCTGGACCCGCTGAAATACCTGAGCCTGGGCATGAACCCGGAATGGCTGCGCTACTACCTGGCCGCCAAGCTCAACGCCCGCAACGAGGACATCGACTTCAACGCCGACGACTTCATGGCGCGGGTGAACAGCGATTTGATCGGCAAGTTCGTCAACATCGCCAGCCGGGCGGCCGGTTTCATCGCCAAGCGCTTCGATGGCAAGCTGGGCGAAGTCTCCGGCGATGGCGCGGCGCTGCTGATGCAGTTGCGCGCGCCCGCGCAAGCCATCGGCGAGCTGTACGAACACCGCGAATATGCCAAAGCCCAGCGCGAAGTGATGCTGCTGGCCGATCACGTCAACGCCTACGTGGACCAGAACAAGCCCTGGGAACTGGCAAACCCGAAAAATCTGGAAAAATTGTTAGCCCAAGGCATGACGGCGGAAAGCATTGCGCAGCGCCTGCACGATGTCTGCACGGTGTGCATCGAGGCTTTCCGCCTGCTCACGCTCTATCTGAAACCCGTGCTGCCCGCGCTGGCCACGCAGGTGGAAAATTTCCTGCAAACCAGCCCGCTGGTGTTCGCCGACGCAGCCGTCAGTCTGGGCAACGGCCACCAGATCGGCGACTACAAGCACCTGATGCAGCGCGTGGATGTGAAGCAGCTCGACGCCCTGTTCGAGCCGCCCGCCGCCGCCGAGCCGGCAGCGCTCGCCGCTCAAACCGGTGAAGCCCTTGAGCCGGCTCAAGCATTGATTCCTGGCGGCGAAGCCATCGCGCCCGCCATCACCATCGACGACTTCGTCAAGGTGGATTTGCGCATCGCCAAAATCGTCAACTGCGAGCCGGTGGAAGGCTCGACCAAGCTGCTGCGCCTGACGCTGGACGCCGGCGAAGGCCGCATGCGCAATGTCTTCAGCGGGATTGCCGCCTGCTACAAGCCCGAAGACCTGATCGGCAAGCACACGGTGCTGGTGGCCAATCTGGCGCCGCGCAAGATGAAGTTCGGCATCAGCGAAGGCATGGTGCTGGCCGCCAGCCACGCCGACGAAAAAGCCAACCCCGGCATTTATGTGCTGGAGCCGGTGGCGGGCGCTGCGCCGGGCATGCGGATTCACTGAAGCCCGAGCCTGACTTTGACATCCTCCCGCGCCATGATTGCCTTCCCGGCCTGAAGGCCGGGGCTTCCAGGAGAAAGATTGATGACCGCTTTGCCATCCCTTCGCACCCGCCTGAGCGCCTGGGCGCTCATCGCCCTTTCTGCCTTGGCCCTGCCCGGCTGCGCCGTGGTGACGGCTGTGGACGTGGCGGCCTCGGTGGCGATTGGCACCGTCGGGCTGGCCGCCGATGCGGTCATCGGCACGGCGCGCATTGCCGGCTCGGCCATCGGCGCCACGGCGGATGCGGTGATACCCGGCACCAGCGAGGACAAATAAGCGCACTGCGCGGGCTTCAGGAGGCGGCTGCACCAGCCGCCTGGGGAGCAGCGCCGCCTGAAGAAAAACTAGAGTTTCATCTCAATTTGTAAGGGCAAAAGCGGACTCAAGCGCACAATATCTGCTCATGCGCCTACCCTCTTACCTCGCCCGCTTTCACCCCCGTCTGCTCTCGGCGATGGACGGCTACAGCCGGGATCGGTTTGTCAAGGATGCCGGCTCGGGCCTGACCGTGGGCATCGTCGCCCTGCCGCTGGCCATGGCCTTTGCGATTGCCTCCGGGCTCAAGCCCGAAGCGGGCATCTGGACGGCCATCATTGCCGGCGGCCTTATTTCCGCGCTGGGCGGCTCGGCGGTGCAGATCGGCGGGCCGGCCGGCGCCTTCATCGTCATCGTCTATGGCATCGTCGAGCGCTACGGCCTGCCAAATTTGCTCATCTCCACGGCCTGCGCCGGCGTGCTGCTATTTTTCATGGGATTTTTAAAACTCGGCACGCTGGTGCGCTATGTGCCGGTGAGCATCGTGGTGGGCTTTACCAACGGCATCGCGGTGCTGATCGCGCTGTCGCAGATCAAGGACCTGTTCGGGCTGCAAATCCCGAAGATGCCGGCGGATTTTTTCTCGCAGCTGCGCGCCATTGCCGCCCACATCGACACCCTGAACCCGTATGCGCTCGGCCTGGGGCTGAGCTGCCTGCTGGGCCTGCTGGTCTGGCCGCGCCTGTTCGACACCCAGACGCGCTACGCCCACGCCTTCACCAACCGGCTGATCCGCATGATCCAGGCCGGCGAAGGCCTGCAGCTCAAGCGCGCCACCCGCATGGCCTCGCGCCTGCCGGGGCCAATTGTGGCGCTGCTCACGCTCACGCTGCTGGCGTATTTCCTGCACCTGCCGATTGAAACCATCGGCAGCCGCTTTGGCGGCATTCCGCGCGCCCTGCCGGACTTTGCGCTGCCCGATTTTTCATGGGACACGGTGCGCCTGCTGGTGGCGCCCACCCTGACGATTGCGCTGCTGGGGGCGGTCGAGTCGCTGCTGTGCGCGCGCGTGGCCGACCAGATTTCGGGCCTGCCGCGCCATGATCCGAACCAGGAGCTGATGGCCCAGGGCGTGGCCAATTTCGTCGTGCCGTTCTTTGGCGGCATGCCCGCCACCGGCACCATTGCCCGCACCGTGACCAATGTGCGCGCCGGCGCCACCTCGCCGGTCTCGGGCCTGGTCCACTCCCTCACGCTGGTCGTCGTGGTGCTGGCGGCCGCGCCGCTGGCGGTCCACGTGCCGCTGGCGGTGTTGGCGGGCATCTTGCTCTACGTCGCCTGGAACATGGGCGAATGGCGCGAATTCACCGAGCTGCACCACGCCAGCAACCATTACCGCGTGACCATGCTGGGAACGTTTTTCCTGACCGTTGTGTTTGACCTGACGGTGGCGCTGGAGGTGGGCCTGCTGATGGCCTGCATCCTGTTCGTCAAGCGCATGAGCGGGCTGTTTCAGGTGGTGGAGGTCTCGCACAGCGCCGAGGAGGCCTGCTTTCGGCTCTATGGCTCGCTGTTTTTCGGGGCGGTGGCCAAGATCGATCCCATCCTCAATGTGGTGGAAAACGCGCCGCAGGGGCTGCTGGTGCGCCTTGATGTGGCGCTGCTGCAATCGCTCGACACCTCCGGGCTCGATGTGCTGGAGCAGTTGCACAAGGCCATCGTGATGCGCGGCGGACGCCTGGTGCTGGCCGGTCTCAACCCGCAGCCCAGGGCGGTGATGGAGCGCTCGGGCTTTCTGGGGCAGGTTGAAGTGGTCTGAAAGCTCAGTGCCTGCCGCTTTGCGGATTGATGCGTTCCTCCTCGACCGTCATGGTGCGCACCACCCGCAGGTTCGGGTCCATCACGGCCGTGAAGATCATCGACGTGTTGGGCGGATTGAGGTAGCGCCAGTCGTAGTGCGTTTCCTGCTTGAGCGCATAGGTGGTGATCTTCATCGGCTTGCCCAGCATCTTGCGCACCTGCTCCATCGACATGCCCGGCAGCACCTGGGCGAAATTTTGCGGGTTCAACACCTGGCGCAGCGCGCTCATGCGTCCGTCCGGCCCGATGGTGATCATGTAGTTGACATGGCCTGAGGGCTGGCGGTTGTATTCGAAGGTGCGCGCGCCGGGCTCGGCCGCCGCGCCCGGCATGGGCAGGGAGGCCATGTCCTGGGCATCCCAGATGCTCTCGGGCGGGCCAAAGCGGGCCCGCACATCGGCCTCGGTGGAGATGCCCTCCTCCAGCTCGGTGATGCGCTGCTGGTCACAGCCCACCAGCCCGAGAATCAAGGACAGCAGACCCATGCAGACCACCTTTCTTTGTGAAGCAGCCAGCAATGCAGTGAAAGCAAAGCCTTTTGGCGCAGACCCCGGACGCAATAGTGACGAATGCATGACAGACCCCGGTAAAATCATTGCACTATACGTTTTAGGCAGTCCAAATTCATGTCCATTTTTCGCCGCCCTGATTACACCTCTGAAATCACCTTGTTTATTGATGATCTCAAGGCGAAGAAGCCCACGCTTGAAGCCGAGCAGCGCGCCGGCCGCGCCATCTGGTGGGACAAGGCGCAGACCCTGATCGAGCAGGCCACCCACAAGCTGGCGCGTGTGCCGCAAAAGCCCTACGTTTACGGCACCAGCAACCATCCAAACGGCAAATCATCGTAAAAAAGGCGTCAAGCCTTTTGCGCCAGTTCGCAAGCTCCTGTATTTTTTAAAAGCCCCCTGCGGTTTTTGAATCAGACTGGCGTTGCCGCCCTCACCGCTGCTGCTGCCGTTTTAATGCCCCCCACTTCCTTTCCGCTCTCCTCGCAGGCGTTGCCACTGGCGTCGCCAGAGGGTGCGGACCTGCCTGCAGCCCTGACGCCCGTGCTGCCGGGCGTGCTGGACCCGGTCGCGCTGGCGCGCCTCTATGGCGAGCCGATGTTTGCCATGCCCCGGGACCTGTACATCCCGCCGGACGCGCTCAAGGTCTTTCTCGAAGCCTTTGAGGGCCCGCTGGACCTGCTGCTCTACCTGATCCGCAAACAGAATTTCAACATCCTGGACATTCCGATGGCGGCGCTCACGCGCCAGTACCTGGCTTATGTCGATGAAATCCGCGCCACCAACCTGGAGCTGGCGGCCGAGTACCTGCTGATGGCGGCGATGCTGATCGAGATCAAATCGCGCATGCTGCTGCCACCGCGCAAGGCGGCCGAGGGCCAGGAAGCCGAAGACCCGCGCGCCGAGCTGGTGCGCCGCCTGCTCGAATACGAGCAGATCAAGCTGGCCGCCCACCGGCTCAACACGATGCCGCAGTTGGGCCGCGACTTTTTGCCGGCGCAGGTGCAGATGGACACCTCCGCGCCGCCGCGCCTGCCCGATGTCTCGCTGGCCGACCTGCAGGACGCCTGGAACGGCCTGGTCAAGCGTGCCCGGCTGGTCCAGCACCACGTCATCTCCAGAGAAGAGCTTTCGGTGCGCGAGCACATGAGCATCGTGCTGCGCCGCCTGCAGGGCCGCAAGTTTCTCGAATTCGAGGAACTTTTTGAGGTGGCGCGCGGCGTGCCGGTGCTGGTGGTGACCTTCATTGCGCTGCTGGAGCTGGCCAAGGAATGCCTGCTTGAAATCACCCAGGCCGAGTCCTTTGCCCCGATTTACGTTCGCCTGGCCTACACGCCGGCCTGAAAAACCGGTTCCCCTTCATTGTCCCGAACCCTGACTGCCCTTATGAACCAACTGTCCGGCCCTACCCAGCACAACTTTGACGTCATCATCATCGGCAGCGGCCTGGCGGGCCTGACCGCCGCGCTGCTGCTGGCCCCCGGCCGGCGCGTGGCCGTGCTGACCAAGCGCGAGCTGAGCGACGGCTCCAGCGGCTGGGCGCAGGGCGGCATGGCCGCCGTGCTGGCCGAAGGCGACACGCTGGCCCAGCATGTCAGCGACACCTTGATTGCCGGCGGCGGCCTGTGCGACCTGGCCGCCACCCAGGCGGTGGTCGAAGGGGCGCCCCCGGCCATTGCCTGGCTGCGCGAACTGGGCGTGGCGTTTTCCGAAGACAGCGAGCACCCCGGCGAGCTGCACCTGACGCGCGAAGGCGGCCACAGCCAGCGGCGCATCGTGCATGTGGCCGACGCCACCGGCGCGGCCGTGCAGCAGACGCTGATCCGCCAGGTGCGCCGCACGCCCGAGATCACCGTCTTCGAGCACCACATGCTGGTGGACCTGATTACTGACCAGCGGCTCAAGCGCGCCGGCAAGCAGTGCCACGGCGCTTATGCGCTCGATGTCAAGACCGGCGCCGTCTCCACCTTCAGCGCCGGCCACACCATCCTGGCCACGGGCGGGGCGGGCAAAGTGTATCTGTACTCCACCAACCCCGACACCGCCACCGGCGACGGCATCGCCGCCGCCTGGCGCGCCGGCTGCCGGGTCAGCAACATGGAGTTCATCCAGTTCCATCCGACGTGCCTGTACCACCCGCACGCCAAGTCTTTCCTGATTTCAGAAGCCGTGCGCGGCGAAGGCGGCAAGCTGCTGCTGCCGCCCGAGGCCGGCGGCACCCGCTTCATGCCGGCGCACGACGAGCGCGCCGAACTGGCGCCACGCGACGTGGTGGCGCGGGCCATCGATTTTGAAATGAAAAAGCACGGCGTCGATTGCGTCTATCTGGACATCTCGCACCAGAGCCCGGAGTTTTTGCGCGAACACTTTCCCAACATCCTGCAGCGCTGCGCCGAGCTGGGCATCGACATCACCAAGCAGCCCATTCCGGTGGTGCCCGCCGCGCACTACACCTGCGGCGGCGTGCTCACCGACATGGCCGGGCGCACCGACCTGGAGGGGCTCTTTGCCATCGGCGAGACCGCCTGCACCGGCCTGCACGGCGCCAACCGGCTGGCCAGCAACTCGCTGGTGGAATGCGTGGTGCTGGCCCGCGCCACCGCCCAGGCCATCGAGGCTTCGGAAGCGGCTGAAACAGCGGCTGAAACGACGGGAACCGTGCCAACGGCAGGCAGCAGCGTTGGCCGCCGCGTGACCGACCTGCCCGCCTGGGACGACAGCCAGGTGACGGACGCCGACGAGGCGGTGGTGATCTCGCACAACTGGGCCGAGCTGCGCCGTTTCATGTGGGATTACGTCGGCATCGTTCGCACGAACAAGCGCCTGGAGCGCGCCGCGCACCGCATCACGCTGCTGCAAGGCGAAATCCAGGAGTTCTACGCCCACTTCCACGTCACCCGCGACCTGCTGGAGCTGCGCAACCTGGTGCAGGTGGCCGACCTGATCGTCAAGTCCGCCCAGAGCCGGCATGAAAGCCGGGGCCTGCACTTCAGCCGGGACTATCCCGAGACCGCCGAGCAGGCCGTGCCGACGGTGCTGGTGCCACCCACGGCATAAACCTCAACACCGGGTGACATTCGCCCGAACCTCTCCCGCTCATGCAATGTGAGCGGGAGCCGAGGCAACTCCCCGCCTCCCGCTAACCGAGCGCAACCGACGAAGGCCGAGCGCACGGGCGCGACCCGTCTTTTTCCCACGCCTCCTTCCGTCAATCGAGCCCCGTTCGGTGGCCGGTGGCCGGTGGCAATTCGTCCACAAAAAACTTAATTTTCAAAATTTTCTGTGTCTCATCATAAATATGAAAAAAAATTTCTCAATCAGAAATTAATTCCTCAAAAATAAAAATATCCTTTAAAAACAAACAACTAATTTTAAAAACTAGAGCCATATCCGGACAAATTTCGACAAAAAATTTACCATCTCAACACCTAACACCCATAAAGCGATACAAAAATTCTTGCAAACATGAAATTTTAGTGTGATGATTCGTTTGTGCCTGCCTGTTTTCGGGCGCGCCCATGACCCAACACATCAACATCAGGAGACAACATGGCCATGAACAAGGAACGCTTTGCGGACAAGATGGAATTTCCCCCCGCCATCGAGCAACCCAACATCTACCCGCTGACCTGGCACAACAAGACCGCCAAGCTGCAGGAAGTCTGGGACGCTTCGCTGCGCGAGAACTGGGATCCGGAAAAGCTGCCCTGGGACACGCTGGACGTGGAGAGCTACTCCTGGGAAGAGCGCGAATCCATCGCCTACTGGTGGAGCCTGCTGTCGGTGTTCGATGCGTCGGCGCCGCCGGTGTTCGCCGAAGCCCTGATCAAGACCTACGAAGTGCATGAGGAAGACCTGGTGCGCCGCTGCTTCTTCTCCGTCACCCGCGACGAGCAGAACCACGAAATCATGTGCGGCCTGGCCATCACCAAGCTGCTCGGCCACCCCGACCCGATCACCTATGAGCCCAAGACCGAGCTGGGCCGCCGTCTGCAAAAGAACGTCAAGTGGCTCTACTTCAACGGCTCACGCTACTGGACCGGCTACAAGAAGGCCGTGCCCAAGTACGACCTGGCCGTGCTGTTCAGCTCCTTCCTGATGGGCGAAATCGCCGCCGCCACCATCTTCAAGCAGATGTTCGACAACTCCCGCGAAGCCGTCTTCAAGGAAGGCTTCAAGAACATCGGCCGCGACGAGGGCCGCCACATGGCGATCTGCATGGCGGTGATGGAGCGCGACTATCCCGGCCTGCAGGAAGAGACCAAATCGATCGTCACCAAGCAGATCCGCGCCGGCTACCTGTTCCTGTCGGCCGTGCTGTACGAGCCACCGATGGAATTCTGGGACCTGCCCGAAGACTTCATCGGCAACCAGCGCGAAGCCGAGGAAGTGGCGCGCATGGCCGGCTTTGGCATCCCCACCTACGAGATGAAAAAAGAGAACTGGAAGAACGCCATGCTCAACCTCAAGGGCGTTCTGGACCGCTACAACATCCCCTTCCCGGCCATTCCAGAAGTGGGCATCAGCGGCCAGGAAATCTCCGATGTGGACATGGACGACATCATTCCGGTGTTCTAAAGCCGGCTTGACGCAAGCGTACACAAGGCCGGCGCCTGAACAAAAAGGCGCCGGCCTTGGCACAAGTAAAGATCAATCAAGAGGGAAAGAACATGGCGCGTATCGTGATGCAGCCTTCGGGCCGCTCGGTGGAGTGCTCCTCGGGCGACACCGTGCTGATGGGGCTGGAAAAAGCGGGCTACGCCCTGCCCAACAACTGCCGCGCCGGCGCCTGCGGCGAGTGCAAGGTCAAGGTCACGGCGGGCGCGTTCGACCAGGGCATGGTGCTGGACATGGCGCTCTCGCCCGAGGAGCGCGCCCAGGGGTTCGGCCTGATGTGCATGGCCAAGCCCGTGTCCGAGGAAATCGTCATCGAGTGGGGCACCGAGGACGCCCGGCCAAAGCTCTTTCCCCCGCGCGAGGAGGTGCTGTTCGTGCTGACCGACAAGCGCCAGATTGCCGATCGCGTGATGGAGCTGCGCCTGCGCCCGGTGGGCAAGCCTATCCGCTACTGGCCGGGCCAGTACGTCACGCTGGGCAATCCGCGCGCCGGCGTGCCCGCGCGCGCCTATTCGATTTCCAACGCACCGCGCCCCGACGGCGAGCTGGTGCTGCAAGTGGCCCTTGCCGACGGCGGCATCACCAGCGCCTGGGTTCACGACACGCTGCAGGTGGGCGAGAACGTCAAGCTCTCGGGCGCCTACGGCACCTTTATTGGCGACCCGTCGGTGGACACGCCCGTGCTGTGCCTGGCCGCCGGCACCGGTCTGGCGCCCATTCTGGCGCTGGCTGAAGCGGCCCTGCGCCGGGGCTTCAAGAAGCCCGTCACCATGGTGTTCTCGGCACGGACACGGGACGATGTGTACAGCCAGGGACTGATGGCCTGGTGGCGCACCAAGCACCGCAATTTTGACTACAAGATCACGCTGACGCGCGAGCAGGCCGAGGACCACCTCGCCGGCCGGATCGATGTCGCCCTGCCGACGCTGTTCAAGGACTTGTCCAAGCACACCATCTTTGCGGCGGGCAGTCCGGAGTTTGTACAGACCTGCGTGGAGACCGTGCTGAAACTCGGCGCCCGCAAGGAGCTGATTCATACCGAGGGCTTTTTTGCGCAGCAACAGCCTGTGGTGGCCGATGCGGCGCATTTGCTGCCCGCCTGAGGTCAGGGCCGGGGTCCGATGCAAGGCGGGGCTGGTCCTCGCCTTTGTTGTTTTTGGCGTTTGCATACAGACGGCCTTGTTGCACCGCAGTGGATACGGAACCGGTGACCTGCTCCCTCAAAGATATAACTGTAAAAAAACAGCTTGGCTGTGCTGGTCTTACCGCTTTAGTGCTTGAAAAGTGCTCGATCAGATCAGCCCATATCCAAGGATCGTCTATTCACCCGTGCAGGCTATTGACAAACGCCCAGCCCCGCACGCGCGGCAAATCATCCACCCGCCGCAGCACAGCCTCGATGAGGCGGCCCCGCCTGTAGCGCCAGCATCCTGCCCTTGTCAGGGCCGCGTGCCATCCCACACGGCAGACCTGCGCTCTACCCGGAAAGCAAAACCCAGGCGCGCGCTCTTCATCTGCTCAAGGAAGCGCCTGCCTTGCAGTCTCGGCTTTAACAGCCACATCGATATCTGAGCAGCCCGCTAGATCATCAAGTCCAGCAACCTGAGCAGCCCGGCGGCCATCAGCCCCAGCCCCAGCGCTGTGGCCAGCCATGGGCCGCCTGGCGCCAGTTTCTCGATGGCGACAGCGATGGACAGGGCGGCGATCCAGGCCAGGTTCATGGCTCCGCCCACGAACAGCAAGGCCATCAGCGCCCAGCAGCAGCCCATGCAGGACAGGCCATGGCACAGGCCCATCACAAAGGCCCCGGAAACCCCGGCACGCCACTCGCCGAGCAGGAAACCCATCGGCGTGCGGCAGTGCGCCAGGCAGATGCGCTTGAGGCGCGAAAACTGGTACAGCCCGGCCACCAGCAGCAGCACACCCGTCAGCACGGCCGAGGTGCTGACGATCATCGGGTTGATCCAGCCCAGGGCCTGCAATGCCCACTGCGCAGCGCTGGCCAGCGCGCTGAAGATGAACCAGACCATCAGGTAGGCGGCCACGAAGCTGCGCGTGCGCACCGGCCTGGCGCCGTTCCTGCCCAGCTTGGCGAACACCAGGATCATCGGCAGTGCCGAGGGCAGCATCATCGCGGCCATCATGACGGCCCACATGCACCAGATCGCCAGCGTGCTCGCAGCGCTCCAGCTTGATGAAGGCGGCATCATCAGCTGGGCGACGGGGTGGTCCATGTCGAGCGCGAGCCAGGCCAGCAGTCCCCAGGCAACCAGGCTGATGGCCAGCACCGCAGCAGCTGTCCGCCGGGGCTGGCGGGCCGCCAGCGCGCTCAGGCCCTGCGGCGTTTTGCCGGCCGAATCAGGTTGTTGCTGTGGCATCGGTCACCCTTCCTTGCCAGGTCACGCCCCGGCCCCTGCTACGTCAAGGGCCGACTGGGGAACGTGCACTTCGTAACGATCTGCCTGTTCAGACAGGATGTCAATGCGCCATCGACGCCATCTCGCAAGGATTTCGTGTCCATGTGCATGTCCTCAGGATGGTCAAGATGCCCGTGTTGCGGGCGGGATGACATCGGAATAGACTTTTTTCTCGTTGCAGCTGCTGCTGCAGTTTTTTACTCCGCGCTGGTTCCTGGAGGGAGCTGGCACTTTGGATCAGGAGGTATCGAGATGTCCAGCTGGCAAATCACCGGCCAATACATGGAGACCTGCAATTGCGCATTTTTGTGTCCCTGCATCACTTCGAACCTGACCGCGCGGCCGACGGAAGGCGAATGCAAGGCGGCGGTTGCGCTACGCATCGACGAGGGAGAAAAGGACGGCGTCAAGCTCGACGGCCTGTCCTTTGTCGTCATGATGCACTCCCCCGGCGCCATGAGCGAGGGCAACCTGACCGTCGGGCTGATCGTCGATGACAGGGCGACGGACCCGCAGGTCGAGGCCATCAGTGCGATTGCCACTGGAGCCAGCGGCGGCCCGATGGCAGCGCTCGCGCCGCTGGTGGGCAAGGTAGCGGGTGTGGAGCGCCGGCCGATCCAGTTCGAAATCGATGGGCTCCATCGCTCACTGCGTGCCGGCGAGTTGCTGGACCAGACCTGTGAAGGCGTCGCGAGCGCGCTCGATCCCGCGCAGGCCCTCGCCATCGACAACACCGCCCATCCCGTGAACAGCCGGTTGTCCCTGGCCAAGGCCGGGCGCAGCAGCTTTCACGCTTTCGGCATCGACTGGGAAGACGCCAGCGGCACGCGCAATGGCCATTTCGCGCCCTTTGCGTGGTCGGGGTGATTGCGGTGCTGACTGAAGAGTCTCTGCGCCGCGGCTTCAAGAAGCCCGTCACCTTGGTGTTCTCGGCCTGGAGGCGGGACGATGTGTGCAGCCAGGGGCTGATGGCCTGATGGCGCACCAAGCACCGCAATTTTGATTACAAGATCACGCTCACGCGCGAGCAGGCCGAGGGGCATCTGGCCGGGCGGATCGATGTCGCCCTGCCCACGCTGTTCAAGGACTTGTCGAAGCACACCATCTTTGTGGCGGGCAGCCCGGAGTTTGTGCAGACCTGTGGGGAAACCACTCTCAAGCTCGGCGCTAAAAAAGAGCTGATACACACCGAGGGCTTTTTTGCGAAGCAGCAGCCTGTGGTGGCCGATGCGGCGCATTTGCTGCCCGCCTGAGGTCAGGGCCGGGGTTCAATTCAAGGCGAGGGCTTGTCCCTCGCCTTTGTGATTTCTGGAGTTTTCATTTTCACGGGAGAAGGAAAAAAGTCAGCACTCTTACCGGCTTAGATTGTCAAAAGGCTAACATTGGGTCGTCTAAATTACGCTGGACGTCATAGAAGGGCCGCCTGATGCTCAGTCTGAACAGTCAACGGTGGGCCGAACTACAGCAGGCCTACGGAAGAACCAAGTCGAAATACTGGAAGATCTGCATCGCGTTCCGATCGGTGATCTGTATCGCACTCCCACTGCTGGCTTGCGCTGGCGCGGGCGCGCTACCCCCACCCAGGCCGGGACATATCTTCCATGACCTCGTCGTAGGCGCTCACGGCGAGCTGCTCGTTGCGCACACCGACGGCGTCTTGCGCAGCGTCTTGGAAAGCGGCCTATGGCAGCGCACCCTACCGAATCGAGGGCACTTCGTCAATGCCGGACCCGAAGGCATCTACCTGCTGAGCGGGGACGAGTTCGGAGACATTTTCCATTCGCGCGACGTCGGTGCCACCTGGACCCGCACCGGGACGGCTGCCGGGCTGCAACGATCCATCGTCGCTTACAACGGAGCGTTGCATGGCTGCTTCCACCGCGATATCCGCTCGAGCCGGGATGGCGGCAAGACTTGGATCCCGCTGGCAACAGTCCCCACCGAGGTCGGTGGCTGCATGTACATGCGCTTCGGTCCGGACACCATCTACGCCGGCGCGCAACCCGAATCGTTATTCGCCAATCGAATCGGAAGCGATCGCTGGACGCCGATCAGCGACACGGTCAAGTCCAAGGGAATTCCGGCCCACGTCTTCGTCCGGGATTTGCACGTTGACGCTGCGGGGACGCTCTATGCCAGCACCTTGGGACGGATCGAACGCCCCCATCTCTACTACAGCAGCGAAGAGCGCGTGTATCGAAGCCGCGACCGCGGTGCTACTTGGCATCCCTTCGGCATGACGTCGAAGTACACCAAGGGCAAAGTCGTGGGGATGAGGGGCCTGACTGTTTACCTTGAATGTATCGACGTGAAGTCCTATCAGGCCGACGTCTGCAGTTGGTCCGACCAGGCGCTGATGCAAACCTTGGGCTACGTGCATTGGCCGGGCCTTATAGGCTCCATAATAGACAGCCGCTTAATCCCCGGTGCTGATGGGCGGCTGTACACGGTCGACATGTACGGTGTCCACCGCTGGGAAAACGAACTTAAGATCTGGCGGCCGTTGGAAAACAACGGAATTCCCGATCCCTACACCGGGGTGGTTCGCTAACAGCGAGATAACGCCCAACGCCAACATTAGGCCTCATCAAACACAGGCCTGACCCATCCGCCATGCCTTTCAACCCCTACCACGCCATGCGCTACATAGTATTCATTTGGTGGCTGTTTTTGGCTTCCTTCCCGCTGATCATCAACCATGAGGCGTATCTGCTATCCAGCTACAAATGCCCGCCGGGAGATTGCTACGACTTTGCTGCGCTGGTCAGAGAGGACTTGGAAAAACTGTTTGTAGTTTCTGCAGTTGCACTCTGGCCGCCATGCGCCTGGTTTCTAGTTGTCAAACACATCATCAAGCGGTGGCGACAGAAGGATATGAAAATCGATGGTTGAACTGCCAAGTTCACCAGCATCAGGCAGAACTTCAAACGCTGAATTCAATCTTCGCCACTCTTGATCTGGCGGCATCTATCGACTGGCTCAATTGAAATGATGCATCCCAATCTCAGGCCCTCGTTCCTCGCTGTCTCCCTCAAAGTACGTCTGTAAAGACAACCTGTCTTGTGCTGGCCTGGCTGTTTCAGCGCTCAAAGAGCGCCGATCAGCTCAAACCGAGCCTCCAGCCACCCGCGCAGGCTGTTGACAAACGCCCAGCCCTGCACGCACGGCAAGTCCTCCACCCGCACCACGGCCTCGATCAACCTCCCTTCCTGAAGGGCCAGCGCCCGGCCCACGCCCGGCAACAGGCCGCAGGCCAGCGGCGGCGTGACCCAGCGGCCGTCCAGCAGCATCGCCACGTTGCCGCGCGTGCATTCGGTGATCTCGCCCTCCGCGTTGTACAGCACGGTGTCGAACACGCCGGGCTGCGTCGGCGTGAAGGCGTCGTAGTGAGCGCGGCGGGTGGTCTTGAAACGCACGAACTCGCCATGGGCCTCTTCGAGCGCCCGCCCGGCCAGTTGCAGCCGCACCGGGGGCACTGACGGCTCCATGGCGTAGGCTTGGGCGCTGAACTTTCCAGCCGTATCGAGCAGCAGGCGCACGCGCCACAGGCCCTGCGGATGCTGCTGCGCCAGGGCCTGCAGGCTGCGCTCGGCCTGCTCTTGGCGCCACGGGTAGCCGAAATGCGCGGCGGCGCCGGCCATGCGCGCCAGATGGGCGCCGGCGTGGCGCGGCTGGCCGGCCTCCAGCGCCAGGGTTTCCAGAATCTCGAAAGGCATGCTGGCTCGCTCCAGAAAACATTGTTTGTGGCGCCACTCCTGCCATTCGCCCTCGGCGCTGGCGCTGGAAGTGATGCCGCTGCCGATGCCGCAACTGGCCTGCCGGCCGCGCAGGGTGACGGTGCGGATCGGGACGTTGAAAGTGGCCCGGATGCCCTCGCCCGGCTTGCCAGGGCGCACCACGCCGATGGCGCCGCAGTACACGCCGCGCGGCTGCGGCTCCAGCGCACGGATGGCCTGCATGGCGCGCACCTTGGGCGCGCCGGTGATGGAGCCACAGGGAAAGAGCGCCGCGAACACATCGGCCAGTGTGCAGCCGGCGCGGGTGCGGGCGCTGACATCCGAGGTCATCTGCCAGACCGCCGGCAGCGCCTCGGTGTGGAACAGGCGTGGCACCTGCACGCTGAACGGCTCGGCGATGCGCGAGAGGTCATTGCGCAGCAGATCGACGATCATGACGTTTTCGGCGCGCTCCTTGGGCGAGGCGCGCAGGGCGGCGGACTGGGCGGCGTCGGCCTCTGGCGTTGTGCCGCGCGGGGCGGTGCCTTTCATCGGCCGGGTCAGGATCTGGCGGCTTTGCGGGTTGCCTGCTTCGGTGCCCACCTGGCCGTCTTGCCAGTCGAAAAACAGCTCGGGCGAGACTGAAAGCAGTTGCTCGTCGCCTGTGTCGAGAAAAGCCGCGTAGCCGCCGGGCTGGGCGCGCTGCAGGGCGCGAAACAAGGCCAGGGCGGCCTGCGGGCCAGAACCCTCCAAGCCACCAGAGCCGCCTAAATCGCCAGAGCCAGAGCCAGAGCCAGAGCCAGAGCCAGAGCCAGCATAGCCGGACAGCGGCTGCGCCGAGAGCTGGCCCGCCATCTGCGCCGTGAAATTGACCTGGTAGTACTCGCCAGCGGCAATGGCCTGCTGGAGCGTGGCCAGCGCGGCGTCGAAGGCCGGGCGCGCCAGCGCGCTCTGCCACTGGACCTGCACGGCCTGGGCTTCGTCGGCCTTGCCGGGCGGCCAGGGCAGCGCCTCGTCATAAACCGCAAACCAGGCCAGCGGGCCGTCGGCGGGGTGCGTCGTCAGCGCCGCGTCAAAAGCCGGCGCGGCTTCGTAGCGCAGATAGCCCACGCACCAGCGGCCCTCTTGCGCGGCCTGCTGCACCGCGTCGAGCACGGGGCGCACCTCGGCCGGCGTGTGCGCTGCCAGCACAGCGCGGGGCGTGCCGAAGGCGTAGCGCAGGCGCGGCGCGGCTCTGTCATGCGGATCAGAAAAGTCGATGCGGGCGGTAATAGGCGTCATGCGCCTAGCCTTACGCCGCGCCGATGTTCGGGATCAACCCGGCGGTGGGCTGGCCGTTTTTCAGGGCGGCGGTGAAGGCCAGCATGCGGTCGATCGGCAGGCAGGCGCGCGGAATCAGCGCCGGATCGACGTGGATTTCATTCGCGCCGGTTTCCAGCACATGGGCCACGCCGGCCAGGCCGTTCATCGCCATCCACGGGCACTGCGCGCAGCTCTTGCAGGTGGCGCTGTTGCCCGCCGTGGGCGCTTCGATGAAAACTTTGCCGGGATTCAGCGTGCGCAGCTTGTGCATCATGCCGCTGTCGGTGGCGACGATGAATTCGGGCGCATCCATCTCTTTGGCCGCTTTCAAAATGGCCGAGGTCGAGCCCACCGCATCGGCCAGCGCCACCACGTCGGCCGGGGATTCGGGGTGTACCAGCACCTTGGCCAGTGGGTGTTCTTTCATCAAAGCCTGCAGCTCAAACGCCTTGAACTCGTCATGCACGATGCACGCGCCGTTCCAGAACACCATGTCGGCGCCGGTTTCGCGCTCGATGTAGCCGCCCAGATGCCGGTCCGGCGCCCAGAGGATTTTCTGGCCCTGCGCTTTCAAGGCGCGCACGATGTCCAGCGCGCAGCTCGATGTCACCACCCAGTCGGCGCGCGCTTTCACGGCGGCGCTGGTATTGGCATAGACCACCACGGTGCGGTCCGGGTGCGCGTCGCAAAAGGCACTGAATTCGTCGATGGGGCAGCCCAGGTCGAGCGAGCAGGTCGCGTCCAGGTCGGGCATCAGCACGCGCTTGTCCGGCGAGAGGATTTTGGAGGTCTCGCCCATGAAGCGCACGCCCGAGACCACCAGCGTCTGCGCCGCATGGTCGCGCCCGAAGCGCGCCATCTCCAGCGAGTCGGAGACAATGCCACCGGTTTCCTCGGCCAGGTCCTGCAGGTCGGGGTGGACGTAGTAATGCGAGACCATGACGGCGTTGCGCTCCTTGAGCAGGCGGCGGATGCGGTCCTTGAGCGCCGCCCGCTCCGTCTGCGACGGCTCGACGGGCACACGTGCCCAGGCGTGGCGCGTGGCGCAGGCGCCCGATTCGCCCGTAACAGCGGTCATCGGCTGCTCGTAATCGACGTTGATGCGGGTCAAAACTGAACTCATTGCGGCTCTCCTGTGGGCGCCTCAAAGCGCATCGAATAATCTATGGCCTGAACGTCCTTGGTCAAGGTGCCAATCGAAATACGGTCCACGCCGGTCTCGGCCAGGGCGCGCAGGCCGGTCAGCGTCACGCCGCCGGAAATCTCCAGAATGGCGCGGCCGGCGTTGATGCGCACGGCCTCGTTCAGCGTGGCGATGTCCATGTTGTCCAGCAGCACCATGCGCGCGCCCGCGTCCAGCGCCTCGGCGAGCTGGGCCAGGGTTTCGACTTCGATCTCGATGAAATCGGCCTCTTCGGCCAGCTGCGCGGCCTGGGCCAGCACCTGCGGGATGCCGCCGGCAGCGGCGATGTGATTTTCCTTGATGAGGATGGCGTCGTACAGGCCGACGCGGTGGTTTGTGCCGCCGCCGGTCAGGACAGCGTATTTTTGCGCCAGGCGCAGGCCGGGCAAGGTCTTGCGCGTGTCCACGATGCGGGCCTTGGTGCCCTCGACGATAGCGGCATAAGTCGCTGTTTTAGTCGCCACGGCGCTGAGCAGCTGCAGAAAGTTCAGCGCGGTGCGCTCGGCCGACAGTAGGGCACGGGCCTGGCCCTGCACTTCAAACACGATCTGGTTGGCCTCGCAGCGCTGGCCGTCCTTCACGTGCCAGGTGATGCGCGCCTGCGGGTCCATGGCCAGCACGGCCGCTTCCACCCAGGCGCTGCCGCAGACTACTGCGGTTTCACGGGCTAGCACATAGGCGCGCGCCTGTCGGGCCGGCTCGATCAGCGCAGCGGTCAGGTCGCCCGCGCCGATATCCTCGGCCAGCGCCCGCGCCACATCGGCCCGGGCCAGTTCGGCCACATTCGCCGCATTGAATACAAATGTCTTTTTCATGAATAACCTGAGGTAAGAAGTCACACTGCACAGTGTCCTAAACTACCGGGGCCATTGCGCCGGTCCGGCCCAAATGTTACCGCGCCCGCCCAGCCATGCTGGCAGCGCGGGCGCAGCCGGGCCTGAAAGCGTTTTCTTTTGATTGAACCTACCCTTCCTGCCACCATGTTCAGAACCCTGCTCAAATCCAAAATCCACCGCGCCGCCGTCACCCACTGCGAGCTGAACTACGAAGGCTCCTGCGCCATTGACGAAGACCTGCTGGACGCGGCCAACATCGCCGACAACGAGCAGATCCACATCTGGAACATCAACAACGGCGAGCGCTTCGTCACCTACGCCATCCGCGCCGAGCGCGGCAGCCGCATCATCTCGGTCAACGGCTCGGCCGCGCGCCGCGCCTCGACGGGCGACTTGGTGATCATCGCCTCTTTTGCCCAGGTGGACGAGAAGGAAGTCGTGGGTTTTAGCCCGAAACTGGTGTTCGTCAACCCGGACAACCGCATCAAGGAAGAGCGCTCGACCATTCCGGTGCAGATGGCCTGAAGCCCGCTTTTGGGCTGAAACAGCCCTGCGTGACAGATTAGACTCTTGGCTACTTCTGGAGCGCCCATGACTTCTTCCGCAAATTCTCCCTCCGCCACTGCCACCGCCTCAACCCCTGGGGCGGGCACGCCTTACGGCACCCTGCCGCCGGCCTCCACGCCCTCGCTGCGCAAGCCGCTGAGCCTGCCGCGCCTGCGCGAGATGCATGCCCACGGCGACAAGATCACCATGCTCACCGCCTACGACGCCACGTTTGCCGCCGTGGCGGACGCTGCCGGGGTGGAATGCATCCTGATCGGCGACTCGCTCGGCATGGTCTGCCAAGGGCTGTCCAGCACCGTCGGCGTGACGCTGGAGACGATGCGCTACCACACCGAATCTGTCGCCCACGGCCTGCGCCGCTCCCAGGGCGTGGCCTGGCTGGTGAGCGACTTGCCCTTCGGCGCCTACCACGAGTCCAAAGAGCAGGCGCTGCGCAGCGCCGTGGTGCTGATGCAGGCGGGTGCCCACATGGTCAAGCTGGAGGGCGGCGGCTGGACTGCGGATACCGTGCGCTTCCTGGTCGAGCGCGGCATTCCGGTCTGCGCCCACTTGGGATTGACGCCGCAGACCGTGCATGCGCTGGGTGGCTACCGCGTCCAGGGTAAATCGGACGAAGCCGCCGCCCAGCTGCGCCGCGAAGCCAGCGCGCTGCAGGACGCAGGCGCCTCCATGCTGGTGCTCGAAATGGTGCCCGCCGTGCTGTCGGCTGAAGTCACGCAGTTGCTGACCCACTGCGCCACCATCGGCATCGGCGCGGGCAACGGCACGGCCGGCCAGGTGCTGGTGCTGCACGACATGCTGGGCATGAACCTGGGCAAGATGGCCAAGTTCGTCCACAACTTCATGGACGACGCGACCAGCGTGCGCGGCGCCATGGAAGCCTATGTGCGCGCCGTTAAAAATGGCAGCTTTCCGGACAACAGCCTGCACGCCTGGTAACGCCGGGCGCGCTTCGCCCGTACACTTTTGAGCCGCCTGGCGCTGTCCCGTCCGTGTCTGCACGGGTGCGGCGAGCGCCACTCCTGCCTTCCCATCCATGAGGCAGCACAACAAGCAACGAAGGAGACCCCATGCACATCGTCCACACCATCCCCGAGCTGCGCCAGCGGCTCAGCGCTTTCAAACGCCCGGCCTTCGTGCCCACCATGGGCAACCTGCACGCCGGCCATATCGCGCTGGTGAAACAGGCCAAGCCGCTGGGCGATGTCACGGTGTCGAGCATTTTTGTCAACCGCCTGCAGTTCGCGCCGCACGAGGACTTCGACAGCTACCCGCGCACGCTGGATGCCGATGCCCAGCGGCTCGAAGCGGCCGGCTGCGACGTGGTGTTCGCCCCGCGCGAAAAAGATCTTTACCCGGAGCCGCAGACCTTCAAGGTGCATCCCTCTTCCGACCTTGCCGACATCCTCGAAGGGCATTTCCGGCCCGGCTTTTTCATCGGTGTGAGCACCGTCGTGATGAAGCTCTTTTCCTGCGTCTTTGCCGGCATGCCCTCGGGCGTGGCCGCTTTCGGCAAGAAGGATTACCAGCAGCTGATGGTGATACGCCGCCTGGTGCAGCAGTTCGCGCTGCCGATTGAAATCCTCGCCGGCGAAACCCAGCGCGCCGAAAACGGTCTGGCCCTGTCCTCGCGCAACGGTTATTTGACCCCAGCCGAGCGCGAGGAAGCCGTGCAACTGTCCAAAGCCCTGCGCGCACTGGGCGAGGCGGCCAAAGCCGCCGGGGCATTCGCTGCGCCCGGCCTGCCCGCGCTTGAAGCCCAGGCGCTGCAGGCACTGGCCCGGCGCGGCTGGAAGCCTGACTACCTGACCGTGCGCCGCCGCATCGACCTGCAGCCGCCCCAAGGCCCGCTGGCCGATGAGGCGCTCGTGGTGCTGGGTGCGGCCAAGCTGGGCAACACCCGCTTGATCGACAACCTGGAGATTTGAAGCGCAAAGATGGCGTTCACCACAGTGGGTTGAGGCATTTTTCTCGCGATTTATCCTTGCAAATCATGGCGTGCAATTCCTGCTTTGCAAGCATGTTTTGCCGCACCCATTGAGGCTCTGGTTTTTCTCGTCTGGCAGCCGAACCATCAGGGCGTTCGCTCCAAAGCTTGAGGTATAAACATCCTCGGTATTGACGCCACTTTTTCTGGAGTTTCACATGGCTATTGCACACGCTGCATCCGGACAACTGATTGATGTTCAACCCCTGGCGGACCAGCTTTGCGACGCCCGCACGGTCGCGCTGTTCAAATCCAATGATCTGGAAGTCATGCGCCTGGTCATGCCGGCCGGAAAAATCGCGCCCTCCCACTGGGTCAAGGGCGAGGTGACGATTCACTGCGTCGAAGGCGAGGTCGATCTCACGGCGCATGGGCAAACCCAGCGCATGAAAGCGGGCCAGCTGGTCTGGCTTGAAGGCGGTGTCGATCACGCCCTGACGGCGGTGAAGAACTCGTCGCTGCTGGTGACCATTGTGCTGCGCAAATAACACGTAAAAATCCTGCAGCGCAGCCTGCAGGGTTTTGTCCGCTATTTTTTCAGTAGCAAGCCAGTTCCGTTTTCGGTTCGCGCTCCATCAGCACCGCCACGGCCTGGGCGGGCTTGAGCTTGCCGTCCAGCAGAGCCACCACGCTTTGCGCAATCGGCATATCGACGCCCAGGCTGGCAGCGCGCTGCACCACGGTGCGGGCGCAGTACACGCCCTCGGCCACATGGCCCAGCGACTCCAGCACCTCGGGCAGGGATTTGCCCTGCGCCAGCAAGAGTCCGACTTTTCGGTTGCGGCTGAGGTCGCCGGTGGCGGTCAGCACCAGGTCGCCCAGCCCCGACAGGCCGGTAAAGGTTTCGGCGCGCGCGCCCAGCGCCACGCCCAAACGGGTCATTTCGGCCAGGCCCCGGGTGATGACGGCGGCGCGGGCGTTCAGCCCCAGCGCCAGGCCGTCGCACAGTCCGGTGGCAATGGCCAACACGTTCTTGACGGCCCCGCCCACCTCGACGCCGACGAGGTCGTCATTGGCATAGACGCGCAGGCTGGTGTTGTGAAAAGCGCCCACCAGCGCCTCGCGCACCTCGGCGTGCTCGCTGGCCGCCACCAGGGCGGTGGGCTGGCCACGGGCGACTTCGAGCGCAAAGCTCGGGCCGCTGAGGATGCCGGCCCTTAAATTGGGCGCGACCTGCCCGCGTATTTCGTGGACCATCAGCCCGAACGGCGCTGCCAGGCTGGCAGACGCTGGCGCCGCCACCACCGGCGCCTCAAAGCCCTTGCTGAGCCAGGCGACAGGCACGCTGGCGTGCTGCAGGCTTTGCAGCAGGCTGCGCGCGGCCGACACGGGCGTGGCCACAATGATGAGATCCTGGCCGCTGATGGCCTGCGCCAGGGAAGGCTGTCCGCCGCCCTGCAAGGCCAGCGGCTCGGGCAGGGCAATGCCGGGCAGGTAGCGGGTGTTGGCGCGCTCGGTCTGCATCGCGGCAACAAGCGCCGCATCGCGCGCCCACAAGGTGACCTGATGCCGGGGCTTGCCGGAATGCACCGCCCGCGCAGCATTGACCGCCAGCGCGGTGCCCCAGGCACCGGCTCCCAGAACGACAATTTTCATGGCAACAAAAGCGGCAAAGGCAACACAGTGGTAATCCCGCAGGGCATGGTGCCTTGGCGGGTTGTCCGGATTGTCCGGGCTGTCAAACGAGAATTTGCGGAGCCTCGGGGGCAGCGGCAGCCTGGGCCTGCTGCTCGTACATGGCCTGGAAGTTGATTTCGGCCAGGTGAACCGGCGGGAAACCGCCGCGCTGGATCACGTCGGCCACGTTGCCGCGCAGGTAGGGATAGACGATTTGCGGGCAGGCAATGCCCAAAATGGCGCCGAGCTGCTCGTCGGGCATGTTGCGCAGCTCAAAAATGCCGGCCTGCTTGGCTTCGACCAAAAACACGGTCTTGTCATCAATCTTGGTGTGTACGGTGGCGGTCACGGTGACTTCGAACAGGCCTTCGGCCACCGGCTTGGCATCCACGCCCAGCTGAATCTCGACGGCAGGCTGCTCCGGGTTGAGCAGGATTTCAGGCGAATTGGGCTGCTCCAGCGAGACATCCTTGAGGTAGACGCGCTGGATCTGGAATACGGGGTCAAGATTGGTTTCGGCCATGAGTGTCTTTCGTCAGGGTTCTAGGATCGGGGAATGGATAAACCTGCACAGGCAGGCTGGCAGGCATTATCTCAGGCTCGCCGCCCGGATTGACGGCCGGACAAGCGCATCAAGCCGCAGGCCGCCAGCGCAGTCAATAAATTGGAAAGCAGGGCGCTGACAAGCGCGTCAGGCCGCGCCGTCCAGCAGGGCCAGCAAGCCGCCCCGGCCATCGAGGGCCATCAGGTCATCGCAGCCGCCGACATGGGTGGTGCCGATGAAGATTTGCGGCACGCTGGTGCGCCCGGTGAGCGCCGTCATTTTTTGGCGCTCGCCGGGCAGCAGATCGACGCGGATTTCATCGAGTTCGGTCACGCCACGCTGGGCGAGCAGGCGCTTGGCCTCAATGCAGTAAGGACAGGTGCCGGTGGTGTAAATCTTGACGGTTTGCATGGTTTCTCAAAGGGGAATGTTTCCGGACAAAACAGACCTTTTCAGGCCTTCTCAACCGGAAGATTAGCCTCTTTCCATGCCTTGAGTCCGCCGCCCAGCGATTGGGCTTGCTCGTAACCGAGTTTCTTGGCAATCGCCACCGCCCGGCCCGAGCGCGCGCCGCTGGCGCACACCAGGATCACCGGCAGGGCCTTGTTTTTCACAACGCCAGGCAGTTTGGTTTCGAGCTCGCCCAGCGGAATGTTTTTCGCGCCGACGATGTGGCCGGCGGCAAATTCGGCGCTCTCGCAGACATCGACCACCACCGCTTTTTCGCGGTTCATGAGCTGCACGGCGCTGCTGGCATTGAGATCGCCCGCCGCCATGCCGCCGGAAATCGCCGGCCACAGCAGCATGCCGCCCGAGGTCAGGGCGATCAAAATCAGCATCCAGTTATCAATCAAGAATTTCACGTTCTACCTTTTGTATGTTTTCACTCAAGCGGTGATTTTAGAATGGAGGCAGAAGTCCGCCGCCCGGCCGCTTTTTTATTCCTTTCACTTTCCTTCAAACTTTCCCACACCATGTACAAACTCGTGCTCATCCGCCACGGCGAATCCACCTGGAACCTTGAAAACCGCTTTACCGGCTGGACCGACGTTGACCTGACCGACACCGGCATTGCCCAGGCCAAAGGCGCTGGCAAACTGCTCAAGGAAGAGGGCTACGATTTTGATATCGCCTACACCAGCGTGCTCAAGCGCGCCACGCGCACGCTGTGGCATGTGCTCGACGAGATGGACCGCACCTGGCTGCCGGTCGATCACAGCTGGCGCCTCAACGAGCGCCATTACGGCGGCCTGCAGGGGCTGAACAAGGCGGAAACGGCCAAGAAGTTCGGCGACGAGCAGGTGCTGGTCTGGCGCCGCAGCTACGACACGCCGCCGCCGGCGCTCACGCCCGATGACGCGCGCAGCGAGCGCGGCGACCGGCGCTACGCCGATCTGGCTGCTGAACAAGTGCCGCTGACCGAATGCCTCAAGGACACCGTGGCGCGTGTGCTGCCGTTCTGGAACGACGCCATGGCGCCGGCCATCCAGTCCGGCCAGCGCGTGGTGGTGGCCGCGCACGGCAATTCCATCCGGGCGCTGGTCAAGTACCTGGACAACATCTCGGACGATGCCATCGTCGGGCTGAACATCCCCAACGGCATTCCGCTGGTCTATGAACTGGACGAGAACCTCAAGCCGCTGCGCAGCTACTACCTGGGCGACAAGGAAGCCGCCGCCAAGGCCGCAGCCGCTGTAGGCGCGCAGGGCGCGGCCGTTTCCGCCTGAGCGCCCAAAGGCTGGCGGGTCCCGCCCAGGCGCGCCAGCCTAAAGTCCCTGCCACACGCCATGCGCTCTTCTTCGGTGAAAATGGCCCCAAACCCTTGCAAAATCTGCCCAGTGGCCCAACTTTTTCACTTCTGAGGCTCATGGAAGCGGAACTGTGGTGGCGCGCCAGGCTCCAAGGTGTATATTGCCCCGATACGAAGGAGCCAAGGCTTCTCAACAGGTTAGGAACATAGTTATGGGTCAGAAGCTCAAGATAGCAGGCTGGATTTCAATTGGCGCCCTGGCCGGAGCGCTCACCACGGTGCAGTTGCAGGCCGTAGCGCGAGCGGGCATGGCGCCTTTGCCGCTGGAAGAGTTGCAGCAACTGGCAGCGGTTTTCGGCATGGTCAAGAGCGACTATGTCGAGCCTGTGGATGAAAAAAAACTCATCACCGACGCGATTTCGGGCATGGTGGCGAGCCTGGATCCGCATTCGGTGTATTTCGACAAAAAGTCTTACAAAGAATTTCGCGAAGGCACGTCGGGGCGTTTTGTCGGCGTCGGCATCGAGATCAGCCAGGAAGACGGGCTGGTCAAGGTGGTCTCGCCCATTGAAGGCTCGCCCGCTGACCGCGCCGGCCTCAAGCCCAACGATCTGATCACCCGCATCGACGACACCGCCGTCAAGGGCCTGAGCCTGAACGACGCGGTGAAGAAAATGCGCGGCGAACCCCAGACCAAGGTGGTGCTGACCATTTTCCGCAAGGACGAGAGCCGCACCTTCCCGGTCACCATCACCCGCGAGGAAATCCGCACGCAGTCGGTGCGCAGCAAGGTGATCGAGCCCGGCTACGCCTGGGTGCGCTTGAGCCAGTTCCAGGAACGCACGGTGGACGATTTCGTCACCAAGGTCGAGCAGATCTACAAGCAGGAGCCCAAGCTCAAGGGCCTGGTGCTCGATTTGCGCAACGACCCCGGCGGCCTGCTCGATGCGGCCGTGGCCATCTCGGCCGCCTTCCTGCCCGAGAACGTGACCGTGGTGTCCACCAACGGCCAGCTGGCCGAAAGTAAATTTACCTACAAGGCCTCACCCGAGTTCTACCAGCGGCGCAACGGCTCGGACCCGCTCAAAGGCCTGCCCGCCGCCCTGAAGACGGTGCCGCTGGTGGTGCTGGTCAACGAAGGCTCGGCCTCGGCCAGCGAGATCGTGGCCGGCGCCCTGCAGGACTACAAGCGCGCCACCATCATGGGCAACCAGACCTTCGGCAAGGGCTCGGTGCAGACGGTGCGCCCGCTCGGCCCCGACACCGGCATCAAGCTGACCACGGCGCGCTACTACACGCCCAGCGGCAAGTCGATCCAGGCGCGTGGCATCGTTCCCGACGTGATGATCGACGAGACCGCCGAGGGCAGTCCGTTTGCCGCGCTGCGCACCCGCGAGGCCGATCTGGAAAAGCACCTCAACAGCGGCCAAGGCGCGGAAGTCAAGGATGCCAACCGGGAAAAAGCGCGTGAGGAAGCGTTAAAGCGGCTTGAAGAAGAGGCCAAGAAAACGCCAGAGCAACGCCGCCCGCCCGAGTTAGGCAGCGACAAGGACTTCCAGCTGGCCCAGGCCATCAACCAGCTCAAGGGCCGGCCGGTGCTGGTCAGCAAGACCGCCGTGGTCGAGCCCAAGAACGAGAAGAAGGACAACTAAGGCCCCAAGGGCGGGCACCTGACAGGGTGCCCGCACCGCCCCCTCCAACCAACCGGACGCGCCTGAAGCGGCCGGTTTTTTTATTTCCTTTCTCATGAACGACGACCAGCTGCTTCGCTATTCCCGCCATATCCTGCTTGACGAGATCGGCATTGAAGGCCAGCAAAAGCTTCTGGCGGCCCATGTGCTGGTCATCGGCGCGGGCGGGCTGGGCTCTCCGGTGGCCCTGTACCTGGGCAGCGCCGGCGTCGGCCACATCACCATCGTCGATCATGACCGGGTCGAGGCGACGAACCTGCAGCGCCAGATTGCCCACACCACGGCGCGCATCGGCGAATTTAAAACGCATTCGGTGCGACAGGCGGTGGCCGCGCTGAACCCCGATGTCCTGGTCACGCCGGTCACCGAGCGGGCCGATGACGCCCTGCTCGATCAACTGGTCCCGCGGGCCGATCTGGTGCTCGACTGCACCGACAATTTTGCCACCCGTCACGCCATCAACCGCGCCTGCGTGCGGCACCGCAAGCCGCTGGTGTCGGGCGCGGCCATCCGTTTTGACGGCCAGGTGGCGGTGTATGACCCGCGCAGCCCGCACTCGCCCTGCTACGCCTGCGTTTTTCCGGAGTCCGAACTGCTGGAAGAAACCCGCTGCGCCAGCATGGGCGTGTTTGCGCCGCTGGTCGGCATCGTGGGCACGGTGCAGGCCGCCGAAGCGCTCAAGCTGCTGTGCGCCATTGGCCAGCCGCTGACGGGCCGGCTACTGCTGCTCGATGGCCGCAGCATGCGCTGGGATGAGATGACCTTGCAGCGAAGCAGCACCTGCACCGTCTGCGGCGCGCCCTGCGCCTGCAACTGACCGTTTAAAACCGGCAGATGCAAGCTCTGCTGGCTTGAACTCGTCACTGCTTGCCCGGTGCAACTTTGGGCGTGGCGGCCTGCTTGAGAATGCCGGCGCAATTGGCATCTTCGCCCGGACCGGTTTCTATCGTCGCCGCCAGCGCCAGCAACGGATTGATGGCGCCCAGCAACACAGCCAGACCCACGCGGCCGGCCAGCGCCGTGTTCTCCGGCGCGGCGGTGGGAGCGCCGAAAGTGCCGCTAATGCGCAGGGGCGAGCGCAGGCTCAGGATACTCGGGTCCTTGGGGGAGGGTTTGAGACGGATATCCAGGGTTTCACGGGCCAGGTTGACCTCGCCCACGCCGGTGATCACGGTGTCGCTGGTGTCGAGTACGATGGCGCGGCTGGTCATCAGGCCCTGCTTCACATCGAAAGCGGCAGCGGCGCAGCGCAGTTGCACATTGCGGTCGCCGCGCACCAGGAACTTGATGATTTCCCCACCGTCGAGCCCCATGTATTCCAGCAGGATGTTGCTGATCTGGCCCTTGCCCATCAGCACGGCCATGTTGCCGGAGGCTGACCCCAGCATCTGCGCCAGCGTGTTGCCCCGGCCATTGAGGTCAAAATCGCCACTGATCTTGCCAAAACCTCTCTGGCTGGTTTCTATCGTGGGGAAAAGCTGGTTCAACTGCACCGCCCGCACATCCAGCCGGGTCGTAAAAGTTGCGGGTTTCTGGTTGGCATCGATCGAAATGCGCCCGGCCACGCTGCCGCCGGCCACGCCCAGGGAAATCGGGTCAAGCTGCATCACCCCAGCCTTGAGCCTGACGTGAACACTGCCTTTGTCCAGCGGCAAGGCCTTGACATGGCGGATGTCGGCGGCCGAGTAAGTGACATCGGCATTCATCGCCTTGAGCTTGGCGACGTTCAGCGGCGTCACCGGCAGCACCTTGCCGGGCGCCCGCGTCCTTGGGCGCGATGCGGGGGCAGCGCCTGAGGCGCTGCTGGCTCGCGGCTGGGGACTGGAAGCGCCCGCAGGCCCCCAGCCGATCACAGGCCCCAGATCCTCAAAGTCCAGCCGCCTGGACGCCACCTTGCCGCTCAACAGGGGCACCGCAGCCGACTGGTCGAAACTGAGTGCGCCGCTCAGGTCAGACTTGCCAAGCGTGCCCTCAATCTGGCTGACTGCCCAGAGCCGGTCCTGCTTGTCCAGCCTGGCGCGCAGCTTGTAAGGCGGCGTGGAAGGCAGCACCACACCCAGCAATTTGTACAGATCATCCAGATTGTGGCCTTGCAACTCGAACGCGGCGTTGATGCCCGCCATGTCGGCAAGATCGGAAATCGAACCCTTGGCCTTCAGGCGGGTTCTGCCCGCTGCTGCACTGATCTCCAGCGGAAACGGCGCCTCGGTGTCCTTGCTCAGTTTCAGCACGCCGCCGGCATGGCCGCTGGCCGTGAAACTTTCGTTTTTCCACGTGCCTGTGGCTTGGTAGCTCAGCGGCAAGGGTGCGGCCGATTCGCGGATCAGGGAAAAAATCACGTTCAGATTGGCGCCCTGCGCCTTGGCCCGGTAAGTCAGGCTGCCCTGGTCAACCAGCAAGGCGCCGATGTGGGGCGTGGCATCGGGGTCCGTCGCATCGCGCGACAGCGCCCAGGTGCGGCGCCCATCGGGTTCAATCTGCAGGCCGATGTGCGGCTCAGTCAGGGCAATGCGGGGCAATTCCACCCTGCCCCGCAGCAGCGGCCACAGATGCAGGTCAAATTCGGCGGCCTTGGCTTTTAAAAGCAAGGGCTCATGCGCCCAGTCGGGGTTGGCAATTTCCACACCGTCCGCCCGCACGGTGGTGATGCGGCCCAACTTGACCGCCAGATGCCGGGTGATTTCAAAACGCCGCCCCAACTGCTCCGAGACATAGCGGTTGATCGGCCCGCGCAGGGCGTCCCATGGAAAAAAATAAACTACCAGCGCCAAAATGACCACAAAAGCAGCGATTCCCGCCAGCCAGCGTTGAAGAAGCGAGAAGCGAGACAGGGAAGTGTTCATGCTTTGGTGCGAGGTTTGCGCCGGCCTGCAAAAAATCATGCAGCCGCAGCAGCCGGCGCCGTGACCAAGAAGACCACAAAATAGCGCAAACATCCAGCACGGATGGGGGCTTGTAGACTGTCCTCTCAATGGCAATGCCAGGCAGTCGGCCATTAGCATGAAAAGCTGTCAGCATCTACCTACACTAGGCAATATTGGTAAACATCCTACAAACACATGCAGAGGTCACTGGCAAAATCCTTTTCAACTGCAGATACATTAGGAAACAAGGGGAGTTGAAAATTGTTGACCCTTGCCGTTCCGAATGGGTGGGCCTTTCGCGGTAGCCGGAATATCCTGCCGTCGTTACCTGGACTTAAGCCGTGAGACTGAAAACTTATATCGTTGAAGACAACCCCACCATTCGGGAGAACTTGATTGGAACGCTCGAAGAACTTGCGGGCGTGACCGCTGTAGGAACGGCTGAAACCGAAAACGATGGCAAAGCCTGGCTGGCCGAGCACCGCCAGGACTGGGATCTGGCCATCGTCGATTTATTCCTCAAGCAAGGCAGCGGCTTGGGCGTGCTCGCCGCCTGCCGGGATCGCCCTGCGCGGCAAAAGGTGGTGGTGCTCAGCAACTACGCCACCGCAGACATTCGCCAGCGCTGCGCCCAATTGGGCGTGGATGCGGTGTTTGACAAGTCCAATGAGATTGATGCGCTGGTCGATTTTTGCCTGCTTCAAAGCGGCCCTCCGGATTGAGCGCCAGCACGCCCCACCCGTCAGCATCCCGCCGCTTCCGTCGCTTTCACCTCTTTTCAGCGCCCGCGCAGCGCATGGCGTCAGCGTGCGGCAAAGGCTCGCTTGGCCATGGCACCAGCGCGTGCAGCGCTGTTGCCTTGTTAATCGATCAGCTTGTTTTTCAGCGCGTAATAAGTCAGGTCGCTGTTGGACGCCAGGCTCATCTTTTCCATCACGCGGGTGCGGTAGGTGCTGACGGTTTTCACGCTCAAAGACAGCGCCTTGGCAATGTCGCCAGCGGTTTCGCCCTTGGCCAGCTTCAGGAACACCTGAAATTCGCGCTCCGAGAGCTGCTCGTGCGCGGCCACATCCTTGGGCCGGTTCAACTGCTGGGCCAGCAACTCGGCCACCGCCGCCGTGATGTAGCGCTTGCCCAGCGAGATCACGCGGATCGCATCGACGATTTCCGACGGATCGCACTCTTTGTTCAGGTAGCCGCTGGCGCCCTGGCGGATCAGGTTGACCGCGTAATGCTCCTCAGGGTAGCCGCTCAGGATGAGAATGCCCACATCCGGCGCCTTGGCGCGAATCATGGCCAGCGCGTCAATGCCGCTCTGGCCTGGCATGGACAGGTCCATCACCAGGATATCCAGCTCGACATTGCGCACCAGGTCAATCGCTTCGCGGCCGCTGGCGGCTTCTCCGACCACCCGCAAGTCCACTTGGTCAGAGAAAAACTGTTTCAGTCCCGAACGAACAATGGCATGGTCATCCACAATTCCAATTTTGATCATGTCTTCCGTGTCTTTCTATAAGGCTTAGGGGGGTTTGCAAGGCCATAAAAAAAATTTCCAGCTGGGACACCTGCATTCACCTCCAGTACCCATTATTGACGAGTTATTCATTGACGTATGCAACGGAGTTTGCTGTGAAAAAATTTGCCCTTCCCAAGATGCTCATCAGCCTGTTGCTGGCCATCCTGGCAGCCGCCACGCTCATTGCCATCAATGAGGCCGGCTTTCGCCAGTCCACCGAGGCGGTCGCCCATATCGAGCAGGCCCAGCAAACCCGCAGCGCCATCAACAAACTGGTCCAGCAGATGCTCAATGCCGAAACCGGCCAGCGAGGCTACCTGCTGACGGGCGATGCGCGCTACCTGGAGCCCTACAACATCGCCACGGCCGATATTAACCAGAACCTCGATGTCCTGCGCCAGCAGTTCGCCCATTCCGAGGAGCAGCTCAACGACTTTGACATCCTCTCGCGCCATGTCTCGCGCAAGCTGGCCGAAATGGACCTGAGCGTGCGCATGCGCAAGGAAGGCAATGACGATGGCTGGAAGTTTGTGCTGACGACCGATGTTGGCAAGGAGCAGATGGAGGCGATTCGAGACCAGTCCACCAAACTGGCCACCAGCAGCATCCACAAAATGGACCAGGGACAGGCGCAGATCAAAAAAGCGCTACAGCTCTCGCGCATTGGCATTGCCACCACGGCCCTGGTGGGGCTGCTGGCTTTTTACCTGTACCTGCTGCAAACCAAGGCCCTGGTGGCTTCGGGTCTGCGCGAGCAGGAGTCGCTCGAGCGCGAGCGTGACCTGCTCGAAAAACAGGTGCGCGAACGCACGGCCACTCTGGCCGAACTGGCCACGCACCTGCAAAATGTGCGCGAGGACGAGCGCGGCCACTTGGCGCGCGAATTGCACGACGAACTGGGCGCCCTGCTGACGGCCGCCAAACTGGACGTGGCGCGGATCAAATCTCGCCTGGGCGCGAGCCTGCCAGAAGCCACGGAACGCCTGGAGCACCTGACGCGCACCCTCAACAGCGGCATTGCCCTCAAGCGCCGCATTGTCGAAGACCTGCGCCCGTCCTCGCTGTCGCACCTGGGGCTGGTGGCTTCGCTGGAAATTTTGGCCCGGGAGTTCGAGGAACGCTCGGGGCTCTCGATTGCCACCGACCTGGAGACGGTTGAACTCGACGGTTCGGCCCAGCTGACGGTGTACCGGCTGGTCCAGGAATCGCTCACCAACATGGCCAAATATGCCAGCGCCACCCAGGCCCAGATCAGTGTGCATGATTTTGAGAGCTACATCATCGTGACGGTCAAGGACAACGGCAAAGGCTTCAAACCTGAGAGTGTTGGCCCGGGCAGCCACGGCCTGGCCGGCATGCGGCATCGGGTAGAGGCGGCCGGCGGAAAACTGACCGTCACCAGCACTGAGGGCAACGGCACCCAGATTAGCGCTGTCCTGCCCAAAGTGGCGTAGGCCCATCATCACGTAACAAAATGTCAGCCGCCTCCTACAGGGCACCCCCCCGGCCACTGACAGGCAAACAGGCGGCCAGCCGATGAGAAAGCAGCTGCTGCCTCCTTAAGCTTGAGCAGCGGGTTTTGAAAAAAAGAAACCCCATTGCGCAAGCAAAACCAAGG
The DNA here is from genome assembly GCA_030855235.1 of Pseudomonadota bacterium. Lineage (GTDB taxonomy): Bacteria > Pseudomonadota > Gammaproteobacteria > Burkholderiales > Burkholderiaceae_C > Polaromonas. Next base: position 90,817 of record JALYRU010000001.1, read on the forward strand.
AGATTGAGATGCTGCATTATTCGGTTGTTTTTTTGGTGATCGCCCTGGTTGCTGCCGTGTTTGGTTTTGGCGGAATTGCCGCCGGCGCGGTTGAAATTGCCAAAATACTCTTCTTCATATTCGCTATCATGGCTATCGTCAGCTTTGTAGTCAGCCTGTTGAGAAAGCGCTGAAGCGCTAGCCCCACTGCTTGCTTGCCGCACCGATCTCCCTGAAAATTTTTAATGTAAAACACCAAGGATCTGCCATGAATACCTCCCCCCAGGACGTGATGCCCACCATTCGCAAAGCTTCCAGCGACTTCATGCAAGGCGCCAGCCACGCAGCCGATACAACGCGTGAACATGCCCACGAAGCGCTGGACAAGGCCGAAAGCCGGCTGCGCCAGTTGCGCGGCAATGTCGATCCGGTGGTGGACATGCTGGCCTCCAAGGCCCAGAAAATGGCCCAGCACAGCCTGGACCTGGCCTCCGAAGCCAAGGACCGCGCCGAGCAGTCGCTCAAGCGCGCCGCCGGCGTGACCACGCGCTACGTGGCCGAGCAGCCGGTGCGCTCCATCCTGATTGCCGCCGGCGTAGGCGCGGCAGTGGCACTGCTGGTGGCGGCCTCGCGCCAGCGCAACGGCCACAAAAACCGTTACTGAAAACCCGCTGATGACTCGCCCCCCCTCACGCCCAACCTGACGCCCATTTATGCTGCACCCGCTTTTTTCCACCATCGTCCAGCGGCCCGATCTGGTCATGGATCACCTGTCGGCCTACGGCGCGCTGTTCCACAAAGAAGCCTCGAACGCCGGCTCGGAACTGCTGGCGCGTGCGCTGGCCGGGCTGGTGGCGGTGCTGGCCGGGGTGGTGTTTCTGGGCTTGGCGGGCACGGCGGTGATGCTGGGGGTGTTGCAAAACCAGTTCCATTGGGTCTTGGTGGTGGTGCCGGGTGTGGCGCTGGTGTTGTTGGTCATCGCCGCCATGGTGGCCATGAAACCGCTCAACAGTGAGCGCTTTCCCGAGCTGAAAGCTCAAATAGACAGCGATGCCCAGGCCTTGCGCACAGTCGCCTGAATGCAAACGACGCCTGCTGAAAGACCCGGCATGACTTCCTCCCCTACTCCACTGACCCCGCAGGAGCGGCTGGCCATCAGCCGCAAGGCCTTGGTTCGGCACATGAGCCGACACCGCCAGGGGCATGACAACCCGAACACTCTTGACCTCGAGGCCGACGAGCCGCAGGCCGTGGCGCCTTCCGGCGGAACCTGGAGTCTCATGAAATACGCCGCGCGCGGCTGGTGGTACCGCCATCCGGCCAGTGCGGTGGCAGAGCTGGCACGCCCTCTTCTGGAGGACTATGCGCAGGCCCACCCGTTCAAGCTGCTGGGATTTTCCGCAGGGGCTGGCGCTGCCATCGTCGTGCTGCGGCCCTGGCGCATGGTTTCTGTGGGTGTGCTGCTGACCGCCCTGAAGTCCTCCGGGCTGTCCAAAGCGCTGCTCTCAGGCGCGCCCCGCACATCCCATTTTCAGCCGCCCGACAGGCCGCTGTTCTGAAAAGCGGGCTGGATTGCTAAAACAACAAGTGCAGGTCGATCAAGCGTGGTGCCGCTGATCGACAGGCTTTTCAACTTTGCACCACCATTCAAAAATCAACTCAAGAGGAAATACCATGAAATACGTTCGCGCAATTGCATTCGCAGCCTTGGCAGGCATCACCATCATTGGCAGCGGCTGCGCCGTGGTTCGTGGTCAGGAAACGACTGGCGCCTACGTCGATGACGCGGCCATCACGACTGCCGTGAAAGCCAAGTTCGTTGAAGACAAGACCGTTGCGGCCTCGGCCATCAGCGTTGAGACCCTCAATGGCACGGTTCAGCTTTCCGGCTTCGCCAAGTCATCGGCCGAAAAGAACCAGGCTGAAAACATTGCCCGCAGCGTGAAAAACGTCAAGAGCGTGCGCAACGACATCGTCGTTCGTCCTTAACTGCTGTTGCAGCGTGGCCGCCCCTGAAGGGGCGACCCCAATCAGGCAAGCGATGAAAACCTCATCGCTTGCCTTTTTTTCGTGGATTTGAGGGCGCTGCTGTCAGCCCGGCTTGACAAGCAGTAGATTTTCGACGGCCTGGACATTTTTGACAGCTTTGGCAATGCTGCCGGCTCTTTCCCGCGCGGCCGCAGTAGGCGCCGTGCCATTGAGCGTGACGACGCCTTCCTTGGTATCGACATTGATTTTCAAGGCGCTCAACTCCGGCTCTTTGGCCAGCCCTGACGAGACGGCAGCGGTGATGGCCATGTCGTCCATCTTCTCGCCAGCCTTGCCGGCCGCCTGCTTGAGCGAAGCCTCCGCCTGCTCGGTGGCATCTTTCAGCGCGACGCTCGCACCGGCAAAGGTTTCTTCGGTTTTGGCCTTGGCCTGGGCCGCCGATTGCTCGGTTTTGGCAATGACCGAGTCGAGCTTCTGGCCGGCGGTCTGAGCCTCGTCCTGCCGGCTGCAGGCGCTCAGCCCGAGCACCAGCATCAGGGAGGCCGCAAGCACAAAACCATGGCGGCGCGGGTCGAGGGATGGAGATTTTGAAACACTACAAAATGGCTGCGCAGTCATGAAACGTCCTGTTAGAGAAGGCGATGCGTTCCAAAAAGCTGAAACACACGAAAATGCAAGCCAAAGCTTATATGGCTTTGCCTTTTTCACTTTACCCGACAGGCTAGCGGCAGCCGGTCAGCCTGCACCGAACTGGCCGTAGGACAGGCCCGAAAAAAAACCTGCCAACAGCCACTGCCCTGGTGCCGCGTCATGCGTCTCAAGCCAGCTCTCTTCAAAAGCAGGCCCAGCGACACTTTGCGGTTGACATGGCACTAGCGTTAACTGCCTCAGGCCGTGATGATCCAGCCTTCCAGCGTGTCCATCTCCAGCGGCAAGCCATAGCGGGGTGCGCCCTGCCCGGCTGCCCAAGCTGCCTGCAGCAGGCACAGCACGGCGTCCAGGCTGTCGCCGCTGGCATCATCGACCAACATGTCGCTCTGGGCATGGCTGACTTTGAGGCGCAGCCCCAGCCGGGTTTGCCCATGCTCCAGTCCGGTGATCAGGTCCTTGCGCGCAATCAGGCGCTCGGGCGTCTGCCGGGCCTTGTCATCGCTCTTGTAGGAGCGCTGGCCGAGCAGCTCGCGCGCCAGCAGGCCGGGATAGCCTTCCAGGGCGACACGGCGCAGATCGCCCGTGTGCAGGCCGGGAAGATGCACGCCCGCAGCCAGCAGGCGCGGCACGCCGGCGTGCAGCATGTAGGCCACCGGCGGATTCACCCACTTCATCGACGAGCTGGAGCCGGCGGGCTTGTCGGTGGCACGGTGGGCAAACTTGCTGCCGACCGCACGCGCATGGCAAAAAGCGGCAAAGGTGGCACGGATTTGCGGCCGGCTCAAGCCGGCATAGTGGCCCATCAGCGCCGGCCACTGCTCGGGCCAGCCAAGCTGCCTCACCAGTTCACGCGGCAGGCCAAAGGGGAAATCAAAAGCCCCTGTCCAGCTGCGTTCCTGGCGCAGCCAGTCGTCAAAATGCGCCAGCGACTCAAGCCGCTGCAGGCCGCCCAGCAAGACGCGCCCGCCAGAGACACAGCCACTGGCCATCACGATGGGTTTGCGCCGGCTCGGGCTGGAGGAAAAATCGCACCCGATCAGGAGGTTGGAAATCATCGACGAAGGAAGTTCAGGTTCAATTCAACGCCAGGGCATGAGCGCAACGGCCAACGGTTGCGGCCCTGTTGCCCGCAAAAGGAGTGAAAAAGCCGCGAACCCGGCGCGCCGGGCATGCCCGGACTGCCTGCGGTGTGCCCAGGCGCCGTTTCAGGCGCGGCCAATGATGGCGGCAGTGGCCATCAACTCTTCCAGCAAGGCCAGCGACACCTTCCCCGAGGCCGCATACGGATCGAGTTCGGCTCTTTCCGAGTATTTCAGCAGGATCGAATGGTTGAGCTTGAGCAGGTTGACCGTTCCCATGGTCCAGCCGCCAAAGCGGCGCTCGGAGATTTCTTCATAGTCCAGCAGCACCACGTCCTTGTGGCGCGGGTCGCGCTGGATGTGGCCGTACAGCTCGCTGACCGCCATGCGCCCGCCTTCAATCGCCTGCAGGAAAACACCGCCGCCGTAGCAAAGCACGCCGGTGATGCCGCAGAGCGGGTTGTGCTGGCGGGACTGGGTCAAAATCGCCTCGATCGCCTCGGCGCTGGTATTGACTGCGCGGCTGGCATAGAGCAAACGGACCAACATGGTTTAGCCTCCTTAGCGTGGAATAAGGGCGAGAAACTCGCGGCGCAGCGTCGAATCCTTCAGGAAAACGCCGCGCATGACGGAATTGATCATCTTGCTGTCCATGTCTTTCACGCCGCGCCAGGCCATGCAGTAGTGGCTCGCTTCCATCACGATGGCCAAGCCGTCGGGCTGGGTTTTTTCCATGATGAGGTCGGCCAGTTGCACCACCGCTTCCTCCTGAATCTGCGGGCGGCCCATGACCCACTCGGCCAGCCGGGCGTATTTGGACAGGCCGATGACGTTGGTGTGCTCGTTGGGCATGACGCCGATCCAGATCCTGCCGATGACCGGGCAGAAATGGTGCGAGCAGGCGCTACGCACGGTGATCGGGCCGACGATCATCAATTCATTCAAATGCTCGGCATTGGGAAACTCGGTGATCGACGGCGCCGACACATACCGGCCCTTGAACACCTCGTTCAGGTACATCTTGGCCACGCGGCGCGCGGTGTTGCCGGTGTTGTGGTCGCCGGCCGTGTCGATGATCAGGCTGTCGAGCACGCCCTGCATCTTGACCTCCACCTCGTCGAGCAGGCGCTCCAGTTCACCGGGCTGGATGAATTCGGCAATGTTGTCGTTGGCATGAAAACGCTTGCGGGACTGGGCCAGCCGTTCGCGAATCTTGACGGAAACAGGGGTGCCTTCGTCGGTGGCGTCCTGGGGGGGCGTAGTAGATTTCATAAGCATGTGAGATATTACCAGTCCCTCCAGAAACACGATTTTCTGAAAACTCATAAGCTTAGCGGGAACTACACCTTTCACACGGTAGCCAGACAGCTATTTATTTGATAGCAAAAGTATTTTCCGCCGCTGCTGCCTCAGTAGCGCTGGCCGGTCAGGAACAAGGCCAGCCGCATCAGGCCATAAGCCATCCAGCCCTGAAAGCGCTGCGCCCAAGGCCGCTGGCCGTAGGCAGCGGGCTCCATGCGCTGGCCGTGCGTGGCCATCGCCTCATGCAGGCGGCGGCGCAAGTCCTGCGCAAACAAGCGGTCCTCCACCACCACATTGGCCTCGCGGGCCAGCAGCAAGCTCAGCGGATCCAGGTTGGACGAGCCCACCGTGGCCCAGTGCCCATCGACCACGGCCACCTTCGCATGCAGAAAACTGGCCGAGTATTCATGGATTTCCACCCCGGCGGCCAGCAAGGCGCCATAGACCGGCCGGGCCGCGTGGTATTGCATGAAATACTCGTACTTCCCCTGCAGCAGCAGGATCACCCGCACACCGCGCCGCGCCGCCCGAATGAGGGCATGGCGCAGCTTGCCGCCGGGCAGGAAATAGGCGTTGGCAATGATGATCTCCTGGCGCGCCTGGCCGATGGCCTTGCGGTAGGCGCGCTCGATGCTGCTGCGATTGCGCAGGTTGTCGCGCAGCACCAGGACAGCCCGGCGCCGGGGCCCGAGCGATAACGGCGCGGTGCCGGAGGCGGCGTAGGCCAGGGCGCTCGCATCGGTGCGCCCGCCGTAGCCGGCCGCCTTGAAGCGCTCCCAGGCCACGCCCAGGTGCCGCTCGCGCGCGCTGTAGCCCGCCTGAATGCGCCACCAGAGCAGCGCCATGGCCTCGGTGGCCTCGGCCGCCAGCGGCCCGGTCACGGCGACGGCAAAATCAAAGCGCGGGGCCTGCAATTGACCATGGTTCGGGTCGTAGAAATCATCCAGGATATTGATGCCGCCGCAAAAAACCACCCGATGGTCCACCACGCACAGCTTGCGGTGCAGCCTGCGCCAGCGCTCGGGCACCAAGAGGCCCAGCCGGCCGGTCAGGGGCGAATAAACACACCACTCGACGCCCGCTTCGGCAAATTCCTCTGGCCAGCCTGCGGGCAGCGGATCGGTGCCGATCGCATCGACCAGCACCTGGACCGACACGCCGCGCCGCGCCGCCCGGACCAGGGCCTTGGCGACATCGGCGCCTGCGCCGTGGAGATCAAAAATATAGGTCTCCAGCTGTATCCAGGTGGTGGCGGCATCAAAAGCCTGGATGAGCGCAGGAAAAAGTGCCTGCCCGCCTTGAAGCAATTGCAGCGTGTCGGACTGGCGAAGGGAAGGCATGGGTCGGATGCTAGGGGGAAATCACGCAAAAAATGGAACTGCCGCGGCAGAAAAACGTCAGGGCAACTCAGCTTATTTGAACCAAGGACAAGCCTGTTGACTCATCCGGTACAGCCTCAAGCGCCGTAGGACATGGGCGTGCCGGCTCAGGCGATGAATCGCGGGAGCAGCAAGATCGCCTCGGCATTGGAGCCGGAAAAGCAAGCCTCGGCCGCCGCCCGGTGAGGCAGCCACTGCCAAGCCACATGCTCGCGCGGGCTGAGCGTGACCGCACAGGGCGCCGGCAGGCACAGGCCCCAGACCTGCTCGGTGTTGCGGCTCACGCCGGGCGCATAGCGGTGGCGCCAGACGGGATAGATATCGTAAACATTGCAAATGCCCCAGTCCTGCAGCTGGCCTGGAGTGGGATGGATGCCGGTTTCCTCGCGCACCTCGCGCAGCGCCGTGTGGCGCCAGGGTTCATCGAGCGTGTCTTTAGCGCCGGTCACGCTCTGCCACAAACCCGGCACTGGCCCGGTGCGCTCGATCAGCAGCACCTCCAGCCGTGGCGTGTAGATGACCACCAGAACCGACTCGGGAATTTTGTGGGGACGGGGCTCAGGCTGCACCATCTTCCCGGCTACCTGTTTTGAAGAGCGGCTCGGACACCGCCTCTCTTTTGAGCCTCCGACACAGCCTTTTCCCTGCCTTCGGCCCGCCTGCCGTTCACTGCAAGGCCTGCACACCCGCCACCAGCCAGCCGCTGCCGCCGTTGCGCGGCTTGGTCATGTTCCAGACTTCGCGGAACGGGCTGGGGCCTGCGGAGGCGTCTTCCTTGATCATGCCGGAAAACTCCACGCTGGCCATGTAGGCATCGCTCAGTTCTTCGATGCCCAGCAGTTGCGCATCGAGCATCACGACCTCGGTCTTGTTGGCCACGCCGCCGGTATGGGTTTCACGCTCGGCCAGCTGGGTCTTGATCTGCGCGAGCATGTCGTCGGTCATCATGGCGCGCAGGCTCTGGATGTCCGAGCGGTCCCAGGCGTCCTGCAGGGTCACGAAATTGGCCTTGCTGGCCTTGATAAAACCCTCGGCATCGAAACCGGCAGGAACCCCCCAGGACTGGGAGCCAGCCAGTGCAGAGCCGATCATCGAGCCGGCAGGCGCTGCGCCAACGCCCTCGAAAGCCGTGTCGCCGCTGCGCTCCCAGGGACGGGCCGAGGCATCGTTGCCCACGTTGGCAGAGCTGTAGTTGCGGGCCATGCTGGCGGGGGCCGCGTTCCCGGCGCCCTGAAAGGCAAAGGGCGAACTGGGCTGGCCGGCGCTCGCGCTGCCCGCCTTGGCACCCTTGAGCTTGCGCATGACAAAGCCAGCCGCCACCATGATGACCAGTGCCAGCAAGGCAAACAGGATGATCTGGCCGAAAGCCTCGCCCAGGCCCAGCGACGAAGCCAGCCAGGCCAGGCCCAGGCCGGCGGCTAGGCCGCCCAGCATGGCGCCCCAGGGTTTTTTCGGGGCCACGGGCGCGGGCGCTGCAGCAGGCGTTCCCGGGCGGGCCGCTGAATTGGCGGCCGTCGTTCCGCCCGGCGTGGCCGGCGGCGGCGTTGCCTGGCGCTGCGTGACATTGGACGACTGCTTGCCAAACGAAGTGCCGCCGCCCAGGCGCTTGGCCTCGGCCGGGGCGCCCGACAGGGTCAGGGCGATGGCAAACACCGCAGAAAGAATTGCGGGCCAGGTTTTCATACAGTCTCCTTGTGTATTGACGTCAAATGCGGGTCACGGCCATCAGGCCGCAGACTTCATCAGCACTTGATTCCAACATGCAATGCCACTACCCCGCCAGACATGTTGTGATAATCCACATGACCAAAGCCACTATGGCGCATCAGGGTTTTGAGTTCTTCCTGGCCAGGGTGCATGCGGATCGACTCGGCCAGGTACTGGTAGCTGGCGTCGTCGTTGGCCACCAGCTTGCCGATTTTGGGCAGCACCTTGAACGAATACCAGTCGTAGATTTTTTCCAGCGGTTTGGCGACCTTGGAGAACTCCAGCACCAGCAGCTTGCCCCCGGGCTTGAGGACGCGGTTCATCTCGCGCAGGGCGCCATCCTTGTGCGTCATGTTGCGCAGACCAAAAGCCACGGTGACGAGGTCAAAACTGGCATCGGCAAAGGGTAGGTGCTCGGCATCGCACACCAGCGTGGGCAGGCACACGCCGGCGTCGATCAGCCGGTTGCGCCCTTCGCGCAGCATGGCCTCGTTGATGTCGGTATGCACCACGCGCCCGGTGGCGCCCACCTTGGGCGCGAACGCGAGCGACAAATCGCCCGTGCCGCCGGCGATGTCGAGCACCTGCTGGCCGGGCTTGACGTTGGCCACCAGCACCGTATAGGCCTTCCAGGCGCGGTGCAGGCCCATGGACATCAGGTCGTTCATCACATCGTACTTGGGGGCGACGGAGTCGAACACGCTGCGCACGCGGCGCGCCTTGTCCTGCTCATCGACAGATTCGAAACCAAAGTGGGTAGTTGTCATAGCATCATCCTCGTGTCACGTCAAAAGCAAATTATTGGTATGCCCGCACTGGAGAGAGCCGACTTTGGACGCATGACGCGACACCAGGCGTCAATGCGGGGCGTTCAAGTCTAGTGGCAGACAACCATTGCAGAGCGTTCGGGGCATTGAAAAAAATCTCCAGATTCCCCGGAGTTGAGGCTGAAAAGGCAGTAGCGCGCTCAGTGGCTGGCGCAGGCAGAGCCGCCTGCTGCCGGCATGGGCGCATCGCGCTCCACGCCGGCGGCCTGCAGCCGCTGGGTGTACTCGTCCCACAGGCGGTTTTGTTCTGCGCCCAGGTGATAAAGATAGTCCCAGGTGAAAAGGCCGCTGTCATGGCCGTCGGAAAACACCGGCTTGACCGCGTAGTTGCCCACCGGCTCCAGCGCGGTGATGGTGACCTCGCGCTTGCCGGTCTGCAGCGTTTCCTGCCCCGGCCCGTGGCCCTTGACTTCGGCCGAGGGCGAATAGACACGCATCAATTCAAAAGGAATCTTGAACTGCGCGCCATCCGAAAAAGCAATTTCGAGCACACGCGACTGGCTGTGAACCGTCAGCGCCGTCGGGGTCGGTGCCCCGGCTTGAAGACCTGCCATGGAATCGCTCACTTTCTGAAAAAGAAATTATGGGCCGCTCAGGCAGCCATTTTTTCGGCGATCAGCCGGTTGATGTCAAGGCAGCTCGAGGCAATGGCCGCCACCTTGCCCTCCTCCACCGGGCGCTGCGGCGCGCTCCAGACCGGCGCCGGAAAGTGGCTGTCCCATTCGAAGCGCGCAATCACATGCCAGTGCAGATGCGGCACCATGTTGCCCAGCGCGGCCAGGTTGATCTTGGCCGGCTGCAGTTCAGTTCGCAGCACCTGCTCGACCGCCACGACGGCGTTCATGCAGACCTCGCGCTCGGCCGGCGAAAGATCGGAAAACTCGGCCACATGCCGTTTCCACACGACGCGGTAAAACGCCGGGAAACCGGCTTCGCTGGCCTGGATGATGCGCAACGCTTCATTGCGGAAAACCAGCAAGCCGCCGTCAGCCTCGCATAAGGGACAAGCCGTACTCGTCACACCAGCACCCGCTCGATCCCGCCGTGGTTGGCGGCGGCCACATAGTCGGGCAGCCACTCCTTGCCCAGAATCTGGTTGGCCATCTCGACCACGATGTAGTCGGCTTCCAGCAAGCCGTTTTGCAGGTCGTTGCCGTAGCGGGTCAGGCCCTGCAGGCAGCTCGGGCAGCTGGTCAGGATTTTCATATTCCCGGTTTCACTCACGGCGCCCGAGGCGCGCAACTGGGCTTCGCCCTTACGGATTTCCTCTTCCTTGCGAAAGCGCACCTGCGTCGAGATGTCCGGCCGCGTCACGCCCAGCGTGCCCGACTCGCCGCAGCAGCGCTCGCTTTTCAGCACCTTGTCGCCCACCAGCGCCTTGACCGTCTTCATCGAGTCGCCCAGCTTCATCGGGTTGTGGCAGGGCTCGTGGTACAGGAAACCGGGCTGGTTCGGCGGCAGGGTGATACCTTTTTCCAGCAGGTACTCGTGGATGTCGATGATGCGGCTGCCGGGGAATATCTTGTCGAACTGGTAGCCCTGCAGCTGGTCATAGCAGGTGCCGCAGCTCACCACCACGGTCTTGATGTCCAGGTAGTTGAGCGTGTTGGCCACCCGGTGGAACAGCACCCGGTTGTCGGTGATCATCTTGTCGGCCTTGTCGAACTGGCCGCTGCCGCGCTGGGGGTAGCCGCAGCACAGATACCCTGGGGGCAGCACGGTCTGCACGCCCGCGTGCCAGAGCATGGCCTGCGTGGCCAGCCCCACCTGGCTGAACAGGCGCTCGGAACCGCAGCCGGGGAAATAGAACACCGCCTCGGTCTCGGCCGTGGTGCTTTTCGGGTTGCGGATGATGGGGACGTAGTCCTTGTCCTCGATGTCCAGCAAGGCGCGCGCCGTCTTCTTGGGCAGGCCGCCGGGCATCTTCTTGTTGATGAAGTGGATGATCTGCTCTTTGATCGGCGCCTGGCCCACGGTGGCGGGCGGGTGGGCGGTCTGCTTTTTGGTCAGCACGCCCAGCACGTCGTTGGCCATGCGCTGGGCCTTGAAGCCGACATCGACCATGGCGCTGCGCATCACCTTGATGGTCTGCGGATTCGTCGCATTCAAAAAGAACATGGCCGCCGCATTGCCCGGCCGGAACGATTTCTGCCCCATCTTGCGCAATAAATTGCGCATGTTCATCGACACCTCGCCGAAGTCGATGTCCACCGGGCACGGAGTCAGGCACTTGTGGCACACGGTGCAGTGGTCAGCCACGTCCTCGAACTCTTCCCAGTGTTTCAGACTGATGCCGCGCCGGGTCTGCTCTTCGTACAGAAAGGCTTCCACCAGCAGCGAAGTCGCCAGAATCTTGTTGCGCGGGCTGTAGAGCAAATTGGCGCGCGGCACGTGCGTCGCACACACCGGCTTGCACTTGCCGCAGCGCAGGCAGTCTTTCACGCTATCGGCAATGGCGCCGATGTCGCTTTGCTGCATGATCAAGGATTCGTGCCCCATCAGCCCGAAGCTGGGCGTGTAGGCGTTGGTCAGATCGGCCTGCAGCCCCTGCTGGCCCGGCAGCAAACGGTCCGGGTTGCGCAGCAGCTTGCCTTTGTTGAATCGCCCTTCGGGGTCAACCCTGGCCTTGTAATCGGTGAACGGCTGCAGCTCTTCGTCGGTCAGGAATTCGAGCTTGGTAATGCCGATGCCATGCTCGCCGGAAATCACGCCGTCGAGCGAGCGCGCCAGCACCATGATGCGCGCCACAGCTCCGTGGGCGGTCTGCAGCATCTCGTAGTCATCGCTGTTGACCGGCAGGTTGGTGTGTACATTGCCGTCGCCCGCGTGCATGTGCAGGGCAGCCCAGACGCGGCCCTTGAGCACGCGCTGGTGAATCGCGCTGCACTCTTCCAGGATCGGCTTAAAGGCGCCGCCGCTGAAAATCGCCTGCAGCGGGGAGCGAATCTGGGTTTTCCAGCTAGCGCGCAAGCTGTGGTCCTGCAGTTGCGGAAAGTCAATGGCCACATTTTTCAGCCAGCCGCTCCAGAGACTCCGAACCTGGGCAATCAGCGCCAGCGCCTGGGCCACGCGGTCTTCCAGCAGCTCGGCCGAAGGAATCTCGCTGGCGTCCTCGGCCTTGCCCAGCGGCAGATTGCCCCGGCGGAAAAACGCCTCGAGTTCATCGCACAGTTTGAGCTTGTTGCGCAGGCTCAGCTCGATGTTGATTTGCTCGATGCCGTCGGTGTACTCGGCCATGCGCGGCAGCGGAATCACCACGTCTTCATTGATCTTGAAAGCGTTGGTGTGGCGCGAGATAGCGGCCGTCTTCTTGCGGTCGAGCCAGAATTTCTTGCGCGCTTCCGGGCTGATGGCAATGAAACCCTCGCCGCTGCGCGAGTTGGCGATGCGCACGATCTCGCTGGTGGCACGCGCCACGGCGTCCGCGTCGTCCCCGGCGATGTCGCCGATCAGGACCATTTTCGGCACGCCAGAGGTGCCGCCCTTGCCGTCGCCGCCGCGTTTCGATTTGGTGGCGTAACCCACGGCGCGCAGGTAGCGGTCATCGAGGTGTTCCAGACCGGCCAGGATGGCGCCGCCGCGCTTTTGCTCGGCGAACATGAAATCCTTGATCTCCACGATGCTGGGCACGGCGTCCTTGGCGTTGCCGAAGAACTCCATGCACACGGTGCGGGTGTGCGCCGGCATGCGGTGCACGATCCAGCGCGCACTGGTGATCAGGCCATCACAACCTTCCTTCTGGATGCCCGGCAGGCCGCTGAGGAATTTATCCGTTACGTCCTTGCCCAGCCCCTCCTTGCGGAAGGTCTTGCCGGGAATGTCGAGCCGCTCGGTGCGTATCGGCGTCTTGCCGTCGGCTTCAAAATAGTTCAGGTCAAAACTCGCCATCTCGGCGTCGTGGATCTTGCCCAGGTTGTGGCCTACGCGCACCACCTCTAACCACTGCGCCTGCGGCGTGACCATGCGCCAGGAGGCCAGGTTGTCCAGCGCCGTCCCCCAGAGAACGGCCTTCTTGCCGCCGGCGTTCATGGCGATGTTGCCGCCGATGCACGACGCCTCGGCCGATGTCGGATCGACCGCAAAAATAAAACCGCCGCGCTCGGCCGCATCGGCCACGCGCTGGGTCACCACACCCGCTTCGGTCCAGACGGTGGCCACGGGCTGGTCCAGGCCGGGCAGCGAGACCATCTCGACCTCGGTCATCGCTTCGAGTTTTTCGGTGTTGATGACGGCCGATTTCCAGGTCAGCGGAATGGCGCCGCCGGTGTAGCCGGTGCCGCCGCCGCGCGGGACAATCGTCAGCCCCAGCTCGATGCAGGCCTTGACCAGGCCGGCCATTTCAGTTTCAGTGTCAGGCGTGAGTACCACGAAGGGGTATTCGACGCGCCAGTCGGTGGCGTCCGTCACATGCGAGACGCGCGACAGGCCATCAAACTTGATGTTGTCCTTGAGCGTGAGCTTGCGCAGCTTGCGCTCGGTCTGGCGGCGCAACTCGGCAACCTCGTCAAACGAGGCGGAAAAGCTGCGCACGGCCGCGCGGGCAGCTGCGAGCAGTTCGCCGACGATGGCATCGCGCTCGCGGTCGGACTCGGGCGTGCGGCGTTTTTCGATTTCGCCCAAGCGGTGCTCAAGGGCCTCGACCAGCAGGGCGCGGCGCTTGGGGTTGTCCAGCAGGTCGTCCTGCAGATACGGGTTGCGCTGCACCACCCAGATATCGCCCAGCACCTCGTAGAGCATGCGTGACGAGCGCCCGGTATGCCGCTCGCCCCGCAGGCGGTTGAGCAGCTCCCAGGCGGGCGCGCCCAGCAGGCGCATGACGACTTCCCGGTCGGAAAACGAGGTGTAGTTGTAGGGGATTTCGCGGATGCGGGCTTCGCCCGGCTGTGCCTCATCGGCAACAGCATGGAGTTCTTGAAGGGTAGTAGGAGCGTTCATCGTGAAAAATTCAGCGGCTTCGGACCCACGTCCAGCACTGGGGTGGCATATTATCGCAGCCGCCCATTTGCGGGCGACGCGACGCAATTGCCCTCATGAAAAGCCCGCTTGTCTCCACGCCCATCGGGCCGGCCTGAACCGGGCTGGCGCTCCTTAATTTTCAAGGCGACGCCTCCATGCTGCAGAAAACCGCCCTGCCCCGCTGGCCCTACCCGTTCTGGATCGCCCACCGGGGCGCCGGAAAACTTGCGCCGGAAAACACGCTGGCGGCCTTTCGCCTGGGCGCGCAGCACGGCTACCGCATGATCGAGTGCGATGCCCAGCTCAGCGCCGATGGCGTGCCGTTCCTGTTGCACGACGCCACGCTCAGCCGGACCACCAACGCCCCGGCGCGGCTGGCGGCGCAGTCCAGCGCCGTGGCAGGCGAGCATCCCTGGGCGGCGCTGTCGAAACTCGACGCGGGCAGCTGGCACTCATGCGCCTGCGCGGGCGAGCCGCTGCTCACGCTGGAAAACGCCAGCCGGTTTTGCCGCGCCAACGCACTGGCCCTGAACATCGAGATCAAGCCCTCCCCCGGCACCGAACGGCTCACCGGCGAGGTGGTGGCCGCTCAAGCGCAGCGACTCTGGCAAGGCGCAGCTCTGGCGCCGCTGCTGACCTCGTTTTCGCGGCAAGCGTTGCAAGGCGCACGCCGGAGCGCGCCAGCCCTGCCGCGCGGGCTGCTGCTGAAGACCCTCACGCCCGGCTCCGGCTGGCTGGACAGCGCGCTGGCGCTGGGCTGTGTCGCCGTGGTCAGCCAGCACGCCTCATGGGACGGCGCCCGCGTCGCTCAGGCTCACGCTGCCGGTTTGCGGACCCTGAGCTACACCGTCAACGACGAAGCCGTCGCCCAGCGCCTGATCGCGCTGGGAACGGACGGCATCATCACCGACCGGATCGACCTGTTCAGCCCGGCCTGAAAGCTTGGCAGCTGCAGCGCCAGGCTGGCTGTATGGTCCCGGGAAGGTGGCGAGGATCAGTTTTGAATAGAGGCGGTTTTTTCTTGAGGCAGATGGCGCCTGCAGGCGCCATCGCCACGCATCATTTCTTGCCTGCCGGCCGCCACTGGTCCAGCTGCCACCACTGGCTGGTTGCGGTGGCGAGCATCAGCAGCAGATAGGTCACCATCTTTCCATCGCGCCCCAGCAGCACCAGCCCGGCCAGCAAAACTCCCACGCCAACCCCAAAATTCACGGCAAGCTGCACGGGCCATGCAGGGGCCAACGGATTTGTGGCGTTGAAAAAATTTCCAAAATAACGTGTACACAGCATCAACAGCAAAGCCATCAGCCCAGCAGGTGCAATGAAGTTGAGCAGATGGTTGATGAGCAGGTAAGCAGTCATATGGGCAGTTCAAAATCGGCCCAGGCAGGCTTGGGCAAGACGGCCTCAAAACCTTTAAGACAGATTGATTGAAACCGGGTGCACCTTCTGGCGCACTTCAATTTTATAATCAGCCCATGTCAGTCTGGGCCTTGGGGCTAAACCATCACACCGCACCGCTGGATTTGCGCGGCCGTTTCGCGTTCGCCATCGACCAGGTTGCGCCAACGCTCAACGGCCTGCGTGCCTCGCTGGCGCGCCAGCCCGAGGCCACGCTGCTGTCCACCTGCAACCGCACCGAGATCTACGGCGCCGGCGACAGCCGCGACTTGGAGCACACGCTGGAGTGGCTGGCGAACAACGGCGGCGTCTCGGCCTCGCTGCTGCGCTCGCACAGCTACACCCTGCAGGGCGACCAGGCTGCGCGCCATGCTTTCCGCGTGGCCAGCGGGCTCGACTCCATGGTACTGGGCGAGCCACAGATCCTGGGCCAGATGAAGGACGCCGTACGCGCCGCCGAGGACGCTGGCGCCATGGGCACGACGCTGCACCAGTTGTTCCAGCGCTCGTTCGCCGTGGCCAAGGAAGTTCGCACCAGCACCGAAATCGGCGCCCACAGCATCAGCATGGCAGCGGCTGCCGTGCGCCTGGCTGGCCAGTTGTTTGAAGATTTGGGCGAGATCAAGGTGCTGTTTGTCGGCGCGGGCGAGATGATCGACCTGGCCGCGACCCACTTTGCCGCCAAGAACCCGAAGGCCATGGCCATTGCCAACCGAACCCTGGAGCGCGGCGAAAAGCTCGCCAGCCGCTTCGGCGCCGAGGTGATGCGCCTGGGCGACCTGCCCGGCCGGCTGCACGAGTTCGATGCCGTCATCAGCTGCACCGCCAGCACACTGCCCATCATCGGCCTAGGCGCGGTGGAGCGGGCCGTGAAACTGCGCCGGCACCGCCCGATGTTCATGGTGGACCTGGCCGTGCCGCGCGACATCGAGCCCGAAGTCAAGGCCCTGCCCGACATTTACCTCTACACCGTCGATGACCTGGCCCACGTCGTGCAGACCGGCAAGAACAACCGGCAGGCCGCCGTCGCCGAGGCCGAGGTCATCATCAACGCCGGCGTGCAGAACTTCATGCACTGGCTGGACCAGCGCGGCACCGTGCCGCTGATCCAGCAGCTCAACGCCCAGGCCGACGCCTGGCGCGCCGCCGAGATCGTTCGCGCCAAAAAGCTGCTGGCCCGGGGCGAGCCGATCGACGCCGTGCTCGACGCCCTCAGCCGGGGCCTGACCCAGAAAATGCTGCACGGCGCGCTGGCCGAACTGCACGCGGGCGACGCCCACAGCCGCGAGGCGACGGCGCAGACCGTCTCCAAGCTGTTCTTGCGCGGTCAGTTGCCTAAAATCCGCCGGGAAGACAAAGAGCGCTAGTGTCACGTCAAGAGCAAATAGTGGGTATTCCTCCCTCTGGAGAGAAGCAGCGTTAGACGCATGACACCGCTTCTCTTCAGACTTGAAACCGCCATCCCCACAATTTGCGGTTGACTTAACACTAGTGCTGCGTCACGTATTCAAAGCCGGTTTTCTTCAGACGGAGGAATACCGACACTTTGCGGTTGACGTAAAACCAGCGCCAGCACTGACAATGCCCGCCATGACACTGCTGACGCTCATGGCGTGTTGGCTGGCACCGTTTTAGCGTTCGCCAGCCTGTTCTTTTGATGATCTGATTTTTGGGCCTCGACTTTCATGAAACCTTTTCTTCGCCACACCCTGGACCGCCAGCTATTGCGGCTGCATGAGCTTGACGCCCTGCTGTCGGCCACCGATGTCGTCAGCGACCTCGACCGCTTTCGCACGCTGACGCGTGAACACGCCGAGGCCAGCGTGGTGGCCGAGCAGTACAACCGGCTCACCAGCCGCGAGGCCGACCTGGCCAGTGCCGAGAGCATGCTGGCCGAAGCCAGAAACGACCCGGACATGGAAGAAATGGCCGAGGAGGAAATCAAGGTTGCCAAGGCCGACATCGCGCAACTGGACGAAGCGCTGCAGTTGATGCTGATCCCGAAAGACCCGGACGACAAGCGCGCCGCCTTCATCGAAATCCGCGCCGGCACCGGCGGCGACGAGTCGGCCCTGTTCGCAGGCGACCTGTTTCGCCTCTACACCCGCTTTGCCGAGCGCAAGCGCTGGCAGGTCGAGATCATCAGCGAGTCGCCCAGCGAGCTCGGCGGCTACAAGGAAGTCGTGCTGCGCATTGACGGCTCGCCGGATGCGATGGGCGTGGGCGTATACGGAAAACTGCGCTTTGAGTCAGGCGGCCACCGGGTGCAGCGCGTGCCGGTGACCGAAACGCAAGGGCGCATCCACACCAGCGCCTGCACCGTGGCCGTGCTGCCCGAGCCCGATGAAACGGTGGCGATTCAGATCAACCCGGCCGACCTTCGCATCGACACGTACCGGGCCAGCGGCGCCGGCGGCCAGCACATCAACAAGACCGACTCGGCCGTGCGCATCACGCACATTCCGACCGGCATCGTCGCCGAGTGCCAGGAAGGGCGCAGCCAGCACGGCAACAAGGCCCAGGCGATGAAGGTGCTCACAGCGCGTATCCACGAGAAAGAGCGCTCGGCGCAGGCCGCCAAGGACGCGGCGATGCGCAAAGGGCTGATTGGCAGCGGCGACCGCAGCGACCGCATCCGCACCTATAACTTTCCGCAGGGGCGCCTCACCGACCACCGCATCAACCTGACGCTTTATAAACTGCTGGCCATCATGGAGGGCGACCTGGACGACGTGGTCACCGCGCTGCAGGTGGCGCGCGGCGCCGAGCAGATGGCAGAGCTGGAAACGGCAAACAACGGCGGCTGAAGAACAGCGGCGCCTGACGCTTGGAAAGCGGGGCTTTTTGTTGCGCTTTTCATCAAAGACGACAGTCACTTTCAAAGAAAAATCGTGCCATCACAACAGGAAGCTCGCGAGGGTCGCGCCGTGCCTCCAAAGCCGCGCCGTTTCCCTGCAGAGGCAGGACAATTTTCTTTTGATGCAACATTAGTTCAGCACAAGCCTTGCTCAAGCACGGTATTCACCCGTCCCCAGTTGTCAGGCCAATGCACACCTAAAACCATGAATCCACTGACCTGCGCTGACGCGCTTATTGCCGCCCAGGCGCTCGGGCTGGCCCGACTGGACGCCCAGTTGCTGCTGCTCCATGCACTCGGGAAACCGGCCGATGCCCGCGCCTGGCTGCTGGCCCATGACACCGATGCACTGACTGAAGAAGCCGCCGGACACTTTGACGCTTTCAGCCAGCGCCGGGCCGCCGGTGAGCCGCTGGCCTATATCGTCGGCACCAAGGAGTTCTTCGGACTGGAGTTACAGGTTGATGCGCGGGTGCTGGTGCCCCGGCCGGATACCGAAACGCTGGTCCAATGGGCGCTGGACCTGCTGGCGCCAGCAGCTAGCGCGCCACGGCTGGAAATACCGGAAGTGCTGGAAGTGCTGGAAGTGCTGGACCTGGGAACGGGCAGCGGCGCGATTGCGCTCGCCATTTCCCACAGCCTGCAAGCTGCTGGCCGTCCGGCCGAAGTGCTGGCCGTCGATGCCAGCACGGATGCGTTGGCCGTAGCCCGTGCCAACGCTGATCGGCTGGGACTCAGCGTGCAGTTTCTTGAAAGCAACTGGCTGCAAAAAGTCAGCGGACGCTTTCACCTCATCGCCAGCAATCCCCCCTATATTGCCAGCGCCGACCCGCATCTGGCCGCCCTGACGCATGAACCACTGGCAGCGCTGAGTGCGGGCAGCGACGGGCTGGACGATCTCCGGCAAATCATTGCGCAGGCACCGAGCCGCTTACAGCCCGGCGGCTGGCTGCTGCTGGAGCATGGCTATGACCAGGCCGGGCGGGTACGCGAACTGCTGCAGCGACAGGGCTTTGTGCAGGTCCAGAGCCGCCAGGATCTCGCCGGAATCGAGCGCTGCTCCGGCGGGCAATGGCCGGGCTGATGCCTTGTCAATATCCATCTGGGATGACGCATGGCGCCGCAAGCAGGCGCATTTGCCTTTACCACTCCGTCCTGCACGATCAAGCAGCGCAAGAGATAATCCCATTGACGGAATAATACTGGTGGCCAGATTCCATGCATTGACTATCGACCCGGCGAGCGCCGGTCACTATTTTTTACGGCCTTGAAGGCCCCTGAAGGATGTCAGATGAGCAGTAACGACCCGACCCAGCAGCGCATTGAGCAAATCGTCAAATCCAGCGACGTTGTGCTGTTCATGAAGGGCACCGCCCAGTTCCCCATGTGCGGTTTTTCAGGCCGCGCCATCCAGGTGCTCAAAGCCTGCGGCGTTGCCAAGCCGGCCACCGTCAATGTGCTGGAAGACCCGGAAATTCGCAACGGCATCAAGGAATACAGCAACTGGCCGACAATTCCCCAGCTCTACATCAAGGGTGAATTCGTGGGCGGCTCCGACATCATGATGGAAATGTACGAAAACGGCGAACTCCAGCAGATGCTGGGAACGCCTGCGGCCTGAACTGGCAACGCCCTGAATACGGGGCGTTTTTCTTTTTCAGCTCAGTAGGTATAGCCAGCGCAGGCGCCCGCGTTGACACGTCCCTTGCATTCACGCTTGAGGCGGCTGCTTCGCTCTTTAGGTGTTTCTGCGGAATCGCGCAAAAACGTCACCCGGCTGACATGACCGGCTTGAGAGGTCGTCTTTTTGCGGGCCTTGCTTGTCCCTGCGGCATCGCCTGCACCTGAAGATGGCGACTTGGCATGGGCATTGCCCATCAAAAATGCGGCCATGAGCACAAAAGCCCAAGCGGGTCTGACTGCGAAGCATTTCATTTTTATCTCCCTGTCTGCAAACCATTGACCCTGTCGAGAGTAGCAGAAGCCCGTCTGCCATGAGGAGTTTGCCGCAGCATTTCACTGCATTTTTGGATTTCCCTGGAACTCATCATCCGGCGGGATATCTGCCGGCAAGCGGAAATCTTCATTGGCCCACGCGCCTAAGTCGATATTTTTGCAGCGCGCGCTACAAAAAGGGCGAAAGGGATTGCTGGGCGCATAAACGCTCGGGCCTGCGCAAGCAGGACACACCACCTGTTTGACGGTTGAGGGTTCTTTTTTCATGGTGTCAAGAAATATAAATCAATGCGAGGGGCAAGCGCTCAGAGCCGCCAGCGTCAGCCGCACAAGGTCAATTCGAACATCGAATTGTCGCCGCTCGTCTGCAGCCGGCCATCGCTGCCCCGGCACATCAGGCGCACCGACACCATCAGGCGGTTGCAGCTTATTTCGGGAATCAGTCCCAGCTTGGAATTGAGCCGCAGCCGCAACAGCTGAAATGTTCGCCCCTGCGGCAGCATCTGCTGGTAGAGCCCGGCCGAAGTGACGACCTTTTGCGCTGTGCCCGAATCGCGCAGAAGCCTGAGCAGCAGACACACCGCTTCAGCCAGCGAAACCAGCGGTGATATCCAGCGCTGCAAATCCTGCTGCCGTGCAGCAGCAGACAGATGCTGCCAGGCGTGATAGGCCGGCAAATCAAACTCGCAGGTGCCGCCAGGAATCCCGATACGGCTGCGAATCCCCATCAGCCAGTCGTCTTCCGTCAATGGCTGACCGATCTTGCCGGAAAGTGCATTGAGTCCGGCAAAACAGTCTTCAAGCTGGCCGAGGATGTCCTCCAGCGCGGTTTGCGATATGGCCGGATTGCCGCGGTAGCCACCAAGGACATGCTTTTGCTTTTCAAGGTCCTTGAGCACGTCGGTTTTCAAATCCGCCCGCGCGCCCACATCCATGATTTCAAAAATCGTGGCCAGGGCATAGTGATGGTCCATCGGGCTGTCCCGCCTCGCCAGATCACCCAGGCGGCGGAACAGGTGTTCGAGCCGCAAATAAGTGCGTATGCGTTCGTTGAAAGGATGCTCGTAAAGGATCACGGAACTGGTTTTCTTGGCTTCATTGGAAATTTTCTGATGCATCATAGCCCGAAGCAAAGGGCCACCTGGCGCACCAGCGGTACCAATTCCTGCAGAGACAGACCTTCATTGCAAATACACACATCGGCAGCAGCCAGCCGTTGGGCGCGGCTGGCTTGTCCGTCCATGATGCTCTGCACCACCTCGCGCGTCCAGCCATTGCGGGCCATGACCCGCTTCAGTTGCGTCGCTTGCGTGCAATCGACCACCAGCACGCGGTCCAGTTGCTGGCGCCAGCGGCCTGATTCGACCAGCAAAGGCACATCAAACACGATGCAATGGCGCCCGGCCGCTACCGCCGCATTGAACTGGCGGCTGGACTCCTGGCTGACCAAAGGATGAATGATGGCTTCGAGCTGCTGCCTCACAGCCCGATTGCCAAAGGCCAGCTGGCGCATCCGGTCACGGTCCATGGCACCCTCGGCCGTGATGATCTGCGGGCCAAACTGGCGCGCCAGTTCGCCGATGGCGGCACCGCCCGGCGCGCTAACCTGGCGGGAAATGGCATCGGCATCCACCAAGGCGGCGCCGCAGTCAACGAGCACCTGCGCCACCGTACTTTTTCCGCTGCCGATGCCGCCGGTCAGGCCGATGCGCTGAATGCCCCGATGCATACCTTCACAAACCAGCGAAGTGCAAAATGGATTGCGGCCCGAACACCAGAGCGGTAAAGCCTGCACCCGCCAGAAAAGGTCCAAACGGGATATAGCCGCCCTCGCGCAGTCCACTGGAGAACTTCATGGCAATCCCAATGATGGCGCCGATGACCGAAGCCATCAGAATCATCGGTACCAGCGCCTGCCAGCCAAACCAGGCACCCAGTGCGGCAAAGAGCTTGAAGTCTCCATAACCCATGCCTTCCTTGCCGGTCGCCAGCTTGAAAGCCCAGTAAACGCTCCACAGGGAAAGATAACCGGCCACCGCGCCCCACAAGGCAGTGGCCAAATTGACGGCGGGGTTCCACTGCAGGGCAGCAGCCACCAGCCCGGCCCAGAGCAAGGGCAGGGTGATATCGTCAGGCAGCAGCGTGGTGTCCCAGTCAATAATGGCCAGTGTCAGCAGCGCCGCACAAAAGCCGCACCAGGCCAGCGTTGTCAGCGACCAGCCCCAGCGCCACGCACAAAAGAAAAACAAGGCCCCTGTCGCCGCCTCCACCAAGGGATAGCGCATGCTGTAAGGCGCGGCGCAGGCTGCGCATTTCCCTCTTAGCCACAGGTAACTCAGTACTGGAATATTCTCGTACCAGGTAATCACATGGCCGCAACTGGAGCAACGCGAACGCGGCACCATGAGATTGAATTTTTCACCTGATTCGATGGATTTTCCAGCCAGTTCGGCGCACTCATCGGCCCACTGCCGCTCCATCATTTTGGGCAGGCGGTAAATTACCACATTCAGGAAGCTGCCGATCAGCAGGCCAAACAGGCCTGCCAGTGCGGTACTAAATTCGCGAAAAAATCCCGTGAACTGTAGGGACGCAGTCAACATTGCAGCGTCCTACGTTGATCCTTAAGAAATTTTCTTCCTTCAACCATGCAGATTACAGTAAAACCAATCAGCATTTCTTGCATTTTCCTAAATTTCTTGAAAATTTACTCAATAAGACTCGACTCTATCCACAAACAAGGAGGGTACCCGTTCCCTGTAACAGCGTTGCCCGGTTAGCTCAGAGTGTATCCATCGAAATGGCACCTAAGTGTTGCTGCCGACTCCGATTTGGCGTCGGCGACAATAAACACACACCCGTAGCTCTGCACAAATATTACAAATCGCGCATCCACTCTTGGGGGAGACCAACTCGAATTTCCTTCATCACCGCCCACGCCTGGGCAATTTCCGGTTCAAGCCGTTTGTCAAGTGAAGGGCCGAAACCCTCAACCTGATCGTAATAAAGGTCATCACGCTTGCAGGCCTTGGCCACGCGCCTGACCGTTTTTAGGTCAGGCAGGACCACCTTCGCGAGACCTCTCTGCTCTGAACACATGAACAACCCCGAGGGGTCAAAATCAAAGAATCCAAGCACAGGTTTTCTCAGATGCTCGAGCACTAGTTGCGCACAGTCTATTTTGTAGCTCGGGTCACCACGGAAAATCACCAGAACACTTTGGCCCTTGATTTGCTCCGTTACCCAGCCGTATCTGTGCAGTTGCCGGAAGGTCTCAAAGTTTTCAACTACCATCGTAAAATCGCACTCAATCTGGCCGACTTCGGTGGGTGTAGCCACCTGGTACCCCACGCCAAAGCCAGAATTTCCTGAATTGCCACCCCAGATCCGAAATGCCACCGAATTGGCGTGCGGCGCCAGGGTTCCGGACTTCTCCGACATCCCGCGCCTGACCATCGCCTCCGCACGGTCCATGGGTTCGGACTCGGGTGCCAGCGGCATTCCAAGGGCAAGAAGCATTTTCTTGGCTTTTTTAGAGTCCGTCGCTGTGTATTCGTAGCCGCGACCAAGCCGGGCGCCCATCCCGAAGTTGTGCTCAAAGTAGGCCGCAGCTTTACTCTCAGCCCGACGTGAAGTGTCGAGAACGAGTTTTTGAAGAAATTTGAGCTGGGTTGACGTGAGCATCATGCGCCCTCAAGTTCACTAAATTCAGATTCCGGCAGCGAGACCAGGACATCTTCAAACACGTCATTGAAGACGCCGGCCTGTCTTTCGGCCATGTTGAACTCAACGTGCATGCCCATCATGTGCAGCTGGCCGGCCGCATACAAGAGCCAGGATTCCGTGTCGATCGCGTGCTTAGCTCGTTTCTCCGGCCGCCACTGGGAAACAGACAGGTAGGGCTCACCCGACTCATACAGGGCGTCCACCAATTCTTCCACCAGAGCATCCTCGATGGTTAATTCGGCCTCGATTTCCTTCACCGCCGTGCTCAGGACATACTGCGGAGTCACCGTTTCTTTCTTTTCCCAGGGATCGGGCATCGGCTTGAGGCGCTGGATGGCCTTGACGTAAACGTCCTGGACAGGCGCACCGGCGTCGGAAACGTCGACCTGGGGACGAACCTTGATCGCAACCGGCCGTAAAAGCGCGGCATCAACCGTCTCGTCGACAAAAACCTCGAACCCACCGCGCGTCGGATTCCTGGTGAGCCAGAGCACCGCTTTGGACAGGTACATCAACTCAATGTCGAGTTTTTTCGCAATGAACAACCGCTTGGTAATCGTCGCCTGAACATCATTCAGTCTGGACATCCACATGCCCAGGCGGGACCGGATACGGGTGTTCACCATATGACGCACCGAGTGCAGGCCTTTGCTCAGTGCCTCCCGATCGATCTCGATGGTAAACGCCTCCAGTTGCTCAAGCTCTGCGGCCAGGTTTTTCACCCCGTTGCCGTAAAAAGCGTTTTGGCGCAGCTTGGCCTTTAGGGTCTCAACGTTCCCGTAGTCTGTGGAAATCTGGGTGTTGAGCAGCAATAGATTCTGGACCGTGAAATGCACGATTTCATTGACTGTGTACCCCAGGGACTCTTCAAGCGCAGCCATATCCCGAAGGTCACCCGACTCCTTGATGTGCACGAGCTCAAGCCATTTGGTCCGCGCCCCGTGAATCTGGTCTGAAATCCTTGTCAGCGCCTGGAATGCACTGTACTGGGCCAACTGCTCAGAGAGGAAGCTGCGGATTCGGGGATTGAGTTGGTACTGACCTTCCTGAAATGGCATCAGCGCATTGATGCCCACCAGCGCGTCAATCCCAGTGTTGTACGCGGCATCACGCAGCTCCACTGTTCCGTCTACCGCATCCGAGATGACATCCCCGTGGCGATTCATGACGGCCAGAATCTGTCGAACCTGGTTGCAGGACTCTTGCCTGGCCGGCGGCTTAGTCACCGATAGGTTCCTCGGCGTCGAACAAACTGACGACTGCCGCATTATCTTCCTCGGCCACGCTACCTACGATGTCGGTGTTTTCCGCCAAGAAGGTCAGTACACTCTTGAGCTGATCCACCTTGCCTGTGGTCTGGTACATCTCCGTGTTAACGTTCACAAGCACCAGATACCCATCATTTCGCAAGTGCTCCAGCAGGCGCTTGAGCAATTCTCTGTTGGTGTACTTGGCACCACCGTCGTGGATGACCGTTTGCAGACCCCGGAGTTGCGACTCCAGAGTGGGGCTCTCATTGATCGCCTGGTTGAGCTCCGCCAGTTGAATGTACTCACCAGGCGTCAGGGTGAACTCATCTTTGCCGGATCGGATGATCTGCATCATTCGGTGCGCCGGACCGTAGACATCCCGGTACCGCTGAAAATCATCTCGGATCCGAGCCGTGTCAGCAGCCGATGGAATTTTCTGGGACATGAAAAATGCACCGTCAGTACCCAGTCGGGCCAACCGCATGTCGATTTCACCCAGCCACTTATCGGCGATCTGTCCATTGCCGGACTCAATCAGGAATTCGTATTCACGCTTGAATGCCACCGGGCAGATGTAGCGCCCATCTAGTAGTGCGCGCAAGGTTTGTGCTTTCATGCTGCAACCTCCGTTGCCATGGCAACTCGTGCAAAAACCCGTTTGGGCCTGGTCACATTTTTGTAAACAGCAATGCTGCCCTTTTTGCCAAAAAGGTAGCGATGCGCAAAGAATTCGTAGGATGCCGGGGTCAATGCCGGTGAGGCAGTCACCACGTCGATCTTGTTGTCCTTGAGCATGTTCATCAGGTGGGAGAAGTTGTCACTATCGAAACGTCCGACCTCATCGGTTACCCAGGGGATGTAAATCGGATCGGTACCTCGAATCACATTGAGCATGCCCGAGAGCAGTGTGATTAGTGCGATCGCTGTGATGCCAGTTGAGCTCAGGCTTTCCAGTTCGCTCTCGCGGTTGAACGTCTTTATGTTCCCTTCGTCATTCACGCTGCCGGACAGGGTGATGTGCTGACCCAGATCGATTTCCAGGGCGCCGTTGGAGAGCACCGACATGAAGTCCTGCAGCACATACGCCGCCGATGCTGATGGGACATCGAGTGTGTAGGTCGCCCGGGGTTGCTCGCGGTGTGCCCGCACAACATCATCCAAGGACTTTAATTTGTCCATGAAGTCGATTTTGGCAAAGTCGGTGATCACCGCAATCTTGAAGTCTTTGAGGCGCTCAAACCCGATCACAACACCATTGAGTCCTTCTTGCAGCCTGTTGTTGAAGCTCTTGACTTCGCTCTCAAACCGTTGGATTTGTTTGCGGAACTGGCTAATATGGGACAGGATGGTGCTCAGTTCGGAATTCACCGGACCAATCACTTCCCGGCCGATGCGGTCATAGGATTGCTGCAGCCGCTGTGCCCGTTCCACTCTCGATGCATCCGCGTCCAGATCATCAAGACAGAGGGAGATAAAGTCCTTCACTGCGCTTTCTTGTGCGGTGAGCGTCTGATCCAGCCTCTTGTACCTCGACTCGATGTCAGCGACCAGTTTGTCGAACTCGGCCCGCAAGCTACTGTGCCGGCCCTGCAGTTCCGCTGCGGGGGTGTCTTCTGTCACTTTGGAGCTGAGAACGGGAAAGAACTCATGGAGCGAAGCATCCAGGCGCCTCAGGGTGTCAACCTCCAAGTCCAGTTTGGCCAGCGCCCCTGAAATGTTGCGTTTTTTTAATGCGTAGGCCTCCTGCGCGCTTTCGATGGTGGCCGCCTCGGTACGGACTGCTTGGGCTGCTCTTGATTTCTCTGATTCCAGCCGGTGTGCCTCCAGTTGCAGACCTTCAAGGTGTGCCGGGCCGTTGGCATTGACCCATTTCTGCCAGGCATCGACCAAGGGGCCTTTGTCCGAAATTTCCTTGATCTCCTCGAGCAAGGCTGCCAATTCAACGCGCAGGCCGCCAAGCTTCTTCACGTCGACACCTTCATTCGTGAGCTCGCTGTCGCGCTCCGCTTCAAGCTGCTTCACGCGAAGGGCCTGCTCAGCCGCGTAGGTGCGAACCTGCGCGTCCACCGCATCGTTGGCTGCATTTCTGCGCGCCATGGCTTGCTCCCGTGCAATTCGGAACTCATTTCCAAGCTCGCTTGTCTCTTTGGCTTGGGCTTCCCGCAATCGCTGCAGGTCCGCTTTCGCCACACCCTGTTGTCCCGTGGCCACGTCGAGATTTTTCTTGGCATCGGCTACCGCCTTCTTCCTGGCCGAAGTCACAGCTTCCGCGCAATCCTTGACCCGCAGTTTTAAATAACCGGTCTTGCCCTGCAGGACGCTCTGGTTCGCTTTCGATTCTTCAAAAACCGCCGTTGCCCCGGTAAACCATGCCGAGCTCGTTTGAAACTCTTCCTGCGCCAGCTTTGAACGACTCTGCGCGTTCTCCAGAGATTCTGCGCAATCGGCGATCTTGGCCTTCACGATATCGTCGTTCGTCCAGTCCGGGATCTCAAGGGCTCCCAAATTGACGGTCCATCCGTACAGGGTGCTCGCAGCTTCGTCCAGTAGAGAGGGGCTCAAATCCCTGCTCAACAGGAGGTCCGGATTCAGCACCCGCGCCACATTAATTTTCCACGTGTCATCAGCGGAATTCATCAGCGCCGCGTGCAGAGAACCCTCGGGCGGCGCGAGCGTCAGCTTGGCCGACGCAAGGGTGGCCTGGGCACTTGCCACACTCTGCCTATGGTTTGCCACCGCCAGCTCACACTGGTCAAACGCCACCTTGGCGGCATTCAGATCCGACTGATCGGTCGAGAACTGATTCTGCACAGCCAACAAGGCGTCGTTATGCGTATTCAGATCCGCCTGTGCGTCTTCCTGGTTCTTGAGATAACCCGGGCTCACGATCGGGTTGCGGACCTCAGACTTCAACTCGGCAATGACCACAGTCAGCTCGTCGAGGATGGCCTGCTGGGTATCCAGGGCGATCCCATGCCGTTCTCGCAACACCTCAAGTGAGTCATCCTCCTGCTCGGCGAGCGATGTCAGCTCAGACTGGTACTGAACGTCGAACCTTTTCTTGCCCTCTTCCATCTTGAGCTTGGACTCGGCGGACCGGCGTTTTAGGCCTTCAATTTCGGTGTCATATTTGCGGCTGATCCCATCAGCAGCACCTTGCATAGCCTGCATTTGTGTTTCAGTCTGGGTTTTTTGGTCCCTTAAGAGGGGGAGGCGCCCAACTTCCAAAGACCACCGTCGGGCACCTTCCTCTTCATAATAGTGCTGAAAAGATCGCTCACGGGTGTAGTTTTCGCTGGCTTTTGCATAGGCATCGTCCAGTTCGGTCGAACGCGAACGCAGCACCCTGATGGATCCATCCAAGGCCAGCGACTGTAGTGTGTACTGGGCTGCCAATTCGGACAATTCGTTGCCTCGCGCCCCCTTGTATTCCCCCAACAAACGGGAGAGCCGCTGCACGTCAGCCCGTAGTTCTCGCATGGCGATGACTTTCTCGCGGTGACGGCCGAGCATGGTGCGCAAACTCTCAACATCATCCTTTGCCTTCAAGGCCCGTTCGCACGCGTCTCGGTTTTTCAACCACCGCTGAATCTGCTCTTTACCCTGGCGAACGGAAAGCTTTTGCGATGCGTTGGCTGCGCCGACAAATCCTCCCATCTGATCAAGAACCATGGTCACCGCCACGGCCGTAAAATCCTTGAAGTCGACCTTTTCCTTCACCACGGAGGACACCAACTTATCAAGGTGCAGCAACTTCTTGTGGCCGAAGCTATATTTGCGCGCGGCCGTCCGCTCCTTATCTGCATCCTTGTTCGGCGATGGGATGTTCAGGATGATGCGCCGGTACTCTGCCGCACTGATCTTGGCGCTGATGGCCAGACCCAGGTTGACTGCAGCATCCACCGTCCCTATGTCATTAAGGAACACGGCGCCGCTGCCGTCCGCCAACTCATCAATGAAGAGTTCCTTTCGAAACGGGCCCTCCATAAATCGGTACTCGGGGGCGTCGCGTCCATCTTGCCTTCGCAAAATCGTCAGCCTGACATCATCCTCAGTGCTTCCGCGCTGGTATTCAAAGACAACGGCACATTGCGGATGGGGAAGCACAAAGCGAAGCATGTGCTCTCGCGTGCCGCCGGACTGAACAATGTGATTGGGGGAACTGCCAAGGAAAAGCGGGATAAGCTGCAATGTGGTCGTCTTGCCAGCGCCATTCTTTCCAGTAATGGCAGCGCCCTCGCGCGGATCAATTTCGGAAATGGATCCCGAGCACTCGGTGCCCGATGTTTTGGCATTGATCAAAAGCACTCGACGCAAGCGTGAAATCACAGTAAACAACCTCCTGAATTAGCCATCTGGAGGTATTAAACGACCTCCTCCCTTAAACCATCTTATCTGTTGCGGCCAGTCGAGGCTTGACCCAAGTGCCGACGATGGACTGAACTGTTGGCGCCAACGCGGTTTTGAACCAGGCTGCCGATCTCAACTGCATCATGCAAGACCAGCCAGATCCCGCGCTGAGAGCGTGAAAGTTTTTTAATTCCGCTGAAAAGACGCCAATGAAACCTTCAACTCGACCGCACAGAACGACCGTAGAGCGATTTTTTCGATCTGGTCAAGAGGTCTCAAGCACTCTCTGGAAGTGGCGCTGCAGAGGCTTGGGCAAAAAAAACTCTCAGCCCCTGAGCCTACGTTTTCGGGAGTGCGCATGGGTCAGCGATTTTCGACAGCCTGAATCAATTCGGCGTCAGCAACAACAGTTAAGTCCTAATGTAATCGCTGCCCCTGCATTTTCATGCCCTAAAACCTACCACGCGCAACATGCATGCTGATATTTCTGTACGTGACCAGTTCCTCGTGTCGCGTCAAGTCTCATTCCATTTCTTTTTCAATGCTTCATTAATTTTTAGATTTCTCCTCTAAAAACTT
Source organism: Pseudomonadota bacterium (assembly GCA_030855235.1). GTDB lineage: Bacteria > Pseudomonadota > Gammaproteobacteria > Burkholderiales > Burkholderiaceae_C > Polaromonas. The sequence continues at coordinate 120,805 of JALYRU010000001.1, forward strand.
TGAAGATTAAAGTCTTTTTGAACCAGAAATGGAATCAAATGTCGGATAAAGCCGTTTGAGCTTGATGCGGGCGGTCTCGGTGGTGAAGTGCCAGTTGATCTTGGCGTTGAGCTGGTCACGGTGAACCTGCCAGCCGGCCACTTCGCGGCGCACCGTCTCGATGTCGGCAATGCGCCTATTCAAGCACTGGCGCACCATCACGTTGATCTCGATCTCGGCCATGTTGAGCCAGCTGCCGTGCTTGGGCGTGTGGATGAATTCGAAACGGTCCCATAGCGCCTTGGCCTTGGGGTAATGCGCGGCGATGTCGTCGATGAAGTGCGCCCAGTCGGTCCTGGTCCTGCGCTCGGTGACTTTGGTCAGGCGCTGACCGACCGGCCAGGGGCTCGCAGGCCATGAAGACGTTGCACACGCCCAGGCGCTGGTATTCGTAGTCCTCGCGCTCGGGCTGGCCCGGCGTTGCCGCGATGGCCTGGCGCGTCCTGGCCGATCAGCTGACGCGGGGTTTCATCCATGCACACCACCGGGTTTGCCACGTCGTAGGGGCGTCGGTACACGTCGAGTACCCGCTCCATGTTGGCCACAAACTCGGCGCTGGCCTCGGGCGCGATCACCCAACCCACCTTCTTCCAGGGCTTGAGTTCGTTTTTTTTAAGTGTCTGGCGCACGCTCTCGTGCGAGATGGCCTCCACCAAGTCGAGTTCCACCGTCCGATCGGCCAGCAGGCGCAGCGACCAGCGCGCATGGCCCGTGGGCGGGGGCCGAGCAGCTCATCGCCACCAGGCGCGCCTCCATGTCCCCGTCAATCTTGCCGACGTACTCGCGCTGCGGCGCCTGGCCATTGAGCACCACCTCCAGGCCCTCCTCGACAAAGCGCCGCTTGACCCGCTCGATCTTGCGGTCGCTCACCTGCAGCATCTGCGCAATCTCCAGGTTCGTGCGCCTGCCTTGGTGCCCCTGGGGCTTGTTGCAATTGAGCAGGATCAGGGCGTTGATGACTTTTTGCGCGCTGTGCCTGCCCTTGACCACGAAGGCGCGCAGTTGGTCGATTTCTTCAGCTTTGAGCGTGACGATATATTTTTCCATCCCGCCATTCTTGCCCAGGTTGGCTTGGGCTTGACGCAACACCAGACCAATGATCTTCTGCGTCTCGCGGTAGAACACCACGAAGTTCTCCGCATAGTCCAGCAGCCGGGCCGGGGCAAGCAATCCCACCACCATGGACCACTATCACGCATTTAACGCTTGACTGGGTAGTTCACTGTAATCCAGGTCAGAACGTCTTTGGGTTCGACGTTCCTCAGCCGCCCCGCACTAAGCACATCCTCCCAGGTTGCCTCGAACAGGAACTTTGACCCAGCAAATGCCTTCAAGATGTCGATCTTGGTCGGAAGCGTTGCGGTAGATAGCAAAACTTCTGGTGTTTTGTAATCCTTCAAGGAAATTCGCTCGCTCGAACCCCACGTAACTGGTGATGCCACACCACCACCATGCAGGATGGCTGCAAAATTGCCGTCGAAAAATGCTCGGCCAACTTTGATTGCAGTTCCTTGCGACGTCTCCACCGCATTTGCAGCAGCGCTATTTAGAAAGACCACCCCAGCTTTTTCTGGATACATTCGGGCGAAAAGTGCCACGAGATCCGACTCGAGTCCTGGTTTTTCCACAAAGACAAATCCGTGATCAGGATCCAACGAACCATCTTCTCGCATCCCAATTTGCTGAAGAAAACGTTTTGCAATTCGGATTGGAAGTGGGCGCTTACCTGAAAAAACCATGCTTAAAGCGCTTTGCTCCAAGTCCACTGATTTGCACAACTCTCCCAATGACCATGGATGCAGGTCGCACAACAAACGGAGCATCTTTAAGTCGATGTCCCTGTACGGCGAGCGAAAGTTTTTTGTATTGATGCTGGTCATTTTTGGAAAAAATGTAACGACATTTAACATTGACGTTAAATTAAAACGCAATCCCCGTATACTTCAATCTTAACACTAATGTTAAGCAAGAAAGTGATTGAAATCGTATGAGCCATACCGGAACCTCAGAATTCAATTCTCAAGACCCCTTCCAAAGTCTTGCCATGCGCAACGAAGGCATATTGCCACCGCCACCTATCGTACGCATTGAAGGCTGGCAAAACTATGTACAAAGACCAAATGCCGTCCGGCCTGCAATGCCGTCTATTGATGAATTTGCGGCCATGCAAAACAAAGAAAAGAAGGAGTTTGCAAAGCAACGGAAGAAATATCACGCAGAAATGCCGTTGTTAGAAACCCCTGCACTTTCGCGCATTCATGCCGACTCGATCCGTCTTGCGGCAATGAACTACAGTTCCCCACCCGGTGCCCGCATGGGAATTGTGCTTGACGGCTTGGGAACGGTTGGTAAATCAAGTACCGCAATGGAACTTGGCAAAAAGTACGAGCTTTCATGGCGGAAAAACATCTTACCTAGGATCCAAGGAGGCAACTTTTCCCGACCAATTCCGGTCGTGTATGTCACATTGACAGGTGTAATTGCCATCAATGATTTCAATCGCCTGATTACCAGTTTCATGGGGATCAGTGTTCCTGAGAGCGCAAAAACCTCATGGTTAAGCAACCGAATTATCGATGCGACGCAGGAGTGTGGCACATCACTGATTATCATTGATGACATTCACTTCTTGCAAATGCGAAATCGAACAGCTCAGACTGTTAATAATCACTTGAAGTCCTTGGCGAGTTGCGTGAGTGCCACCTTTGTATATGCAGGCATCAACGTTGAAGGATCTGGACTCTTGGCTGAAGGGAAATCCAAGGAAAAAGCGTTTGCCTCTCAAACTCAGCATCGCTTTAAAACTTTTCCCATTTTTCCATTCGCCAAAACTTCCTCAGATTTCAAGGCTTTGCTGTCTACTTTCGAGGCAAGTTTGGCGCTGATGAATCAACCTTTGGGCACATTGGCAGGCATGTCTGATTTCATCCATGACCGTACGGGTGGTTTCATGGGAGCAATCAGCAACCTAATTCGTGAAGGTGCAAACATTGCTATCGATAACGGCTCGGAGAAATTATCGCAAACTCTCCTTGAGAAAGTAAAACTGGCATTTGCTTCTGAGGCACATCAAAACACGACAACTTCAAAAAAGCGTGATTAATAAGAATTCAGAAGTAAAACCATGTCTCAACAGCGAATTCTTCAGCCACTCTTCGGTCTCCCAAGGACTTTTCCTGTCCGTTTGCCGGTGGTCGATGGTGAATCACTTCATAGTTATGTACACCGTCTTTCTGCCCGTCACGATGTAACTCTTGGGCAAACATTAACTCGATTAGGACTTGTCACTAATCTTCGTCAGAAACCCATGCCTGGCTTTGGCATCGTTATGCCGGATGAGCAAATTAAGATATTTTCCTTTGTGTCTGGAATTTTTGAAAGCCAAACCAAGGCAATGCTTTTAAGCAAATATTCTGGCACAGCCCTGATGTTAACCGACGTATCACTGGATAACCCTGACACGGTCAGAAAGGCGTCTGTGAATCAATGGGCATATTTTTCAGGCTCACACTTTTGCCCAGATTGCTTAAGAGATTCTGCGGGAGCCTGGAAACTCTCTTGGAAGTTGCCTTGGTCATTTGCTTGTGCAAAACATCAGACACTTCTTCATGACCATTGCCCTGAGTGTGGGGCGTTGTTGCATAAATAACTCTTTTGAAATCAATGACTTACGAACGACTCAACGTCGATCTCGGTTTGATTTAGACCAGCCTCAAGGAGCTATGCGTTGCAAGTCATTGATTCCAAATAACTTTTTTCGGCTGATTTATGCAACAACGCCGAGTGTGGGCAAAGGGCTGCAAGTGGACAGAGAGATGGCTCATTATCCCCAGCTTTTATCGGAAAAATACCAAATCCAGGATTCTGCACAAATATTATGCCACCTGGTCAAGCTAGTCTCGGAAAAGGGTCCACACCCTGTGGATGCAATCTAATGGAGCTAGATTCTTGGAAGATATCAGAATTCGAAGGGTTGATTGAGTGCCAAAAGACAATTGATGCGTATTTAACATCCCCAAATCTGATCGACAGTGGGCAATCGCTAATTTTTTTCAGTGAAATGCGTTCTGTATGTGCCTTGATCCTTTACCGTGCGGAACTGGAAGATTTCCCTCATTTTCCTGATCACATTCACAAGGCTATCGCCCTTCACATTGCACATCGAAATGGAGCGCAAGAAGAACGATCAGAAGGCGATGCTGGACGTAATGGTACCAGGCCACGCATGTATATTGGAGCCCCTAAAAGCACTTCATTGATGGCTGCGGTAGTTCATGCCGCTCTGAAAATTGTTCAACATACAGATCCAAATGCGTTGCGAGAAGCGCTAAAGTTGCTGGGTGAGCGGACCTGCGACCGAAGCTCAAAATACCGATACGCGGTGTTGAATTATTTCGGACTTAGTGAACGATTGCGTTCTGCGCTGACGGATGCAATCGCTGCAAGAGGCACGTTTGACCGTCGTGCTGGGCTTCGATCTAACGTAAAAGCACGTGTTGACGGGAAAAAGGCAAATAGTGAAGACAACCAATATGAACCTCGCCACGTACCTCAGTGCATGCCTCAAGCTTTATTTGATGAGCACTTTAAAGACTTCCTCCCCAATGTCCAGGATCGATTTTCCCGTCGATTCTGCTCACTTGCGGCTGTAAAACGTTTAGGGCACACATGGATTAGATCTGCTGAGTTATTGGAACTCCCCAACTCCATGAATGGTATGGCAAATCGGTGCATCATGCTTCTGAACCGCCAGGGGAATTACGACGGTTTTGCAGATGCTCTTTACAAGTGGACGAAAGACATTGCGTGTTCAAAAATTCGTTTGGACTATGCAAAACGGCGTGACGCGTTTCGAGGCTTTGTGGATTTTACTGATGAACAGTGGACGCAAATTTGCGCCGACTCTGGTCTATCGAAAGGAAACCATGGCAGCCGCAGCAAATACGCTGCAACTTGGCTTTGGGCTAAAATGACTAGCGGCGATTGGGCCTTGGCGCCAGCGCTGGCATCGCACAATTTTGGCACACATCAACATGATGTTTTTAAGAACTTTGTTAAAACCTTCTTACCAGCGATGGCTCCGGTGTTAACCCGCGAAGGAAACCGAATGTTGACTGATTTCGGTCAGAGTCAAAAATTAAATAAGTCGTCATCATCATCCTCATCTTGAGCCTCCGCGAGGGTTCTAAATGTCTTGATCGGTGTTGACGCATCGTTCGCATCATGATCATCCAAAACAGATTTTACTGGCTTCCACATATCCAGATCACCATCAGAACTCAGGGCCTCCATTTCCCCATCTGGAGCATAAATACTGGGCTTGATTGGTTTATCCCTGGCTGCTGAAGCGCTATTCATCATATTAACTGCTGCAAGTCTGCGCTCTTTTCGTCCAAGCATCTGTTGATCGTCGATGCGATTGAGAAGTCTGTGAAGACTTTCCTCTAATTCTTTTTGATTGTTGGTGTTCCCGCCATTTTCGATAACCAGCGCTTTGGCGTAGCTGACAGTCATTTCATTAAATGGACGATGTTTAGGACCCATGCCCGTCCAATGCAGTTCATGCCACTGGTTGAGCGTATGGTCATAGAAAGCTATAAACGTCCTATCCCGAGGGTCATAACGGATAGGCCATTTACCATTTTGGTTAGGGTATGGAGATTGCTGATCACGGAAATCATTCAAAATATCCCCATCATAGCGCAAGCCGCGAAGGTCGACTCCATAATGCTGGATGGTGCGCCAATCTGTAGGCAGGAGCTCGTAGTACATATTTTTGTCAGGCACAACATATAGAAAGCCAGCCCTAGCAATTCCTTCTTCAAACATATTATTGGGACTGATATGTAAGTTTGGAACATTTGGCAATGACAATCCATCATGATGCTTTGGCTGCCAGTGGGTTGCTACCCATTCTGCGAACTTCATTTCGATTTCGTCGAGAAACCAAAATGCGTTCTCACATGGATCGATCCCCCGTGACCAGACATCTGGGCCTTTGTATCCGTCCAAGTTTAGGATGAAACTTTCGCGAATCGTCTTGAAAACACGTTCGACATGAGATTTGTCGGTCGGTGTGTAGGGCCGAGCAATGAATAAATTAATACCAAGGTGTCTACATGCGTTAGAGAATGCCTCCGAAAGAAATACACGGCCACGATCAACGATTACCGATTCTGGGTGAATAAAAGGAATAGCTGCAAGTGGCGATCCGGGTGCATCACCCCCTACCTCGACAACGATACTTTCTGGAATACCAACATACGCGAATTTTGTACTTTCAGCCCAGTCATAACCTTTGAGTTTTGGCTTGATCATGTCAGCTAAAAGAAACGCAGCATCCACCGCTTTTGTACCCCTTGGTGTGAATCGCCAAGCTACTAACGATCGTGTAAAAAGGTCAAGCGCAATGGTCAGCTCAACTGGTATCCATTGAAATGAGTATGGATCCATGGCATAGACATCTAACGGGGTAGAGTCAATTAATACCATCTCACCTGGTCGTGTTGCCACAAAGTGGGAATATGGCTTGTCTGGTCTGTTTGCGATACTTCGGCGCTGTTTGGCCGCACCATTTAACCCGATCCCTTTTTTCAGTTCACTCAATCTACGGTTAAAAGTAGACTCTGATGGGAATGCAATTTCTTCGTCTGGGTACTTTGCTTTTAATTCACGTTCAACAAGTCTACGGATTCTGTTGTTGGTGGTGTTCGACTCATCAATGAGTGAGTCAATAACCGTAGAGATAGCTTGCTGAATCCTTTCATCAAGCTTTGGAGTGCCGAGCTTGATTTTTCGACCATCCATCAAACCATGCAGGCCATGAGCTTCATAGGATTTTTTTTGATACCACAATGTTCTTAAACCAACATTGAGTTCTTTCGCCTTTAGTTCAAATCTTGATGCCATCGTTGTAGCAATCGGGTCATAACCTGCAAAAGGTTCGCCTGTAAGTGCATCAGCCTCTGATCCGGACTTATAGCCGGTTATGGCTTGCAGTAGGTGAGCTGCCAATTCATTAACTGCCTTCAGTTCTGTCTTGGAAACACCTGTCATAAGAACGGGCTGGACCTCATTTTCTTTTCGACCGATAAGTTTGAATGAACTGGACGCAACCAAGTGCCTCAAACCCAGCCGGATAACCTCGCCTTGTATGGATCGCAATACGACCACTGAGCCAGCAAACCCTTCTACAACATAGGACGTAGCCTCGTAGTGAACCTCAGCACCAATGGTAAGTTTGGGTGTTTTGATCATGGCTTGGCCCTATTCTCTTTATGATAATAATTTATCTATTCGATTTTAGGCGGCTAACCAAACTTCAGATGTGTTTGATAAAAGTGAACGCGTATCAAATTCCAGTTGCCGTTTCCACATCAGAAAAAAAAGAACGGGACGCACCAAAGGTTCAGGCCCTACATCCGCCAAAAGATCTTTGACCGTTTGACGTTTAGTTGCTTTTTCAATAATCGTGATGGCAAATTGATTGAAATTTTCAGGGATACGGCGATAACCACCCAGCCAGTTCAAGTTGACCAAGAAAATTGGACTGGGTTCACTCAGAGTTGCATATGTCCATCCCAAGGCTTCACACAGCTCAGTGCATGCTTGGAATGAACGTTGATTCAGCGGTTTATCAACATATTTTCTCGGCTTGACGTTGATCAATAGACGTTGACCTCCCTCCAACCACACCAAGAAGTCAGGGATGTGCCGTTTGCGCTTTCCATCTGCCTTGAAGTGCAAGCAAAACGGCTGGGGAAGAACGGCTTTGATTTTTTGAGTGAAATCAAGCTGCTTGAGGATGAACATCTCAAGTCGGCTCTCATACCAAACCAACTCATTGACTTGCGATACCCAGAAATATCCTGGTATGTGCTTTTGCGTTCGGCGTACCCCCGGTTCTCTGTAAAGAGCCAGTTCGTTTCGGTCGAACTTCGTGATCAATGCGATTTCTCGCTTTTCAACCACTTCACCACATGAAAGTGTTAATGAGATCAGTTGTTGATCGTTGATAGACCCCATCACACGCTCCTTTGATGGAAAGTGAGTTGAAGTCTATCAGGCTTACTGCAAAATTGTGATTGAATTACAATTTACTGCAAATTTAGTGCAATCTATGTTGACTCACTGCAATGTAGATTGAGTCCCTACATGAACTCCATCAGACTATCTGCCCCATTTTGAAGATGGGCAGGTACATAGCGACCACGATACCGCCAATCACGGAGCCCAGAATCACAATGATGATGGGTTCCATCAGGCTGGACAGACCCGCTACCATTTCATCAACCTCGGCCTCATAGAAGTCGGCTGCTTTGCCCAGCATGTGATCAACCGAGCCGGACTCTTCGCCGATGGCACACATCTGCAGCACCATGCTGGGAAACAAGTTGGCATTGGTCATCGCCGCCGTCAGACTGGTGCCCGTCGACACTTCCAGTTGGATTTTTTCGGTGGCATCGGCATACAGAGAATTGCCCGAAGCACCTCCGACGGAGTCGAGGGCATCCACCAATGGCACGCCGGCCGCGAACATGGTGGCAAGGGTACGGGTCCAGCGAGCAATGCAAGATTTTTCAACCAATGCGCCAAATATGGGAACTTTCAGCAGAATCCGATCCATCACATTTTGCATTTTCACGCTGCGCTTCCATGACTGCAGGAAAAAATACACACCGCCACCAATACCACCAAAAATTAGCCACCAGTAAGCCACGAAGATTTCACTGGCCCCCATGACAATTAGGGTTGGCGCCGGCAGATCAGCGCCAAAAGAAGTGAACACTTCTTTAAACGATGGAATGACGAAGATCATGATCACTGCGACCACAACAAAAGCCACCACTAGCACCGAGATGGGATACATCAGAGCCGATTTGATCTTGGATTTGATGGCTTCGGTTTTCTCCATATAGACCGCCAAACGGTCCAGCAAAGCTTCCAAAATACCGGCTTGCTCCCCTGCTTCAACCAAATTGCAATAGAGGGCATTGAAATACATTGGATATTTTCGGAAAGCCGAACTCAGGGAGGTGCCAGTTTCCACATCGGTGCGCACATCATTAAGAAGCTTGGTGACGCTGACATTGGGATTGCCGCGACCCACGATGTCAAAGGCCTGCAGCAGCGGCACGCCGGCTTTCATCATGGTGGCAAGCTGGCGGGTAAAGATGGCAATGTCCCTTGGCTTGATCGCCTTGCCGGAACGCATCCTGCGTTTTTTGATCTTGGTGGCCATCACTCCCTGCCGGCGCAAAGCAACCTGGACTTGGGCTTCGCCAGCAGCACGGAGTTCACCCCGGACCTGTTTGCCGGCCCGGTCTTTGCCTTCCCATTCGAAAACTAATTCCTTGATGTCTTTGGATGCTGCTGTCGCCATAATGCCTTACTGTGGATGAATTTTTTCAAAGCGTTTCGTTACGACAGTGATGCGCTACTATTGCGAGTTGCCAAAACCGTGGCCTCAGACATTGGTGCAACCCAGAACCTCTTCCAGCGAAGTCATACCAAGTTTAACTTTATACAAGCCGGACTGACGCAGGCTTCTGACCCCTTCGGCTTCTGCCTGAGACGCAATTTCCATGGCACTGCCATCGCGCAGGACGATTCGCTGAATCTCATCGGAAATCGGCATGACCTGGTAGATGCCAACACGCCCCTTGTAGCCGTTGGTGCATTTGGCGCAGCCGACTGGGCGGTAGGGCGTCCAGGAGCCGTCAACCTCCTCCTCGTTGAAGCCGGCATCCATCAGGGTTTCACGCGGAATATCGGCTGGCGCCTTGCACAGCGGACAGAGCCGGCGCGCCAGCCGCTGGGCCGTGATCAGAATCACGCTGGAGGCGATATTGAAGGGTGCAATGCCCATGTTGCGCATGCGCGTCAGCGTCGTCGGCGCATCGTTGGTGTGCAGCGTGGACAGCACCAGGTGACCCGTCTGGGCGGCCTTGATGGCAATATCGGCCGTCTCAATGTCGCGGATTTCACCGACCATGATGATGTCCGGATCCTGGCGCAGGAAAGCCTTGAGCGCGACCGAGAAAGTCATGCCGGCCTTGTCATTCATGCTGACCTGGTTGACGCCGGGCAAGGTGATTTCGGCCGGATCTTCCGCTGTGGCGATATTGACGCCGGCCGTGTTCAAAATATTCAGGCAGGTATAGAGCGAGACCGTCTTGCCCGAACCGGTCGGCCCAGTCACCAGCACCATGCCGTAGGGGCGCCCAATGGCTGCCAGCAGGCGCTCTTTCTCGGCCGGCTCGTAACCCAGGGCATCAATGCCCAGCTTGGCGCTGCTCGGATCGAGAATACGGATCACGATTTTTTCACCGAACATGGTAGGCAAGGTGCTGACCCGAAAGTCGATCACCCGGTCGGGGCCGATCTTGAGCTTCATCTTGCCGTCCTGCGGCACGCGCTTTTCGGAAATATCGAGCTTGGAGATCACCTTGATGCGCGCTGCCAGCTTTTCCCGGATGCTTACGGGAGGCGAAGCAATTTCCCGCAATTCGCCGTCCACCCGAAAGCGCACACGGTAAGTGTGCTCGAACGGCTCGAAGTGCAAATCGGATGCCCGCATGTTGAAAGCATCGATCAGCATTTTCTGCAGGAATTTGACAACTGGCGCGTCCTCGACATCGGAAGTGCCCGTCTCGGCTTCTTCGGCGGTGCTCGACTCGGCGGCGTCCTCATCAAACTCAAAGTCGTCACCAATGAGGTTTTCCATGGCTTCGGCTGCCGTGGTGTTCGAAACCTCCACCAGCTTGGAAAGCTTGTCGTATTCGGCAATCACCCAGTCCACGCCCAACTGGGTGGAAAACTTGATTTTTTCCGCAGCCTCCTGATCCGACGGATCAGCTGTGGCCACCACCAGGCGGTTGTTGCGCTTGCTCAGCACCACAATCCGGTAAGCCAGGCAAATCTTTGAATCAAGCAGGCCCTTGGGCAGGCGCAGAGCATCAATCGCATTGAGATCCAGCAAGGGCGCTGCAAACGAGGTGGACATGATGTGCGCCAGATCGGACGCAGACACGGCACCGGAGCCGGTCAACTCGGCAATGAAACTGGTGCGCCCTGTCTGGGCTTTGCGAAAAATATCCTCGGCCGCTTTCTGAGCGAGCTTGCCGGCAAATACCAGTGCACGGCCCAGACCAGGAAGCGCCACGGAAGGCACAGGATTGTTGGCAATGTCGGTAGCGGCCATGGTTTTCAGCAGTTAACTCAAAAAAGGCATCATCGCCTATTGATCACAGGGTGTAAATCAGGAAACATTTGGTGATGCATTTTGCATCGGAATCAGGCAGAAAACGCCCGGAAATTCACCCTCATGCTTGCTTGAATGAAGAATTCAAGCCTCGGCTTCTGGCAGCCTTGCAGATGAATGATGATGTTTTAATGGTTTTCCTTGCATGGCATCAATTGCTCAGTGGCGGCAATTCCAGTGTTATTATGGCCGCCGAATTCGCCTCGGAAGACAATACGGCACGGCGCCCCATCACCGACTGCAGCACCAGGTGCGCATCCACCGGGGAGCCCACGCGAACCGGCTTGGCCTCTTGCCCATCAATGGAAATCAGGGCCGCGCCACCGCGCGAGCGCGCGGCCACGACGCCCACCAAAGCATAGCGGCTGACTGCAGGAGGCGTGGCGTTGCTTGATGCCACCGGAGCCGCCAGCCCGCCGCCCAGTGCAAGGGCGAGCGCCTTCGGTCCGACAGGTTGCGCCCAGGCCACGGCCAGCGTTGAGGCGGTTGCCGGCCCGGACGGACCCCACGCCTTGAGTCCCCAATAGGCGGCACTGGCAGCAGCCAGGGCGGCAACCACGAATGTCACAATCCTGGACGACCATAGGCGATAGGCATCTGTCTGCATGGCAGGATTATCATTGAAACGACCATGAACACACGAATTTCCTTCCTCACGTCTGCCCGGCATCGCCTGTCAGCCGGTTTTACTTTGATCGAGTTGATGGTGGTGCTGGTGATCATCGGCGTGCTGGCCGCGCTGATCGTGCCCAACGTGCTGGACCGCGCCGACGATGCGCGCGCCACTGCCGCCAAGACGGACGTCAACAACCTGATGCAGGCCCTCAAGCTCTACAGGCTGGACAACCAGCGCTACCCCACGGCCGAGCAGGGCCTGCAGGCCCTGCTGGTCAAGCCGGGCACCGGCCCGGTGCCCGGCAACTGGAAATCCTACCTGGACAAGCTGCCCAACGATCCCTGGGGCCGTCCCTACCAGTACCTCAATCCCGGCATCAAGGGCGAAATCGACGTGATGTCTTTTGGCGCCGACGGACAGGCCGGCGGCGAAGGCAAAAATGCAGACATTGGCAGCTGGGACTGAAGACATCGCCCTCCTACCTGCCCAGCGAAGGCGCGCCAGCGGCTTTACCTTGCTGGAGTTGCTGATCGTCATCACCATCATGGCGATCGCGACCGCCGGTGTCTCGCTGTCCCTGCGCTCCAGTTCTGCGACCGCGCTGGAGCGCGAGGCACAGCGGCTGGCGGTGTTGCTGGAGTCCGCGCGGGCCCAGTCGCGCATGACGGCCAACCCGGTGCGCTGGCGGCCCACAGCCACGGGTTTCTCATTCGAAGGTCTGACGGACCCCGCCACGCTTCCCTCCCGCTGGCTGAGCGATGACGTGCAGGCAGCCAGCGCTGGAGCGGTCCTGCTCGGGCCGGAACCCGTGATCGGACCGCAGCAGATCCGCCTGGTGTCCATTTCGGAGCCAACGCGCAGCTTGAGCGTCGCAACCGATGGCGTACGCCCTTTCTCCGTTCTCACAGATGGCTCTGGCCTGTCCGCAACGCCATGAGACTGCATGGCACCAGCGGGCGGCGTCCCTCCGGGGGCACCGCGCCTGAACCCTCAGCGCTGCGCCCGGCAACAGGCAGCAAGTCTGGGCGGCAGCGCGGTTTCACCCTCGTGGAAGTGCTGGTCGCGCTCGGCATCGTGGCGCTGGCCCTGGCCGCCGGGGTGCGGGCCACGGCCGCCCTGACACGCAACGCCGAGCGCCAGTCCGACCTGTTGCTGGCCCACCTATGCGCTGAAAACACGCTGATCAATGTCCGCCTGTCGCGGCAAATGCCGGCAGTGGGCGACAACACGACGGCCTGTGAACAGGCCGGGCGCAGCCTGAGCGTCAGGCTGTCGGTGCAGGCCACGCCGAATCCGAATTTTTTGCGCGTCGAAGCTCAGGTGCTTGATGGGCCGGCACGGCTGCTGAACCTTTCCACGGTGGTGGGGCGCTATTGACCATGAGCCTGACGCTTGTTGACTCGCATCCTCTTGCGCCAGAAAAAGAGGCCGAACTTGCCGGGGGCAACCCGGCGCCGCACGGCGTCGTTGCCACATTGGCAGATGTGCATCGTTGCGCCCCGCCCAGGCGGGCAACGCTTGGCGGACGCGCGCCCTTTGCGGGCCGACCCCGGGGCTTTACCCTGATCGAGTTGCTGGTGGCCATTGCCGCCATGGCCTTGATGGCGGGCCTGAGCTGGCGCGGCCTGGACGGCATGGTGCGCGCGCAGACGCAGACACAGCAGCGTGCCGATGCCGTGCTCACCCTGCAGGCCGGCCTGGGGCAGTGGAGCGCTGACCTGGACGCGCTGCTGGCGCTGCCCCAGACCCAGACGCTGGACTGGGACGGGCGCGGCCTGCGCATCATCCGGCGCAGCAGCGCCGCGCCCGGCGCCGGCCTGCTGGTCGTGGCCTGGGCGCGTCGCAACATCAACGGCGCCGACCAATGGCTGCGCTGGCAATCGCCCCCGCAATTCACCCGGGGCGAGTTGCAGGCCACCTGGGAGCGCGCCGCCCAGTGGGCGCAAAACCCCGGCGATGAAGAAAAGAAATACGAAGTGCGCATCGCAGCGCTTGAGCAGTGGCAGATTTTTTATTTCCGTGGCAATGCCTGGAGCAACCCCCTGTCCAGCGACAACGCCACGCCGGCTGCAGGCAGCGCTGCAGCCGGGGCGGCAGCCGACCTGACGCTGCCCGACGGGGTTCGGCTGGTGCTGACCTTGCCGCCAGGCCAGGCCATCAGCGGCAACCTCATCGTGGACTGGGTGCAGCCGGCTCTGGACGGGGGGAAATCATGAGGCACCGCCCCCACGCTGGCCACTGCGCTGCGCTGCAAACAAGCGGGCCGTCTTCAGGGCAGCCCGGTGCGGCGCTGGTTCACAGGCATGCCCGGCAAGCCGGCGCGGCGCTGCTGATGGCGATGCTGACCGTGGCGCTGGTGGCCAGTCTGGCGGCCGGGGCCTTGTGGCAGCAGTGGCGCAGCGTGGAGGTGGAAACGGCCGAGCGGGCGCGGGTGCAATCGCTGTGGGTGCTGAGCGGCGCGCTCGACTGGGCGCGCCTGATCCTGCGCGAAGATGCCCGCACGGGCGGGGCCGATCACCTGGGCGAACCCTGGGCCGTGCCGCTGGAAGAGGCCCGGCTGTCCACCTTTCTGGCCGCCGACAAGACCACGGCATTGAGCGATGACGACAGCGCCTCGCAAGCCTTCCTGTCGGGCCAGATCAGTGACTTGCAGGCTCGCCTGAACGTGTTCAGTCTGGTCGAGGGCAACAAGATTTCCGAGCCCTCGCTGCAGGCCTTTGCCAAACTGTTTGACATCCTCGGCCTGCCCGCCGGCGAACCCGCCGCGCTGGCGGAAAATCTGCGCCTGGCCCTGAACACCAGTCCCGACAATGCCGCAGCGCCGCAGGCGCCGCTGCTGCCGCAACGGCTGGACCAGCTGGTCTGGCTGGGCCTGTCGCCGCGCAGCCTGGAACTGCTGCGCCCCTACATCACGCTGCTGCCGGTGCGCACACCGGTCAATCTCAACACGGCCAGCGCCACCGTGCTCTATGCCTGCATTCCTGCGCTGGACATGGCCCTGGCCCAGCGGCTGGTGAGCACGCGCCAGAGTACTCACTTTCGCACCCTGGCCGATGCGGCGGCCCTGATCGGCCAGACCGCGACTCCCCTGAACGAAGCGCAGCACAGCGTGAATTCGCGTTTTTTCGAGGTCCAGGGACGGCTTCGGCTGGTGCAGTCGGTGGTGGAGGAGCGCTCCGTGGTGCAGCGCGACGGACTCAACGTCAAAACCCTGTGGCGTGAGCGGGGTACCCAGGGGCGCCAGAGCAGCCCCCTACAATGACGAGCCCAAGCCACCTATGACCAGTCTGATCATTACCCTCCCCCGGGCGCTCCCTGCAGCGGCTACGCTCTGCGAGGGCGTTCTGACCGATGATGGCCGCACCGTCCAGCGCCATGTCCAGGCCACGCTGGCGCTGTTGCCAGCCCCTGCCGGCCTGGAAGTGGTGGCCGTAGTGCCGGCTTCGCGGCTGTCGTGGCACCGGGTCGAACTGCCCCAGGGCGCCCTCAAGGGCAGCACCGCCCGGCTGCGGGCCGTGCTCGACGGCCTGCTCGAAGACCACCTGCTCGATGACACGGCCCAGTTGCATTTCGCCATGGCGCCGCAAGCGCGCGCCCAGCAACCTGTCTGGGTGGCTGCCTGCGAGCGGGTCTGGCTGTACGCCTGGCTCGCTGCGCTGGAGCAGGCCGACCGCCCGGCCGCCCGCATCGTGCCGGAGCTGGCCCCGCCTGCCGCAGACGCGCCCGCCCATGCCTCGCTCCAGGCCACCGGCAGCCCCGACAATGCCCAGCTGCTGCTGACCGGCCCGGGTGGCGTGACCGTGCTGCCGCTGTCAACGGCCACCGCCGCCCTGCTCGCCTGGCCGCAAGAGGCCGAACTGCTGGCCGAGCCCAGCGTGGCCGCGCTGGCAGAAAGCCATTTTAAGCGTCCCGTCACGCTGCAAACCGCGCCCGAACGCTGGCTCGCAGCGGCCCAGTCCGGCTGGGACCTGGCGCAGTTCGACCTGCTCTACACCCGCCGCACCCGCACCCGCAAGCAGCTGTCCTCCATGGTGTCGGCCCTGCTGCGGGCACCGCGCTGGCGCGCCGCGCGCTGGGCTGCCGTGACCCTGGTGGTCATCAATGTGGCAGGCTTGCAGGCCTGGGCCTGGAAGCAGGAATCGGCACTGGCTGCCCAGCGCAGCGCCATTCGCGGCATCTTGCTGACCACCTTTCCCGAGGTGCGGGTGGTGGTCGACGCACCGCTGCAGATGGCCCGCGCGCTGGCCGACCTGCAGCGCCGCAATGGCGCCGCTTCCGTGGCCGACCTGGAAACCATGCTGGGACAATTTCAGGCAGCTGCGCCGGACATGCGCCCGCCCGCCGGCATCGAGTTCGTGGCCGGGGAGTTGCGCCTCAAAGGGCTTGAGCCCTCTGGCGCCGGGCTGGCCAGCGTTGCCACCCGGCTGCAGGCCCAGGGCTACAGCACCCGGATCGAGGGCGACAGCCTGGTCCTGAAAGAGGAGCGACTTCCATGAGCCTGGCCACTGCATTGCAGCCGCTGCGGGCGCGCTGGCGCCAACTCTCGCCCAGAGACCAGAACCTGGTGCGGCTGGCCGCAGTGCTGGTGCTCGGTCTGCTGGCCTGGCAGTTCAGCCTGAAGCCGGCCATCGCCACCTTGCGCACCGCCGATGCCCAGGCCCGGGTTCTGGAGGCCCAGCTCCAGCAGATGCGGGTCGCCCAGGCGCAGGTCCAGACGCTGCAAAAGCAGCCCCCGCTCGATTTTGACGCTGCCGCCCGGGCGCTCACCGCCACCACGCAGCAGACCCTGGGCACCACGGCCCAGCTGAGCATGGTGGGCGATCGCGCCAGCGTCACCCTCAAGGACGCCTCCCCCGACGCCCTGGCCGACTGGCTGATCCAGGCCCGCCTCAATGCCCGCTCGGTCCCGCTGGAGGCCCGGCTGGTACGCGCTGCAGCGCCTGGTGGCGTGAGCTGGAGCGGCACGGTGATGATGGGTTTGCCCCCGCGCTGACACCATGCAGCAAATGCGATTTCCGGTCTCAGGCGCTGCCACCTCCCCCTGGCGCTGGGCGCTGGCGGGCACGCTCGCCGGGCTGGTGCTGGCCAGCGTGCTGTTTGCACCGGCCCGCTGGCTGGCCACGCTGGTGCAGCAAGCCAGCGGCGAGCGCATCATGCTGCTGGCGCCCCAGGGCAGCATCTGGCAGGGTTCGGCGCAGCTGGTGCTCTCCGGCGGCAGCGGCAGCCGCAACGCCATGGCCCTGCCCGGTGCGCTGGCCTGGCGCCTGCGCCCGGCCTGGAACGGCGCACGACTGGAACTCAATGCCCCCTGCTGCATCCGCCAGCCGCTGACGCTGCGGGCCACGCCTGCCGGCTGGGGCGGCGTGCATCTGGCGCTGTCCGACGGCCAGTCCCAGTGGCCCGCCAGCTTGCTGGCCGGCCTGGGAACGCCCTGGAACACGGTGCAGGCGCAGGGCCAGCTGGCCGCCTCCACCCAGGGCTTTTCCCTGCAATGGCAGCAAGGCCGGCTGAGCCTGGCGGGCCGGCTGCAAATTGATGCCACGCAAATTTCATCGCGCCTGTCCACCCTGCAGCCCATGGGCAGCTACCGCCTCACGCTGCAGGGCGGCGCCACCTCCACGCTGGCCCTCGACACCCTGGAAGGCAGCCTGCAGCTGAGCGGCCAGGGCCAGTGGGCCGGGCAGCGCCTGCACTTCGATGGCGCGGCCAGCGCCGCGCCCGAGAGCGTCGAGGCGCTGTCGAATCTTCTGAACATCATTGGGCGGCGCAACGGCGCGCGCGCCATCATCAAAGTGGGTTAATTTCGCATGTCACTCCCGATCTCCCGCTCCCGTCCATTGGCCGAGCTTTCTTCGATCGCCAGCAGCGCCCTCATCGTCTGCGCCACAGGCCTTTTTTCCTCCAGCCTGCAGGCGCAGTCCCAGCCGCAGTTCCAGCGTCAGCCTCAACCCCAATCCCAGCCGCAATTTCAGCCCCAGCCCCAGCCCCAGCCCCAACAGCAACAGCAACAGCAACAGCAACAGCAACAGCAACAGCAACAGCAACAGCAGCCGCAACCGCAACCGCAGATGCAAGCACCTGCCCCCGCGTCAGCGGCTACGCCAGCGCCTGAAATCAGGCGCGGCGAAGCCATCACCCTGAACTTTGTCGATGCCAACATCGACGCCGTGGCCCGCACCATGGCACTGCTGACCGGGCGCAACGTGGTGGTCGATCCGCGCGTCAAGGGCACGATCACCCTGACCACCGAGCGCCCGGTCAGCCCGGCCGTGGCCTACAACCAGTTTCTGGCCATCCTGCGCCTGCAGGGGTTCACCGTCGTCAGCGCCGCCGGCCTGGACAAGATCGTGCCCGAAGCCGATGCCAAGCTGCAGGGCGGCTCCGTCTCGACCGACACGCCGGTGACGGGCGGGCAGATCGCCACCACCATCTTCCGGCTCAATTTCGAGAACGCCAACAACCTGCTGCCGATCCTGCGCCCGCTCATCAGCCCGAACAACACCATCAACGTCAACCCCGGCAACAACTCGCTGGTCATCACCGACTACGCCGACAACCTCAAGCGCCTGGGCCGCATCATTGCCGCGCTCGACGTGGCCAACGCCACCGATGTCGAACTGATTCCGGTGCGCTACGCCTCGGTGACCGACGTGGCGCCGCTGATCACCAGACTGCTGGAGAGCAGCGCCAGCGGCGTGGCGGCGACGGCCGAAGCGAGCTACCGAACCACCGTCATCGCCGAGCCGCGCAGCAACTCGCTGATCGTGCGCGCGGCCAACGGCGCCCGGCTCGAACTGGTCAAGTCGCTGGTCAGAAACCTCGACACCCCCACGCTCAACGGCCCCAACGGGGACGCCGGCAACATCTATGTGGTGTACCTGAAAAACGCCGACGCGACCAATCTGGCCACTGTCCTGCGCGCGGCCATGACCGGAACGCCCGGCGGCGGCGCGACCCCTCAGGCTGCGTCGTTCAACACCGGCGCGTCACCGACCGGTGCAGGCGCCTCGACCGCCACCGGCATGGGGGGCGGCATGGGCCAGAGCAACGCGGCGACGGCGCCCATCACGCCCAGCGCCGGCCCCTCGACCGGTGGGCAGATCCAGGCCGACCCGTCCACCAACTCCCTCATCATCACCGCCTCCGAGCCGCAGTACCGCCAGTTGCGCGCCGTCATCGAAAAGCTCGACGCGCGGCGCGCCCAGGTCTACGTGGAAAGCCTGATTGCCGAAGTCAACATGGACAAGGCGGCCGAGTTCGGCATCCAGTGGCAAGGCCCGATCGGCGGCAAGGGCGACAGCCTGATCGGGCTGCTGGGCACCAACTTCGGCACCGGCGGCAAAAACATCATCCAGAGCGCCATCGCCGCCGCCAGCGGCACCCCCATCACCCCGGGAACGGGCATGAATGTGGGCCTGGCACCGCGCAGCAACGGGGTGTATTTCCTGGGCTTTCTGGCCAACTTTCTGCAGACCTCGGGCGCTGGCAACATTTTGTCCACCCCGAACCTGCTGACGCTGGACAACGAAGAGGCAAAAATCGTCATCGGCCAGAACGTTCCTTTTGTGACCGGCCAGTTCACCAACACCGGCACGAGCAACGGCAGCGTCAACCCGTTCCAGACCATCGAGCGCAAGGACGTCGGCCTGACCCTGCGCGTGAAGCCGCAGATCAGCGAAAACGGCACCGTCAAGATGGCGATCTTTCAGGAAGTCTCCAGCGTGCAGCCCGGTTCGGTCAACTCGGCCACGGGCCTGATCACCAACAAGCGCGCCATCGAGTCCAACGTGCTGGTCGAGGACGGTGCCATCATTGTGCTGGGCGGGCTGCTGCAGGACGAGTACGCCGGCAACAAGGAGCAGGTGCCGGGACTGGGCGATGTGCCCTTGCTGGGCAACCTGTTCAAGTCCGAGAGCCGCAGCCGCAAGAAAACCAACCTGATGGTGTTTCTGCGCCCGGTGGTGGTGCGCGACGGCGCGGCCACCAACGCCCTGTCGATGGACCGCTACGACATGATGCGCACCCACCAGCAGCAGACGCAGCCGGTCAACAGCGGCCTGATTCCGGTCAATGAGTCGCCGGTGCTGCCCACGATGGTTCCCGGCGGGCCGCTCGGTCAGCCGGCCGTCATGCCCCAGCCGGTGCAGCCCCCGCTCGGAAGGTAAGCCATGCAAGCCGCCCAGTACCCCCTGCCCTATGCGTTTGCGCGCAGCCAGCTGCTGCTGCTCGAAGACTTCGGCGGCGAGCTCACCCTGTGGCTGCACAGCCTGGGCACGCCCGGCGCGGCTAGCGGCGTGAGCGAGGTGATGCGCAAGTTCGAGGTGCACCATGTCAACGTGGAAGCGCCCGAGCTGCTGCAGCAGCGCATCAGCGCCGCCTACGCGCAAAGCGAGTCCAGCGCGGCCACCGTCATCAGCGAGGTCGAGAGCGACATCGACCTGTCGCGCATGATGCAGGCGCTGCCGGCCATCGAAGATTTATTGGAAACCTCGGACGACGCGCCCATCATCCGCATGCTCAACGCGCTCCTGACGCAGGCCGCGCGCGACGGCGCCAGCGACATCCACATCGAACCCTACGAGCGCCATTCGAGCGTGCGCTTTCGGGTGGACGGCTCACTGCGCAACGTGGTGCAGCCCAACCGCGCGCTGCACGCCGCGCTGATTTCGCGGCTGAAAATCATGGCCGACCTGGACATTGCCGAAAAGCGCCTGCCGCAGGACGGGCGCATTTCACTGCGCATCGGCACCCGCGCGGTGGATGTGCGCGTCTCCACGCTGCCCAGCGCCCACGGCGAGCGCGCCGTGCTGCGCCTGCTGGACAAGAGCGGCGAGCGGCTCAATCTGGAGGCCGTCGGCATGCAGGGAACGGTGCTCTCGCGCTTTGAGCACCTGGTGGCCCAGCCGCACGGCATCATCCTGGTGACCGGCCCGACCGGTTCGGGCAAGACCACCACGCTCTACGCCGCCATGGAGCGGCTGGACACCCGGCGCCAGAACATCATGACGGTGGAAGACCCGATTGAATATGAACTGCCCGGCGTCGGCCAGACCCAGGTCAATGCCAAGATCGACCTGGACTTTGCCAAGGCGCTGCGCGCCATCCTGCGCCAGGACCCGGACGTGATCATGATCGGCGAGATCCGCGACTTCGAGACCGCGCAGATCGCCATCCAGGCGTCCCTGACCGGCCACCTGGTGCTGGCCACGCTGCACACCAACGACGCGGCCAGCGCCGTCACGCGCCTGACCGACATGGGCATCGAGCCGTTTTTGCTCAGCTCCTCGCTGCTGGGCGTGCTCGCCCAGCGCCTGGTGCGCAAGGTCTGCGTGCATTGCCACGGCCCCGGCTGCCCGAGCTGCGGCCAGACCGGCTACCAGGGTCGCACCGGCGTGTTCGAGCTGCTGGCCACCGACGACGCCATCCGGGCGCAGATCCACCACCAAGCCCCGGAAGCCGAGCTGCGCGAAGCCGCGCTCAAAAATGGCATGACCCTGATGCGCGACGACGGCGAGCGGCTGGTGCAAAGCGGCATCACCACGCGCGAAGAACTGGTGCGCGTCACCCGCGATTGAGCACATGCCCGCCTATTCATTCGAAGCCCTGACCGCCGAGGGTGCCACGCGCAAGGGCATCATCGAGGCCGACACCGCCCGTGCCGCACGCGGCATGCTGCGGGCGCAGGCGCTGGTGCCGCTGGCCGTACAGCCGGTGGGCGCCAGTTCCAGCGGAACGTCGGCCGCCGGCGCCACCGGCTGGAATGCCACGCTCTGGAGCCAGCGCGTCTTCAATGCCACGGCACTGGCCATCTGGACGCGCCAGATTGCCGGGCTGGTGACTTCGGGCCTGCCGCTGGAGCGCGCGCTCACCGCCCTGTCCGAGGAGTCCGACAACCAGGCCCAGCGCCATCTGGTGGCCAATCTGCGCGCCGAGGTCAACGGCGGCGCCGCTTTTGCCACCGCGCTGGCGCTACATCCGCGTGAATTCTCGGCCACTTACTGCGCCGTGGTGGGCGCCGGCGAGCACAGCGGCAATCTGGGCATGGTGCTCGAGCGCCTGGCCGACGACCTGGAGCAGAGCCAGGAACTCAAGGCCAAGCTGGTGGGCGCGGCCCTCTACCCGGCCATCGTCTCGCTGGTGGCCATTGTCATCGTGCTGTTCCTGCTCGGCTACGTGGTGCCGCAGGTGGCCGAGGTGTTTGCCGGCAGCAAGCGCGCCCTGCCGACGCTCACCGTCATCATGCTGGCGCTGGCCAGTTTTGTGCGCAACCAGGGCTGGCTGATGCTGCTGGCGCTGATCGCCCTGGCGGGGGCATTCCGCCTGGCCTGGCGCAGCACTTCGTTTCAGGAAAAATTCGATGCCGCCTGGCTGAAGCTGCCCATTCTGGGCAAGATTTCACGCGGCTACAACGCCGCCCGCTTTGCCGGCACCCTGGCGATGCTGGCCGGCGCGGGCGTGCCCATCCTGCGCGCCCTGCAGGCCGCCGCCGACACCCTGTCCAACCGGGCGATGCGCACCGACGCGCTCGACGCGCTGGTGCTGGTGCGCGAAGGCACGCCGCTGGCCTCGGCCCTGGCGCACAAAAAGCGTTTTCCGGGATTGCTCAGCATGTTTGCCCGCCTAGGCGAGCAGACCGGCCAGCTGCCCGTCATGCTGGACCGCGCTGCGCGCCAGCTCGGCACCGAGGTGCAGCGCCGCGCCCTGCAACTGGCCACGCTGCTGGAGCCGCTGCTCATCGTCGTCATGGGCCTGGTGGTGATGCTGATCGTGCTGGCCGTGCTGCTGCCCATCATCCAGCTCAACCAGCTGGCGCGCTGAGCCGCTGGCGCTCCCACGAAAAAGCCGCTGAGGGCATGCCGTCAGCGGCTTTTTCAACAGTCCTGGTCGGGGTGAGAGGATTCGAACCTCCGGTCTCTACGTCCCGAACGTAGCGCTTTACCAGACTAAGCTACACCCCGATGGGAACCCCAGGCATCACGAACGCCGCGCCAGCAATTGCGAGGCCAGTTGCTCCAGAGCATGACTGTAAGCGTTTTGCGGTAGGTTTTGCAAGACCTCCAGCGCACGCTGCGCTTCTGCGGCGGCGGCGTCCCGGGTGGCCTGCAAGGCGCCCGTGTGCTGCACCATGGCAATGATTTCCACCATCTTTTCCGTCCCGCCGGTTTCAATGGCCTCGCGGATGGTGGCGCGCTCGGCCTCGGTGCCGCGCTGCATCGCAATGATCAGCGGCAAGGTCACCTTGCCTTCGCGCAGGTCGTCGCCCAGGTTCTTGCCCATTTCGGACACGTCTCCGTCGTAGTCGAGCACGTCATCAATCACCTGAAAGGCCGTGCCCAGCGCCTGACCGTACGCCGCGCAGCTTTGCTCGATGGCCGGTGAAGACTGGGCCAGCACGGCCGCCAGACGGGCGCTGGCCTCGAACAGCTTGGCCGTCTTGGAGCGGATCACCCGCAGGTAGCCGGCCTCATCGAGCGAGGCGTCGTGCGTGTTCATGAGCTGCTGCACTTCGCCCTCGGCGATCACATTGGTGGCCTCGGACATGATCTGCATGATGCGCATGTCACCGGCATCGACCATCATCTGAAAAGCCCGGGAATGCAGGAAATCGCCCACCAGCACGCTGGCCGGGTTGCCAAAGCTCTCGTTGGCCGTGGCGCGGCCGCGGCGCAGCGTCGATTCATCGACCACGTCGTCATGCAGCAAGGTGGCGGTGTGAATGAACTCCACCACGGCGGCCAGGTTGTAGCGCTGCTCGCCCCGGTAGCCCAGGGCGCCGCACATCAGCAGCAGCAGCGCAGGCCGCAGGCGCTTGCCGCCGGCGGCAATGATGTACTGCGACACCTGGCTGACCAGCACCACTTCGGATTGCAGGCGACGGTGAATGAGCGCGTCCATTTCGCCCATGTCTTCGGCAATCAGGGCAAGGGCAGCGGCAGTGCTTGAAGAGTTGGCAGACAAAGGGAATCCCGAGGTTAAGTTTGCGCAGATTATAGGAAGCCTGCCAGCCGTCCGGCTTTCAGGTGTTGCCCGCATGCATTGGCCGAAACAATCGGCAAATCGGGCCGGCTGGCTATTTTTGGCGCAAGATGCTAGAATCTTGGGCTCTGCGAAAATCCGTTCGCAGAACTCAATTTAAGAGGTCTTACATGTACGCGGTCATAAAAACCGGCGGCAAACAATACAAAGTTGCTGCTGGAGAAAAAATTAAAGTAGAACAGATCACTGCGGACGTAGGCCAAGAGATCGTTATTGACCAGGTGTTGGCTGTCGGCGAAGGCAGTTCACTCAAGGTTGGTACGCCCTTGGTTTCCGGCGCAACTGTGACTGTCACGGTCCTGTCTCACGGCAGGCACGACAAGGTTCGCATCTTCAAGATGCGCCGTCGCAAGCACTACCAAAAGCGCCAAGGTCACAGGCAGAACTTCACTGAACTGCAAATCGGCGCCATCGTCGGCTAATCAGGTTCAGTACCAGGAGTAACGGAAAATGGCACAGAAAAAAGGCGGCGGCTCTACGCGAAATGGACGCGACTCCAAGCCAAAGATGCTCGGCGTCAAGAAGTTTGGCGGCGAAGTGATCAACGCAGGCAGCATCATCGTGCGCCAGCGTGGCACCAAGTTCCACCCAGGCGTCAATGTCGGCATCGGCAAAGACCACACCTTGTTTGCACTCGTTGACGGCGCGGTATCCTTCGCTGTCAAGGGCTCGATGAACAAGCACACCGTCAATGTGACCCCAGCGTAAGCTGACCACGTCGATGGCAGAAAAGCCCCGGCCTGCCGGGGCTTTTCTGTTTGTACACTGGCCCCATCTACCCTGTTCGACTCGAACTCCTACCCTTACTCCATCATGAAATTTGTTGACGAAGCTTATATTGACATTGCCGCCGGCGATGGCGGGAGCGGCTGCGTTTCGTTCAGCCACGAAAAATACAAAGAATTCGGTGGTCCGAACGGGGGGGACGGCGGACGCGGCGGCCATGTGTACGCCATGGCGGACATCAACCTCAATACCTTGGTCGATTTTCGCTTTTCGCGCCGTCACGAGGCGCGCAATGGCGGGCACGGCATGGGCTCGGACATGTTCGGCGCCAAGGGCGACGACATCATCCTGAAAATGCCGGTCGGCACCATTCTGACCGACGCCGAAACCGGCGAGGTGCTGTTCGAGCTGCTGGTGCCAGGCGAGCAGATCCTGATCGCCAAGGGCGGCGATGGCGGCTTTGGCAACCTGCGCTTTAAAAGCTCGACCAACCGCGCCCCGCGCAGCAAGACGCCCGGCTGGCCCGGCGACCGCAAAAGCCTGAAACTCGAACTGAAGGTGCTGGCCGACGTCGGCCTGCTGGGCATGCCCAATGCCGGCAAGTCCACCTTCATCTCGGCCGTTTCCAACGCCCGCCCGCGCATTGCCGACTACCCGTTCACCACGCTGCACCCGAATCTGGGCGTCGTGCGCGTCGGCCCGGAGCAAAGCTTTGTGGTGGCCGACCTGCCCGGCCTGATCGAAGGCGCCTCTGAAGGCGCGGGCCTGGGTCACCTCTTTTTGCGCCACCTGCAGCGCACCCGCTTGCTGCTGCACATTGTGGACCTGGCGCCGTTTGACGAGGGCGTGGACCCGGTCGCGCAGGCCAAGGCCATCGTGAACGAGTTGAAAAAATACGACGAGGCGCTGTATAAAAAGCCGCGTTGGCTGGTGCTCAACAAGCTCGACATGGTGGACGGCGACAAGCGCGCGGCCATCGTCAAGGATTTCGTCAAGCGCTTCAAGTTCAAGGGCCCGGTGTTTGAAATCTCGGCCCTGACGCGCGAAGGCTGCGAGCAGCTCATCAAGACGATCTACCAGCACGTGAAAAAAGTCCAGAAAAGCGAGCAGCCCGAAGAAGTCATGGATCCGCGCTTTATCGAACTGCCGCCGGAGCCCAAAACGTCCTCCGCCGACTGACGGCCAGCCGCCCTGGGGCGGCACCCCGAGCCCTCAACAACCGGCATGCAGCGCATGGAGGCCATGCAGTGCATGCCTTCCAACACTGAAAAAATGCAAGCTCCATCAGACTCCCCGGTTCTGCGCAACGCCAGGCGCATTGTGGTCAAGGTCGGCTCCAGTCTGGTGACCGACGAAGGCCGGGGGCTGGACGCCCAGGCCATCGGCCAGTGGTGCGAGCAGCTCGCCGCCCTGGTCAAGGACGGGCGCGAAGTCATCATGGTCAGCAGTGGCGCCATTGCCGAGGGCATGAAGCGCCTGGGCTGGAGCGTGCGTCCCAAGGCCATTCACGAGTTGCAGGCGGCCGCGGCCGTGGGCCAGATGGGCCTGGCGCAGGTCTACGAAACCAAGCTGCGGGAAAACGGCATCGGCAGCGCGCAGGTGCTGCTGACCCATGGCGACCTAGCCGACCGCGAGCGCTATTTAAATGCCCGCTCCACCCTCTTGACACTGCTGCAGCTGGGCGTGGTGCCGGTCATCAACGAGAACGACACCGTCGTCAATGACGAGATCAAGTTCGGCGACAACGACACCCTGGGCGCGCTGGTGGCCAATCTGGTGGAAGCCGATGCGCTCATCATCCTGACGGACCAGAAGGGTTTATACAGCGCCGATCCGCGCAAGGACCCGGCTGCCCGCTTCATCCATGAAGCGCAGGCCGGCGACGCCCGGCTCGAAGCGATGGCCGGAGGCGCGGGCTCTAACATTGGCCGCGGCGGCATGATCACCAAGATTCTGGCGGCCAAACGCGCCGCAGGCTCCGGCGCCTCGACGGTGATTGCCTGGGGCCGCGAGCCGCAGGCGCTGATTCGCCTGACGCGTGGCGAGGCGATCGGCACGCTGCTGATCGCGCCCACCCAGAAGATGCAGGCACGCAAGCAGTGGATGGCCGATCATCTGCAGCTGCGCGGCTCGGTCAGCGTCGATGCGGGTGCGGCCGCCATGGTGCGCGATGGCGGCAAAAGCCTGCTGCCGATTGGCATGACCGGCGTGCAGGGCGATTTCTCACGCGGCGATGTGATTGCCATCAAGGATGCCGATGGCGCCGAGATTGCGCGCGGCCTGGCCAACTACGCCAGCGCCGAGGCCCGGCTGATCTGCCGCAAGGCCTCCTCCGAGTTTGAAAAACTGTTGGGCTATACCGGAGAGTCCGAGATGGTTCACCGCACCAACCTGATCCTCTGCCGCTAAGCCGGGCTGCCCAGCCGGGGAACGGCCAGCCCAGCCGCTGGGTCAGCGAAGGGGATTTTTCAGCCGGCTGACCACCGCATCCACGGATGTCGGCGGCGCCGCGTTGTCGCAGGCGCCTGCCTTGGCAAAGCGCAAGGCGTGTTTGGACGGCATGTTGTCAAACAGCGAACGCCACTGCGGGTTGTCGATCATCGTCCAGCGACCGTCCGGCGAGTAGCGGGCATAGGTCTTGAACTCACCCGTGGCGCAGCGAATGGCCTCGTACATCACGTTGCGGGCGCCACTGGCGCTGCTGGCCACCACCACGTAGCGCACCACGCCGTCGCTTTTTGAAATGCTGATGGACGCTGGATCGACGCCATAGACCAGGGAGGAGTTGGGCGAGACCTCGAACGTCACCAGCCGGCCGACATCAAAAGCCGGCGGCGGGGGCGCGTCGGACTCTTGCCAGTCAACCTCATCTTGTCCAAGTTGCGCCCAGACTGAACTGGTGACGCACAGCAGCAAGCCTGCCAACATACCTGCAAGCGGCTTGACTGTCATAGTTTTTTCACCGGCACAATGGCGCCAAAGCTGGTCTGCGGATCGGGCTCGAAAGTGGCGCCTGGCGGCAACTCAAATGGCGCGCAGGGCCGGGCGCCATAGCCGGCGATGGCATGGCCTGGCGGATAGGCATTGGACGCGCCCGACGGGCTGGCCACCACCAGATCGCGCTGGTGCAGGCCGCCGCGCAGGTAGCGGTTGCGTTGCTCCAGGCGGCCATCAAAGCGCAGCTCCGAGCGCGGCACAAAGCGCGACAATTCCGTCAGCGCCATTTCATAGACGCCGCGCTTGAACTCCACCACCACGTCCAGCGGCACCCAGTAGTCGTTCCAGCGCCAGGCGTCGAACTCGGGGTGCGTAGTGGCGCGCAAATTCAGATCCCAGTCGTGGCCGACGAGTTGAAGCAGGAACCATATCTGCTTCTGGCCCTTGTAATGTCCGCGCGCATCGCGGCGGATGAAGCGGTCAGGCACCTCATAGCGCAACCAGTCTCGGGTCCGGGCCAGCACCTCAACGTGCTGGGGGTGCAATCCGACCTCCTCATGCAACTCGCGGAACATGGCCTGCTCGGGGTTTTCGCCCCGATCAATGCCGCCCTGCGGAAATTGCCATGAGTGGGTACGGATGCGCTTGCCCCAAAATACCTGACTTCTCTGGTTGAGCAAGATGATGCCGACATTGGGCCGAAAACCGTCCCGGTCAAGCATAATCAAACCTCAAATTTTTTAAACTGAGCCCATTATGCACAGCCCAGGCGCCCCCCGCCAAGCCTGCAGCGGATGCCAGTGTTCAAACCCAGAAAAATAGCCCATGAAAGCCTCCCAGTTCTTTATTTCCACCCTCAAGGAAGCCCCCGCCGACGCCGAGATCGTCAGCCATCAGCTCATGATGCGCGCCGGCCTGATCAAGAAACTGGGCGCCGGCATCTACAACTACATGCCCATGGGCCTGCGCGTGATCCGCAAGGTCGAAGCCATCGTGCGCGAGGAAATGAACCGCGCCGGGGCCATCGAGATGACCATGCCGGTGATCCAGCCGGCCGAACTCTGGCAGGAAACCGGCCGTTTCGACAAGATGGGCCCGGAGATGCTGCGCATCAAGGACCGGCACGGGCGCGACTTCGTGATCCAGCCCACCAGCGAGGAAGTCATCACCGACGTGATGCGCCAGGACATCCGCAGCTACAAGCAGTTGCCCAAGAACATGTACCAGATCCAGACCAAGTTCCGCGACGAGCGCCGTCCGCGCTTTGGCTTGATGCGCGGGCGCGAGTTCATCATGAAGGATGCCTACAGCTTTGACCGCGATCAGGTGTCGGCCAAGATCAGCTACCAGAACATGGCGCAGGCCTACCGCCGCATCTTTGACCGCTTTGGCCTCACTTACCGCGCCGTGGCCGCCGACAGCGGCGCCATCGGCGGCGATTTAAGTGAAGAGTTCCAGGTGATTGCCGCCACCGGCGAGGACGCCATCGTCTATTGCCCCGGCAGCGACTACGCGGCCAACATGGAAAAAGCCGAAGCGCTGGCGCCTGCCGGTGCGCGCCCTGCCCCTTCGCAGGAAATGACCAAGACAGCCACACCGGGCAAGGCCACCTGCGCCGAAGTTGCCGAGCTGCTCGGCATCCCGCTGGCCAGCACTGTCAAGTCCCTGGTCCTGGCTACCGACGAGACCAACGAAAAAGGTGAAATCGTCAAGACGCAGGTCTGGCTGCTGCTGCTGCGCGGCGACCACGACATGAACGAGGTTAAGGTCGGCAAGGTGCCGGGCTTGGCCGCTTTCCGCTTTGCCACGCTGGCCGAGATCGAAAACCATTTCGGCTGCCAGCCCGGCTACCTCGGACCGCTGAACCTCAAAGAATCGGCACTAATAAACCCTGAAGTTGCCCCAGATGCGCTCATGGCAGCACCGACAACCTCGCCCGTCAAGCTCGTCGTAGACCGCGAAGTCGCTGTCATGGCCGACTGGGTCTGCGGTGCGAATGAAATCGATTTCCACACCACCGGCGTGAACTGGGGCCGTGACCTGCCCGAGCCCGAACTGATCGCCGACCTGCGCAACGTGGTGGCTGGCGACGCCTCGCCCGACGGCCAGGGCCTTCTCGCCATCGAGCGCGGCATCGAGGTCGGCCATGTGTTCTACCTCGGCACCAAGTACAGCCAAGCGATGAACGCCACCTTCCTGGGCGAAAACGGCAAGCCGCAATTCCTGGAGATGGGCTGCTACGGCATAGGCATCACCCGACTGCCGGCCGCTGCCATTGAACAGAACCATGACGAGCGCGGCATCATCTGGCCAGACGCGATTGCGCCGTTCACCGTGGTGCTGTGCCCGATCAGCCCGGACCGCTTCCCCGATGTCAAGGCGGCGGCTGACAAGCTCTACGGCGAGCTGCTCGCTGCCGGCGTGGATGTGATGCTGGACGACCGCAACGAGCGCCCCGGCGCGATGTTTGCCGACTGGGAGCTCATCGGCGTGCCGCACCGCGTGACCATCGGCGACCGGGGCCTGAAAGAAGGCCAGGTCGAGTACCAGCACCGCCGCGACAGCGCCGCCAGCAAGATCGACGTGGCCGATGTGGCCGATTTCCTCAAGGGCAAACTGGCCCGCTGAGAACTTCACACTTCCATTCACTCATTCATGATGCCCATGCCCGCACAAGCCATTGCCTCTTTCCCCGTGACAGAGGGCCTTTCCAGAAGACAATGCCTGACTGCGTTGTCTGCCGGCTGCGCGCCGCTGCTGTTTGCAGGGCAGGCGCACGCCGGCGGGCAGGCTGAAGAGTTTCTCGTCGATTCGGTGCGAACGGCCCTGAGTTCGGCCATCGCCAACCAAGCGCCGCCGATCCCGGAGTTCAAGAACATCGAGAGCCGGCTGGTCTACCTGCGCTGGCTAGGCGCCATGAGTGACCGGCTCAAGAAGAAAATGCCAGAGTGGCAGATCCGCAAGGAGTTCCTGCAGACCGTCTGGTATGAAGCCAAGCGCGCCGGGCTGGACGTGACGATGGTCATGGGGTTGATCCAGGTCGAGAGCAATTTCCGCAAGTTTGCCGTCAGCGTGGTGGGCGCGCGCGGCTACATGCAGATCATGCCCTTCTGGACCCGGGTGCTTGGCGATGGCGACCCGGCCAAGCTGTTTCATATGCAGACCAACCTGCGCTTTGGCTGCGTGATCCTGCGCCACTACCTGGACCGCGAGCGCGGCGACCATTTCCATGGCCTGGGCCGCTACAACGGCTCGCGCGGCAAGGCACCCTACCCGAATGCGGTCCTCACGGCCAGCCGGAACTGGGAATTTTCGGCCGTCGCCTGAGCTGCCGGCCGTAAGCGTATCAGTCGGGCGTGCAGGTGGCGCCCTTGAACCCGGACTCCTGCGCGAACCAGTCCAGCACCGGAACGGTGCCCGGCAGGACCGGTTTAATTTGAACCGGCAGCGATTGCCAGGCAAACAGCTGGCCTTCGTGCATCTGCAACTCGCCCGTCCAGTCGAACACCTTGCAAAAGTGCAGCCGCACCAGCGCATGCGGATAGTCCACCATTTCAACCCGCCACGGCTGAACGGCGCCTACCGTGATGCCAATTTCTTCCTGCAGCTCGCGGCGCAGCGCCTGCTCGACGCTCTCGCCCGGCTCCAGCTTGCCGCCGGGAAACTCCCAGCAGCCTTCATACACCTTGCCCGGCGGGCGCGAGGTGAGCAAGAATTGACCATCGGGCTGGATCAGCACACCCACGGCCACTTCCACCACCTTGCGGTTCAAGCCGCCGACGCGGGGCTCGGTGCCGTCGGCCACCAGCACCGGCGCTGTCACGCCAAGGCTCCTGCATGCTGGCCGGCATAGTCGCGCGCAAACTGGTAAGCCACGCGGCCACTGCGCGAACCACGCTCCAGCGCCCAGACCAGCGACGCCCCGCGCGCCGCCTCGATCGCCTGCGCGCTCACGCCAAACGAAGCCAGCCACTGGGCGACGATAACTAAATATTCGTCCTGACTGAAGGGGTAAAAACTCACCCACAGGCCAAAGCGCTCGGACAGGGAGATTTTTTCTTCCACCACTTCGCCCGGATGGACCTCGCCGTCCTCGCCACGGCTGTAGGTCAGATTCTCGGCCATGTACTCGGGCAGCAGGTGGCGCCGGTTGCTGGTGGCGTAAATCAGGACGTTGGGCGTGGCCGCCGCAATCGAGCCGTCCAGAATCGATTTAAGGGCCTTGTAGCCCGGCTCGCCTTCCTCAAAACTCAGGTCGTCGCAGAAGACAATGAATTTTTCGGGCCGGCCAAACACCACATCGACGATGTCGGGCAGATCGGTCAGATCGGCTTTATCGACTTCAATCAGCCGCAGGCCTCGGGCCGAGTATTCGTTCAGGCAGGCCTTGATGAGTGAAGACTTGCCGGTGCCGCGCGAGCCGGTCAGCAGCACGTTGTTGGCCGGCTGGCCGCTCACGAACTGCTCGGTGTTGCGCCGGATCTTTTCCTTCTGGCCGTCGATTTCCTTCAGATCCGCCAGCAGCATGCTGCCCAGGTGGCGCACCGGCTCCAGCGCGCCGTGGCCAGAGCTGCGCTTGCGGTAGCGGTAAGCCACCGAAGCGCTCCAGTCGGGCGCCGACAAGGGCTGTGGCAGCACCGACTCGATGCGCGCCATCAGGGACTCGACGCGAAGGATCAGGCGTTCAAACTGCTCGTTCATGCTATTGATGCCCTGAAAATTCAGCTGCGGTAGTCCGCGTTGATCTTGACGTAGTCATACGACAGGTCGCAGGTCCAGACGGTGTCCGCCGCCTCGCCCCGGCCCAGCACGACCCGCACGGTGATCTCGCTTTGCTTCATCACGCGCTGGCCGTCGGCCTCGACATAGTCCACATGGCGCCCGCCGTTCTTGGCCACCAGCACGTCGTCCAGGTACAGGTCAATCTTGGTCTGGTCCAGGTCGGCGATGCCGGCGTAACCCACGGCGGCCAGGATGCGGCCCAGGTTGGGGTCGCTGGCGAAAAATGCCGTTTTCACCAGCGGCGAGTGGGCAATCGCGTAACCCACCTGACGGCATTCCTCGCCGCTCTTGCCGCCCTCGACGCGGATGGTCATGAACTTGGTCGCGCCCTCGCCGTCGCGCACGATGGCTTGCGCCAGCTGCTGGGCAATGCCCAGCATGGCGGCGCGCAGCGTCTGGCCGTCCGAGCTGTCCAGCGACGTGACGGGCGCGTGTTGGGCCTGGTGGGTAGCGATGACGACGAAGGAGTCGTTGGTCGAGGTGTCGCCATCGATCGTGATGCGATTGAAGGACGCGTCGGCCAGTTCCCTGGCCAGCTGGGCCATCAGCGCCGGGGCCACGTTCGCGTCGGTGGCCAGGAATCCCAGCATGGTTGCCATGTTGGGCCGGATCATGCCCGCGCCCTTGCTGATGCCGGTGATGGTGACCGTGGCGCCGCCCAGATTGACGCGGGTGGAAAACGCCTTGGGCAGCGTGTCGGTCGTCATGATGGCTTCGGCGGCATTGGCCCAGTTGTCGGCCCTGGCGTCGGCCAGCGCGGCAGGAAGCCCGGCAGCAATACGATCATGCGGCAGGGATTCCATGATGACGCCGGTGGAAAACGGCAGAATCTGCTCGGGCGACACATTGAGCGCAGACGCCAACGCATCGCAGGTAGCCTGGGCGCGGTTCAAGCCGTCCTGGCCGGTGCCGGCGTTGGCATTGCCGGTGTTGATCAGCATGGCGCGGATGCCCATGCCCTCTTGGCCGGCATTTTTGGCCAGATGCTCGCGGCACAGTTGCACCGGGGCAGCGCAGAAGCGGTTCTGCGTGAACACGCCGCCGACCGAAGCGCCCTCGTCCAGCAGCAGCACGGCCAGATCCTTGCGGTTGACTTTTCGAATGCCTGCTTCGGCAATGCCCCAGCGCACGCCGGGCACGGGGTAAAGATCAGCGGCGGGCGTGGCAACCAGATTGACAGGCATGAACTCGACTCCAGAAAAAGAAAAATGGAGGACGACCGAAGCGTCCATGAAATAAACAAGCAGCCCAGTGTCGCGTCATGCGCCTAAAGCCGGCGCTCTTCAGGCGAAGGCATGCCGACAATTGGCGCGTTGACGTGACACTAGCAGAAACTCAAGTCAGCTTGCCATGGCAGAGCTTGTATTTTTGACCCGAACCGCAGGGGCAGGGATCGTTGCGGCCCACGCGTGGCAGAGCCGCGCCCGCCACCGACTGCGCAGGCTGGCGCTGCGTGGCTTCATCCACGGTGGTTTGCGCCTCGCCGGTTTCGGTCGGTGCGGTGTAGGTCACGTTGATGATGTTCTCGGCCCGGCTTTCCAGGGCTTCGGCGGCCTCGTCGAGCTGCGAGCCCGACTGGACCTGAACCGTCATCAGGGTCTTGGTGACTTCGTTCTTCACGCTGTCGAGAAGCTGGCCGAACAGCTCGAACGCTTCGCGCTTGTATTCCTGCTTGGGCTGCTTCTGCGCATAGCCGCGCAGGTGAATGCCCTGGCGCAGGTAGTCCAGCGCGCTCAGGTGCTCGCGCCAGTGGCTGTCGATGCTCTGCAGCAGCACCACGCGCTCGAACTGGGTGAAGTTTTCCCTGCCGATGGCTTGGAGCTTGTCGGCAAAGGCGGTATTGGCCGCGGCGATGACTTTTTCCACCAGCTCCTCGTCGGTGATGGCGGTGGCTTTTTCAAGCTCCTGGCGCAGCGGCACCTCAAACTGCCACTCGTCGCGCAGCAGTTTTTCCAGCCCGGCTAGGTTCCACTGCTCTTCGACGCTTTCCGCCGGCACATACTGGCGCGCCAGATCGGTAAAGCACCCTTCGCGCAGCGAGTCGATCTGCGGCTGCAGGTCGCTGGCGTCCATGATGTCGTTGCGCTGCTGGTAGATCACCTTGCGCTGGTCGTTGGACACATCGTCGTATTCGAGCAGCTGCTTGCGGATGTCGAAATTGCGCGCCTCCACCTTGCGCTGGGCCGACTCGATGCTGCGCGTGACGATGCCCGCCTCGATCGCCTCGCCGTCGGGCATCTTGAGCCGGTCCATGATGGATTTCACGCGGTCGCCGGCGAAGATGCGCATCAGCGAATCGTCCAGGCTCAGGTAGAAGCGCGAGGAGCCGGGGTCGCCCTGGCGGCCCGAGCGTCCGCGCAGCTGGTTGTCGATGCGGCGCGACTCGTGGCGCTCGGTGGCGATGATGCGCAAGCCGCCCAGCGCCTTGACCTGCTCGTTTTCCTTTTTGCACTCGGCCTGCAGGCGGGCGATCTCAGCGTCCCTCTTGGCCGGATCGAGCGACTCGTCGGCTTCCAGCGCTTCGATGAGTTTTTCCGCATTGCCTCCGAGCACGATGTCGGTGCCCCGGCCGGCCATGTTCGTGGCAATCGTGATCATCTTGAGGCGCCCGGCCTGGGCCACGATGTCGGCTTCTCTGGCGTGCTGCTTGGCGTTGAGCACCTGGTGCGGCAGATTTTCGCGGGTCAGCAGCTCGTCGATGATCTCGGAGTTCTCGATGGACGTCGTTCCCACCAGCACCGGCTGGCCGCGCTCGTAGCATTCGCGGATGTCCTTGACCGCCGCTTCGTATTTCTCGCGCGTGGTCTTGTAGACGCGGTCGAGCTGGTCTTCGCGCTTGCTCACGCGGTTGGGCGGAATCACGGTGGTTTCCAGGCCGTAGATTTCCTGGAACTCGTAGGCCTCGGTGTCGGCCGTGCCGGTCATGCCCGAGAGCTTGCCGTAGAGGCGGAAATAGTTCTGGAAGGTGATCGAGGCCAGGGTCTGGTTCTCGGCCTGGATCTGCACGCTCTCCTTGGCCTCGACGGCCTGGTGCAGGCCGTCGCTCCAGCGCCGGCCCGCCATCAGGCGGCCGGTGAACTCGTCCACGATGACGACTTCGCCTTCCTGGACCACGTAATGCTGGTCGCGGTGGTAGAGCACATTGGCGCGCAGCGCGGCGTACACATGGTGCATCAGCGAGATGTTGGCCGGATCGTAGAGCGAGGCGCCTTCGGGCAGCAGGCCCAGGTTGAACAGGATGCGCTCGGCGCTTTCATGACCCTGCTCGGTCAGGAAGACCTGCCGGGTTTTCTCGTCGAGGGTGTAGTCGCCCGGCTGGGTCACGCCCTGGCCGGTGAGCGGGTCGGCTTCGCCTTCCTGGCGCGTGAGCAGAGGCACCACCTGGTTGATCGCCAGGTACATCTCGGTGTGGTCCTCGGCCTGGCCGCTGATGATGAGCGGCGTGCGCGCCTCGTCGATCAGGATGGAGTCCACCTCGTCAACGATGGCATAGTTCAGCCCGCGCTGCACCCGGTCGGCGACTTCGTAAACCATGTTGTCGCGCAGGTAGTCAAAGCCGTACTCGTTGTTGGTGCCGTAGGTGATGTCCGAGTTGTAGGCCGCCTGCTTTTCCTCGCGCGACATGTTGGGCAGGTTGATACCCACGCTCAGGCCGAGGAAGTTGTAGAGCTTGCCCATCCAGCGCGCGTCGCGGCTGGCCAGGTAGTCGTTGACCGTGACCACATGCACGCCCTTGCCGGTCAGTGCATTGAGGTACACCGGCAGCGTGGCGGTCAGGGTCTTGCCCTCGCCGGTGCGCATTTCGGAAATCTTGCCGTTGTGCAGCGCCATGCCGCCGAGCATCTGCACGTCGAAGTGGCGCATCTTCATGATGCGCTTGCTGCCCTCGCGCACCACGGCAAAGGCCTCGGGCAGCAGCGCGTCCAGCGCTTCGCCCTTGGCAACCCGGTCCTTGAACTCCTGGGTCTTGGCGCGCAGTTGCTCGTCATCGAGCTTTTCGAACTCGGTTTCGAGCTTGTTGATCTGGTCGACGGTTTTGCGGTAAGTCTTGAGCAACCGGTCATTGCGGCTGCCGAAAATTTTTGTCAGGATGTTGGAAGCCATAAATGCGAGGCCGCACTGGCCGCTCCCGTGAGCTGGCAATGCGGCCAAAATCCCTTATTGAGTACGGAACTTAGGTGTGGGCGCTGGCAGTTAGTTCAACTGTGCGCAAGCTGCCTGATTTTAGCCCTGACCCAGGCGCCCCGGCGGATTGTCTGAAAACCCCGAACGCCGCCTGCTGCACTGGTTTTCAGCGTGTCAGCGAAGCGGCACGTCGGGCTGCCTCAGCGCTCAGGGGCAACCCGAGAGCCTTCAAGGCGCGTTCAGGGCGCGGTCAGCGTCATGCCGTGGCTTTTGAAAATGGCCAGGAGTTCGCCGCTGTCGCGCAGGGTCTGCAGCGCTTTTTCCAGTGCCTCGCCCAAGTCCTTCGAGTCCGCCTTGATCGCCATGCCCAGCGGCCAGCCGTTGGGCGGCTGGCCCTGCAGCGCCAGCGGGCTCAGCGCCCAGTGGCTGGCCGCTTCCGGCTGGAGCCTGGACAGGGCACTCTCGGCCTGCGAGCGCATCACATAGGCGCCGGCGGTCTTGCCCTCCAGCGCCGCCTGGGCGGCCTGCACACCGCTGCTGTAGAGGCTGACCTGCGAGACCAGTTCGCCGCCATGATGGCCCATCAGGACACTGGCGCTGCCGGTGCCGCGCTCGGCGGCGAGCTTGACGCCTTTGAGATCGTCAGGACTGCTCACCTGGGGCAGCACCCGCTTGTCATGCAGCAACACCTGGAGCTGGCGCATGTAGGGCGCAAAGATCAGGCTCTGGCGGTTTTGCGCCATCAGGTATTTGTCCACCGGCACATGCAGCATCACGTCGGCCGGGCCATAGCCCAGGTAGTGACCGCGCCAGACCATGTTGCGCAGGTCGTCGCCCATGTTCTCGCCGGCATCAAAGGGCAGCAGCGTGAGCTTGAGCTTCATCTGCCGTGCCAAGGCGGCGGCGATGTCCACATCCAGGCCTTTGATGGCTTCGGCCGGGCCGTAGGAAAACGGCGCATTGTCCTTGTACACCGCGACTTTGAGCGTACCGCCAGCCTGGATCTTGGCCAGGCCGCTCAACTCGCTCTGGGCTTGCACGAGCGAGCCGGCCAGCAGCAGCGGCAGCAGCAGGGCCAGCGCACTACGCCGGCCTACAGGACGGGCAGCGGGCAGGCGCTTTTCAAGAAAAAAACGAGGAATTGGCATACAGGGTGTGTCTCCTGGAGGGTTATGGGCAAAGGCTAGTGTGCCACCCGCTAGTGTGCCACCCTGAAGACCCTTGGTCAGCCAGAGTGGCCACTCAGGGGTCTGCTGTTGCGCTTCTCTGGGACAAGGCAGCCTGACAGGTCCTCATGACGCGGCACCCCAGGGGATCAGGGCTCGCGGCGCGTTTCCAGGTAGGTCTTGATCGCCCAGACCGCTTCTTGGCTCAGCACGCCCTCGAACGGTGGCATGTAGACCCGGCCGTCGCGGGTGCGGCCACGCCGCACGGTGCCCAGGAAAAACTCGTCGGTTTCCTTGTAGCAGGCCTTTTTCTTTTCTTCGTCGGCCAGGCCCATGCAGTCACCGTCGATCTTGCGCAGGTTGGGCGCGATGCCGCCGGAGATGGCTTCGAGGCCGTGGCAGCGCGCGCAGTTCTGGTTGTAGGCCGAAGTGCCGATGCGCAGCGCCTCCTTGTTGGCCGGCGTGCCTTCGCTGTAGGGATTGGCCGGCAGCCATTTCTCGCCCAGTTGCGGCAGGGTGTGGGTATCGACCGATTGCGGCACCACATCGCCATGGGCCATCGCGCTGCCGGCCAGCAGCCAGCCAGCGGCCAGCAAGGCGGTGGCACGGATCATTTTCTGGTAGGGCGAGGCCTGGCGCTGGGACGCACGGCTAGAGGAAGTTTGCATGACATGTCTCCTGAAAAAAGTGAAAGCTATCTGCAAGCTTCAGCAATAAATGCGCCACCGTCGCCAGCGCCCCTGTTTCCCCCTCAGCCCCACGCCCTTGCCTGTGGAGAAAATCCGCTTCAGTGTGTCAATTTGGCTCAGTTGTTCATTTGATGAGTACACTTCAGCCCTCGCTCGCCGACCAACGGATGCGGGTTTTCCCTTACCAGTCAATGACTTACAGGCGTGGCGGCTATTCACAGCTGTTGAATTCTGTGACAAAAGCAGGGAAAATCAGGTGCCAGACATGAATTGCGCTGGCGCAAAAACCTCGCCACAGGGAGGCCCGGTCTTTGCAAGGTGAGTCTGAGTCACCGGTCTTTTCAACGTGGCGATTTCTGGAGACGATATGCGCACAGTCATGTACACCCCTTTGCCCGAGCGTGCGGGCACCCCTTCCGATCGCGACGCCGAAAGCCTGAACCAGTTGAGCCTGATTGCCGCGTCGCACACGCGCTCGCGCGCCTATGGCATTGACCACGCCGATGAGCCGGACTTCTCGCCCCAGTGCAAGATCAAGCTGTCCGAGGGGCTCGATGAAAACAAGTTCCTGCTGGAGCACGCCATGCCGGTCATGGAAACGCTGCACGAGCAGATCGCCAACACCCACAACATGGTGCTGCTGACCTCGTCGCACGGCCTGGTGCTGCACTCGCTGGGCGACATGGATTTTCTGGAAAAAGCGATGCAGGTGGCCCTGGTGCCCGGCGTGGACTGGTCCGAGCAAAGCAAGGGCACCAACGCCATCGGCACGGCGCTCAAGGAAGAGCAGGCCGTCACCGTCCACGGCGGCCAGCACTTCATGAATGCCAACAAGTTCCTGACCTGCTCGTGCGCGCCGATTGTCGACCCCTACGGCCAGGTGATTGGCGCGCTCGATGTCACGGGCGACCAGCGCAACTTTCACCAGCACACCATGGCCCTGGTGCGCATGTCGGCCCAAATGATAGAAAACCACATGTTTGCCGATATCTTCCCGACTGCCATTCGCATTCACTTTCACACGCGCTCTGAATTCCTGGGCACGCTGATGGAAGGCATTGTGGTGTTTTCACCCGACGGGCGTTTTTTGTCGGCCAACCGCAGCGCCCAGTTTCAGCTCGGCATGTCCTTCAACGGGCTGCAGGTGCACACCTTTTCCTCCCTGTTCGGCATTCCGGTGTCCAGCCTGCACGAGTTGCGCGGCAATGCCCTGGCCAAGCCCCAGCAGCTTGGCCTGCACAACGGCATGTCGGTCTGGTGCCGCGTCAAGGTCAAGCCGCTGAACCAGTGGGCCGGGCAGGCGCTGGAGCCGGCAGCGGCCAGCGCTGGCAGGCCAGCCGACGCGGCTGACAGCGGCCTGATCCCCCCGTCAGCGCAGCAGGCGCCCAGCCGTATTCCGGCACGCAAGCTGCAGCTTTCGACCCTGCGCTACCTGGACACCGGCGACGCGCAAGTCACCGCCGTCATCCAGAAACTCAACCTGGTGCGCGGGCGCGACATCCCGATCATGATCCTGGGCGAGACCGGCACCGGCAAGGATCTGCTGGCCCAGGCCATCCACGGCGACTCGGACCGCGCCGGCCATCCCTTCATTTCCGTCAATTGCGCCTCCATTCCCGAGACGCTGATCGAGTCCGAACTGTTCGGCTACGAGGAAGGCGCTTTCACCGGCGCGAAGAAAAAAGGCGCGACCGGCAAAATCCAGCAGGCCAACGGCGGCACGCTGTTTCTCGATGAAATCGGCGACATGCCCAGGCATTTGCAGGCGCGCCTGCTGCGCGTGCTGCAGGACCGCAAGGTCAACCCGCTGGGCACGGGCAAGGAGGTGGAGGTGGACGTGGCGGTGATCTGCGCCACCAACAAAAACCTCAAGGAAATGATCGCCCAGGGCGAGTTCCGCGAAGACCTCTACTACCGCCTGAACGGCCTGGTGGTGCGCCTGCCGGCGCTGCGCCAGCGCACCGATTTTGAAATCGTGACGCAAAAACTCTTGAAAAGCCTGTGTGAAAACGGCACTTCGGTCAGCATTTCAGCCGAGGTGATGAAGCTGTTTCGCACCCATCACTGGCCGGGCAATTTCCGCCAGCTGCACAACCTGCTGCGCACCGCCGTGGTCATGGTGGGCAGCCAGGGCGTGATCGAGCCGATTCATTTGCCCGACGATTTCCTGGAGGAGCAAGGCCAGCCGATGCCCTCCCAAGGGCGCCAGGCGGCCGTTCAGCCCGCCGGCAGTGCGGCAGACAATGCGCCGGCCCCTGCCGCGCCCGCCGAAACCGATGGCCAGCGGCTGCAGGATGTCGCGCTGGTGGCCATGACCAAGATGCTGCAGCAACACAAGGGCAATGTCTCGGCGGCAGCCAAGGCGCTGGGCGTGTCGCGCAACACGGTCTATCGGCGCAAGGAGCAGCTACCGCCCGACGTCTGGAACTGAGGCGCTGGCGGGGGACGACGCCATCCATTCGGGCTCCAGTTCGCGCCAGGCGCGCTGGACATTAAAGCCATGGCGCTCCCGGTAACCAACCCAGCCGGCATAGGGCGGCAGTTCGAGAAACTGCAGGTCACTGCCATCGAGCCCGACATCCATGGCCTGCAGCACGCGCTGGCGCAGGGCCTGCAGATAGTCCTCGGTCGCCTTCAGGATGGGTGGCGGTGAAACGGGATCGCGCGCCACGGACAGGGCCGCGCTCACCACCACGGCCGGGCGCAAGGCCACCAGGCGCGGCAGCGTCTGGAGCCAGCCGTTCAAGCTGCCTTGCGCGAGTTCCGGAATACGCCCCTCGTACAGCAGCCCGCCGGCCCACAGCACCCGCTGCCCCGGCGCCCAGAGCAGCAGATCGCTTTCGGTATGGGCGTTTTCAGCCAGCATCACCTGCAGCCGGATGCGGCCGACCTGCAGCGTATCGCCTTCGCCCAAAAGCCGGTTCGGCAGCACAATGCGGCTGCCCGCCATGGCATCGGCGCCCACCAGCGTGGTCAGCGACTGCAGGCAGTGTTCGCAGCGCCGCTGCATGGCCTGGCGGGTGCCGGCGCTGGCCGCGATGTCAAGCAAGCCCTTTTGCTGCAAGTCGGCAAAGGCAGAGTTTCCCAGCACGCTTTCGGCATGGGCATGGGTGTTGACGACCCAGCGTACCTGCGCGCCCAGCTGGCAGGCCAGCGACTGCCTGACGCGCAGGCCCAGCTGGTGGCTGGGTCCGGGATCGACCACCAGCGCCTGGCCCGCATCGACCACGGCGCTGATGGGCAACACCCGGCCCTGGTTGGCCGGGGAGATTTCCGCCAGCCGCCCGGGCAGCCAGACCCACACGCCCGGCGCCACCGATTGCCAGTTCACCGGCACCGCATCCGCACAACCGGGCGGTGCGGTTTTGGCAGCTTGAATGGCTTCGGCTTGCACGGCTTGCACGGCTTGCGGCGCCAAGCCTAGCGCGAAAAACCAGCCCACCAGCCCCAGCCTAAACTTCAGTGGCAGCGCCGGCCCTGGTGTTGCCTCATGCCCGAAGGGTCGGCACGCCTTGCGCTTGAGAGAGCAGGTTTTAGATGCCTGACGCGACACCAGTGCCATGCAGCTTTGCCGCCACTGGGCAAGCACCAGGGGCCAGGCCGGGCAGCTCATGGCGCAGCGCGGCGGTTTTGCACAACTGTTCGCAGCACCGCGCGAATGCCCGGCTCGCCGGCCAGGTGGCCGGCCACCGGCCAGTGCCCGCAGGCCAGCCCCGGCTTGAATTCTTCGGTTTGCTGGACCCACTGTCGGCTGTTGAGGGGCGGACAAATGGCATCAAACTGGCCATGGACCCAGTCGCTGGGGATGCCATGCTGCGCCAGTGTGCGCACCGCCCGGTCCAGCGCACCGGGGCGCAAAAAACCCTTGTGGCGCAGGTAATGGGCCTGGATTCGAAACTTCTGCCAACCCTTCCTGTCCGCCAGGGCGATGCCGGGGCGCTCCAGCCCTGCTTCAGCCTGGCGCCGCCTGCGTCGCAATGACGCCCAGCTGCGGCGTATCGAGGCGGCCAGCGGCTGATCCTTCAGGCCGGCGGCATGCACCAGGCTGCGCCACATGCCGCGCAAGGCAGCGCTGTGCTCCAGCAAGCTCCAGCAACGGATCAGGCGCAATGTTGCAACACTGGGTGCTCCAACTTGCAACACCTGCTCCAGGCGGGCAAGCACGCCCGGCAGGCTGCTGAGCCCGGCCCGGGGCCAATGGAGACTGCGCGACACGCGCCGCTCCATCGCCGGATCGGGATGCAGCAGGCCGCGAATCTCGGCCTGGCGCAGCGCAAAAGCGCCGCGCAGCACCAGCCGCACCACCCGCTGCGGGTGGCGCTCGGCATAGCACAGCGCCAGCACCGTGCCCCAGGAGCCGGCCAGCACGCTCCAGCGCGCTATGCCCAGTTCTTGCCGCAGAGCCTCCAGATCGGCCACCAATTGCGCCGTATGGTTGCCTGCAGCCCGGCCACGCGGGTGCGACAGGCCCGCGCCGCGCTGGTCCGGCACGATCACCTGCTGCCGGTCGAGCCGGAAGGCCTGCAACAAGTCGGGTTGGCTGCCGCTGCCGGGGCCGCCGTGCAGCACCAGCCAGGGCTCCCCGGCGGCAGGCCCGAGCCGACGGCAAGCCATGCGGCTTTCGCGTGCCGTTGCGATCCAGAAAGGCGCCGGCCAGTCACGGCGTGGGCTACGATCGGGCAGGCGGGCAAGAGGCGGAGGAAGGTATCTTGGCATGGCATTGATATTGCTGTAAAAAAGAGCTGCTTGTAAAAGCCAAAAGCCGCTACAAGCGGGCAGACACATTTCATGCCAACCACTAGGAGACAGACACTATGCAATGGACCACCCCTTCTTTCACCGATCTGCGTTTCGGCTTTGAAATCACAATGTACATCGCCAACCGCTGATTTAAATCCATCCGGACTACCAAGCGCACAGGTTTCAATGCCCGTGCGCTTTTTTTATCACCTGAACAGACGGGGTCAAAGCCCATGCGTATTCGAGTTTTAGGTTCCTCCGCCGGCGGTGGTTTTCCCCAGTGGAACTGCAACTGCGCCAACTGCGACGGCCTGCGCCTTGGCACGATCCAAGCCACGGCCCGAACCCAGTCCTCCATTGCCGTGACCATCAACAGCACCGACTGGCTGCTGGTCAATGCCTCGCCCGACATTCTGGCGCAAATCCAGGCCACGCCCGAGCTGCAGCCGGCTAGAGCCCAGCGCGACAGCGGCATCGCCGCCGTGCTCCTGATGGACGCGCAGATCGACCACGTCACAGGCCTCTTGATGCTGCGCGAGCGCCAGAGCCCGCTGCCGCTGCTGGCCACGCCCGAGGTGTTTTCGGACATCGCCGAGGGTTTCCCCCTCACCCGAATCCTGTCGCATTACTGCGGCGTCACGGCCCTGCCGCTGCGCCTGGACGGCGGCCTGGTGCCCGTGCCGGGCCTGGAAGGCATGGCGATCAAGCCCGTGGTCTTGTCGTCCAAGCCGCCGCCTTATTCGCCATTTCGCGAATGCCCGCGCCCCGGCGACAACATCGGCCTGCTGATTGACAACCCGGCCACCGGCCAGCGGGTGTTCTATGCGCCCGGCCTGGGCGAAGTGACGCCTGATTTACTCGCCCTGATGGCCCAGTGCGCCGTGGTGCTGGTGGACGGCACCTTCTGGACCGAGGACGAAATGCAGCGCCTGGGCTTTTCGGCCAAGGGTGCGCGCCAGATCGGCCACCTGCCGCAAAGCGGCGCGGGCGGCATGATTGAGCAACTCGACACCCTGCCGGCGACCACGCGCAAGATTCTCATTCACATCAACAACACCAATCCCATCCTGCGCGAAGATTCCGACGAGCGTGCGCTGCTGACAGCGCATGGCATCGAAGTCGCTTTCGACGGGATGGACATCGCGTTTTAGGAAGCCCGAGCCATGGAAATCGCCCAATCCCCCAGCATCCACAACGGCCAGGCGCCCTGGACGCCCGCCGAGTTTGAAAAGCAGCTGCGCGCCAAAGGCACGGCCTACCACATCCACCACCCGTTCAATGTCCGCATGAACTCGGGCGGCTGCACGGCCGACGAGATCCGCTGCTGGGTGGCGAACCGTTTTTATTACCAGATCTGCATTCCGCGCAAGGACGCGGCCATCCTGGCCAACATGCCGGACCGGGCGCACCGGCGGCTGTGGGTCGAGCGCATCCTGGACCATGACGGCTACGGCGACTACGAAGGCTCGGCGGCGGGCGGCATCGAGACCTGGACCCAGCTCGGCCAGGCCGTCG
The DNA here is from genome assembly GCA_030855235.1 of Pseudomonadota bacterium. Classification (GTDB taxonomy): domain Bacteria; phylum Pseudomonadota; class Gammaproteobacteria; order Burkholderiales; family Burkholderiaceae_C; genus Polaromonas. Next base: position 165,439 of record JALYRU010000001.1, read on the forward strand.
GCATCTCGCGCGAGGAACTGTGGTCGCTGCAGGGCGTGGCGCCAGCGGTGCGTTTTGCCTGTGACGCCTATGTCAATTTCGCGGCCAAGGCGCCCTGGCAGGAAGCCGTGTGCTCGTCGCTGACGGAGATGTTCGCGCCCCAGATCCACAAGGACCGCCTGGCCACCTGGCCGACGCATTACCCGTGGATCGAGGCTGAGGGATTAACCTATTTCCGCAGCCGCATCCCGCTGGCCAGCCGAGACGTGGAGCACGGGCTGGCCGTCACGCTAAACTATTTCACCACCCGTCAGGCGCAGCAGCGGGCGCTGGACATCCTGCAATTTAAACTCGACATCTTGTGGAGCATGCTCGACGGCATTGAAAAGGCCTGTTTATGACCGACGCCAACCAGTCCCCGGCGAGCGCCGCCGCAGCGCCTGCGCCTGCCCCGAAGTCAGTGGAACTGCCGGCCCATCCGCGCCTGTCGCGCCTGTACCGCCTGCAGTACGAACCGGTGCAGACCGCCTGGGTGCTGCTCTACCCCGAGGGCATGGTCAAGCTCAGCGACAGCACGGCCGAAATCCTGCGCCGTTGCAGCGGCCAGCTCAGCGTGGATGCCATCGTGGCTGAACTTGAAGCACTGTTCAATGTCCAAGGCATAGGCCCGCAGGTGCATGACCTGCTGCAAGAAGGAGTTCGCCGTGGCTGGATCGTCTGACATTTCAACGCCTGGTGCCGCGCCGGTTTCCGTGCCGGTGTCTGCATCGGTGTCCGCGCCGCTTGCCCCGGCCGTTTCCCCGCCGCTGTGGCTGCTGGCCGAACTCACCTACCGCTGCCCGCTGCACTGCGTGTTCTGCTACAACCCGACCCAGTACGCGCGGCTGCAGACTGAAATGAGCACTGCGCAGTGGGTCGATGTGATGCGCCAGGCGCGCGCGCTCGGCGCGGCCCAGCTGGGTTTTTCCGGCGGCGAACCGATGCTGCGCGATGACCTGGAAGAGCTCGTTCAGGAAGCGCATCACCTGGGTTTCTACACCAACCTGATCACCTCCGGCGTCGGCTTCACGCCCGCCCGCGCGCAAAAGCTCAAGGATGCCGGACTGGACCATGTGCAGTTGTCCTTCCAGGACTCCACCAAGGAGCTGAACGATTTTCTCAGCCACACCAAGACCTTCGATCTCAAGCTCAAGGTGGCCAAGCTCATCAAGGAGCACGACTGGCCGATGGTGATGAACTGCGTGCTGCACCGGCACAACCTGCCGCATGTGGACAAGATCATCGAGATGGCCGAGGCGCTGGGCGCAGAGTTTTTAGAACTGGCCAACACCCAGTACTACGGCTGGGCCTGGACCAACCGCGACCAGCTCATGCCCACGCAGGAGCAGTTGCTGGAAGCCGAAGCGGTCGTCAAGCGCTACCGCGAGCAGCCCAATCCGGCCTGCCGCGTGCTGTTCGTCGTGCCCGATTATTTCGAGGAGCGCCCCAAGGCCTGCATGAACGGCTGGGGCTCGGTGTTCCTGGCCATCGCGCCCGACGGCACCGCCCTGCCCTGCCACAACGCGCGCGACCTGCCGGGGCTGAATCTGCCGCGCGTGCAGGACCAATCCTTGGCCGACATCTGGGCGCGCAGCCAAGCCTTCAATATCTACCGCGGCCAGGACTGGATGAAGCCGCCCTGCCGCGACTGCGACGAGCGCCACAAGGATTTCGGCGGCTGCCGCTGCCAGGCCTTTTTGGTGACCGGCGATGCAACGCAGGCCGATCCGGTGTGCAGCAAGTCGCCGCACCACGAAAAAATCGTCGAACTGGTGCGCCGCGCGCCCGAGCACCGGGTCGTGCCGATCGTCTTTCGCAGCGACAGCGAGTCCCGGCGCCTGCATCCGCAGAAGTGAAGAGAGCAAAAAAAAGCAAGAAGGCACTGACTGGCTTCTTGCTCAAACACTCAACCGCTACCGGCTGAGTGCGCTCTTGGATAAATTTCAAAGCCGGCAAGCCCGGCCAGGCTCAAGGCTTAAGGCTTCTGTGCCAGCACCCAGGTAATCACCTTCTTCAGATCATCATTGCTGATGCTGGGGTGGGGCGGCATGGCTACGCGCGAACCCCACTTGCCCGTCGAGCCGTTGCGCACGCTCTGCGTCAGGTTGGCAACGGCATCTTTGTCGCCGGCGTACTTGGCGCTGACGCTCTGAAAAGAAGGACCGACAATTTTCTCGTTGGCGGAATGGCAGGAAAAGCAGCCGTTGGCGCGGACAAGGTCCGTCATGGCCTTGACTTCATCGGCAGCATGGACGCTGGAAAAGCCCGAGGCAGCCAGCAGCGATGCACAAAGGAGGTGATGGATTTTCATGGCGGAACTCGTTTCTTAAAAAATGGACAGACGGCTGATGCCGGTGTCCTGTTGGTAAATAGGCAGGAGACTTGCCAAAAACAACGCCTCCTGCCTCTTTGAACCCTTCTTACTTCATCAGCTTGAAGGTCCAGACGGAGCCGCCCTGCTCGAGGAAGTTGACCTTCTTGGCCACTTCGCCGCCCCACAGCGGAACGGCGCCGCCCCAGCCGGAGACCACGCTGATGTACTGCTCGCCGTTTTCCATCCAGGTGACGGGAGGTGCCACCACGCCCGAGCCGGTCTGGAACTGCCAGACCACCTTGCCGGTCGTCGCGTCAGCAGCTTTGAGGTAACCTTCCGGCGTTCCCCAGAAAACCAGGTTGCCGGCGGTGGTCAGCACGCCGCCCCACAGCGGCGCGGTGTTCTTGACTTCCCAGGCGACCTTGCCGGTCTTGGGGTTGATGGCGCGCAGCGAGCCGATGTAGTCTTCATTCAAAGGCTTGATGGTGAAGCCCGCGCCCAGGTAAGCGCCGCCCTTTTTGTAGGTGATGGGCTCGTTCCAGATGTCCATGCCCCACTCGTTGGTCGGCACGTAGAACAGCTTGGTCTGCGGGCTGTAGGCCATCGGCATCTGGTTCTTGGCGCCCAGGAAAGCGGGCGCGGAGAACACCGACTTGCCCTTGGTGCCGTCGCCGCCTTCAGCCGTCGGGTCGCCAGGACGGTTGTCGGCGATGAAGTTGGGACGGCCGGTTTTCAGATCAATGCCGGAAGCCCAGGTGATTTTCTGCACAAACGGGAAGGCGTTGGCGAGCTTGCCGTTGGCCGCGTCGATCACGTAGAAAAAGCCGTTGCGGTCCGCCTTGGCGCCCATGCGCTTGCCGTCCATGTCGAAGGTGACGAACTCGTTGACGCCGTCAAAGTCCCAGGAGTCGTTGGGCGTGCCTTGGTAGCTCCAGACGATCTTGCCGGTCTTGACGTCGATGGCCACGGTGGAAGACGAATACAGGTTGTCGCCCTTGCGCACATGGCTGTTCCAGGGGCCGGGCTGGCCGGTGCCGAAGTAGGCCAGGCCGGTCTTGGCGTCGTAGGTGCCGCCCAGCCAGGTGGCGGCGCCGCCGGTCTTCCAGGTCTCGCCCGGCCAGGTGGCGTTGGTGGTGCCGCTGATGCCGTTTTCCTTGCCGTCCTTGTAGCCCATGTGGCCTTCGACCGTGGGGCGGGACCAGACCAGCTTGCCGGTCTTGGGGTCGCGCGCCTCGACGCGGCCGACGACGCCGAACTCGCCGCCGGACACACCGGTCAGCAGCAGGCCTTCGGCGATCAGGGGCGCGGCGGTGGCGCTGTAGCCCGCGCTGTAGTCGTCGATCTTTTCTTTCCAGACGACTTTGCCGGTGTCCTGATTCAGGGCCACCAGTTGGGCGTCGAGCGTGGCGAAGATCACCAGGTTGTCATACAGGGCCGCGCCCCGATTGACCACGTCGCAGCAGGGCATGATGCCTTCGGGCAGGCGGTGCTCGTATTTCCAGAGCTTCTGGCCGGTCTTGGCGTCCAGCGCAAAAATGCGTGAGTAAGACGCCGTGACGAACATCTTGCCGTTGTAGATCAGGGGCTGGGATTCCTGGCCGCGCTGCTTTTCGCCGCCGAAGGACATGGACCACACCGGGGTCAGGCGGCTGATGGTCTTGGGGTTGACGGCGGTCAGCGTGGAATGGCGCTGACCCTGGGTGCCCATGCCCCAGCTGAGAACGGAGTTCGGGTCGGTGGCGTCGCTGCCGATCATGGCATCGGTCACCTGTGCGCTGGCCTGGGCCGTGGCCAGCATGACCAAAAGGCTGATTAATGTGCGTTTCACAGTGTTATCTCCTGCTTGTCTCTAAAGTTGATGGTGGCGCCCGTGCCGCATGCCCGGTCGGCAGTGAAGCTGTCGGCCGCTAGGGCTGGCCAGAGTCACAGACCTTAAAGGGCAACTTTTGTGCCAGCGCTGCAAAGCCCCGTTTCGCGGGTTTGCCCGCAGGTTTGGGCGCCTTTGACACCCGCTCATCAGCCGGTGTGTTCTTTAAGGGAAAGCGCAAGCTGGGACAGTGTTCAAAAATGAATCACTTGGCGGGCAGCTCGGCAGTCAGGCTGCGTTTTTCATAAATCGGGTACCACTGGGCCAGGGTGCGGTGAAACTCGGCCGGTTGCGCGGCCCAGTTCTGGAAACGGGCCGGCAGCGGCGTCCTGAGGACTTCGCTCAGGTCCAGGCCGCGCCGGGCGCTGTCCTCCATCAGCGCCGATATCCACACCAGCCAGTCGCGCGTCTGGGCCATGCCCCGGCGGTCTTTTTCAACCGGCCCATGGCTGGGCACCAGCGCGGTGAGCTTGAAGCTGCCCAGCAGTGTGTCGAGCGCGTCCAGGCTGCGCAGCCAGTTTTTCACATCGGCGTGCGGCGTGGTGGGAACCCTGTCGGCAAACAACAGCCCACCGGCAAACACCACGCCGCTGCTGTGGTCGAGCAGCACCAGATCGTCGCCCGTGTGGCCGTCCAGCCGCACCAACTCCAGCCGGTGGCGGCCCAGCTGCAAGGTCTGGGGCGCCACCGGCTGGCTGGCCGGCAGGGGCTCGGTGCCCTTCATCCAGTCGCCGCACAGGCGGTACATGTTGGTGGCGTAGCTCTGGCCTTCGGCCTGCATGCCGGCGATGCTGCCGGCCAGCGCCTGGGCCGGGTGCTCGGGCCAGGCCTGGTTGCCGAAGAAGTAATCCGGGTGCTGGTTCAAATTCAACACCCTGACCACGGGTTCGCGCGTCACCTGCGCGATGGCGCGGCGCTGCTGCTCGCCGTAAAGCCGCGACGGTCCGGTGTTGATGACCACCACGCCAGCGCCGGTGGCGATAAAACCGGTGTTGATGATGTTGCAGCCGTTGCTGCGGCTGAAGTCCTCCACCGCGCCTTCGATCACCCAGACACCCTCGGCGATCTGGCGCGGCTGCAGGGCGTAATCCAGGCGACCCATGTCCAGGGCGGCAGGCTTGGGCGCTGCAGTTGCTGCTGTCGCCGCCGAAATTGCCGCAGTTGCCGGACTTGCCGCAGCGGGCGTCTGAGCCCCGGCCGGCAGCGCCGCGCAGGCCCCAGCCAATGCCAGTGTCATGTCAAAAGCCAATTGTCGGGATACCCGCCTCTGGAGTGAGCCGGCTTTGGAGGCATGACGCGACACCAGAGCCAAGCCACGGTTTTGAAATAACCTGAACACTTCAAAGTGATTATTCATATGAAATTTCTTGAGAAATGAACAAGTCATTGGCTAACGGGCGCCAAAGAGCGGTGGATCATGCGCTGACCTCGGCCTTGATCGCGTTGCCATTGTTGTCGCGACCCACCAGATGCAGGATGCCGCCCGGGCGCTTGGGCAGTTCGAAGGTCAACAGCGGGTTTTCCGACACCGGCTCGTGCAACGCCAGGCGCCACCAGACGCGGCCGGATTCGTCCACCAGTTGCAGGTTTTCCACATAGAAAGCGGGGATGCCGGCCACCAAGCCGGTGTCCATCGGGTGCATGATGCGCACGCGCAGGCGCTGGCTGCCCTGCAAGACATTGCTGAAGAATTTCGTCTGGACCTGGTTCAGGGTGCGGCTCCAGGAACCGTCGGCCCGCGTCGCACCCGGCACGGTGCAGCCCCCGCCGGCGGCCTGCACCCAGGTGCCGCCCACATGCCACTGGCCGTCGCGCGTCTTGACCATGGCGCGCACGGGCGAAGCCTGCTCCATGCGGAAACGAAAAGCGAGCATCGGCAGAGCCAACAAGGGCTCGAAGGACAGCACTTCGCGAATCGGGTTGCGATCACTCAGCACGTCAATGCGCTCGACGCCGCCGCCGACAGTGGCCAGCGCCCTGGCGTCGATCAGGATGGGAACGCTCATGGCATCGTCGGCAAACGCCGGACCGGTGACGATGACTTCCTGGCTGAAACGCATGGGCGCATCACCCAGGTACTGCTTGCGCAGCGTCGGCCACTGCATGGAGCCGAGCGGGTCGCCGCCGACGGGGTCTTGCCCGGCCCTCAACGCCAGGGGCATGCTGCTGGCAACGCCTGCCGCGCCCAGGCGCCAGAGCATGGTGCGCCGGTCCATCCATGTGTTCATACGCTTTTCCTTCTTATCCAGATTCTTGATGCCGATGCCCAAAGACCTTGCGGAACTTCAGGCTGCCCCGCGCTGCTTGATCCAGCCGCGCTGCGGGTCATAGCCCCACCACGCCAAGCCAAAAAACACGACAGTTCCCAGTCCCACCACCGTCCAGGACACAGCGTTGAACTGGCCATACATTGCAAAGCGGATGGCTTCGACCACATGGGTGAACGGGTTCCACTGCGCCAGTTTCAACAGCCACCAGGCGCCGGACTCTTCGAGCTTCCACAGCGGGTACAGCGCCGGGCTGATGAAGAACATGGGGAAGATCACGAAATTCATCGTGCCGGCAAAGTTCTCCAGCTGCTTGATGTATACCGAGAGCATCAACCCCAGCGCGGCCAGGAGCGTGGCGCCGCACAGCATGGCCAGCACCAGCAGCGGTAGGTTGTGCGCTTCAAAGCGAACGCCGAAGCCAAAAGCGATCAGCAGGAACACTCCCATCTGCAGCACCGACAGGCTGGTGCCGCCGAGCAGCTTGAAAGCGAGCAGCCAGCCGCGTGGCAGCGGCGCCGTCAGCAGCAGGCGCATCATGCCCATCTCGCGGTCATAGACCATGGACAGGGAACTCTGCATGCCGTTGAACAGGGCAATCATGGCCAGCAGGCCGGGCACCATGTATTCCTTGTACTCGACATAGGTTTCATAAGGCGGAATGATGGACACGCCGAAGACATTGTTGAAACCGGCAGAAAACACCACGAACCACAGCAGCGGGCGCACCAGCGCCGAGCCCAGCCGGGCCGGCTGGCGCAGGAACTTGAAGATCTCGCGGCCCACCACGGCGCGCATCGCCCGCAGGATGTGCAGGCTCATGGGCGGGCGCGGCATGTGCTTTCCTTCTCGTCCATTCCCAGCGTGTCCATCACTTCCGTCGGGTGCAGCACGCCTTCGAGCGGCGCCACGCCGGCCACGCCGTCGATGTGCGTCAGGAACAGCGGCTGGCGCAGCTGGCCGTCCCAGGGCCGGAACGACAGGCGCGGCCCCTTGAAGCCATCGATATAGACCGCACCGCTGCGCAGCCGTTTGAGCTGCTGGGCCACATCGGCCTGCGGCTCATCCACCAGAACGGCCGCCACGGCGCTCACCGCTGTCCAGGCTGCCCAGTCGTGTTCCTGCATGGTGCGGCGCGCCTCGCGGTAAAAACGGCGTGAGAGCTGCGGCCCGCCGTTGCGCTCCCATTGCGGATGCCAGGCGCTGGCCATCAGGCCGTTGGCGCCCACCACCGGGCGCGGCCACTGGGTGGCATAGGGCAGCGTGCGGGCGAACTCGCCCTGGCTGTCCATCACCGCCACCACCTCATGCTCGCGATCCCCGGTCAGCAGCCGGGTGTTGGCCAGATCGCGCTCGCGCGGATCGCCCGAGATTTTGAATGGCCGTGTCTGCGTGATCTTGAGCCCGTAGCGGCGTGCCGAGCGCGCCAGGGCCTCGGCCTGGAGCTGGTCCCCCGGCAGCGGCCCCTGCAGCACCAGCACCTTGCGCCAGGAGCGCGCCGCCAGGTACTGCGCCAGCGCGTCGCTGCGCATCTGGCGGCTGGGCAGCGTGTGCAGCAGATGGGCCGCGCACTGGTTGCCGCGCAGCGCGTCGTCGTCCAGCGTCGTGTTGAAGACTACCGCGCCGCCCAGCGCCGCCGGCGCCGTGCGCACCAGCTGGTTTAATTCGGCCAGCGGCAAGTCGGCAATCACATGGTGAACGCCTGCGGCTTTCAGATCGGCCAGCGCCTTGGGCAGGGCCTGCGCATCGGGCAGTTGCACCTCGCGAACCGCCAGCTTGAGCCCCACGGTCTGCAGTTCCATTTCGCTGTCGGCAACGGCCAAGCGGGCGGCGTCGAGCGGGCGGCCCTGCGGATGGCCGGGATAGGCGCGCTCCAGCCGGCGCGGCGCATAGCGCTCATCACCGGCCAGCGAGACCACGGCCACGGTGACACTGCGCGGTCCCGTTTTTGCCGCCGGCGCCGCCTTGGCCACTGCTGCCGCTTTGGGTGGCTGCGCAGCGTGAGCGAGCGGCAAAGTAGCCCCGAGCCCGGCCAGCGCGCCCCAGACAAGGCGCCGCTGCAAAAGCCAGCCGGCCGAAAGACGCGCGGCCATCAGGGCTGCACCAGCACGCTGTGCGGCACACGCCCGACCGGCACGGTGCGCAGGGCCTTGCCCGTGGCCGTGTCGATCAGGGTCATGTCGTCCGACAGGCCGTTGGCGACATACAGCAGCTTGCCGTCGGGATGCGGCGCCAGGCCCCAGGCGCGCTTGCCCACCAAAATATTTCGCCGAACCTGGTAGCTGGCGGTATCGATCTCAGCGACATGGTTGGCCTTGCCCAGCCCGACCCAGACGGTTTTGCCGTCCGGGCTCAGCGTCATGCCGACCGGGGTGATGTCGGCGGCGCGCATGCCCTGCACCTTGAATTCCAGCGTCTTCTTGACGCTCTGGTCCTGCGTGCTGAGCACGCTGACGCTGGCACCCAGCTCGTTCGTGACCCACAGCTCCTTGCCATCGGCGGCCAGGATGAAACGGCGCGGGCGCTTGCCGACGCGGATGTTCTTGACCACCTTGCGCTGCGCGATGTCCACCAGATGGACCACATTGGCCACCTCCGAGGTCACATAGGCCTGCTTGCCATCGGGCATGACCAGGATGCCTTCGGGCTCGCCGCCGGTCTTCACCTCGAACAGTTTAGTTTTGGTCTCCAGGCTGTAGGCGCCCATCACGTTCTCGTCCTCGATCGAGACATAGGCGGTTTTGCCGTCCGGGCTGAAGTCGAACAGCTCGGGGCTCTCGCCGACCGGGATCTGGCCCGTCATCTTGCCGCTGGCCGTCTCGACGATGCCCAACTGGTTGCTGTCGCCGCAGGAAACATAAATCTGGCTGCGGGCGGCATTGAACTTCATCTGGCGCGGGCGCTGGCAGACCTCGATGGCCGAGAGGCGCTGGCCCTGCGTGTCAAAGACATAAATCCGGTTGTCCTTCTCGCTCGACACATACACCCTGCCCGCCGGCGACTGCGCCGCTGCCAGACCCGCGCACAGCGTCAGCGTGCCCAGGACAAGCTGGCGCAGCCAGGGACGAAAACGGCGCGCGGGGGCGCCAGCGTGAATCGAGGCCATGACGAAAGTCTCCAATAGTTTTAATCGCTGCCATTGCTTGCAGGCAGCCCATCCAAGCAAGATAAATGCCCATGAACACGGAACGAATATTGCATTCAGGCCGGTTCAAGCACGCTTGCGTTGCGCCTGTCATCCGTTTACCCTTTGCACCCCATGCCACAACCTCTTCAAACGCCGATGCCGGCCCGCCTTCAGGACGCCGAAGCCCTTTCCCGCCGCCAACTCCTGCGCTGCAGTCTTGCCGGCGGCCTGATGGCGGCCGGCATGGCGCAGGCCAAGCCAGCAAACCCAGCCGGGCCTGACTGGCCGCTGCGGCCAATCCAGATGATCGTACCCTGGCCTGCGGGCGGCGCCACCGACCTGACCCTGCGCATCCTCAATGAAGAGGCCGAACCCCTGCTCGGCCAGCCCATCGTCGTGGTCAACCGGCCAGGCGCTGCCGGCACGCTGGTGGCGTCCCTGCTCAAGGCAGCCGAGCCCGACGGCTACACCATCGGCCAGATCCCGGTCACAGTTTACCGGCATGCCCTGATGAATCAGGTGCCCTGGAATCCGGTCAGTGATCTGGCGCCTATTTTGCAGGTGTCGGGCACCACCTTCGGCTTGCTGGTGCCGGCCGACAGCGCCTGGAAAAGCCTGGCCGACCTTTTGAGCTGGGCGCGCCAGCATCCCGGCGAACTGCTGATGGGCTCGACCGGCATCGGCACCACGGCGCACCTGGCGATGGAGGAAATCCTGCTGGCGCACAACATCACCTATGTCCATGTCCCCTACAAGGGCACGACCGAGCAGATGCTGGCCGTCGCCTCCGGCCAGCTGATGGCCGGCGTCAACTCGACCGGTTTTGCGCCCTGGGTGGACCAGGGCAAGATGCGGCTGCTGGCCATTTTCAGCGCCGAACGCAGCCCGCGCTGGCCGCAGGTGCCCACGCTGCGCGAGCTGGGCTATACGCGTTCGGTGTACACCTCGCCCTGGGGCCTGGCCGCGCCGCAGGGCACCCCGCCGGCCATTGTTCAAAGGCTGCATGACGCCTTCCGTCAGGCCATGTTCACCCCGCGCCACCGGGCCGCACTGGCCCGCTACGACCAGGACATCAGCTACTTGGGCACCGCCGCCTACCAGCAGGCCATCCGCAAGACGGTGGAGCGCGAAAAAGCCCTGCTCGGCCGCATGAAACTGCTGGCGCGGCCTGCGTCATGATCTTTTGGCTTCTTTCCTGACATTCACCCGCCCCGCCCATGACCGACATCCTGTTAAGCGCACAAGACCTGCACAAGTCCTATGCCGGAAGACCCGCCCTGCAAGGCGTCAGCCTGCAGTTGCAGGCCGGTGAAATCGTCGCCCTGCTCGGCCCCAACGGCGCCGGAAAATCCACCCTGCTGCAGTTGCTGACCGGACTGTTCAGCCCGGACCAGGGGCAGATCCACGTGCTGGGCTGTGACATGCGAAGCCAGGCCAGCCGCGCCCTGGCGGGCCTGGGCGTGGTGTTTCAGCAAAGCGCGCTCGACCTGGACCTGTCGGTCCAGGCCAATTTGCTGTTTCACACCGATCTGCATGGCCTTCCCCGTGCCCTGGCCAGGCAGCGCATTGCCGACGCGCTGGCGAAAATCGGCATGACGGCGCAGGCCAAGGCGACCGTGCGCAGCCTGTCCGGCGGCACCCGGCGCAAAGTCGAACTGGTGCGCGCCCAGCTGCACCGCCCGAAAGTGCTGCTGATGGACGAAGCCACGGCCGGACTGGACATGGACTCGCGCCAGCAACTGCTTGCAGCCGTGCGCGCCCTGGCCGATGAGCAAGGCGTCGCGGTGCTGTGGGCAACGCATCTGGCCGAAGAGGTCAAGGTGGCGGACCGTCTCATCCTGCTGAACCAGGGAACGGTACGTTTCACCGGCTCGATAGAAGCATTCATGGAAAAAGCACCGGGAAGCGATCTGTCCGAAGAGGTATCCAGGCGTCTGGGCCGCCCAGCGTCCTGACGCCTGTTTAGCTGAGCGGTGGGGCTGGCGGATCAGTGGGGCGGCCCGAATGCACTCATAATCAAATTCTTCTCCACCTTTAGCCAGCCTGCGCCCGTCCAGGCCGGCCCGCTTGCCCGTGAATGACCACAGACGCCTTCCTCCGCCGCTCACCGTGCAGCAGGCCGTCGGCAACTCGCCGACGCTAGCGCGGCTGGCCGAGCTGGTCCAGGATTCGAACAACCGGCTCAAGGCCATTGAATCCTTGCTGCCGGGCAATCTACGCTCAGCCGTCAAGGCCGGGCCGCTAGAGGGCGACAGCTGGTGCCTGCTGGTGAGCGGCAACGCCGCCGCTGCGAAACTGCGGCAGTTGCTTCCGCTGCTTCAAGCCGGTCTTCAGCGCCAGGGCTGGAAGGTCAACCGCATCCGGCTGAAGATTTTGATCACCAGGAAATAGCCTTCATGGCCGCATGGCCGATTTTTCGGGCGAGCAGGTGTTTTGATTTCCCAATGAAAAAGGCCACCAGGAATATGTTCCTGGCGGCCTTTATATCAATCAGTGGTGCCGCTTGTCGGAATCGAACTGACGACCTACCGCTTACAAGGCGGTTGCTCTACCAACTGAGCTAAAGCGGCGCAATTCGTATTCTACTTCACCCGCTTGAGCGAAGGCCGGGGACGCGGCGGCGGCTTGGGCGGCTCGGGGGAGTCCTTGTCTGGCGCCGCAGTGCCTCCTGCAGTGGCCAAGGGCGCGCTCTCGACCAGTTGCATGATTTTGCTCTCGGGCGCCTCCGTCTCGCTCCCACCCTTGGCGGTCGCCGGCACGCTGCCTGCCACGGCCTCTTGCGGCACCGAAGGGCTGGCAGCGGTTCCCCCCACAGGAACGCCGGTTGAACCAGGCTCCAGCGGAAACGCCATGCCCTGCCCGTTTTCACGGGCATAAATGGCAATCACATGGCTGATGGGCACCAGGATTTCCCGGGCCGTACCACCAAAGCGGGCCTTGAATTCGATGAACTCGTTGCCCAGCGTCAGCGAGCTTGTCGCTTCAAAACCGATATTGAGCACGATCTCGTTGTTTTTCACGTACTCGCGCGGCACCTGCACGGTTTCGTCCACCGACACCGCCACATAGGGCGTGAAACCGTTGTCGGTACACCATTCGTACAGGGCGCGGATCAGATAGGGACGGGTGGAGGTGGTGGGCGCGTTCATGAATTCAGCCAGGTTGCTTGGGGGTTTGCGGGAGTTCCAGGCGGAAAAATTACTTGCGCATGACCTTTTCGGACGGCGTCAGCGCTTCGATGTAGGCCGGGCGCGAGAAGATGCGCTCGGCATACTTGAGCAGGGGCGCGGCGTTTTTCGACAGGTCAATGCCATAGTAGTCCAGGCGCCACAGCAGCGGTGCAATCGCCACGTCGAGCATGGAGAAGTTGTCGCCGAGCATGAACTTGTTCTTCAGGAAAATCGGCGCGAGCTGCGTCAGGCGGTCGCGGATATGGGCGCGGGACTTGTCCAGCGCTTTCTCGTTGCCCTTGGCGGCGCGGGACTCCAGCGCGCTGACGTGAACAAACAGCTCTTTTTCGAAGTTGAGCAGGAACAGGCGCACGCGGGCACGGTCCACCGGGTCGCCGGGCATGAGCTGGGGGTGCGGGAAACGCTCGTCGATGTACTCGTTGATGATGTTGGACTCGTACAGGATCAGGTCACGCTCGACCAGGATAGGCACCTGGCCGTAGGGGTTCATCACATTGATGTCCTCGGGCTTGTTGTACAGGTCAACGTCGCGGATTTCGAAATCCATGCCCTTTTCAAACAGTACAAAACGGCAGCGGTGCGAGAAAGGGCAGGTCGTGCCGGAATAAAGGACCATCATGATTCGGGGACTCCTAAAGCAAAAGAGTGGAGGCTAAGAGTTGAATCTTAAAGCCATCCACTCCGAAGATGCCGGGATGCGCCGGGGACGTCTCCACGGCACATCGATCGGCGCAAAAAATTACTTGACGTCTTTCCAGAACGCCGCATTGAGGCGCCAGGAGACAAAGGTCAAACCGAGCAGGAAAATCAGGACCCACACGCCGATGCGCACGCGGGTATTTTGCACCGGCTCGGCCATCCACTGCAGGTAACCGACGAGATCGGCCATCGCACTGTCGTACTCCGCTGACGTCATGGTGCCCGGCGTGATCTGTTCCCAGCCCTTGAGCACGGATACCTTGTGGGCGCCTTCTCCGTGCTCTTCAAAGATCGGCTTGCGAACGCCTTGCAATTCCCACAGCGCATGCGGCATGGCGATATTGGGGAACGCCAGGTTGTTCCAGCCGGTGGCCTTGGTCTCGTCGCGGTAGAAGGTCCGCATGTAGGTGTAGAGGTAGTCTGCACCGCTGCCGCCGGCGCCGGCGCGCGAGCGGGCAATCACCGTCAGGTCGGGCGGCGTGCCGCCGAACCAGTCCTTGGCCTGCTTGGGATCAATGGCCGACTTCATGGTCTCGCCCACTTTTTCGGTGGTGAAGAGCAGGTTGTCCTTGATCTGCTGGTCGGTCAGACCGATGTCCTTCAGACGATTGAAACGCATGAAAGCGGCCGAGTGGCAGTTCAGGCAGTAGTTGACGAACAGCTTGGCGCCGTTTTGCAGGGCGCCCATGTCGTTGGTCTTGTTAGGCGCTTTGTCCCAGGCAAAGCCGCCTTCCGAGGCCTGTGCGCCAGCCATCAGACCGACTGCCGTGATCAGGGCGAGGATGATTTTTTTCATGGTTTTATATCTCCAGCTCTCAGTGGGCGGCAAAAGTCACGCGATCAGGAACGCGCTTGAAGGTACCCAGCCGGCTCCACCATGGCATCAGGATGAAGAAGCCGAAGTAGAACAGGGTGCCCAGTTGCGACACGCGTTCGCCGACGGGAGAAGGCGGCTGCACGCCCAGGTAGCCCAGCACCAGGAAGTTGATCACGAAAACAGCGTACAAATACTTGTTCCAAGTGGGGCGGTAGCGGATGGACTTGACTTCGCTCTTGTCCAGCCAGGGCAGGCCGAACAGGATGACCACAGCGCCGCCCATGGCAACCACGCCCCAGAACTTGGCATCGATCAGCAGCATCGCGCCAACCACCACCACGGCGCCACCCAGGATCACGGGCTTGAGCAATGCAGGCATGCGGATCTTGAGGACTGCCAGCAGCGCACCGCCCAGCACACAGGCCATCAGTACATACATCATCTCGGTGGTGATGGCGCGCAGCATCGAGTAGAACGGCGTGAAATACCAGACCGGTGCGATGTGCAAAGGCGTCTTCAGCGGATCGGCAGGAATGAAGTTGTTGTACTCCAGGAAGTAGCCGCCGAACTCGGGCGCAAAGAAAATCACGGCCGAGAAGACGATCAGGAACAGGCTGACGCCGAATATGTCATGCACCGTGTAGTACGGGTGGAACGGAATGCCGTCCAGCGGATGGCCAGCGGCATCGCGCGGTGCGTTCGGACCCTTGATCTCGACGCCGTCGGGGTTGTTCGAGCCTACTTCATGCAGCGCAATGATGTGCGCGGCCACCAGGCCCAGCAGCACCAGCGGCACGGCAATGACGTGGAAGGCAAAGAAGCGGTTCAGCGTGGCATCACCCACCACATAGTCGCCGCGGATCAGCAGCGCCAGATCGGGGCCGATAAAGGGAATGGCGGCAAACAGGTTCACGATGACCTGGGCGCCCCAGTAGCTCATCTGGCCCCAGGGCAGCAGGTAGCCCATGAAGGCTTCGGCCATCAGCGCCAGGAAGATGGCGCAGCCGAAGACCCAGATCAGCTCGCGCGGCTTGCGGTAGCTGCCATACATCAGGCCGCGGAACATGTGCAGATAGACCACGACGAAGAAGGCCGAGGCGCCGGTGGAGTGCATGTAGCGGATCAGCCAGCCCCAGGGCACATCGCGCATGATGTACTCGACCGAGCCGAAAGCCAGCGAGGCTTCAGGCTTGTAGTTCATGGTCAGGAAGATGCCGGTGATGATCTGGATGACCAGCACCAGCATGGCCAGCGAGCCAAAGATGTACCAGAAATTGAAGTTTTTCGGCGCGTAGTACTCGCTCATGTGCTCTTTGTAGAGCTTGCTGGCGGGAAAGCGGTTGTCGAGCCAGTTCATCGCCTGGGCGGCGATGGGGGCATCGGGAGGAAGTTCTTTGAATTCAGCCATGACTGATCCTGGTTGGGTGGTTTTCTTTGGCCAGCGCTGGATACGGTGCCAGAACGGCAGGGTATCAGGCGCTCGCGGCAAGGTCTCGTGAAGGAGTGGGTGCGCCCTCAGGCCTTTTTGTCTTCACCAATGAGCAGTCTCGTGTCAGACAGGTAGACGTGCGGGGGCACTTCCAGGTTGTCTGGCGCAGGCTTGTTCTTGAACACGCGGCCGGCCATGTCAAAGGTGGAACCGTGGCAGGGGCACAGGAAGCCGCCAGCCCAGTCGTCCGGCAGCGAAGGCTGGGCGCCAGTCTGGAACTTTTCCGAAGGCGAGCAACCCAGATGGGTGCAAATACCCACCACCACGAGCATTTCGGGCTTGATGGAGCGGCCCTCATTGCGGGCGTAGGGCGGTGTCAATTCGGCTGGTTTGCGCTCGGATTTCGGATCAGCCAGCAAAGGATCAAGCTTGGGCAAGGAAGCGAGCTGTTCGGGCGTGCGGCGCACGATCCAGACGGGCTTGCCGCGCCACTCAACCGTTATTTTTTCACCAGGTTTGATGGCCGAAATATCGACCTCAATGGCCGCGCCGGCGGCCTTGGCTTTTTCAGAAGGCTGGAAGGTGCTCACGAAAGGCACGGCTACCGCAGCCACGCCAGCACCGCCCACGGCGCAGGTGGCGACGATCCAATTTCTTTTATCTTTATCGACGGACGCGCCGTGTGGCACACCGATTACGCTTGCTTGGGTCATGAAAGTCCTTCAAGAACTGGCTTGAAAAAGGCATAGTGGGGGTCAACCCCTAATTGTAGCGGAGCGTAAAGGGTCTTTTCAAGGCGTCATGTCTGATCCGGACTGCGCAGAGCCTGCGCGCACCTGTTCATTAAGCCGTGCATAGCTTGTTTCAAACTGGAGTGCCCCACCCGTTGCAAACCCAGCATCGAGATCAATAATAATTATTGCAGATAGCCGAGAAAACTGGGCGCTTGCCAAAAACAACAGGAGAACCTCATGGGAATAATGCAGGAATTCAGGGAATTTGCGGTCAAAGGCAATGTGATTGACCTGGCCGTTGGCGTGATCATCGGCGGGGCCTTTGGCAAAATTGTCGAATCGATGGTGGGCGACCTGATCATGCCAGTCATCGGCGCGATAGTGGGCAAGCTGGATTTTTCCAACCTGTTTTTGGTGCTGGGCAGCGTGCCGCCGGGTGTTCCTGCGACGCTTGATGCCCTTAAAAAAGCCGGCGTGCCCGTGTTCGCCTATGGCAATTTCATCACCGTGGCAGTGAACTTTGCCATTCTGGCTTTCATCATTTTCCTGATGGTCAAGCAGATCAACCGGCTCAAGCGCCAGCAAGTCGTTGCCCCTGCAGTGGCCTTGCCCCCCGCTGAGGACGTCCTGCTCCTGCGCGAGATTCGCGACAGCCTCAAACGCTATTGATGCTACTGAACTAGTGTTTCGTCAAGTGCAAAGTGTCGGTAGGCCAGCCTCTGCAGAGAACCGGCTTGAGGCGCTTGACATGACACTAGCCTTTGCATCAGCGTGCCAGCTGGCGCGCCATGCGGATGGCGGCGATCAGGCTGGACGCATCGGCCTTGCCGGTGCCGGCAATGTCAAAAGCAGTTCCATGGTCCGGGCTGGTGCGCACCAGCGGCAATCCGAGCGTGACATTGACACCCTGCTCCACCCCCAGGTATTTGACCGGAATCAAGCCCTGGTCGTGGTACATCGCCACCACCACATCGAACTCGCCCGGCTTGGCCGGCGTGTTGCGCGCCCGCATGAACACCGTGTCGGGGGCGAACGGACCCATGGCATCCAGTCCCTCCTGGCGGGCGGCGGCGATGGCCGGCGCAATGGTGTCCCGCTCTTCGCAGCCGAACAGGGCGCCCTCCCCGGCATGCGGATTCAAGCCGGCCACCGCGATGCGCGGCGCCCGGCCCACGCTGGCGCTGACAGCCTGGTGGGTGATGCGCAGGGTTTGCAGCACATTGTCAAAGGTCACCGCTTCAATGGCCTGGCGCAGCGACATGTGGATGCTCACCAGCACGGTCTTGAGCTCGTCATTGGCCAGCATCATGCGCACCGGCACGTCGCTCACCGGCTTGCCCAGATGCGCAGCAGCCTCGGCCTGCAGCATCTCAGTGTGGCCCGGAAAACGGGCCGCCCAGCCGCCGGCCGCCGCCAGCGCTTCCTTGTGAATCGGCGCCGTGACCATGGCACGGGCCTCACCGGCCAGCACGGCGCGCGCCGCCCAGACAATGCACTCGGCCGCCGCCTGGCCGGCCAGCGCATTGATCTGTCCATACGGAACCAGCGCCGGTAACTCGCAGCGCTGCAGCACGCCGATACAGTTCGGCGGCACGCCAGCCGCATCGGCCAAGGCGTCGAGCCGTGCCACCGGCCAGGCCAGTGTTTGCGTGGTCGCGGCGATCAAGGCGCTAGCCCGGCGCAGCGTGGCAACGTCCCCCACCACGACGCAGCCCGCCAGGTCGGCCGGGGACTCGCGAAACGCCTTGGCAATGATTTCGGGGCCGATGCCGGCGGCATCGCCCATGGTGATGAGCAAAGGTTTAATTTGATTCATGGTCATGCGGGGTTGTCGATATCAATGAACTGGTGCGCCAGCCCGAACTGGGCCGCGACATGGGCCGCCACGGCCGGCGCGCCGTAGCGCTCCGAGGCATGGTGACCGCAAGCGATGAAAGCCACCCCCATTTCCCGGGCGTAATGCGCCTGCGGCTCGGAAATCTCGCCGGTGATGAAGGCATCGGCGCCGGCGGCAATGGCGGCTTCAAAGTAGCCTTGGGCTCCGCCGCTGCACCACGCGATGTTTTTGAGCGCTTGCTGCGGCTGGCCCACCTGGACTACCGGGCGATGAAGCGCGTTTTCAATATGGCCAGCCAGCTCAAAGGCACTGGCAAAAGTGCCGCCATCGCAGCGCCCGCCCAAAAAACCCAGCTCCTGCTCGCCAAACCGCGCATTCGCCTGCAGGCCGAGCTGCAGGCCCAGTTGCGCGTTATTGCCGAGTTCCGGATGCGCATCCAGCGGCAAGTGATAAGCGAACAAATTGATGTCATGGGCCAGCAGCAGGGCCAGGCGCTGCTTCATCCAGCCAGTGACGCAGCCATCCTGGCCGCGCCAGAACAGGCCATGATGCACAAAAATAGCATCGGCCTGCGCTGCAATGGCCGCCTCGATCAGCGCGCGGCTGGCCGTGACACCGGAGACAATTTTGCGAATCTGCCCGCGTCCCTCGACCTGCAGGCCATTGGGACCATAGTCCTTGAAGCGGGCCGGCTGCAGCAGCGCATCAAATGCTTTGAGCAGTTCTTGCCGATAAGGCGGGGAAAGAGTGGTCATGAACTGATTGTCTCAGGCAGGCACGGCTGTTACTTCTTTTCGAGCTGTTTTTGCCAATTACTGGCGCGTCAAGGCGCCCCGGCGCAAACCCGCCAATGCCGCATAAAGGCACAATAGCGCCATCAACGGCCATTTCTGGTCCGGCTCTTTTCATTGGTCTTTTCACTTACCGCTGAACCTGTTCAACTCATGAAGCGCACCTGGCTCCTCTTTTCTCAAACCGTCACTGTGCTGGTGGCAGTCTATTTCGTAGTGGCAACGCTGCAGCCCCAGTGGCTCGGCAAAGGCAGGGCGAGCGCAGGCCTGTCGGTGATCGAGGCACCGGCCAATCTGCCGCGCCTTCCAGGCGAAGCGCCTGCGGTGGGCAGTTTTGCCTCGGCCGCCAAGCTGGCATCGGCGGCAGTCGTGAGCATCAACACCAGCAAGGCAGCGGCCAGAAATCCGCAGATGGACGATCCGTGGTTCAAGTTTTTCTTTGGCGACCAGAACCCAGCCCAGCCCCAGGCAGGTCTCGGCAGCGGCGTCATCGTCAGCACCAGCGGCTATATCCTGACCAACAACCATGTGGTCGAAGGCGCCGATGAAATCGAGGTGATCCTCAACGACACCCGCAAGGCCAGAGCCCAGGTGATCGGCACCGACCCGGACACCGATCTGGCCATTCTCAAGATCGAACTGGACAAGCTGCCCGTCATCGTGCTGGGCAACTCCGACGCGCTGCTGGTGGGCGATCAGGTGCTGGCCATCGGCAATCCGTTCGGCGTCGGCCAGACCGTGACCGGCGGCATTGTCAGCGCGCTGGGCCGCAACCAGTTGGGCATCAACACTTTTGAGAACTTCATCCAGACCGATGCCGCGATCAACCCGGGCAACTCGGGCGGCGCGCTGGTGGACGTCAATGGCAACCTGATGGGCATCAACACGGCGATCTATTCGCGCTCGGGCGGCTCCATGGGCATCGGCTTTGCCATTCCGGTTTCGACGGCCAAGCAGGTGCTCGACGGTATCGTCAAGGATGGCCAGGTCACACGCGGCTGGATTGGTGTGGAGCCGCAGGACCTCAACGCCGAACTGGCCGAAACCTTCAAGCTCAAGCCCGAGGCCACCAAGGCAGGCGGCGTGATCATCATCGGCGTGCTGCAAAACGGCCCGGCTGCGCAGGCCGGCATCCGGCCGGGTGATGTGATTACCGCCGTCGACAGCAAGCCCGTCAGCAATGTGAGCCAGTTGCTCACGGCCGTGGCCGCCCTCAAGCCCGGCATACCCGCCCCCCTGACAGTGCTGCGTGGCGACGGCCCGGTTGAAGTTGACGTCACGCCCGGCAAACGGGAGCGACCCAAGGTTCAGCGCTGAGGCAAGCAAACTTGGCGCCGACCGAGCCCTGGACCT
The DNA here is from genome assembly GCA_030855235.1 of Pseudomonadota bacterium. Taxonomy (GTDB): domain Bacteria; phylum Pseudomonadota; class Gammaproteobacteria; order Burkholderiales; family Burkholderiaceae_C; genus Polaromonas. Next base: position 185,883 of record JALYRU010000001.1, read on the forward strand.
GCTGCGTGCCACAAAGGCGTTCAGCGGTTCAGCGGTTCAGCGGTTCAGCGGTTTAGCGGTTTAGCGGTTTAGCGGTTTAGCGGTTTAGCGGTTTAGCGGTTTAGCGGTTCAGGATTTTGCGACTTCCGTCTCTGCATCGGGCGCCTTGGTGTGTTTGATGAACACCTGAGCCGCCACAATGCCGACCTCATAAAGCCCGCCCACTACTCCCAGCAGCATGATCATCGAGCCCGCATCGGGCGGCGTGACCAGCGCGGTCCCAATGGCGGCAATCACCCAGAAGTAGCCCCGGTACTCGCGCAACTGGGCCACGGTGAGAACGCCCATGCGAACCAGCAGGATCACCGCAATCGGCACCTCGAAGGCCAGGCCGAACGCCAGGAACATGCCCAGCACGAAGTTCAGGTATTGCTCGATATCCGGCGCGGCGGTGATGGACTTGGGCGCAAAGCTCTGGATAAACGCGAACACCTGGCCAAAGACAAAGTAGTAGCAAAAGGCGACGCCGATAAAAAACAGCAGCGTGCTCGACACCACCAGCGGCATCACCAGCTTTTTCTCATGCGAATACAGGCCCGGCGCAACAAAGGCCCACACCTGGTAAAGCACCACCGGCAACGCAATCATGAAAGCGGCCATGAACAAGATCTTGATCGGCACCACAAACGGCGAAATGACGTTGGTGGCGATCAGGGTGGCGCCCTTGGGCAGGGTGGCGATCAGCGGCGCGGCCAGCAGGTCGTACAGCGTGCCCGGGCCGGGAAACAGCGCCAGAACGGCCGCCGCAATCAAAATGGCAATGACCGCCTTGATCATCCGGTCGCGCAACTCGACAAGGTGCTGCACAAAGGGCTGCTCGGTGCCGGCGAGTTCGTCGGGCTTGTCGCTGCCGGGGGGAAGGGAATCGCTCATGAAGGAAGTTTGCGCTGGGTAAATTGCGCGGGCATGCGCGCAACAGGAAAATCAGGAGAAAGACTCACGCCTTGCGGCTGGCCGGCGGGCGAAAGCGTGCCACCCGGGCCGCGCCGGACTGGGCTTTGGTGCGAACGCCAGAGCGCGCCTTGAACCATTGCGGCGTGGCGCCCTGCTTGAGCCGCCACTTCTTTTTCGGGTTCCGGTATTGGGGGAACACCTCAAAACCGGACGAGTGAGCAGCGGACGCACTGCCGGTGGTTTCAGCCCATGATTTTTCAAAATCACTGGCACTGGTCTGGATCGAGTTTTCAACGTCGCGGGCTGCCCCTTCGACACTTTCCTTCATTTTCCTGAACTCGTCCAGTTCCATGGAGCGGTTCACTTCCTGCTTCACGTCGTTGACATAACGCTGGGCCTTGCCCAGCAAGGTGCCGACGGTACGCGCGACGCGCGGCAGTTTCTCGGGGCCGATCACAATCAGGGCCACCGCGCCGATCAGTGCCAGCTTGGAAATACCGAGATCAATCACAGCAGATCAGGCGAAACGGGGTTGAGCACAGAGCAGCACGCCACTCAGGACTTTTGCCGGGCCTGGACGTCAATGGTGTTGCGCTCGGCCTTGTCGGCCGCCTGGGCATTGGTGACCTGGCCGGGCGGGGCAAGCGGCGATTCATCAGCCGGCGACTGGCCGCCATCCTTCATGCCGTCCTTGAAACCCTTGACGGCGCCGCCAAGGTCACTGCCCATGTTCTTGAGCTTTTTGGTGCCGAACACCATCACCACGATCAACAGCACGATCAACCAGTGCCATATCGAAAAACTACCCATGTCTTACTCCTTAATCTGTCATGGCCCATTGCCACATTTGCCCGTCATAACCGGCCATTCTAAAGGCCCGCCATGACACGTCCCAATGACCCCTTCAATCGGCAGGTTAGTGTTGGTTCCCGCTGCTACCGCAAGGGTTCCCGGGCTTGTCAAAAATCCGCATCAGCCTTTGAGCCACGGCCGGGGGCCACCGATGACATGAAAATGCAGGTGATGAATCTCCTGGCCGCCTTCAGCTCCGGTATTGGTCAGGATACGAAAGCCGCCTTCCGGATAGGGGTTGCAGCCCTGTGCCAATGCCAGTTGAGGCGCCAACACCATCATGCGCCCGAGCAGTGCGGCGTGTTCCGGTCCCACCTGTGCCATCGAGGCGATATGGGCTTTCGGAATGATCAGGAAATGCACCGGCGCCCAAGGGTGCAGGTCATGAAAGGCAAACAGCTCTTCATCCTCATACACTTTGCGGCTGGGAATGACGCCGGCGGCGATCTTGCAGAAAATACAGTTCTCGGAATGGCTCATGGATTGGCTCTGGAGGGGGTTCTGGCTCAAAAAAGCCGGGATGAATTCAGGGAAAGCGGTTGTTATTAAAGCGCATCCAGCCCTTGATGCAGCGGTACAGATACCACAGCCAGACAATGCCGTAAGCCGCCATCCCAGGAAAGATCAGCAGCAGCCACAGGGGCGACAGCAGCACCAGCCACAGCAGCGTCCACCAGAAGGTGGCAATCATGTAGTTGTGGTGTTCGGCATACAAGGCAGCCGGCTCATCGGAGCGCCGCAGGTAATTGACGATGAGCGCAATCACCGCGAACGCGCCCGCACTGAACCAGGCCAGCGTGTGCAGGCCATAGAGCACATGCATGACAAGACGGTCATTGGAGCTTTTCACCTCCACGTCGATCACATCATTTGCCATGGTTCAGACTCCTTCAGCAGGACTACACAAAAAATACCGCCGCTCCATCAAGACTTCTCGGCAGCATCGCGGTGTTGCGCCTTGCGCAGCGCTTTTTCCTCGATGCCGCTGGTGCCCTCGCGGCGCTCCAGTTCGGCCAGCACGTCAGTGGGGCTCAGGCCGTAATGGGCCAGCGCCACCAAGCTGTGAAACCACAGGTCGGCAACTTCGCCCACCAGTTTGCCCTTTAATTCGGGCGTAGCGCCACCGTGGTCGATGTCCTTGGCGGCCATCACGGTTTCGGTGGCCTCCTCGCCGATTTTTTTCAGGAAAGCGTCCGGGCCTTTGTGCAGCAGCCGAGCGACATAGCTTTTTTCCGGATCACCGCCCTGCGCGGCCTTGCGGCTTTCGATGATCTGCGCCAGGCGCTCAAGGGTATCGTTGGAAGTCATGGTTCAGTATTGCTTATTTATAGATGCTGCCGGGGTCTTTCAAGACCGGCTCGGTGGCGATCCACTGGCCGTCCTTGTAAAGACTGAAAAAACAGCTGTGGCGACCGGTGTGGCAGGCAATCCCCGGCTCATGGCCGAGTTGGGTGATCTTGAGCAGCACCACGTCATTGTCGCAGTCGAGCCGGATTTCATGCACAGTCTGGAAGTGGCCCGACTCCTCGCCCTTGTGCCACAGACGCCCGCGCGAGCGGCTGAAATACACCGCCTGGCCCAGCTCGGCGGTTTTTTGCAGGGCCTCGCGGTCCATCCAGGCAAACATCAGCACATCGCCCGTTGCGGCTTCCTGTGCAATGACGGGCACGAGGCCCTTGTCGTCCCAACGGACCGTGTCTAACCAGTTCATGAGCGTGTTGTCCGTGAGGGTGAAGGCGGCCGCAGCACGCCCCAATTGAAGGTTAAAGAAAGAACGCCGTCTGTACGTTACAGCACATGTGCAGCGCCTGATGTAGTGTTGCGTCATGCGCCCAACGCCGGCTTTTTCCAAAGGCGGGGGTACCGACAATTTACCCTTGACACCCCACTAGAGCCGCACCGGAATGCCACGCCCGGCCATGTGCCGCTTGGCTTGCTCGACCGTGAACTCGCCGTAATGGAAAATGCTGGCCGCCAGCACGGCGTCGGCCCCGCCGCTCTGCACGCCGTCGGCCAGATGGTCCAGCGTGCCCACGCCGCCCGAGGCAATCACCGGCACATTGATCGCATCGCTCACGGCGCGGGTCAGCGCCAGGTCAAAACCGGACTTGGTGCCGTCGCGGTCCATGCTGGTGAGCAGGATTTCGCCCGCGCCGCGCCGCGCCATTTCAGTCGCCCAGGCAACGGCGTCCAGGCCGGTGTTCTTGCGCCCGCCGTGGCTGTAGACGTCCCAGCCGGCACCGCGAATCGCGGCGTCCTCGGGCGTGCGGCGCTTGGCGTCGATGGCCACGACGATGCACTGGGCGCCGTACTTCAACGAAGCGTCCTCGATCACCTGCGGATTGGCCAGCGCGGCAGAATTGAAACTGGTCTTGTCGGCGCCGGCGTTGAGCAGCCGGCGCACGTCTTCCACCGTGCGAACGCCCCCGCCGACGGTCAGCGGAATGAACACCTGCGAGGCAACAGCCTCGATGATGTGCAAAATCAAATCGCGCTCGTCGCTGGTGGCGGTGATGTCGAGAAAGGTCAACTCGTCAGCGCCCTGGTCGTTGTAGCGGGCGGCAATTTCCACCGGATCGCCCGCGTCGCGCAGCTGGGTGAAATTGACGCCCTTGACGACCCGGCCGCCGGTCACGTCGAGGCAGGGAATGATGCGTTTGGCCAGCATGTCCAGTCAGCCGTTGAGCTCGTCAGCGCGGGTCTGGGCGGCCTCGAAGTCGAGGTCGCCGCTGTAGATCGAGCGCCCGCAGATCACGCCTTCCACACCTTCTTCTTCCACTGCGCACAGCGCGTCGATGTCGGCCATGTTGGACAGGCCGCCCGAGGCGATGACGGGAATCGTCAGCGCCTGGGCCAGCTTGACGGTGGCGTCGATGTTGATGCCGCTGAGCATGCCGTCGCGCCCGATGTCGGTGTAGATGATGGATTCCACGCCGTAGTCCTGGAATTTCTTGCCCAGATCGACCACTTCGTGGCCGGTGAGCTTGCTCCAGCCGTCGGTGGCGACCTTGCCGTCCTTGGCATCGAGCCCGACGATGATGTGGCCGCCAAAGGCCGTGCAGGCGTCCTGCAGGAAGCCGGGGTTTTTCACGGCGGCGGTGCCGATGATGACGTAGCGCAGGCCGGCATCCAGATAACGCTCGATGGTGTCCAGATCACGGATACCGCCGCCCAGCTGAACGTCGATTTCATTGCCCACCTCGGCCAGGATGCGCTTGATCGCCGCTTCGTTCTTGGGCTTGCCCGCAAACGCGCCGTTCAGGTCCACCAAGTGCAGGCGGCGCGCGCCCTTGTTGACCCAGTTGCGCGCCATGGCCGCCGGGTCTTCGCTGAAAATGGTGGATTGATCCATGTCGCCCTGTTTCAGGCGGACGCAGTGACCGTCTTTCAGGTCAATGGCGGGGATGAGTAGCATGTTGGGCTAAAAAACGAAAGGTGAGGTTAAAAAAAGCGGTTCACCCGACGCTGCGAGTGAACAGCGGCGGGAATTTCTCAGGGCTTCCAGTGCAGGAAATTGCGGTACAGGGCCAGCCCGTGATCAGCGCTTTTCTCGGGGTGGAACTGGGTGGCAAAAATATTATCGCGTGCAATTGCAGCGGCAAAGCGCGCGCCATAGTCGGTCTCGCCCGCGATGTGGCGCGCATCCGACGGGCGGGCGTAAAAGCTGTGTACAAAATAAAAATACGCCCCATCGGGCACGCCCGCCCAGACCGGATGGGCCGGCGCTCCGTCTGGATGCGACTGGTACACCTGGTTCCAGCCCATCTGCGGCACCTTGTAGCGACTGCCGTCGGGCTGGATTTGCCCGGCCAGGTCGAACTTGACCACGTCCCCGTGGATCAGGCCCAAACCGGGCGTGGGCGCGCCGTCCAGCCCCTCGTGGCTCTCGTCGAGCAGCATCTGCATGCCCACGCACACGCCGAACAAAGGCTTGTTGGCGGCGGCGTGCAGCACGGCGGCGAGCAGGCCCGACTGCTCCAGCGCCAGCATGCAGTCGTGCATGGCGCCCTGGCCGGGTAGCACGACGCGCTCGGCGTCGAGCACAGCCTGCGGATTGGAAGTCACGACGACCTCGTAGCCGCTGTCCTGCGCCACATGCTGGACTGCCTGCGAGACCGAGCGCAGATTGCCCGAGCCGTAATCGACCACCGCCACCGTTTTCAAGTTAGACATGCAGAAAAAAGAGATGAGTTGCTGGTTATTGAAGCACGGTCCAGGCCGGCTGCGCCTGGGCATCGGGCCAGAAACATGAAAGACGATGGGGTTGGTTGCCAGCGCTTAGAGCGAGCCTTTGGTCGAGGGAATCACGCCGGCGGCACGCGGATCGATTTCCAGCGCCATGCGCAGGGCGCGGGCAAACGCTTTAAAGACGGTTTCGGCCTGGTGATGCGCGTTGTCGCCTTTCAGGTTGTCGATGTGCAGGGTGACTCCCGCATGGTTCACAAAGCCGTGAAAAAACTCATAGGCCAGCTGGGTGTCAAAAGTGCCGATCATGCCGCTCTTGAAAGGCACATGCATCTGCAGTCCGGGGCGACCCGAGAAATCGACCACCACCCGGGACAGCGCTTCGTCGAGCGGCACATAGGCGTGGCCATAGCGGCGCAGGCCTTTCTTGTCACCCACCGCCTGGGCCACCGCCTGGCCGAGCGTGATGCCGACGTCTTCGACCGTGTGGTGACCATCGATGTGCAAGTCGCCCACGGCTTGAATGTCCAGGTCGATCAGGCCATGGCGGGCAATTTGGTCGAGCATATGGTCAAAAAAGCCGATGCCGGTGGATAGATTGGCCTGGCCGGTGCCGTCCAGGTTGAGCCTGATGCTGATTTGCGTCTCGGCGGTGACGCGGGAGACTTCAGCGGTGCGCGCAGAGTCCGTCAGAGGTTGGGGCGATTCAAAATCAGAGGTGGTCATAGGGATTCTTCTAGTGCAGTCAGCAGTTGCGTATTTTCGTCGGCAGTGCCCACCGTCAGGCGCAAACAGTTGGCCAGCAATGGATGCATTTTAGAAACATTTTTTACCAGCACATTGCGGTTTCTCAAACCTTCAAAGGCCTTGGAGGCATCAGGCAGGCGAACCAGGATCATGTTGGCATCGCTTTTCCAGGCCCTCACAGCGGGCAGGCTGCCCAGCGCCGTCAGCAGCCGCTCGCGCTGGGCCACCAGTTCCTGCGCCTGAGTGGCAAACACATCGCGGTGTTCCAGCGCAAACAGGGCGCATTCATAGTTGAGCACGCTGATGTTGTAGGGCGGGCGCACCTTGTCGATCTCGGCAATCATCGCACGCGGCCCCATCATGTAGCCCAGGCGCACGCCGGCCAGACCGAACTTGCTCAGGGTGCGCATCAGCAGCACATGGCCGTGCCTGGCAATGCGGTCGATGTAGCTCTTGCTGGCAAAGGGCTGGTAGGCCTCGTCGATCACCACCAGGCCGCCCTGCTCGCCCACTGCGTCAATGATTGTTTCAATCACCGCGTCGTCCCACAGGTTGGCCGTGGGGTTGTTCGGGTAGGCCAGATACACAATGGACGGCTTGTGCTCGGCAATGGCGCTCAGCATGGCGGCTTCGTCCAGCTCAAAGTCGGCGGTCAAATCCACGCCGATGAATTTCAAGCCTTGCAGTTGCGCGCTCATGGCGTACATCACGAAACCCGGCACCGGCGCCAGGACGCTGGCGCCCGGCAGAGCGCAGGCCAAAGCCAGCAGGGAGATCAGCTCATCCGAGCCATTGCCCAGCATGATGTCAAAGCCCTGGGGCATCTGCGCGTAATCGGCCAGGGCGCGGCGCAGGTCATTGACACGGCCGTCCGGATAGCGGTTCAGCGCCAGCGTGCCCAGACGCTGGCCCAGTTCAGCTTGCAGCGCGGCGGGCAGTCGGTGCGGGTTTTCCATGGCGTCGAGCTTGACCATGCCGGCCGAGTCCTGGATGGCATAGGCGTGCATGGACTGCACATCCTGGCGAAGGCGTTTTTGAAGCGCAGGACTCAGGGTGTGCGTGGCAGCCGCCGAGGTCATGGGCAGATCCGCATGGGCGGCATGGTGTGCAGGCGCATTTCTGCCGCCCGCGCATGACCCTGCAAGCCTTCGCCATAAGCGAGTTCGGCGGCAATCTTGCCTAGGACCTGCGCCCCGGCTTCGCTCACTTCAATCAGGCTGGAGCGCTTTTGAAAATCATAAACCCCGAGCGGAGAACTGAAACGCGCCGTGCCGCTGGTAGGCAGCACGTGGTTCGGGCCGGCGCAGTAGTCGCCCAGGCTCTCGCTGGTGTAGGCGCCCAGGAAAATCGCCCCGGCGTGGCGCAGCAGCGGCTCCCAGCGGTGCGGCTCGCGGCTGGAGACTTCCAGGTGCTCGGGCGCGATGCGGTTAGATATCTCGCAGGCCTCTTCCATGCTGCGCGTCAGGATGAGTGCGCCCCGGTCGTTCAGGCTCTTGGCGATGATCTCGCGGCGCGGCATCTCGGGCAACAGGCGGCTGATCGCTTCCTGCACTTGCTCGATATAGGCCGCGTCCGGGCATAGCAGGATGCTTTGGGCCAGTTCGTCATGCTCGGCCTGGCTGAACAGATCCATCGCCACCCAGTCGGCCGGTGTCGTGCCGTCGGCCAGCACCAGGATTTCGGAGGGGCCGGCGATCATGTCGATGCCAACGGTGCCGAACACGCGCTTCTTGGCGCTGGCGACGTAGGCGTTGCCGGGGCCGGTAATCTTGTCCACCTTCGGAATTGTCGCCGTGCCGTAGGCCAGCGCGGCCACGGCCTGCGCGCCACCGACGGTAAAAGCGCGGGTCACGCCGGCCACATAGGCGGCGGCCAGCACCAGCGCATTTTTTTCGCCTTTTGGCGTGGGAACGACCATGATGATTTCAGCCACGCCGGCCACATGGGCGGGAATCGCGTTCATCAGCACCGACGACGGATAGGCCGCCTTGCCGCCCGGCACATAGATGCCCACGCGGTCCAGCGGCGTGACCTTCTGGCCCAGCAGCGTGCCGTCCTCGTCGCGGTAACTCCAGCTCTCGCCGCTGGCCTTCTTTTGCGCTTCGTGGTACGTGCGAACGCGCCGGGCCGCAGCCTGCAGAGCGTCCCGCTGGGCGCCAGGAATCGATTCGAAAGCGGCTTTCAATTCGGCCTGGGTCAGCTCCAGATCGGCCATGGCAGCAGCATCCAGACCGTCAAACCGGGCCGTGTAGTCCAGCACGGCCGCATCGCCGCGCTGCTGCACGTCAGCCAAGATGTCGGCCACGCGCTGCTCAATGGCGGCATCGGTATCAGCCGACCAGTGCAGCCGGGCCTTGAATCGGGCTTCGAAATCAGCATCGGCGCAGGACAGACGGGCGGGAGTAGCGGACAGGTTCATGGCTTTTCAGGTGGTGGCGGGCTTGGCCAGTGTCAAGGCAAAGGCGTCGATGAGTTTGCGGATGGGTGCATGCTTGAGCTTGAGCGCCGTCTGGTTGACCACCAGATGCGAGCTGATGTCCATGATGGTCTCGACCTCGACCAGGTGATTGGCCTTGAGCGTGTTGCCGGTGGAGACCAGATCGACGATGGCATCGGCCAGCCCCGTCAGCGGCGCCAACTCCATGCTGCCGTAAAGCTTGATCAGATCGACGTGAACGCCCTTGGTGGCGAAGAAGTCGCGCGCGATGGCCACGTATTTTGTCGCCACCTTCAGGCGCGAGCCCTGCCTGACGGCGGCGGCATAGTCAAAGCCTTCGCGCACGGCCACGCTGATGCGGCATTTGGCAATCTGCAAATCGAGCGGCTGATAAAGCCCCTGGCTGCCCGATTCGAGCAGCGTGTCTTTTCCGACGACGCCCAGGTCAGCGCCGCCGTACTGCACATAAGTGGGCACATCGGTGGCGCGCACCAGCACGACGCGCAGATCGGGCTGGTTGGTGTCGAGAATGAGCTTTCGGGACTTTTCCGGGTCGTCCAGCACTTCGATACCGGCCGACTTGAGCAGCGGCAGGATGTCGTCAAAGATGCGCCCTTTGGACAAAGCAAGAGTGATCATGCTTTGACCCGTTCAATGTCGGCGCCGATGCCGCGCAGCTTGGCTTCCATCCGGTCATAGCCCCGGTCCAGATGGTAGATGCGCTCGACCAGGGTTTCGCCCTCGGCCACCAGGCCGGCAATCACCAAGCTGGCCGAGGCGCGCAGATCCGTTGCCATCACGGTGGCGCCGGAGAGCTTTCCGATGCCCTCGATGACCGCGACCTTGCCCTCGATCTGGATCTTGGCGCCCAGGCGCGCCATCTCGTTGACGTGCATGAAGCGGTTTTCAAAAATCGTCTCGGTCACCGTGCTGGTGCCCTGCGCGATGGCGTTGAGTGCCATGAACTGGGCCTGCATGTCGGTCGGAAAACCGGGGTATTCGGTGGTGCGGAAGGACTGGGCCTTCATGCGGCCGCTGGCCTGGATGCGGATAAACCCGTCGCCAGCAGTCACCACGGCGCCCGCCTCCTGCAGTTTTTCAATCACCACATCAAGATGATCGGCGCGGCCGTGCTGGAGCACCACATCACCGCCCGCCGCCGCGACGGCGCACAGGAAAGTGCCTGCCTCGATGCGGTCGGCCACCACCTGGTGGCTGCAGCCGTGCAGGCGCTCGACGCCCTGGATGCGGATGCGGCTGGTGCCATGGCCTTCTATTTTTGCGCCCATCTTGATGAGCATTTCGGCCAGATCGCCGATTTCAGGCTCCTGCGCGGCGTTTTCGAGGATGGTTTCGCCCTCGGCCAGGCTGGCGGCCATGAGGAAATTTTCCGTGCCGGTGACGGTGACCATGTCGGTGGTGATGTTGGCGCCCTTCAGGCGTTTGCGACCCTCAGCAAGCCCGGCCAGCATGTAGCCGTGCTCGACCCGGATGTCGGCGCCCATGGCCTGCAGGCCCCGGATGTGCTGGTCCACCGGGCGCGAGCCGATGGCGCAGCCCCCGGGCAGCGACACCCGCGCCTGGCCAAAGCGCGCCAGCAGCGGCCCCAGGGCCAGCACCGAGGCGCGCATGGTCTTGACCAGCTCGTAAGGCGCTTCAGGCGAGTTGAGGTCGCTGGCGTTCAGGCTCACGGTCCCCGGCGCCGTGGCGCTGCGCTCGGCCTGAACACCCATGTTGCGGATCAGCTTGAGCATGGTGGTCACGTCCTGCAGCCCCGGCACGTTGTGCAGCGTCACCGGGTCGGCGGTCAGCAGGGCGGCGCACAGTTCGGGAAGCGCGGCATTCTTGGCACCGGAAATGGTCACCGTCCCCGTCAGGGACTTGCCGCCCCGGATAATTAATTTGTCCATGCGTGTATCGATTCTTTGCTGTTTATTTCGCGCTGTTGGCGGCCCATTCGGCGGGCGTGTAGGTTTTCATGGACAGCGCGTGGACTTCGTCGCTCTGCAGCCGCCCGCCGAGCGTGGCATACACGCGCTGGTGGCGCTGGATGGCGCGCAGACCTTCAAACGCACTGGAGACGATGGTGGCATACCAGTGCCGGCCATCGCCGGACACGTCGATGTGCTCGCAAGGCAGGCCGGCACAGATGATGGATTGAAGTTCTTCGCTGTTCATGGTGGGGGATTTCCGTTTTTTCAGTGCCTGATCTTATAGCCCGTGCGCAGCAGATTCACCGCCACGGCGCTGATGATGAGAAATGCGCTCAGCACCAGCCCCAGGCTCAGCCAGGGAGAAACATCGCTGACGCCGAAAAAGCCATAGCGAAAGCCGTCGATCATGTAGAAAAACGGGTTCAGGTGGCTGACCTTTTGCCAGAATGGCGGCAGCGAATGGATGGAGTAAAACACGCCGCTGAGAAAAGTCATCGGCATGATGACGAAATTCTGGAACACTGCCATCTGGTCGAATTTTTCGGCCCACAGGCCGGCGATCAAGCCGAGTGCGCCCAGCATGGCTGAGCCCAGGACGGCAAACACCACGATCCAGACCGGCGCGACAAAGCCGGGCTGGCCAAAGTACACTGTCACGGCAAAAACGCCTAGGCCCACCAGCAGGCCGCGCGCGAGCGCCGAGCCCACATAGGCAAAAAACCAGTGCCAGTGCGACAGCGGCGTGAGCAGCACGAAGACCAGACTGCCCATGATCTTGCTCTGGATCAGCGAGGAAGAACTGTTGGCAAAGGCGTTCTGCAGCATGCTCATCATCACCAGACCCGGCACCAGGAAAGCGGTGTAGCTCACCTGGCCATAGACCAGTGCCTGGCCCTGCAGCACATGGCCGAAGATCAGCATGTAGAGCACGGCGGTCAGCACCGGCGCGCCGACGGTCTGGAAACCGACTTTCCAAAAGCGCAGGACTTCCTTGTAGAAGAGGGTCTGCCAGCCGCTCATTTCGCGGCTCCCGCCAGGTCCTGGGCCATGGGTTCTTTCACGTCTTTTTCGCGCATGACTTCGAGAAACACGTCTTCCAGATCGGCCTTGCGAATTTCCACGTCCTCGGCCACCAGGCCGGCTTGCCGCACGGCGGCCAGGTACTGCTCGATTTCCTGCGCGTTGTGCGCCGGAAACTGCACGATGCGGCCGGTGATGCGGGCCTTGTCGGCCAGATGCGCGGGCAACTCGCTGTCGATCTTGAAGCGCAGCACGTTCGAAGAAGCCGCCTTGAGCAGCTCGGAGGTGTTGGCCAGCGCCACCACCCTGCCTTGCTTGAGCATCGCCAGGCGGCTACACAGGGCCTCGGCCTCTTCGAGGTAATGGGTGGTTAGCAGGACGGTACTGCCCTGCCGGTTGAGTTTGGCGATGAACTGCCACAGGGTCTGGCGCAACTCCACATCGACGCCGGCGGTGGGCTCGTCGAGCACGATGACCTGGGGCTTGTGCACCAGCGCCTGGGCCACCAGCATGCGCCGCTTCATCCCGCCCGAGAGCTGGCGCATGTTGGCGTGCGCCTTGTCGGCTAGGCCGAGGCTGGCGAGCAGTTCGTCGATCCAGGCGTCGTTCTTTTTGATGCCGAAATAGCCCGACTGGATGCGCAAGGCTTCCCGCACCGTGAAAAACGGATCGAACACGAGTTCCTGCGGCACCACGCCGAGCTTGCGCCGGGCGCTGGCGTAATCGCTCACGACATCGCTGCCATGCACCAGAACCCGGCCACTGCTGGCGCGCGACAGGCCGGCCAGAATGCTGATCAAGGTGGTCTTGCCGGCGCCGTTGGGGCCGAGCAGGCCGAAAAATTCACCCGGCTGGATGTCAAAGCTAACGTTGTCGAGCGCCTTGAAGCCGGGGCTGCGAGAATTTCGCTCGGAGGGATAGGTTTTGCAGACGGACTGAAATGAGATGGCTGGCATGAGCCTGCTATTTTAGGGGCGGATGTGTTTTTGGATTCGCCGCAAGGGCGCAAGGCCCCAGAGCGGCCGGGCAGGCAGGCAAAAGCGCCCCGTTCCAAAACCGGCTTGTGCGCTCAGGCGCTGGCAGGCGCCGCCCCGGGGATCAGCTCGGCAACGCCATACAGGCTGGCGAGTTCACGCAGCCGCACCGGCGCGCCGTGCACCGAAAAAGCCTTGCCGGTCGCCGTGGCCTGACGCCGGCACTCCAGCAAGACAGCCAGTGCCGAGGAGTCAAACTGCTGCAGGGCGCTGGCGTCAGCCACCAGCTCGCCCGGCGAGGACTGCACCGCCTGCGGCAAGCCACGGGCAAACGCAGCCGATGCGGCATGCGTCAGAACAGGAGGAAGCGTCAGCACAAGACCGGCCCGCCTCAGGACTTCTGGGCGCTGGCGTTGGTCTTGTTGCGCTGGGCCAGCGCCGCGATCAGGCCATCGACCCCTTTGGCATTGATTTCCTGGGCGAACTGGGTGCGGTAGGTTTCCACCATCCAGATGCCCAGCACGTTCAGGTCATAAATCTTCCAGCCCGTGGGGGTTTTTTCCATGCGGTAGTCGAGCTGAACCGGGTTGCCGCGCCCAATCACCTCCGTGCGCACCACCACCTCGGTGTCCGTGGGCGCTGCACGCAAGGGCTTGACATCGAGACGCTGGTCATTGACCTGCGAGAGCGCGCCCGAGTAGGTGCGGATCAGCAGCGCCTTGAACTCTTCCTGCAGGCGACGCTTTTGCTCGGGCGTGGCCTGGCGCCAGTTGCGGCCCACGACGGACGCGGTCATACGGGGGAAGTTGACATGGGGCATGACCTGGCTGTCCACCAGCGCAAGCACCTTGCGCTGATCGCCGGCCAGAACGTCCTTGTCAGCGCGAATGGCGTCGAGCACTTCAGCGGAAACACGCTTGATCATCACGTCAGGCGCTTCCTCGGCAGCGCGGACAAAGGGGACCGTGCCCAGCAATGCCAGGCTGAACGAGGCGGCCAGCAAACGGCCCAGGGTTGTTCTGCGGTTCATGATTTTTCTTTCTTCAATAGGAAACCGGGCGGCAACTGGGGCGGTGCGAAAGGTGCGCATGTCGCCAGAGCAGCCGGGTTCAGGTGGTATTTTGAGGGTGATGTCGCGTCAGGCGATGAAGTTTCAAGGAAGTCTTGTAAAGATTGTGAACAGCGTTAACGGCCTGCCGGCGCGGCCGGCGCAGCCGGAATAGCCGGAGTTGCCGGAGCTGCTTCTTCGGGCAGATCGAAGCGCTCTTCGGTCGGGCTGGCGCCATTGCCAGCGCCGTTGGTGCGTCGGTGGCGCTGCAGGTAGATGTCGCGCACAAAGCTGTATTTATCCAGCGCGGCCTGCTCCAGCAGATCCGTAGCGCCCAGATATTCCGCCCGCGTGTCCACGATGCGCAGTGCCTGCAGGGAGTTGCGTGTCGCCACACTATCCACCTGGGGCACCAGATCGGCCTGCATGTCCACCAGCGTGCCGGCAGTGTCGCGCAGGGTTGAGGCGCCCAGCACCGGCAACACAAGATAAGGCCCCGATGCCACGCCCCAATGCGTGAGGGTCTGGCCAAAATTTTCGCTGTGCCGGGGAATTTTCAGCGCGCTGGCCACGTCAAAAATTCCGCCTACGCCCCACAAGGTGTTCGTCGTGACGCGAAAAAAACTGTCAGCCGCGGCTTCTCCCTTGAACTGCAGGGCGTTGTTCACCACGGACCAGACGTCTGCCAGATTGCCAAAGAAGTTGCTCACGCCGGTGCGCACCGGCGCCGGGGTGACGTTCTGGTAGGCCGTGGCCACGGGCTTGACGATGGCACGGTCCAGCCCATCGTTGAACTTGAAGACCGTGCGGTTCAAAGGCTCCAGCGGGTCGGCCGGATTGGCGTTGGGTCCGCTGGCGCAGCCCTGCAACAGGGCCAGCGCCAGGGCGGCCGCAGTCATTCCCAGAGATTTTTGGCGTGTCATCATTTCTTTTCCGGTGTTGCCGAGGGCGCTGCATCAGAGCCTGAGCCGTCAGTGCTGCTCGCCGCATTGCTGAACAAAAACTGGCCAATCAGATTTTCCAGCACCACGGCCGATTGCGTGTTCGAAACGGTATCGCCCGCCACCAGATTGTCCTCGGCGCCACCTGCCTCCACGCCGATGTACTGCTCGCCGAGCAGGCCGCTGGTGAGAATCTTGAGCGAACTGTCCTTGGGAAAAGCATAACGATCTTCCATGGCCAGCGTGACACGCGCCTGAAAGGTGACGTCGTCAAAGGTGATGCTGTCCACACGGCCCACCACCACGCCGCTGCTGCGCACCGCCGCCTTGGGCTTGAGACCGCCGATATTGTCAAACTTGGCACTGACCCGGTAGGTGGACTGAAAACTCAGCGTCAGCAAGTTGGCCGCTTGCAGCGCCAGAAACAAAATGGCCACGGCCCCGATCAGGACAAACAGTCCCACCCACACATCATTTTTTGAGCGTTGCATCAATCTTCCTTCCAAACAATGGGAAACAGCGCGCGCCCGGCGATCACGTCGCGACGGTCTGCTCCCTGAATTTTCACGTCATCACGTTGTAAACATCAGCGCCGTCAGGATGAAATCCAGACCCAGCACCGCCAGCGAGGCTGCCACCACCGTGCGCGTCGTGGCGCTGGCAACCCCTTCGGGCGTGGCCTGCGCCTCAAAACCCTGCAGCAAGGCAATAAAGGTCACGGTAAAGCCGAACACGATGCTTTTGATGATGCCGTTGCCCACGTCCGACCAGACATCGACGCCGCCCTGGATCTGGCTCCAGAAAGCACCGGCGTCCACGCCGATCATGACCACGCCCACCACCCAGCCGCCAATGATGCCCATGGCGCTGAACACCGCCGCCAGCAGCGGCATGGTGATGACGCCAGCCCAGAAACGCGGCGCCAGGATGCGCTTGACCGGGTCCACCGCCATCATTTCCATGACGCTGATCTGCTCGCCGGCCTTCATCAGGCCGATCTCGGCCGTCAGCGACGTGCCGGCCCGCCCGGCAAACAGCAGCGCCGTCACCACCGGGCCGAGCTCGCGCACCAGCGTGAGCGTGACCAGCAGGCCCAGCGAATCGGACGAGCCAAAGCGTTGCAGCGTGTAGTAGCCCTGCAGGCCGAAGACGAAGCCGACAAACAGGCCCGACACCGCAATGATGAGCAGCGAATAATTGCCGAGAAAATGGATCTGATCGCGCACCAGGCCAAAGCGCCTGACGCTCGAACCCAGGGTCGTCAGCAACTGGAAAAACAGCCGGGCCGCCTTGCCAATATTGGCCAGCTTGATGCGCGTGGCATAGCCGACGTCTGAAGGCTTGTACCAGCTCATCGTGAAACTCCCGGCTGAGCTGCGGGCTGGCTTGCCACGCCGAAATCCTCCTCGACGCTCAGGCCGGGGTAATGAAAACGCACCGGGCCATCGGGCAGGGCATTGACGTACTGGTAGACCAGCGGGTCGGTGCTTCTCCGCACCTCGTCGGGCGTGCCCTCGGTGGCGATTTTTCCGTTGGCCAGAATGATCACATGGTCGGCAATCGCGAAGGTCTGCTCCAGCTCGTGCGAGACAAAAATGCTGGTCAGGCCCATGCTGTCATTGAGCTGGCGGATCAGCCGCGCCGCTGTGCCGAGCGAAATCGGATCCAGCCCCGAAAAAGGCTCGTCATACATCACCAGCTCCGGGTCCAGGGCAATCGCGCGCGCCAAGGCAATGCGCCGCGCCATGCCGCCCGAAACCTCGCTGGGCATCAGGTCGCGCGCGCCGCGCAGGCCCACCGCATTGAGCTTCATCAGCACGATGTCACGGATCAGCGCTTCGGGCAAATCGGTGTGTTCGCGTAGCGGAAAAGCAACATTTTCAAACACGCTCAGGTCGGCAAACAGCGCGCCGAACTGGAACAGCATGCCCATGCGGCGCCGGGCCGCGTAGATCTGCTGCTGGTTCATGGGGGTGACATCCTGGCCGTCGAACAGCAGCTCGCCCGACTGTGCCCGGTTTTGCCCGCCGATCAGGCGAAGAATGGTGGTCTTGCCGCCGCCAGAGGCCCCCATCAGCGCCGTCACCTTGCCTCTGGGAACCGACAGGGAAATGTCGTCCAGAATGACGCGCTCGCCGTACCCAAAGGTCAGGCGGCGCAATTCGACAAGGGAGGAGGAAAAAGAGGTGGTCATAGAAAACACAAAAGCCGGACTTTCCGGCTTCTGGATCATAAGGGATTACGCTAATTAGCGTGGCAGGTCGCTGTAGCCCATCAGGAACTCGTCCACGGCCCGTGCCGCCTGGCGGCCTTCGCGGATCGCCCACACCACCAGGCTCTGGCCGCGCCGGATGTCGCCGGCGGCAAACACCTTGGGCACGTTGGTGGCATAGCCGCCGATGAAATCAACGCTCGCCTTGGCATTGCCCCGGCTGTCTTTTTCGATGCCGAAAGCGTCCAGCACCGAAGCCACCGGCGAGACAAAGCCCATGGCCAGCAGCACCAGGTCAGCCTTAAGGACCTGCTCGGTGCCGGGCACTTCCACCATCTTGCCGTCTTTCCATTCGACGCGGACGGTTTTCAGGCCGGTGACCTTGCCCTTTTCGCCCATCAGCTCCTTGGTGGAGATGGCAAACTCGCGCTTGAGCAGCCCAACCTCGTCACTTTCATCGTGGCTGGAGCTGGTGCGCAGCTTGATCGGCCAGTAGGGCCAGGTCATGGGGCGGTTTTCCTCGACGGGCGGCTCGGGCATCAGCTCGAACTGCGTGACGCTGGCCGCGCCGTGGCGGGTGCTGGTGCCCACGCAATCGGAGCCGGTGTCGCCGCCGCCGATGACGATGACGTGCTTGCCCTCGGCGCGCAGCTGGCCCTTGACCTTGTCGCCGGCATTGACCTTGTTTTGCTGGGGCAGGAACTCCATCGCGAAATGCACGCCGTCCAGTTCGCGGCCGGGCACGGGCAGATCGCGCGACTGCTCGGCGCCGCCCGTCAGGACCACGGCATCAAAATCCTTTTGCAGTTGTGCGGGGGTGATGGTTTCCTTGGACCAGTTGGTGACCTTGGAGCCCTTGCCCAGGCTGCCGACCATCACGCCGGTGCGGAACTTCACGCCTTCGGCCTGCATCTGCTCGACGCGGCGGTCGATGTGGACTTTTTCCATCTTGAAATCGGGAATGCCGTAGCGCAGCAGGCCGCCGACACGGTCGTTCTTCTCGAACAGCGTCACGTCGTGGCCGGCGCGGGCCAGCTGCTGGGCCGCTGCCATGCCGGCCGGGCCGGAGCCGACGACGGCGACTTTCTTGCCCGTCTGGTGCAGGGCCGGCTGGGGCTTGACCCAGCCTTCGGCCCAGGCGCGGTCGATGATGGCGTGCTCGATGGACTTGATGCCCACGGCGTCATTGTTCACATTGAGAACGCAGGCGGCCTCGCAGGGCGCCGGGCAGATGCGGCCGGTGAACTCCGGAAAATTGTTCGTGCTGTGCAGCGTGTCAATCGCATTTTTCCAGTCGTTGCGAAACACCATGTCGTTGAAGTCGGGAATGATGTTGTTGACCGGGCAGCCGCTGTTGCAAAACGGCGTGCCGCAGTCCATGCAGCGGGCGGCCTGCGTGCTGGCTTGTTTGTCGTCCAGGCCGATGACGAATTCCTGGTAGTTCTTCAGGCGCTCGGCGACGGGCTTGTAGCCCTCTTCGATGCGCTCGTATTCCATGAAGCCGGTGATTTTTCCCATGATGAGTCCTGTGCGATTTCTTTAAGCGTTTTTCAGTTGCCCGCCCGTCCTGGCGGGTCCGGGCAGCTGTGTTCATGCGGTAGCCGACGCGGGAGCGCGGCCTAGCGGCCAGAAGCCGCCAGGCGCGCCCGCCATGCGCCTTACTTGGCCAGCACCGCCTCCTGGTTGGTGGTCACCTGGGCGCTGGTGGTCTCGGTGGACGCTTCCAGCCGGCGCTCCTTGCGCTCGATCAGGGCGCGCTTGTACTCGTTCGGGAAGACCTTGACGAACTTCAGGCGCGACACGCTCCAGGTGTCGAGCAGCTCGCGCGCGCGCTTGCTGCCGGTCCAGCGGTTGTGGTCCTGCAGCAGGCGCTTGAGCTGCTCTTCGTCGCTCTCGCCGCCGTGCCAGTCGGACTGGTCATGGGTGTGCTGCTCGGCCGTGGTCACCACCTTGTCCATGGAGACCATGGCGGTGTTGCAGCGGGTGGCGAACTGGCCGTCCTCGTCATAGACGTAAGCCACGCCGCCGCTCATGCCGGCCGCGAAATTGCGCCCGGTCTTGCCCAGCACCAGCACCGTGCCGCCGGTCATGTATTCGCAGCCATGGTCGCCCGTGCCCTCGACAACCGCCGTCGCGCCCGACAGGCGCACTGCAAAGCGCTCGCCGGCCACGCCGCTGAAGAAGGCTTCGCCGCTGGTGGCGCCATACATCACCGTGTTGCCGACGATGGTGTTCTTGATCGCTTCGCCCCGGAAGTCGATGCTCGGGCGCACCACGATGCGTCCGCCCGACAGGCCCTTGCCCGTGTAGTCGTTGGCGTCGCCGATCAGGTACATGGTGATGCCCTTGGCCAGGAAGGCCCCGAAGGACTGACCACCCGTGCCCTCCAACTGGATGCGCAGGGTGTCGTCCGGCAGGCCCTCGGGGCGCAGGCGCGTCAACTCGCCCGAGAGCATGGCGCCGACGGTGCGGTTGACGTTGCGCGCCACCTCGATGAACTGGACCTTCTCGCCTTTTTCCAGCGCGGCCTTTGATTTCTCGATCAGGCGCACGTCCAGCGCTTTTTCCAGGCCGTGTTCCTGGTTCATCACATGCAGGCGCGGCACATCGGCGGGCACCTGCGGCTGGTAGAACAGGCGGCTGAAGTCCAGGCCGCTGGCTTTCCAGTGCTCCACGCCCTTTTGCATGTCGAGCAGATCGACGCGGCCGATCAACTCGTCAAACGTGCGCACGCCCAACTGGGCCATGAGCTGGCGGGCTTCCTCAGCGACGAAGAAGAAATAATTCACGACATGCTCGGGCTTGCCGCTGAATTTCTGGCGCAGCACCGGATCCTGCGTGGCCACGCCCACCGGGCAGGTGTTCAGGTGGCATTTGCGCATCATGATGCAGCCTTCGACGACCAGCGGCGCGGTGGCAAAGCCGAACTCGTCCGCGCCGAGCAGCGCGCCGATGACCACGTCGCGGCCGGTCTTCATCTGGCCGTCGGCCTGCACGCGGATGCGGCCGCGCAGGCGGTTGAGCACCAGCGTCTGCTGGGTTTCGGCCAGGCCGATTTCCCAAGGGCTGCCGCAATGCTTGATCGACGACCAGGGCGAAGCGCCCGTGCCGCCATCGTGACCAGCGATCACCACATGGTCGGCCTTGGCCTTGGCAACGCCGGCGGCAATCGTGCCGACGCCGGTTTCGCTCACCAGCTTGACGCTGATGTCGGCGCGCGGGTTGACGTTCTTCAGGTCGTGGATCAGCTGGGCCAGATCTTCGATCGAGTAGATGTCATGGTGCGGCGGCGGCGAAATCAGGCCGACGCCGGGCACCGAGTAGCGCAGGCTGCCGATGTACTCGCTGACCTTGCCGCCGGGCAGCTGGCCACCCTCGCCGGGCTTGGCACCCTGGGCCATCTTGATCTGGATCTGGTCGGCCGACACCAGGTATTCGGCCGTGACGCCGAAACGCCCGGAAGCGACCTGCTTGATGCGCGAGCGCAGCGAGTCACCGTCGAGCAGCGGCAGATCGACTTCGACCTGCCTGGCGCCGATCACGCTTTTGAGCGTTTCTCCCTTGCGGATCGGGATGCCCTTGAGTTCCTGGCGGTAGCGCGCCGGGTCTTCGCCGCCTTCGCCGGTGTTGCTTTTGCCGCCGATGCGGTTCATCGCCACAGCCAGCGTCGCATGGGCTTCGGTCGAGATCGAGCCCAGCGACATGGCGCCGGTGGCAAAGCGCTTGACGATTTCCTTGGCGGACTCGACTTCGTCGATCGGGATGGCCTTGCTGGGGTCGATCTTGAACTCGAACAGGCCGCGCAGCGTCATGTGCCGACGGCTCTGGTCGTTGACGAGCTGGGCGTATTCCTTGTAGGTGTTCCAGTTGTTGGCGCGGGTGGAATGCTGCAGCTTGGCAATCGTGTCGGGCGACCACATGTGGTCTTCGCCGCGCGCGCGCCAGGCGTACTCGCCGCCGGCGTCCAGCATATTGGCCAGCACCGGGTCAGCGCCGAAAGCGGCCTTGTGCATGCGCAGGGCTTCTTCGGCGATCTCGAACACGCCCATGCCCTCAACCTGGGTCGAGGTGCCGGTGAAGAATTTATCGACGGTCTGGCGGTTCAGGCCGATGGCCTCGAACAGCTGGGCGCCACAGTAGCTCATGTAGGTGGACACGCCCATCTTGGACATTATCTTGGACAGGCCCTTGCCGACGGCCTTGGTGAAGTTGTAGATGGCTTTTTCGGGGCTCAAGTCGCCCGGCAGGCCCTTGGCCAGCTCGGCCAGGGTTTCCAGCGCCAGGTAGGGGTGAACCGCCTCGGCGCCATAACCGGCCAGCACCGCGAAGTGATGCACTTCCTTGGCCGAACCGGTCTCCACCACCAGGCCGGCCGTCGTGCGCAGGCCTTCCTTGACCAGGTGCTGGTGAATGGCCGACAGGGCCAGCAGGGCGGGAATCGCCACCTGGGTGGCGCTGATGGCGCGGTCGCTGACGATCAGGATGTTCTTGCCGTCCTTGATCGCATCGACCGCCTCGGCGCACAGCGAAGCCAGCTTGGCTTCCACGCCCTCGTGGCCCCAGGCCAGCGGGTAGGTGATGTCCAGGGTGTAGCTCTTGAACTTGCCTTGCGTGCGCGTTTCGATGTCGCGCAGCTTTTGCATGTCGGCATTGTTAAGCACCGGCTGGCTCACTTCCAGGCGCATCGGCGGGTTCACCTGGTTGATGTCGAGCAGGTTGGGCTTGGGGCCGATGAAAGACACCAGCGACATCACGATGGCTTCGCGGATCGGGTCGATCGGCGGATTCGTCACCTGCGCGAACAGCTGCTTGAAGTAGTTATACAGCGGCTTGTTCTTGTTCGAGAGCACGGCCAGCGGGCTGTCGTTGCCCATGGAGCCGGTGGCTTCCTCGCCGTTGGCGGCCATGGGCGAGAGCAGGAACTTGATGTCTTCCTGGGTGTAGCCGAAAGCCTGCTGGCGATCCAGCAGGGACAGCCCGGAAGCGGCCGGCGCGGACGCGGCGCTTTTCGGCGCCTTGGCCGAGACATCGTCCAGGCGGATGCGCAGGTTCTCGATCCACTGTTTATACGGCTTGCTGTGGGCGAGCGTGGCCTTGATTTCCTCGTCGTCCACCATGCGGCCCTGCTCCAGGTCGATCAGGAACATCTTGCCGGGCTGCAGACGCCATTTTCGAACGATCTTGTGCTCAGGAATCGGCAGCACGCCGGACTCGGAGGCCATGATGACCAAGTCGTCATCGGTCACGCAGTAGCGCGAGGGGCGCAGGCCGTTGCGGTCCAGCGTGGCGCCAATCTGGCGGCCGTCGGTGAACACGATGGAGGCCGGGCCGTCCCACGGCTCCAGCATGGCGGCGTGGTATTCGTAGAAAGCCTTGCGGCGCTCGTCCATGGTGGCGTGCTGCTCCCAAGGCTCGGGAATCATCATCATCACGGCCTGGCTGATCGGGTAGCCCGCCATCGTCAGCAGTTCCAGGCAGTTGTCGAAGGTGGCGGTGTCGGACTGGCCGGCAAAGCTGATCGGGTAGAGCTTTTGCAGGTCGGCGCCGAGCACGGGCGAGGACATCACGCCTTCGCGCGCCTTCATCCAGTTGTAATTGCCCTTGACGGTGTTGATCTCGCCGTTGTGGGCGACATAGCGGTAGGGGTGGGCCAGCGGCCACTCGGGAAAGGTGTTGGTCGAGAAACGCTGATGCACCAGACCGAGGGCGGAAACGCAGCGCGCGTCCTGCAGGTCCAAGAAATAGGTGCCCACCTGATCGGCCAGCAGCAGGCCCTTGTAAACCACGGTGCGGCTGGACATGCTAGGAACGTAATATTCCTTGCTGTGCGTGAGCTTGAGGCGCTGGATGGCGGCGCTCGCTGTCTTGCGGATCACGTACAGCTTGCGCTCAAGCGCGTCCTGCACGATCACGTCGCTGCCACGGCCGATGAAGATCTGGCGCAGTACAGGTTCTTTTTCGCGCACTGTGGGCGACATCGGCATATCGCGGTTGACCGGCACATCGCGCCAGCCCAGCAGGACCTGTCCTTCGGCCTTGACGGCACGGTTCATGGCCTCTTCGCAGGCCAGGCGCGAGGCATGCTCTTTCGGCAAGAAGACCATGCCGACGCCGTATTCGCCGGGCGGCGGAAGCTCCACGCCCTGCTTGGCCATTTCTTCGCGGTACAGCGCATCGGGCAGCTGGATCAGGATGCCAGCGCCGTCGCCCATCAGCTTGTCGGCACCGACGGCGCCCCGGTGGTCCAGGTTTTCGAGAATTTTCAGACCCTGCTGAACGATGGCATGGCTTTTCTGGCCCTTGATGTGGGCAACAAAGCCCACGCCGCAAGCGTCATGCTCATTGGCGCCGGCGTACAAACCGTGTTGTTCAAAATGCTTGATTTCAGCAGCCGTGGTCATGGCGAATCCTCGTCGGTTGGGGAACAAAAGCAGCGCGCAAAAAACACCACCCCTGTCCACCAGGGTTCAAATGAAAATAAGAGTTGCGAGCATAGTCCACAGCAACAAAAATGCCAAGCACTTTAATTGGGGTCAGATTCCAATTAAATTTCAATAACTTTTGCTTTTCAAAAATTAGGGACAGATTAAAAACAATAGCACTTCACCCAACAATCTAAAAGGATTTTTGTAATTCTCTAACGAGAAAGTGGTTGCCGAACAGGTCGGCCCGGATGGTTTTTTAAAATGCGGCGTTCGGTGCGCTTTTGCAATTCAGCCACAAAATGCTCATCGCCCAAGGCCCAGCCGCTCAGGGCCGAGCGCGTCAGGGCTTCCTGCTGCTCTGGCGTGGTGCCGGCACGCACCAATTCGGCGTAAGCCGCTTCACGCGCAAAAGGCGTGTTACCCAAAGACCAGTACAGGGGATGCGGCGTGATCAACTTGTCGGCGCGCAAGCCCACATAGTGGCCATGACTGGACCATGGATAGTCACTGGCCTCCCTGACCAAGCCGGCACGCACCGGATTCAAGTCGATATAGACCATGCAGGCCAGCAGGTAACGCTTGGCCTCGATCAGGGTGGAGCGGTAGCGCCCTTCCCACAGCGTGCCGGAACGTGCCTGGCGGTCATTGAAATAGCGCACATAGCGCCGACCCACCGCCTGCATCATCTGCGGCAAACCCTCGGCGGTGGCGGGTGTGGCGAGTAGATGAAAGTGGTTGCTCATCAATACATACGCATGCAGCGCCACGCCGAATTTCGAGGCGTTGTCGTACAGCAGCGCCAGGAGCATCTCGTAGTCGGCGGTGCCGGAGAAAATCGCCTGCCGGTTATTGCCGCGCTGGATGACGTGGTGCGGATAACCGGGAACGGTAAGACGTGGAAGGCGGGCCATGAACTGCAATGCCGGAAGTTTGCCTCATGATAAAGGCAATCTGTCCCCAAATAATCAGGACGGCTAAGGCACCGCCTTAAAGCCGATCAGGCGCAGCAGGCGTCGATCACTTCGCGTACCAGCGCATCGGGTGCGGCCCGCACAGCCGCTTTACCCGGTCCGTCAATCAGCACAAAGCGAATCTCGCCGGCTTCGGATTTTTTATCGACCCGCATCAGCTCCAGGTAGCGTCCCCCATTGTCGACAGTAGACAACACCGGCCCCTTGACCGGCAGCCCGGCGCGCTCGATCAGGCGGGTCAGGCGTTCGACAAACACACCATCTACCAAGCCCAGGCGCTGCGACAGATGGGCAGCCATCACCATGCCACAGCCAACACCCTCGCCATGCAGCCACTCGCCGTAACCCAGCCCGGATTCAATGGCATGGCCAAAGGTGTGGCCGAAATTCAAGATCGCCCGCAAACCTGATTCGCGCTCGTCCTGCCCCACCACCCAGGCCTTGATCTCGCAACTGCGCTGGATGACGTGCGCCAGCGCGGCGGGCTCCTTGGCCAGCAGGGCATCCAGATTCGCCTCGATCCATTCGAGAAAAGCCATGTCGGCAATCGGCCCGTACTTGATGACTTCAGCCAGACCGGCGCTCAGTTCACGATCCGGCAGCGTCTTGAGCGCATCCAGGTCACAGACGACCTGCTGTGGCTGGTAAAACGCGCCAATCATGTTCTTGCCCAGCGGATGGTTGATGGCGGTCTTGCCGCCGACCGACGAGTCCACCTGCGCCAACAGGGTCGTAGGCACCTGAACAAATGGCACGCCGCGCATATAGCTGGCGGCGGCAAAGCCGGTCATGTCGCCGACCACGCCGCCGCCCAGGGCAAACAGCACGGTTTTACGGTCGCAACCGTTTTCCAGCAAGGCATCGAAGATCAGCTGCAGGGTAGTCCAGTCCTTGTAGACCTCCCCATCGGGCAGGGTCACCAGCACCACCTTGGCATAGTGCGTCTTCAGCGCCTGCGTCAGTTGCGCCGCATACAGCGGGGCGACCGTGGTGTTGGACACCACGAGGGCTGTCGCCGCTTTGGGCAACTGCTGGTAAGTCAGCGCCTGGCCCAGCAGCTGGCTGCCGATGAGAATGGAATAGCTGCGTTCGCCCAGATCAATCTGGACCTGCGCCGTGGCAGGAGAAGAAACGGAAAAAAAATTTTCTTGCATTCGGCAAGTGTAGAGCCACTGGGCGGTGTCGAGAAGTTGTCCCGGCAGGTCAGCACGTCAGCTTCACCCCTTCCCTGGGACACTTTATTGAGTCTCACCCGCCAAACGCAATCCAGGCAAGAGACGAAGCCTACAGGCCGGGCACGATACCCGAGAGTTCCAGTTGCATGGTGATCATGTTCACCAGAGTGGAAACGGAGGGACGGCCGGTTTCAATGACGAAATGGGCTGCCTCCCGATACAGTGGATCACGCTGGGCATACAAGTCGCGCAAACGCCCCAGCGGATCAGCCACCTGCAGCAGCGGCCGGCTCACGTCATGCCGCAGGCGGCGAAACAGTTCCTCGGGCGATGAGCGCAGGTAAACCACATAAGTACGCTCATGCAGATGTTGACGATTGGCGGGGCGCAGCACAGAACCCCCGCCCGTTGACAGCACTCCGCTCGCAAGTGCCGTCAACTCGTCAATCACTGCCTCCTCGGCATCCCGAAAACTGGCCTCCCCTTCCCGCTCGAAGTAGTCGCGGATGGAGCATCCCAGCCGCCCCTCGATGACATGGTCCGAGTCGAGAAAGGCAAGCTGAAGCCGCCGGGCGAGTTGCCGCCCGACGGTGGATTTACCGGAACCGGGCAGGCCGACCAAGGCAATGGAATGCAAATCCAATTCTTTATCAGTTACGCTGATTACATGCACGGCTACCATACGGCGGCGTCAAGAAAGCGCCATTACCTGCCTCGACATCAGTCTTTAACGCATCTGTAATAAAGCTTTTTGACGCATCCCCCTCAGAACCAGCCACACCGGTCGTTGCACGCAGCGTATAGGCCAACCATCTTGCCATGTTTTGGCTATAAGTGATCTGTATTAGCATCTGGCCATTTTCATCGGTTTTGTTCCCATTTACATAAGACACAATGATTTCAGCTTTTCGTGGCTCAAGGATACCATTTCCATTCAGATCATCAACAGGAACTGTATCCAAGAAACCATTCCGATTTTTATCCTCATTCGCACACCAAACATTATGATATGCGGAAAATCCAAAAGACAAACCCTCTGACCATGGATCTACCGTCTGCGCATAAGGAATCGGACTCACAGGAGGCGTCGTTTGCTGCTCCAAAGAATCAAGCACAAAATACTGGTAGACGGCAGGAGTACCATCAGTAGTAGAAGTACCAGGAATAGCTGGAGTTATCAGTTGTCGATACGTGGCAATAGTGCCATCAGCAATAGTCGGCGCTACCAAGCCATAAGGATAGGATGTTCCATAATTAGTATATTGCGCAGCAAAATTACCTTTTCCGTAATGCGTGATGTCCACGCTGGCTGACACGATCGCATCCTTGACAGGATTTCCAGCAGCGTCATTGATTTGAATTAGAAATTGTTTCACATAAGCAATACCACCCAAACCTTTTGCCATCGTATTATCACTACCAATGCTGATACTTAAGGGCATCCCTGCCACCGTCAGGTTTGAAATGACCGAATTCGGGCAATCAGTTGCACTAGTGAAATCGCTCCGCTTATAACATGCGCGAATGGTAACGCCGTTGGTTGGACTGGTACGAGTCCCGGCAATATAATAAGACTCAGCAGTCCCCGTAGCATCAGCATAGACAGTCGCAGCTCCCGTGGAAATAAGTTCTCCGCTGTCAAGCCTAGGTGCAACGATCTCAAATCGAACACGCATATCTTTAATAGCCACATTATCAATCGCCAGGAACTTGGCGCTCAATTTTGACCTATTCTGCGTGCTTCCAGCAATATTCGACGGAATCGAAGTTGGCAACGGGTTCAGCGAAACGGAACTTATAACTACGGAACTAGGAACATCAGGCTTGCCTGACCCCCCTGGAACGACGACTTCAATCAATTTTTTTGCTGATGTACCCAGGCCACTCACCACTATTTCATAAGAGCCGGAGAATAAAGGAGCACTAAAAGTATAATTATTATTTCCTGATGCATCAGTCTTCAAAGACCCGGATATACCAGAAGAGCCGCTCAACACCAGAGCAGAATTCGGAATCGGTTCGTTAGCACCATCTGTCGTTGAAATATTCAGCGTTACCGGCTCTCCGGGAATAGGTGTTGCAGGAATCGGCGTAATGGATATGCGGCTTCCCGTCACAAAAATCGACGCTGTTTTTTCAATATTACTAACCTTGATAGTGGCGTTGATTATTCGATTGGTCTTGTCAGCACCTATCTCGATAGTTCCAGAGAACTGACCCAAATCATTCGTGGTCGCACCCGCATTGATTGAAAAAATCGCGTTTGCATCCACAGCAACCGAAACCGGAACGCCCTGTAGGATATTACGATTTTGATCCAGTGTCGTTACCTTGAGAACGGCCTTATCAAATCCATCATTAATAAGCGTTACTTTATCCAGTTCAAAAATAAAGTCTGCAGCAACCGGCGTTCCAGTTCCAGTTCCAGTTCCAGTTCCAGTTCCAGTTCCAGTTCCAGTTCCAGTTCCAGTTCCAGTTCCAGTTCCAGTTCCATCAGCAGCACCTCCGCCCCCACCACCGCAAGCTATCAATGCTACTATCATTAAGTTGGCAAATATATATTTCCAAAATTTCATATCAGTCTCTCCACACTTTCAAAGAATAAATTCCAATCCTGCTCACCGTGTTGCTGCCCGGTCTGAGATCATCTTCGGCGTAATGAACACCAGCATTTCCTGCTTTTTGGAGTTGCGTTCGCGACTTTTAAAAAGATTACCAAGATAAGGAACATCTCCCAGGAGAGGCACCTTGACTTCATTTTCAGTTTCATCAAGTGTGAAAATACCGCCGATCACCACCGTTCCGCCATTTTCAACCAGAACCTGTGTCTTGATGTGTTTCGTGTCAATAGCGATACCGGCAGCAGTTGTCTCACCCCGGCTGTCTTTGTTCACGTCCAGATCAAGAATGATGTTGCCTTCGGGCGTGATTTGCGGCGTGACTTCAAGCTTCAAATTAGCCTTGCGAAAAGCCAGCGAAGTGGCACCACTAGAAGTAGACGTCTGATATGGAAATTCGGTGCCCTGCTCAATCAACGCCTTGGTCTGGTCAGCCGTAACAACACGAGGACTGGAAACAATTTTTCCTTTGCCATCAGCTTCCAAGGCTGACAGTTCAAGGTTCAAAAAACGGTTTGCTGCCGCATTGAAAATGGACACCGCAAATGCAGCTGCAGAATTGGCCACACCCAGAGTGGATGCCGGAAGATTTACAAAATTGCTGGTGGTATCTGTAATGCTGCTAGTAGTAGCAGAAGTGTAGCTAGTGCCCAGTGCAATCCGAGTGCTTCCGGCAGAGAGTGCCCCAGCTGCACCAACTTGTCCCCCACCCAATTTCACACCCAGGGATCTTCCGAAAGTGTCGGTAGCTTCAACGATTCTGGCTTCAATCAGAACCTGCCGCACGGGAATGTCCAGTTTGGTAATGAAATCTTGAACCTGCTCCAGCCTTGAAGGAATATCAGTCACAAACAATTGATTGGTCCTTGGCTCGGCAATCAAACTTCCACGACTGGACAAAATACGCGCACTGGCTGCCCCGGAGTCGCCCGAAGCGGGTGCGGCATCACCGCCGGTGATTTGCACGGCAATATCGCTGGCTTTTGCATAGTTGATCTGAAAAGACTGTGTACGGACTGCTTCCAGGCTTTGCAAGGTGTTGCGTGACTCCAGATCCTGCTTGTCTTTGGCCGCCAGTTCATCCTTGGGCGCGATCAGCAAAACATTACCGGTTTTGCGCCGATCCAATCCCTTGGCTTGCAAAATAATGTCCAGCGCTTGATCCCAGGGCACATCCTTGAGACGCAAGGTTACAGACCCAGTTACAGTATCGGAGGTCACCACATTGAAATTAGTGAAATCGGCGATAACCTGCAAAAGCGAACGTATTTCGATATTCTGAAAATTCAGGGACAATTTTTCACCACTGTACCCAGGCCCTTGGCTCAGTTTATTGGCATCAATTTTTTGCCGCCGAATTTCCAGCACAAACTGGTTATCGCTTTGGTAGGCGCTGTGCTCCCACTCACCGGTGGGTTCGACCACCATGCGCACCTTGTCACCTGATTGAAAAGTGGTGACGGTCTGCACAGGCGTGCCGAAATCAGCCACATCCAGGCGCCGGCGCAGGCCTTCGGGCAGAGCTGTTTTCATGAACTCAACCACCAGGGTTTTGCCTTGCTGGCGAATATCAACGCCTACTTCATTATTTGGCAAAGCCACGACAATACGTCCAGAACTGTCGGTACCACGACGAAAATCAATGTCTTTCAGCGGCAAGGTGTCGCGGTTACGGCTCTCGGCAAAAACCGGCGACGCAGTCACTGAAGGTGCTGCGACAGTCTGCATACTCATAATAATCAGCAGAGATTTACCTTGGATTTCAGCTTTGTAGGCCGTGGGCGTTTTTAAATTGAGAATCAGTCGAGTACGCTCGCCAGCCTGGACCAGATTGACTGAACGCAAGTTACCCAGATTCAAATCCATGGCTGAGCGGCCCAGGGAGGTAGTCACACCTTGAAAATCAAGCGCGATACGGGCCGGGCTTTGAATACTAAAACCTGTGGGAATAGCTGTGAGTGCTTCGGCCATGTCAATCCGGATGACTTCCGCTCCCCCTTGAACCGAGCCAGAGACAGCCTGAATAGAATTCTCTGCCCTGGCCAGCAAAGGCAGAGTGCTTGTCAGCATCACCAAACCGAGAAAGGCATGGCGCAATACACGCCCAAGCAAACGCGGCAGATTCGCCTCCTGCGCCTTGAATGTCCATGTCTGCTTGTTCATTTTTTTGTTTCCTCTGAAAGCTGTAAAGTCGCCGTTCGCTCTATCCATTCACCCACACCATCCTGCACGATTTCACGTAATACAAGACTCGATTCCGTTACGGCGGTAATCCGGCCATAATTTTGTCCAAGATAATTTCCAGTACGGACCTGATAAATCAAGTTATCCACCCGAACCAGCGCTACGGGCCGGCCGGCTTTAACCAAGCTACCGACCATAACAAAAGCGTCCAAAGGCGATGCCTCAAGAGGTTCTTTGCGCCGGATCAGTTCGGGTGCTATCAGCGCCGCATTGGCAGTCGCTTGGCTGGACTCGCTTTTCAGCGCCTGCGCGAGCTTTTGATGACTGAAGGGCTCAACCGAAACGGCTTGCGCATAAGTTTCAGGTGTAAATCGGGTAGGCGCAGGCAAGGGCGTGACCTTGGGCCGGGTCGCATTACGCTGCTCTGTCATCCACTGCTGCAAGTCTTGCTGATCAGAGGAATCACAACCAGCCAGCCCAGACAGGGCGAGTACCAGACTTGCAGTCAGCATGGAATAAAGAAATCTCATTTCTTAACCTCGCTTGCAGCCGCACTCTTGCTTTGCAAAGCCACCTCATTTTCATCGAGATAGCGGAAGGTCTTGGCCGTCGCGTCCATGGACAGCGTGCCATCCTTCAAGGGTGCCATGGCAATATTATTGAGAGTAACGATCCGGGAAAGGTTAGAAATATCAGCGGCAAAATAGCCCATATCGTGGTAGGTTCCGGTGACACGCACGGTAATAGGGAGTTCTGCGTAGTAATTCTTGACACTGACCTGACCGGGCCGGAACAACTCAAACTGCAGGCTGCGCCCCAACCCTGCCTGGTTAATATCAGACAGCAACTTATCCATTTCAGCCTTGCTGGGCAACTGTTTTTCAAGCTGCGTCACGTACTGAATTACCTGCTCGCGCTGCTTCTTCAACGCTTCCAGATTCACTGCCTTGACCAGCTTGCTTTTATAGTCTTCCTTGAGTTGAATCTCTTTGCTTTCTTCTGCTCTCAACTCTTCATCAGAAGACTTCAACCATACAAACCAGAGGGCAACGATGACCAGTATGGTCATTCCAAGGCATAAAAGATAACGCGGAAGGGGCGGCCAGGAAGGCGGATCATTGGGATTAAGGCCAACGAACTGGGATTTCACTCGACTTTGAAGGGCTGCAAAATCGATGGAAGGTTTGGAGAGTTTTGCCATGGTCAGTTTTAGTCCCGCAGGCTTTCTCAAATCTTGAGTGCGGAAGAAGCAGGGGAGGAGGCAGGAGAAGAAGCGGCAGAATTTTTCTGCTCACTGGCTCGTTTGATCTCCACACGCATCGAAAAATTTGACACTCGCCGCTGATCACGTGCACTCAGTGAAACCGAGCCAGAGGTGATTTCCACCAACTCGGGCTTGCTCAACCAGGGGCTGTTATAGGCAAAATTGCGCAGCAGTTCTGAAACCCTTTCATTCGATTGGGCAACGCCACTGATCAGGACAACTTGGTTTTCCTGCTTCATGCTGTTGATATAAACACCATCAGGCAGCTGCTTTACCAGTTCGGTTAGTAAATAGACAGGCAGATTACGATCGCCCTGCAAATCCTCCACCGCACTCTGGCGCGCCTTGAGTGAAGAAATTTCAGACTGCAAGGTGGCAATTTCCTTAATCTGCTGATCCAGTTGGCTGATTTCTGAGTCCAGAAATGTATTTCTCCCGCCTTGGCTTTCAATTTGGGCCAGATACCAGGAGTACATAGCGCCACAGATCAAAACACCCGCCATCGCAGCGATGCCAAGAGTGACGAAAAAGACTTCGCGCTTGCGTTTTCGCGCGGCCTCCCGGTGCGGAAGCAGATTGATCAAAATCACAGGATGAACCTTCGCAAAGCCAGCCCACAGGCCGTCAGATAAAACGAGGACTCGCGACGCATCTTGTTTTCCTTCACGCCACTGCCGATTTCCATACCTTCAAAAGGATTGACCAGCAAACAGGCAAATGAAGTCTGTTGCGTCACTGCCTGGGTCAGCCCGTTCAAGGCGGAGGAGCCGCCGGCAAGCATCACATAGTCAACCTTGTTGTGTGGGGTACTGGTGAAAAAGAATTGCAGTGCCCGGCCGATTTCCTGTGCCATGTTGTCGACAAACGGCTGGAGAATTCCGGACTCATAGTCTTCCGGCAAGTCGCCGCTGCGTTTTTTGGCCTCTGCCTCTTCGGCAGAAAAACCGTACTGCCGGACAATCAGCTGGCTCAGTTGCGCACCGCCAAAAGCCTGGTCACGCTCATACAAGACTTCGTCATTCTTGATCACCTGGATGCTGGTGGTCAGGGAGCCGATTTCAAACAGGGCCACCATGGTGTCCTGACCCTTGTTGGGCATGTTTTCAATCAAGCGCGCCGTGGCAAGACGCGAGGCATAAGACTCCACATCCATCACGATGGGTTTGAGTCCGGCAGCTTCGGCCAAGCCTTCACGGTCTTGCACTTTTTCCTTGCGGGAAGCCGCAATCAACACCTCTACATCACCGCTGGAGCTCGCACTCGGACCGAGCACGCAAAAATCAAGGCTGACCTCATCGAGCGAAAAAGGAATGTATTTATTGGCTTCGGTTTCCACCTGAAGTTCAAGCTCGGCTTCGCTGAGTCCATCAGGCAGAACAATTTTCTTGCTGATGACGGCCGAGGGAGGAAGCGCCATGGCCACATTCTTGGTACGGGTGCCGCTTTTCTTGACCAGGCGGCGCACCACATCGGCCACTTCATCGAATTTCTCGATGTTGCCATCCGTAACCCAACCTGCCTCCAGTGGCTCGATCGCGCAGCGATCAAGGACCAGGTTGCCGGCCTTGTCACGGCTCAACTCCACCAGCATGACACTGGATGAACTGATATCAAGACCCAGCAAAGGGGGCTGTTGACGGTTAAATAACGATCCCAGAGAGATCAAGGCAAGTCCCCAAATGACGGCTACTAGGTAACCTTGGTAATGTAAGAATTCACTTGAATGTTATCAGCAAGACCCTTGTCCGCTAAGGATATTTCCACCCTTGACCGGTCCAGACGTTGCCAAAAGCAGACGTTTGCGCTCATCATAACGGTGTAAATGGCACGTAACGTAGCATCCGTGTGTGTAACAGTGTGGTTTTTTGAACAGCATCGGATACGACTGTATTTCTGGAATTTTTATAATTGCTGCGCGACTTTACGATTGACCCCATGCCCTCTACCGCTTCCGACTCGAACTTGACCCCGCCAAAACAGCCTTCCCGACAGCACTGGGTCATCAACTGGTTGCTATGGAGCGCCGGTCTGGTACTGGCAGGTGCGGCCAGCCTGGCCTTGTTTATGGCCGTGGCCCTGGCGGTGGGCTACACCAACTTGCCTGACATTTCGGCCTTGTCCGACTACCGGCCCAAGTTGCCCCTGCGGATCTACACAGCAGATGGCATGCTGATCGGGGAGTTTGGCGAAGAGCGCCGCAGCCTCACCCCGATCAAGGAGATTCCACAGGTCATGAAGGATGCCGTGCTGGCCATTGAAGATGCGCGCTTCTTCTCCCATGGCGGTGTGGACTATGTGGGCGTGATGCGGGCCGCGCTGGCCAATCTGGGCCAGGCGAAAAGCCAGGGAGCCTCCACCATCACCATGCAGGTGGCGCGCAACGTCTATCTGTCGTCGGAAAAAAGCTACACCCGCAAAATTTATGAAGTTTTGCTCACGTTCAAGCTGGAGCATTTGCTGACGAAAAATGAAATCCTTGAAATTTACATGAACCAGATTTTTCTGGGGAACCGGGCTTATGGCTTTGCCGCCGCCTCAGAAACCTATTTTGGCAAGCCGCTCAAGGATGTCACGATTGCAGAGGCCGCCATGCTCGCCGGGCTTCCCAAGGCGCCGTCAGCCTTCAACCCCATCGCCAATCCGACCCGCGCGCGCACCCGCCAGCTCTACATCATCGAGCGCATGGAGCAAAACGGCTTCATCACCGCCGAGCAGGCCCAGGCCGCTAAAACAGAAGAGCTCAAGATCAAATCGAGCCGCAACACAGGGCGGGTGCATGCCGAGTATGTGGCCGAAACTGTGCGCCAGCTGATGTACAACCAGTATGGCGACGAAACCTACACCCGCGGCCTCAATGTCTACACCACCTTGCGCGCAGCCGATCAGACCATGGCTTACAAAGCCTTGCGCAAAGGCATCATGGACTATGAGCGCCGGCAAATTTACCGGGGGCCTGAAAAATTCATCGACCTGCCCTCCCCGCCTCAGGAAGCGGCAGATGCGATTGATGATGCGCTGCTTGACAACCCCGACAACGGTGATGTGATGTCGGCGGTAGTGCTTGAAGCCAGTGCCAGGCGCATTGTGGCCATGCGCCAGAACAGTGAAAGCATCACGATCACCGGCGAAGGCCTGCGCCCGGCGCTCTCAGGGCTTTCAGAAAAAGCGGGCGCGAACATCAAAATCCGTCGTGGGGCGCTGATCCGCGTGACCAAAACACCCAAGAACACATGGGAAATTACCCAGTTGCCGGAAGTTGAAGGCGCTTTTGTGGCGCTGGACCCGCGCGATGGCTCGGTTCGCGCGCTGGTGGGTGGATTTGATTTTGAAAAAAACAAATTCAACCATGTCACCCAGGCATGGCGCCAGCCCGGCTCCAGCTTCAAGCCATTTATTTATTCAGCGGCGCTGGAAAAAGGTTTTACGCCCGCGACGGTGGTCAATGATGCGCCGCTGTTTTTCGATGCCGGTGTCACTGGCGGCCAGCCGTGGGAGCCCAAGAACTATGACGGTAATTTCGATGGCCCGATGAGCCTGCGAACCGGTCTGAAAAAATCAAAAAACATGGTGTCAATTCGTATCCTGCAGTCTATAGGTCCTAAATACGCCCAGGAATGGATCACCCGTTTTGGTTTTGATGCCGAAAAACATCCGGCTTACCTGACCATGGCGCTGGGAGCAGGCTCTGTCACTCCGATGCAAATGGCCACCGGCTACGCCGTGTTTGCCAATGGGGGCTACCGCGTCAATCCCTACCTGATCACCAA
Source organism: Pseudomonadota bacterium (assembly GCA_030855235.1). Taxonomy (GTDB): domain Bacteria; phylum Pseudomonadota; class Gammaproteobacteria; order Burkholderiales; family Burkholderiaceae_C; genus Polaromonas. The sequence goes on from JALYRU010000001.1 coordinate 221,570, forward strand.
GGTGAGCGACCAGCGCGGCAATGTCTTGCTGGACACAAAACCGCCTGTCCTCAACGAGTCCGCGCGCGGCATTGATGCCCGCAATGCGTTCATCATGGACAGCCTGTTGCAGGAGGTGGCCCGCTCGGGCACGGCAGCCAAGGCGCAGTCCATGCTCAAGCGGCCTGATATTTTTGGCAAGACCGGCACCACCAATGACTCCATCGATACCTGGTTCGTCGGCTTTCAGCCCACACTCACGGCTGCGGTCTGGATGGGCTACGACACACCCAAAAAGCTCGGTGACCGCGAAACCGGTGGCGGGTTGAGTCTGCCGATCTGGATCAATTTCATGGAGTACGCCCTCAAAGGCATTCCCGTGACCGAGTACCAGCCGCCTGAAGGAGTGGTCCATCTCAACGGCGAGTGGTATTACAACGAGTATGTTCAGGGCGCAGGCATCAGCAGCGTTGGCATTCAGGACCCAGGCGCCAATGCCCGAGCAGCACAGCCAGAGCAAAACATGCCCGGCGGTATTGAGGTACTCCCGCCGACGGACGAAAGAAAACGCATTCTGGATCTCTTCAAAAACTAGGCTGCCCGCAGCACACCCAAGCGCACAAGAAGCCTCAGCGTTACCTCAGGCGGGCCTCTTGAAAATCAGAGAGCGTCCAGCCTGCTCACTGGCGTAGCGTGACAGAGCCGCAAAGAATTCGCTGGAATCCTTGGTGTCTGTCCACAGGCCGTTGCTGAATCTGTAGTGAAAGCCGCCGGCCTTGGCGGCCATCCAGATTTCCTGGAGCGGTTTTTGCAGGTTGATGATGATCTGGCTGCGGTTGGAAAATACCAGCGTGATCATTCCCCCGGTACGCTGGTTGTCAATGTCCACATCCGACTCGTCATTGAAGCGGTCACAGGCGATTTCAATGGCCTTGAGCACGCTTTCGGCCAAGTCCTGATATTCAAGGTCCGTCATTACAATCCTGTTATGGTTTTTTCAATCCGAATTCTAGGCGTCCTTTTAGAGAGCCATATGCGGCATGGCCTTTTTGCTGCCTTGCTGGGCGCAGCAGCGCTGGCCGGTTGCGGCCAGAAAGGCCCGCTGTTTCTTCCTGTGCCGCCTCAGGTCCCGGTGAACGCGACCCCTGCAGCACCTGCACCTGCTGCTGCGGCTTCAGGCGTTCGCTAAATGCTCCTGGCTTGAACTGGCACGGCCTCAGGCTCCAGTTGCTGACCGGTCAAAAATTTCAACAGACGGAGAAAACACGCTTTTTTCGGTCTGAGCCTGCACAGGCTAGCTTCGCTAGAGCTGTCTTCTCTCAACAACGTTCAGAACCTGTCCTTTCATGCCACACTTCTCCCTTCCTGGTCATCCCCATTTTGCCTACCGTGGCAATGAGCTATTTGCCGAAAATGTGCGCGTCAGCGAACTGGCCCGCCAGCATGGCACGCCCCTGTTCATCTATTCAAAATCGGCCATGCTGTCGGCACTGGCCGCTTACCAGCGCGGCTTTGCCGGGCGCCATGCGCAAATTTGTTACGCCATGAAGGCCAACTCCTCGCTGGCGGTGCTGCAGGTGTTTGCCCGGGCGGGCTGCGGTTTTGACATCGTCTCGGGCGGCGAGCTGGAGCGCGTCATCGCGGCTGGCGGCGACGTGCGCAAAGTAATTTTTTCCGGCGTCGGCAAAACCCGCGCCGAAATGCGCCAAGCGCTCGCGGCCGGCATCGGCTGCTTCAACGTGGAAAGCGAAGCCGAGCTGGAGGTACTCGCCGAGGTGGCCGCCAGCATGGCGCTGCGCGCACCCGTGAGCATCCGGGTCAATCCCAATGTCGATCCGAAAACGCATCCTTACATTTCCACCGGCCTGAAAGGCAACAAGTTCGGCGTTGCCCATGAAGATGCTTTGCGCATTTACCAACGCGCCGCTACCCTGGCGAGCCTGCAGGTCATCGGTATCGATTGCCATATCGGCTCGCAGATCACAGACGCCACGCCCTACCTGGACGCCATGGACCGGGTGCTCGACCTGGTCGCGCTGATCGAGGCTGCCGGCATTCCTCTGGCGCACATCGACTTCGGCGGCGGCCTGGGCATCAACTACAACGATGACGTCCCGCCGGAGGCCGATGCGCTGTGGCGCCAGTTGCTGCTCAAGCTGGACGCGCGCGGCTATGGTGGTAAAAAACTGATGATCGAGCCGGGGCGCTCGCTCGTTGGCAATGCCGGTATCTGCATCACTGAAGTGCTGTACCTCAAGCCCGGTGAGCAGAAAAATTTCTGCATCATTGATGCGGCCATGAACGATTTGCCGCGACCGGCCATGTACCAGGCTTTTCATGCCATCGTTCCGGTTGAACTGTCGCAAAAAGAAGGGAAGAAAACTCTTTATGACGTGGTGGGTCCGGTATGCGAAAGCGGCGACTGGATTGGTCGGGACCGCCTGCTGAGCGCGACCCCTGGCGATCAGTTGGCCGTGATGTCAGCGGGCGCTTACTGCATGAGTATGGCCAGCAGCTACAACACCCGCGGCCGTGCGGCAGAGATTTTGGCCGAGGGCGATCAGGCCCATCTGATCCGGAGCCGCGAATCGGCACAAGACACATTCAGACACGAAATACCACTTTTGTAACTTGTTGATTGATTTATCTCAATCATGTCACGGAGATGTAAAGTAGAGTCCTTATTTCTCTGCACTGCGACATTCTCATGCCTCTGGAACTTTACCGTGACAAAAACCATGCCTGCTACATGTTCTCCGACCTTATCGAGGAGGATGGGCACGCAGTACAGGCTAATCAGTTTTTGATCGTTGATGACGATACCGGAGCCATCATTGATCCGGGTGGCAACCTGGCATACAACGAGTTGTACATGGGCATGATCAAGCATTTCCCGCCCCACAAGCTCTCGTACCTGATTGCCTCCCATGCTGATCCCGACATCATTGCCTCGCTGGACCGCTGGCTGTCGAGCACCCAGGCCCTGCTGGTGATTTCACGGGTGTGGGAGCGCTTTGCCCCCCATTTGACCAAAGTCGGCAAAACCGACAACCGCATCATCGGCGTGCCCGACACGGGTGGGCGCCTGCCGCTGGGACGCCATGACTTGTGGCTGCTGCCCGCGCACTTCATGCACTCGGAAGGCAACTTTCACTTCTACGACCCCATCAGCAAGATTCTGTTCACGGGTGACCTGGGCGTGTCGATGGTGTCGGGCGCCCAGGCGGGCAAACCTGTCACCGATCTGGCCGCCCATATCCCCTTGATGGAAGGCTTTCACCGGCGCTACATGGTGTCCAACAAAATCCTGCGGCTGTGGGTGCGCATGGCCCGTCAGTTGGAAATTTCCATGCTGGTGCCCCAGCACGGCTCTCCCATCATGGGCAAACAGGCCATCAATGACTTTTTCAACTGGATCGAGAACCTGATGTGCGGCATTGACCTGTTTGATGACCGATCCTACCAGTTGCCGAGCGAAGAAATTGATCCGGTGGCGCGGCAAATGCGCCCTATAGTCCGGTAAAAATTCCCAGGGGCCAGACGCACATCACTGAGCGCCGGCAACAGGCTTGGGCGTTGCCACACGTTGGAGCCACAGCTTGCCCCAGCGGTGCCAGACTCGCCAGCCCAGCAGTGCCGCCACGATGGCGGCATACACCCCCACCTCGGTAAAGTCATTTTTCCCGGCACGCATCCAGAAAAAATGCAAAATGCCCAGCCCGGCAATCAAGTACACCAGCCGGTGCAACTGCTGCCAGCGCCTGCCCCCCAGCGCCTTGATAGCCGCATTGAACGAGGTGGCCGCCAGCGGCGTGAGCAGCACAAAGGCAGAAAAACCCACCAGGATAAAAGGCCGTTTGGCAATGTCCTTGGCAATTTCCTGGAGCTCAAACCCCATGTCGAACCAGCTGTAGCTCAGCAGGTGAACGACTGCATAAAAATAAGCGAACAGGCCCAGCATCCGGCGCCAACGCGCCAGCGCAGGCGCTGCCGTCATCACTCGCAAAGGCGTGACCGCCAGCGCAATGCAGACAAAGCGCAGCGTCCAGTCGCCCGTGGCCCGGATCAGTGCTTCTGCAGGATTGGCGCCCAACTGGTTGCCCAGCGCCGCATACACCAGCCAGGCCAGCGGCAACAGGCAGACCGCGAAAAGCAGCGGTTTTGCGGCGGGGTGCAGCAGCACTTTGTGCCTCCCCGCGAACCGGGCAGGCATCAGAAGTTCTTCTTGAGGTCCATGCCAGCGTACAACTGGCCGACCTGCGCTTCATAGCCGTTGAACATCAGCGTCTTGCGTTTCTTTGAAAACAGCCCGTCCTCGCCGATACGCCGCTCGGTGCCCTGGCTCCAGCGCGGATGGTCCACCAGCGGATTGACGTTGGAATAAAAACCGTATTCTTGCGCGGCCGCCTTGTTCCATGCCGTGCGCGGCTCCTTATCGGTAAAGCGTATCTTGACGATGCTCTTGCCGCTTTTAAAGCCGTATTTCCAGGGCACGACCATGCGCACCGGCGCGCCATTCTGGTTGGGCAGCACCTCGCCATACATGCCGAACGTCAGCAGCGCCAGTGGATGCATCGCTTCGTCTAGCCGCAGCGCCTCGACATAAGGCCATTCCAAAACACGCGAGCCAATAGAAGGCATGGTTTTCGGGTCGGCCAGCGTCACGAACTCGACATACCTGGCGCTGCCCAGCGGCTCCACCTTCTTGATCAGTTCAGACAGCGAATAACCCACCCAGGGAATTACCATGGACCAGCCCTCGACACAGCGCAGGCGATAAATGCGCTCTTCCTGCGGACTGAGCTTGATCAGTTCTTCCAGGGTGAAGGTTTTTGGTTTCCTGACCAGTCCCTCGACCGCCACGGACCACGGCTTGACGGGCAGCGTTGCCGCATTCCTGGCCGGCTCCGCCTTGTCGGTGCCAAACTCGTAGTAATTGTTGTAGGTGGTGGCGTCTTGGTAGGCGGTGATTTTTTCCATCGTCACCGCGCCGGGGATGGCGGATTTCGCGCCCGCCAGGGCCGCGAGCTTGCCCGGTTTGGGGACGGCTTGGGCCAGCGCTGTGCGACCGGCCCAGCTGGCCAAAGCCATGCCGGCGGCGCCCGACCCCATCAGCCGAATCAGTTCACGCCGGCCCTGGTAGATGCCCCGGGGCGTGATCTCACTGGAAAGCGAATGCTCAAATCCATTGGTATTGGTTTTGATCAGCATGGTGAATCCTTCAAGAGTGGGGTGATTACCTGAATCGGGTACGCAACCTGCGCCAGGAAAGACTCAAGGCTTGCGGCGCCATCACAAGGACTCCCTTGCACGCTATAAGGTTCCGTAACTGTGCAGGCCGGACAGGAACATGTTCACGCCCAGGAAGGCAAAGGTCGTCACCGCCAGCCCCACCAGCGCCCACCAGGCCGCCACGGTGCCGCGCAGGCCCTTCATCAGCCGCATGTGCAGCCAGGCCGCATAGTTCAGCCAGACGATCAGCGCCCAGGTTTCCTTCGGATCCCAACTCCAGTAGCCGCCCCAGGCTTCGGCCGCCCAGAGCGCGCCCAGCACGGTGGCAATGGTGAAAAAGGCAAAACCGACGGCAATGGCCCGGTACATCACATCATCTAGCACTTCCAGGGTCGGCAGGCGCTCGGCAATGCGTTTGCGGCCGAGCAGGATGCCGCCGGCAATCACGCCAGACACCAGCAGGTAACCCAGCCAGTAATGGCTGCCGCCCGCTTCCAGCGGCGATTTACGGAAAACAATCGGCACAAAACACAGCACCACGCCCAGCAGCCACAGCGGCGTGAGCTTGTGCCAGCGAGTCTCCAGCGCCTGCTGCTTGACCAGGTAGGACAGCGACACCATCGCCGCCAGCGAGAACATGCCGTAGCCGATGAAATTGGCCGGCACATGCAGCTTCATCCACCAGCTTTTGAGGGCCGGCACCAACGGCTGGATTTCATGGGCTTCACGCACCACGGTGTACCAGAGCAGAAAACCGACCGCGCCGCTGACCACCAGCATCACGAAAGCGCCCAGCGAGCGCGTCTTGTACTCGGCTTCAAAATACAGATAAAACCCTGCCGTCATCCAGCAAAACAGCACGAACACTTCGTACAGGTTGCTGACCGGAATATGACCCACGTCCGCGCCAATCAAATAGCTTTCGTACCAGCGCACCAAGGTGCCGATCAGCGCCATGCCGACGCCGGTCCAGGCGATTTTCGAGCCCAGCGATTCGAGCGTGGCGCTGTGGCTGGCGCCGCCGCTGGGTGACGGGGTGTTGCTGGCGAACATGCCCATCCAGTAAAAAATCGTGCTCATGAAGAACAGCACGCTCATCCACAAAATAGCCGACTGGCTGGAGAGGAAATACTTGAGCCAGAAGACCTGCTCGGCGCGCGCCAGATCGCCCTGGTAAGAGGCGATGCCCAGCAGTGCAAAGCCGCTGACCACCATCATCAGCCCCCGCAGCGGCCGCCAGAACCAGCCCAGCGCAATCGCCGAGGGAATCGCGGCCAGCAAGATGCCTTTTTCATAGACATCCATGTAAGCGCTGTAGCGCGCAAAAGCGTACAGCAAACCACCCGTCACCAGCACGGCAAAGACCCAGTCCAGTGCATTGCGCCGGGCGAAATAGCCTTCGTTCAGGCTCAGCGTGCTGCCGCGCCCCGCTGACAGGGTGGTGGTGTTGATCGTCGTCGTGGTGTTCATAGCGGCGCCTGCAGCAGTTTGGTTTTCAGCATCTCGAATTCCTTGTCGCCATCCATGGTCTTGCGATTGGTGGACAGCGCCATGATGGCCTGGCTGGCTGGCGCCGATTCTGGCACCAAAGTTTGGACGCCGGCGCCATGCCCAGTATCAGCCGTGTTGCCTGAAGGGCTGTGTGCCTGAGGCGCCAGCCAGACCCAAACGCGGCGCTCGCGCACATACAGCATGCCGAACACCCCGAGAATCAAAAAGGTGCATCCCAGATAGACAATTTTCTTGCCGGGCGCACGCGCCACCTGGAACACGCTGGCCTGAACCTGCTTGAAATCCTTCAGGGCAAACGCCATCGGGGCCGGGTAATGCGGCGCGTCCGACAGGCTCAGCACCATCTGCGCCATGAAAGCCTGAGTTTTCTCGTCCTGCGCCAAGGCCTTGAGGCCGGCCTGCTCGCGTGTCAGCGCGGTCAGTTCAAACAGCACGCCGTTGAGGATACGGATCAGCACATCGCCAGCGCGGCTGCGGTCAGCCTCAGGCACATTGGTTTCTATAAAGTCGGACACAGCCTGTAAACCCGCCACCGGTTTCGTCTTTTTGGCAGGCGCGTCATCGGCGCCCTTGACTGCAGGCAGCGCATCGACCCCGGCAAATAGCGCCAGCGCGCGCGCGGCCGACTCGGTAAGCTGGCGGGCCAACTCCGGCCTGTCATCACCGACGGCCAGGCGGGCATAACGCCTGACGGCCAGATCGCGCTGCACCGGATCGGCCAGCGCGGCGCGCAGCCGCACAAAAGTATCCACGCTGTTTTCGAGGTCGGCCGGAATGCGCAGGTACTGGAAAGGGTCGGCCGGATTCTCACGCACGCCCATCAGGAACAGGGCCGGCGCATCCGGGCTGGCATCCATCTTGACCGGCAGCATGTAATTGTTGAATTCACGCGCCTGGCCCGAGGCGTCGCGCAGCTTGTAGCCGATGCTGGGGCCGACGTTGTGCAGCTCTTTCTGGGTGATGGTCTTGTTGGCCGCGCCCAGCCGGGTGTCAATCGCCTGGTGCAGATCGACCTTGCGCACATCGGCGCCCGAGCCGCCGACATTGCTGCTGCCGGCAAAATTCTCCACATTGATCACGCGCAGCGCGGTGTACTCCAGCGTGAGTTTTTCGGCGCTCGCGCCCTCGCCGTTGCTCAGGCTGCTGGAGCCGCCAATCGTGCCCTGAATCTCGAACGCCTTGCTCGCCGCCGCCATCGGAACCGCCTGGAGCGTGACGCTGGAGCCGCCATCGTCAAAGCTGGACTGGTAAATCTCGATGCCCTTGTAGTTGGCCGGATGGTTCACCTCGACCCGCGCCGGCGTTTTCTCGCCCGTGGCCTTGTCGTGGATGATGATCTCGCTGGCAAACAGCTTGGGCATGCCGGTGGAGTAGTACTCGACGATGAATTTTTTCAGCTCGACGGCAAACGGCAGCTCCTGCAGCAGCACGCCACCGGGCTGGTTCAGGATGGCGGTGCTCGACTGCGTGTTTTCAGCGACCATCAGATTGGCGCGGAAAGTGGGGTTGTTCTCGGGGAGGCGGTACTGCGCGGGCACGTCGGCAATCAGGCCGCCACCGGTGTAAACCGATTTGTCGCCCAGCCACATCTGCATGCGCACCATCATGTCGCCATCGAGCAGGCCGCCGATGCACACCAGCACAATGGCGCTGTGCGCGGCGATATAGCCCAGCTTGTTGGCTGAGCCTTTCTTGGCCGCCACCATCCAGCCGGTGCTGCGCTCTTGCAGCTTGACCTTCCAGCCGCTTTGCACCAGCGTCTGGCCGATGCGCCGGGCCGCCGTCTCAGGCGACTCTGCCAGCACGGCCTGCGCCCGGTGGCCAAAGGCCTTGAGGCTTTGCTCGCGGATATCTTCCTTGAGCTGCTTGACATCCAGCAGGATTTTGGGGGTGTTGCGCGCAATGCACAGCGAAGTACTGACCACCAGAAAAGCCAAAATCAGCAAAAACCACCAGGCGCTGTAAACCGTGTTCAGACTGGCCAGGCTGAACACCTGCGCCCAGAACGGGCCGAACTGGTTCACATAATTGGTCAGCGGCTCGCCCTGCTTGAGCACCGTTCCAATGATCGAGGCAATACAGATCACCGTCAGCAGTGAAATGGAAAACCGCATCGAGGACAGCAACTCCACGGACGCGCGCAGGGTGCGCGAGCCCCAGTTGACCTTCATGCCTTCGGTGGAAACTGTCATAGGTGAAATCAGACCTGGCGGCGCTGTGGTGTGAAGGTAAAACGGAAGTGAACAAAAAAAGGCGGGCTTTCTTCAGAAAGACCCGCCTTGATGTGACTGATTATCACGGCTTGAGTTCAATACAAGCGACAATAAAAGGAGATAGCCCCGGCAAAATAAGGGGTTTATCCCGGTCTGTCGCCTGCCTCGCTGGCTCAGCGCAGGCCGGCAATGTAGTCGGCAACGGCGCGGATTTCCTTGTCATTGAGCTTGGCGGCGACCTGCGTCATCTGCAGGCTGTTTCCGCGAACGCCGTCGCGAAAAGCAGTCAGCTGGGCTACCGCGTAGTCCGCATGCTGGCCGCTCAGGCGCGGGTACTGCGCAGGAATACCGGCGCCGCTCGGGCTGTGGCAGCCGGCGCAGGCGGGAACCTGGCGATCTGCGATGCCGCCACGGTAAATGCGCTCGCCCAGCGTAACCAGGTCTTTTTCCTTGGCAAAACCGGGCGCGGCTTTTTTCGAGGTGGCAAAGTAGGCGACATTTTTCATGTCGTCCTCAGAAAGCATTGAGGCAAAGCCCTGCATGATGGCGTTTTTGCGCTTGCCGGATTTGAATTCCTGCAGCTGTTTGACCAAGTATTCAGGGTGTTGCTGGGCCAGCTTGGGATAAGCGGGTGTTCCGGAGTTGCCATCGGCCCCGTGGCAGCTGACGCACACCGCCGCGAAGGTGGCCGCGCCCTTGACCAGGTCAGGCTTGGCGGCTACGGCAGCAGGAGCATGCGCAGGCGCCGCCTCACCCGCAGCGAATGACGACATGGCAGGCATGGCCAGCAGGGCGGCCAGTAGGGAAGTAGCGAACAGCTTCATATCGGGGCTTTTAATTGGTTGGCGCACAGAACTTAATAGCTTCTGATTTTACAATGGCTTGAGGCAACTCCGATGATTGAATATCCCGGCCGCCTTCTGAGGCCCCGATCTGCGGGCCGACGCCCGGCCAATCTGCCGCCCTTCCTGCGCGCCAACCGACGGCAGCGCCAAGCCATAGCCTTTCAGGGACAGCCCGACCATGACCTCCACCACCTCTTTGCCTCCCTCCTCCGCTGCTGCAGCGCCTGCGTCCGCCGCGACGAAACCCGACCCGAAAATCGCCATGGGCTGGCTGCATACGGCCAAATTCCTGACCACCGCACCAGAACTCAAGCACCTGCCGCGCATCGACGTGCCCGAAATTGCCTTCGTGGGGCGCTCGAACGCCGGTAAATCCACCTGCATCAACACCCTGACGCAGCAGCACCGGCTGGCCTTTGCGTCGAAAACGCCGGGCCGCACCCAGAGCATCAACCTGTTTTCACTGGGCAAGCAGGGCGTGCAGGATGCCGTGCTGGCCGACCTGCCCGGCTACGGCTACGCAGCCGTCCCGAAGGAAGCCAAATACCGCTGGCAGCAGGTGATGGGCAATTATTTGCAAACGCGCGACAACCTCAAGGCGGTCGTTCTTCTTTGCGACCCGCGCCTGGGCCTGACCGAACTCGACGAAATCCTGCTTGACGTGATCCGGCCCCGCGTCGAGGAAGGCCTGAAATTCCTGGTGCTGCTGACAAAGTCGGACAAGCTCAACAAGACCGATGCGGCCAAGGCCATGCAGATCGTCAAGCTGCAGGCCGGCGGCGGCGACGTAAAACTATTTTCGGCCTTGAAACGCCAGGGCGTTGAAGAAGTCGCCCAGCATCTGTGGGACTGGGCGCACCCGAAGGAAAAACCGGTGAAAGCGCCAAAAGCCGCGCTGGCACCAGACACCGGTGACCTGTCGGCAGCGCCAGCGCCAGCGCCCGAGTTGCCCGAGCAAGACTGACCGCTGGACGGTTGGGACGCAGGCTCTATGTCAGCGAAGGCTGGGGGCGCCGATCAGGGCGTGCTCACAAACAAGTTATCCGATTTTGAAAAAATCTTTAACTCAGGCAAGCGCTGAAGTGTTCGAATGGCGCTGAAACGATGCCTGAACCAAGCGGGCTCAGTTGCGCCTTGCCGTTGGGACGCGCCTTAAAACAGCGTTTAATACAGCGAAGCTTCACCCTCGGGCCGGGTCTTGAAACGCTTGTGGACCCAGTAGTACTGCGCCGGCATGGTGGCGATGTACTCCTGCAGCCGGGCATTCATGCGGGCCGTGTCGGCCACCGGATCAGCGCTGGGGAAATCCGTCCAGGCAGGCAGTACCTGCACCTCGTAGCCCGTGGCCGTGATGCGCGGCAGCAAAGGCACGACCTTGGCCCTGCCCAAACGGGCAAAGCGCGACAGCGATGGCACCGTGGCGGTGGAAATGCCATAAAACGGCACGAACACCGACTCGTCAGGCCCGAAATCCATGTCTGGCAGCAGGTACAGCGGCTGCCCGTCCCGCAGCGCCGTCACGATGGCCTTGACGCCATCAATTCGGCCAAACAGGCGCAGATGGCCAAAGCGCTGGCGCCCCTGCAAAATCCACTGGTCCACCAGCTGGTTCGACTGGTTGGTGTAAATCGTGGTGGATTGCCGCGGCGTTGCCAGCGCCACGCCGGCCCAGGCGGCATCCAGGCCGACAAAATGCGGCAGGAAAATCACTGTCGGTTCATGGCCGGCCAGCTCATGCACCACGCCCGTCATCTGGACGCGCCGCCGCACCCAGTGCCTGGGCGCGTGCCAGAGCCAGGCCCGGTCCAGCCAGGCCTGCGAAAAACAGACAAAAGTCTGCAGCGCCAGCTTGCGCCGCTCAGCGTCGGACAGTTCGGGAAAACAGGCGGCAAAATTAGCATGCACCACGCGCCGGCGCGCCCCGATCAGGCCATACAAGACCCAGCCCAGCCCAGCCCCCAGCGCGCGAATCCAGGACAGGGGCAGAAAAGCCAGGCCTTTCATGAAGGCAATGCCGGCGTGGGTGGGCAAAGCTCCCAGCCGTTGACGAAGAGTTTTCAAGCCGCATCCTTGCGTGGCGTCTTGTAGCGCGCATAGCCCCACAAATACTGGCCCGGCTGGCTCAGCACAATCGCTTCAATCGCCTGGTTGATCAGGGTCACGGCGTGCAGCATGTCGGCCCGCACGGTGTCGGATTTCTCGCGGGCTTCCAGACCGGCCACGGCCGGCCAGATTTTCAGAAAATAGCCCCGACCGTGGGGCAGGCGCTCACAGCTGACGGGCAGCAAAACCGCCCCGCTCTGCAAAGCCAGCCGGGCCGGCAAGGTGATGGTGTAGGCGGGCCGGCCAAAAAAAGGCGCCCACAGCCCCAGGCCTTCGGGCGGCACCTGGTCCGTCAGCAGCGCCACAGCCTGGTTGGCCTTGAGGCTCTTGTGCATCAGCCGGATCCCGCTCAGGCCGGCGGGCACCACGGTGAGATTGTGGCGATCCCGGGCAAAGCTTTCCAGATGCGCCAGCCAGGCCTTGCGGGCCGGCCGGTAAATGGCGGTCAGCGGTCCGTAAAGCTCGGCCAGCGCCTGCGGCCCCAACTCAAAACTGCCGCAGTGCGGGCCAAAGAAAATCACGCCCCGCCCCTGCGCAAAAGCCTGCTCGGCATGCGACTGGCCTTCCACCCGGACATTGCCCAGGCACGATTGGGCGCGCGGGCGCATCCACAACCTGGGCAACTCGGCGACAAAACGTCCGGCCTCGGCAATCGCGGGCCGGGCCACCTCGAACGGCAGGCCCGCCTGCGCCACATTCGTGCGAAAGTGCGTCCGGTAAGACGGACTCAAAGCCCAGGTCAGCCAGCCCAGCGCGCCGCCCAGCGCATGCAGAACAGACAGGGGCCACGCAGAGAAAAAACGGAATAACCAGAGCATGTTTGTGTGTTTCAATCCACGCCCCTTCCGGGGCGAATCTGGAAAAAGGTTACCCCTGTGCCAAATAAATTCTATCCCGCTGAAGGGGATGTTTGATAGCCCATACCGGCCTGATGACGGCGTCCTATAATTGCACCTGTCGCCGAGTTACTGAACAACTTGCAGGGCGACGTTAAACCAAACTGCTAAAGCGTTCGCCAAAGCACCCCTATTGGCAACGCGCCAATCAACCTCATGGAGTGTACGCAATGGCGAACGATTTTCTCTTTACTTCCGAATCCGTCTCCGAAGGCCATCCCGACAAGGTGGCTGACCAGATTTCCGATGCGATCCTGGACGCGATCCTTGCGCAGGACCCCCACGCCCGCGTGGCCGCCGAGACCCTGACCAACACCGGCCTGGTCGTGCTGGCCGGTGAAATCACTGCGAAAGAAGGCGTCCACGTCGATTACATCCAGATCGCGCGCGACACCATCAAGCGCATCGGCTACGACAACACCGAGTACGGCATCGACTACAAGGGTTGCGCCGTCATGGTCTGTTACGACAAACAGAGCAAGGACATCGCCCAGGGCGTGGACCACGCCAGCGACGACCACCTCAACACCGGTGCAGGCGACCAAGGCCTGATGTTCGGCTACGCCTGCGACGAGACGCCCGAGCTGATGCCCGCGCCGATCTATTACGCGCATCGCCTGGTCGAGCGCCAGGCCCAGCTGCGCAAGGACGGGCGCCTGCCCTTTTTGCGCCCCGACGCCAAAAGCCAGGTGACGATGCGCTATGTCGATGGCAAGCCGCACAGCATCGACACCGTGGTGCTCTCCACCCAGCACAGCCCCGACCAGAGCGAGACGCCGCATAAGATGAAGGCGTCGTTCATCGAAGCAGTCATTGAAGAGATCATCAAGCCGGTGCTGCCCAAGGAGTGGCTGCAAAACACCCGCTACCTGATCAACCCGACCGGGCGCTTCGTCATCGGCGGCCCGCAAGGCGACTGCGGCCTGACCGGGCGCAAGATCATTGTCGATACCTACGGCGGCGCCTGCCCGCACGGCGGCGGGGCCTTCAGCGGCAAGGATCCGAGCAAGGTGGACCGCTCGGCCGCTTATGCCGCGCGTTATGTGGCAAAGAACATCGTCGCGGCCGGCTTGGCTCGGCAGTGCCAGATTCAGGTGGCCTACGCCATCGGCGTGGCCAAGCCGATGAACGTGACGGTCTATACCGAAGGCACCGGTGTGATTCCGGACCACGAGATTGCCGAACTGGTCAACGCGCATTTCGACCTGCGCCCCAACGGCATCATCCAGATGCTGGACTTGTTGCGTCCGATCTACGAAAAAACAGCCGCCTATGGTCACTTTGGCCGTGACGAGCCGGAATTCACCTGGGAGCGAACCGATAAAGCCGCGCTGCTGCGCAACGCTGTCGGCCGTTAATTCTGAGAGACGTTCCCGCCAAGACAAGCGAGCGCCGCCCAGCACCCAACCTCTTGCTGATCAACCGCGGGTGTAGGGCGTTTTTTCGATATGCGGGGTATGGCCCAACTCTTCGGACGGAGCCCCGTCCGGCTTGGGCACCGGGATGGTTTTGTTGGTGCCCTCCTCACCAAAATCGTTTCCTGTCCGGGCGGGTTTGACAGCAGGCTGGGGATTTTCACCTTGGCCCTTGTCTTTGTCGCCGGTACCCGGTGACTGTTTCGAGCGGGTCATACGGCCTCCTTGTGCCAGGGAATTCAGGTCACGAAACTACTGCGGCCCTGGCGTCCGACCAGTGCGCTATCGGCAGGGTGCAAGCCGTGCGCGCCATAGGCTGCCTCGACTTTAAAAGGCCAGCGGCTGCGCACCTTGCTCACCAGCACCAGAGAGAGTTCCCGCCGGTCTGAAGGATGACGCACAGACGTCGCCATGAGGCTGGACCCGGAAAAGCTCGCGCCCTGTTTGGACATTGTCAAATCTCGCTTTGCAATAATTAAAAATTTACTCTAACGCCTAAAAACCTGTCCACACATAGGGCGCTTTAGGAAAGCGGCGTAGGACAAACGAAAAAAGCACCCCTCCATTTGCTGACTCCTGCTCAGATTGCATGAGGGAAATTGAGGGCAACGGCTGCCATTGCGCAAGAAGCGTCCAGCAGGGCCAACTTGTCAAGCCTTTCACATTCCCATTCTTTCGCGGGCAACCCTGGCCGCACACCTGCGAAACACCCCGGCCCCATGTCACGCTTCGCGCTGGCTTGATGTGCTTTGATCTGCCTCATCGGGCCACCTTCTTTCTGGCAAGCGCGAGGGTTTATCTTTACTCAAAAAATCAGCCCCTCTTGAAAACCGGCAGGATTGCCCCTATCATTAGCACTCGATGGCGTGGAGTGCTAACAAGCACTTTGCGGCCAGCAAATTAACAGGCACCCACTCTTTTCGGTGGGTGTCTTGATTTCAAACCCATTGTTTTAAAACAAGGAGCATTTCATGAATCTTCGTCCTTTGCACGACCGCGTGATCGTTAAACGCGTGGAAAACGAAACCAAAACCGCCTCCGGCATCGTGATTCCTGACAGCGCTGCTGAAAAGCCTGATCAAGGCGAAGTGCTGGCCGTCGGTCCAGGCAAGAAAAATGACAAAGGCGAAATCAGCGCGATGGGCGTGAAAGTCGGCGACCGCGTGTTGTTCGGCAAGTACAGCGGCCAGACCGTCAAGGTCGATGGCGACGAGTTGCTCGTCATGAAAGAAGAAGACCTGTTTGCGGTCGTCGAGAAGTAATTTCTCGCACTTTCACTTCCCTTTAACACTGAATCTGGAGAATTAATCATGGCAGCAAAAGACGTCATTTTCGGCGGCGAAGCCCGCGCACGCATGGTCGAAGGCGTGAACATCCTGGCCAACGCGGTCAAGGTCACGCTCGGCCCCAAGGGTCGCAATGTGGTGCTGGAGCGCTCGTTCGGCGCCCCTACCGTGACCAAGGACGGTGTGTCCGTGGCCAAGGAAATCGAACTGAAAGACAAGCTGCAGAACATGGGCGCGCAGATGGTCAAGGAAGTCGCTTCAAAGACCTCTGACATCGCTGGCGACGGCACCACCACCGCCACCGTGCTGGCCCAGGCCATCGTTCGCGAAGGCATGAAGTACGTGGCCGCCGGCATGAACCCGATGGATCTGAAGCGCGGCATTGACAAGGCTGTGACGGCCTTGGTCGAAGAGCTGAAAAAAGCTTCCAAGGCCACCACCACCTCCAAGGAAATCGCGCAAGTCGGCTCCATCTCGGCCAACTCCGACGAAACCATCGGCAAAATCATTGCTGACGCGATGGACAAGGTCGGCAAGGAAGGCGTGATCACCGTGGAAGACGGCAAATCGCTGGAATCCGAGCTCGATGTGGTTGAAGGCATGCAGTTTGACCGCGGCTACCTGTCGCCCTACTTCATCAACAACCCTGAAAAGCAGTCCGCACTGCTGGACAACCCCTTCGTTCTGCTCTACGACAAGAAGATCAGCAACATCCGCGACCTGCTGCCCACCCTGGAGCAAGTCGCCAAGGCTGGCCGTCCGCTGTTGATCATCGCTGAAGAAGTCGAGGGCGAAGCCCTGGCTACCCTGGTGGTGAACACGCTGCGCGGCATCCTGAAGGTTGTCGCTGTCAAGGCCCCAGGCTTTGGCGACCGCCGCAAGGCCATGCTGGAAGACATCGCTGTCCTGACCGGCGGCAAGGTCATCGCTGAAGAAGTCGGCATGTCGCTGGAAAAAGTGACGCTCGCTGACCTCGGCCAGGCCAAGCGCATCGAAGTGGGCAAGGAAAACACCATCATCATCGACGGCGCAGGCGAAGCCGGCGACATCGAAGCGCGCGTCAAGCAGGTGCGTGTCCAGATCGAAGAAGCTTCCAGCGACTACGACCGTGAAAAGCTGCAAGAGCGCGTGGCCAAGCTGGCCGGCGGCGTGGCCGTGATCAAGGTTGGCGCTGCCACCGAAGTCGAGATGAAGGAAAAGAAAGCCCGCGTCGAAGACGCCCTGCACGCTACCCGCGCTGCTGTGGAAGAAGGCATCGTGGCTGGCGGCGGCGTGGCGCTGCTGCGCGCCAAGCAGGCTGTCGGCAACTCCCTCAAGGGCGACAACGCTGACCAGGACGCCGGCATCAAGCTGGTGCTCAAGGCCATCGAAGCGCCCCTGCGCGAGATCGTGTTCAACGGCGGCGGCGAAGCCTCTGTCGTGGTTGCTGCCGTGTTGTCCGGTTCGGGCAACTACGGCTACAACGCGGCCAACGAGACCTACGGCGACATGATCGAAATGGGTATCCTGGACCCCACGAAAGTGACCCGCACCGCACTGCAGAACGCAGCTTCCGTGTCTTCCCTGATGCTGACCACCGAGTGCATGGTGTGCGAGTCCGCCAAGGATGACGCACCTGCCGGCGGCATGGGCGGCGACATGGGCGGCATGGGTGGCATGGGCGGCATGGGTATGTAAGAAAACCGTGGGGACGGATGCCGGGCTGTTGCAAAGCGACCCGGACGCAGGCCCCGCTTTTTCCGGCTACTCCCAGCCCCCGCAAAAAAGGGCCGCAGTGCGCAAGCACTGCGGCCCTTTTTTCATGAGCTCATCAAAACCGAAAAATTTCAGGCCGATGCCGCGTCGTAGCTGCCCGCACTGTGCTCTGTGGGTTGAGCCCACCAGTACAGCAAGAGCAGATAACCAATGCCGGTGAGCGTGAGAAGCTGCCACCAGCCACTTTTGTCGATGTCGTGCAGGCGACGCGTGGCTACCGCCAGAGATGGCAGCAGAAAACCTAAAGCCACCAAGCCATACAGCGTCTCACCAATCATGGAAGCGGCGACCAGCACCAGCACCTGAAACAGAAAAAACCACCAAAATTCCGAGCGCGATGCCCGGCCGGAAAAGGTGGCGTACTTGCTCAGGCAAGTAGAAATGGCTTGGCCAAAGTTCATGGTATTTTTATCCTCAGGATTTATACGGGTCAGTTCCCCGCACCATGATAGGCCCGGCAGGCCACGGCGTCCCTGACAGGTTGACGCAGCTGCTATCGTTTTTACCGCAGGCGCTGCAGCAAGCCGGCCGTCGAGCCGTCCAGCCCCGACACATCGCCGCTCTCCAGGCGCGGCTCGATGTCCCTGGCCAGCACCTTGCCCAACTCCACCCCCCACTGGTCAAAGCTGTTGATGCCCCAGATCGCGCCACTGACGAACACCCGGTGTTCCTGCAGCGCAATCAAGGCGCCCAGGCTGGATGCGGTGAGTTGCTCCAGAAGCAGGAAAGTGCTGGGCCGGTTGCCGGGAAAATCCCTGTGGCCGCCTGCATCCTCTTTGCCGCGCATCAGTGCCTGCGCCTGCGCCAGCGCATTGGCCAGCAGCTTGGCGTGGTGCCCCGGCAGGTCATCGGGCGCATGGGCGGGCTTCTTGACGGCCACGAATTCAACCGGAACAACAGATGTGCCCTGGTGCAGCATCTGAAAGTATGCATGCTGGCCGTTGGTGCCGGGCTCGCCCCAGAGCACCGGCGCGGTCTCGAACGGCAGGCGCCGGCCGTCACGGTCCACCCGCTTGCCGTTGCTCTCCATCTCCAGTTGCTGCAGATAGGCCGGCCAGCGGCGCAGCGCGCTGCTGTAGGGCGCGATGCTGCGGCTGCCAAACCCATGAAAATTGCGGTACCAGACATCGAGCAGGCCCAGGCGCACCGGTAAATTTTCCTCAAGCGCAGTGGTTCGGAAATGCTCATCCATGGCATGCGCGCCGGCCAGGAACTCCCGAAAACCCGCCGTGCCAATGGCAATCGCTATCGGCAGGCCAATGGCCGACCACAGCGAATAACGCCCCCCCACCCAATCCCAGAAACCGAAGGTGGTGCTGATGCCAAAGTCCTTGGCCGCCGTGACGTTGGTGGTCAGCCCCGCGAAATGCCGACCGATGTCGCGCCCGCCCTGCGCCTCGAACCAGGCCCTGGCTGAATGCGCATTGGTCATGGTCTCGGTGGTGGTGAAGGTCTTGGAAGCCACCAGGAACAGGGTGCTGTCGGCTTTGAGGCCCTTGAGAACGCCGGCCAGCTCGTTGCCATCGACATTGGAGACAAAGTGAAAACGCTTGCCCTTTGTCGCAAACTCAGCCAGCGCCAGCACCGCCATCTGCGGCCCCAGGTCCGAGCCGCCGATGCCGATGTTGACGATATCGGTGATGGCGTCATCGCCGCGCAACTGCTCGGCATAGGCCAGCATGGCGTGCAACGTAACTTCGACTTCAGCTTGGGCATCGGCTAGTGTTGCGTCAAGTGCAAAGTGTCGGTAGGCCTGCCTCTGCAGAGAACCGGCTTGAGGCGCTTGACATGACACTAGTTTGTCGATAGCTGCTTGTGCCGGCAGGTAGTGAACAGGCGGGGGATGGCGAAGCAGAAAATGCATCACCGCACGGTTTTCCGTGCTGTTGATGGGTTTTCCGGCAAACATCGCGTCACGCTGGGACTCCAGGGCGCATTGCCGCGCCAGTTCCATCAGCAGGGCCTGGCTCTGGCCATCGATCAGGTTCTTGGACAGATCCGCAAACACATGCGGCGCATCCTGGCTGAAATTTTCAAACCGTCGGGCGTCCTGCACAAACGCTTCGCGCAGGTCGAGATTTTTGCCCTCCGCGTCAAAGTAGGCTTGCAGCGCCGCCCATGCCGGCGCCTGGTCGCAACGCAATCGTGTCATGGTCTCCCCCTTTTTTTGTTGTTTATACCGCCAGCATCAGTTGCTCCAGCTTGATGGCGTCCAGAGCAAAAGCCCGGATGCCTTCGGCCAGTTTTTCGGTCGCCATCGCGTCCTCATTGAGCGCATAGCGAAAACCCGCTTCGTCAAAATTCACGGCGGGCAGGTCCAGCGCCTTGGCGGCACCAGCGTCCAGGGCGCGCCCCAGTGGCGCGTCGGAAGCGGCCAGCTGGGCCAGCAACTCGGGGCTGATGGTCAGCAGGTCGCAACCGGCCAGCGCCGTGATCTGGCCCACGTTGCGAAAGCTCGCACCCATGACCTCGGTGGCAATGGCGAAGTGCTTGTAATGGTTGTAAATCTCGCGCACCGATTTGACGCCCGGATCGCTGGCGCCAGCGTTCGCGGCCTCGTCCCAGGCGCTGCCGGCCGATTTCTTGTACCAGTCGTAAATCCGGCCGACAAACGGCGAGATCAACTGCACCTTGGCCTGGCCGCAGGCCACCGCCTGGCAGAACGAAAACAGCAGCGTGAGGTTGGTGTGAATGCCGCGCTGCTCCAGCTTTTCAGCCGCCTGGATGCCTTCCCAGGTGGCCGCCACCTTGATGAGCACCCGGTCGATGTGGATGCCCTCGGCCTGGTACAGCTCGATCAGGCGCTCGCCGCGCGTGAACGTGGCGTTGGCATCAAAACTCAGGCGGGCGTCGATCTCGGTCGAAACCCGGCCCGGAATGAGCGAGAGGATTTCGCAGCCGAAACGCACCAGCAGCCGGTCCATGGTCTCATCGAGCGCCCGGCCCCGGAAGCGGCTGACCGTCTCGGCCAACAGCGGCGCGTAATCGGTTTTTTGCACCGCTTTGAGAATCAGGGAAGGATTGGTGGTGGCGTCTTGCGGCTTGAAGCGGGCCAGTTGGTTGAAGTCACCGGAGTCGGCCACCACGGTCGTGAACTGTTTCAGGGCGTCGAGTTGATTCATGGCATGGGCGCCACAAAGGCGCGAGATTTGTCAAGGTTATCCGGTTGCGCCACACTGCATCAGCATAAGGGTTGCGGCGGCTCACCGGGGCACAGTTACGATTATGCCCATAGAATCTGAAACTTTATTACCACCCGGTTACCCATCATGAGCTTTGATCTGATCCTCTTTGGCGGCACCGGCGATCTGGCTTGGCGAAAGATCATGCCGGCCCTGTTTCAGGCTTTCCGCCATGGTTCGCTGCCGGCGGACGGGCGCATTGTCGGCGTGGCACGCGATGACTTGTCGGACGAACAATACCGCTCGCTCATCAAGTCCCGCTTTGACCAGGTCGAGCTGGCCAAGCGCCCGAGCGACGAGGAGTTTTGCCGTTTTGCAGCGCTGCTCGGCTACCTGCGCATGGACCTGTCCCAGCCGGCCGACTATGCCCGCCTGAAGGACAGGCTGCAGCAGCGGCCCGCCGATGTCGTGGTGATGTACCTGGCCACGGCACCAAGCCTGTTCACCACCGTGTGCGAGCAGATCGCCGCCGCCGGCCTGAACGGCGCGCAAACTCGCGTGGTGCTGGAAAAGCCGCTGGGCCATGACCTGGCGTCCAACCGCGCCATCAACCAGACCGTGCGCAGCGTGCTGAGCGAGCAGCAGATCTTTCGCATTGATCACTACCTGGGCAAGCCCTCGGTGCAGAACCTGTTTGCCCTGCGCTTTGGCAACTCGCTGTTCGAGCCACTGTGGCGGCGCGAGCACATCGCCAACATCCAGATCACCATTGCCGAAGAGCTGGGCGTGGAAAAGCGCGGCGGTTTTTATGACAGCACCGGCGCGTTGCGCGACATGGTGCAAAACCATGCGCTGCAACTGCTGTGCGCCGTGGCCATGGAGCCGCCCATCAACTCGCATGCGGATGCAATCCGCGACGAAAAACTCAAAGTGCTGCGCTCGCTCAAGCCCTGGACGCCCGACAGTCTGCGCCAGCACGTCATTCGCGGCCAGTACGCCGCCGGCAGCATCGACGGCCGACCGGTGCCGGCTTACCGCGACGAGGCGGGCGTCAACCCCGAGAGCCGCACCGAAACCTTTGTCGCCCTGCGCACCGAGATTGCCAACTGGCGCTGGGCCGGCGTGCCGTTCTACATCCGCACCGGCAAGCGCCTGGCCGACCGCGATGCCCACATCGAGGTGAACTTCCGGCCCGCGCCGCACGCGATTTTCAACTCGCCGCAGGGCAGCGAGCGGGGCAACCGCCTGGTCATCAACCTGCAGCCCCGGGACGGCCTGACGCTGCACCTCATGGCCCAGGGCACCGACCAGCGCCAGCACCGGGGCGTGCCCACACTGGCGCCGGTGCAACTTGACCTGGATTTCGCCAAGCGCTTTGGCGCCGAGCGCGTCGGCGCCTACGAGCGGCTGCTGCTCGATGTGCTGGACGGGCGGCTCAATCTGTTTGTGCGCAGCGACGAGCAGGAAGCGGCCTGGCGCTGGGTCGAGCCCATGCTCGACGCCTGGCGCCACGACAGCGCAGCACCGCGCCCCTACACCTGCGGCAGCTGGGGGCCGAGCGCATCGAGCGCCATGATTGCCAAGGATGGCTACTGCTGGAGCGAAGAGAGCTGAAGCTACCTCCTCCTTCCCCCTTCGGGTGAAGGAGCAATTTTCAACCAGAGACACTCGAATGCTTGACCGAATCAAAGCCTCCCTGCCCTCGCTGGCGCCTGCCGAGCAGCGCGTGGCCCGCCTCGTGCTGGAGGACCCGCGCGCCTTTGCCAGGCAGCCCATCATCGAACTGGCCAGCCGCGCCCAGGTCAGCAAGCCAACGGTGGTGCGGTTTTGCCGCAGCGTGGGCTATGACGGCCTGTCGGACTTCAAGCTCAAGCTGGCCGGCAGCGTCAGCGAAGGCGTTCCCTTCATTCACCGCAGCGTGGATGCCGACGACAAGACCGGCGATGTGCTGGTCAAGGTGATTGACAACACCGTGGCGGCGTTTTTGAAATACCGCAATGACGCCAGCCCGCTGGCAATTGAAAAAGCCGTCATGGCGCTGGTGGCGGCTTGCCACGCGGGCAAGCGCATCGAGTTTTTCGGCGCTGGCAACTCGGGCATCGTGGCACAGGACGCGCAACATAAATTTTTCAGGCTGGGCGTCAACAGCATTGCCTACAGCGACGGCCACATGCAGGTCATGAGCGCCTCGCTGCTCGGGCCGGGCGACTGCGTGGTGGTGATTTCCAACTCGGGCCGCACCCGCGACCTGATGGATGCCGCCGGTATTGCGCGCAAGAACGGCGCGACCACCATCGTCATCACCGCCACCGCCTCGCCGCTGGCCGCAGCCGGGCACATTCACCTGGCCGCCGACCATCCGGAAGGCTATGACCGCTACAGCCCGATGGTCTCGCGCCTGCTGCATTTGATGATCATCGACATCCTGGCCACCTGCGTGGCGCTGCGCATCGGTCCCCGGCTGCAGCCCTTGTTGAAGGAAATGAAAAACAATCTGCGCAGCAAGCGCTACGCATGAAGGGTGTCAGTTCAAACCTGCGGCAGCGAGCGCTCCACAATGCCCGCAAACAGCGCCGAGCCCAGCGGCAGCACGCTGTCATTGAAGTCATAGCAGCTGTTGTGCAGGAAACGGCTGCTCAACCCGCCAACCACGCCGCCCTGGCCGTCGGGCAACTGCTCGCCCTGCCCCAGGCGCAGGTAGGCGCCGGGCTTTTCCTTGAGCATGAAGGAAAAATCCTCTGAACCCATGCTCGGCTCCAGGTTGGCCACGACATTTTCCGCGCCCACGAGTTGCTCGGCCACCGTGGCCGCCAGGGTGTACTCCGCCGGGGAATTGATGGTGGCCGGATAAATGCGCTCATACGTCACCGTTGCCGTGGCGCCAAAACCCTGCGCCACGCTGGCACACAGCTCTTTGAGGCGTTGCTCGACAAAGTCCTGCACGTCTGGCTTGAAGGTGCGCACGGTGCCGACCAGGGTGGCGCTGCCGGGGACCACGCTCATCGCGCCCAGATCGCCCGCCTGTATCGCGCACAGGCTGACAACCACATTGTCCAGCGCCTTGACGTTGCGCGAAACGACACTCTGCACCGCCGTGATGATATGGGCCGCCACCAGAATCGGGTCTACCGTGAGGTAGGCATGGGCGCCGTGCCCGCCCTTGCCGGTGATTTCAATCGTGATGCGGTCCGCCGCCGCCATCATCGGGCCGGCGTTGATGCCGATGGTGCCGGCCGGCAGGGCCGGCCAGTTGTGCATGGCATAGATGCTCTGCACCGGAAAGCGTTCGAACAGCCCGTCCTTGACCATGGCGTCGGCGCCGCCACGCCCCTCTTCGGCCGGCTGAAAGACCAGCACCGCGTCGCCCACAAAACGGCGGGTGGCGGCCAGGTAATGGGCCGCGCCCACCAGCATCGTGGTGTGGCCGTCGTGGCCGCAGCCGTGCATCAGGCCGGGCTTTGCTGATTTCCAGCCGAACTCGTTGTGCTCGGTCATGGGCAAGGCGTCCATGTCGGCACGCAGGCCCACCATCGGCCTGAAACCGGCTTTGGCCAGGGGTGAATCGGCCCCTGGCGCCTGCCCCTTGATGACCGCGACAACGCCGGTTTTGGCAATGCCGGTGTGGACTTCATCCACGCCGCACAGTTTCAGTGCATGCACGACACGGCTGGAGGTGTAGACCTCTTCAAAGCCCAGTTCGGGATGCGCGTGCAGGTCACGGCGGAAAGCGGTCAGCTCCGGGTGAAATTGCGCGATGTGGGCAAAGGCGCGACCGCTGGCGCGCAGCAGGGCAGGCGGTGAAACATCGCTTGAGAGGGACGGCAGGCTTTCGCCCTGGATGAAGTCAGGCCGCATGTCTTTCCTTGTTGCACGCTGAATAATTGTCACTGTCCGCAACTTTATACTGCCGTGCCATGCAAGTGTGTCCGACAGGGCATTGTCCGGCCTTCCGGCTGTAAAGGCCCTACAGCCGCAGCGCAAGCCCTGGAGACTTGACTGAGTGGCAGACTTGCACACTCTGGCCTTTGAGCATGGAAAAAGCCGCTACGGGTTTCCCCGGAGCGGCTTTTGGATTCAGATTTAAAACTGGCGCCAGGCCAGCTTCAAATTAGAAAGCGTGGCGAACGCCCAGACCAACCACATGGTTCTTGATGTCAGCGGTGGTGTTCAAATTCGTCTTGGTGTAGTTCAGACCAGCGTAAGCCGTCGTGCGCTTGCTCAGGCCGTACTCGGCGCTCAGGCCCAGGCTCTGGTTCTTGCCGAGGTCATCGCCTTTGGAGTGAGCATACTGGGCGACCAGGGTCGTGGCACCCAGAGGTGCGCGTGCACCAATAGACCATTCGTTCTGCTTGGCCAGACCGTCGTACTTGGCGTAGTTGTAAGCGGCGAAAACCTTGGCAACGCCGAAATCGTAGTAACCACCGATAGCGGTGTTCTTCAGGCCAACAGTCGGCGTGAGTTCTTCATCCTGATGAGTCAGGGCCAGACCGATAGGGCCATTGGCGTAGGTCAGGCTGGCCGAAACGTTCCTGGTTGCGTCGGTGGTAGGCGTCTTGTTTTCACCCAAACCATAGACCACCGCACCTTGGAAGCCGCTGATGTTAGGCGTGGCATAACGGATGCTGTTGTCCAGACGGACGGTGTAACCAGTCCAGGCGCCAAGACGCGCAGCGCTCAGCGGGGCACCCACTGCTGCACCGTTAGTGGCGTCGAATGCGGGGCTGTTGCCCTGTGCCGACAGGAAGCCACCCTTGACCACATCGTAAGCACCGTACTGACGGCCCAGAGAAACGGAACCAAAGCTGTCGCTGTTCAGGCCCACGAAAGCCTGACGACCGAACAAAGCGCCTTGTTGTTGAGCACCCGTGGAAATATCAAAACCGCTTTCCAGAACGAACACGGCTTTGAGGCCACCGCCCAGATCTTCAGAGCCTTTCAGGCCCCAACGGGAGCCATTCAGGCCGCCGGAGTCAACCACAGCCTGGCTCAGGCCGTTGACTTTTTTGGAGCCCACGAACACATCAGCGATGCCGTACAGGGTCACGGAAGATTGAGCCATAGAGGCACCAGAAGCAGCCAGAACAGCCAGAGCGATAAGGGATTTTTTCATTTGAGATATCTCCAAGGTTAAACATAGGGCTCCGGAACGAGGTCCACTTCAGGCGTTGCCTGTATGGCTCCCCCAGAGACCCGGGCCAACCCCCTTTCGGGAAGTTGAGGCTATTGCACCAGACTGGACCCTGTTACGCAAAGGAATGGCCTTAAAAAAGCCCTCATTCGTTGCTTGGCTACAACAAAGTATTTTTTGCAGTGTGGAGGAGATACAACACGGCGTTGCGCGCGGGCGCCCGGCCCCTGCCATTGATCCAAATAAAAACTTCAGGCATTGACCAGCCTGCCGGGCATCAAAAAAGCCGCTTGGGGCGACCCCCAAACGGCTTGTGAATTCTCGTCAAAAACTGGCCTGAGCCAGTTTCAGATCAGAACGTGTGGCGAACGCCGACAGCGTAGAGGCTGCCCTTCAACTCAGGCACGTTGGCTTGTTTTTGCTTGCTGGCCTGAACACCGCCGTACACGGCGGTGCGCTTGGACAGCGAGTAGTTGGCTGCCAGGCCCACACCCGTGCGCTTGGCATTGGGGGTCGCTACAGTGGCTGCGTTGTCTTTCGAGCGGGCGTAACCACCGGAGAGCGTCAGGGCGCTGGAAACCGGGAAGTCAGCACCAATTTGCCACTCGTCGGTTTCGGCATTGCTGTTGCCTTGGTTTTCCACCCGGCCGTAACCTGCCAGCAGTTTGACGACGCCCAGATCGTACGAACCGTTCAGACGCGTAAAGTTGACGCGCCTGTCGGTAGGCAGCAGCCTTTCAGCCTGATAAGCCAGACCGACATACACGGGGCCGTTTGCATACTTGATATGGGCTGAAGCCAGTTTGCCAGCCTTGATCGCGGGCGACTTGTTTTCGCCCAGGCTGAAACTGCCGGCAACGCTGAAACCGCTCAGGCTGGGGCTAGCGTAGTAGACGGTGTTGTTGGGGTTGGCGTTGTAGCCAGTGCTTGCCCAGACGTTCGAGGTAGGTGCCAGTGCGGAATCGAAAGCGGGGGTGGTCGCGCCGCTGATGTCGTCAAAAGGCGTGAAGGTCTTGCCCACGCGCACTTCACCGTAGCCGCTGGAAAAACCAACGTAGGCTTGGCGGCCAAATGTGGCATTAACTGGTGCGCCCAAATTATCGGTGGTGCGGAAACCAGCACCGTTGTCGATGGTGAAGCCTTGCTCCAGCACGAAGTTAGCCCTCAGACCGCCGCCCAGGTCTTCCGAACCCTTGAAGCCGAAAAAGCTGTCATCAATGCCACCGCTGCCGATCGCGGTCTGGCGAACAGCACCAGGCGCTTTGAAGCTGCCAAACCACACGTCAGCAGCACCATACAAAGTGACGGAAGATTGGGCCATGGCGGCGCCGGAGGCAGCCAGAACGGACAGAGCAATAAGGGTTTTTTTCATTTGTGTATTTTTCCAAGGTTAAACAGAGGACTTGGGAACGAGGACCATTTCAGACTTTCACCCGCATGGCTTCCCCAGAGACCCGGGCTAACCCCCTTTCGGGAAGTTGATCCTATTGCACCAGACTGAGAAACGTTTCGCAAAGAATTAACCTAAAAACAGGCATCAAGTTACTTAACTACAACAGGATATTGCGTATTTGTTAAAAAAATACAACAACACAAAAAACTCTGGCGCCTTCACCTACTTGATTTCAGCAGACCTTTAATGCCTGGATTCAGCGGCATCAGGGATGCTTGAATCCATAGCTTTTAGCGCCATTAAAAAAGCCGCTCCGAAGTGCCCCGGAGCGGCTTTTGAATTCTCATCACTACTGGCACGAGGCCAGTCTCAGAGATTAGAACGTGTGGCGAACGCCGACAGCGTAGATGTTGGTCTTGAGCTCTGTTGCGCCAATTTCAATTTTGCTGGCATGCACACCACCGTACGCAGCAGTGCGCTTGGACAGCGCGTAGTGGGCGACGACGCCCACACCGGAGTTTTCCAGAACTCCGTTAGCTTTCGAGCGAGCATAACCAGCGGAGAGGGTCAAAGCGCTGGACACTGGAACATCAGCGCCGATTTGCCATTCATTGGTTTTGAAGTTACCCACAGCGACACGGCCATAACCAGCCAGCAACTTGGCTACGCCCAGGTCATACGAACCATTCAAGCGGGTGAATTTAACGGCAGGAGTTGCACCGTCTGCTTTTTCGGTCTGGTAAGCCAGGCCAGCGTACACAGGGCCGCCTTGGTACTTGACGTTAAAGCTGGCGATCTTGCCGGCCTTGACACCTGCAACAGGCACGTCCTTGTTTTCACCCAGGCTGTAGCTGACAGCGCCGCTGAAGCCGCTCAGGCTAGGGGTAGCGTAGTACAGCGTATTGTTAGGGTTGGCGTTGTAGCCAGCGCTCAACCAGACGCCATTGGCAGTAGGAGCCAAGGCCGAATCAAAACCAGGAGTGGTCGCGCCACTGATTTCATCAAAAGGCGTGAAAGTCTTGCCCACGCGCACTTCACCGAAACCGCTGGAAAAACCAACGTAGGCTTGGCGGCCAAATGTGGCATTAGCTGGTGCGCCGGTAGCGTTGTTGAAGGTGGCGAAACCAGCACCGTCGTCGATGGTGAAGCCTTGCTCCAGCACGAAGTTAGCCTTCAGACCGCCGCCCAGGTCTTCCGAACCCTTGAAGCCGAAAAAGCTGTCGTCAATGCCGCCGCTTTGAATCAGGGTGTCACGACCATTGGCCACCTTAACGCCACCAATAGAAATTTCTTGTTTGACGCTACCAAACCACACGTCAGCAGCACCGTACAGCGTGACGCTGGACTGTGCGGAAGCAACGCCGGAAGCGGCAAGAACGGCCAAAGCGATCAAATTCTTTTTCATTAACAGATACTCCAAAAAAGTGAGGAAAACAAGACATCATTCCAAATGCTTCTGAAAGAGGATCGCCCCTTCATGGCATTGCCTGTAGAGTTTAAAAGTGAAAGCTGAAAACTCGCCTGAAAACACGCAATTTTTACGCCAGGTGTAGTCATAACGCAACAAAAAGTTGCAAAATTTTTCGCTTAAAACAGCGGCCTGCATGGCGTTGCTTGGCAGCTTTTGGCCGATTTGCCCTCACGGGTTTTCCCCTGTCCCCAAAAAGCCACGCAGGCGTAAACCCGTCTTTACGCCCTCGCGCATCACTACTAACCTTTGATTTTTGCGGCAGTCCCGCTCACGGCATATTCGGGCCGCTGAGCGATCCGCTTTCCTACCAAGGACCAAGGCACCGTCAACTACCCCGCCCTAAAGGGCGGAGCTTGAGGAGAAATCCAAAAAGCCAGGTTGAAGCAGGGAAAGCGGTATCCAGTCCGCTACGTTAGCAATAGGTCGTTCAGACGCACCAGCGAATGCTTCCTCAGTTTGCTGCTCTGCAAGGCATTGATCATGCAGACCAAAGGTAAAGGATCGAAGGTCTTTGTCGCTGCTCGCAAGAGCAGGAGCCGGTTGCTGACATTCCCGAGGGGAGATTTGCCGAAAGGCTTGCGTCACCAGGCCCGTAAGGGCGCAAGGATTTGAAATGGCAGTGTTTGTTTTGGACAGAGGCGGCAGTCCCCTGATGCCGTGTACCGAAAAGCGAGCCAGATTGCTGCTGGCGCGCGGGCGGGCGCGCGTCCACAGGGTCATGCCCTTTACGATTCGCGTTGTTGACCTCGACGCCGAAGATTGCGCGTTTCAGGCGCTGCGCGTCAAACTTGATCCGGGCAGTCAAACCACCGGCATTGCCTTGGTGCGGGAAACCGCAGAGAACGGCGTGGCCGTCATTAATCTGTTTGAGCTGATGCACCGTGGCAAACAGATCAGCGAAGCCCTCACGGCACGGCGTGGGCATCGCCGGTTGCGGCGCAGCAAACTGCGCTACCGTGCGCCCCGGTTTCTGAACCGGGGCAACAAAAAGTCAGGCCGGCTGGCCCCGAGCCTGCAACACCGTGTGGATACGACACTGGCGTGGGTTAATCGTCTGCAGCGCCTCGCGCCGGTGTCAAGCATCAGCACAGAACTGGTTCGCTTTGACATGCAGGCACTGGAGAACCCGGAAATTGAAGGCGCACAGTACCAGCAAGGAACGCTGGCGGGCTACGAGGTGCGCGAGTACCTGCTGGAAAAGTGGGATCGCACCTGCGCCTACTGCGGCGCCAGGAACGTGCCGCTGCAAATTGAGCACATCCACCCCAAATCAAAAAACGGCTCGGACCGCATCAGCAACCTCACGCTGGCTTGCCAGTGCTGCAACCAGAAAAAGGGAGCGTTGTCCGTTGAGATGTTTCTGGCCAGCAAGCCAGCGCTGCTCAAACGTATTCTGGGACAGGCCAAACGGCCCCTCCAGGATGCTGCAGCGGTGAATACGACCCGTTGGACCTTGGTCAATGCCCTCAAAACGACGGGCTTGGCCGTTGAAACCGCATCCGGCGGTAGAACCAAGTTCAACCGAAGCCTGTTCGGAATCCCTAAAACCCATGCGCTCGATGCGGCTTGCGTCGGCGATGTACACGCCATGACCGGCTGGAACAAGCCGACCCTGTGCCTCAAGGCGATGGGGCGTGGAAGCTACCAGCGCACCCGGCTGGACAGCTATGGCTGTGTGCGCGGGCATCTGACCCGTTCAAAAAGCATCCAGGGCTTTCAGACGGGTGACATGGTGAAAGCCGAAGTCACCCAGGGCAAGAAGACAGGCAGCTACACCGGACGGGTGGCGGTCAGAGCTTCTGGCAGTTTTAATATCCAGACAAGCAATGGTTTGGTTCAAGGTGTATCCCACCGCTATTGCACCGTCGTGCAGCGCGGCGATGGGTACGGTTATCAACTGGCGGCAAAAACGGACGCGACAGGTACGCCGCCAAAGCAGCGGGATGCTTCGCATCCCGCGCTCTACCTCCCCGGCCTGAAGGCCGGGGTTTCACGCGCAAACTGATGAAAAAACTGACTCTTGCGGCAAGCGCGGTCGTGACATTTTTAGTGGCCCCGACCGTCATGGCGCAAACCACCCTGACCCTTTATGGCTTGCTGGACGGGGGCTACAACCATGTGAGCGGCCTGAGAAACGGCTCGTTCAATGGCATTGCCAGCGGCATCATGGAGGGCTCGCGCTGGGGCCTCAAGGGCACGGAAGACCTGGGCGGCGGCTACAGGGCCATCTTTACCCTAGAAAACCGCTTCGAGCTGGACACAGGCGCCCTCAGCAACCGCCCCAACTCCGGCGTTCAACTGCCTGACCGCGTCGCCGCGAGCGTGGCAGCGAACTTGCCAGCGCCCCTGCGCGGACCGGCCGCAGCGCCTAGCGGCCCGATCTCTGCCATCAACAACGCCATTGGCACCAACGCCTTTGGCGTCAACCTGGCCGGCAACCTGTTTGACCGCCAGGCGTTTGCCGGGCTGGTCACGCCGTTTGGTGCGTTCACGCTGGGGCGCCAGTACACGCCGGCCTACCTGACCACAGGCGCTTTCGATGCATCCCAGACCCAGTCCAGCCTGGCCGCCGGGCAGGTGGCCAGTCTGCCTGCCGCCTTTGACATTCGCCTGAGCAACACCTTGCAATACGGCATCAGGACCGGCGGCCTCACCGCCACCGTGATGTACGGCGCCGCCGAAACCAGCGCCACCAACCCGACCGGGCGGTTCTGGGGCGCCATGGCGATGTACAAGGGCGACGGTTTTTCGATCGGCTTTGGCCACAACACCCGCAAAAACGAGTTTGGCCAGAAATCCCTGACCAACAACGTCCTGGGCGCCACCGTGGATGCCGGCCCGGGCACCGTGTATGGCCAGTACGCCACGATCAAGGATGACAATCCGAGCAGCCTGTCGCCGTTTTTCTCGACAGGAGGCGCCCTCGGCGCGCTGGCGCCGGTGTTCCAGAACGCTTACAGCGTCGCGTTCAAACAGGACGCCCGGCTGATGCACATCGGTTACCGCGTCACCAGCGGCGTGCATACCGTGGTGACAGCTTTCAACCGGCTCAATGACCGGCGTGCAGTCAACGCCGATACCGACTCCTATGGAGTGACCTACAGCTACGCCCTGTCCAAGCGCACCAACCTGAACGCCGTGCTGACGCGCTTCAACAACAAGGGCGCCGGACAGGTGGCGCCCGGCGGCAATGGCTTCCTCGGGGGCGTGACGGCCACCGCAGGGACGGACTCGACCAACGTGGCCCTGGGAGTCCGCCACACATTCTGAGTCGGGAAGCGGGCCATTCGGGCGCTTTTTTGGCGGCTTTTCACTTTGCCTGCCGGACGCTACCATTGCGGGGAAATTCTTTTTTTTCATCAACCGGCAACCCTGCCCGAATGAGAGCGCCCCATGAACCCTGCCCTTGACTTTGCCCTGAACGCCGCAGACGGCGCACTGCGCACCGTATTTGCCAAACCCCGCGCCAGCAAGCCGTGCCCGACGCTGCCATCCCAGGCGAGCGAATTGAACGCCCAAGAAAAAGCCCTGTCGGGCGCGCTGATGCGGGTCAACCATGTGGGCGAAGTCTGCGCGCAGGCACTGTACGCGGCGCAGGCGCTGGGCACGCGCGATCCGGCGCTGCGCGAGCACTTCCTGCAGGCCAGCCGCGAAGAAGGCGATCACCTGGCGTGGACCCGTAACCGGCTCGACGAGTTGGGTGCGCGCCCTTCCCTGCTCAACCCCCTGTGGTATGCCGGCGCCTTCGGGCTGGGCCTGGTGGCCAGCCGGCTGGGCGACCGCCTGAGCCTGGGCTTTGTGGTGGAAACCGAGCGCCAGGTGGAAGCGCATCTGGCCAGCCATCTGGAACGCCTGCCCGAAGGCGACCATGAATCACGCGCCATCGTGGCGCAAATGAAAGACGATGAAGCCGTGCATGCCCGTGCCGCGGAAGAGGCCGGCGCGCGCCACCTTCCCCTGCCGGTCAAGGCCCTGATGCGCTCTGCGGCCAAGGTCATGACAACGGTGGCGCACCGGATTTAGCCTCCAAAGGCTGGGTGCCTGACCCGCCCAGGCAGGGCTGCGCCTGACGCTCAGGCCGCCACTTCCACCAGCTCAAAGCTGGTGGTGATGGCTGCCGTTTTGCCCAGCATGATGGTGGCCGAGCAGTATTTGTCGTGGCTCATGGCAATGGCGCGCTCCACCGGGCCATCCGTCAGGCCACGCCCGGTGACGATGAAATGCATGTGGATCGCGGTGAACACCTTGGGATCGACCGGCGCCCGCTCGGAGGTGAGCTTGACCGAGCAGCCGCGCACATCATGGCGGCCGCGCTTGAGAATCAGGACCACGTCATACGCCGTGCAGCCGCCCGCGCCGGCCAGCACCGCTTCCATCGGCCGGGGCGCGAGGTTGGCACCGCCGTTTTCCGGCTTGGCGGCATCCGGCGCCCCGTCCATCACCAGCGTGTGACCACTGCCTGTCTGCGCGACAAACAGCATGTTGGAGTGCGCGCCTGAATCGGCCGCGCCGGTCGCCTCATGGGCAGCTTGATGACCGGCCCAGCTCACTGTACATTCCATAAATCAGATTCCTTTTGTAAAACATTGCTGACAACTCGCAGAAGTGTTTACCTTCCACCACAAAGTTATTTGTGCAGTGCAGCATTACTCCGCTATACTGAATTCATCGCATCACTGCACGCACTCTTCACTGATTCGCTGTATTTTTGCACTGGTTGTCTCCTCCACCTCCTCAAAGGGTGGATTTATAGGCCTAGACCGCATGGTCTGGGCCTTTTTTTCTTGCGCCTATGATGTTGAGGCTCAGTTGCGAGAAAAAACATGCCCTCTTCGAAAAAATCAATCCCCAGCGCTGCGTCCACAGTAGCCGCCTTCCCCTCCAAAACCTCGGTCGAACCGCCCCGACAGCTTTCGGCCCAAGGCTTGACGCCGGCCGACTACCTGAAAAAAATCCTCACCGCCCGCGTCTATGACGTGGCGGTCGAGTCCAGCCTGGAGCCGGCCAGAAACCTCAGCCTGCGCCTGGGCAACACGGTGCTGTTGAAACGCGAAGACCAGCAGCCGGTGTTCAGCTTCAAGCTGCGCGGCGCCTACAACAAGATGGCGCACCTGAGCGCCGAGCAACTGCAAAAAGGCGTGATCTGCGCCTCGGCCGGCAACCATGCGCAGGGCGTCGCCATGAGCGCGCAAAAGCTCGGCACCCGCGCCGTCATCGTCATGCCGACGACCACGCCGCAGCTCAAGATCGACGCCGTCAAGGGCTGGGGCGGCGAAGTCGTTCTGGTCGGCGACAGCTACTCGGACGCCTATGCGCATTCGGTCGAGCTGCAAAAGAAAGAAGGCCTGACCTTTGTCCACCCGTTCGACGACCCGGACGTGATTGCCGGCCAGGGAACGATTGCGATGGAAATCCTGCGCCAGTTGCAGACCCTGGGCTCGCGCCGGCTGGACGCGGTGTTTGTCGCCATCGGCGGCGGCGGCCTGATCTCCGGCGTGGCCAACTACATCAAGGCCGTTCGCCCCGAGATCAAGGTCATCGGCGTGCAGATGAACGACTCGGACGCCATGATGCAGTCGGTGGCGGCTAAGCAGCGCGTCACCCTGCCCGACGTGGGCCTGTTCTCGGACGGCACGGCCGTCAAGCTGGTAGGCGAGGAAACCTTTCGCATCAGCCGCGAGCTGGTCGATGAGTTCATCAGCGTCGATACCGATGCCGTGTGCGCCGCCATCAAGGACGTGTTCGTCGATACCCGCAGCATCGTCGAGCCGGCCGGCGCGCTGGCCGTGGCCGCGATCAAGCAGTACGTCGAGACGCACCAGACCCAGGGCGAGACCTATGCGGCCATCCTGTGCGGCGCGAACATGAATTTCGACCGCCTGCGCTTCGTCGCCGAGCGCGCCGAAGTCGGCGAGGAGCGCGAAGCGCTGTTTGCGGTGACGATTCCCGAAGAGCGTGGCAGCTTCCGGCGCTTTTGCGAGCTGATCGACCAATTGCCGGGCGGCCCGCGCAGCGTGACCGAGTTCAACTACCGCATCAACGACCAGGCGCTGGCCCATGTGTTTGTGGGTCTCACCACCTCGGCCAAGGGCGAAAGCAGCAAGATCACGGCCCAGTTCACCCAGCACGGCTTCAAGGCGCTGGACCTCACGCACGACGAACTGGCCAAGGAACACATCCGCCACATGGTCGGCGGGCACAGCGCGCTCTCGAAAGACGAGCGCCTGCTGCGCTTCATCTTCCCCGAGCGGCCGGGAGCGCTGATGAAGTTTCTCTCCAGCATGCGCCCGGGCTGGAACATCTCGCTGTTCCACTACCGCAACCAGGGCGCCGACTACGGGCGCATCCTGGTCGGCCTGCAGGTGCCCAAGGCCGACAACAAGGCCTTCAAGGAATTCCTGGACACCCTGGGCTATCCATACGTGGAAGAAACTGACAACCCGGTGTACCGGCTGTTCCTGCAAAGCTGACAAGCTGCAAAGCGCTAAAGGACAGTCGCGATGACCTTGCCTGAACCGAAATTACCCGACACTTCGGTGTGCCCGCGCTGCGGTGCCGGCCTGCGCTGCGCCATGGTGGCGGGCGATGCCGAATGCTGGTGCGCCCAGTTGCCGCCTGTCATGCCCGTGCCTCGAACGCCCAAATCGCTTGCGCTCTCGGGCAAGTCCGGGGGCGGGGCTGCCGAGACAGGCGGGGATGCGCCGAAAACCATTCCGTCCACCTCTGCCCCGGCGCAAGACGAAACCCCGCCAGCGGCCTCCTGCTTTTGCCCCGCCTGCCTGAAACAAATCACCGATGAACGCCTCAACGCTCCTGCCTCTTCCTGATGCCGCTTTTCGCCTGCCCCTGATTGCGTCCACCGCCGACGCTGCTTTAAAAGCGCGGCTGCAGCACAAGATCGACCACAAGACAAAACCCCTGGGCGCGCTCGGCCAACTGGAAAACCTGGCGCTGCAGCTCGGCCTGATCCAGCGCAGCGAAGCGCCCGCGCTGCGCGAGCCGCAAATGGTGGTGTTCGCCGCCGACCACGGCATTGCCGCCGAAGGCGTGTCGGCCTATCCGCAGGCGGTGACGGTGCAGATGGTGGGCAACATGCTCGCCGGCGGCGCGGCCATCAATGTGTTTGCGCGCCAGCACGGCTTTGCGCTGCAGGTGGTCGATGCCGGCGTCGCGGCCGATCTGCCGACGCATCCCCAATTGCAGGCCCGAAAAATCGCCTACGGCTCGGCCAACCTTTGCCAGGGGCCGGCGATGTCGCGGACGCAGGCCGAAGCAGCCCTGTCAGCCGGCATGCAGGTCGTGCAGGCCCTGCCGGGCAATGTCGTCGCCTTTGGCGAGATGGGCATTGCCAACACCTCGCCGGCCGCGCTGCTGCTGGCCCGGCTCACGGGCGCGAGCCTCGAAGACGCGACCGGACGCGGCACCGGCCTGGACGACGCGCAACTGCTGCACAAGCAAGGCGTTCTCAAACGCGCCCTGGCCCGCCACTTGGCCACCGCGCCGCTGGACGTCATCGGCGAGCTGGCCGCGCTGGGCGGCTTTGAAATCGCCATGATGACGGGCGCCATGCTGCAGGCCGCCAGCGAGCGGCGCGTGGTGCTGGTCGATGGCTTCATTGCCGGCGCTAGCGCGCTGGTGGCGCAGGCCCTGGCGCCGGCCGTGCGCGATTACCTGGTGTTTTGCCACCGCTCGGCCGAAACCGGCCACCGCCTGCTGCTGGCCCGACTGGACGCCAAGCCGCTGCTCGAACTCGACTTGCGGCTGGGCGAAGGCACCGGCGCGCTGCTGGCCTGGCCGCTGGTGCAGTCGGCGGCGAATTTTCTCAATGAAATGGCCAGTTTCGAGTCGGCAGGGGTCAGCGGGAAGTGATGCTTCGCCCAGCCACGCCATTCGCCGACCAGCCTGGCCCGCAGGGCGTCACCCCGTCCCCAACCCGATGAGTCAATTCCTGCGCGAATACCTGCTCGCCCTGCAGTTCTTCACCCGCATCCCCGTCACCGGACGGCTGGCGAACTGGGTGGGTTTCAGCCCCGAGCTGCTGCGCGCCAGTGCCGCGCACCTTCCGGGCGTGGGTTTCATCGTGGGCGCGGTCGCGGCGCTGGTCTATGCCCTGCTGCAGACGCTGCTGCCCGACACCACCTACACGCCGCTGGTGGCCGCCGTCTTCTCCACGATTGCCACGGTGCTGCTGACCGGCGGCTTTCATGAAGACGGCCTGGCCGATGTGGCCGACGGCCTGGGCGGCAGCTACCAGCGCGAGCGGGCGCTGGAGATCATGAAGGACTCGCGCGTCGGCGCTTTTGGCGCCATGGCGCTGGTGCTGGCCCTGCTGTGCAAGGTCGCGCTACTGGCCATCCTCGGCTCGGTGGAGGGCATTCCCGTGGCCTGGGAAGAGTCGCCCTTTGCCAGCTGGTATGTCTGCGTGGCGCTGTGGCTGGGCCACATCATCTCGCGCGGCCTGCCGCTGCTGGTGATCCGGCTGCTGGCGCATGTGGGCGACAGCGCCACCTCCAAATCCAGGCCGCTGGCCGGACACATTTCAAACGGCGCCCTGCTGATGGCGCTGGCCTGGTGTCTGGCGGCGCTGGCGCTGGCCAGCCTGGCGCTGGAAACGATGAATTTGATCGTCGCCTGCAGCCTGGCGGGGCTGGCGCTGCTGTGGATGCTCAACCTTTTCCACCGCCGCCTGCAGGGGTTCACAGGCGACTGCCTGGGCGCCACGCAGCAGGTGTGCGAAATCGCTTTTTATCTGGGCCTGGCCATCAGCCTGTAGACCCATGCCCACCCTGCACGCCACTGCATCTGCTTTGAGGCCCCTGGAAGGCATGACATGAAACTCTGGCTGGTCCGCCACGCGCAGCCCCTGATCGCGCCGGGCCTGTGCTACGGCCGGCTCGATATGGCGACCGCCGCCGCCGCCACCGCCGAATGCGCCCGCCGGCTGGCTTTCGAGCTGCCCGCCGGTATTCAGGTGGCGGCTTCTCCGCTGCAAAGATGCGGTCAACTCGCCCTCGCCCTACAGGCGCTGCGGCCCGATCTGAGCTGTCAAACCGATGCGCGGCTGCAGGAAATGGATTTTGGCCGCTGGGAAGGCCGCGCCTGGCAGGCCGTTGACCCGGCTGAGTTGCAGGCCTGGACGGATGATTTTGCCGATTACCCGGTGGGCCGCACGGGCGAAAGCGTGAGCGCATTCATGGCCCGCGTGGCTTGGGCATTTGACGCGCTGGAGGGGCCCGGCGACACGCTGTGGATCACCCATGCCGGCGTGATCCGGGCGGTGGAACTTCTGGCGCAAGGCGTGCGTCACATCGAGCGCGCCGACCAGTGGCCACTCGATGCGCCGAACTATGGACAATGGCAGACGCTGGAGTGGCCTATTGAGCCGGCGCAAGTAGTGCGTAGGTCGGGTTAGCGCAGCGTAACCCGACAGACACCGGAAAGAACGAAGATGTCGGGTTAAGCCTGCGGCTAACCTGACCTACGAGACTGACGGCCCATCAGCGCCACGAACAAAAAAGCCGGTGACGCCGCGGCTGACCCAAGCTACAGGAAAGCACCTCACA
This sequence comes from Pseudomonadota bacterium, assembly GCA_030855235.1. Taxonomy (GTDB): domain Bacteria; phylum Pseudomonadota; class Gammaproteobacteria; order Burkholderiales; family Burkholderiaceae_C; genus Polaromonas. The sequence continues at coordinate 259,483 of JALYRU010000001.1, forward strand.
CCGCCAGCAGCCGCACAATTCACGCATCAGACCCAGACAACGCAAGAGAGGCAACCCGATGGCAACAAATCTCGACGGTCAGCTCGTGGTGGCGATTTCCTCGCGCGCCCTGTTTGACTTTGAAGAAGAAAACCGGGTGTTTGAAACCGGGCTGGGGCTAGAGCCCGCCCCCGGCACGCCGCCGGGCGTGAAAAAGGACGCCGCCTACATGAAGCTGCAGTTGGAGCGCCTGGACGTTCCGGCCAAGCCGGGCGTGGCTTTTTCACTGGTCAAGAAGCTGCTCGCCTTCAACGAAGCGCCCGAAAGCCGGGACGAGGCGGCCAGCGCGGCGGCGCCCCGGCAGCGGGTGGAAGTTGTGGTGCTCTCGCGCAACGATCCGGTCTCGGGCATGCGGGTGTTCCGCTCGGCCCAGCATTACGGCCTGGCGATCCAGCGCGGCACCTTCAACCGAGGCGCGCCGCCCTGGCGCTATCTCAAACCGCTGCACGCCAACCTGTTTTTATCGACCCACCTGAGCGACGTGCGCGCCGCCCTCGAAGCGGGCGTGCCGGCCGCGCAGGTCTACCCGCAGTCGGCCCTGGCCAGCGATGACCATCCGAACGAGGTGCGCATTGCCTTTGACGGCGACGCGGTGCTGTTCTCGGACGAGGCCGAAGCCGTTTTCCAGGCGCAGGGCCTGTCCGCCTTCCAGGCCCACGAGCGCGACAAGGCCACGCAGCCGCTGCTGGCCGGGCCTTTCAAGCCGCTGCTCGAAGCCTTGCAGCGGCTGCAGCAGGCCGGCACCTCGCGCATGAGCCTGCGCACCGCGCTGGTTACCGCCCGCAGCGCGCCGGCGCACGAGCGGGCGATTCGCACGCTGATGAACTGGAACATCGAGGTCGATGAAGCCATGTTCCTCGGCGGCCTGGCCAAGGGGGAATTCCTGCGCGAGTTCGAGCCCGATTTTTTCTTCGACGACCAGACCGGCCACGTCAACTCGGCCGCCCTGCATGTGCCTTCGGGCCATGTGGTCAGCGGCATTTCCAACCTCTTGAGCTGAATTTTCCGGAAAACTTCTGAATGAACCTGTTCTCACGCATCGCCGGCAAACTGCGCGCTTTCAAGCACTTCAGCGGCCGGGTCTGGGCCTTGTCGGCGCCCTACTTCCGCTCCGAAGACAAATGGAAAGCGCGCTGCCTGCTGGCCGCCATCGTGGCGCTGAACCTGGCTGCCGTCTACATGCTGGTGCTGCTCAACGACTGGAACCGGGTGTTCTACGACGCGCTGCAAAACAAGGACGCCGCGGTATTCTGGACGCAGCTGGGGCGCTTCACCTACCTGGCGTTTGCCTTCATCATCATTGCGGTGTACCGCTTTTACCTGACGCAACTGCTCGAAGTGCGCTGGCGCGCCTGGATGACGACGCACTACCTGCGGCGCTGGCTGGCCGACCATGCTTTTTACAAGCTGGAACTGGCCCGTTTCACTGGCAAGGCCAACGGCGAAGCCGGCGGCGCGGCCCCTCCCCTGTCCAGCCCGGACAACCCGGACCAGCGCATCCAGGAAGACATCAACCTGTTCACCACCTACAGCATTTCGCTCAGCATGGGCCTGCTCAATGCCGTGGTGACGCTGGTGAGCTTTGTCGGCATCCTGTGGTCGCTCTCGGGCGCTTTTGCATTTGATTTCAATGGCCAGAGCTACAGCATTCCGGGCTTCATGGTCTGGATGGCGGTGCTGTACTGCACGCTGGGCAGCATCGCCACGCACTACATCGGCCGCCCGCAAATCCAGCTCAACTACCAGCAGCAGCAGGTGGAGGCCGATTTCCGGCATCACATGGTGCGGGTGCGCGAGTACAGCGAATCCATCGCGCTCGACAAGGGTGAAGCCGTGGAGCGCGCGCACCTGGACACGCGCTTTGCCGCCGTGCTGAGCAACTACCTGCGGCTCATCAAGAAACAGAAAAACCTGGTCTGGTTCACCAACTTCTTCGGCCAGGCGGCGGTGGTGTTTCCTTTCGTGGTGGCGGCGCCGCGCTTTTTCAGCGGTGCGATCCAGTTGGGCGAGCTGATCCAGATTTCGTCGGCTTTCGGCCGCGTGCAGGATTCGCTGAGCTGGCTGGTCGATAACTACAGCAGCCTGGCCGCCTGGCGCGCCACGACCGACCGGCTGACCAGTTTTGAAGACAATATTTCGGCTTTGCTCCAGCAGGCACGGGCACAGGCCGCGCTCAATGCCGGCGCCAGCCACGCGCCGGGCGCGGGCGTAAGCGCAGGCAAGTGGACAGGCACGGAAGTGAAAACCACGCCAGACATGGCGCCAGGCATGTCGGGCATGTCGGGCATGTCGGGCATGTCGGGCATGGCAGGCGTGGCGGGCGTGGCAGGCGCAACGAGCGTGGCAGGCGCGGCGCCCGGCACGCTGGCCGTCAGCGGCCTCACTGTCAAGCTGCCCACGGGCGCCACCCTGCTCAGCGACATCTCGCTGCAGGCCGGTCCGGGCCAGAGCGTGTTGATCAAAGGCCCGTCGGGCAGCGGCAAATCGACGCTGTTCCGGGCGCTGGCGGGCATCTGGCCGTTTTCCACCGGCCAGACCCACCTCCCGGCGGACGCCATGTTCATCCCGCAGCGGCCGTATTTTCCCGACGGCACTTTGCGCGATGCACTGGCCTATCCTCAGCCGCCCGCCCAGTACAGCGACGCGGCCCTGAAGCAGGCGCTGAACGACGCCCTGCTGCCCGATCTGGCCGCCCGGCTCGACGAGAAAAACGCCTGGAGCCAGAAGCTCTCCGGCGGTGAGCAGCAGCGCCTGGCCATTGCCCGCGTGTTGCTGAAAAAACCGCGCTGGATCTTTGCCGACGAGGCCACCAGCGCGCTGGACGAGGCGGCCGAAAAAACCCTCTACGCCAGGCTGCTGGCCAGCGTGAAAGCCGCGCACGGCAGCCTGGTCTCGATTGCGCATCGCCCGAGCGTGGCGGCTTTTCACGGCAAGCTCTGGGCGCTGGAAAAACTCCCCGAAGGCGCGCCCGCCCTGTACCGGCTGCACGAAAGCGCTCTGGCGCCCAGCACCCTGAGTGAAAGCGGCCTGCCCGAAAAGGTCTGACAAAGCCGTCCCGCCATGCCTGAAGAAGCCGCCCCGCCCGCTGCCGCGCCGTCCCTCTCGCCCTGGGGGCCGATCAGGCGCCCGGTGTTTCGCATGCTCTGGAGCGTGTGGCTGACGGCCAATATCTGCATGTGGATGAACGACGTGGCGGCGGCCTGGATGATGACGTCCATGACCAGCACGCCGCTGTGGGTGGCGCTGGTGCAGTCGGCCTCGACCCTGCCGGTGTTCCTGCTGGGCCTGCCCAGCGGCGCGCTGGCCGACATCCTGGACCGGCGGCGCTACTTCATCCTGACGCAGTTCTGGGTCGCGGCCGTCGCCACGCTGCTGTGCATCGCCGTGCTGGCCGACGTGATGAGCCCGGCGCTGCTGCTGGCGCTGACCTTTGCCAACGGCATCGGGCTGGCGATGCGCTGGCCGGTGTTTGCCGCCATCGTTCCCGAGCTGGTGCCGCGCAGCCAGCTGCCGGCGGCGCTGGCGCTCAACGGCATTGCCATGAACGCCTCGCGCATCGTCGGCCCGCTGGTGGCCGGCGCCTTGATTGCCAGCGCGGGCAGCGCCTATGTGTTCGTGCTCAACGCCGCGCTGTCCATCGTCTCGGGCTTTGTCATCATGCGCTGGCGCCGCGAGCATGTGCCCAGCCCGCTGGGACGCGAGCGCCTGCCCAGCGCCATGCGCGTGGGGCTGCAGTTTGTCGCCCAGTCCAGCCGGCTGCGGGCGATTCTGCTGCGGGTGGCGCTGTTTTTCCTGCACTCCACCGCCCTGCTGGCCCTGCTGCCGCTGGTGGCGCGCGGCCTGCACGGCGGCGGCGCAGGCACCTTCACGCTGCTGCTGGCGTCCATGGGCACGGGCGCCATCATCGCCGCGCTGTACCTGCCGCGCCTGCGCCAAATGATGGACCGCGACACGCTGGTGATGCGCTCGGTCATGCTGCAGTCGGTGTCCACCGCCGCGATGGCGCTGGCGCCCAACGCCTGGGTGGCCGTACCGGCCATGGTGCTCAACGGCATGGCCTGGATCACCTGCGCCAACTCGCTCAGCGTCTCGGCCCAGCTCTCGCTGCCCGACTGGGTGCGCGCGCGCGGCATGTCGATGTACCAGATGGCCATCATGGGCGCGAGCGCGCTGGGCGCGGCGCTGTGGGGCCAGGTGGCCACGCTGACCAGTGTGCCGGCCGGCCTGCTGCTGGCGGCGGTGAGCGGCACGCTGTCCATGCTGCTGGCCCAGCACTGGGTGCGCGACCTCAGCATCGAGGAAGACCTCACGCCCTCGCGCGAATTCAAGGCGCCCGTGGCCCAGGCGCCGCCCGGCGCGGGCCGCATGGTGGTGACGATCGACTACCTGATCGACCCGGCGCGGGAAAACGATTTCCGCGCACTGATGCAGGAAAGCCGCCGCAGCCGCCTGCGCCAGGGCGCGCTGGCGTGGGAGCTGCTGCGCGACGTGAACCAGCCGGGGCGCTTCATCGAGCAGATCGTCGATGAATCCTGGACCGAGCACCTGCGCCGCTTTGACCGGGTCACGGCCAGCGATGTCGCTCTGCGCGAGCGCAAACTGGCCTTTCACCTGGGCGAGGAGCCGCCGCTGGTGACGCGCTGCGTGATCGACGACCTGGCGCGGGTCTAGCGCGCCCGGCGCGCCCGGTCAGGCTCAGGCCTTGCCCGCCGCCATGCGCCAGTGGTCATGGCTGTCATGCAGGTAGCGGTCAATGCCGTGCGCCAGCGTCGGCATGACCATGCCGCGCTCACTGGTGAGCACCGTCATGGCGGGCGGCGCGCCCTCATCGTCCACGGCCAACGCCTCGGCGTCCAGCCCCGCCGCCTCGGCCAGCATCAGCGCAAAGCCGTGCCAGGACACATGGCCGCGATTGGCCAGGTGCCAGATGCCGCTGGCCCCGTCAATCAGCAGGTCCAGTGCCGCATGCACCAGATCCGGCACGTAGGTGGGCGAGACCGCCACCGCCGCCGCCGCCGCCGCCTGCAGCCTGCGTCCGCGCGCCAGGGCGTGCAGCGTGGCGTAGGCAAAGTTGTACAAATCCCACGGCCCGAAAAACGCGCTGCTGCGGATCACCAGCGCCTGCGGATGCGCGGCCAGGATGCGCGGCTCGGCCTGCGCCTTGCTGCGCCCGTAGATGCCCTGCGGGTCCACCGCGTCGCTTTCCAGGTAAGGCCGGCCCAGCGCGCCGTTGAAGACCAGGTCCGACGAGAACGTGACATAGGCAATGCCCTGGCGGGCGCAGGCCTCGGCCAGCAGGGCGGCGCCTTCGGTGTTTTCCCGAAAGCAGCGCTGTGCCTCGCGCTCGGCGTCGGCCACGCGCACATAGCCGGCCGTGTTGATGACGGCCCAGGGCTGGCAGGCCTGCAGCGCCGCGTCGATGGAGGCGCCATCGGCAATGTCCAGCTCGCGGCGCGAGAGCAGATGGTGGTCCAGCCCGCGCAGGTGGCAGATGCGCGAGAACGCCTGGCCGAGCGTGCCGCTGGCGCCGGTGATCAGCAGGCGCCGGGGCGAGCCCACCACGCGCAGCCGCGCGCTGCGCGAGGGGGGCCGGTAAAAGCGCTCGTCGCGCTTCCACCAGCCCACACGGTCCAGCACCGGATGGTCGAACGCGCCGGTGGTGGCCAGCGCGGCGGTGGCCGCCGCCAGCACGGTCGGGCGCGGCGGGCTGGCGCGCACATCGAACACGCCGGGCTCGTAAAACCCGTGCTGGTGCTGCAGCAGCGAGTTCCAGTCCACCGCGCCCAGCAGCGACCAGACCGTGACGGCCCGGACATCGGCGCCTTCGGTGCGCAGCTGCTGCGCGGCTTGCCAGACCTCCATCAGCCAGCGCAGCTGCTCGTCGCGGCTGCAGCCGTGATGCGCCTCGGTCACGGCCATCGGCAGGCGGTAGCGCTCCCAGGCTTCGCGCAGCCGCGCCTCGGGGCCGATCTGCGAGGCCGGCAACTCCACCCGCACCGCCTCCACGTCCACGTAGGTGTGCGAGGCGCCCGTGTTCTGGTGAAAGCCCGGGTACATCGCCAGTCGGTGATCGAGAAAACGCTCGCTGGTCAGGTAGTGGTTGATGCCGACAATGTCCGGCACACAGGCAGACTCGACAAAAAACGCCAGCTCGCGCTCGCCGATGCCGGCCTTGAGGAAGGTCGCATGCCAGGGATGCTGGCGGTCAAGGCGGCCGCACAGCAAATCAAAGCTCAGCCAGCGCCGCTCGTTTTCATAATCGGCCTGGTACTGCATCGGCGGCGTGCCAAAGGCCTTGCCCAGGTCTTCGGTCTGGACCAGCCGGGCGGCCGGGTTGACGCGGCGAATCGCCTGCATCGCCAGCACCACGGCGCGGCACTGGTTCACCAGCGTGCGCAGGAAAACGCCCATCTCCCGGCCATGCGGATACCAGTGGCCGTACAGCCCTGAAAACCGCGCCGTGGTCAGCGGCTCGTTGATGGGGGTGTAGTGCGTGATCCACGGGTAGCGTCTGGCCACCCGAGCAGCATGGCGGGCCACGATCTCCGGGAAGGCCGGGTCCACCAGGCTGGTGTAGGCCGGGCCGCTGCCATGGTGCACCAGGCCGGCAATCGGCGAGATGCCCAGCGCCTGAAGGCGCGTCAGACGCTCGTCATGCCAGGCCCACTCCTGCTGGTCCGGGTGCGTGGGTGAAATGGTTTCGAGCAGCACCGGATAGCGCAGGGTGCGCAGGCCCAGCGCGGCGATGCGTTCCAGATCATCGGGCCTGTCGTGGTGCCCGGTTTCCATGATCTGGTTGCGGAACTGGTCGTGGATGCGCGCCACGCTGCACTCCAGGCCCCCCCACAACTCCAGGGGAAGAAGGCCTGGGCCGCCAGCCACCAGGCCGCTGGAAGAGTTGATGCTCATCAATCTTTCTCCTGCAAACCCCGGCCTTCAGGCCGGGAAGAAAAGCAGTGCCTGGCATCCGCTTCTGTGTTGAAAAATGATTCACGCTGAAAGTCAGCGCAGACGCTAGGTGTTCCCCCCCAGGCCAAGCTGTTTCCAACCAAGCCATGCCTCATTCATGGCGCGGGGGAACTCAACCACCACCACTGAACCCATTGAAAAACGCCCTGTCAGCCTTGACAGGTAGGCGGACACCCGGTCCTTTGCCCAGCCAAGTCCCACAAGTGGCAAGGTGACGGGTCAACTTTCAGAAGAGCGCCTGGCTCCAGCGCGGCAGTGCCTACTCCGCTTACTCAGCAGAGGCAGCGCCGGTTTTTTCAGCGCAGGCCTGCAGGTAGCGCGCATGGCCGCGTGCGCGCAACTGGCAGGCCGGGCACTGGCCGCAGCCATAGCCCCAGGCATGGCGCTCGGTGCGCTCGCCCAGGTAGCAGGTGTGGGTGTGCTCGACGATCAGCGCCACCAGCGCCGGGCCGCCGAGCGCATCGGCCAGCGCCCAGGTCTGGGCCTTGTCGATCCACATCAGCGGGGTGTCGATCAGAAAACGCTTGTCCATGCCGAGCGAGAGCGCCAGTTGCATCGCTTTCATGGTGTCGTCGCGGCAGTCCGGGTAGCCGGAAAAATCGGTCTCGCACACGCCGGTGACCAGCACCTGCAAGTCGCGCCGGTAGGCCAGCGCGGCGGCCAGCGTCAAGAACAGCAGATTGCGTCCCGGCACGAAGGTGTTGGGCAGGCCCGAGCTTTCCATCTTGAAGGCCATGTCGCGTGTCAGGGAAGACTCGCTGACCTGGCCCAGCACGGCCAGATCGAGCAGGTGGTCCTGGCCCAGCTTGTGCGCCCATTGCGGGAACTGGTTTTTCAGCTCGCGCAGCACATTCAGGCGTGCGTCGAGTTCGACCTTGTGGCGCTGGCCGTAATCAAAGGCGACGGTTTCGACGCGCTCGTAGCGGGAAAGGGCCTGGGCCAGGCAGGTGGTGGAATCCTGACCGCCGGAAAAAAGAACGAGTGCCGAGGTGTGCATGACGAAAAGGGCTGTCAAGCCGGAAAAAGTTGGCAGAGGCTGCAGAGGCTGCAGATACTACACAATGGCGCCTGCCTTTTTCACCCTTTATCCCCGTGCCGCCCGCTGGGGTGGCTTTACCCCGGCACCACTGGCCACATCGGTCACATCGGTCACCTCGGTCCACCACCTTCTCAGGCTTTTCTGCCCGTCACCAGCCGGTAGAGGAACAGCAGCACGATGGCGCCCAGCACCGCCGCAATGAAGCCGGCCGACTCGCCGAGCTGGTAAAAGCCCATGGCCCGGCCAATGTAAGTCGCCAGCACCGAGCCCACGATGCCAATCACGACGGTGATGATGAAGCCGCCGGGGTCGCGCCCCGGCATCAGGAATTTGGCGATGACGCCAACGATCAGGCCGATGATGATGGTCCAGATAATGCCCATGGCGTTCTTTCAGAGTAAATGAAGATGTTGAAGATTGTCTGGCGTTGAGCGGCTCACAGGGCGCTGGAGAGTTCGCTGACGGCGCTGCCTTGCGGCTGCATGTCGCCCATCAGCGCCTCCTTGCGCTGCGCCAGCTGCTCGCCCAGCTTGACCAGATCGAGCTTGGTCTTGCGGGCCTTGGTGAACATCTCGGTGCGCTCTTCCTTGACATGGTGATCGACGTACTCGCCCAGCACCTTCACCCGCGCATCGAACATCTCATCGCCGGCATCCATGCCCTGGATCTGGGCAATCAGGTCCTTGGCGCTGGCATGCTCGACCATGGCTTCGTTCATCAAGGCGCTGTCCTTGATCGCGGCGCGCGCCGCCGGGTAAAAAATCTCCTCCTCGATGGCGGCGTGAACCGTCAGCGCCTGGCAGATCTGATCGGCCAGCTGGCGCTTTTTGGTGGGCGAGCGACTTCGGCTCTCGGTCAGCGCCTCGAACTCCTTGAACAGCGCCTTGACCACCTTGTGGTCTGCATCGAGCAGGTCACAGGCGTCTTTCTGGCGCCTGGGGCGGGCGGCGGCAGCGGATTTAGGCGCTTGAGACGGGCTTGCTGACGGCGGCTTTTTGGCTGCAGCAGTGGTGACCATGAGATTTCCTCCTTGCTTGATGATGGGGCGCGACTGGCACCCCCTGTCGGCAAGTCCTAGCGTCCCACGGCGCAGTTCATCAGCCTGTGGGACAAGGCTCAAACCCGCGTAGGAATAAGCACGGGAATCTGCCAAGAAAACCAGCATGGCGGCCCAGCCAAGAGGGGCCGTTTCAGGCCGGGGCGCGCCCGCCCGCAGCACTAGGCGCTATCCTCACAGGCTCAGCCGTCCAGGCCGCGTCGGCGGCCTTCTTCCCTGCTCCCTGCCCGTTTTTCATTTTCCATTGCCATGACCAGCCTGCTGCACATCTACGATCACTACCTCTATGCACTGGTGGCGCTGGGCGGTACGGCCCTGGGCGTGGCCGCCATCCAGTGGCTGATCTGCCGCTCACGCTGGGCCGCCTGGGCACGCTCGCTGCACGGCGTGGCCCCGCCCTTCATCAACATCATCGGCGTGCTGTTCGGCCTGACGCTGGCTTTCCTGGCCAACGACACCTGGAGCGCCCACGACCGGGCGGCCAATGCCGTGTTCCGCGAAGCCGACGCGCTGCGCAGCTTGGTGACGCTCTCGGGCGCGCTGCCCGAGCCGCTGCAGGGCCGGGCGCGAACGGCCATCGCCGGCTATGGCCAAGCCAGCGCCGCCGAGTGGGCGCAACTGGCCCGGCGCCAGTCCAGCGCGCAGGTGCCCGAGCGCGCCGACGAGTTGCTGCAGCTGCTGGCCGGGCGCGAGATCGCCAAGGCCACCAGCCAGAACGTGCAGGCGCTGATGCTGCGCAAGGTCAGCGACATCCGCGACCAGCGTGACCAGCGCATCGGCCTGTCGCAAACCCATGTGAACCCGCTCAAGTGGCTGGGCATGGCGTTTCTCGGGCTGGTCACGCTGCTGTCGCTGGCGGCGGTGCATGTGGACAACCCGCGCGCCGCGCTGGTGGCCATGGTGCTGTTTGCCCTGGCGGCGGCGCCGACGGCGGCCATTGTCCTGATCCAGGGTAATCCGTTCGAGCAGCCGTCCGCCGTCTCGCCCGCGCCGATTGCGGCGGCGGTGCAGGGCTTGCAGGCCCGCGTCGTCCTGCGCGCACCCTAGAGGGGCGTCAAGGCTCTGCCGTTGCAGCGCTCAAGACCCACGGGCATCACATCCCGGCCACCGCTCCGAGGTAACGCTCCAGCACGTCCATTTCAGCCGCGCTCGGTGCGCCCTTGCCGGTGATGGCCGCATACAGGTTGCCCATGAAGCCGTCCCGCGGGTAGTAGCTCTGGTGGCCCCAGCCGAGCAGCAACTGATCGTAGTCACTCGGGTGAAACGACTCGGCGGCCGAGGCGACCACCGCCCGGTTGACGCGCAGGCTCTGCGCGCCGGGCGCCGACGTGAACGAGACCACCGCCGGGGCACCGGGCGTGAGCCGGCCCGGGCTGCTCAGCAGCACTGTCTTGCCGGCCGCGTCCTTCCATCTCGCCTGGGGCTGGCTGTTGCTCAGGTTGATTTCAGAGCAGTGGCTGTCACCGGAGTGGGAGGCCTGAAAGACGATGCCGGAGTTGGTGCTGCCCGCCACGCTGAGGGCGACGATGCAGAAGTGGGGCTCGCCCGTGCGGTAGGGCACGCGGTTTTTCGGGTTGGCCTGCACGCCGGGGACCGGGATGGACTTGCGGCACCAGAAGCCCCAGGTGTTGTAAACGCTGTGGTCCGAATTCTTTTTCCCGTTGGTCACCCGCATCACGGGCAGCGACATGCTGCCCATGGCGCCGTCCTTGTTCGTCCAGTTGAGCATCTCCATGGCATTGCCCGCGCTGGAGCCGTAGCCCGAGTCGGCGATGGCGCGAACGGTTTCGCCCGCGCTGGCCGGCCAGCCGCCCAGAAAGTCGGTGTAGCCGTCGGCCAGGTCCCACTTGCAGGCGCTGTACCGGGCCAGGATGGCCATGGCCGCATCGCCCAGGCTGGTGGCGGCGTAGGCCACCGGATCGCGCAGCGAGTAGACCTTGCGCGCGGGCGGCGGCGCCACAGAAGGCGATGCGCTGGCATAGCTCAGCGTGCTGACCCGGTTGCCGCCGGGCGTGAACGTGTACGTGTCCTGGCCGTTGGCGCCTGCGGGAATGGTCAGCTGCGTCTTGCTCAGCCTGCCGCCGTTGTTCGAGCGCACCGTCAGGGTCACAGGCGCGGCCAGGTTGCCACGGGCATACACCGTGACGGTGGCAGGCGCGCCCGCCGGCGCCCAGCCGGGGCCATCGTCAAACAGCGCCCCGCCTGCGATGCCGTAGCCAGCCTTGACCACGCCCATGACGACGGGCGCCAGCGTCCTGCCCTGGTGCCATCCCGGCGTGTGGTTGATGCCCGCATTGCGGTAGGTCCAGTGGCCGCCGCCATTCCAGGTGTAGAACTCGCAGTCCGACTGGTGCGCGTAGCTGACCAGCCGCAGGAACATCTCCTGCCAGCGCGGATCGTCGATCGGCATGCCCGTCTCGGTCAGCGCCAGGCGCACGCCGTGTTGCCGGGCCCAGTCCACCGCGATCTTCAGCCGCCCCACGCCCGTGTCCAGGTCAATCGGGGGCGTCAGGCCGACGTTGTAAGGCTTGGCCACCTCGGTGTCGTAGTCGAAATAATGCCCGCTCGTGCCCGCGTCCAGGTACATGTGGACTTCGTAGATGATGTTGTGGCCGGCCAGCGGCCAGCCGGGATTGTGCTGGATCGACATCGCCCCGCTCCAGCCATTGCCGCCCAGATAGATGGGGTTGGACGGATCGACGGCGCGGATGGCACTGATCACCGCCTGGGCGTAGGCCGGCCAGATCGTCAAATCCTGGTAGGAACCGTCCGACTCGACGGTTTCGCCGGGGTTGGGCATGTTGTAGGGCTCATTCATGAGCCCGTAGCCGCCGAAGCCGGGATGGTCCTTCCACTTGCGGGCGGCGCGGGTCCAGAAATCGTTGTAATGGGATTGCCTGAGCGTCACGCCCGGCGCCAGGGCAAATATGCGTCCCTGCACCTGCGTGTTGTCGCTGGTGTAGGGGCGGATCAGCGGGTCGGCCGGGACCACCAGGCCGATGACCGAGCCGTCGCTCTGGTAAACGAAATCCTGGTAGCGGCAGTAGTTGTGCAGGTCCAGGATGCAGCGGATGCCGGCGTAGGCGTGCGCATCGAGCACGCCGGTGATGTAGGCCTCATGCCCGGCGTGGAACGCGCCGGGCTCGCCAATCGCTGCACGGGCCTGCGCATTGGCCTGCGTATCGTGCAGCATCGGCTGGAGCAGTTCCCACTGGATCGGCAGGCGGCTCTTGGTGTAGCCGCTGGCCGCGAGCCAGGCGACTTCACTGCGGCGCGGCACGGTGAAGTTGATGTTGGGCACGGTGCTGGAGCCGTAGCGCAGGCCCGGCCGAGCGCTGTCCATGCCGCAGAGGTTGACGCCCACCGCCTGCCGGCCAGTCGGCCCTGGCACGCCATTGCCGGGGCTGGGCGTGTTCTGGGCTCTGGCCCCCAGGGCGGCGGTGGCAGCCGCGAAGGCTGCGGCAAGCTTGGCAAGTTCTCGTCTGTTCATGGCTCTGCATCCTCATCCAGCGTTAAGTTAAGCCATCAATATTGAACGCTGGACTAGCACCGGCGCCGCGAAATCGTAAATGTGCGTACAGGCGCGCCAACGATTCTGTCTACGGGCTAACCATTCTGGGCAGCAGAGAAAGCGCGCCTGACCTTGACACGCTTGTCACATCTGGAAGGCTGAGAGTTTTCTCGGCGGCTGCCAGCGCAGGGCTAGTAACGAGGCCTATCAACACGCTCAGCCTGACGCCGGACAGAGCGATGCCGCTTCAGTCCGCTGCGCGGTGGGCCGGGCGCCAAAACATCCTGAGCTCTCCTGGCAGCGAACACCCCGCTGCCAAACCCATGGTTACAGGTCGTTGCCTGAGGGTCACTGAAACCGGCCTCTTGGGGCATGACCAAGCTGGAGCCGCCGCACAATAAGTTCCTGACTTCACTATTGAGTGATGCATTGACACTCGTTTTTGCAGAACAAGAAGCGTCAATTCCAGGCACATGCCCATGCCGCAAACTCGCTGGTCCGCAGGACTGGTGGCCGCCGCCAGCAGCGGCTTTGTAGGATGGAGCCAAAATTGGTTTGGCCATCGTTTTTCCTGTCGCGAAACACATCATTCGCGACATTAAGGCAGGTTTATGTCGCGATGACTGGCTCAATCCGATTGTCACCCTCTGCCACATCACCCGCCGCATTGAGCGCATACAACTCGTGCAGTTTGGCCTGCAGCAGCGCCTTGTCGAGCAGTTGCGTCTGATAGGGGGGCAATCAGCACCGGGGACAGGCTGCGGCTGAGCGCATACTCGACCACTTCTCCGTCCTTGCTGGCGCACAGCCCATGGGCATGGCGCTACACAAAAACGCGGCGGCGGCAGGGGCACAAGGCAGGCATTGCCGGACCGGGTGCCGCCTATCAAGTGTCGGATCCGCCCAGATGCTCAAGCCGAAGCCTCAGCCCCGCCGCGCCGCCTCTATCGCTGCGATGTCGATCTTGCCCATCGTCATCATCACGTCAAACACGCGCTTGGCCGCCGCGCGATCGGGATCGAACAGCCCCTCGGTGAGGGCGCGTGGGGTGATCTGCCAAGACAGCCCCCAGCGGTCCTTGCACCAGCCGCACTGGCTTTCCTGGCCGCCGTTGCTGATGATCGCGTTCCACAAGCGGTCGGTCTCAAGTTGGTCGTCGGTCGCGATCTGGAACGAGAACGCCTCGCTTTGCTTGAACTCGGGACCACCATTGAGCCCCAGACAGGGGATGCCGGCCACAGTGAAATCGACCATGAGGACATCGCCTTGCTTGCCAGCGGGATAGTCGCTCGGCGCGTGCACGATGGCGCCCACCGCGCTGTCGGGGAAGGTCGCGGCATAGAACCTGGCGGCGTCAAGGGCAGCGCTGTCGTACCACAGGCAGATCGTGTTTTTGGGGGCCATTGCGTTTCTCCTGAAGCGCTCAGTGCGCGTTGACCGGCGTCTCCGTGTGCATGGCACAGCGCCAGCCCTGGTCGGTCTTGACCCAGGTCGAGGTGTCGTTCATCTCTTGCTGCGTGGTGGCGCCCTGGCCGCGCGGCGCGACACTCTGCTTGGCGCGGTAGGAAAGGATGGCCGTCGAATCGTTCGGAAACACGACTTCCATGTCGCTGAGTTCAAACGAGTTGACCATCATGGTGCCGTGCTCGGCCATCTGGCGGTAGCCCGCATGATCGAATTTCATCACGCCTTGCGGGCTGACCATCAGCGCCGGCTCGCAGAGCAGGTTCAGCGCCACATCGGTCTGATGGTCCACCATCGACTGCCAGAACTTGGTTTCGAGGTCAACGAGGGTTGAGCTTGGGTTCTGCATTTCGGCCTCCTTGCGGTAAGAAGGCTCTGACTGTGCTGGTCCGGGCAGACTTGCGGCTGTCGGACTGGGCTGATAGGGGTGTGCGGACCGGCTGACGGAATCACCCCGCCCCGTTTTATTCCACCGTGACCGACTTGGCCAGATTACGCGGCTTGTCCACGTCCGTCCCGCGCGCGCAGGCCGTGTGATAGGCCAGCAGCTGCAGCGGCACCACGTGCAGCAGCGGGCTCAGGGCGCCGTAGTGCTCGGGCATGCGGATGACGTTGACGCCTTCGCTGCTGTCGATGCGGCTGTCGGCGTCGGCCAGCACGTAGAGCACGCCGCCACGGGCGCGCACTTCCTGCATGTTGCTTTTGAGTTTTTCCAGCAGCGCGTCGTTGGGCGCGACGGTCACCACCGGCATGGCGTTGGTCACCAGCGCCAGCGGGCCGTGTTTCAGCTCGCCGGCCGGGTAGGCTTCGGCGTGGATGTAGCTGATTTCCTTGAGTTTTAGCGCGCCTTCGAGCGCAATCGGGTAGTGCAGGCCGCGCCCCAGGAACAACGCATTTTCCTTTTTCGCAAAATCCTCGGCCCAGCTGATGAGCTGCGGCTCCAGCGCCAGC
This sequence comes from Pseudomonadota bacterium, assembly GCA_030855235.1. GTDB lineage: Bacteria > Pseudomonadota > Gammaproteobacteria > Burkholderiales > Burkholderiaceae_C > Polaromonas. The sequence goes on from JALYRU010000001.1 coordinate 274,513, forward strand.
ACGGCCTGCAGCGCGGCGGGCAGATGGCGCAGAGCCTTCAAATGGCCGGCTTCCTGCGTTTCGCTCAGGCGTCCCTTGGACTGGGCCAGCGCCAGCGTCAGCAGGAACAGGCCCGCCAGCTGCGTCGTGAACGCCTTGGTCGAGGCCACGCCGATTTCCACGCCGGCGCGGGTGATGTAGGCGAGCTTGCATTCGCGCACCATGGCCGACGTGGCCACGTTGCAGATGGTCAGCGTCTGCGTCATGCCCAGGCTTTGCGCGTGGCGCAGGGCGGCCAGCGTGTCGGCGGTCTCGCCGCTCTGGGTGATGGTGACGATCAGCGTTTTTGGATTCGGCACCGAGGTGCGGTAGCGGTATTCGCTGGCCACTTCCACCTGCGTCGGAATCCCGGCGATGTCTTCGAGCCAGTACTTGGCCGCGCAGCCGCTGTAGTAGCTGGTGCCGCAGGCCAGGATCAGAACCGAGTCGATGTCCTTGAAGGTGCGGTAGGCGCCATCGCCGAACAGCTCGGGAACGATGCCGGTGACGCCCTCTAACGTGTTGGCAATGGCTGTGGGCTGCTCGAAGATTTCCTTTTGCATGTAGTGGCGGTAGGGCCCGAGTTCGGCCGCGCCGCTGTGGGCATGTACCGTTTTCACCTCGCGTTCGACGCGCGCGTGCTGGCGGTCAAAGATCCAGTATTTGCCCAGTTGCAGATCAATCAGGTCGCCTTCCTCCAGATAGACGATCTGGTCGGTCACGCCGGCCAGTGCCATCGCATCGCTGGCGAGAAAAGTTTCGCCGTGCTCCGCGCCCACGCCCAGGATCAGCGGCGAGCCGGCGCGGGCGCCGACGACGCGGTGGGGCTCGTCCTTGCAGAAAGCGGCAATGGCATAGGCGCCGTGCAGTTGTGCCACGGTGGCCTTGAGCGCTTCGAACAGGTCGCCGTCGTACAGGCTGTCCATCAGGTGCACGATGACTTCGGTGTCGGTCTGGCTTTCAAACACATAGCCCTTGGCCTGCAGGGCGGCGCGCAGCTCGTCGTGGTTCTCGATGATGCCGTTGTGGACCAGCGCCACCTTGCCGGCGCGCGCCGCGCTGTCCGCGCCGGTGCCGTGGCTGAAGTGCGGATGGGCGTTGTGCACGGCCGGCACGCCATGCGTGGCCCAGCGGGTGTGGGCAATGCCGGTGCCGCCGGCAATCTCTTCGCAATTGACCTGCTGCTGCAGTTCGGCCACGCGCGAGGTGCTGCGCGCGCGTTTCAGGCCGTCCGCATAGACCGCCACGCCGCAGGAGTCATAGCCCCGGTATTCCAGCCGCTGCAGCCCCTGGACCAGGATGGGAACAATATTTCTCGTAGAAACTGCCGCGACGATACCGCACATAAAAATCTCCCAGTAAATTAAGTGCGCTGATGCTAGAGCTTGTAAACTTTTTAAGGTGATTGATTTTTAGCCGTTTATGGAATTAAATTTCACAAATGAACATTTGAAAAATTTAATTTCAATAATAGGCACTGTATGGAACAAATAGACATCGACGCGACCGATCTGAAACTGCTGGATACCTTGCAGCAGGATGCCTCCCTGAGCAACCAGCGCCTGGCCGAGCGCGCCCATATCTCGCCGCCCACCTGCCTGCGCCGTGTCAAGCGGCTGCGCGAGGCCGGGCTGATCGAGCGGGAAATCGCCATTCTCAGCCCCGACAGGCTGGCCGCCGCGCTGGGCCACGGCCTGAGCGCGCTGGTGGAGATTTCACTGGACCGCCAGGGCGACGAACTGCTCGAAGCGTTCGAGGCCCGCGTGGTCAGGGACGACGCGGTGCAGCAGTGCTACCGCGTCTCGCCCGGGCCGGATTTTATTTTGGTGGTGCATGTGGCCGACATGCCGGCCTACCTGGCGCTGGCGCAGCGGCTGTTTACCCATGATGCGAATGTGCGCAACGTGAAGGCCTTCTTCAGCGTCAAGCGGGCCAAGTTTGCGCCCAAGGTGCTGCTGGAGCGCTGAGAGCAGCAGGGGCCGAGATCAGCCATCAGGGCCATCAGAACTATCAGGGCCAAGGCGCGCCGCCAAGGGTACGGCCCGATTGACCGTCAACGGGACAGCACCTATAAGTGCCGACGGTCCCGAGAGACTGCATTTCACAGGCGCAGGCATTGTTGCGCCCCAACCAGGAAACAAGCCATGCAAGCGCATCAACGGGAGCACATCGACAGGGTCATGCAAACGGTGGCAGGCGCCAGTACTGGCCTGCGCGAGCCTGCAGGCGAGAGCCTCATCCACGATTCCTGGCGCCGCTGTGCGCATGACTACCGGCTGGACCCCACGCGCATGCAGGAAGCCATCATCCTGCCCAGCCACCGCCTGCGCGAGCGCCAGGATCAGATGGACGCGTTTTTGCAGCTCGCGCGCAGCGGCATGCAGGCGCTCTACCAGCAGGTGGCAGGTCTGGGCTATGTGGTTCTGCTCACCGATGCGCAGGGTGTCACCGTCGATTTCATCGGCGACCTGCACAGCGAGTACGCATTGCGCCGTGCCGGCCTGTACCTGGGCGCCGACTGGAGCGAGTCCGTGGCGGGCACCTGCGGCGTGGGCACCTGCATCAGCACCGGGCAGGCCCTCACGGTGCATCAAGGCGACCATTTCGACGCCACCCACATTCCCCTGACCTGCACCACCGCGCCGGTGTTCAACGGGCGCGGCGAACTCAACGCGGTGCTCGACATCTCGGCGCTTCGCTCCCCGCAAAGCAAGGAGAGCCAGCACCTGGCGCTGCAGATGGTGCGCATCCATGCCCAATACGTTGAAAACGCCAGCTTCCTGCGCCAGTTCCGCCATGACTGGGTGCTGCGCCTGGCCCCCAGCCCGCAGTTCCTGGAGGTCAATCCCGATTACCTGCTGGCACTCGATGCAGCGGGCCGGGTCATCGGCCACAACCGCCGCGCGCAGTTGCTACTGCAAGATTTGGTGGCAGGGCCGCTGCTCGGCACCGCGTTTGATCGCCTTTTCAATATGCGGGATCACGATCTGGGCCGCTTCCTGCACACCTGTCCGGCAGAGCGCCGCGCCATCACCCTGGCGGGCTCGGGCCAGGTGCTGTTCCTGCTGGCTTCGCCGCCGCCCGCAGTGGCGCGCCCGGCTGGCACGGCCAGCATGACTCCGGCGCCTGTCCCGGCGCCGCTGGCGGCGCTGTGCGGTGGCGACGCGGCGCTGGGCCGGCAAATCAACCGGGCGGCGCGTTTTGTGAATTCGCCCATCGGTCTGCTGCTCACCGGCGAGACGGGCACGGGCAAGGAGTTCTTCGCCAAGGCCCTGCATGCCAGCAGCGAGCGGCACAACCGGCCTTTCGTGGCCGTGAACTGCGCGGCCATTCCCGAAGCGCTGGCCGAGAGCGAGTTGTTTGGCTATCTGCCCGGCAGCTTCTCGGGCGCGGGCTCACGCGCCAAGCGCGGCCTGGTGCAGGAGGCCGATGGCGGCACGCTGTTCCTCGACGAGATCGGCGACATGACGCTGGCCTTGCAGGCGCGGCTGCTGCGCGTACTGGCCGAGCGCGAGGTGCTGCCGGTGGGAGCGACGCGGCCGATTCCCGTGAACCTGCGCGTCATTGCGGCCACGCATTGCGACCTGCAAGCGCTGGTGCGCGAGGGGCGCTTTCGCGCCGACCTCTACTACCGACTGAACGGCGCCCACCTGATGCTACCGCCCCTGCGCGAGCGCACCGACCTGGGCTGGCTGATCGCGCGCATGCTGGCGAGCGCGGGCGCCGGCGCTGGCGATAAAGCCGCCCCGCTGGCACTCTCGCCTGACGCGCACGCCCGTTTGCTCGCGCACCCCTGGCCGGGCAACCTGCGCGAGCTGCGCAACGTGATCGACTACGCCCGCAGCCTGTGCAGCCAGGGCGTGATCGAGCTGCACGACCTGCCGGATCATTTTGGGGCTGATCACTTGGAGGCCGATCATTTCGGGGCCGTGCCGCCTGCGCCGCTGGCCGCGCCATCACTGCCCGCCGCATCGACCGCCATCCTGGCAGCGGCCCCGGCAGCGGCCAGCGTGCCTGCGGGCCAGGCGGCGCAACTGCTGGCGCAGCTCAGCGCCAGCCACTGGAACGTGGCCGAGGCGGCGCGTCGCATGGGCCTGTCGCGCATGACGCTGTACCGCCGCATGCAGCGCTGGGGCATTGCCTCGCCCAACCAGCGCGATGGCGGCGCGGCAAGCTGACAGCGCCCCAAAAAGCGTGACAGGTGTCACGCCTGCCCGGTGACACTCGTCACGCTGTGACACCTTGCCCAGCCCGCTGCAGCCACCGCCTTGCTGGCACCGGAACATCAGCACAGCGCAGCAGCAGCAAGCCTTCATAGCTACAAATACCATAGCACGCATGGCAGATGCCGCGCAGGCACGTCACTTGCAATGATCCGTACGTCGGCACCTTGCCGGCAATGCAGATCACAACAAGGAGACAAGACATGACCGACACCGCGACCGGTGCGCGCCCCGCTGCGCACCACAGCGCTCTCAGCCCCACCGACGAAATCGCCCGCTGGCTTGAATTGTTCGACGCCGCGCTCACGCGCAGCGACGTCCAGGCCGCCACCCAGCTGTTCACGACCGACTGCCACTGGCGCGACCTGATCGGCTTTACTTGGAACCTCAAGACCGTGGAAGGCCAGCCCGGCGTGCAGGACCTGCTCGCGGCCACGCTGGCCAACACGCAGCCGGTCAACTGGCGCACCGAAGGCGAGGCCAGCCGCGCCAATGGCGTGACGGAAGGCTGGTTCACCTTCGAGACCGCCCTGGCGCGCGGGCGCGGCTATGCGCGCCTGAAAGACGGCCTGTGCTGGACGCTGCTGACCACCCTCTACGAGCTCAAGGGTTTTGAAGAAAAGAAGGGGCGCCACCGCATCAAGGGCGCCGAGCACGGGGTTCAAAAAGGCCGGCAGAACTGGACCGAGCGCCGCCAGCAGGACGAGGCCGAACTGGGCATCACCGTGCAGCCCTACGTGCTGGTGATCGGCGGTGGCCAGGGCGGCATCGGCTTGGGCGCGCGGCTCAAGCGCCTGGGCGTGCCCACGCTCATCATCGACAAGCACCCGCGCCCGGGCGACCAGTGGCGCAGCCGCTATAAATCGCTGTGCCTGCACGATCCGGTCTGGTATGACCACATGCCCTACCTGCCGTTTCCGGACGACTGGCCAGTGTTTTGCCCCAAGGACAAGATCGGCGACTGGCTGGAGATGTACACCAAGGTGATGGAGCTGAACTACTGGTCATCGACCGAGTGCATCAAGGCGAAGTACGACGAAGCGGCCAAGGAGTGGGAAGTGTCCGTGGTGCGCGACGGCCAGACCCTCGTGCTGCGACCGAAACAAGTGGTGTTCGCGCTGGGCATGTCGGGCGTGGCCAACGTGCCGCAGATCGAGGGCGCGGAGACGTTCAAGGGCATCCAGCACCATTCGAGCAAGCATCCCGGCGGCGATGCGTTCAAAGGCAAAAAGGCCATCGTGCTGGGCGCCAACAACTCGGCGCACGACATCTGCGCCGACCTGTGGGAAAACGGCGCCGACGTCACCATGCTGCAGCGCAGCTCGACGCACATCGTGCGCTCGGACTCGCTGATGGACCTGGCGCTGGGCGGGCTGTATTCGGAGCAGGCGCTGGAAAAAGGCATCACCACCGACATGGCTGACCTGATCTTCGCCTCGGTGCCGTTTCGCATCATGCCCAGCTTTCACATTCCCGTGTACGAGGAAATCCAGAAGCGCGATGCCGACCTGTACGACCGGCTGCGCAAGGCCGGCTTCCTGCTGGACTTCGGCGATGACGGCTCGGGCCTGTTCATGAAGTATTTGCGCCGGGGCTCGGGCTACTACATCGACGTGGGCGCCTGCGACCTGGTGGCCAATGGCGATGTCAAGCTCAAGAGCGGCGTGGACATCGCGCGCATCACCGAAAACTCGGTGGTGCTCAGCGACGGCACCGAGCTGGAGGCCGACCTGATCGTTTACGCCACCGGCTACGGCTCGATGAACGGCTGGGTCGAGCGGCTGGTCTCGCCCGAGATGGCCACCAAGGTCGGCAAGTGCTGGGGCCTGGGCTCGGACACGACCAAGGACCCCGGCCCGTGGGAAGGCGAGTTGCGCAACATGTGGAAGCCCACGCAGCAAGAAAACCTGTGGTTCCACGGCGGCAACCTGCACCAGTCGCGCCACTATTCACGCTACCTGGCGCTGCAACTCAAGGCGCGCATGGAGGGGCTGGACACGCCGGTCTATGGCTTGCAGGAAGTCCATCACACCGAGTAAGGAGGCCGGGGCGGGCCGTGCCCCGCCCGGCGCAACCCGCAGGTCCGTCCTGCCAGGCAACGCCACAGGCAGGCGGACCGGCCAACTCAAGCCTTGGGCGGCTTGACCGGGCGCGTCCAGTTGGCAATCACGGCCTGCTTGCCGCGCGCCACGCTCAGGGCGCCCGCCGGCGTGTCCTTGCTGATGGTCGAGCCTCCGCCCACCGTGCCGCCGGCGCCGATTCGCACTGGCGCGATCAGCACGCAGTTGCTGCCGATGTGTACGTCGGCCTCAATCACCGTGCGGTGCTTGTTGGCGCCGTCGTAGTTGGCGGTGATGCTGCCGGCGCCGTAGTTGACGCGCTCGCCCACCGTGGCGTCGCCCAGGTAGGCGAGGTGATTGGCCTTGGCGCCCCTGGCCATCGTCGAGTTTTTCACCTCGACAAAATTGCCGATATGCACTTCCGCACCCAGTTGCGCGCCGGGCCGCAGCCGGGCAAACGGGCCGATCAGCGAACCCTCGCCGACTTCGACCCCGAGCTTTTCGCCGTCGATATGGGTGAAGGGATGGATCACCGCGCCGGCGCCGATCACCGCATTGGCGATCACGCAGTTGGCGCCGATGCGCACGCCCTCGCCCAGGCTCACGCGCCCTTCGAACACGCAGTTCACGTCGATCTCGACATCGGAGCCGCATTCCAGCTCGCCGCGCACATCGAGCCGTGCCGGGTCGGCCAGGCGCACGCCCTGCTCCATCAGGCCGGTGGCCAGGCGCTGCTGATAGACACGCTCCAGCTCAGCCAGCTGCACCGGGCTGTTCACGCCGGCCACCTGGGCCGCGTCCGTGATCTGGTGCGCCACCACGGCCACGCCGTCGGCCACGGCGAACTTCACGATGTCGGTCAGGTAGAACTCGTTCTGGGCGTTCTGGTTGTCCAGCCGCGCCAGCCAGCCGCGCAGCAGGCGGGTCGGCACGGCCATGATGCCGCTGTAGATTTCGCGGATCTGGCGCTGGGCGTCGCTGGCGTCCTTGTGCTCGACGATGGCGCGCACCTGGCTGGGGGCCTCCTCGCCCAGGCGAATGATGCGGCCGTAGCCGGTTGGATCGGCCATGGTCAGCGTGAGCAGCGCCAGCCGCTGGCCGTCGCACTGGGCCAAGAGCGCCTGCAGCGTGGCGGCCTGGGTCAGCGGCACGTCGCCCGAGAGCACCAGCGTGATGCCGTCGTCAGCCAGCAGCGGCAGCGCCTGCTGCACCGCGTGGCCCGTGCCCAGCTGCGGCTCCTGGCGGGCAAACTGCAGCGCCACGCCGGCCGAGGCGCCCGTCCTGGCGCTGCAGGCGGCCTCGACCTGGTCCGCGCCATGCCCCGTGATGACGACAGCCTGGCGCGCCGAGAGCTGCGCCGCGCAGTCCGTCACATGCGCCAGCAGCGCCTTGCCGCCCAGGCGATGCAGGACCTTGGGCAGGCGGCTTTTCATGCGCGTGCCTTTGCCGGCGGCCATGATGACGACATCGAGGGGGAAGGTAGCCATGAGAGTTCCTGTGATTTCTAAAAGTGAATTTTTGACTCCCGAATTATCCGCAAGTTGAAAGACGGCTGGCTGACGGCGCGCAAGCCGCAGGCCGGCGGGCCGAGCGGAACACCGGCAGCAGGCCGGGCACGGGCGCCGGCTCCCAGCACACCTGGGCCGGCGCCGGCGGGCCGATGGCCCAGGACTCCATCACCACCGCCTGGCCTGCCGACAGCGCCAGGCGCTCGCCGGGCAGCAGGAAATGGTCGCCCGCCCGCACGCGGCTGTCCTGCCCGGCATTGGAAAAAGTGACCCAGAGCCGGCCCTGCACGACGCGCAGCCAGCCCGCTTGGCGCGCCTGCATGGTCAGCGCCTGGCCCGGCTCCAGCCGGCAGTGGCCGGGTTGGTTCTTGACCGGATTCGTGGCGCCGACCAGCGCGGCCGGCTGTCCCGGCAGCACCGGCAGCACCGGCAGCACCGGCTGGCCGGCGGCATGCGCCGGCCGTTGAAACGCCCATCGGGCAGCAGTGAGCAGAGCCATGGTGTCCTCCAGAAAAAAAGCTGAAAACCGCAGTGAAGCCTTCATGATCCGGCGCCCGGTGTTGGCGGTCCAATGAAATCGCGTTACGCTATTCATGCGTTCAACGCATCAATCACCGACCCCCATCCATTCGCTCCATGCAGCACTCCCAGACCCACCTGCGCTCGCGCCCGATTGTTGCCGGGCAGTTGCGCGCTTTCGAGGCGGTGGCGCGCCACCTCAATTTCCGCGCCGCTGCCGAGGAGCTGGCCCTGACCCAGTCGGCCGTGAGCCGGCAAATTCAAAGCTTGGAAGCCGACGTGGGCGCGAGCCTGTTTCACCGCCACACCCGTGCCGTGGAACTGACCCATGCCGGCAGCGTGCTGCTGCGGGCAGTCACGCCCTCGCTGGAGCGCATCGACGGCGCGGTGCGCCAGATCCGCCAGAGCACCGGGCGCAAGAGCGTGTCGCTGTCCACCTTTGCCTCGTTTGCCTCGATGTGGCTGATTCCCCGGCTGGAGGCGTTCCAGTGGAGCCACCCGGACATCGACATCCGCATCGATGCGTCGGACGTGGCGATCGACCTGGCCCTGTCAGACCTGGACCTGGCGCTGCGCTACGCGCCGGCCGAGCGCGTTCCGCCCCAGGCGATCCGCTTGTTCGGCGAGCAGATCACCCCGGTCATCAGCCCCTGGCTGCTCAAGAGCGGCCCGCCCCTGCAGAGCCCGGCAGACCTGGCGCAGTTCACGCTGATCGAGGCGGGCGACGCGCATTACAGCCACCTGCAGTGGCTCACCTGGCGGCGCTGGCTGGACCAGCAAGGGGTCAAGCTGCAAGTCAAGCGCTGGCTGTATTTCAACTATGCCAGCCAGATGGTGCAGGCGGCGCTGACCGGCCAGGGCGTGGTGCTGGCCCGCCTGCCGCTGGTGGCCGAGAGCCTGGCCTCGGGCGATCTGGTCGAGGCGCTGCCGAACCAGCGCATGGACTCGCCCATGGCCTACTGGCTGATCGTGGGCCCGCGCAATGCCGCCCGGCCCGAGGTGCTGGCGTTTTGCGACTGGCTGCAGCAGCAGGCGGCGCAGACGCGCGAGGCGATTGGCGATGTACCGGACCCAGACACGATCGACACGCTGGATTGAAACCGGTGGTGCTTTGCCGGCCAGGTCGCCAGGGAGACCGCCGGCAGCTCAGAAAAACTGGCGCCTCAGACCGGCCAGACCACGCCGTGGTCATTGAGCACCACGTCCAGCGGCACGTCGTGCGGCTCGGACGCCATGTCGGGCAGCCAGCCCTGGCTGAACCCCAGGCCGACGGTGAGCGGGCGCGGCGAGAGCGTGGCCAGCGTGCGGTCGTAAAAACCGCCGCCATAGCCCAGACGGTAGCCGCCCGGCCCGTAGCCGACGCAGGGCACGAAGAGCAGCGTGGGCACGATCACCTCGGTGTCCTTGGGCTTGGGAATACCGTAGGCGTCTTCCTCCATCGGGCAGCCGGGGTACCAGGCGTGAAAAGTCAGCGTCTTGTGCAGCTTGTTGACCACCGGCAGGCCGATCTTGCGCGGCGAGCGGCTGGCCATGCTGTCGCTGGCCAGCTGCGCCGGCTCGGCCTGATCGGGCAAGGCTTCGGACAGGGCGTCCAGGCCCAGCACGGCGTCCTCCTGCCAACGGTAGAGCGCCGGCAGCGGGTCAAATTCGCCCTTGATCGGCCAGTAAGCGCCAATGACCTCATGGGGCGAGCCCACCAGCCAGATGCGCATCACCTGCTGCAGCATATCGGCCCGCTCCAGCCGGTCGGGCATGTCCAGGCGAGATTGCACCAGCGCTTTACGTGTACTTAGTTTGTCCATAATGCGTCAATGCTATACAAATTTCTTTTAAGTACGCGAGTTTCTGCGGTATTTTCAGCAGCGCTGGCGGCCAGCCTGGTGTCGTGCTCGGTGGCCCAGCCCCTGCCGCTGGGCGCCGCCATCCCCGGCGACAACCTGATCGTGGACATGAACAAGGCGTTCAAGCGCGGCGACAAGGCCCGCCTGACGCAACTGCTGCCCCAGGCCAGGGGCCATGCCCTGGAGCCCTGGGCCGCTTACTGGGAACTCAAGGCGCGCCTGGACGAAGCCAGCGCGCAGGAGGTGCACGATTTCCTGGCGCGCTACGCCGGCAGCTACCAGGAAGACCGGCTGCGCAACGACTGGCTGGTGCTGCTGGGCGAGCGCCGCGACTGGGCCGGCTTTGCCGCCGAATACCCGCGCTACCGCATGAACGACGACCGCCAGGTGCGCTGCTACGCCCTGCTGGTCGAGCACCTGAAAAACCCGGTCCTGGACGCGCGCCTGTCGGGCGAGGTGCGCCAGAACTGGTACGCCCAGCGCGACGCCGATGACGGCTGCACCGCCGCCGCCGAGCGCCTGGTCGGCAGCCAGAACCTCACGCCGCAGGACGTCTGGCAAAAGGCGCGCTTGGCCATGGAAGCCAACCGCGCGCGCGCCGCCCGCGACGCCGTGCAGATCATCGCCCCCGAGGCGGCGGGCATGGTGAGCGAGATCAGCGCCAACCCGGCGCGCTTCCTGTCGGACAAGTACCTGGCCATCCGCACGGTGCGCAAGGAGCTGATCACGCTGGCGCTGGTCAAGCTCGCCACCAGCGACGCCGAAGCCGCCGTCACCCAGCTCAACAACAAATGGGCGCTGCAGCTCACCGCCGAAGAGCGCAACTGGCTCTGGGGGCTGATCGGCAAGCAGGTGGCCAGCCGCCTGGGCCGCCAGCCGGCGGGCGATGCCATGTACTATTTCTCCAAGGTCAGCAAGGACACCGACCTGACCGACGACATGCTGGCCTGGAAGGCCCGCGCCGCCCTGCGCGCCGGCCTGCAGCCGCAGTGGAGCGAAGTCCTCCAGGCCATCAACGCCATGAGCGAGGAAGCGCGCCAGGATCCGGCCTGGACCTACTGGAAGGCGCGCGCGCTGCTGGCCACCGCCCCGCCCGACATCTCCACCGCGCTGCTCACGCCCCAGGGTCCAGCGCCCAGCACCCGGGCGCCAGCGCAGCGCGCCGAGGCGCTGGCGCTGCTGCAGTCCATCGCCTCGGTGCGCGGCTTCTACGAGCAGCTCGCGCTCGAAGACCTGGGCCAAAAAATCACCGTCCCGCCCCGGCCGGCGCCCCTGAGCATCGCGGAAAAAGAAGCCGCCCGGCTCAACCCCGGCCTGAACCGGGCCGCCTACGCCATCGCCATCGGCCTGCGCCCCGAGGGCGTGCGCGAGTGGAACTACAGCACCAACCTGCACCAGAAAAGCGGCATGTCCGAGCGCGAACTGCTCGCCGCCGCCCAGTTCGCCTGCGACCGCCAGCTCTGGGACCGCTGCATCAACACCAGCGAGCGCACCAAGACCCAGATCGACTTCGAGCAGCGCTTTCCGATGCCCTTTCGCGACACCGTGGTGCGGCGCAGCCAGGGCATTTCCCTGGACCCGGCCTACGTCTATGGCCTGATCCGCCAGGAAAGCCGCTTCATCATGGACGCGCGCTCGGGCGTGGGCGCCTCCGGCCTGATGCAGGTCATGCCCGCCACGGCGCGCTGGACCGCCAGGAAGATCGGCCTCGACGGCTTTCGCGACGCCGACATCAACGACCGCGAGACCAACATCACCATCGGCACGGCCTACCTCAAGCTGGCGCTCGACGACCTGGGCGGCTCCATGCCGATGGCCGCCGCCGCCTACAACGCCGGGCCGGGGCGCCCGCGCATCTGGCGCAACGGCCCGGTACTCGAAGCCGCCATCTGGGCCGAGAACGTGCCCTTCAGCGAAACCCGGGACTATGTGAAAAAAGTGCTTTCCAACACGACCAACTACGCGGCCATCCTCACCGGCCAGCCCCAGTCGCTCAGGAACCGGCTGGGCCGCGTCGGGCCGCGCGAAGTCACCGCGCCGCCGGAGGAAAGCCTGCCCTGACGCCGCGCCCGCCCCAGGGCAACACGAGAATCCAGCCTACAGACGACGGCAAAATTTGCTGCTAAGGTGTTTTTCGATGAACATGCCTCACGAAAAACTTCCTCGCATCACGCCGGACACAGCGCTTTTTCTTGACTTTGACGGCACGCTGGTGGAACTGGCCGCCCACCCCGAAGCCGTCGTCATTCCACCGCTGCTCACCAGCATCCTGGCCGGTCTGTACCAGCAGCTGGGCGGCGCGCTGGCGCTGGTGTCGGGCCGCAGCCTGCTCGATCTGGACGCTTTTCTGGCCCCGCTGCTGCTGCCCGTGGCCTGCGAACACGGCGCGCAGCGCCGCAGCGCCGATGGCCTCTTGATGAGCGCACCGGCCCTCGACCTGGATCTGGCGCTGCGGGCGGCCGAAGCCCTGGTGCAGCAATACCCGGCCCTGCGGCTGGAGCGCAAAAGCCTGGCGCTGAGCCTGCACTACCGCCAGGCGCCCGAACTCGAAAGCCGCTGCCTGCAGGCGATGCGCCAGGCGGTGGAGGCCAGCGCCGGCCTTGAGTTGATGCAGGGCAAATGCGTGATCGACGTGAAACCGGCCGGCATCAGCAAAGGCACGGCGATTGCCGCCTTCATGGCCGAGGCGCCCTTTGCCGGGCGCCTGCCGGTGTTTGCCGGCGACGACGTGACCGACGAGGCCGGCTTCGAGCAGGTGCAGCGCCTGGGCGGGCACACCATCAAGGTCGGCGCCGGGCCGACCTGCGCCCAGCACCGCTGCGCCAGCGTGGCCGAACTGGCCCAGTGGCTGCAGGCCTTCCAGGCCAGCGGCGCCGACAGGACGCCCGCATGAGCCCCCTCACTTCAACCGACCACGCCCACTTCGGCCCGAGCGCGCCGCCTTCGCTGGCGCTGGGCGTCATTGGCAACTGCGCCTTCAGCGCCCTGGTGGACGCGCGCGGGCGCATCGTCTGGTGCTGCCTGCCGCGCTTTGACGGCGACCCGGTGTTCAACGCGCTGCTCGACCCCAGCGACCAGGGCAGCGCCTTCGGTATCGAGATCGAGAATTTCTCGCACAGCAAGCAGTGGTACGAGCCCAACACCGCCGTGCTGCGCACCCAGCTCTTCGACACCCGGGGCCAGGGCGTGGAGATCACCGACTTTGCGCCGCGCTTTTACAGCCGCTCGCGGTTTTTCAAACCCATGATGCTGGTGCGCCGGGTGCGCCCGCTGCAGGGCGCGCCGCGCGTGCGGGTGCTGCTCGATGTGCGCTTCGACTGGGGCCGCGTGGCGCCGGTGGTGACCCAGGGCAGCAACCACCTGCGCTATGTGGGCGACGGCCTGACGCTGCGCCTGAACACCGACGCCTCGCTCTCGCACCTCCTGTCGCGCCAGCCGTTTTTGCTCACGCGCGAGCACAACTTCCTGCTCGGCGCCGACGAGTCGCTGACGGACGGCATTGCCGACACGGCCCGGCTGTTCGAGCAGGAAACGCTGTCCTACTGGCGCAAGTGGAGCCAGCGCCTGCACATTCCGCTGGAGTGGCAGGAAGCGGTGATCCGCGCGGCCATCACGCTCAAACTCTCGCTGTTCGAGGACACCGGCGCGATTGTCGCGGCCATGACCACGAGCATTCCCGAAGCGCCTCACAGCGGGCGCACCTGGGATTACCGCTTTTGCTGGCTGCGCGACGCCTTTTTTGTCGTGCGCGCGCTCAACAGCCTGTCCGAAGTCGGCACCCTGGAAGACTATCTGCGCTGGCTCGGCAACGTCGTGGTGCAGGCCGACGGCGGGCACATCCAGCCGCTGTACGGCATCGGCCTGGAGCGCGAACTGCCCGAGGCGATTTACGACCACCTGGGCGGCTACCGGGGCATGGGGCCGGTGCGCGTGGGCAACCAGGCGCAGGAGCACTTCCAGCACGATGTGTACGGCAACGTGGTGCTGGGCGCGGCCCAGGCCTTTCACGACCAGCGGCTGCTGCACCGCGCCGGCGCGGCCGAATTTCTGCGCCTCGAAGCCGTCGGCGAACAGGCCGTGCGCAGCTACGACAAGCCCGACGCCGGCATGTGGGAGTTGCGCACGCGCGCGCGCGTTCACACCTCGTCTGCGCTGATGTGCTGGGCAGCCTGCGACCGGCTCGGAAAAATCGCCGTCGTGCTCGACAAGCCGGAGCGCGCCCGCTACTGGAGCGGCCACGCCGATGTCATGCGCGAGCGCATCCTGCGCGAGTCCTGGAGCGAAGCACGCCAGGCCTTCACCGAAAGCTTCGGCGGGCGCGACCTCGACGCCAGCGTGCTGCTGATGATCGAGGTGGGCTTCATCGACCCCAAGGACCCGCGCTTCATCGCCACCGTGGACGCGCTGGAAACCCACCTGTGCGACGGCCCCTACATGCGCCGCTACGAGGCGCCCGACGACTTCGGCAAGCCCGAGACCGCGTTCAACATCTGCACCTTCTGGCGCATCGACGCGCTGGCGCGCATCGGCCGCAAGGAGGAAGCGCGGGCGATTTTTGAAACCATGCTCGCCGCGCGCAACCACGTCGGCCTGCTGTCCGAGGACACGCACCCGGTCACGGGCGAGATGTGGGGCAACTTTCCGCAGACCTACTCGATGGTGGGCATCATCAACGCCGCCGTGCGCCTGTCCAGACCCTGGGACACGCAGGTATGAGCCGCCTCGTGGTCGTCTCCAACCGCGTCGCCGACCCGCGCAAATCGGTGGCCGCCGGCGGCCTGGCGGTGGCGCTGGGCGAGGCGCTGTCGGCCAATGGCGGGCTGTGGTTCGGCTGGAGCGGCACCATCGTCGAGGGCGGCACGCCGGGCGAAGGCGACGTTCACACCCATCAGGCCGGCAACGTGCGCCTGACCACCGTCGATCTGTGCCGCGAGGACCACGACAGCTACTACCTCGGCTACAGCAACGGCGTGCTCTGGCCGGTGTTTCACTATCGGCTGGACCTGGCCGATTTCGATGCCGGCTACATCGTCGGCTACCGGCGCGTCAACCAGCTCTTGGCGCGCAAGCTGCTGCCGCTCTTGCGCACCGACGACACCATCTGGGTGCACGACTACCACCTGATCCCGATGGCCGCCGAGCTGCGCGCCATGGGCTGCAAGAACCGCATCGGTTTTTTCCTGCACATTCCGCTGCCCCCGCCGCTGATCCTGGCGGCCATCCCGCAGCACGAGTGGCTGATCCGCTCGCTCTTTGCCTACGACCTGGTGGGTTTTCAAAGCCAGGCCGACGTGGACCATTTCTCGCGCTATGTCGGCCAGGAGGTCGGCGCTGAAGCGCTGGATGCGCACCAGTTCCGCGCCTTTGGTCGGCGGGTGCATGCCCAGGCCTTTCCCATCGGGATTGATGTCGAGGAGTTCTGCGCCCTGGCCCAGGGCAAGGAAGCGAACGATGTGTATGAGCGGATGAAAAAGGAGTACTCGCGCCGCCGCCTGCTGCTCGGTGTCGAGCGCCTGGACTATTCAAAAGGCCTGCCCCATCGCCTCAAGGCCTTTCGCGAACTGCTGAAAAAATACCCGGAAAATTTGAGAAGCGCCACCCTGATCCAGATTGCCTCGCCCAGCCGCGAGGCGCTGGACACCTACGCCGGCCTGCGCCAGGAGTTGGAAAGCCTGTGCGGCTCGATCAATGGCGACTTCGGTGATCTGGACTGGATGCCGGTGCGCTACATCCACCGCAACGTCTCGCGCAAGCGCCTGCCGGGGCTGTACCGCGTGGCGTGCGTGGCGCTGGTCACGCCGCTGCGCGACGGCATGAACCTGGTGGCCAAGGAATTCATCGCCGCGCAGGACCCGGCCGATCCCGGCGTGCTGGTGCTCTCGCGCTTTGCCGGCGCGGCCGAGCAACTCAAGGAAGCCATCCTGGTCAACCCCTACGACACTTTCGGCACGGCCGAGAGCATCCAGCTGGCCCTGCAGATGCCGCTGATCGAGCGCCAGCGCCGCCACCAGTTGCTGCTGGAGCGCATCCGCAGCCAGGACGTTCACTGGTGGCGCAAGGAATTTCTAAACGCCCTGGCCGAATGCGAGCAGGAGTAACAAAGCCCAGGCGCACCCCAGCACCCCATAGCTTGCGCGTGACACGGCAAGGCGGAACCAACAAGCTGCCGGGTTCGGCCAGCTCATCAGACTACCAGCGCCAGCGCGGCATAGTCGCCCACGCGATCCTGCAAACCGGCCGGGACCAGCGTGCAGCCGCCGGTCAGGGCTGGCAGTTTGCCGCTGATGTGAGCCTGCAGGCGCGGCAATAAATAATCGCGGTGGTGCCAGAACACGCTGCCGCCCAGGCTGATGCGCTGCAAGTCCAGCGTCACGACCAGGTTGTAGAGCATGCGGCCCATGACACGGCAGACATCGTCGATCAGGGCGACCGCTTCGGCGTTTCCCGCGCGGGCCGCATTGAGCAGGCTGGACGCATCGGGATAAGCCGAAAAGCGCCGCGGCAGGGCATTGCCGGCCACCAGGGCTTCCACGTCGCCGATATTGCCGCAGCCGCACAGCGCATCGCTGTTGTCGCTGACGAACATGTGGCCGGCATGGCCGGCGTTGCCGTTCTTGCCGTGCAGCAAGCGGCCATCGACGCACAGGCCGGTGCCGATGCCGGTGCTCCAGGTGACGTAGGCGCAGTGGTCGAGGCCCTGCAGCGCGCCCCAGCGGCGCTCGGCCTCCAGCGCGGCAATGGCGTCATTTTCCACCCGCACGCGGGCAAAGGCTTGGCACAGCGGCGCTTCGAGCGCGGCCGTGGTCCAGTTGTTGGGCAGGCCGCGCGCCGCACCGGCCAGGCCGCCGCAGATATTGGGCGTGGCCAGTTCGACCTGCCCCTGGTTCAGCACGAACGGCCCGCAGGAGGCCACGCCGACGGCTGCGATGTCACGCGTTTCAATCTGTGCGGCCTGGCAACTCAAATCGATCATGCGCAGCACCTGGCGCGCCAGCGCATCCGAAGCGCCCTGTTTGACCGTCGGCTCGACGATCCGGCCCCGGATGCCGAGGGCATCGATCACGCTCACGGCCACCTTGGTGCCGCCGATGTCCACGCAGGCCAGCGGCGAAGCGCCAACGGACAGGCGCATTGGCGGCGTTGAAGGCCGGGCTTGTGGTGAAAAATCAACTGACAGCTCAGGCGGCGGGGTTGATGAAGCGTTCATGGGACTCCCGAAAATGACGGCATCAAACCCATTGGCTGATCAGGCTGGCCAGCAGGCTCAGCACGATCGTGGTGGTCAGCGGAATGAACCAGTCGCGGCCCAACAGGCGAAAGCGCAGGTCGCCCGGCAGCTTGCCAAGGCCCAGCTTGTGCAGCCAGGGCGTGAGCCAGCTGAAGACCATCAGCACGAGAAAGATGACGATGAACCAGCGAATCATGGCTGGAGTTTAGACGGCCGCCGGCAATGCTGTCATGGAAAGCGCATGGTCCACATGCAGTTCGAAAACGGCCGACATGCGCGCCAGCATGGCAAACTCGGCCTCGGTCACACCCTTTTCTTTGGCCACAGCCGCCTGCACTTTTTTCCACGCGGGCAACAGCGCCAGCGCCATGCGCCGGAATTCGGCCAGCGTGGGCAAAAAACCAAAACCGCAATCGGCGCACAACGCCTCCCAGGAATGCGCGCCCACGGCGTCAAACGTCTCTTCGTCGCCGATGAAAAGCGCCAACCCCTCGTCGCCATAAACGCGCACGCACAATAAATCGTAGAACGGCGCCAGCCGGTAGCCTTTGTCATCGACCAGCAGCGAGAGGTTCTTGGCATGCGCATCGGCATTGCCGATCAGGTAGTTGAACATCACCCAGCGCTGGAACTGCAGCAAGTCACTGCCGCGCACCCGCAGCGCGCGCAAGGCTTCAACCAGCTTGGGCAGGCTTGCCAGCCCACCTTGGCGCTCATACTTCCAGCCCGGACCATGGCCCAGCAGCTGGCAGCCGTCAAACTGGTGTAGGGTGACGATGTTGCCCGCCGTCAGCACCCGGTCATAGCGCTCGACAACATAAGCGGCCTCGGGCACGCGCAGCAGCCACACCTTGGGCACCGGCAGCTTGAGCGCCTGGGCCAGCTTCATGCAGGCGTATTCGTTGATCGCGCTGGGCTGGTAGCGCAATTGGCGCGTGTCGGGTTTGAGGATGTGCGTGGTCGGCGAGGCGCCCACGCTGTCATACAGCCGTTTAGTCTTGGGGTCAAAGCGCAGGCCCACCTTGTCCTGCGCCCCGGCCAGCGACATGCCCGCCTGCGCGCCCGACACCAGCAGCGGCGTGGCGACGCGGCCAGCCAGCCGCCGGCTCAACTCTGCAAACGGCAACTCGCGGTAGTCCTGCCGCACCTGCGGCATAGCTCCTTCCGGCAAGAGCGAGAGCACGCCGGGCAACTCCTCGCCCAGGCGGGCCACGATCTCTAGCGTCGAGGCATCGCGCAATTGCAAGGCCGCCAGCACATCGTCCAGCACCTCGCCTTCGGGCAGCAGGTTCTGAAAAAAACTGCGCACCAGGGCGCCGCGCACCGGCTGGTCCGTCAGGGCAAACTGCGGCACCAGGGGATAAGCACCCGGCTGCGCCAGCCACTGCGCGTCGTATTTAAAAAAGAACTCGCCCGCCGCATGGCCGAACCAGCCCATGGGCCGCGCATTGGCCCAGACCCGCAGGCGGATCATGACTTCCTGCTTTCAGCATCACTGACATCATCAGAAAAATCAATTTGCGCTTGAACATCGTGACTCCAGCCCGCCACATTCATAGACAGGCCCAAGCCCGCCATGTACTGCAGCAACCGCCCCAGTGAACAAGCAGCCGGATCACTTTCAGCGTCGCGGATAAAAGAAGGACTCACATTGCAGACCGCCGCCGCCTGCGCACGCGTCAATCCCTGAAGCTTGCGCTCCACCGTCAGATGACGGGCCAGAGTTAAAAGATCGGCGGAAGTGAACAGCATGATTTTCCATCTCAACAGGGCATTATTCCGGCGCTCGTCAGCCATTTCACCTTACAACATCAGCTTTTAGGAGGGTCTGCCATGTGACCACTACAGGTGCAACGCCAAATCAACTCTTAGCCATCAAATATTGATCTCAAAAGAGCAAAAAAGCTTTAAATTTAAGCAGTTTAGATATTTTTGACCTTTTGGGGTCAAATAATTTAAACCATAGTTGATAAAAAGTGCCATCTACAACGTATGCGTCCGATCCCCTACCGCAAACCCCACAGGCTCCCACAGCGTGCTGTTCCTCACCCCAAACGCAATCACCTTGAACAGCTCGCCCATTTCATGCTCGTTCACCAGCTTCTGCACCATGGTGCGCTCGGCCAGCGAAGCATTTTCCAGGCCGTCCAATAAACCGCAGTTCAGCAGAAAGCGCCCCTGGCTGGTGTAGCCCAGCACCTCCAGCCCCGCTTCCTGCCCGGCCAGCGCGATGCCGGTGAAATTGACGTGCGCGGTGATGTCTTTGTCGCCCACGTCGGCCAGCGGGTCGGCGTCGAGCAGGTGGGCGCGGTGGCACATCACCGTACCCATGCTGCGCTGCGGATGGTAGTACTCGTGCTCCGGGAAACCGTAGTCGAGCAGAAACACAGCGCCCGCCTCCAGCCGGTCGGCCAGCGTGCGAATAAAACCTTCGGCCTGCGGGTGGGTTTCGGTCAGGTAATCGTGGCTGCCGGCAACTTCGAGCGGCGGGCGCAGGTCGGTCGGGCTGTCGGCATAGGTGAAGCGGCCTTCGTGCAGCGCCACGCCGCGCTCGTGCCACACGCCATTCAGACGCACCAGCAATTTCACCGGCATGGCATCCAGCACCTCGTTGCCCAGCACCACGCCGCGCATTTTTTCCGGCAGTTCGGTGACCCACTGAACCTTGCTGGCGTGGGCGGCGAGCTTCTCGCGCTGGCGCTCGCGCAGGGTGCCCGACAGATCGACAATGGTGTAGCGCTCGATCTGCTCGCCCAAGGCACCCAGCACCTGCAGCGCCAGCGCGCCCGAGCCGGCGCCGAACTCCCAGATTTCAGTCGTTCCCGACGCCTGCAGCGCCTGCGCCGCCTGGCGCGCCAGCGTGCGGCCAAAGTGCGGCGAGAGTTCGGGCGCTGTCACGAAATCGCTGCCGGCGCCCTTCACGCCCTGCGCACTCTCCTTTGTTGTCCCAGTGCCTTTCACGCCATCAATGCCTTGTGTGGCATCAGCGCCCTTCACACCTTCAGTGCCTTTGCGGCGATCAGCGCCGTTGATGCCACCGGGCATCAGGCCGAACTTGAGAGAGTCGTTGGCGTAGTAACCCAGGCCCGGCGTGTACAACGCCCGCGCCATGAAGTCGTCAAAGCCGATCCAGCCGCCGGCCTCGGCAATTGCCCTGGAAATCGTGGCCTGCAGGCCGCTCGTTAAAATAGGAAAAGTAGTCATGTTCATCACCGGGCCTGATTGTCGGCGATTCCCTCTTGGCGTTTCTTACCTACCTGGCTCTTGGCGCACGGGCTTCATCCTGACGCCATCTGACGGGATCAGTTTGCGGCTCTTTGCGCTGTTCACCCATTTTTTTTAAAGCCTGATGAACCCCACACCGTCCCGCCCCGTTGTTCTCGTGACCGGCGCCGCCAAGCGGCTGGGCCGCGACATCGCGCTGGCGCTGGCGGCCGGCGGCTGGCAGGTGGCGGTGCATTACCGCAGTTCCGAAGCCGACGCACTTGAAACTGTCGCCGACTGCGCCCGGCTGGCGGGCGACTCAAGCGCTTGCACCGCTTCCATCGGTTCAGCCACTTCCGCTAGTTCAGCCACTTCAACCACTTCAGCCGTTTCAGCCGCTTTCGCCAGTTCCGCCGCGTTCGCCGCCGATCTGGCCGATGAAGCCGCCGTGCGCGCCCTGCTGCCCCGCGTGATCGCCCATTTCGGCCGGGTCGATGCAGTGGTCAACAGCGCCTCGACGTTTGAATACGACAGCGCTGGCAGCTTTGGCTTTGCCGCGTTGGACCAGCATATGCACAGCAACACCGGCGCGGCCATCCTGCTGGCCCAGGCGCTGCACACCCATATCACGGCACGTCAGGCCACAGCCAGCACAACTTCGGCTTCAGGTTCAGGTTCAGGTTCAGGTTCAGCTACAAGTACAACAACCACGGCGGCAAATTCAAGTGCGGCCACCGAACACGCCGGGCGCTGCGCGGTCGTCAACCTGCTGGACCAGAAGCTGTGGAACCAGAACCCGGATTTCTTCAGCTACACGCTCTCCAAAGCGGCGCTCGAAGCGGCCGGCACCATGCTGGCCCTGGCGCTGGCGCCGCTAGTGCGGGTGGTCGGCGTGGCGCCCGGCCTGACGCTGACCAGCGATTTGCTGAGCGACGAGCAGTTCCAGGCGCGCCATAAACTCTCGCCCCTGGGGCGCTCGTCCACGCCGGCCGATGTGGCCGCGACGGTGAAATTCGCGCTGGAAAACTCCTCCCTCACCGGCACCACGCTGCTGGTCGATGGCGGCCAGCACCTGATGCGCTTCGAGCGCGATTTTTCGCTGATGTGAGCCCGGCCAAGCCAAGCGCCGGCCATGGCTGACAGCTCCCACCCTTTACTTATAAAAAGACTGGCACCCATCATGTTCAACACCCGTGGCACCCAAATCCTCACCCTCACCGGCTTGCGCTTTGACGCCAACCTGGGCATCCTGGACCACGAAAAAGCCGCCCCGCAGCCGATCCAGGTCGATGCCGAGCTGAACCTGGGAACGCAACCGCTGCTGCCGCACGACGACGACATCAGCGGCGTGCTCGATTACCGCAAGGTGCGCCAGATCATCATCACCGAATGCACCGCCGAACACGTCAACCTGCTCGAAAGCCTGATCGGCAAGCTGGCGCACCGCCTGATGCTGCTGCCCGGCGTGCTGGGCGTGCGCGTGAAAATTGCCAAGCTGGAGATTTTTGACGACTGCGAAGTGGCCATTCGCGTCGAGACGGGACAGTGGTAGCGCTGCCGCCTGGGGTGATCACCGGGTGTACGCCATCCCGCCCGACGAGTTTTCAGGTATTTTCCTGACCACGCCGCCGCTGTGGGCGCGCATGAACGGCGTGCCGCACGCCTTCATCGTGGAGACCCATGATGGCCTGGCGCTGGCGCAAAGAGTCGCCATCCACCGCCGGGCCATTGAGGGGCTGTCACGCCTGCTTACCTTCTAAAACCAGACTGCAGTGAGACAATAGCGGGACTATGAACGCCCTCTGGACCGAAACCGAAACCCCCGCCGCGCCGCCGCCGCCGCGCAAAACTTTCAGCGACACCCTCAAGACCGAGCGCGAGGACCACAAGCTGGAAAAGCGCCTGTGCCGTGAAGTCGGCCGGGCGATTGTGGACTTCAACATGATCGAGGAAGGCGACAAGGTCATGGTGTGCCTGTCGGGCGGCAAGGACAGCTACGGCATGCTCGACATCCTGCTCAAGCTGCAAAAGCGCGCGCCCATCAATTTCGAGCTGATCGCCGTCAACCTCGACCAGAAGCAGCCCGGCTTTCCCGAGCATGTGCTGCCCGAGTACCTGAACAAACTCGGCGTGCCCTTTCACATCGAGAACCAGGACACCTACAGCATCGTCACCCGCGTGATTGAAGAGGGCAAGACCATGTGTTCGCTGTGCTCGCGGCTGCGCCGGGGCATCCTGTACCGCGTGGCGGGCGAGCTGGGCGCGACAAAAATCGCGCTCGGCCACCACCGCGACGACATGCTGCAGACGTTTTTCCTGAACATGTTCTTTGCCGCCAAGCTCAAGGGCATGCCGCCCAAGCTGGTCAGCGACGACGGCAAGAACATCGTCATCCGCCCGATGGCCTACACGACGGAAAAAGACCTGACGCGCTGGGCCGAGGTGCAAAACTTCCCCATCATTCCCTGCACGCTGTGCGGCAGCCAGGAAAACCTTCAGCGCAAGCAGGTCGGCAACATGCTGAGAGAATGGGAAAAGAAGCACCCCGGCCGCCTGGAGAACATGTTTGCGGCGCTGCAGAACATCGTGCCCTCGCACCTGATGGACAGCAAGCGCCATGATTTCAAGAACATCAAAACCACCGGCGTGGCCGATGAAGACGGCGACAAGGCGTTTGACGCCGAAGAATTCACAGCGCCGGCGCTGCCCGAGTTGAGCAGCCTGGCAGGCCGCCCGGTGATCGGCATCCAGCCGCTGGCCTCGGGCTGCTGAGGCCGGGTTTGTAGCGGTTCAGGAGGGCCAAGGCTGGGCCGCTTGGGTGAAATGATGTATCCATCCCGGAGGAGGTCTTATGAAACGCGCACTGGCAGCTGTTTTTTCAGTCGTCCTGATGGCCTTTTTCATCGCCGGCTGCGCCGCCACCCGACTGGTTGAAAGCGATGTTTCCGCCTTTTACCGCTGGAGCGGCGCGCCGCCCGCGCCGGGTACGCTGTACCGCTTCGAGCGCCTGCCGTCGCAGCAGGCTGCCGGCCTGCAGCAGGACCATGTCGAGGACCTGACGCGCAGCGCGCTGGCCCGGGTGGGCCTGGTGCTGAACCCGGCCACGGCACGCTTCAGCGTGCAGGTGCGGGTGAGCACCCAGATGATCGAGCGCGGGTTTTATGGCAGCCCGGGCTTTCATGGCTTTGGTGGCGCCGGCGTTTTCCTGGGCGGCGGCAGCCGGGGCGCTTCGGTGGGCCTGTCCTTGCCGATGCACTTTTCCGAGCCGCCCTACTACCGGCGCGAATTGACGCTTTTGATGCGCGATCTGGGCACCGGCCAGGTGGTGTTTGAGACGAGCGCGCTGAGCGACAGCGTGCAAAACGACACCCTGGCCGTGCTGCCCGCCATGCTGGAGGCGGCCTTGCGCGGCTTTCCCCAGCCGCCTGCCGGCACGCGCCGCATCCCTGTCGAAATTCCCCGCCAGACCCCGGCCCGGCCTTGAGCGCTATTGACTGGAAGCCCAAATGATTGAACCGACCCGCATCATTGCCATCCGCCACGGCGAAACCACCTGGAATGTGGACGCCCGCATCCAGGGCAGCCTGGACATTGCGCTCAACGCCACCGGCCAGCAGCAGGCCGCCCGCCTGGCCAGCGCCCTGGCGGGCGAGCCCATCAGCGCCATCTATGCCAGCGACCTGAGCCGCGCCTGGGAAACGGCCCAGCACCTGGGGCGCGCGCGCCGGCTCGAAGTCATCGCCGACAAAGGCCTGCGCGAGCGCCGCTTTGGCGAGTTCGAAGGCAAGACCTTCGCCGAAATCGAAGCAATTTTGCCGGCGCAGGCCCAGCGCTGGCGCAAGCGCGACCCAGACTTTGCCCCGCCCGGCGGTGAGTCGCTGCTGGCCCTGAAGCACCGGGTCGAGGAAGCCGCTTGCCGGCTGGCCGCGCGGCATCCGGGCGAGCTGATCGCGCTGGTCGGCCATGGCGGCGTGATGGACGTGCTCTACCGCGCCGCCACCCGCGTTCACATCCAGGCGCCGCGCACCTGGGCGCTGGGCAATGCGGCCATCAACCGGCTGCTCTGGACGCCGCAGGGCTTCACGCTGGTCGGATGGGCCGACACCCAGCACCTGGAGGACGTTTCACTGGATGACGCCCTGGTGGCCGGACAGTCCACGCCGGGCGCTGGCCATGCTCGCTAAGCCCGACATCACCGAGGCCGGCGTCCTGAGCGCTCTGGGCGCCCTGGGCACCACGAGTCCCCTGCCGGCCCGCTTGTCCGAGCTGATCGGCAAGCCGGTCCACGACATCGACACGCCCGCCCTGGTGGTTGACCTCGACGCGATGAACCGCAACCTGACGCGCATGGCCGATTTCGCCAAGAAGCACGGCATCCGCTGGCGCCCGCACGCCAAGCTGCACAAGAGCGTCATCCTGGCCAAGATGCAGATGAAAGCCGGCGCCGTCGGCATCTGCGTGCAAAAAACCGCCGAGGCCGAGATCATGGTCGCCGGCGGGGTGGGCAATGTGTACATCAGCAACGAGGTAATCGCGCCACCCAAGCTCGCCCGCGTGGCGGCGCTGACCCAGGCGGTGGTGCCGCTGGGCGGCAAGATCGCCATCGCGGTGGACAGCATCGAAGGCGTGAGCCGGCTGGCCCAGGCCATGACCGAGGCGCGCATCAGCAGCAAGAGCGCCGTGCCCACCGTGATCGACGTGTTCGTGGAAATCGATGTCGGCCAGGGCCGCTGCGGCGTCGCGCCCGGCGCGGCCGCTGTCATGCTGGCGCTGGAAATCCGCAAGCACCCGGCCCTGCACTTTGCCGGTCTGCAGGCCTACCAGGGCCAGGCCCAGCACCTGCGCAGCGCCGACGAGCGTCGCCAGGCCATCGGCAAAGCCGTCGAGGCGGTCGTGATGACGCGCCAGATGATCGAGGCCCAGGGCGTCAAGGTGGGGCTGGTGACCGGCGGGGGCACCGGCAGCCTGGTGCTGGAGGCGGCCAGCGGCGTCTATGGCGAGGTGCAGGCGGGCTCGTTCATGTTCATGGACGCCGATTACGCGCAAAACGAGCGCCACCCGGCGCAGCCCAAGTTCGAGCATGCGCTGTTCGTCAAGACGCAGGTCATCAGCGCCCACGAGACCCATGCGGTGTGCGACGCCGGCCACAAGAGTCACGCCATCGACTCGGGCCTGCCGTGGGTGCATGCGTTTGACAGCCAGAGCGAACTGGCGTATTTCAACGGCGGCGACGAGCACGGCATCCTGCGCCCCGCCGCCGGCAGCACCCGTGTGCCCAAGCTGGGCCGCATGCTGTGGCTCATTCCCGGCCACTGCGACCCGACGGTCAACCTGCATGACGTGATGATCGGCGTGACCGGCGGCCTGCGCCACGGTACCGTGCAGCACATCATCCACGTCGATGCGCGAGGGGCGCTGACGTGACGCCTGACTCGGGCTTTTGAGCGCTGTGGCGCTTGAGAAAAGAGTGCAGCCCGATCTTTTTAAAGCCGCCTCGCGCGCACCCTGCTCACTCGGAAAACAAACTGTTGCCCGCCTGCGGCGGCGCCACGCCCAGGTGTCGGTAAGCGGCCAGCGTCGCAATGCGCCCGCGCGGCGTGCGCTGGATAAAACCCTGCTGGATCAGATAGGGCTCGATCATGTCCTCAATCGTTCCCGGCTCCTCGCCGATGCTGGCGGCGATGTTGTCCAGCCCGACCGGACCGCCGTCGAAGCGGTGAATCATGGCCTCCAAAAACTTGCGGTCCATCACATCAAAGCCCAGCGGGTCCACGTCGAGCATGGCCAGCGCCCGGTTGGCGATGTCCAGCGTGATGGTGCCGCTGCCCTTGACATCGGCGTAGTCGCGCACCCGGCGCAGCAGGCGGTTGGCAATGCGCGGCGTGCCGCGCGAGCGCCGGGCAATTTCAAAACCACCGGCCTCGTCCATCGGCGCATTCAACAGGCCGGCGCTGCGCTTGACGATGCGCGCCAGCTCCTCGGGCGTGTAAAACTCCAGCCGCGCCACGATGCCGAAGCGGTCGCGCAGCGGGTTGGTCAGCATGCCGGCGCGCGTCGTCGCGCCCACCAGCGTGAAGGGTTGCAAGTCGAGCTTGATGGAGCGCGCCGCCGGGCCTTCGCCGATCATGATGTCGATCTGGTAGTCCTCCAGCGCCGGATAGAGGATTTCCTCCACCACGGGGGAAAGGCGGTGGATTTCGTCGATAAACAGGACATCGTTCTTTTCCAGATTCGTGAGAAGCGCGGCCAGATCCTTGGGCTTTTCCAGCACCGGGCCGGAGGTCGAACGCATATTCACGCCCAGCTCGTGCGCGATGATGTGGCTCAGCGTGGTTTTGCCCAGGCCGGGCGGGCCGAACAGCAGCACATGGTCCAGCGCCTCGCCGCGTTTATTCGCTGCACCAATAAAAATTTCAAGCTGCTCGCGCGCCTTGGCCTGGCCGACGTAGTCGTCGAACAGCTTGGGGCGCAGCGCCTTTTCAATCGCCTCTTCCTTGGGCGAAGCCGGGGCCGCCGAGAGGATGCGCTTGGAAGGCGGCAGATCGGCCATATCAAAATTGTCGGTCTGGATGCTCATGGTGACTTTCCCTCGCGCTTATTTAGCCAGCGCCCGCAGCGCGAGCTTGATACCTTCGCTCACGCCCACGTCCTTGGGCAGGGCTTTCAAAGCTGCCGCCGCGTCCTTGTCGCTGTAGCCCAGCGCCACCAGCGCCTGCAAGATGTCCGACTGCGCCTCGCTGTCCACGCTGGCATGCGCGCCAATATCGGCGCCCAGCTTGCCCTTGAGCTCTAACAGCAGTCGCTCGGCGGTCTTCTTGCCGATGCCGGGCACCTTGATAATGCGCCCGGCCTCCTGCAGCGTCACCGCCTGCGCCAGATCGGCCACGCTCATGCCGCTCAAGACGCTCAGCGCCATGCGCGGGCCGATGCCGGTGATCTTGATGAGCTGGCGGAAGGCGGCGCGCTCGGCGGCGCTGCCAAAACCGTAGAGCAACTGCGCATCCTCACGGACAATGAAATGGGTGAACAGGCTGATCTTTTCTCCCAGCGCCGGCAAGTTGTAAAACGTGCTCATCGGCACCAGCACTTCATAGCCGACACCGTGGCAGTCCAGCAGGATTTCGGGCGGGTTTTTTTCGGCCAGTTGGCCAGTAAGTCTTCCTATCATGCGGGAATCTTAGCAGTCAGGTAGCGGCCCCGATTTAGGCGGACAATCGCCTTTTTCATTCACGCTTGCCGCTTTTTTTCAGGAAAAACCCCGCCTTGATTCTTCGCCACACCTTCACCCCGCCGAACAACACCCGCATGGCCAATCTGTGCGGCCCGATGGATGCGCATATCCGCACCATCGAGGCCGGGTTGCAGGTGACGATTGCGCACCGCTTCGAGCAGTTCAAGATCGACGGCCCCAAGCTGCGGGCGCAGCAGGCGCTCGAAGTGCTGCAGGCGCTGTATGAAATCGCCCAGCGCCCCATCGAGCCCGAAACCGTACAGTTGATGCTGGCCGGCGACACCGCCCTGAGCAGCGCCGACGGCCAGATGGCGCTGTCCACCCGGCGCGCCGACCTGCGCGCACGCACCGTCAACCAGGGCACGTATCTGGAAAACATTGCCACGCACGACATCACCTTCGGCATCGGCCCGGCCGGCACCGGCAAGACCTATCTGGCTGTGGCCTGCGCGGTCGATGCGCTGGAGCGCAGCACGGTGCAGCGCATCGTGCTGACCCGCCCGGCGGTCGAAGCGGGTGAGCGCCTGGGATTTTTGCCGGGCGACATGGCGCAAAAAGTCGATCCGTATCTGCGCCCCCTGTATGACGCGCTGCACGAGCTGATGGGTTTCGAGCGGGTGCAAAAGGCTTTCGAGCGCCAGCAAATTGAAATCGCGCCGCTGGCCTTCATGCGCGGGCGCACGCTGAATCACGCTTTCGTGATCCTGGACGAGGCGCAGAACACCACGCCCGAACAAATGAAAATGTTTTTGACGCGCATCGGCTTTGGCAGCAAGGCAGTGGTGACCGGCGACGTGAGCCAAGTCGATCTGCCGCGCACGCAATTGAGCGGCCTGATCGACGCCGAGCGGGTGCTCAAGCGCGTGAAAGGCATTGCCGTGACGCGCCTGACCAGCGCCGACGTGGTGCGCCATCCGCTGGTGGCGCGCATTGTGGACGCCTACGACAAGACGCCCAGCAACCGGGACGATGCGATGGAGCCTGCGCAGGCGGTTGACGCCATTAGCGCCACTAGCGCCATTGATGCCGCTGGCGCGCTGGCGCCCATGAAAACTGCCGACACCGCCAAGCCGGCAGCACCCGCAGCCCGCAAAACCCGCGCAAGGAGCAGAAATGGCGCTTAAGCAGCTCAGCCTGTCGCTGCAGTTCGGCCAATTCCCCGAGGCCGCTTTGCACCGCGCTGCCCTGCCGCGCCACAGCGTGACGCGCTGGATCCGCCACGCGCTGCAAAGCGACGCCGAAATCACGGTGCGCATCGTCGGCGCCGAAGAAGGCCAGAGCCTGAACCGCGATTACCGGGGCAAGGACTACGCCACCAACGTGCTGACCTTCGACTACACGCAGGAACCCCTCGTGACGGCCGACCTGGTGCTGTGCGCGCCCGTCGTCGAGCGCGAGGCGCGCGAGCAGGGCAAGACGCTGCAGGCGCATTACGCCCATTTGCTGGTGCACGGCACGCTGCACGCCCAGGGCTACGACCACGAGACGGGCGAGGAAGACGCGCAGGAAATGGAAGCGCTGGAAACCAGGCTGCTCGGCGCGCTGGGTTTCGCCAACCCCTACTGAATGACCGCTTTTTGCAGCACTTGGCCGCAAAGCGGCCAGTGGGCGGATGACGGCGTCTTGCAGCACCCTGTCCTGCCCGACCGGAGCCTGTCGCCCAAGCCATGAGCGGCCAGACAGCGCCAGCGCCCCTGGCAAGTCCTGCATCTGATCCGCGCGTTTTTTACCGGCGCGAACTCTTGGCCGGCATTTCGCTGGCCGGCGTGCTGCTGCCCGAGTCGGTGGCCTATGCGGCCATTGCCGGCGTCGAGCCGATGCACGCGCTGCTGGCCGCGCTGATCGGCCTGTGTATTTATCCGTTTCTGGGCACCAGCCGGTTTGCGGTGGTGGCGCCGACCTCCTCGGCGGCGGCGGTGTTTGCCTCGGCCGCAGCAATAGGCGGCCCGCCCATGGGCTACGCGCTGGTCGGCCTGACGGGGCTGCTGTTTTTGCTGGCCGCCGCGCTCAAAGCGGGCTTTCTGGGCGCTTTCATCTCCCGCCCGGTGCTGCGCGGCTTTGCCTGGGCGCTGGCGCTGACCATCGTGCTCAAGCAGTTGCCGCACATCGCCGGCCTGGCGGTGCAGGCCTCGCAGGCCGGGCCGCTGCTGTGGAGCCTGCTGAGCCGGGCGGCGCAGTGGCACGGACCCAGCCTGGCGCTGGGCATGGCCTCGCTGGGGCTGTGGCTGGCGCTGCATTACGGCTTGCGGCGCTGGGTGCTGCTGCCAACGTCGCTGCTGGTGCTGGCGCTGGGCGTGGCGCTGTCGGCCGCGCTCGATCTTGGCGCGCAGGGCGTGGCGCTGGTGGGCAGCATCAGCTGGCAGCCGCTGGTGTGGCATCTGCCGGCCCTGGGCAGCGAGCAGTGGCTGCAGGCGATGCAGCTCGCGCCCGCGTTGCTGCTGATTTTGTTTGCCGAATCCTGGGGCTCGGTGCGCTCGCTGTCGCTGCACCACGGCGACCGCGTCGATGCCAACCGCGAACTGCTGGCCCTGGGCGCGGCCAACCTGGCCTGCGGCTTGGCGCAGGGCCTGCCGGTGGGAGCGGGCTTTTCAGCCGCCAGCGCCAACCACGCCGCTGGCGGGCGCAGTAAATGGGCGGGCGTTGCCGCCGCGCTGGCGCTGGGGCTGCTGCTGTGGCTGGCGCGCCCCTGGCTGGCGCTGCTGCCTCTGCCGGTGCTGGCGGCCGTGGTGGTGGGTATCCTGTCGCACAACCTGTGGCCGCGCGCAGTGCTGACCTCGCTCAACCTGGGCGGCGACGCCTGGCTGGCGCTGGTGGCCGCCGGCGGGGTGCTGGTGTTTGGCGTGCTGCCCGGCATGCTGCTGGCCGTGGCGCTGTCGCTGCTGCTGGCGATGCGGCGCTTTGCCCAGCCGCTGGTGGCCGAACTCGGCCTGCTCCCGGACACGCGCGACTACCTGGACCGTGAGTACCACCCGCAGACCACCACCGTGCCGGGCACACTGATCATGCGGCCGGAAGAACCTTTGTTTTTTGCCAACGCCGAGCAGGTGTTTCACGTCGTGCGCCAGCGCGCCGAGGCGATGCAGGCCAGCGTCGTCGTGCTCAGCCTGGAGGTCTGCGATGACCTGGACAGCACGGCCGTGGAAACGCTGGCCGAACTGGCCGCCGCCCTGGAGCGCCAGGGCACGCGCCTGCTGCTAGCGCGGGTCAAGGACCGGCCGCGCCAGGCGCTGATCCGCGTCGGCCTGACCCATGCGGCCGTCGGCGGCGTAGCGCTGTTCTGGAGCGTGGACGATGCGGCGCGGGCCGCCGCTGCTGCCGCTGCCGCTGCCGCGACCGTTACGACACCTGCAGCGGGATCGTCACCGGCCCGTCATTGACCAGGTACACCTGCATGTCGGCGGCGAACTGGCCGGTTTCGATTTGCGGATGGGCGGCCCGCGCCTGGGCCACGAAATAGTCATACAGCCGCCTTCCCTCGTCGGGCGGCGCGGCGCCGGTGAAGCTGGGCCGGTTGCCGCCCGAGGCGTCGGCTGCCAGCGTGAACTGGCTCACAATTAAAAGGCCTCCGCAGGCGCCCTGCCCGTCCAAGTCCTGCACGCTGCGGTTCATCTTACCGGCGTCGTCGGCAAAAATGCGCAGTTTCAAAATCTTGGCCAGCAGCTTGTCAGCCTGGGTCTCACTGTCGCCGCGCTCGGCGCAGACCAGCACCAGGAGGCCCTTGCCAATCTGGCCGACACACTCGCCGGCAATCTCGACACGGGCCTGGGCCACACGCTGCAGCACGGCTTTCATGGTTGAGTCCTACGGTGATGAATGTTCTGGTGGATGTGCCGGTGAATGGGCTGAAAAATGCGTTGATAAATGCTCACGAGGTTGTCTTTCTGTGCCTTGCCATGCCGCGCCGTCCTGCCGGGCGGCCACGGCAGCGGTGATTGTCAGCGATGGCGCAGGCCATGCAAGAATGGGCGATGCTGCAAGCGCGACAACGTCGATGGATCTGGTTGGTGGCCTGGTGCCTGCTGAGCGCGCTGGGCGCGCTGGTGCTGGCCCGGCTGGCGTTGCAGCAGCAGCGCGAAGCGTTCGAGACCGATGCGCGCATCGTGCACCGGCTGCTCAGCCAGCAGGTGGTGCAGCATGACGCGGTGATGGCCACGCTGGCCCTGCTGCAGGTGCCGCCCGATGCGTCCTTGAAAGTGCCGCCCGAGCAGCGCCTGGGCACGGTCTATCCGCAGATCCTGGCGGTGCAGCGGCGCGAGCCGGGCCGTGCCTGGCCGCAGGCCAGCCTGGGCGCGGCCGAAGCGCAGTCGCGCCAGAGCGGGCACGCCGCGCTGGCCGACATCGACCTGGCCGCCGGGCATTACTGGCTGGTGCTGGGCGCCGAGCCTGCGAGCTATGCGCTGCAGATCGACCTGCGCCAGGCCGTTCCCTGGCGCGAGTGGCCGATGCAGCCGGGCGCCAGCCCAGTGCGCATCACGCTGGACCATGCGGGCCAGCAATTCGTGCTCCAGCCCGGCCAGGTGAGCAGCGGGGGCTGGCGCTTTGAGTTCCGCAAGCACCTGGCCGCCAGCAGCCAGCCCTTCGATGTCGTGGCCGTGCGCCAGGTGGGCTGGCAGGAACTGCCCTGGGGCCGGCTGCTGGCCTGGGCCGGCGCCATGGCCGCCCTGCTGGCCGCGCTGGGCGCGCTGCAGCGCCAGCGCGCCGGGCGCCAGCGCGCCGAAGAGCTGCTGCGCCTGGGCCAGGTGGCGCGCCTCAATTCGCTGGGCGAACTCGCCGCCGGCATGGCCCATGAATTGAATCAGCCGCTGACGGCCGTGCTGGCCAGCACCCAGGCCGCCAGCCGCCTGCTCCAGGAGGAGCCCCCCGACCTGGACACGGCCCGCAGCGCCATGGCCCAGGCGGTGCAGCAGTCCCGGCGCGCCGCCGACGTGGTGGGGCGCCTGCGCCGCGCGGTGCAGCGGCCCGAGCCGGGCAGCCAGGCCCGGCCGGTGCTGCTGCACGAGGCCGTGCGCAATGCCCTGTACCTGCTGGAGCCCGAATTCAGCCGCCGCAGCGTGGCGCCGCTGCTGCAGGCTGCTGCCGCGCCGGTGGCCGTGCTGGCCGAACCGGTGGCGCTGGAGCAGATCATCCACAACCTGCTGATGAACGCGCTGCAGGCGCTCGAACAGGTCAGCCGCCCCCAGCGCAGCGTGACGCTGACCATCGAGGCCGAGCAGGGCCAAGGCGTGCTGCGCATTGCCGACAACGGGCCGGGCATGGCGCCCGAGCTGCTGGCGCGCATTTTTGAACCCTTCTTCACCACCCGCCCTGCCGGGCTCGGCCTGGGCCTGAGCCTGTGCGAAACCCTGGCCAGCAGCCTGGGCGGCAGCCTCACCGCCAGCAGCCCGGCCGCGGGCGGCGCCCTATTCCGGCTGTCCTTGCCGCTCGCTTCCACGCCCGAACCTCGCTCCTCATGACATTTCAAACTCCCCCGGCAGCGCCCGAGCTGCCCGGCGCCGCCGTCCTTTCTCCCCTGATCCACCTGATCGACGACGACGAGGCGGTGCGCAGCAGCTTGGCGCTGCTGATCGGCACCGTCGGCCTGCGCGTGCAGGGCTGGAGCGATCCGCAAGCCTTCATGGCGCGTTTTGACCGCGAGGGCGTCGGCGCTATCGTGCTCGACGTGCGCATGCCCGGCATCAGCGGCCTGACGGTGCTGGAGCTGCTCAAGGCGCAGGGCGTAGGCCAGCCGGTGATCATGCTCACCGGCCACGGCACGGTGGAGATGTGCCGGCGCGCCTTCAAGTCGGGTGCGGCCGAGTTCCTGGAAAAGCCGGTCAACGACGAGCAGTTGCTCGAAGCGCTGCAGAACGCTGTGCGCCAGCATGTGCGCTCGCGCGAGCGCCACCGTACCGACCGCCAGGCACGCGAGCGCCATGCACAGCTGTCCGAGCGCGAGCGCGAGGTGCTGGCGATGATCGTGGCCGGGCTGACCAACAAGGAAATCGGCCGGGCGCTGGCGCTCTCGCCGCGCACTGTGGAAAGCCACCGCGCCAACCTGTTTGCCAAGCTCGAAGCCGGCTCCCTGGCCCAGCTGATACGCCACTATGCGGCGCTGGTGGACGAGAGCGCCTAAACGTTGCACGCCCGGCAGACGCCGCCGCATTGTCATTGTCATTGTCATTGCTCACTGCGGCGCTGCTGGGAAAGGGTCCTTGGGCCCCCCACCTCTCCCTCACTTTCCGGATGATTGATGTCGAAATGCTGGCGCTGGGGGACGAAAGTGCCAGCGCCTGGCAAGCCGGCTCCGTAGTTCTACGCAGTGCGGCGCGTAGTGCTACGAATGGCCAAAGCGGCGGGCAGCGCCTACAGTTCTCCCACGGCTCACGCATCGCTGAGCCGGCCTTTCACGTCCAGGAGACCACCATGCACCCAATGATCAAGATTTCCGCCCTGACCTTCTCGCTGCTGGCCGCAACTGCCCAGGCCCAGGCCGTGCGCACCGAGCGAAACATGTCGCTGGAGTTGGCCAACCAGATCGCCTCGGCCAGCGTGGCCGCCTGCGCGGCTAGCGGCTATGCGGTGAGCGCCACCGTGGTGGACCGCGCCGGCACCGTGCGCGCAGTGCAGCGCGCCGACAATGCCGGCCCGCACACCCTGGGCGCCAGCCAGCAAAAAGCGTTTACCTCGGCCTCGGCCAAGAACACCACGCTGGCCATCATGGAAACCGCCCAGAAAAACCCTGGTGCCGCCAATCTGGTGAACATCCCCGGCTATCTGCTGCTGGGCGGCGGCGTGCCGGTCAAGGTGGGCAATGAAGTCATCGGCGCCGTCGGCATCGGCGGCGCGCCGGCGGGCAACCTGGACGAGCAATGCGCGCTGGCCGCGCTGGACAAGGTCAAGGACTTGTTGCGTTAATTGGCGCCAGGGATTGCGGGCGTGGCGAGCGCGAGTCCGGCCAGTCACACATCCGATTGACCTCGAAAAACCACTTCGGAAAACCCTGCAATAGGGTCACAGCCGGTCAGCCGATCAACTCCCAAAAAAACCGATGCGGCCCGATGACTTTCTGCAAAGCAGGCTTGCGCGCAATAAGCGAAGCCGCCGCAGACGGCTTTAACCCAGCGTCACGCGCGCAAACTTGCGCTTGCCGACCTGCACCACGTAAGTCCCGGCGGAGAGTTTGAGCGCCTTGTCGCTGACCACGCTCGAATCGACCCGCACGCCCCCGCCGTCGATCAGGCGGCTGGCCTCGCTGCCCGAAGGCGCCAGGCCGGCCGCTTTCAGCAGCGCGCCAATGCCCAGCGGCGCGCCCGAAAGCGACACCTCGGCAATCTCGTCGGGCACGCCGCCCTTGCTGCGGTTGATGAAATCCTGCTCGGCGGCGTCTGCGGCGGCGGCTGAATGGAAGCGGGCCGTGATTTCCTTGGCCAGCGCCACCTTGGCGTCCTTCGGATTGCGCCCGTTTTCAACTTCGGCCCTGAGCGCGGCAATGTCCGCCTCGCTGCGAAACGACAGCAGCGTGTACCACTTCCACATCAGCACGTCCGAGACCGACAACACCTTGGCAAACATGGAGTTGGCGTCTTCGGAGATGCCGATGTAATTATTTTTGCTCTTGGACATTTTTTCAATGCCGTCCAGGCCTTCGAGCAGCGGCATGGTCAGAATGCACTGCGGCTCCTGGCCGTATTCGGCCTGCAGATGCCGGCCCATGAGCAAATTGAACTTCTGGTCGGTGCCGCCGAGCTCCAGGTCGCTTTTCAGGGCCACCGAGTCATAGCCTTGCATCAGCGGGTACAAGAACTCATGCACGCTGATCGGCGTGCCGGCCTTGAAGCGGTCGTGGAAATCGTTGCGCTCCATCATGCGCGCCACGGTGTAGCGCGAGGCCAGCTCGATCATGCCGCGCGCGCCCAGCTGGTCGCACCACTCGCTGTTGTAGCGAATTTCAGTTTTGGCCGGGTCCAGCACCAGGCTGGCCTGGCGATAGTAAGTCTCGGCATTGACTTTAATTTGCTCGGGCGTGAGCGGCGGGCGCGTGCTGTTGCGCCCGGACGGGTCGCCGATCAGGCTGGTGAAGTCGCCGATCAGGAAGATCACCTGGTGCCCCAGATCCTGGAGCTGGCGCATCTTGTTGAGCACCACGGTGTGGCCGATATGGATGTCGGGCGCGGTCGGATCCAGCCCCAGCTTGATGCGCAGCGGCACGCCGCTGGCCTCGCTGCGAGCGAGTTTTTTGACCCATTCTTCCTGGGGAATCAGCTCTTCGCAGCCCCGCAGGGTGACGGCCAAAGCGGCCCGAACCTGGTCACTCACGGTTTGATTTGTAACAAGCTCTTGATTCATAAGGGAATTTAATCAGGACAAGAAATTGTCCCACAGATATAATTGCGGCTTTCCTACGTTAGCGGGCCATTCTAGTAGGCCTCCTAGGCTGCTGATGAGGAAACAAAGATTCTTGAGTCCGTTGACCCGTCCTTCCCCCGACACTCAGGGAGGGACCGGTTGCCGATGTTCTTCCATCGCAGTCCGGCGCGTCCTAGCGGCCCGACGCATTTAGTTGGGAATTCTGCTTTGCGCCTGCCTGTCCCCTCCCATGCCCCGCTGACCCCCACCCGACTTCTGGCTGCCATGGCCGAGAGCCTTCGCCGCCATCCCAGGCGCATCGCCGCCAGCTTGGCCATGCTGCTGCTGGGCACCGGCGTGACCGCTTTCGGTGTCGTCGCGCCGCTGGCCCCCGACGCGGCCGATTTGCCGGTGCGTCAGGTCTTCGAAGCCGTCCAGCCCCTGTCCACCCAGTCGCAAGCCGACGCGCTGCTTGACTTCAGTTTCAAGCTGTTCCGCACCGAGGTTACCCGCAGCAGCGACACGGCCAATTCCCTGCTCAGCCGCCTCAACCTGGACGACCCGGCGGCGGCAGCCTTCCTGCGCACCGACCCCAAAGCGCAGCAAATCCTGGCCGGCCGGCCGGGCAAGACGGTGACCGTCGAGGCGACGGACAGCCAGAAGCTGCTCAAGCTCAGCCTGCGCTCGGCCACCGATGACGACACCATGTTCCAGCGGCTCGTGATCGAGCGCACCACGACCGGCGGCAAGACTGGCTTCATCTCGCGCCTGGAACTGGCGCCCTACACGCACTCGGCGCGGCTGGCCAGCGCCACCATCGAGTCCTCGCTGTTTGCCGCTATCGACGACGCCAACCTGCCCGACAGCGTGGGCGTGCAGATTGCCGAAATTTTCTCGGGCGACATCGATTTCCGCCGCTCCCTGCGCAAGGGCGACCGCTTCAACGTGGTCTATGAGACCCGCGAAGCCGATGGCGAAACCATGCGTACCGGCAAAGTGCTGTCGGCCGAGTTTGTCAACGGCGGCAAGGCCTACCAGGCGATGTGGTTCCAGCAGCCCGGCCAGGACAAGGGCGGCTATTACACGCTGGACGGCCAGAGCCTGCGCCGCGCCTTCCTCAGCTCCCCAGTTGAATTTTCCCGTGTGAGCAGCGGTTTTTCAATGCGCTTTCACCCCATCCTGCAAACCTGGCGCGCTCACCTGGGCACCGACTTTGCGGCCACCACCGGCACCCCGGCGCGCACCGTGGGCGATGGCGTGGTCGAGTTTGCGGGCGTGCAAAATGGTTTCGGCAATGTGGTCTTCGTCAAGCACCAGAACAACCACGAAACGGTTTATGCCCATCTGAGCCAGATCAATGTCAAAAAGGGCGAGACCGTGAGCCAGGGGCAGACCATCGGGCTGGTGGGCGCCACCGGCTGGGCCACCGGCCCGCATCTGCATTTTGAAGTCCGCGTCAATGGCGTGCAGCAGGACCCCATGGCCATTGCCCAGCAAAGCGGCACCGTTCCCGTCTCCAGCGCCGCCCTGCCCAAGTTCAGAGAGCTGGCCTCGGGCGTGCGCAGCCAGTTGCAGGCCGCTGCCAGCATGGTCCAGACCCAGGCGGAGTAAAACCGCACAGCCCATGCGGCAAAATAGCCGCATGCACAAGAACTACACCATCGGCCTGATGTCAGGCACCTCGCTCGACGGCGCCGACGGGGTGCTGGTGGATTTCTCCAGCCCTTCCCTGCGCATCGTGGCCAGTGCCACCGAACCGTTCTCCGAGCCGTTCCGCAGCGAGTTGCTAGCGCTGAACACCCCCGGCCCTACCGAACTGCATCGCGCCGCGCTGGCCGGCAACCAGTTGGCTGCGGTGTATGCCCGGGTGGTTCACAAGCTGCTTGACAGCGCCGCCAGCCAGGGCATTGCCCCCGGCCAGATCCAGGCCGTCGGCGCCCACGGGCAGACGGTGCGGCACCAGCCCCAGCGGCTGTCGGCCGATCCGGCCGGCGCCGGCTACACGCTTCAGCTCAACAACCCGGCCCTGCTGGCCGAACTCAGCGGCCTGGATGTGGTGGCCGATTTTCGCAGCCGCGACGTGGCTGCCGGCGGCCAGGGCGCGCCTCTGGTGCCGGCCTTTCATCAGGGCATTTTTGGCCGGCCGGACAGCGCCGTGGCAGTGCTGAACCTGGGCGGCATTTCCAACCTCAGCCTGCTGCCGCCTGCCAGCTCAACCACATCCCCCGTGCTGGGTTTCGACTGCGGGCCGGGCAATGCGCTGATGGATGCGTGGTGCCAGCAACACACCGGCCAGCCGTTTGACACCGGCGGCGCCTGGGCGGCCAGCGGAAAATTATTACCGGCCCTCCTGGCGAGTCTGCTTGACGAGCCGTATTTTTCGTTGCCGATTCCCAAAAGCACCGGCCGGGATTTGTTCAGCCTGGCCTGGCTGGCGGCCAAGCTGGCGCCTTGCGCCGCAGAGCGGCCCGAAGATGTGCAGCACACGCTGACGGAATTCACCGCCCGCGCCTGCGTGGCCGATGTCCAGCGCCACGGCCCGGACAGCGCCGAATTGGTCGTCTGCGGCGGCGGCGCTTACAACCAGTTTTTGCTGGCGCGGCTGCGGGCGGGTTTACCTTCCCTTCGCGTCAGCACCTCGGACGAGCACGGCTTGCCGCCGCTGCAGGTCGAAGCCGCCGCCTTTGCCTGGCTGGCGCGCCAGACCATCAATCGCCAGCCGGGCAACCTGCCCAGCGTCACTGGCGCCGCCGGGCTGCGCGTTCTGGGCGCGATTTATCCCGCTTGAAGCCAGCGCAGACCCATAACCCGGCCAATGCTGGCGCCGTGCGGCAACACAATCGCATACCCCAGCAAAAAAGCCGCCTCAAAGGCGGCTTTTTTGAAAAGGCGGATGGTGCCCGCCTGAAAAATCAGGTCGAAAAACTCGAACCGCAGCCGCAGGTGCTGGTCGCGTTCGGGTTCTTGATGACGAACTGTGCGCCTTCCAGGTCATCCTTGTAGTCGATCTCGGCGCCCACCAGGTACTGGTAGCTCATCGCGTCGATCAGCAGGGAGACACCGTTCTTGGTCATGGTGGTGTCGTCCTCGTTGGTGATCTCGTCAAAGGTGAAACCATACTGGAAACCCGAGCAGCCCCCGCCCTGCACAAACACCCGCAGCTTCAGGTCAGGATTGCCCTCTTCGGCAATCAACTCGGCCACCTTGGAAGCAGCACTGTCGGTAAACACAAAAGGGGCTGGCATTTCGGTCTGGATGTTTTCAGCAACTGCGCTCATGGGGAACTCCGTTATTCAATAAGTCAATTGGGGAAATAGTACAGCAAAACAATCAACCATAGCGCGCATGCGTCTTAAGGCTGCGTTCACCCATCACTTGCTCACGTTTGGGAGAGATTTCACTGAAGTGGCCCGCCTTAAAAAAGGGCCAACACTAAAGTGTTGAAGTTGTTTCGAAACGGCGCCCAAGCTCAGCCGCAAGATGATCAGCCCCGAGTGCGCTGGCGAAAAACTCCATGAAAAAAGCCGCCAGGGCGAACCGTGGCGGCTTTTTTCGTCCAGCCAGTCCTTGTGAAGGGACTGACGCTGGCATTAGCGCTTGCTGAACTGCTTGCGACGGCGAGCTGAGCGGAAACCGACTTTCTTACGCTCGACTTCGCGGGCATCGCGGGTCACAAAACCGGCCTGGCTCAACGCTGGCTTGAGCGTTGTGTCATAGTCGATCAGCGCGCGCGTGATGCCGTGGCGCACTGCGCCGGCCTGGCCGGACTCGCCGCCGCCGTGGACGTTGATCACGATGTCAAACGTCTCGACGTGGTTCGTCAGAAACAGGGGCTGGCGGCAGATCATGATGGAGGTCTGACGACCGAAGAACGATTGAATGTCCTTGTCGTTGACCGTGATCTTGCCAGTGCCTTTTTTCATGAACACGCGGGCGACGCTTGATTTGCGACGGCCGGTGCCGTTGTTCCATTCACCAATCATCTCAAGGCTCCTTTAGATTTCCAGCACTTTAGGCTGTTGGGCGGTGTGCGGATGCTCTGCACCGCCGTACACCTTGAGTTTCTTGATCATGGCGTAGCCAAGCGGGCCCTTGGGCAGCATGCCCTTAACGGCTTTTTCCAGCGCGCGGCCAGGAAACTTGGTTTGCATGTCGCGGAAATTGGTGGCAGTGATGCCGCCAGGGTAACCGGAGTGACGGTAGTAAATCTTGTCGGTCGATTTGGCACCGGTCACGCGCAGCTGGGCTGCGTTGATGATGACGATGAAGTCGCCGGTATCGATGTGAGGCGTGTAAATGGCCTTGTGTTTGCCGCGCAAACGGAGAGCAACTTCGCTGGCTACTCGTCCGAGGACCTTGTCGGTCGCGTCAATCACAAACCACTCGTGCGTCACATCAGCGGGTTTTGCGCTGAAGGTTTTCATGAGTTTCTCTTTGGAAAAAGGGGGTTTGTCGGGTTCTTTTCCACGGTCGGCGTTCTTCTGGTGAGAACCTCTTAGGTGGCGTTTTGCCGGACACGCTTGAAAAGAACTTCCCGCTTGACGCAAGAAAAAACTACCAAAAAGCCTGACTGACAACCCTGCCGCGGAACCACTGTGCGCTGCAGAGCCATAGATTATAAGAAGAATCCGGGGCTGGCGTCAATTTTTGACTGAGCCGGTTGCACTTGATAACAGCGCCACGGCTTGAGGCGCCCACCGGATTCAGGCTTCCACCGAAACCATCATCCCCTTGTTGCCAGCCGGCGCCATCACGAAGCGCACCGGCAGAAATTTCTCGATCACCTCGGCATTCGTCAGGGCGTGCTGGGTCAGCTCCGTCGTGACATACTGGCCGCGCCGCCCCTGCAGGGCCGCCAGCGCCAGCGGAATCATCAGCTGATCGGCCAAGTGCGAGCCGACCGGCGCGGTGTGGGCCAGGTAGGCGCGCACGTCCTTCACCAGCCGCTGGGCCACCTGTTCGGCGCTGGTGCCCTTGTCGCCGTAGCTGGCGAAGACCTCAGTGATGTTTTCATACTCCAGCACCGCCAGCAGCACATTGCCCGGCCCTTCGTTGGCGCGGAGACCACGGTTGCGCAACTGCTCATCGGCCCAGCCGAACGCTTGTTTCAGCACGCCCAGTTCGCGCTCGGCCACGCCTTTGGGAATCCCGGCGTGCAGGCATTCGGCCCAGATATTGACCAGTTTTCCGCGCTCCATCAGGTTCACCGCCGCCAGGCCACCGGCCGGCGGGTGGATGCGCACCTGCGCCTCGCCGCCGCCGGCCGGGTAAAAACCGTGGCGGCGCAGGTCCATCTCCAGCAGCGCCGGGCCATTGCCCGCGAGCGACGGCTCGACATGCTGAAGAAACGACAGCGAAGGCGCCATCGGGTTGTGCGTGCCGCCGCGCAGCAGCACCGTGGAAACGCCCTGCGCCAGCGCCAGCGGCCACAGCACCGTCTGCAGCACCAGCGTGCAGCTGCCGGCCGAGCCGACGGCGAATTCATACTCCCCCGCGCGCACCTGGCCTGGCGTGAACTGCAGACAGGTGTCGCCCAGCCGCACTTCATTGCCATCGCGATTGCGCGCAGTGGTTTCAGCCACGCCACCGCCCACCGCGACAGCCGCCTGCACGCAGGTCAGATGCTGGCGCAGCAGGCCAGGCTTGGAACGCTTGGCGCGGAT
Organism: Pseudomonadota bacterium; assembly: GCA_030855235.1. Classification (GTDB taxonomy): domain Bacteria; phylum Pseudomonadota; class Gammaproteobacteria; order Burkholderiales; family Burkholderiaceae_C; genus Polaromonas. Next base: position 316,333 of record JALYRU010000001.1, read on the forward strand.
GTTGTCGATCCGGAAGGGCTGGCAACTGATCAGGCTCAGGGCCAGCGCCGTGCGCAAAATCTGCCCGCCGCCCTCGCCAGCGGAACCATCGAGTTCAATCATTTTTATTCTTTCTTCTTTTTTTCGTGGTACGCCATGGCGCTGCTTGAAGCTCAGGATAAGCCCTGTTCCCTGCACGCAGGCAGGAGTGGCACCACCATCCCCGCAAAAGCTCAAATCCAGCCGTCCCGCGAAAAGCCGAGCCTTCGACAAGCGCCACAGCGGATTCCCGCCTTCGCAGGAATGACGAAGGCTTACCTCCCTACCCCTTTACGCACACAATCTGCTTGAGGGTATAAACCACCTCCACCAGATCGGTCTGCGCAGCCATCACCGCGTCGATGTCTTTATAAGCCATCGGGATCTCGTCGATCACCGCCTCGTCCTTGCGGCACTCCACGCCCTCAGTCGCTCGAATCTGGTCCGCCAGCGTGAACAGCTTCTTCGCCTTGGTGCGGCTCATGGCACGCCCGGCGCCGTGGCTGCAGCTCATAAAGCTCTCGGGATTGCCCTTGCCGCGCACAATGAAACTGCGCGCGCCCATGCTGCCCGGAATGATGCCCAGCTCGCCCGCCTTGGCGCTCACCGCGCCCTTGCGCGTCACGAACACGTCCTGGCCGAAATGCGTTTCCCTGGCCACATAGTTGTGGTGGCAATTCACCGCCTCAATGTGCGTTTCAAACGGCTTGCTGATGATTTTGCGTAGCGCGCCAATCGTGCGCTGCATCATCACCTCGCGGTTGAGCTTGGCGAACTTCTGCGCCCAGCCCACGCCGCGCACATAGTCGCCGAAATACTGCGCGCCTTCCTCGAAATAGGCCAGGTCCTTGTCGGGCAGGTTGCGCTGGTTGGCTTCCGCGTCCTTTTTCGCCAGCTCGATGAAATGGGTACCGATGGCATTGCCCACGCCGCGCGAACCCGAGTGCAGCATGATCCAGACCGCGCCCGCCTCGTCCAGGCAGACCTCGATGAAGTGATTTCCCCCGCCCAGCGTTCCCATGTGGCGGTAGTTGTTCGTGTTCTTCAGGCGCGGGTAGTCCTGGCAGATCGCATCGAACTCGTCGGCCAGCTGCGCCCAGGCCGCGTCAGCTTCGCTCGGCGGGTTTGCCCACGAACCCTCGTCGCGCCCGCCGTGGCGGCGCTGCTTGGGCGTCATGCCGTGGGGCACGGCTTTTTCGATCTCGCTGCGCAGCGGGGCCAGGTTATCGGGCAAGTCTTCGGCGCGCAGCGTGGTTTTGCACGCAATCATCCCGCAGCCAATATCCACGCCCACCGAGGCCGGAATGATGGCCTTGAAAGTGGCGACAACGCTGCCCACCGTCGCGCCGATACCGTAGTGAACGTCGGGCATGGCCGCGACGTGGCTGAACACAATCGGCAGCCGGGCGGTGTTTTCCAGTTGCTTGAGCGCTTCGGCCTCGACGGGCACGCCCTGGGTCCACATCTTGACCGGCACGCCGTTTTGCACTTGATGGATGTCGTGATTCATTTTTTGCTTTCTTTTGATTGGGACCGGCACCCTCCTTTAAGGCCGGCCGCAGAAGGTATTGCATCGACTGTGCCAGATTCGCCAGGTTTTTCAGCTTTTCAGGCAAGCCATTGATTTCATAAGGGATTTTTCTGAAGTCTCCATCTGCGCGGGAATTTACACAGCAATCAAACCAGTGATATTTATAAATCCAGCTAGTAAACTAGAAAAATGAAAAACAAAGTCGTCATCGGTTTTCTCGGCAGCCAGCTTGATTCAGGCACCAGCGCGGCGCGCTGGGACAAGTGGCGGCCCACCGTCTCGCTGGCCCAGCATGACGATCTACAGGTGGACCGGCTGGAGCTGCTGCACGACATGCGCTATGTGACTATGGCGCGCACGGTGCAGGCCGATGTCCGGCAGCTCTCGCCCGGCACGGAAGTGCGCCTGACGGAGATGAACCTGGCCAATCCCTGGGATTTCGGCGAGGTCTATGGCGCGCTCTACGACTGGCTCAAGACCTATCCGTTTGACCTTGAGCGCGAAGACTACTGGGTACACATCACCACCGGCACCCATGTGGCGCAAATCTGCCTGTTCCTGATGGTGGAGGCGCGCTTCATTCCCGGCGTGCTGCTGCAGACCGCCCCGCCGCGCCGCCAGGGCGGCCACGCGCCCGGCAGCTACGAGCTGATCGACCTCGATCTGTCGCGCTACGACGCCATCAACGCCCGGCTGCTCACGGCCCGCCAGGACGCGGTGTCGTTTTTGAAAAGCGGCATCGCCACGCGCAACCCGCGTTTCAATACGCTGATCGAGGAAATCGAGCGCGTGGCCGTGCGCAGCACCGCGCCCATCCTGCTGACCGGCCCGACCGGCGCTGGCAAATCCATGCTGGCGCGGCGCATGTACGAACTGAAGAAATCGCGCCACCAGGTCAGCGGCGCCTTTGTCGAGGTCAACTGCGCCACGCTGCGCGGCGACGGGGCGACCTCGGCCCTGTTCGGCCACAAGAAAGGCGCATTCACCGGCGCGGCCAGCGAGCGGGCGGGCCTCTTGAAAACCGCGCACCAGGGCGTGCTGTTCCTGGACGAGATCGGCGAGCTGGGCGGCGACGAGCAGGCGATGCTCTTGAAAGCCGTGGAAGAGCGGCGCTTTCTGCCGCTGGGCTCGGACAGCGAGGTGCGCAGCGACTTTCAGCTGATCGCCGGCACGAACAAGGATTTGCGCGCCGAAGTGGCCGCCGGGCGCTTTCGCGAAGACCTGTTTGCGCGCATCAACCTGTGGTCTTATGTGCTGCCCGGCCTGGCCCAGCGGCGCGAGGACATCGAGCCCAATGTCGATCACCTGCTGGCGCTGGCCTCGCAGGAGCTGGGGCGGCAAGTGCGCTTCACCCGCGAGGCGCGGGCCGCCTACCTGGACTTTGCGCAGTCGGGCGAGGCGATCTGGAGCGGCAATTTCCGCGACCTGAGCGCCTCCACCACGCGCTTGGCCACGCTGGCGGAAAACGGGCGCATCGGTGTGGAACTGGTTCAAGCGGAAATCGCGCGCCTGCGCTGGCTGTGGGACAAGCGCCCGGCCAGGGAGCAGGCCAGCGGCATTTCGCTCGATGACCTGATGGGCGCGGCGGCGCAACAGCTCGATGCCTTTGACCGGCTGCAACTTGAAGCGGTGATTGGGATGTGCCGCCAGCAAACGAGCCTGAGCGAGGCCGGGCGCGCCCTGTTCAATGTTTCGCGCAGCCAGCGCGCTGTGGTCAACGATGCGGACCGGCTGCGCAAATACCTGCTCAAGTTCGGCTTGAGCTGGGAGCGGATTCGGGCTTGATGGACGCTTGCGTTCCTTGCGCATAGCCCTGAAAAATTGTATGCACTGTCCGCCATTGAAGATCAGTCAGCCCTGTCCCCTGCTACCATCCTGCCATGTTTTCTTACCGACACGCCTTCCACGCGGGCAACCATGCCGACGTTCTCAAGCACACCTGCCTGATTGCGTTGATGAAGTACCTGACCCAGAAAGACGCGGCCCTGACCGTGATCGACACCCATGCCGGCGCCGGCCTGTACCGCCTCGACGGCGACTACACCGAGACCAGCGGCGAAGCCAGCGAGGGGATTCTCAAACTCCTCACGGCTTCCAGAACCGCCCAGGCGCCGGGCCAGAAGCCATCGGCTGGCATCAAGAAAGCTGCGCCCGGCGCTGCGACGGCCGCCAGAACCGAGACCGCCAAAGCCAGCGCCGCAGTTCCTGCCAAGGCCGAGACCAGCGCCAAGACCGAGGCCAGCGCCAAAGCGACGCCAGCCAAAACCGACACGACTTCGACGAACGCCACCACCCCCGGCGCCAGCGCTGCCAGCGCCTACCCATGGGCCAGCGCCCTGCAGGATTACCTGGACGTGCTGCGCAAGCTGAACCCGCATTTCGCCCAGACCGGCGACCCGGCGCACCTGAAGATCTACCCCGGCTCGCCCTTCATCGAGCAGCAGTTCCTGAGCGGGCGCGACAAACTCAAACTGTTCGAGCTGCATCCCACCGATTTCAAGTCGCTCACCGGCAACATCGCCCAGCTCGGCGTCGGCCGGCAAGTGGCCGTGGCGCGCGAGGACGGCTTTGAAGCGCTGAAAACCTTTTTGCCCCCGCCTGCGCGCCGGGCGATGGTGCTGTGCGATCCGAGCTATGAAATGAAGAGCGACTACCTGCGCGTCTCGGCCTGCATGGCCGACGCGCTCAAGCGCTTTGCCACCGGCACTTACGCGGTCTGGTATCCGATCATTCCGCGCCCGGAAGCGCATGACCTGCCGCGCAAACTGAAAACCCTGGCGGTCAAGTCCGGGCGCAGCTGGCTGCATGCCACGCTGACGGTCAAATCGAGCAAGCTGATCACCGACACCGAAGGCGAAGTGATCCGCCCCGGCCTGCCGGCCAGCGGCATGTTCATCATCAACCCGCCGCACACGCTCAAGGCCGAGCTGAACGCCGCCCTGCCGCAGATGGTCGCCCTGCTCGGGCAGGACCGCAACGCCGGCTTCACGCTGGAACACGGCGGCTGAAGACTCAATACTTCAGCGCCGTGCTCTTGCCCCAGAACACGCGGTAGGCAAAGATGGTGTAGCCGATGATCATCGGCAGCACCACGGCAGCGCCAGCCAGGATCACGCCCATCGCCTCGGGGGCGCTGGCGGCCTGCCAGATGGTGAGACGGTCGATCACCAGCCACGGGAACAGGCTGTAGGCCAGGCCGTAGAAGGCCAGCAAAAACACGCCCACCGTGGCCCCGAACGGCACCCAGGCGCCATATTCATTGCCCTGCGCCAGGCGCACCGGCAGGCGCTGCAGGCTGCGGAAAATCACCCAGAACAGGACCGCCGTGGCCAGCGGAATCGGCAGCAGCAAAACCAAGTTCGGCAACGAAAACCATTTGTCAAAGATGCGCTCGCTCACCAGCGGCGTGGCCACTGAAATCGCGGCAATGCCGGCCAGCGTGAACCACAGGCTGCTGCGCGCCCAGCGCACCGCCTGCAGTTGCAGCGCGCCTTCGGTCTTGATGATGAGCCAGCTCGCACCGATCAGGCAGTAAGCGGCCACCAGCGCCAGCCCGATGACGGCGTTGAACACCAGCGTCCAGCCGCCCGAGGCAAAGCCGGTGATCAAGGAGCCCAGCATGTAGCCCTGGGACCAGCCGGCCAGCAGCGAGCCGGCAAAAAATGCCCGGTTCCACAGCGGCTTGTGCGCCGCGCGCGCCTTGACGCGAAAGTCGAAGGCCACGCCGCGCAGGACTAGTCCGATCAGCATCAGCGCCACGGGTAAATAAAGCGCGCCCAGGATCACGCCGTGCGCCAGCGGAAACACCGTGAGCAGAATGCCCACGCCCAGCACCAGCCAGGTTTCATTGGCATCCCAGAATGGCCCAATGCTGGCGATCATGCTGTCCTTGTCGTCCTCGCCGGCGCCGCGCATCAGCACGCCCACGCCCAGGTCGTAGCCGTCCAGGATCACATAGGCCAGCATCGCCAGCCCCATCACACCCAGAAACACCATCGGCATCCAGCCGGCGGCTTGGCTCAGGTCGGGGGCAAGCTCAAGCATGGGAGGCTCCTGCGGGTTTGACTTTCTGGCTGGCTGCGCGCTCCGGGTAATTGAGCGCATTGAGCGTGTCCTCCATGCCGGCGTCCAGGGGCGTGTCGGCATGCGTTCTGTGGCGCGCCAGGTAAAACACCACCGAAACGTAAGCCGTCAGCAGCGCGGCATAGAGCGTCAGGTACAGCGCCAGCGTCAGCGCAATCCGGGGCGCCGGCACGCTGGAGGCCGCATCGGCGCTGGTCAGGATGCCGGACACCAGCCAGGGCTGGCGGCCGATCTCGGTCAGGTACCAGCCGGCGATCAGCGCCACCCAGCCGGCAAAGGTCATCGCCACCAGCGCCCGGGCGTGCCAGACGGTCAGGTTCCGCGGCGCCCCCTTCTTCCACGGCGCCAGCTGCAGCACGCTGGACCAGCTGACCAGCAGCATCAGCATCCCCACGCCCACCATGATGCGAAAAGCCCAGAACACCGGCGCGACGGGCGGATGCTTTCCCTCGAAATCATTCAGGCCCTTGACCTCGCCGTCCAGGCTGTGCGTGAGGTAGAGCGAGGCCAGCTTGGGGATGGCGATTTCGTAGCGGTTTTCCCGCGCCTCTTCATCCGGCAGCGCAAACAGCACGGCGGGCACGCCTTTCTGGGTTTCCCAGATGCCTTCCATCGCGGCCAGCTTGGCCGGCTGGTGCTCCAGCGTGTTCAGGCCATGGAAGTCGCCCGCCAGAATCTGCAGCGGAATCAGGATGGCGGCCAGATAAACGCCGGTTTTCAGGCTGGCCATGACTTCGGCGCCGCGCTCGCCCCGCAGCCAGCGGTAGCTGGATACGCCTGCCACCAGAAAGGCCACCGTCAGCCCCGAGGCCAGCATCATGTGCGTGAAGCGGTAGGGAAACGACGGGTTGAAGATCACTTGGAGCCAGCTCGTCACATGCGCCTGGCCGTTGATCATTTCAAAACCGGCGGGCGTGTGCATCCACGAGTTCAGCGCCAGAATCCAGAAGGCCGACAGCGTGGTGCCGCCGGCCACCAGCAGCGTGGCAAAGGTGTGAACTCTTTCACTGACGCGCTTGCGCCCGAACAGCATCACGCCCAGCATGGTCGCTTCGAGGAAAAAGGCGGTCAGCACTTCGTAGGCCAGCAGCGGCCCGGCGATGTTGCCCACTTTCTCCATGAAGCCCGGCCAGTTGGTGCCAAACTGAAAACTCATGGTGATGCCGCTGACCACGCCCAGCGCAAAGGTCAGCGCAAAAATCTTCACCCAGAATTGATAGGCGTCCATCCAGTGCTGCTGCCCGGTCTTCACAAAGCGCAGCTTGAAGAACAGCAGCACCCAGCCCAGCGAGATGCTGATGGTGGGAAACAGGATGTGAAACGTCATGTTGGCGGCAAACTGCAGCCGCGCCAGCAGGAATGCATCGAGTCCGTCCATGCTCAACTCCTTGGTTCATCGGCCAGATCGGCCGGTGAGGTTTCCAGCGCCGGAGTAATAGCCGGGGGAGCAGCCGGCGCGCGGCCCGTGAATCCGGCTTTCATGGTGCCGGCCACCTTGTTTTTCACTTCCAGCAGCTTTTGCACCTTGGCGCCCATCTTCATCAGGCTGATGAGCGTGCTGGAGTCCATTTTTTGCACATCGACCAGCCAGCCGGTCATCAGCTCGATCAGCTCGTGCATCTGCTTCATGCGTTCCTGGGCGTGCTGGTCGTCCGCGCCCGAGGCCTGCTCCATCAGCGCATCGCGCAGCATCGAGAGCGTCGGGTCGATCTCGCGCTTGCGGCGCTCTTCGGCCAGGGTGCGGAAAATCGCCCAGACATCCTCGGGCGCCTGGAAGTACTCGCGCCGGTCGCCCGGCAGGTGCTGCAGCCGCACCAGGTTCCACGACTGCAACTCCTTCAGGCCCATGCTGACGTTGGAGCGCGAGAACGCCAGCGCCTCGGCGATGTCGTCGGCATTGAGGGCGCGCGGCGAGACGTAGAGCAGCGCGTAGATCTGTCCCACGGTGCGGTTGATGCCCCAGCGGCTGCCCATCTCGCCGAAATGCAGGACAAAACGCTGGGTCAGGGGAGCAAGATTCATGGTTGAGTTTCTTGAAGTTTCAGTAATTCCTGAAATTCTAGTAAGTCACTCACATCCGCGCTGGCCGGCTGGCTTGACCTGTCCGTGAGGATGGTCAAAATGCCAGGCGGTCAAAAACTCAGCCTATCGGTGATAAAGGACGGGGCCAAGCCGCCTGGGATCTGGCCCGGCCCGCAACCTTCAGCGTCGCTTGGCGGCGGGTGCCTTGCGCTTGGCGGCGGGTGCCTTGCGCTTGGCGGCGGGTGCCTTGCGCTTGGCGGCGGGTGCGCTGCGCTTGGCGGCGGGTGCGCTGCGCTTGGCCGCAGAAGCAGACGCGCCGCGCTTGTCGCGGGACACGCTGCGCTTGCTCGCGGCTGCGCTGGCACGGGTCTTCTTGCCCGGCCGGGACGCCGGGGCGTCCTCGCTGGCCGAGTCTGCCACGTTCAGCGATACACGGGCCACACCGGCTGAGGTCAGGCCCAGCGCTTCGGCTGCGGCCTCGCTCACGTCAATCACGCGGCCCGGCGCAAACGGCCCCCGGTCGTTGATGCGCACATTGACTTCCCGGCCCAGTGTCAGGCTGCGCACCCGAACGATGGTGCCGAAAGGCAGGGTCTTGTGGGCCGCCGTGAGGGCGTACTTGTCGTAGGTTTCGCCGCTGGCGGTGCGCCGGCCATGAAACCGCGAGCCGTACCAGGACGCATGGCCGCGCTCAAGCTCCAGCGCCGCTTCACCGGTCAGCCGGTATTTTTCATCGACCGCTTTTTCGGGCTTCGGCTGCTCAGCTTGCGCGACCGCAACAGGCTCGGCAGGCTGGGCAACAGGCGCTGCACGCTTGCCGAGCAGGCGCCGGGTGAAAGCGGCCAGGCGCGATGGCGAGGCTGAAGACTGCGCCGCCCCGTCGGCTGGCGGCTCGGCGACGGCCTCAGGGGAAGGGGCCGAGGATGGCGGGAACGGCATTTGCGCCGCCGGCTGCGACGCTGGTGCGGGCACGGGCGACGCGCGCGGCGCTGCAGGCAAGGTCGTGCAGCCCGCCAGCAGCGTCAGCACGCTGGCCGCCAGCACATTCTTGAGCAGGCCCTTGCGCAGGCAGACAAAGCCCCCCATCAGAGCGGCTTCAGGCGGCGAATGATCTCGCTCGTCGCACCCGCCTGGTTCATGGTGTAGAAATGGATGGCGGGCACGCCGCCGGTGCGCAACTGCTCGCACAGCGCGGTGATCACATCGAGCCCAAAGCTTTTGATGGACGCCGTGTCGTCGGTAAAACCCTGCAGGCGCAGCCGGATCCAGCGCGGAATCTCGGCGCCGCAGGCGTCCGAAAAGCGCATCAGCTGCGTCGAGCTGGTGATGGGCATGATGCCGGGCACCACCGGCACGTCAACGCCCAGGCGCTGGGCGTCCTCGACAAAGCGAAAGTAGGCGTCGGCGTTGAAGAAATACTGGGTGATGGCCGAATTGGCCCCGGCGCGGACCTTGGTGGCAAAGGCCTGCAGGTCGGCCTCGGCCGATCTGGCCTGCGGGTGAATCTCCGGATAGGCAGCTACTTCGATGTGAAAGGCGTCGCCCGTCTCGGCGCGGATGAAGGCCACCAGGTCGCTGGCATAGTGAAACTCGCCGCCCATGCCGTAGCCGCTGGGCAGGTCGCCGCGCAGGGCCACCAGGCGCCTGACGCCCATGGATTGAAGGGTGGCGAGCTGCTGGCGCACCGTGGTCTTGGTCGCGCCGACGCAGGAAAAGTGGCAGGCGGCGGCAGCGCCCTCCTCCAGGATTTCCTTGACGGTGCCAAACGTGCCTTCCTGCGTCGAGCCGCCCGCGCCAAAAGTCACCGAGCAGAACTCGGGCTGGTGCGCGTACAGCGCCTGGCGCGTGGCGCGCAGCTTGTCGGCGCCTTCGGGGGTCTTTGGCGGGAAGAATTCAAAACTGAACGGAATATGCATCGCGGACCTTTGTCGTTCTTCAGTTGTCATCTGTCTTTTTAGCACGGCGCTTGGCCGGGCCATGCTGGCCGGCATGGGCGGCTTCAGCGGCTTCCGAGTCCTCATGCGGCTCGCGCGAGGCGCGCAACTCGCTGCGCGGCACGCGCTTGGCGCCTTTGCGCACCGGCGCGGCGGCCAGCGGCTGGTCTTCGCCGACGGCTTGCAGGCCTTTTTGCGCGTGGATGAAGAACTCGCGGTTGCCGTCGCCGCCGGCAATGGGCGAGTCCAGCCAGGCCTTGACCTCCAGCCCCAGGGCGGCGCAGGCGTCGCGCAGGCGCTTTTCGACAAACTCGAAATGCGCCGCATCGCGCACGATGCCGCCCTTGCCGATCTGGCCCGGCTGCAGCTCGAACTGGGGCTTGACCAGCATCAGCAGATGGCCCTCGGCTTTAAGCAGGCGCACCACGGCCGGCAGCACCAGCGTCAGCGAGATGAAGGACAGGTCGCCGGTGAGGAAGTCAAACACCGGGCTGAAGCCGTCGGTGTCGTCCCCGGAGTCGGCGCCGTCGTCGGTGTCGTCGTCGGCTTCTTCGTCGTCTTCGAAGGCTTGGCCGTCTTCGTCGTCTTCGTCATCGCCGCTGAAGGCGTAGCTGCCGTACTGCGGCTCGTCGCCCTCGTCTTCGCCCAACAAGGTGCGGCGGTAGTGTTCCACCAGATCGTCGGCGGTCAGCGAGCGGGCATTCACGCCTTCGATGCAAATCACGCGCGCGTCGGTGCGCAGGCTGTCATGCAACTGGCCGTGGCCCACATCGACGCCCACGACCTGCACCGCGCCGTGCTGCAGCAGGCAGTCGGTGAAACCGCCCGTGGACTGGCCGACATCGAGGCAGCGCAGGCCGGCCACGCTCAGGCCGGTGCTTTTCAGCGCGCCTTCGAGCTTCAAGCCGCCGCGCGAGATGTATTTGGCTTCGGTGGTGTCGAGCACCTGCAGCTCGGCGTTAGGGGGAATCTCGTCGCCGTTCTTGGCGACCTTTTTCCAGGCCACGGCTTCATCGACGCGCCACTGCACGCCCGCAGCAATCAGGCGCTGGGCCTGGGAACGGGTGGTGGCATGGCCGTGCTCAACAAGGAATAAATCAGCGCGCATAAAGCTCCAGCAACGTCAAGGCTGCATTCGTCGGCCGGAACGCCCCCGCATCAACGGGGGCTTTTTTTCCGGGTAAATAACCATTATTTTGATCGCTGCCAGCGCCTGTACTAGCCAGGCGCTGGCGGCCAACTCGGGCCAGGAAACCGGAGTTTGCACCTTCGCGCCACGCGACTCAGCCCCGCGACGCTTCAGGCAGAAGATACCAAGTTTTCAATAGCGGTAGCTGTCGGCCTTGTAAGGACCGGCCTTGGACACGCCAATATACGCGGCCTGCTCGTCGCTCAACTCGCTCAGCATCGCGCCAACCTTTTTCAGGTGCAGGCGGGCGACCTTTTCATCGAGGTGCTTGGGCAGCACGTAGACCTTGCCAGCGTCGTATTCGTCCTGCTTGGTGAACAGCTCGATCTGCGCAATCGTCTGGTTCGCAAAGCTCGACGACATGACGAAACTCGGGTGGCCAGTGCCGCAGCCCAGGTTCACAAGGCGGCCCTTGGCCAGCAGGATGATGCGCTTGCCGTCCGGGAAGATCACATGATCGACCTGCGGCTTGATCTCTTCCCAGGTGCAGCTTTCCAGCGAGGCGACATCGATTTCGTTGTCAAAATGGCCGATGTTGCAAACGATGGCCTGGTCCTTCATCGCCGCCATGTGGGCGTAGGTGATGACGTTCTTGTTGCCGGTGGCCGAGACAAAGATGTCGCACTTGTCGGCCGCGTACTCCATGGTCACGACCTTGAAGCCTTCCATCGCCGCCTGCAGCGCGTTGATCGGGTCGATTTCCGTGACCCAGACCTGGGCCGAGAGTGCGCGCAAAGCCTGGGCGCAGCCCTTGCCTACGTCGCCGTAACCGGCCACCACGGCGACCTTGCCGGCAATCATCACGTCGGTGGCGCGCTTGATGCCATCGACCAGCGACTCGCGGCAACCGTACAGGTTGTCGAATTTCGACTTGGTCACCGAGTCGTTGACGTTGATGGCGCGCAGGGCCAGCGTGCCCTTGGCCGACATTTCGTTCAGGCGCAGCACGCCGGTGGTGGTTTCTTCCGTCACGCCGACGATGTTCTTCAGGCGGCGGCTGTACCAGGTCGGGTCCTGCGCCAGCTTGGCCTTGATGGCGTTGAACAGGCAGGTTTCTTCCTCGCTGCCGGGCTGGGAGATCAGGCTCGGGTCGGTTTCGGCCTGGGCGCCCAGGTGCATCAGGAGCGTGGCGTCGCCGCCGTCGTCCAGGATCATGTTCGGGCCTTCTTCGGGCGTGTCCCTGGCGCCGGTGAATTCAAAGATGCGGTGGGTGTAGTCCCAGTAATCGGCCAGGGTCTCGCCCTTGATGGCAAAGACTGGCGTGCCGGTGGCGGCAATCGCGGCGGCGGCATGGTCCTGCGTCGAGAAAATGTTGCATGAGGCCCAGCGCACCTGCGCGCCGAGCGCCTGCAGCGTCTCGATCAGCACGCCGGTCTGGATCGTCATGTGCAGCGAGCCGGTGATGCGCGCGCCTTTGAGGGGCTGGGCGTCGGCGAATTCCTGGCGGATCGCCATCAGGCCGGGCATCTCGGTCTCGGCGATTTTCAGTTCCTTGCGACCCCAGGCGGCCAGCGCCAGGTCGGCAATCACGTAGTCAGGGGTCGGGGCGGTTTTCAGGACAGCATTCATGGGGCATCTCCAAAGGTCTAAGGTCAAACAAGGGCTAAAAGCCACGGGCTGGCCCTGGGGCGGGAAAGTCGAGGAATGTTGACTCACCCGGCGTCAAGGCACATGCGGGTGAGCGTGGTTGCAAGCGAGAAGTCCTGAGCCTAGACCACATGCCGTGGGTTGCAACGCTCCTCAGGAGAGGCGCCATTGTACCGAACACGCGCGTGCGCGCCAGTGCCAGGGCCTGAAGCGGCCCCGGCCTTGGGCTGGTGCCGGGTGGTTTCAGTCGCGCAAGGTGCGCTTGAAGTTGTCCTGCGCCATGGCTTTTTTGAAGGCGTCATGCAGCCGCTGGACCACGGCCGGCGGCGTGCCACGCGGCGCGGCGATGCCGAAAGGCTCGTTCTGGATCAGCCCCAGGCCCAGATCCTTGAGCGTTGGCAACCCGGCCGAAAACGCCTCCTGGCTTCCCGTGTCCTCGTCGCCGCGCCATGCGAGCGGCGTGCCGGAGCGGCTGGCGTTGCCCTGCAAGAGCTGCTGCTGCACACGCAGACGCAGACGCAGTTTTTCGGCCATCAGCTCCAGCGACAAGGGCGGACTGCCGGGTCCGTAGGCCAGCCGGCCCAGACCGGCTCTGGCCCAGGCGACAAAATTCGTCCAGCCCATCAGCGGTGAATCGGGCGACAGGACCATGCCCAGCGCGTAGCCGGTGACATTGATCACGGGAACCAGCTCCTGGCCCACCGCTTCATGGCTTTTGGCATCGCGCGAGGGCGGGCGGAACACGCTGACCGGAATTTGCGCTAGGGTGTAGCCGTCGGCCAGCGCGGTGTGCATCTGCTCCAGCGGCAAGCTGCCGCCCGCGCCGGGCCGGTTGTCCACGATCACCGGCTGACCCAGGATGTGGGCCGCATTGGCCGCCAGCGTGCGCACGCTCGCATCGGTCGGACCGCCGGCAGGAAACGCAATCACCAGCCGGATCGGCCGGGAAGGAAACCGGGCAGCCGAGCGGCTTGGCGCCTGCGCCGCATGGACGCCCGCAACCGCCGTCAAGGCAGAAGAGGCAACCAGGGCGGCGCAAGCGTGCACAAGAAAGCGGCGTTGCATGAGAAAACATAGCTCCTGAAATACGGGCCATCACCCGGAGCCATCAGCTTGCCTCAAGGAAGGTGCACGGATCAGCCGCAAGGGCATGAGTTGCAATTGGATTCGTATCAGGCTGTGGGAGGTTCAATCTGCTTTTTCAGGGGAATGTTCAAGCCCAAGCGGCAATGTCAGCTATTGATTCAATAGCAAAACAGTTCAGCCACGAGGAATTTCAACACCATTGAACACATCTTTGAACATGTCGCTAATTCAACAGACCACCGCTGGCGCAGCGCTTTGAACCCAGCCAGTGCGCCGAACTACACCGAGCCCGCCCCCGCGCTGGCCGGCAAACCCGCCGCCACATCCCGAAAAGCCGCCAGCGCCGCTTCCAGGTGCTCGATGATTTCCTGCTGCAACACGTCCGGCGGCGGCAGGTCATCGAGCTTGTCCAAGCTGTCATCCTTGAGCCAGAAGATGTCCAGGCTGGCCTTGTCACGGGCCATCAAATCGGCGTAGGGGTAGAACTTGAAGCGCTCGGTCTCGGTGCGCTGGTGGCGGTTTTGCGGGTGGTAGCAGTCGATGAAATCGCGCAGATCCTCTGTTTTCAGCGGGCGGGTCTTCAGCGTGAAATGCTTGTTGGTGCGCAGGTCGTAAAACCACACATCCTTGGTATGCACCTGGCCATCCTTGGGCTTGGCGTCGAAAAACACCACGTTCGCCTTCACGCCCTGCGCATAAAAAATGCCCGTCGGCAGGCGCAGCACGGTGTGCACGTCGCAGGTCTGGAGCAGCTTGCGGCGGATTTTCTCGCCCGCGCCGCCTTCGAACAACACGTTGTCCGGCAGCACCACCGCCGCCTGGCCGGTGTGCTTGAGGATGGTGACGATGTGCTGCAGAAAATTGAGCTGCTTGTTCGACGTGGTTTCCCAAAAATCCTGGCGTTCATAAGTCAGCGCGTCGCGGTCCTCCTCGCCCTCGGCGTTGGAGATGGTCATGCTGCTTTTCTTGCCGAAGGGCGGATTGGCCAGCACATAGTCAAAGCGCAGGCCGGGGTCGGCAATCAAGGCATCGGCCCGGTCCACCTTGGGTTCGCCCGTCAAGTCGCCGATGTTGTGCAAGAACAGGTTCATCAGGCACATGCGACGCGTGCCCGCGACGATCTCATTGCCGTGAAAAGTCTGGTTGCGCAGGAACTCGGCCTCCTTGCGGTTGAGGTTCTGCGCCAACAGCCACTGCTGCGCGCCGAGAAAAAAGCCGCCCGTGCCGCAGGCCGGATCGGCAATGGTCTTCATCGGCTGCGGGCGCACGCATTCCACCATCGCCTGGATCAGCGCGCGCGGCGTGAAGTACTGGCCCGCGCCGCTCTTGGTGTCTTCGGCGTTCTTTTGCAGCAGGCCTTCGTACAGGTCTCCCTTGGTGTCGGCGTCCATGCCCACCCAGCTCTCGGCGTCGATCAGCTGCACCAGACGCGAGAGCTTGGCCGGGTCCTGAATCTTGTTTTGCGCCTTGAAGAAGATCGCACCCAGCATGCCCGGCTCGCTCCCGAGCTTGTGCAGCGTGGCCAGGTACTGCGCTTCGAGCGGCTCGCCCACCTTGGTTTTGAGGTGCGGCCAGTCGTAGCCCTTGGGGATGTGCGTGTCGCGGTTGTAGGGCTCCTGCGCGTACTCGTGCGCCATTTTCAGGAAGAGCAGATAGGTGAGCTGCTCCAGGTAGTCGCCATAGCCGACGCCATCGTCGCGCAGGGTGTGGCAGAAATTCCAGACTTTCTGGATGAGGGAGGAGGTGTTCATGAGGCTCGTCTTTGTGCGTTGCTACGAATTTTGTGTATTGAGATATCTCAAATTCAATACACAACACGTTTTGTGTATGCCCGATTGGACTCAAATCACTTGTCGGCCTTCTGCGCAGTTCAACAGCTCCCGAAACGCCAAGATGGCGGAGCGGCGGCCGCTGTTCTCCCGCAAGGAATGGAGCACGCCCGCATCCCGCAGCTTGCGCAAGAATGGCAGAGCCGTCTGCTTCGGGATGCCTGAGCGCTGCACGAAGTCATTCGATTGAAAAATGGGCCGATCAAACAAGGCGTCAAGTACCGTAATCGCGTGCTGTGACCGCGTCAGTTCGGTGATTTGCAACTTCATTCGGTCATACAAGGCCAAAATTTCACGCACTCGCTGCGTATTGGCCGTCGCTTGCTGGGTGATGCCCTCCAGAAAAAACACAATCCAGCTCGTCCAGTCACCCTCTCGGCTGATGCCCTGCAAGCGAGCGTAATAAAGCTCGCGGTTAGCCTCCAGGTACTCACTCAGATAGAACATGGGACTGGCCAGCGCATGCTTGCCATACAAAAACAGCGGGATCAGCAAGCGGCCAATCCGTCCATTGCCATCCTTGAACGGGTGAATCAGCTCAAACTGGGCATGCACGACGGCTACCTGCACCAGCAAATCGAAATCCGCGCTGCCCGCATAAGCCTCCCATTCCTGCAAATGGTCCAGCAGTTGCAAGGGCGACGGCGGCACAAAACTCGCCTGCTCCATCGTGCAGCCTGCCGGACCAATCCAGTTCTGGTCCCGCCGAAACTCACCGGGGGTTTTGTTGGCGCCGCGCACACTGTCCATCAACACCGCATGCATCTGGCGCACCAGCGACAGCGTAATAGGCCGATCCGTCAAATACTCGGAGGCGATCAGCAGCGTCTTGCGGTAATTGACGATCTCCTGAATGTCTTTCTTCTTCTCGTCCTCAAAGTCGAGACCGGCTTCAAACTCCAGAACCTCATCCACCGTCGCCTGCGTGCCCTCAATCCTGGACGACAGCACAGCTTCGCGGTTGGTCAGTGGCGACAACATCACACTTGGATTAATCACACTCTGGAGCAGACCGTCGTAACGCGCCAGCGCAGCATTGGCCGGACCGATGTGGCCGATCAGACGGGCGAAGTCCAGCCCGGCTAAAGGCAAGGCTTGAGGAATATAAGGTTCCATGATTCAGTCATTCAAATCGGTTGCGTGTCATTAGCACGTAGCCCATCCCGCCGTTACGCAGGGTGTGGCAAAAATTCCAGGCTTTCTGGATGAGGGAGAAGGTGTTCATATGCGCTTCTTCGTGCGTTGTGATGGTGTTTTATGGGCGCGATCAAGTCCCCTGATCAGACTTTGGCTGTGCATCCAACACACTTTTCCCTGCCAGCCGCGCCTGTGCCTGCGCCAAGGCGTCATGGATTTTTTGCGCGAAGACTTCGCGCGGGGGCAGCACGGTCAGGTATTGGGCGACGTGAATCCCGGACTTATCCAACTCCAGCAGTTCGATCTGCTCGTGCTTCTTGCCGGTGCAAAGGATGATGCCCAGCGGCGGCTGGTCGCCCGGCTCCTGGTCGTATTTCGCCAGCCAGCGCAGGTACAGCTCCATCTGGCCTTTGTACTCGGCCTTGAAGTCGCCCAGCTTGAGGTCAATGGCCACCAGGCGGCGCAGCTTGCGGTTGTAGAACAGCAGGTCGATATAAAAATCGTCGCTGTCGAGCTGGATGCGCCGTTGCCGGGCGACAAAGGAAAAACCAGCGCCCAGTTCCAGCAAAAACTGCTCCAGCTCGCGCAGGATGGCGTCTTCCAGGTCTTTTTCCAGATAGCGGTCCTGCAGCCCCAGAAAATCGAGCACATACGGGTCTTTGAGCAGCAGCGGCGAGGTGACCTCGCCCTGGGCGTGCAGCGCGTCCAGCTCCAGCCGGATCAGCTCCTCGGGCTTTTGCGACAGCGCCGTGCGCTCGAACAGCATGGAGCCGACGCGCTCGCGCAGGGTGCGCACGCTCCAGCGCTCGATGCGGCACATTTGCGCGTAAAAGTCGCGGGCCAGCGGGTCTTTCAAAGGGATCAGCACCAGAAAATGCGTCCAGCTCAATTGTCGTGCCAGCGATACGACAATTGACTCATCGCCAAACACCTCGGCAAACTGCACCATCCGGCGCAAGTTCTTCTCATTGAAACTGCGGCCAAACTCCACGCTCAATTGTCGCGACACCGTGGAGACAAGCTGCTCGCCATAGCCGGCCCGCTGCCCGCCCAGCACCTCGGCGCGGATGCGCTGCCCGACGCGCCAGTACAACAGCGTCAGGCTGGCATTGACCGCCACCACCGCTGAACGGCGCGCCTCGTCAATCAGCTGGCGCAGTTCCGACAGCAAGGGCGCGGTGCCCTGCGACGCAGTGGCGGCGCTCAGCGCAGCGTCGGATTCTTTGCGCTTGCTCATGCCGGCTCCTTTGCAGCGCGGGGTTTGCGGGCCTTGGGGCTTTTGTCGCGTTCGGCCCGCTCGGCGCGGATGCGCGCCAGCAGCGCGCTGGCCGGCTCGTCGGCCGGGTCTTGCGGGACAAGCTGGCCGGAGAAAGCGGCTTGCAGGATGTTTTTGCGCTGGGCGGCGGATTGTTTGAGGCTGTGCGTGATCGCGATTTGTTGCGCGTCGGTAGCAGCAAGAAGGCTGATTACGAGACTAGAAATTTTCTGTTGCTCGAAAAATGGAGGAACGGGAATCGGAGTTTTTTTAACATCCTGCTGATTGATACTGGCCTGATTCACGGCCCACTTCGCATCTTGGGTCAAGCGCTTACGCCCCACCTCAGAACCCAAATAAAGCCCGACATATTCGATATCAATTGCAGGCGAAAGCCGGGAACGCATCATGTTCGACTCAAACACAACACCATCCAACGACTCCCCAACTACCAGCGACTTACCAAGGTGCGTCATGCTGTTGACCCGATTGATGACAATATCTCCCGCCTGTAGCGCATAAGTCGCCACCGTTTCCACATCGGCATCCACCAAATTCAGATCATCGCGGGAGCGCACCCACCCAATCTGAAAATCATCAATTCTCAAAATAGGACAACCATGCCCATAGCGCGTGGCAGGCAGATAAAGCCCGTTTTGCGGACCCTCATCAATCAGGCGATCCAAACTCGCCCAAACCCAGCCCTGCGGCAACTCATGCAGCCCGGCGGTATCCGGTGCCACGGGCTCGGGGTATTTGGCTTGCCAGTCCTTGGGCGGGGTTTTGCCTTGCGCCTTGAACTTGGCGAGCTGGCGGGTTTCCCAGCGGCTGCGGCGCTCGGCGAGGATGCGCGCCAGCAGCGCCGCCCCGGACTCCAGAGGCTCGGCGGGCTGGCTCTTGCGCCACTGAGCCGTCAGCGCGCCCTCCACCGCCGCCTTGAGCAGCGACTGGCGGTACTGCGCCAGCTTTTTCTGCGCCGCCTTGAGTTCGGCCACGCCCGCGTCGAGACCGGACAGCAGTTCTTCGAGCTTTTCGACGATGCGGATCTGCTCGGCTCGCGCTGGCAAACGGAATTTGAACGCGCCAATGTCAGCAGGACGAACGGCCGGGTACAGCGCGCCTTGCACGACATCACACATGGCATCGACAAACTGCTGGGACTGCACCAGACAAAACAAAAATTGCGGAACCACCCACTTTGAGCGCAACACATGAAACCCGGTTGACCCTATGGCCTCATCCAGTGATTCGGGAACGATGGCGACAGCATTCAAGTTAGGCCGGGTCATGGAAACAAGCACATCACCCGTTTTCAGGTGTTGTTTTGCACGACTTGGCGCTTTGGCTGCCGGCATTGTTTTGGCATCCACAATTGCCTTTGAATCTCGGTCAATGCTGCCAATATCGACATAGACAAATTCATCGTGCCCCTGCGGCCCAGCCTGCGCAACCGGCTCATAAGCGATGTCCGCAAGTGATACCAAAAGATTGTTATCGCTCACACCGCCACCGCCCAATTCATCTCATTCATCACGTCTTGCCTTGGTTGTCATTGATTCGCCAGCCCCACACTCAGCGCTGAGGCGTTTGGCATCATTTTCGTCTTGGAAAGGTCAGCTCACGCCAGCAAGGCCGCTTGCCGCAATGCCGGCTCCAGCGCAGCGCGCAGCATGGCGACAAGCTCCGGCAGCGGCAGCGCCGCCAGCTGGTTCTTTTTCAGGAACGCCCGCCACAAGGCCTGACGCGACGCATCGTTGGCAAACTCATCGCTCAGCCCGCTGGGCAGTTGAGTAGGGACAGCCATGGCGCGGCGCTTGAAGGTGGCGGCAATGGCGCTGGCCAAAACAGCGGGCTCCAGCGTTTCGCGCTCCAGGATGATGAACAAATCCAGGTAATCCTTCAGCCGCGTGTTCGTCATGCCCAGCAAGGCCATCGCATGCAGTTTCTCGGCCACGACGGTGTACACCGGGTAGGTTTGCAGCGCCGGGGCGGGAAAATCGGGCATCAGCACCGGGTACACCGCGCGCACCGGCCCCGGTGTCACCGCGTCGCCAAAGCCGATATCCACCTGCACCCTGCAGCGCGCACCAGCCAGCTCGCCCGCGATATGCACCCTGGCGCCCGCATAGCCCGCCTCCTTGCGAATTTCCTGCACGCTGACGCTGTCCGGGTCGAAGACGATGCCGTCAGCCACGGCGATGGCCGCCATGTCGCGAAAGTTCTGGCCGATGGCGTCCAGCTCGCTGGAGCCGAAACCGAGCAGGTCCATGTCCCGCGTAGGCCGGTGCGGCATGTCATACCAGAGCGCGAACAGCATGGCACCTTTAAGCAAAAACCGATCCGCATGCGCCGACTGGCTGAGGCGGTACAGCAAACGCTCCAAGGCATAACGCACCAGCACGCCGTTGAAATCGGACCCTTCGGCCTTGGCCAGATTGAGCAGCCGCGCCCGCACCGAAGCCGCCAGGTTCTTGCTCACTGGATGGCCTCCATGTAAGGCCGCATCACGTTGGCCACGCGGCAGATTTTGGCGAAATGCCACAGCTCGTCCGCCGAGGCTTTGCCCTGCGCTCGGGCGTCTTTGAGGGCGTCCAGGGCCACATCCAGGCCGATCTTGTTGCGGTGCTTGAAGCAGTCGGCAACGGTCTTGGCCACGCCGTACACCCGGATCGGCATCTGATCACGCTCGAAGAGTTCGATGCCTGCGCCATAAGCGTCGCCAGTAAACTGAAGCATCTTCACAGGCGGATAGTCGATTCTGGGCGCATGGCTGCCACGCGGCATCGCAATCCAGACCTGGCGCGGCAGCTCGGTGGTCAGTCCGTGGAACTGCAAGGCCGTGAGCAGACAAAACACCGCTTGCGGCGCCCTGGCCGCGATGGTAATCAGGCTTTCGTGTTCCGAAGCGCCGGCATTCGGGAGGCGGTACAAGCCGCGCCCGACTTTTTCGAGCTGGCCGCTGGCCGTGAGCCGGGTCAGCGCCATGCGCGCAATGCCTGCGCCGCTCAGGTCGCTGGGGCACAGCATGCCCTTCAGCTGAAGCTGGTCGAGGGCGCGTTGGGTGTGGGTGTTGCTGCGCATGGTGGGTGAATTATGTTGCATTTATTCGTCGAATAAAAATATTCGACGAAAGTTTGCAACATCACGCTACCAGCGCCTCGTTCATCTCGTCCATCAGTGCGTCCAGCCTGCTGCCGAACACGCCCCAGACCTTTTGCAGCCCGCCCTGGGCGGCCAGCGCGGCGTAGTCGAAATCGCTGCGGGTGATGCAGCCGCTGGCGGCGATGTGGTCTTTCATCAGGCGCAGCCAGGCGGTCTGCTCGGGCGTGAAGGCGGTAGGCGCCTGGGCGTTGTGGCGGAAGATCCAGTCCTGAAAGCGCAGGTTGACCTGATCGGCAAAGAGGCGCAGCTCCAGCTTGTCGGCATCCGCACCCTGCAGCCCGATGGCAAAGCGCACCAGCGCCACCAGGTCGATGAGCTGGTGCTTGGCGTCCGCTGCCCTGACCTGGCTGGCCTTGACGCGGGCGTAGGCGCTCCAGAGCCTTTCGGTCGTCAGCATCAGCGGCGGACGGCTCAGGTGCTCGTGCAGTTCCTCGATCATCTCCAGCGTCAGCGCGCGCCGGGCGTAGGGCTGCTGGTAGAAAAACGCCAGCGCCGCGATCTCGTCCTTGTGCTTTTGAATGTAGTCGGCAAAGGTCTGGATGACTTTTTCGGCCTGGGCGTGCGCCTGCTCGCCGTAGCCGCTGAAGGTGACCTGGTCGAGGTTGATGTGGTCGATGAGCTGCTCGCGCTCGCGCCGGGCGTTTTCGATTTCCTCGCGCAGCGCGGGCGCGTCGAACGGCTGGCAGGCGCTGGCCACGCGCTGGGCGCGGGCCTGGGCGATTTCCTCGGGCATCAAGCTGTCTTCGCTGCGGGTGATGCCCTGCGCTTGCGCGGTCGCCAGAGCCTGCTTCACGATCTGGTCCGGGTCCAGCGCGCTCACCAGCGCCCGGCCGAGTTCGCCCACGCTGGCGCCGCCGCTGGCTTTTTCGATGCGTTTCAAGGCCTTGTCGTCGAGCTGCTTGGCCAGGCGCACCAGGCGGCTGGCCAAGCTCAGCAGCGTGTCGTCGTCGCGGTGGCCCAGGGCGACGCCTTGCAGCAAGTCCTTGAGCGCCATGCCGGGCTTTTTCTCCAGCGGGCGGCTGTCGGTTTTCAGGGATGCCTCCACGCCCACGGCGTCGATCAGCACAAAGCGGTCTTTCGCGCCGCTGGCGCTGTTGCTCACGCGCTGCAGGCTGGCCGCGTCCAGGCTGCGCACGCCCCGGCCTTTCATTTGCTCGTAGTAGCCGCGCGAGCGCACGTCGCGCATGAACAGCAGCACTTCCAGCGGCTTCACGTCGGTGCCGGTGGCGATCATGTCCACGGTAACGGCGATGCGCGGGTTGAACTCGTTGCGAAAGTCGCTCAGGATGGCGTCCGGGTCGCCTTCGGTGCGGTAGGTGACTTTCTTGCAAAAGGCGTTGCCCTGGCCATAGACCTCGCGCACCGTCTGGATGATGTCGTCGGCGTGGCTGTCGGTCTTGGCGAAGATCAGGGTCTTGGGCGTTTCCTGGCGCTGCGGGAAGATGTGCGTTTCAATCGCCGTCTTCATGGCCTGGATCACCTGCCGGATCTGGCTGGGGTTGACCACGGAGCGGTCCAGCTCCTTGCCGGTGTAGGGCCTGTCTTCTTCGGTTTCCTGCCAGCGCTTTTTGCGCGTCTGGCGGTCGCGGTGGTCCACCCACTCTTTGGCCTGGAGTTCGGCGCCTCTTTTGGTGATGTCGGTCTCAATTAAAAACACGTCATAACCGACGTTGACGCCGTCTACCACCGATTGCTCGTAGCTGTATTCGGCCACGATGTTCTCGCTGAAAAAACCGTAGGTGCGCTTGTCGGGCGTGGCGGTCAGGCCGATCAAAAAAGCATCGTAATAGTCCAGCACCTGCTTCCAGATGTTGTAGATGCTGCGGTGGCATTCGTCGATGACGATGAAGTCAAAAGTTTCGATGGGCAGCGCGGCGCTGTAGGCCACGCGCTTGGCCTGGCTGGGGCTTTGCTGCACTTCGTTGAGGGACAGGTCTTCGGCCGAGTCGTCCATCGGCTCGCCCGAGAGCACGCAGTACATGCGCTGGATGGTGGAAATTACCACCTGGGCGTGCGGGTCCACTGCGCTGCTGGCCAGGCGCTGCACGTTGTACAGCTCGGTGAACTTGCGCCCGTCATCGGGCGGGCTGTAAGCCATGAACTCCTGATGCGCCTGCTTGCCCAGGTTGCGCGTGTCCACCAGGAACAGGATGCGCCTGGCCCCGCCGAACTTGAGCAGTCGATAGACGGCGGTGATGGCGGTGAAGGTCTTGCCGGCGCCGGTGGCCATGTGGACCAGGGCGCGGGGTTTATTTTGGGCCAGCGATTTTTCCAGCCCTGTGACGGCGCTGATCTGGCAGTCGCGCAGCTTTTGCGCTGGCAGCGGCGGCATCTGCGCTTTGAGGCGGCGGCGCAGCGTGTCGGGCTGGGCCAGCCACTGGGCCAGGGTTTCGGGCTGGAAGAAATGGAAGATTTCGCGGGCGCGCGGGGCCGGGTCGCGTCCGTCGGTGAAGTGGATGATCTGGCCGGTGCTCTCGAACAAAAAAGGCAGCGGCGTTTTGTCTTTACGCCACTTGAGCGTGGCGCCGGCGTAGCGCTCGGTCTGCGCTTCGTGGGCGGTGAGGTTTTCGCCGGCCTCGTCGCGCTTGGCCTCGATGACGCCGACGGCGATGCGGTTGACGTAGAGCACGTAATCGGCCGGGCCGGTGTCGGTGGGGTGCTCTCGCACCGCAACGCCGGGAGCGGCGCTGAGGTTGATCTTTTTGAAGTCCTGCACCAGCCAGCCGGCCTGCATGAGTTTTTGGTCTATTTTTTCGCGGGCTTTGGCTTCTGGCGTCATGCTTACTTTTCCTTACGAGCCATTCTAGGGGCTGCAAGGGACAGCAGGGGCCACGACGCCACTCAGCAGGCCGGGTCATTCGTGGCGTTTGTCATGAAAGATGACCGCGGTTTTCGCGAAGAAAACATGTCGTGGATCATGACAATCTTGGCAATGTTCCACACTCCTCCTTGTGCTCGGGCTGGCGCCGCCAATGCCGATGGTCCGCGCCCAGGATCAGCAGCCAGACGGACGATTGCCACGCATGGGAACCGAGCCAGCGACTTCGACCGTGTCGCTGTCCTCCGCGTCCGAAGCCAGCACCTTCTTGCCGAAGGTGACTTGGTTGTTGCCGCGGTCAACCATGCTGTCGTCCACCGCCCCTGACGAATAAGCCACCCCGTTGATGCTCACTTCCAGCCGGCTGAGCGTGGTGGCGCCTTCGCGGTAGGAGATTTTTCCCGACAGGGTGGCCGAGCTGTCGCCGACCTTGCTCAGGTTGTTGAACGAAAACACGCAGGTGGTGCGGGAGATGTCATAGACCTTGTCCACCTCCGACAGGCCGACCTGGCTGCTTCGGTAAACACCGTCCAGGGACGAGACCGATGCCGATGTCACGGTGATCAGCGCGTTGGCATCGGTCGGCACCGGGTCATCGTCGCCGCCCCCGCAGGCGGCGAGAAAGCAGGCTGTCGCAGCGCACAGCACCAGAGCAGGAACACGGTTTTTCATGGCGACTCCAGATGGGTTAGGCCTGCTTATTTACTCAGCCCCCTCCCGGTCAAGCCTGTCATGCTTGAGCCTGTCAGGCTGTAGGCGAGGCTTGATTGCGCTGTCAGCCATTCGTTGCCTCGCGAACTTTCGGCCTCTATTGGGCCGTGACTCAGGCGGTTCGCGCCAGCACGCTCTTGAGCGCCACGCCGGTCGGCGTTCCGAGTTGGACCACCGCCTCCGGCGGCGCCGAGGCCACCACGCGCCCACCTGCATTGCCGCCATCCGGCCCCAGGTCGATCACCCAGTCGGCTTCGGCGATCACGTCCAGGTCATGCTCGATCACGATCACGCTGTGCCCACCGTTCACCAGCCGGTGCAGCACGTGAATGAGCTTTTCCACATCGGCCATGTGCAGGCCCACCGTGGGCTCGTCCAGCACATACAGGGTGTGCGGGGGTTTCTGGCCGCGCCGGGTGATGTCGTCGCGCACCTTGCTCAGTTCCGTGACCAGCTTGATGCGCTGGGCTTCGCCGCCCGAGAGCGTGGGCGAAGGCTGGCCCAGCGTCAGGTAGCCCAGCCCCACGTCTTTCAAAAGCTGCAGCGGGTGCGCGATGGCGGGCATGGCGGCGAAGAACTCGACGGCCTCGTCCACCTCCATCTTCAGCACCTCGCCGATGTTCCTGCCGCGCCAGGTCACGGCCAGGGTTTCGGGGTTGAAGCGGGTGCCGTGGCAGGTTTCGCACAGCACTTTCACGTCGGGCAGGAAGCTCATGCCGATGGTGCGCACGCCCGCGCCTTCGCAGGTCGGGCAGCGGCCTTCGCCGGTGTTGAAACTGAAGCGCCCGGCCGCGTAGCCGCGCGCGTGCGCTTCGAGCGTGTCGGCAAAGAGCTTGCGCACCGTGTCCCAGAAGCCGATGTAGGTGGCCGGGCAGGAGCGCGGCGTCTTGCCGATGGGCGTCTGGTCCACTTCGAGCACGCGGTCCACGGCCCAGTAACCCTTGATGCGCTCGCAGCCGATCCAGGCCGGGTGCTTGCCGCGCTCGTCGGCGTCGCGCCCGGCCTTGGTGGCGCGCTGCAGCACAGCGGCCTGGACGTTGGCCAGCAACACGTCGCGCGCCAGCGTGGACTTGCCCGAGCCCGACACGCCGGTGACGGCCACCAGGCGGTGCAGCGGCACTTCGACGCTGACGCTTTGCAGGTTGTGCAGCGTGGCGTTGACCACCGTGAGCCATCGAGTGAAAGGGCTGGCGGCGGCAGGCGCGGCGTTGTGCTGGGCGCTGGCCGTGGCGGCTGCGGCCTTGAGGGCCTGGGCTTTCAAGGCGGCCTGCTTGGCTTTGCTCAGGGGTTTTATGGCGACAGCGGTGGCGCCCGCTTCGCCCGCCGACTCGGTGTCAAAGCCCAATTTCGATTCGAGTGGAGCGCCTTGCGCGGTCTGGAAGGTGAAATCAGGATCTGCCCCCGATTCAGCGACAGTGGCGCCTGTTCGAGCCACATCGGAGCCAGATATCGATTCGGCTGCACTTGCCAGACCGATAGGTTCAGCTCCGGCTGGCGATGCCATTCCTGTCAGCGTCTGACGGCGCGGGTGCAGCGGATGAATCAGCGGGTGCGCCAGATAGCGCCCGGTCAGCGACTCGGGCACGGCCGATAACTGCGCGGCCGTGCCCTGCGCCACCAGACGCCCGCCGCGCTTGCCGGCGCCGGGGCCGATGTCGATGATGTTGTCGGCGCGGCGTATCGTGTCCTCGTCGTGCTCCACCACCACCAGCGTGTTGCCGCGCTCGCTGAGTTTGCCCAGCGCGCTGAGCAAAATCCCGTTGTCACGCGGATGCAGGCCGATGGTCGGCTCGTCGAGCACATAGCAAACGCCCTGCAAATTGGAACCCAGCTGCGCGGCCAGCCGGATGCGCTGGGCTTCGCCGCCCGAGAGCGTGGGCGCGCCCCGGTCCAGCGTCAGATAACCCAGGCCCACGTCTTCGAGGAATTCGAGCCGGCTCTTGATCTCGGGAATCAGGTCACGGGCGATGCCGGCTTCGCGGCCGGTGAGCTGCAGCGATTCCACCCAGGCGCGGATGTCGGTCACGCTCAGACGGGCGATGGCGGTGATGGGCCAGCCTTCGGTCTGGTCATTGCCCGGCGCGCCAGGCACAGATTGGGCTGGCGCCGACGCATGCGAAGACGCCGGCTCTGGCAGCGCCCCCACTCCGGCATGCACAAGACTGGAAAAAGGCGTCAGCCCCGCGCCAAAGCGCACCGCCCGCGCCGTCGCATTCAGCCGCGTGCCTTCGCAGCTCGGGCAGACAGCATCTGTCACGTCCTCCGCCTCGGGCTCGGCAAAGCTCTGCTCGCGGCCTTTTTGATCGTCGTCGCGCACGGAATCGTCGAACACCTTGCGCTGCTCCTTGGTCAGCTTGACGCCTGTGCCCACGCAGTCCGGGCACCAGCCGTGCTTGCTGTTGTAGCTGAACAGGCGCGGGTCCAGTTCGGGATACGACGTGGCGCAGACCGGGCAGGCGCGTTCGGTGGAAAACGCCTCCAGCCGGCCGATGGCTTTCGTGCTCGTACCCGCCAGCATCGCTTCGTGCAGGCCGTCGAGCGGCGCCAGCACGTGGATCACGCCCTTGCCGTGCTCCAGTGCGCTGGCCAGTTGCTCGCGCAAGAAGGCTTCGTTTTCCGGCGTGACGTGGATGTCGGCAATCGGCAGCTCCACCGTGTGTTCCTTGAAGCGGTCGATGCGCGGGAATCCAGTGGTCGGCAGAAACTCGCCATCGACGCGCAGATGGGTGTAGCCGCGCGGGCGCGCCCAGTCGGCCAGTTCGGTGTAGACGCCCTTGCGGTTCATGACCAGCGGCGCCAGCAGGCCGATGTGGCGCCCCCGGTAGGTCTTCAAAAGCTGCGCGGCGATGCTTTCCGGGCTTTGTGGCATGACGGCCGCGCCGTCCTTGGTGCAGTGCTGGATGCCGAGTTTCACGTACAGCAACCGCAAAAAATGCCAGACTTCGGTGGTCGTGCCCACGGTGGACTTGCGCCCGCCCCGCGAGAGACGTTGTTCAATGGCAACCGTGGGCGGAATGCCATAGACCGCGTCCACCTCGGGCCGGCCCGCCGGCTGCACAATGCTGCGCGCATAGGCGTTGAGCGATTCCAGATAACGCCGCTGGCCTTCGTTGAACAGGATGTCAAACGCCAGCGTCGATTTGCCCGAGCCGCTGACCCCCGTCACCACATTGAACTGACCGCGTGGAATGTCCACCGACAGGCTTTTCAGATTGTTTTCTTTCGCGTTGACGATCTGGATCAGGTTTGAAAAAGCCGGCCGGGTTTTCCATGCTTTGGGGCGTTGCTCTTCCACCTTGTGAACCGAGCCCATGGTCTGCTCGTACTCGCGCAGCGCCAGCGCAGTGTGCGAGGTGGGATGCTGGCGCACGACTTCCGGCGGCCCTTCAGCCACCAGCAGGCCGCCGGCTTCGCCGCCTTCGGGGCCGAGGTCGATCAGCCAGTCGGCCGAGCGGATCACATCGAGGTTGTGCTCGATGACGATCAGCGAATGGCCGGCCTCCATCAGCCGGCGCAACGCCCGCATCAGCTTGGCGATGTCGTCAAAGTGCAGACCGGTGGTCGGCTCGTCAAACAGAAACAGCGTGCCGCGCGCCGGGCGCATCAGGGCCAGGCCCTGCTTATTGAGGCTGGCGAGCTTGCCGAAGGTCTTGCTGGACGTGGCCAGGAAGCCGGCCAGTTTGAGCCGCTGGGCTTCGCCGCCCGAGAGCGTGGGCACCGGCTGGCCGAGTTTCACGTATTCCAGACCGACATCGACGATGGGCTGCAGCACGCGCACCACCTCGCGGTCCTGCGCAAACAATTCGATGGCCTCACTCACCGTCAGGTCGAGCACATCGGCGACATTGAGCAGCCGGGGTTTGAGTTCGCCGATGGCCTGGCGCTCGATGGTGATTTCCAGGATTTCCGGCCGGTAGCGCTTGCCGTCGCAGTCGGGGCAGCGCAGGTACACGTCGCTCAGGAACTGCATCTCGACATGTTCAAACCCAGAGCCGCCGCAGGTCGGGCAGCGCCCGTCGCCGCTGTTGAAACTGAATTTGGACGCGGTGTAGCTGCGCTGTTTGGCCAGCGGCGCCAGCGCAAAGAGTTCGCGCAGGGCGTCCCAGGCGCCGACATAGCTGGCTGGATTCGAGCGGGCGGTTTTTCCGATGGGCGACTGATCGACGAACACCACGTCGGTCAGGTGCTCGGCGCCCAGCAGGCGGTCGTGCAGACCGGGGGTTTCTGTCGCCTTGCCGAAGTGGCGCAGCAGCGCGGGCGCCAGGATGTCCTGCATCAGGGTGGACTTGCCCGAGCCGCTGACGCCGGTGACGCAGACCAGGCGCTGCAGCGGGAATTCGACGGTGAGGTTTTGCAGGTTGTGGTCGCGCGCGCCTTCGAGGACCAGGCGTGGCGTGTTGTCGGTCACGGCGCGTTTCAGCCCCATGCCCACCTGCTTTCGCCCGCCCAGGTAGGCGCCGGTCAGGGTGTCGGCATATTTCATCTCTTCGGGCGTGCCGTCGAAGACAATCTGGCCGCCCTTCTCGCCCGGCCCCGGCCCCATGTCGATCATGCGGTCGGCCGCCAGCATCACCGCCGGGTCGTGCTCGACAACCACCAGCGTGTTGCCGGCGTCGCGCAGCCGGTGCATCGCCTGCGTGATGCGGCCCATGTCGCGCGGATGCAGGCCGATGGACGGCTCGTCCAGCACGAACAGGGTGTTGACCAGCGAGGTGCCCAGCGCGGTGGTCAGGTTGATGCGCTGGACCTCGCCGCCGGACAGCGTGCGGCTTTGCCGGTCCAGCGTGAGGTAGCCGATGCCGACATCGCACAGGTACTTCAGGCGCGTGCGGATTTCCTCGAACAGGGATTTGAGGGCTTTTTGCTCGGCATCGTCGCCAGCGGCAGCCAGCGACAGGCCGCTGGCGAACTTCTGCAATCGCTCGATGGGCAGCCGCATCAGGTCGTGCAGGCACAGACCCGGCAGGGCTTCAAGCTGCTCGCGGCTCCACGCCACGCCCACGGGCATGAAGCGCTGCGCGGGCGCCAGCACCGCGTCGGCTGCGCCCTTGGTGCCCAGGCGCCACAGCAGCGGGTCCAGTTTCAAGCGGGCGCCGCCGCAGGTCTCGCACGGCGTGTAGCTGCGGTACTTGGACAGCAGCACACGGATGTGCATCTTGTAGGACTTGCTTTCGAGGTACTCGAAAAAGCGCTTGATGCCGAACCAGTGCTGGTTCCATTTGCCGTTCCACTGGGGCGAGCCGTTGATGACCCAGGCCTGCTGCTCGGGCGTGAGCTTGCTCCAGGGCGTGTCGCGCGGAATGCCCTCGGCTTCGGCGTGGCGCATCAGGTCATCCTGCGCTTCCTGCCAGGCCGGCGTCTGCATGACCTTGATGGCGCCGGCGCGCAGCGTGAGCTTGTCGTTCGGAATCACCAGCCCATAGTCCACCCCGATGACCCGGCCAAAGCCCCGGCAGATGGCGCAGGCGCCCATGGCTGAGTTGAAGGAAAAGAGCGAGGGCGTCGGCTCGGTATAGCGCAGGTCGCTCTCGGGGCAATGCAGGCCGGTCGAAAAGCGCCACATCTCTTCCGGCGAAGAAACGGGCTCGGCAGCCTGTGCCGCAGCCGCTCCGGTCCCGGCTGCGGCGCCGGGTTTCATCTCAAACAATGGCGCGGGGCCAGCCTCCCCTCTCAGGGCCACCTTGTCTTGTGCCACCGCTTCCTGTGCAGCGCTGTCAGGTATGACACCATCGGCTGGCGCAGGGCGCGCCACGCCCATGACGTACACATTGAGTCGGCCGCCGCGTTTCAAAGCCGTTTCAATCGCCTCGATGACGCGGATTTTTTCAGCGCTGTGCAGGCGAAAGCGGTCCGCCACCACATCGAGTAACTTGTGCGGGCCGCCCAAGGTGCTGATCTCGCGCTCGGCATGCACGCGGGTGAAACCGCTGGCCGAGAGCCATTGCTCGATCTGCTCGGCGCTGGTGTTGCCGGGCAACTCCACCGGAAAGGTCAGCACCAGCCGGGAATCCGGGGACGTGCGCGCCATCAGCTCGGCATAGATGGACTCGGGCGTGTCGTGGCGCACGGCCTGCGCGGTCTGCCGGTCAAACAGCTGCGCGGCGCGCGCATAGAGCAGTTTCAAATGATCGTTCAACTCCGTCATCGTGCCCACGGTCGAGCGCGACGAGCGCACCGGATTGGTCTGGTCAATCGCGATGGCCGGGGGCACGCCTTCAACCTTGTCCACCGCCGGCTTGTCCATGCGGTCCAGGAACTGGCGGGCATAGGCCGAAAAGGTCTCCACATAGCGCCGCTGGCCCTCGGCGAACAGCGTGTCGAACACCAGCGAGGATTTTCCCGAGCCGCTCGGGCCGGTCACCACCGTCATCTCGCCGGTGCGGATATCCAGGTCAATATTCTTGAGGTTGTGCTGGCGTGCGCCGCGAATGCGGATGGTTCCCTGGGACATCTGGTGAAGGCCTTTTCTGAAGAGGTCAGGATTCTAGACAGTGGCCTCGCCGATGCGGGGTGTGGGGTTAAAGCCGGCAAACAGATTATTGACCTGTACGCCATCATGGTTTTCCTTGTCGTGGTAGTTCTTTTTTCGTGATTTACTTCTATTTGTAAGAGTTACTACAAAAGGAGGAAAAATGATCAAGAAGTCAGTTTTTTGGTGCGCCACGATGGCGCTCGCCGCCCTGAGCCAGGCCAGCCAGGCGCAGATCCTGATTGGCCAGACGGCGGGCTTTACCGGCCCGGTCAGCGCCGGCGTGAAGGAAACCCTGGAGGGCGCCAAGCTCTACCTGGACGCCGTCAATGCCAAGGGCGGTGTCGGCGGGCAGGCCATCGAGCTGATCTCGCTCGACGACAAGTTCGACCCCAAGCTGGCCGCCGAGAACGCGCGCCAGTTGATGGAGGAAAAGGGCGTCTCGGCCATGTTCCTCACGCGCGGCACACCCCACACCGAAGCCATCATTCCGCTGCTCGACAAACACGGCGTGGCACTCGTTGGCCCTTCCACCGGCGCCATGGTGATGCACCAGCCCGTCAAACAGCACGTCTTCAATGTGCGCGCGACTTACCAGCGTGAAGCTGAAAAAGCCGTCACGCACCTGAGTTCCATGGGCGTCAAACGCATCGGCATTGTGTACTCCGACGACAGCTTCGGCATTGATGCCATGAGCGGAGCACAAAAAGGCCTGGCAGCGGCCAGTCTCAAGCCGGTCGTGCTGGAAAAATTTGACCGCGCCAAGCCCGATTTCTCGCCCATGGCACCCAAGGTTTTCCAGTCCGGCGCGCAGGCCATCATCATCATGGCGGCGGGCCAGGCGGTGACCGACAGCGTCAAGGCCTTCCGTGCGGCCGGCTCAGCCGCGCAGATCGTGACCCTGTCCAACAACGCTTCGGGCGGTTTCGTCAAGAGCATGGGCGATCATGCCCGGGGCATGATCGTCACGCAGGTGCTGCCCTACGAGCGCTCCATTGCCTACGCCATGATCAAGGAAGCCCAGACGCTGGCCAAGGCCAAGGGACCCACCGAACTCAGCCCGGCCATGCTGGAAGGCTTTGCCGCCGCCAAGGTGCTGGTGGAAGGCTTGCGCCGGGCCGGCGCCAAACCCAGCCGCGAAAAATCCAGGCTGCCCTTGAAGGCATGCAGAAATTCGACCTGGGGCGGACTTGAAGTGAGCTACGGCCCGAGCGATCACACCGGCCTGGATTTTGCCGACCTGTCCATCATTGGCCCGGATGGAAAATTCAAGCGCTGAAAGCCGGTCCAGACCCCGGCCCCGCCGGGCCGGGCGGCTTCAGTCATTGGCATAGATATCGACATCCTTGGTCTCCTTGAGAAAGAGCATGCCGATCACGAAGCTGGCCGCTGCAATCACCACCGGATACCACAGGCCGCTGTACATGTTGCCCGTCTGCGCCACGATGGCAAAGGCCGTGGTGGGCAGCAGGCCGCCGAACCAGCCATTGCCGATGTGATAGGGCAGGCTCATCGAGGTGTAGCGGATGCGGGTGGGGAAAAGCTCCACCAGCACGGCAGCGATCGGGCCATAGACCATGGTCACCAGCAGCACCAGGTAAAACAGGATAGCCGTCACCATCACCTTGTCCACCTTGTCTGGATCGGCGCGCGTGGGGTAGCCGGCGGCCTTGAGCTCACCGGCGACGAGTTGTTTGAACGCGGCGTCTTTCCTGCGGGTTTCCTCGGCACCCAGGCCCTGCAGGCTGTAGCTGCTGATGCGGCTGGCGCCGATCTGGATGCTGGCGAGCGTGCCGGCCGGGGCGGCCACATTGTCATAGCTCACCGACGCGGCGGCCAGCACCTGCTTGGCAATGTCGCAGGCGCTGGTGAAGCGGGCCGTGCCGGTGGGATTGAACTGGAAAGAGCATTCCTGCGGATCGGCAGTGAGCACCACCCGGCTGCTGGCCTGGGCGGCGGCCAGGTCCGGATTGGCCGCCTTGGTCAGGGCGCCGAAAACCGGAAAGTAAGTCAGCGCCGCCAACAGGCAGCCCGTCATGATGATGGGCTTGCGCCCCACCTTGTCCGAGAGCATGCCGAACAGCAGGAAAAAGGGCATGCCCAGCAGCAGCGAGAAGGCCACCAGAATGTTGGCCGTCGAAGGATCGACCTTGAGCGTCTGAGTCAGGAAGAACAGCGAATAAAACTGCCCCGAGTACCAGATCACCGCCTGGCCGGCCGTCAGGCCCAGCAGGGCCAGGATCACGATCTTGAGGTTCTTCCACTGGCCGAAGGATTCGGCCACCGGCGTTTTGGAGGTCCGCCCTTCGGCTTTCATTTTCCGAAAAGCCGGCGACTCGTTCAGCGACAGGCGGATGTAGACCGAGACGGCCAGCAGCACGATCGAGACCAGAAAGGGAATGCGCCAGCCCCAGTCGGCAAAGGCGGCCTCGCCCACGGCGGTGCGCACGCCCAGGATGATCAACAGGCTCAGGAACAGCCCCAGGGTGGCGGTGGTCTGGATCCAGGAGGTGTAGGCGCCGCGCTTGCCGCGCGGCGCGTGCTCGGCCACATACACCGCCGCGCCGCCATACTCCCCGCCCAGCGCCAGGCCCTGGAGCATGCGCAGGCCGATCAGGATGATGGGCGCGGCCACGCCGATCGAGTCGTAACTGGGCAGCAGCCCGACGATGAAAGTGGACAGGCCCATGATCACGATGGTGACCAGAAAGGTGTACTTGCGCCCGATCATGTCGCCCAGGCGGCCAAACACCAGCGCGCCGAACGGACGCACGATGAAACCGGCGGCAAAGGCCAGCAGCGCAAAGATGAAGGCCGAGCCCGCATCCAGACCGCTGAAGAACTGCCGGGCGATGATGGCCGCCAGCGAGCCGTACAGGTAAAAGTCGTACCACTCGAACACCGTTCCCAGGGAGGAGGCAAAGATGACTTTCCTTTGCTCCGCCGTCATGGGCCTGTGGTCTGCTGCTGTTGCCATGGTTGATGTATCTTTTCTTTGTTCTGTTTGTGGATTGATGAAGCCATCCCTGGCAGGTGCCCAGTTTGACTATCTTGGCCAGCGCTGACCGGATTCTGACGTCATTGCCACAGCCGTCGGCACCAAGCTGAACGTTTGCTTACGGCCTAGGCGTTAACCCTTAGCAATAATTTTTCCATGCAATAAATTAGGAAAAAGCAGCGCCAGAGCAGCGATTTAAGGCCCCCCGACCAAGGGAAAGTCCTTAGTCATTTCCCATGCCTCACGTAAGGACTTGGTCAGCCCCCCCTCCCAGAATTCATCACCTGCAGTGCCCGCCCGGGCTGTTGCTATAACTGACTATCCATGTCGGAGGAGATATATGAGTGATCCTGTCGGGGTTGTTGATCCCATGGTGGCCAAGGTTGAGGCCAATCCAAAATACCACGAGCTTAAAAGAAAGCGCAGCAGCTTTGGCTGGTTCATGACCGCCCTCATGATGGTGGTCTATTACGGCTACATCGCGCTGATTGCCTTCAACAAGCCATTCCTGGCCCAACCCATCGGCGCAGGCGTGACCAGCCTGGGCATCCCGATCGGCATGGCGGTGATTGTCTTCACCATCGTCATCACGGGCATTTATGTTCGCCGCGCTAACGACGAATACGACCGCCTGACCGCTGAAATTCTGAAAGAGGCTTCCAAATGAAGGCTGGACTCCAATTCCTGACCGCCCTGGTGGTACTGTTTGCCGCAGCGGCTGCGCAAGCCGCTGGCGCCGATATGGGCCAGGTTGAAAAGCAGCCCACCAACTGGGTGGCGATCAGCATGTTCGCCATTTTCGTGGTGGGCACGCTGTTCATCACCAAGTGGGCTGCGGCCAAGACCAAGTCGGCCGCCGACTTCTACACCGGCGGTGGCGGCATCACCGGTTTTCAAAACGGCCTGGCCATTGCCGGCGACTACATGTCGGCCGCGTCCTTCCTGGGCATTTCGGCTGCCGTGATGGCTTCGGGCTATGACGGCCTGATCTACTCCATCGGCTTTCTGGTCGGCTGGCCGGTCATCACCTTCCTGATGGCCGAGCGCCTGCGCAACCTGGGCAAGTTCACCTTTGCCGACGTGGCCGGTTACCGCTTCCAGCAGGCGCCGATCCGCATTTTTGCGGCCTCGGGCACGCTGGTGGTGGTGGCGTTCTACCTGATCGCCCAGATGGTGGGCGCGGGCTCACTGATCAAGCTGCTGTTCGGCCTGGACTACTGGCTGGCCGTGGTGATCGTCGGCGCGCTGATGATGGTTTACGTGCTCTTCGGCGGCATGACGGCCACCACCTGGGTGCAGATCATCAAGGCCGTGCTGCTGCTCTCGGGCGTGACCTTCATGGCCTTCATGGTCATGGCGCAGTTCGGTTTCAGCCCTGAAGCGCTGTTTGCCAAGGGTGTTGAAGTCAAGGCCCTGCTGGCCAGCAATGCCAAGGATGCAGCGCTTGCCGCCGCAGCCACTGCCACCGCAACAGCCGCGACGCCTGAAGCCGTCAAGGCTGCCGCTGAAGGTGCCGCCAAAGCTGCTGCCATGGACCCCGCCAAGATCGGCCTTTCCATCATGGGCCCCGGCGGTTTCATCAAGGATCCTATCTCTGCGATCTCCTTCGGCATGGCGCTGATGTTCGGCACCGCCGGCCTGCCCCACATCCTGATGCGCTTCTTCACGGTGCCTGACGCCAAGGAAGCCCGCAAATCGGTGTTCTGGGCCACGACCTGGATCGGCTACTTCTATGTGCTGATTTTCATCATCGGCTTTGGCGCCATCACCCTGGTGCTGACCAACCCTGAGTATGCAGACACTGCCAAGGGCATCATCAAGGGCGGCGGCGGCTCGGCCAACATGGCAGCCGTGCTGGTGGCCAAGGCGGTCGGCGGCAACGTGTTCTTCGGCTTCATCTCGGCTGTGGCTTTCGCCACCATCCTGGCTGTGGTGGCTGGCCTGACGCTCTCGGGCGCTTCGGCCGTGTCGCATGACCTGTACGCCACCGTGATCAAAAAGGGCAATGCTGACAGCGATGCAGAGCTGAGGGTTTCGCGCATCACCACCCTGGCGCTCGGCGTCGTGGCTGTGGTACTGGGCATCGCCTTCGAGAAGCAGAACATCGCCTTCATGGTGTCGCTGGCTTTTGCGATTGCCGCTTCGGCCAACTTCCCGGTGCTGTTCATGTCGGTGCTGTGGAAAGACTGCACCACCAAGGGCGCAGTGATCGGCGGCTTCCTGGGCCTGATCTCCGCCGTGGGCCTGACCGTCGTGTCGCCATCGGTGTGGGAAGCCGTTCTGGGCAACCCCAAGGGCTCGGCCTGGTTCCCTTACACCTCGCCAGCGCTGTTCTCGATCACGATCGGCTTCTTCGGCGTGTGGTTGTTCTCCATCCTGGACCGCAGCCCGCAGGCTGCCAAGGAGCGCGCAGCGTACAAGTCGCAGCAGGTCCGCTCTGAAACGGGTCTGGGTGCTTCGGGCGCTTCGGGCCACTAAGCCAGTCGGCTTCTAACTGAAAATGCCGGGCAGATGCCCGGCATTTTTCATGGGCGCGGCAATCGAGCGTGCCCGCGCCAAAAGCGCCCCCTCCAAGAATCACTGCCTGGAAACACTGTTCCACGCCTCCAGCCCCAGCGCCTTGCCCTGGCGGTCCGTCACGCTGGACAGCGCCTTGAAGGCCAGCGACTGGATCTTGCCCGGCAGATGCACAAAGCTCATGCCTTCGACCACCTGGTCGCCCTTGAGCAAGGCCCAGACGAAAAACCGCAAGGCCTGGGCCGTCTCTTCGGACTTGTCGCTCGTCCTGGGCAGCAGGATGAAAGAACCCATCGGGATAGGCCAGGAAGCCTTGCCCGGCAGATTGGCCAGCGAGGCGTGAAAATCGCCCGTTTCGAACCAGGCGCTCGCCTGGATCGCCGAGCGCAGGCCCTCCACGCCCGGCGCGACGAATTCACCGGCGGCATTGCGCAACTGCACGCCGCTCAGGCCATGGCTGGCCAGGTAATTCAAGTCGATGTAGCCGATGGCGCCGACGGTGTCCTTGACGGTTTTTGCTTCCCCATCGCTGCCTTTGGTACCGATGAACGAAGCCGGCCAGGTCAGGGCGGTCTTGGCGCCCATCCTGTCTTTCCAGGCAGGGCTGAGCTTTGACAGATACTCGGTGAAGTAATAGGTCGTTCCAGACCCGTCGCTGCGCACCACCGGCTTGATCGCCAGATCGGGCAAGGCCAGGGTGCTGTTCAGGCGCTGGATCTCGGGGGCATTCCAGCGCGTGATCTCGCCCAGGAAAATGCCCGCTAGAACTTCTGCGCTCAGGCGCAGCTTGCCGTTGCCAACCCTGGGCAGATTGACGACCGGCACAGCGCCGGTCACGAAGGTGGGAACCAGGATCAGCTCATCCCTGGCCAGCTCCTGTGTCGAAGGCGCTACGTCCGACGCACCGAAACCAACTTCTCGGGCGCGGATTTTCTTCAGGCCCGCCGTCGAGCCCACCGGGTCGTAGCCCAGCTTGAAATCCTTGGTCCGGCTGTAAGCCGTGGCCCATGCCTGGTAAACCGGTGCAGCGGCCGATGAGCCGGCCCCCGAGAGCGTTTGAGCGCTGGACAGGAGCGGCACACCTTGCGCCAGCAAGGCGACAGAGAGCGTAAAAATCAGGCGGGACAATCGAAAAGACAAGGCAGTTCCTTCAGCAATGAGGAGTGCAGAGGAAGTTGCCTTCGCCGCACCCTGAAAAAACCTCGAATTATGACAACGGCATGTCAATTTCAGCCTTTCGCAGACAAATCCCCCGATTCCTGATGAGGCTGATTCGGGTCACTCAACAGGCCGGATTCAGACGCTGCCCTTGCACGCAGCCGCCGCTCAGGCGCGGCCCGATGCCAGCGCGCATCTGGTACGTGTCAGGCATGCCCCAACGAACAGCAGCGATCCAGCCCCGCGCCGGACAGCCGCCCTCACCCCGCCTTCAACTGCCGCAACTTCAAAAACGCCAGCGCCGCCATGATGGCGTCGTTCAGCGCATCATGCGCCGGCCACAGCGGCAGGCCCAGGTCCTTCATCAGGCTGTCAAAGCGCAGGTCGATGTTGCGGCTGTCGCGCACATGGTGGGGCATCTGGTGGAACTTGTAGTCGTAGTACAGCGCCGAGACCTCGATCTTGGGCTGGGGCAGACCCATGCCGAGCATGGGGAACAACACCCGGTTGATCATGGCCACGTCGAACTCCAGAAAATAGCCCACCAGCGGGCGGCTGCCGATGAAGTACATCAGCTGCATCATGGCCTCGTCGGCACTTACGCCCTGGGCCACGTCCTGCTCGCGCAGGCGGTGCACCTTCACGCTGTCGGCCGACAGGCGCTTTTTCTCGGGCCGCACCAGCAATTCGAGCCGCTCGGTGGTCATGATGCGGTTGCCCCGGATGCGCACCGCGCCGATGGCGATGATGTCGTCGGTCTTGGTGTTCAGGCCGGTGGTCTCGCAGTCGAGCGACACCCATTCGC
Source organism: Pseudomonadota bacterium (assembly GCA_030855235.1). GTDB lineage: Bacteria > Pseudomonadota > Gammaproteobacteria > Burkholderiales > Burkholderiaceae_C > Polaromonas. The sequence continues at coordinate 354,642 of JALYRU010000001.1, forward strand.
CCTCGGGCGCCGGGTCCCACATGAAGGCAAAGCGCGGGTCGCCCAGGTGGTACAGCATCCATTCGCGCTTGAGGGCAGCTGCCCAGTGGGCCGGCGGCCCGGCCTTCACATCGCCTCCAGGTGAAAGCGCTGGTTCAGCAGCGCCTTGAACTGCTTGACCACGCCCAGCGTGTCCTTGAGCAGGTCGCGGTCCAGGCTGCTGAGCTTGTCGAGCTGGATGTCGTCCGAGGAGGCGTGGCCGGTGTCGAGCTGCTGCAGACCCACCTTGAGCTTCAATCCCATGAAGAAATGCAGGCTGTCGACCAGGTCGCCAGCCAGTTTCTCGGGCAGTTTGCCGGCGGCGACCAGGGCCTGGACGCGCTCGACGGTCGAGCTGGCATTGATGTGGTGGGCCAGGGCCAGGCTGCGGATGCCGTGGACCAGCGGAAAGGTGCCCGCTTTCTTGATGTCCAGCGCTTCCTTGCCCTGGTGATCGCTCAGGAACAGCAGGCGGTTCCACCAGGCGCTGCTGCTGCCGAAGGCGTTGACGGCCGAGGCGAAACGCGCCAGCATGGCGTCGTTATCGGCGCTCAGCTCATACACGGAGGCGCGCACCTGCTCAAGCAGGCTGCGGTCGCCGCAGACCGCGTGGGCGTCGAGGAAGATCGCCAGCGCCATCAGGCTGTCGGTGTTCGGATTCATCAGCCACAGGCGCGCCGTCTGGCTGAAATCGGTAACGCTCTGGCGCCACTCGGGGTTGCTCACCATGATGTTGCCGGGGCACGGCGGGTAGCCGAAATCGGCCAGCGCGGCGGAAAACTGCCGGCACACCGCCGCCATATCCACCGTGGACTGGTAGCCGTCGCGCAGCACCAGGCCGTTGTCCTGGTCGGTCTTGAGCAGCTGCTCGCCGCGCCCTTCGCTGCCCATCACAAAGAGGCAGCTGTTGGCCACCAATTCCGGCGGCGCGATGAGCTGCCAGGCGCGCTCAAATAACTTGGCATTGAGCTCCTGCACCAGCCGGGCAATCATGTTGACGTTGGTGCCGCTGCGGTAGAGCAGCGAAATCAAACGGGTGATCTGGCCGGCGGCCTGCTTGAGGGCGGGCACATCCTGGGCTTCGAGAATCTGGATGTTGATCAGGTAGGAGTGGTTCGACAAAAAGCTGAACAGGTCCAGCGCTTCGAGCACGCCGGTAATTTCTTCGCCTTCAGCCACCACCACCCGGTGCACCTTGTGCTTGATCATGATGGCCAGAGCGTCGCCGAGCTGGTCGCTGGGCTTGACCTTGATGAGGGAAAAGTTGGTCAGCCCCCTGACGGCCAGGCGCTCCAGCGGCGTGCCGTCCAGAATGGCGCGCTGCAGGCCGGTCAGGGTGAAAATGCCCAGCGCCGGCGGCGACACCTGGCTGTCGCGCACCAAGAGCGTGGCGGTGCGCAGCGCCTGGAACTGCCGCGTCACTTCCAGAATCGAAGTGTCCGCATCGACAAAATACGGCGTGCGCACAAAGGCCTCATCGACCCGCGCCATGGTCAGCGACTGCAATTCGTGCCGGCTTTGGCGCTCGGACAGGGCGCTGAGCTTGTTGGACAGATCAGAAAACAGCAGCGCGCCAAAAGTGACATTGTCGGCAATCAGGTCGCCGACGGCGCGCTTGGCCAGCTGATAAGCGACGACTTCCTCGGCGGCGACGAAGCGGCTGCTGACCTTGCCCGACATCAGGCCCCGGCCGTCAAAGCAGTCTTCGGGGCCGTAGGTGGTGACGACATCGTTGCCGTCGAACTGCTGCACAAAGCCCTTGATGATGACAAACAGGTGCGTCGGCTGCGCGCCCAGCGCCAGGATGGTGGCGCCCTGCGGAAAGTAGGCAATATCGACGCTGTCCTGCACCAGACGCTGCTCGTCAGGCGTCAGGCAGTCAAACGGAGAGGCCGAAAAATCGAACGCACTGGGCATGGTGAACTTCCTGGTTTAAGGGACTTGTTCACCTGATTCTCCCATGGGGCGCCAGGCTGTTCACTGACGCCGAATGCCTATTTGAACCTCGGCGCCGGCCTGCCAGCCGGGGCCGTCAAACCACGCGTCGCCCAGCAGGCAGGCGCGCAGCATGGGCAGCGAATCGAGCCCCCAGAACACCTTGCCGTCCACCACGAAAGCGGGCACGCCGAACACGCCCTGGGCAATGGCCTCGTCGGTATTGCGCTTGAGCTGGGCCTTGACGTCGTCGCCGTTGACCTCGCGGCGTGGCGCCAGCGCCTCGCTCAAAGCCTGCAGCCGGGCCGGATCGGTCGCCTCGGCGCCGCCGCGCCAGACATGGCGAAAAATGGTCTCGCAGACATGGCGGTTCGGCGCGGCCGGATCAGACTCGGGACTGCAGGCCAGGGCCAGGCGCAGCAGCGGCAAAGGGTTGAACGGATGGCTGGCCGGCATCTGCAACTCAATGCCCCGGCTGTGCGCCAGCCAGAGCACCTGGCGGTAGGTCCAGTCGCGCTTGGCCGGGATTTCCGCCGGCCCGAGCTGGCCGTGGTGCTTGAGCATGGCGCCGAACAGCACCGGCTGGTAGCGCAGGCTGTAGCTGATGCCCTGCAGCGCTTCGGGCAGCCATTCAAACGCCAGGCAGGCATAGGGCGAGATGAAGTCGAGGTAACAGGTGATGTTTTTCAACTCGCCGGCCGGGGGCTGGGTGGCGGACGGGATGGCGGACAAGGTTGCAGGGCTTGCGGGCTGGGAGCCGCCAAGCGGCTCGTCAGTGGACGCCATATTGACAGGCGCGAGAGGGGCGGGCGTGGAGTCAGCGGTCATGAGCTCAGCGCTTCAGGAAACGAGAGCGGCCATGCGCTGCTCGATGGTGGCCCAGAGGCGGCGCTTGCCCTCCTCGCTGGCGCGGCTCCAGCCGGCAATCTCGTCGCGGGTGCGAAAGCAGCCTTCGCACAGACCCGAGTCGGCGCTCATGCGGCAGACGGAAATGCAGGGCGACGGCACCGGCGCCTGCGTCTTGAGCGTCAGGGCGCGTGCCCGGACCTGGCCGATGGCGCTGTGCAGGGTCTGCCTGTCTTCGCCCTGCTCCACGGCCACGCCCTGCCCCGCGTCAGAAGCCTTCAATGGATCGCCGTACATCAATTCATCCTCTTGTTGAGCAAGGCCGTCGCGGCCCGAGAGTTGGGCTTGCGCTCCAGGAAATCACTGATGAACTTGCCCGCATCGATCAGCTTGTCCAGGTCGATGCCGGTGTCTATACCCAGACCCTGCAGCAGGTACACCACATCTTCCGTGGCGACGTTGCCGGTCGCGCCCTTGGCGTACGGGCAGCCGCCCAGCCCCGCGACCGAGGTGTCGAACTGCCACACGCCCATCTGCAGGCAGGCCAGCGTGTTGGCCAGCGCCTGGCCGTAGGTGTCGTGGAAATGGCCGGACACGTCATTCAGGTCGTAGTGCCGCAAGGCCGCGTCCATGGCGCGCTGCACCTTGAGCGGCGTTCCCACGCCGATGGTGTCGGCCACGCCGACATGCTGCACGCCGATCTCCTTCATCAGCCGCGCCACCATCTCCACCCGCTCGGGCGCAATCTCGCCTTCATACGGACAACCGACGGTGCAGGAAATGGCGCCGCGCACATGGATGTCGTTCGCCCTGGCGGCAGCCACCACCGGGCGAAAGCGCTCGATGCTCTCGGCAATGGAGCAGTTGATGTTGCGCTGACTGAACGCTTCGCTGGCCGCGCCGAAGACCACGATCTCCTGCGGCCAGTGGCCGCGCGGCGCGGCAATGGCCGCCTCGAAACCCTGCAGGTTGGGCGTGAGCACCGAGTAGCGCACATTGGGCTTGCGCGCAATGCCGGCCATGACGGAGGCAGCGTCGGCCATCTGCGGCACCCACTTGGGCGAGACAAAACTGGTCACTTCGATCTCGCTCAGGCCCGCGTCCTGCAGGCGGTGAATCAGTTCGATCTTGACCGCTGCGGGCACCGGGGATTTTTCATTCTGCAGGCCGTCTCTGGGGCCGACATCGACGAGCTTGACGTAAAGGGGGAGTTTCATGGGGTTCAGTATCCTTTGTTCGGGTCAACCACACCGGCAAGGCTGGAAAGAGATTGGCGGTTTTCCAGCATCGTGATTTTCGCGGCAATCTGGGCAATGCTGTCACCCTGCAGCGTACGCGCCGAGGTGTGGGGCGTGACGGTGATGTTCGGATGCGTCCAGAACGGGTGATCGGCCGGCAGCGGCTCGGTGCGGAACACGTCAAGCGTCGCACCGGCCAGGTGGCCGCTGTCCAGCAGCGCGATCAGGTCGTCGTCCACCAGATGCCTGCCGCGCGCCACGTTGATGACGTAGCCGCCCGGCTGCAGGCGCGCCAGCGTGTCATGGCGCAGGATGTTTTCGGTGGCGGGCGTGAGCGGCAGCAGGCACACAAGAATGCGGCTGGCCGCGAGAAATTCGTTGAATTGCGCGTCGCCCGAAAAGCACTGCACGTCGGGGATGGCTTTGGCCGAGCGGCTCCAGCCCTTGACCGGGAAATCGAACTGCGCCAGCGCCCGGCTGACCCGCTCGCCCAGCACGCCCAGGCCCATCACGCCGACCGGGAAATCCTGGCGCAGGCGCGGCGGGCGGTTCGTCCAGCGGCCCTGCCGGGTGTCGGCCTCATACCCGTCGAACTCCCGGAAATGACGGATGACCGCATGGCAGACATACTCGGCCATCTGCACTGCCATGCCGGCATCGTCCAGCCGCACGATGGGAACGCCGGGCGGCAGGCGCAGTTTCAAGAGCGCATCGACGCCGGCGCCGATGTTGAAGATGCCCTTGAGCTGCGTCTGCTGGTCCAGAAAGACTTGGGGCGGTGCCCAGACCACGGCGTAATCGGCCGGGCTATCGCCAGTGGTCCATTCCTCGGCCACCGCGCCCGACAGGGCAGCGCGCAGGCCGTCCAGCCAAGGCTGGGCAGGGGTATCGGTGCAGCAAAAACTGATACGCATTCAGGTGTCCAAAAAAGTTCAGACACCTATTTTCAGCAATTCCGCGCCTTCCGTCACCTGATCGCCGGGCAGATAAAGCAGCTCCAGCACCGTGCCATCGGCCGGCGCAGCGATCGTGTGCTCCATCTTCATCGCTTCCATCACCGCCAGCGGCTGGCCCTTTTCAACCTTGTCGCCGGCTTTCACGGCAAACGACACCACCTTGCCGGGCATGGGCGCGGTCAGGCGCCCGCCTTCGGAATGGGTTTCGCCGGCGTGGGCCAGTAAATCAATCGCCGTGATCTGGGTCGCGCCCCTGGCGGTAAAGACGTGGTCCACCTCGCCCTGGGTGAAGACCTCGGCCGTCAGGCGTTGGCCGGCGAACTGGATGTCGATGCCCTGCGCGCCTTGACGCTCAAGGCCCTGCGCGCTTTTTGCAAACACCAGCGGCCCGGCCACCTCGCCCAGGCTCAGGTGCAGGCCGCCGTCGTGCAAATAGGTCAGGGCCGCCTTGGCTGGCTCGCCCTGGAATTCGAATTCAAACGGCCGCACCGTTACGCCGTGGGTTTGCCAGCCATCTCGGCGGCTGAACGGGTCGTCGCCTTCGGCGGCTTTTTCGGTGAGCAGGGTCTGGGCAATCGCGGCGGCCGCCGCCATCGGGAACCCGACAGGCTCCTGCTTGAACAGCACGGCCGCTTCGCGCGGGATCAGCGCCGTGTCCAGATTCGCCTGGGCAAAGGACGGGCTGCGCACCACATGGCGCAGAAACTGCACGTTGGTGGCCAGCCCGACGATGCGGGTCTGCGCCAGCGCCTCGTCCAGCCGCGCCAGCGCCTCCTCGCGCGTCTGGCCGTGAACGATCAGCTTGGCCACCATAGAGTCGTAGAACGGCGAAATCGTGTCGCCTTCGCGCACGCCGTCGTCGATGCGCACCGCCACGCCCGTTGTATTCAAATCCGCGCGCTCAAACGCCGTGCATGCCGGCTTGCGGTACACGTTGAGCGTGCCGGTGGCGGGAAGAAAATTATTGTCCGGGCTCTCGGCGCAGATGCGCGCTTCGATGGCATGGCCGTGGATGCGCAATTGCTCCTGCGCCAGCGGCAGCTTCTCGCCCGAAGCCACGCGCAGTTGCCACTCCACCAGGTCCAGCCCGGTGATGGCTTCGGTGACCGGATGCTCCACCTGCAGGCGGGTGTTCATCTCCATGAAAAAGAAATTCATGCTTCCGTCGGCGCGCTGCTCGACGATGAACTCCACCGTGCCGGCGCCGACATAGTTCACCGCCCGCGCCGCTGCGACGGCCGCTTCGCCCATCTGGCGGCGCATGGCTTCGGTGAGGCCAGGCGCCGGGGCTTCTTCGAGCACTTTCTGGTGGCGCCGCTGCACCGAGCAGTCGCGCTCAAATAAATAAACATAGTTGCCGTGCGTGTCGCCGAACACCTGGATTTCAATGTGGCGCGGGCGCTGGGCATATTTTTCCACCAGCACGGTGTCGTTTCCAAAGCTGTTGATGGCTTCGCGCTGGCAACTGGCCAGGGACGCCAGGAAATCCTCGGCTTTTTCGACTGCCCGCATGCCCTTGCCGCCGCCGCCGGCGCTGGCTTTAATTAACACCGGGTAGCCGATGCGGTCAGCCTCGCGCTGGAGCAGCAGCGGGTCCTGGTCCGCACCGTGGTAGCCGGGCACCAGCGGCACGCCGGCTTTTTCCATCAGCTGTTTCGACTCCGCTTTCAATCCCATCGCCTTGATGGCGGACGCGGGCGGGCCGATGAAGACCAGCCCAGCGCTGTCGCAAGCCTGGGCAAATTCCTCGTTCTCGCTCAGGAAACCGTAGCCGGGGTGAATCGCCTGGGCGCCGGTGGCCTTGGCCGCCTCGATGATTTTTTCCCAGCGCAGGTAGCTGTCCTTGGGCGCACTGCCGCCGAGGTACACCGCCTCATCGCAGGCCGCGACATGCTTGGCGCTGGCGTCGGCGTCCGAATAGACGGCGACGGTCTTGATGGCCATGCGACGGGCGGTGGCGGCGACGCGGCAGGCGATCTCGCCGCGGTTGGCAATGAGGATTTTTTTAAACATGGGGATCGTTCTTTGAAAAAGGGGACTTCAGGGAAAAAGCAGGCGGCAGCCCGGGATCAGGCTTGCCGCTGAAAATGCGCGCCACGCGGGTGAACAGAATCTTCAAAAAGCGCCAGCACACCACGATCAACCAGACGCTGAGCGCCAGCACCACCACCAGCGCAGGAATAAACACAAACGGGTGGGCGACGGCCAGCCACAGGCCCAGCGGCACCAGGCCGTCTTCGAGCAGTGACGCGCCGATGTTGGAAAACGGCTCGGGCGAGGTGTTGATGGCGGCGCGGCTGGTGGCCTTGGCGGCAAAGCTGGTCGCGGCCAGCGAGCCGCCCATGAGCGCGGCCACCAAGCCCATCACGCTGCTGTCGGCGCCAAAGACGCCCGCCGCCAGCGCCGCTCCGGCCGGGATGCGGATGACGGTGTGCACGACATCCCACAGCGAATCGAGGCCCGGAATCTTGTCGGCAAAGAACTCGATGAACACCATGAAGCCGCTGGCGCCCAGCACCACCGGGTTTGCCAGCAGGTGCAGGTCCTGCGGCAACTGCACCCAGCCCAGGTAACCGGCCAGACCCGTGAGCAGCACCACCAGGTACAGCCGCACACCGCTGGCCCAGCCGAGCGCGCCGGCCAGCGCGATGAGCTGGGCCGTGTCGAGCGCCATCAGTTGCGTCGTGTCCAGGGCCATCAATTGGGTCGTTTCCAGGGCTTGCATGGTGAAACTCCTCGGGTTTCAAGCCGGCCTCACTCCAGCCAGAACGGCTTGCGCTTTTGCAGGAAAGACTGTACGCCCTCGCGGCCTTCGCGGCTGGTGCGGATGTCGGCAATGCCCTCGACGGTACGGGCAATCAGCGGCGCCTCGATGCCCTGCCCGGCCACGTCCTGCAGCAGGTTCTTGCAGCTGCGCACGGCGTTCGGGCTGGCGCTGATGAGCGCATTCGTGATGTCCGCCACCTTGGCGTCCAGCTGATCGGCACTGACCACCTCATGCACGAAGCCGATGCGGTGCGCTTCCTTCGCGTCAAAGCGCTCGGCGGTCAGGAAATAGCGGTGCGCCGCCCGCGCGCCCATGGCGCGGATCACGTACGGGCTGATGGTGGCCGGAATCAGGCCCAGCTTGACTTCGCTGAGGCAGAAATTGGCGGTATCGACGCTCACCGCCATGTCGCAGGCCGCCACCAGCCCCATGCCGCCGGCATACACATCACCCTGGATGCGGGCAATGGTTGGCTTGGGGCATTCGTACATCACGCGCAGCATCTCGGCCAGCGCACCCGCGTCGGCCAGGTTCTCGTCGCGGGTGTAGTCAGCCATGCGGCGCATCCAGTTCAGGTCAGCGCCGGCGCAAAAGGCCGGGCCGACGGCGGCCAGCACCACGACGCGGACTTCCGCGCGGGTGGCTGCATCCTGGAAAGCGGCAGTCAACTCGGCAATCACCTCGTCGTTGAAGGCGTTGCGAACGTCGGGGCGGCTGAGGGTGATGGTCAGCACGGCGCCGGTTTGGGTGGTTTGAAGGGCGCTCATGATTCAGTGACTCCGGCCTCTGCTTGGGCCAATAAAGTTTCAACAAACGCCTTGATGGGCGCGAAAGCTGTGTGGTCGTAATCCACCAGTTGATGTTCTGGATGCCTGTCTTGTGCCTTGAAGACATTGCCATAAGCATTGCCCAGCTTGGCACTCAGCCAGGCCTGCACGGCAATCTTGTCTTTCTGCGCCAGCGTCGGCTTAACAAGGTGGGCACTGACACAATCCCGAAAATTGGTGGCGCAATCGGCAATCGGGTCGCCCGTCCAGGCGTCAAGCACCAGCGCCTCAAAAGCGCCGGGCGCGTCATCGCTTGGCAGCTGCAACTTTTTGCAGGGGCGGTTGATCACCGGCTCAACTTCGTTGAATAAGGCCGCCCAGCGCTGCGCGGTCGCGGCAGCGTCTTCCTCGCTGTCCGCAATGACGCCGACGACTTTCAGCGGTCCCAGGCTGCGAACCTTCAGCGCCTTGAACCGTGCTGGAAATTTATCTTTCCCGCCGACGCATTCAATGTCAATTTTTTCAGCATGCGAGCCAAACCACTGCTCGCACATTTTTTGCACTAAATATTCTTCGTCCTGGCCCTCAACCAGCAGCAACACGGGTGCAGTGATGGCCTCGGCGCCTGTCTTGACGGACTTCGCCGTGCGCACCTTATCGGACTTCATAGCCCGCTTCCATCACCGTGTCCAGCATTTCATCGTTGATCACCACGGCGCGGATATTGTCGCCATCGCGCTCCAGGCGAATCAGCTGGAAATCTTGCAAGTTACTGGCATCGGCAAACGTCTTGTAGGCGGCGCGAATGCAGTCCCAACTGTGGGTGGTCATCAGGGTTTGCACGTCGTGTTTGGCTGCAATGTCCTGAATGCCTTGGAATAGCGTAGGCAGTGAGGAATAGTGAATTCCATTTTCAACCTCGTCGATCAGCGCCAATTTTGCATCTGTCACCAACAAGCTGCAATATAAATAGACCAATCTGGAAAAGCCGTGACCCAGTTGTGGCAATGGCAGCGCCTCGCCGTCACCCTCAAGCTCTACATAAATTCTCTGCTCTCCATCTGGAGAAAGTGAATGCATATCTTCCAGACGCGGCTCTATTCGGCGAAGCATGTCTAAAAGAATTTTTTTCTTTCTAGCCATGATTGTTTTATCGAACATTTGAGAAACAGAAAGCTGATTTGGCAAATGAACGGATACCGCTAGAGGATTAATAAATAGCACTTCCTTAGCCGCACGCCCTGGAGGTATTAACCCCCTCATTTCACTTTGCGTCATTGCCATCGAAGATGGACCAATATTTCTTCCTTTAATTAAGCGCTTGACATCTATTTTTTTTACAAAAAAACTAGCTTCGCGCAAATCAAAAAAACTACGATCATCTGACTTTAAAATATTCGTCGTTCGGAGCACCCTCCCCTGATGATCAAACAAATCTACAAGCCACTGCCCTTTCTCCAAAACCGATTGGAGATAACGCTGACTATCTTTTCCCTCCGCTACACGAAATAACGTAGGAAGTTCCTCATAGTTGTTGATATCACTTGCGCCCAAAAAAACCGCCTCCAGCAACGAAGTCTTCCCCACGTTCTGCCCCCCCAAAATCAGATTGACTTTGCGCATGGGCGCGATGAGCGTGTCCTTGAAGCCTTTAAAGCCCTGGATATGAATGCTGGTCAACATAGGTGTTCTTTCTTTTCAAAACAGACAGCCGCCTATGCTAAGGCGCTTCTTCGCTGCCTGCAGCCGTGCATCACATCCTGAACAGGCCGAACTTGGTCTCTGGAATCGGCGCATTCTGCGCAGCGCTCAAGCCCAGCGCCAGCACGCGGCGCGTGTCGGCCGGGTCGATCACGCCGTCGTCCCACAGGCGCGCCGTGGCGTAGTACGGATGGCCCTGGTGCTCGTACTGGCTGCGGATGGGCGCCTTGAACGCGGCTTCCTCTTCAGCGCTCCACGCGCCGCCCCTGGCCTCGATGCCGTCGCGCTTGACGGTGGCGAGCACGCCGGCGGCCTGGTCGCCGCCCATCACGCTGATGCGCGCGTTCGGCCACATCCACAGGAAACGCGGCGAGAACGCCCGCCCGCACATGCCGTAGTTGCCGGCGCCGAAACTGCCGCCGATGATGATGGTGAATTTGGGCACCGCCGCCGTGGCCACGGCCGTGACCATCTTGGCGCCGTTGCGGGCGATGCCCTCGTTTTCGTACTTGCGGCCCACCATGAAGCCGGTGATGTTCTGCAGGAACACCAGCGGAATCTTGCGCTGGCAGCACAGCTCAATGAAGTGCGTGGCCTTCAGGGCCGACTCGCTGAACAAAATACCGTTGTTGGCGATGATGCCCACGGCCATACCCTCGATGTGCGCAAAGCCGCAGACGATGGTCGTGCCGTAGCGCGATTTAAATTCGTCGAACTCGCTGCCGTCCACGATGCGGGCGATGATCTCGCGCACGTCAAAGGGCTTGCGCGTGTCCGTGGGAATCACGCCGTAGAGTTCCTCGGCCGGGAACAGCGGCGCGGCCGGGGCGCGGCCGGCGGACGGCGGCGTTTTGCTCTTGTTCAGGTTTTTCACGGAAGCGCGGGCCAGCGCCAGCGCGTGCATGTCGTTTTGTGCCAGATGGTCCACCACGCCCGACAGGCGCGTATGGACATCGCCGCCGCCCAGGTCTTCGGCGCTGACGACTTCGCCCGTGGCGGCTTTCACCAGCGGCGGGCCACCCAGAAAAATCGTGCCCTGGTTCTTGACGATGATGGACTCGTCGCTCATCGCGGGCACATAGGCGCCGCCGGCGGTGCATGAACCCATCACCACGGCGATTTGCGAAATGCCCAGCGAACTCATGGTGGCCTGGTTGAAGAAGATGCGGCCGAAATGGTCGCGGTCGGGGAAGACTTCATCCTGATTGGGCAGGTTCGCGCCGCCGGAATCGACTAAATAAATGCAAGTCAGGTTGTTTTGCTGGGCGATTTCCTGGGCGCGCAGGTGTTTTTTGACCGTCAGCGGGTAGTAGGTGCCGCCTTTGACGGTGGCGTCGTTGCAGACAATCATGCAGTCCACGCCGCTGACCCTGCCGATACCGATGATCAGCCCGGCGCAGGGCGCGTCGCCGTGGTACATGCCCAGGGCGGCCAGCGGCGCGACTTCCAGGAAGGGCGTGCCGGGGTCGAGCAGCATCTGCACGCGGTCACGCGGTAGCAATTTGCCGCGCGCGGTGTGCTTGGCTCTAGCGGTTTCGCCCCCGCCGGCGGCGCTTTTGGCAAGCTGGACATGCAAGTCGTCCACCAGGGCGCGCATGGCTGCGGCATTGGCCTGGAAATCGGCGGAACGGGCGTTGAGTTGGGTGGCAAGCGTGGTCATGGTTTCCTGGAGGTGTGCTGGGGAGGCTCTTCGGGTGTTCTTGGGGCGACAGGCCGGTCAAAGCCCATCAAACGCCCTCCAGTATCGTGTCAAGCTTGCCGAAGCGGCGACTTGCAGTCGCCAACGTACCGACACCGGGCAGCTGACACAACACTGGGTGGGCGGCGCTCAGGCGGTCTTGTCTTCCTGCAGCCCGAGCTGGGTTTTCATTTCGTCGCGAATCTTGAATTTCTGGATCTTGCCGGTCACTGTCATCGGAAAACTGGTCACGAAGCGGATGTAGCGCGGCACCTTGTAGTGCGCGATCTGGCCCTTGCAGAACGCGCGAATGTCGTCCTCGTTCAGGCTCTCGCCGGGGCGCGTCACGATCCAGGCGCACAGCTCCTCGCCGTAGCGTTTGTCGGGCAGGCCCACTACCTGTACATCCTGCACTTTCGGGTGGCGGTAGAGGAACTCTTCAATTTCACGCGGGTAGATGTTCTCGCCGCCGCGAATCACCATGTCCTTGATGCGCCCGACGATGTTCACATAGCCTTCGCTGTCCATCGTGGCCAGGTCGCCGGTGTGCATCCAGCCGTCGGCGTCGATGGCTTCGTGGGTACGCACCGGGTCGTCCCAGTAGCCGTGCATGACGGAATAGCCGCGCGTGCAGAGTTCGCCCGAGACGCCGGGCGCGACGATCTCGCCGCTGTCGGGGTTGATGATCTTGATTTCCAGGTGCGGCTGCACCAGGCCGACGGTGGACACGCGCTTGTCCAGCGGCGTATCGACGCTGCTCTGGCAGCTCACCGGGCTGGTTTCGGTCATGCCGTAGGCAATCGTGATCTGGCCCAGGTGCATGTCGCTGACCACCCGCTTCATGACCTCGGTCGGGCACGGCGAGCCGGCCATGATGCCGGTGCGCAGGGTGGACAGATCGAACTCGGCAAAGCGCGGATGGTCCAGCTCGGCGATGAACATCGTCGGCACGCCGTGCAGGCCGGTGCATTTCTCGTCTTGCACCGTCTGGAGCACCGAGAGCGGCTCGAAGCCGTCGTTGGGATAAACGATGGTGGCGCCGTGCGTCAGGCACGCCAGGTTGCCCAGCACCATGCCGAAGCAGTGGTACAGCGGCACCGGAATGCACAGCCGGTCGGCGGGCGTGAGCCGCATCGCCTCGCCGATGAAAAAGCCGTTGTTCAGGATGTTGCGGTGCGTCAGCGTCGCGCCCTTGGGGAAACCCGTGGTGCCGCTGGTGAACTGGATGTTGATCGGGTCCGTGGCCTGGATCGTGGCGGCGATGGCGCTCAGGCGCGCATCGTCCGGGTCGCCGCTGGCCAGCAGGCTGGAAAAGCGCATGAAGCCGGGCTGATCGTCGCCCTGCCCCGCCTCGTCGATCCAGATCACGCTGCGCAGGTGCGGCAGCAGGGCCGATTCGAGCTGGCCCGGCTGGCCGTGTTCCCACTCGGGGGCGAGTTCCCGCAGCATGGCCAGATAGTCGCTGGTCTTGAAGCGCGCCATGGTCACCAGCGCCTTGCAGTTGACCTTGTTGAGCGCGTATTCGACTTCGGCCGTGCGATAGGCCGGGTTGATGTTGACGAGGATCAAACCCACCTTAGCCGTGGCCAGCTGCATCAGGAGCCACTGCGCATTGTTGTGGGACCAGATGCCCACGCGCTCGCCCGGCTGCAGGCCCAGGCCCAGCAGCGCGCTGGCCAGGCGATTGGTCTCGCGCTGCAGCTCGCGGTAGCTGTAGCGCAGGCCCTGATGGCTGCTGACCAGCGCCTCATGCGCGGGCTGGCGCGCGGCCATGGCGTCGAAAAAAGCGCCCAGGGTCTGCTCGATCAGCGGCGTGTCGGTGGCGCCGCGCGCGTAACTGCGGGTGAATAAGGGCGTGGACGATGCTGTCGAGGGCGCCGATGGCGTCGATGCGGGAAGTGCTTGACTCACGGTTTGTCTCCTTGCTGCGCCTGCGCGGGCGTCTTTTGGCAGTATGGCGCATCCCGCCCCGAGCGCGCCATAGGGAGTCGCCATGATGGTTGCAAATCGTGCCAGTGACAGGCAAACTTGCGGCCATGCCCCATCGCTCGCTCCAGCCCCCTTCCGACACCGCCGACAGCCCCGCCAGCTCGCGCCCCACCGCCGCGCCCGCCGTGACGCCGATGGCTTTCGTGCAGGCGATTGCGCTGGCCTACGAACGCCAGGGATTGAGCCCGGACGCGGCCCTGGCGCAGGCACAAATCGCGCCGTCAGCGCTGCAAGATGAAACAGCGCGCATCACCGCCTGGCAGATGGAGCGCATCTCCGGCGCGGCGATGCTCGAACTCGACGACGAGGCGCTGGGCTGGTTCAGCCGGCGCCTGCCCTGGGGCAGCTACGGCATGCTGGCGCGCGCGTCGCTCACCGCCCCCAGCCTGGGCGTGGCGCTCAAGCGCTGGTGCCGCCACCACGCCCTGCTGGCCGACGACATCCGGCTGACGCTGACGGTGGCGGGCGGCGCGGCCACGCTGGCCATCAGCGAGCAGCGCGATCTGGGCGAATTGCGCGAGTTCTGCCTGGTCTCGGTGCTGCGCAACATCCACGGCCTGGCCTGCTGGCTGATCGACTCGCGCATTCCGCTGCTGGGCGCGCAGTTTCCGTTTGCCGCGCCGGCGCACCAGGGCGCTTACGGCGTGCTGTTTCCGGGGCCGATCGCGTTTGACACGGCGCCCGCCGCCCTCCGCTTTGACGCCCGATACCTGGCGCTGGCGCTGCGGCGCGACGAGCGCGCGCTGCAGCAGATGCTCCAGCGCGCCCTGGCGCTGACCGTGCTGCCCTATCGGCGTGACCGCCTCCTGGTGCAGCGCGTGCGCCAAGCGCTGGCCGCGCACCCGGCGCAGACGCACAGCGCCGACGCGCTGGCCGCGCTGCTGCATGTCTCGCCGCGCACGCTGCACCGGCAGTTAAAGGAGGAAGGCGCATCTCTGCAGGCGCTGAAAGACGAGGTGCGCCGGGGCCGGGCGATGGAACTGCTGCTGCGCACCGGGCGGCCGATCAAGCAGGTGGCCGAGGCGGCGGGGTTTCTGAATGAGAAGAGTTTTATCCGGGCGTTCAAGGGCTGGACCGGGCGGGCGCCGGGGGAGTTTCGGGCTGGGACAGCTGGGGAGGTTTGAAGTGAACTCCATAAGGTAATTTTTATTACCTTACGCTATTTGCACGCCTAAGCCTATGATTCAATTAATTTTTTTGCTATCAACTAGAATCAAAAACATGGAATTTCAACTTAGCATGAGAACGAAGAAAGCACTCTGCTGCAGCCATTGACCCGCACAAACTCGGCTGGGCAGTCGTGCGGAGTTTCTGGGGCGGCTGGGAAAATTTGAAATAGCCGCCTAACCGTAACTCTATAATTTTGGGTGTTAAGTCGTATTTCACGACATAATGCACAAAATTATGGATTTACCAATTTTTTCGAAAGTAAAGTCACATTCTTCCACTAGGAGTGGTTATGCAGACATGACTTTACCAACCAGAATCTTAGTAACGGCGGCGTGATTTCAAATTGTCAATTTGAACTACTCGGCACATACAGCCTGACATTGCCCTCATGTGAGCCAATAGTGTTTCTGCAGGCTTCGATAATTGAATGGTATTGATCTTGAGGGTGATCTCGGTAGAAATGATCCATGTATTTATCTTCCAAGCAATATTTACTCACCGTCTTCTCAAGCTTGTCATGAACAAGCATTAGCACATAGTTCTTTTCAGCAGAAAATTTCTTGTTATATCGAGCACGCTGCAGATCGCGTGTTTTCTCTTCATTTTCGACATCGAGCTTTTTGTGGAGCATTGGGTCATAGACAACCATCTTCGAGATGATCTCTATCTGGTGAGTGAGACTGGGACTTGGGCGAGCCCGCTTGTATTGCCACCAGCCGAACTTTTCGAACAGGCTCCAAGATCCCTCCTCTTCAACAAACCACAAGGACAGATTTTGGGTCTTTTTTTCCACCACGCTATACAGATAACCAACAAGCTTGTTCTTCTCCTTATATTCTGCAGCAACCTTAAGTTGGGCCTTGCAATAATTGACTCTTGATTCGTCATCCTTGTCGGCTCTCAACAAAGATTTCAAAATGGAAATAGTAGCTGCAACAAAAAAGAACGATAGTAAAAACCAGATGCCCGCCACCATCAAAAGCAGAAGCGAAAAAACATTGAAATGGTTCAACAGATAGTAGCTTGCATAGCCTGAGACCAACAATGAAACGACGCCCTTAACCAGGCCCCTTTTGCTTGCTGACTTTCCCAGCAGTATCTTTCTTTTTGCGTCCAAATATTCATCCATCGAATCTCTCCATCCACATTACTCTCCCACAGAACATCGATTATTACCACCCAATTCAATTAACTTCAAATAATTTAGTTCTTCACACCCTGTCAGACAGTGATTTTATTAAACTTATACTATTGAAAATTACAAGTAATGATTTTTCAAAAAAATACACACCCTCATCAGAAGGATGAATTATTTTAAAAATTATTCTTCACAAGAATCAACAGCATCATTCCAAAAAAATCACCACCAAATTCACATCGACTATTTTTCTGCAGCATTAAAGTTAGAAATTACCTTGTACTTGATTCCGCGATTGGTGGCCTCAATAATTTCAAGTA
Source organism: Pseudomonadota bacterium (assembly GCA_030855235.1). Classification (GTDB taxonomy): domain Bacteria; phylum Pseudomonadota; class Gammaproteobacteria; order Burkholderiales; family Burkholderiaceae_C; genus Polaromonas. The sequence continues at coordinate 371,165 of JALYRU010000001.1, forward strand.
AAGCTCCTTTGTAACCAATTTTCATTGACTCAGATAAATCATATTCGACATTATTGCTAAAGGCAGAGCGAGCAACATTACCAGAAAACTCGCGATACCCGATATTTATTTTATTACCAAATTTTCCGCTATAAATTAGAGTTCGCTGTACCGTATCTTGTGAAACAATAGGCTTTTTCAGCTTATCGAAGCCGACAATATTGCCATTCCCGCAAGCGGCGGCATTAAAAACGGTAATTACGCAAAAAGTGTTCGCCTCCCTTTTAATCATAAGACCTTGATACATATCGGCTATGGCAGCTTTTTCAATGAAGCCAGACTCCTCGCCTGCACCGCCGACACGATAATACTCAGCCACTTCATCCTCACCCATCTTCAAAAAATAACCAGGATGAACTGTGTACGCCCAAGATAATTTTAGAGGTGTAGTTACATAAACTGCATCGTGTTCTCTGTACTTTCCCTGCCTGAGCAGCTCATCTCCGATCTGTTTTTCATTTATTGAATTCAGTGGCGGCTCGCTAATATTATTAGTAATCGGCTGGTAGTTGACTTTTGGCGCAGCACAGCCCGTCAAAATCAAAGTAATGATGCTTAATAAAAATGCCTGAGGTTTCATGATTTTATATATTAATATTTTTAATTGTGCATAACATACACAGAGAGTTTTATTGGATTTTTTAATTTTCTAAAGATTAACGACGCCCCTTACTCACACTTTATTACACAAAAATTTTTTCTTTTAAACCAACAACACAGAGCCGCTACAAAAATTCAAAGAACTCTACCGATCAATTTTTGCACAACCACATTTTCAAACCAAAAAACATCTTGTAAAATTAAAACCAAGATTTAATTACCACTCTTTTGAATTTATTTTTTCAATCTCTCATGAATTTTATTGATTTCAATTGCCCTTTCTTTACGAGTCAATGACCGATTGTCCATATATCGCTCATTCAAAATTTCCTCAATAAAACCAAGCGCATCAACAAAATCTTGAAATTTTAGAACATTAACTTCATGACTTCCGGCATTACCAATCCATTTGACCGCAAGAAGGAAACTTTCAAAATATTCAACACCTTGATGAATCTGCTTAATTCTCCAGTGCAATGAATTAGGCTCTCCATTAGATTTTTTTCTTTGAATCGCTTTTCCGGCAGCATTCAAAAAATCATCAACAATATACTCAACAGCGACCCTCAATTGATTGCACGCCAACTCAAAATTAACAAACATTACCTTAAATGCTTCTTGCAATGCAATTTGCACATACTCCGGGCATCTTTCAGGGATATCAATCGGTTGAAGATTTGGTTGAAAATAACGCGGCCTGAAAAATACCCCGTATTTTTGCTCAGGATGACCTGCCTCATTCATCACAGGCACCCAATCAACCCGACCATCTCCAATCATCATAACCACTTCATTGCATCTACTGTTGGAGCAAGTTAGCTTTGCCGAAAAACCATATTCAATCCACTCTGGTTCATGTACATCAATCTCCCTGAGCTTTATTGAAGCCGATGTTTCATTCAGAATTAAATCTTTTTCATGAAAGTTCAAAACACCTTTTTTGCACGTCGGACAATCCCAATCAGGCGGATTTGATTTTGAAAAATCGAACCACGATTCTTTTATATTCATATTTTTAAATTTGTTGCGATATTTCTTGGCATCCACAACCTGCATGAAAATATATCGACGAGCGCAGGAAGAGGCTTTGTAAACGCCTCAAAAGTACAGCCGTTGTATTTTCCACACGCCCCGACACACAGCAGCATCAGCCAGCAACCCCAATCCCCTCCAACGCCGCCGCCAGCTGCCCCACCGTCCGCTCCACCTGGTGCCACTTCTCCAGCCCGAACAGCCCGACGCGAAAAGTCATGAAATCCGCCCCCTCGTCGCACTGCAGCGGCACGCCGGCGGCGGTCTGCAGGCCCTGGGCCAGAAACTTGCGGCCGGACTGGATCTCGGGGTCTGTCGTGTAGCTGACCACCACGCCGGGCGCCTTGAAGCCCTCGGCGGCCACGCTGGGCAAGCCCCGGCTTTCGAACAGGGCGCGCACCTGGCGGCCCAGTTCTTCCTGCTCGGCGCGCACTTTGGCAAAGCCGTAGTCCTGCGTTTCCTTCATCGTGTCGCGCAGGCGCGTCAAGGCGTCGGTGGGCAGCGTGGCGTGGTAGGCGTGGCCGCCTTTTTCATAAGTTTCCATGATCTGCAGCCATTTCTTGAGGTCGCAGGCAAAGCTGGAGCTGGTGGTGGCGTCGATGGCGGCTCTGGCGCGCTCGCTGAGCATCACCATGGCGCAGCAGGGCGAGCTGCTCCAGCCCTTTTGCGGCGCGGAAATCAACACGTCCACGCCGCTGGCCTGCATGTCCACCCACATCGCGCCCGAGGCGATGCAGTCGAGCACGAACAGGCCGCCGGCTTCATGCACCGCATCGGCCACGGCGCGCAGGTAGTCGTCGGGCAGGATCATGCCCGAGGCCGTTTCGACGTGCGGGGCAAAGACGAGGGCGGGCTTTTCGCGGGCGATGGACGCCTGCACGTCGGCAATCAAAGCGGGCGCCCAGGGGGCTTGGGCGCCCGCGCCCAGCTTGCGGGCCTTGAGGACGGTGCTTGACGCGGGAATATTCCCCATGTCGAAAATCTGCGTCCAGCGGTAGCTGAACCAGCCGTTGCGCAGCACCAGGACGTGTTTACCTGCCGCGAACTGCCGCGCCACCGCTTCCATGCCGTAGGTGCCGCTGCCGGGCACCAGCGCGACGGCGTGCGCCTTGTACACGTCCTTGAGGATGGCGGAGATGTCGTTCATCACGCCCTGAAAGCTGCGCGACATGTGGTTGAGCGCGCGGTCGGTGTACACCACCGAGAATTCAAGCAGGCCGTCAGGGTCAACGTTGGAAAGCAGTCCGGGCATAGTGTTCTCTCGGGGTGGGTTGAAGGAAAAATATCGGCTGTGCCGCCTGTCGCACACAGTTTACAGAGTCAGCACCCGCCGGCCTGCGCCTGCTTGAGCCTGTTCACGCGCTCGCCGGTGTCCGGGTGGCTGCTCAGCAGCGTGGTCCAGCCGCTGGCCCGCTCGGGCGGCTGGCCGGTTTTTCCAGTCTTGCCGGTCTTGTCTGTCGCCGGGTCGGCGTCCTCGTCCGGGTGGTCGTGGCTGATGGCGCTCAGCAGATCGGCCATCGGCGCGGTGGGCAAGCTGGCCTGGCGCATCAGCGCGATTGAAAAACAGTCGGCTTCGCTTTCATGCTGGCGCCGGTAGGCCAGCCCGGTCAGCAAGGCGCCGCCGGTGGACATGATGCCCGAAGCATCGCCCAGCGCCAGCCCCAGGCCGATATTTAAAACGCCCTGCTCGACCACCATGCGCGTGGTGTGGCGGTGCAGCACATGGCCGATTTCATGGGCCAGCACGCCCAGCAGCGCCTCGTCGCCCAAGCCTTTGGCGCCGGCGCGCTCGACCAGGCTATCGGTCATCACCACCGTCCCGCCGGGCAGCGCCAGCGCATTGGCGCCCATCCCCGAGCGAAACGCCAGCGTCAGTCGCGGCGCATAGCCGGAGTAGCGCTTGAGGCCGGGCGTGATCTTTTGCGCCAGATCGTCGAAGCCCCGGCGCAAGGCGGCCTGGCGCTCGGGCGACAAGGCGCTGGGTTTGAGGTGGCCGGCGTCCAGCGCCTGCAGCGCGCGCGTGGCCAGATCGGTTTCCCATTCAAGGGGAACGTGGCGCGTGAGCTGCGTGGCCGCCCAGGGCGTGCCGTCGCGGTAGAACAGCACCAGAGCCGCCACCGCGACGACGCAGACAGCGGCCAGCACCTGCCAGTGCGTCTGCATGCGCTGCGCCAGCGAAGCGCGCCCGCCGTAAGCGGCAAAAGCCGTGTGCCACAGAGTCGCATCATCGACTTCCAGGCTGCCGTGGGCGTTCATGTCCACCAGCACCGTGCGCTGAACGCGCCGGGCGCTCCACGCCTCGGGCCAGACAACGTCCTTGAAGGCGATGCGCAGCGGCTCAGCCCCGGCGGTCCCGTCGGCGTCCGACAGGGCGTGCAGCCACAGGTCCGGCCCGCGCTGGCCGCCCAGCGCCGGCGCAAAGCGCACCAGCACCGCGCGCGCCTGGCTGCTGCGCCCGTCAAACCAGCGGGCGCGGATCAAGGCCTGTGGCTGCGCCATCAGCCGATCAGCTCCAGGCCCACGCCATCGGCCAGTGCGTCGCCCAGCGCGCCCTGCTGCGCCACCAGCTGGCCGGCGAGCTGGTCCACGCCGCCCTTGAGGTGCAGGGTGACGGAGTCGATCTTCATCGCGTACTCGCTGACCCTGGCAAAGGGCCGGTACAGGCCCAGCGTCAGCAGCGTGAGCACGATGTTCTTGGCGCGCAAAAGCACGTAGTTCCTGGGGCGCAGCCGGCACTTGAACCGGGCGATGCTGCTCACGCCGACATTGCTCCAGACCAGCTTGAACATGCGGGCCTCGCGGTAAGCGCGCACCGGCGCCAGGGCGAGAAAAAAGCCCAGCAGCGTGACGAGGAACAGCACGGCGATCAGGGCAAACTTCATCGGCCCGTCCGCCTTGGGAAGGGAAAGCACCGCCATCGACGTGACCGCCGCCATGAGAACGCCGCCAAGAATCACCACCAGCAAAAAGAGCCCGGCGGTGGCCAGCCAGATGCGCACGAAGTCGCCAAAGACCGGCTTCCAGCGCCCGGCCTGCGTGCCGATGGCGGCGCGCCGCACCAGCAGGCCCTGGTAATTGAAGCTCAGCCGGATGATGCACAGCAGGCTCAGGGTGAGGGCCAGCAATCCCATGCCGAGCGCCATCCAGATGGCACTGCCGGGCGTGGGCACCGCCGTGGCCATCCTGGCCGCGCCGCCGCGCAAGGCAGGCACCAGCAGCGCGAGCGCGGTGATCAGGCCAATCCACACCAGCGCCAGCGCAAAAATCGGCCAGCTGGCCAGATAGACCTCGCCCCAGGGCGCGCTGAACTGTAGGCGCACGCCGCGCCAGCGCGTCGAGCCCAGCCGAAAGCGCATCGCGCTGGCCCACAGATAGGGCGCCAGCAGCGCGCCGGCGATCAGGAAGATGTTCACCGCCACATCGTTGCCTGAATTGGCGGCGAGCTTGAAGCCCGAGTACATCACCACCAGCAGCAGGAAACCGAAAAACATCTTGCGCGGCTGCGCCGTGAACTCCAGCGGGCTGTCAGCCACCAGGGTATGGCCGTAAAAATACTGGGCGGTGCGCCGCCGGGCAAAAGGCGTGTACAAGCCAAGCGTCACCAGGCTCAGCAGCACATTGACGATCCAGACCCGGAAATACTCGCCGCCGCGCCCGGTGAACACCAACGGGTGGGCGTCGATATATGAAACTTCTTTTTTATCAGCCTGCATGGGCTCTCCCTGAAACCATATCCGCGCTTGTCGTTATTGGCGCGCCAGCCCCAGGGATGCGCCACGGCTTGCGCGGCAGTGCGCAGGGGCCGGCACGGCGATTTCGCAACCCTCTCCCAAGGGTGCAAAACCATGATAACGCCGCCTCGCTTGGCGCAGCCTGACAGGCGCAGGCCGGAGCACTCAGGCTACGACGAATCTGCCTTGGCCGGGGCACCCATGCCGCAGCCTGACAAGCTCAAGCTCAGGCGCTGGCCAGCAGCGCCGGCACTTCGCCCATGTGTGCGAACAGGCGGCTGGCGCCCGCTTGCTGCAGGGCCGGGCCTTGTTCGGGTTGCGGGCAGTAAGCCCACACCGTAGCGCCCGCCGCCACGCCGGCGGTCACGCCGGTGGGCGTGTCCTCGATCACCAGGCAGCGCTCGCCCAGCGCGCCCAGATGGGCGGCGGCGGCCAGATAGACATCGGGCGCGGGCTTGGAGCGCGCCATCTCGTGGCCGCTGAAAATGCGCCCTTCAAAATATGCCATCAGCCCGACCTGCGCCAGCTGCATTTCCACCTTGAAGCGGTCCGCGCCCGAGGCGCAGGCGATGCGCTGCGCGCCGTGGGCATGGGCGGCGGCCACCGCCTCGTGGGCGCCGGCGATGGCTTTCAGATGCGCCTGCAGCTCGCGGTTGCGTCGGGCGTAGAACTCGGCCATCCAGGCTTCGGTCAGCGGCTGGCCGGTGTTGGTTTCAATCGCGGCGCGCTCGTCCCTGACCGCCTTGCCGATGAAGAGGCGCATGCACTCCTCGGGCGTGAGTGCCCAGCCGCTTTCTTCGAGCAGGTCGCGCAGCACGCTGTTGGTGATGGGTTCGCTGTCCACCAGCACGCCATCGCAGTCGAACAAAACGGCTTCAAATTTCATGGGGATTCACTTTTTTCAGGGCTGTTAGCACACCGCCGCAAAACGGCAAGCGGTGCTTCAGTGCATTTTTATTCAGATCAGCTTGACGGCTGTGTCTACTGCGGGACTTGACCTCTTGAGCGCAAAGCGCCATGAAGAACAACCGGCCTGCAAGCGCGCTACAGTTTCAGAACTGCTCGCCATTCACGTAAAACCAGCGCCCGCCCTCGCGCATGAAGCGGCTGCGCTCGTGCAGGCGTGTGGCCCGGCCCGCTTCCCGGCAGCGGGCGACGAATTCGACTTCGGCGTGCTCGGCGTCAATCAGGCGCTGCGCGCGCACCTCCAGCCCCAGCCACTTGGCGCCGGGCTCGAAATCCAGCGCCGCCGGGCGCGTGGAGGCGTGCCAGGTGGCGAGCAAATAATCGGCCCGCTCCCGCACAAAAGCGCTATAGCGCGAGCGCATCAGCGACTCGGCATCGGGCGCCGGGGTGGCGGCGAAGTCGTCCAGATAGCGGCCGCAGCAATGAACAAACGCCAGCGGCTTTTTCCGGGCATCGAGCCGGCCGCAAGGGCAGGCGGTTGCGGTCAGGGCGGTTTTCATCAGTGTTGTCGGCCTTGTGTCTGGCATCGGTGTGGTTGGCTGCGGCATTGAAGGTGTCGGCGCTACCGCAGAGCCCTGGCCATCAAGCCTTTTTCGCCTTGCGCTCTTGCAGCGTTTCGGTGGGCGCGCCCGCTTTGAGCCAGGCCGCATAGCCGCCGTCGATGTGGGCGACATTGCGCATGCCCATGTCCTGCAGCGTCTTGGTGGCCAGCGCGCTGCGCCAGCCGGCGCCACAAAACAGGATGAATTCCTTGCTCTCGTCGGCAAAAATCGGCTTGAAGTAGGGCGAGGCCGGGTCGACCCAGAACTCCAACATGCCGCGCGGCGCATGCAGGGCGCCGACGACGGTGCCGTCACGCTCCAGCTCGCGCGGGTCGCGAATATCGACGATCTGCACGGCCGAGTCGGCCAGCCGGGCCTGGACGGCTTCGACGGAATAGGTCTTGACCTCTTCCATCGCCTCATCGACGAGGGCCTGGAATCCTTTGGTGATGGGCATGGGTGTCTCCTTTTTCAGCGTTTCAAGTGGGGGAAATGGCGAGGGCCGGGAAGGCGGCGTTAGCGCGTATTGTCGCGACTCCCGCCCACCTCCCCGGCCCAACGGTTTTCAAGCCAGCGCGCGCTGGATGATGATCTTCTGCACGTCGCTCGTGCCTTCGTAGATCTGGCACACGCGCACGTCGCGGTAGATGCGCTCGACGGGAAAATCGCTCACATAGCCGTAGCCGCCCAGCGTCTGGATGGCCGCGCTGCAAACCTTTTCGGCCATCTCGCTGGCGAACAATTTCGCCATCGCCGCTTCTTTCAGACACGGCCGACCGGCGTCGCGCAGGCTGGCGGCGTGCCAGATCAGCTGGCGGGCGGCTTCCAGTTGCGTCGCGCACTCGGCGAGCCGAAAGCCCACGGCCTGGTGGTTGAAGATGGCGGTGCCAAAGCTCTGGCGCTCTTTTGCATACGCCAGCGCGACTTCAAAAGCACTGCGCGCCATGCCCACGCTCTGCGCGGCAATGCCGATGCGCCCGCCCTCCAGCGCGCCCAGCGCGATCTTGTAGCCTTCGCCCTCGGCGCCGATCAGGTTTTCGGCCGGGATGCGGCAGTTGTCGAAATTGATCTGCGCCGTGTCGCTCGAATGCTGGCCGAGTTTGTCTTCGAGCCGCGCCACGACGTAGCCGGGCGCGCTGGTGGGCACGATGAAGGCGCTCATGCCTTTTTTGCCCGCTGGCCTGTCGGTCACCGCGATCACGATGGCCACGTCGCCGTACTTGCCGCTGGTGATGAATTGCTTGACGCCGTTGATCACGTAGCCGTCGCCGTCCTTCACGGCGGTGGTGCGCAGGGAAGAGGCATCGCTGCCGACATGCGGCTCGGTCAGGCAGAACGCCCCGAGCAGCTCGCCCTGGGCCAGCGGCGCGAGCCACTGCTTTTTCTGCGCGGCGTTGCCGTAGCGCATCAGGATGGCGTTGACGGGGCAGTTGGTCACGGAAATGGCCGTGCTGGTGCCGCCGTCGCCGGCGGCGATCTCTTCCAGGACCAGCGCCAGCGTCACGTAATCGAGGTTGGCGCCGCCGTATTCCTCGGGCACGCAGATGCCGTAGGCGCCCAGCGCGGCCAGACCCTTGTGCGCGTCCTTGGGGAAATGGTGCTCTTTGTCCCAGCGCGCGGCGTGGGGCCAGAGTTCTGCCTGGGCAAAGGCGCGCACTGCGTCGCGCACCTGTTCCTGTTCGTCATTGAGTATCAAATGAGGTCTCCGGTAGTGTGAGAAAGCCTTTAGAGCACTTCGATGGCCAGGGCCGTGCCTTCGCCGCCGCCGATGCACAGCGTGGCAATGCCTTTTTTCAGGCCGCGTGCTTTCAGGGCATGAATCAGCGTGACAATGATGCGCGCGCCGCTGGCGCCAATCGGGTGGCCCAGCGCGCAGGCGCCGCCGTTGACGTTGACGATCTCGTGGCTGATGCCCAAGTCAGCCATCGCGGCCATCGGCACCACGGCAAAGGCTTCGTTGATTTCCCACAGGTCCACGTCTTTCACTTCCCAGCCGATTTTTTTCAAGAGCTTGTTCACGGCGCCGATGGGGGCGGTGGAGAACCACTCGGGCGCCTGGGCGTGGGTGGCGTGGCCGACGATGCGGGCAATCGGCGTGGCGCCCATTTCTTTCGCGGTGGATTCGCGGGCCAGCACCAGGGCGGCCGCGCCGTCGTTGATGGACGAGCTGGACGCGGCGGTGATGGTGCCGTCCTTTTTAAAAGCAGGCTTGAGCGAAGGAATCTTGTCGAGCTTGACCTTGCCGGGGCCTTCGTCAATGGCAATCACGGTCTCGCCGGCGCGGCTCTTGACAGTCACCGGGGCGATTTCGGTTTTAAAAGCGCCGGACTCGGTGGCAGCCTTGGCGCGCTGCACGCTGGCGGTGGCAAAGGCGTCCTGCGCCTCACGGGTGAAACCATACTTGGCGGCGCAGTCTTCGCCGAAGGTGCCCATGGAGCGGCCCGCTTCGTAAGCATCTTCCAGGCCGTCGAGCATCATGTGGTCATAGATGCGGTCGTGGCCGATGCGGTAGCCGCCGCGCCCCTTGAGCATCAAGTAGGGCGCGTTGGTCATGCTTTCCATGCCGCCGGCCACCATCACATCGCGGCTGCCCGCGAGCAATTGGTCGTGGGCCAGCATGGTGGCCTGCATGCCCGAGCCGCACATTTTGGACAGGGTTACGGCGCCGGTGCTTTGCGGCAGGCCGCCCTTGAAGCCGGCCTGGCGCGCCGGGGCCTGGCCCTGGCCGGCCATCAGGCAGTTGCCGAACAGCACTTCGTCGATGCTGTCAGGGGTGACGCCGGCGCGCTCGACAGCGGCCTTGATGGCGACGCCGCCCAGGTCGTTGGCAGACAGCGCGGCGAAATCGCCCTGGAAAGCCCCCATGGGGGTGCGGGCGGCGCCGAGGATGACGATGGATTCAGACATGGTTTTTTCTCCAGTTGGGTTAGCAAATCAGTTTTCAAGAAAGCGCCTGTCGCGCTCGTAGGGAAACACGTCATGCACATGGCCGGCGGCAATGCGCGCCTGGTGGCCCTGCCAGAACGCCGGGTCGAGCAGGTCGGCGTGGTGCTGCATGAAGACGGCGCGCACGGCCGGGTTGCCCAGCAGGAAGGGCTCGAAGGTTTCGGGAAACACGTCCTTCGGGCCGACGCTGTACCAGACCTCACCGCTCATCTCGTCTTCCTCGTTGCGCGGTGTGGGCACCTTGCGGAAGTTGCAGTCGGTGATGTATTCGATCTCGTCGTAGTCGTAGAAGACAACCTTGCCGTTGCGCGTGATGCCGAAGTTTTTCCAGAGCATGTCGCCCGGAAAGATGTTGGCTGCGACTAAATCCTTGATGGCGTTGCCGTACTCGATTACGGCGCGTGCGATCTGCGCCTGGGCTGCGGCCTGGTGCAGGCCCAGGTCAAAGGCTTCCTGCAAATAGATGTTCAAGGGAATCATGCGCCGCTCGATGTACACGTGCTTGATGATGACTTCCATCTGGCCGTCGCCGTCGCGGTCGCTGATCTCCAGCTGGCTGGGGGCGAATTTTTCGATTTCAGCGATCAGGGCGTCGTCAAAGCGCGCGCGCGGAAAGGCCACTTCGCTGTACTCCTGGGTGTCGGCCATGCGGCCCACGCGGTCGTGCTGCTTGACCAGTAAATATTTGCCTTTGATCTGCTCGCGGGTGGTGTCTTTTTGCGGCGGGTAGTAGTCCTTGATGACCTTGAACACATACGGAAAACTGGGCAGGTCGAACACCAGCATCACCATACCCTTGATGCCCGGCGCAATGCGAAACTTGTCGCTGGAGTGGCGCAGGTGGTGCAAAAAATCGCGGTAGAACAGCGTCTTGCCCTGCTTGGCCAGGCCTAGGGCGTTGTAGATCTCGGCACGCGGCATGCGCGGCATCATGCTGCGCAGGAACTGGACGTAGGCCGAAGGAATGCCCATGTCCACCATGAAGTAGGCGCGGGCAAAGCTGAACAAAATCAATAGATCGTCTTCGCCGAACAACGCCGCGTCGATCACCAGCCGGCCCGCACCCGACTGGCTGGAAATGCCCGTGCCAGCGGCGGCGGGCGGGCCTTCCGGCGCGGGCTGGCGGTGCAAAATCGGCAGCGCAAAGGGCACTTCGGCAAAGCCGTTGATGATCTTGCCGACGATGTAGGCGCCTTTGTTGCGAAAGAACAGGCCGCAAAGCACCTGCAGCTGAAAATTGGCCCGCAGTTTCACGTCACCCAGCCGTTTTTCAATCGCCCCGGCGATAGAGGCGGCGTCGCGCTGCATGTCTTCAAACGCCACGCGCAAGCCGAAATCGCTGATCAGCTGGACCAGGGTTTCCTGCAGGCCCTGCGCCGGGTAGTAGGCGCGGTAGGTCGGCTGGGCCTTGGGCTCGCTGTCTTCGATGTACTCGGTGCTGACGGCGGGGCGAACAAAAATAAAGTCGTTTTGGAAATAGCTGCGGTGCAGGATCTTGGTGGTGACGGAGTTGAAAAAAGTCTCGGCCAGTTCGGGCTGCAGGTGGTTGACCAGCAGGCCGATGTAGTGGAGTTTCACTTGCTGCCACTCGTCCATGGGCAGCGCGCCGGCCTTGAACTCCTTTTCCAGGCGCATCACGCATTCCTTGACGCGCAGGTCGTAGAACTCGATGCGCTCGCGCTGGGCGCGCTGCTGGCCGTGCCAGTCGGCCGTTTCAAAGCGGTGCCGGGCGCGCGCCGACTCGGTGCGAAAGAGCCGGTAGTGCCGATTGAAACCGTCCATCATCGCCTTGGCGATGCCATAGGCGACGGTGGAGTCCAGGCGCTGGGGGAACATGGTTTCTCTGACGAAGAAAACCGTTTTAGCGCCGAGTGGCCGACACGCCGGCAATGGCGGCGCGGTACAGCGGCTCCAGGCCTTCGAGGCTGTCGAGCGTGATGTGCAGGTCCTGCAGCAGCCCGTCCTTGAGGCCGTAAACCCAGCCGTGCAGCACGACGCGCTGGCCGCGCGCCCAGGCGTCCTGCATCACGGTGGTGTGGGCCACGTTCATGACTTGCTCGATCACGTTGAGTTCGCACAGGATGTCCAGCCGCGCCTCGGGCGCCGCCGCATCGAGCAGCGCCTGGTGGCGGTCGCGCACATCCTTGATGTGGCGCAGCCAGTTGTCCACCAGCCCGACGCGCAGGTTGTTGAGCGCAGCATGGACGCCGCCGCAGCCGTAGTGGCCCACCACCATCAGGTGCTCCACCTTGAGCTGGTCCACCGCGAACTGGATGGTGGACAGGCAGTTGAGGTCGGTGGGCACGACCACGTTGGCCACGTTGCGATGCACGAACACCTCGCCGGGGTCCAGGCCGGTGATCTGGTTGGCGGGCACGCGGCTGTCGGAGCAGCCGATCCACATGTACTTGGGACTTTGCTGGCTTTTCAGGCTGGTGAAAAAACCGGGGCGCTCGCGCTCCATCTGGGCGGCCCAGGCGCGGTTGGAGGTAAAAAGGTCTTGAATGGAAGTGGTGGTCATAGGAGACATTTTCGCCGCTTGAACGTCTGGACTTAGAACGCAGGGGAATCAGCAGGTTTCTGAAAACAGCTCGCGCCCGATGAGCATGCGGCGGATTTCGCTGGTACCCGCGCCGATTTCGTAGAGCTTGGCGTCGCGCCACAGGCGCCCCAGCGGGTACTCGTTGATGTAGCCGTTGCCGCCGTAGATCTGCACGCCGTCGCCGGCCATTTTGGTCGCCTGCTCGGCGCACCAGAGGATGACGCTGGCACAGTCTTTACGAACTTGGCGCACATGGTCAAGGCCCAGCATGTCCAGGTTCTTGGCCACCGTGTAGGCGAACGAGCGCCCGGCCTGCAGCACGGTGTACATGTCGGCCACCTTGCCCTGAATGAGTTGAAACTCGCCGATGCTCTGGCCGAACTGCTTGCGGTCGTGGATGTAGGGCAGCACGTTGTCCATCACCGACTGCATGATGCCCAGCGGGCCGCCGGTGAGCACGGCGCGCTCGTAGTCCAGGCCGCTCATCAGGACTTTGGCGCCGCCGTTGAGGTTGCCCAGGATGTTCTGCGCCGGCACTTCGACATTTTGAAAAACCAGCTCTCCGGTGTGGCTGCCGCGCATGCCCAGCTTGTCGAGCTTTTGCGCGACGGAAAAGCCCGGCATGCCTTTTTCAATCAGGAAGGCGGTGACGCCGCGCGCGCCCAGCTCGGGCTCGGTCTTGGCGTAGACCACCAGCGTGTCGGCATCCGGGCCGTTGGTGATCCACATCTTGGAGCCGTTGAGCAGGTAGTAGCCGCCCTTGTCTTCCGCCTTGAGTTTCATGGAAATCACATCGCTGCCCGCGCCGGGCTCGCTCATGGCCAAGGCGCCGACGTGTTCGCCGCTGATCAGCTTGGGCAGGTATTTCTGGCGCTGGGCTTCGCTGCCGTTGCGCTTGATCTGGTTGACGCACAGGTTGGAGTGGGCGCCGTAGCTCAGGCCCACCGAGGCGCTGGCGCGGCTGATCTCTTCCATGGCAATCATGTGCGCGAGGTAGCCCATGCCCGCGCCGCCGTACTCCTCGCTGACGGTGATGCCGAGCACGCCCAGATCACCCATCTTGCGCCACAGGTCCATCGGGAACTGGTCGGTTTTGTCGATTTCGGCCGCGCGCGGGGCGATTTCGGCCTGCGCAAAGTCGCGCACCGCGTCGCGCAGCGCGTCGATGTCTTCGCCGAGTTGGAAATTGAGTCCAGGCATGTGGTTCATTGAGTTTGTCTCCTCGTGGGGTTGAGCGGCTCAGCCCTGATGGGCATTTATAAAAACCGCCCGCCACCAGCCGGTCAAAGAGGCGGGCCGCTGAAAATTCAATAGGTCTTGGGCACGGCCATCAGGGTCTGCTGCATCACGGCGCAGGCGCTTTCTTTGCCAGCCGCATCGACATGCATCACATCCGCCGTGCTGATAATCAGGCGCCGCCCGGCTTTGACCACCCGGCCGGTGGCGCGCAACTCGCCGCCCTGGAAACCTGCGAGAAAATTGATCTTGTATTCGACGGTGGTGACTTCTGCATCGTCAGGGACTTGCGTCATACCCGCGTAGCCGCCGGCAATGTCGGCCAGCGCGCCCATGGCGCCGCCGTGAAAGCCGCCCTGCTGCTGGTTGACTTGTTCCGAATACGGCAGCGCCACTTCGCACAGGCCGGGCTCGACGCGCACCAGCCGCGCATTCAAATGGCGCATCAGACCCTGGCGCAGGAAACTCGCTTCGATGCGCTGGAACAGCGCTGACGGTGCGCCAAGCAGTTCGCTAGGTATGTCCATGATCGAGACCCTGCAGGAAGGTTGAAAAAGCGTCTTTTTGCATTGACGTTTACGTAAACGTCAATTATGGCCTATTTTGCTTTTTCAGCTTTGGCCAGCAGCGCCTTGGCTTCTTTTTCGTGGGTGCGCAGCTCGTCGAGATTGGCCTGCAGATCGAGCAGCTGGTCTTCGAGTTTCTTGCGGTGATCGGCCAGGATGGCGAGGAATTTTTTCAGCTGCGGGGCGGTGTCGCGCGGGCTGTCGTAGGAGTCGATGATCTCCTTGGCCTCGCTCAGCGACAGGCCCAGGCGCTTGGCGCGCAGGGTCAATTTCAGCCGGGTGCGGTCGCGCGCCGTGTAGATGCGGTTGCGCCCGCCCGGCCCCTCGCGCTCGGGCTGCAGCAAGCCCATGTCTTCGTAAAAGCGCATGGCGCGGGTGGTCAGATCGAACTCTTTGGCAAGATCGCTGATGGTGTAGGTGGTGGCCATGTTTGACGTTGACGTAAACGTCAAATATAACGTGAATCGCGCCGGGGCGTCAGGCACGGGCGGCGCAGGCTATTCGGGCCGCTCCTGCTGGACGACAGCCCCGGCCTGCGGCAGCGCCATGAAAAAACTCGCGCCGGTCGGATCGCTTTCGGCCCACACCCTGCCGCCCTGCAGTTCGGCCGCCCGTTTGACAATTGCCAGCCCCAGCCCGTTGCCGGGAAAATCGGCAGACGAGTGCAGGCGCTGAAAAGCGGTGAACAGCTGGCCGCTGTAGCTGGCGTCAAAGCCTGCGCCATTGTCGGCAATGCGCAAAATCATCTCGCCGGTGCTTTTGTCCTGCAGCAGCTCGACCTTGATCCAGGCCTCGGCTTTTTTGGAGGTGAACTTCCACGCGTTCTCCAGCAGGCAGCCCATGACGGTGACAAGCAGCCCACGGCTGCCCACCAGCGGCAGGCTGTCCTCCATCTCGATGGTCACATTGCGCTGCGGCGCCTCTTTGCGCAACGCGGCCACCAGCTTATGGCACACCAGCGCCAGATCCAGCGGCTCCGGCGCGCCGGCGCGCAAGGGCAGCTGGGCCAGCGTGCGCAGGTCATCGAGCAGCTTGGCCAGCAGGGAGATGCTGGCCTGGATGCGGCGCACATAGTGACGCCCCGGCTCGTCCAGCACGGGGGAATATTTTTCGGCCAGCCGGGCGGCAAAACCATGGGCCACATGCAGGGAGTCCTGCAGATCGCTGGAAACCGCCTGGGTGAAAGCCAGCAAGTCCTGCCGGCTTCTTTTGAGCTCGGCCTGCTGCGTCTGCAGCGCCTGCTCCAGCGCGGCATTGGCCCGGCGCAGGGCGCTGTCGGCCAGATGGCGCTGGCTGATGTCGGCTAGGCTGACCAGGACGGCCTGGTGGCCATCCCAGTTCACCAGGCTCCAGGCCAGCTCGACCAGCATTTCCTGGCCATTCATTTTTCGCTGTTTGCACAGCCGCAACTCGGACGGCGCCTGATGGCCGTCCTTGCCCGGCTTCAGGGAGTTGAGCAACTCGGCGCCCTCGCCTTCGGGAAACAGCGCCTCCATTTTCAGGCTCATGAACACCTTGCGCGGGATGGCATAAAAGCTGATGGCCGCCTGGTTGACCGAGAAGATGCGCCGCGACGTGCGGTCAAACACCCACATCGCATTGGGGTTGGCCTCGAAAATCATCCGGTTGTAGCGCTTGTTGTCGTCGAGCAAATGCTGCAGCCGCTGCACCGCATCGGCATCGCGCAGGTTGACGACGAAACCCGCCGGGTGGCGCCGGAAGATGTACTCCACCCAGCGGTCCTCCAGCGTGTGATGCACCGTAAAGCTGTGGTGCTCGGCGCTGGCCAGATGCTGGTGCGTGGCGATCTGGTGCTGGGTGGCTACCTCCGGGGGCACCACCTGCCAGAAATCACGCCCGGTCACGGCCGGCAGCATGCAGCACAGAAATTCGAGCGCCGGCGCATTGGCCGCCGTGGCCACCTGGTTCTGGTCGAGCAGCACGATGCCGTCGCAGCTCAGGTCCAGCGGCCCCCAGTCTTTCACGGCCGGCCGCGGCCGCCGGCGGCCCGTTGCCGCTGGCTGTCCGCCAGCGCGGTGATGTAGCCGTGCAGCCAGTCGGGATTGACCGGCTTGTGGACCAGCCGGGCCTGCGGCGGCAGGCCACCGCGCCCGGCAATGGCCTCGGCGGGCAAGCCGCTGATGACGATGATCTGCATGCCGGCCAGATGGTGGTTGCGCTGGATGGTGCGCAGCATCTCGATGCCATCGACACCCGGCATGGACAGGTCCGTGATGAGCAGATCGGGCCGCATGCTGGAAATATCCATCAGCGCTTCGAGCGCCGAGGCCATCGAGGTGCAGTCGATGGGCAGCTCCCAGGCGTCAAACTGGCAGCGGTACAGCTCGCGCGTACACTCGTCGTCCTCGACCAGCAGCACGCGCAGGCGGTGGCGGGGATGGGTGTCGGCGCGCGAAAACTGCGCACTGTTCTTGCCCAGGTAGGCATGGATGGACTGCAGGGCAATGCGGCGATGGCCGCCGAGCGTTTTCCAGGCCTCGATCTCGCCTTTTTCAACCAGCGACTGCACCGTGGCCACCGACAGGCCCAGCAGTTTGGCTGCGTAGCTGGTGCCGCAGTAATCTTCAGTGGAAAAATCAGCGGCCGTGATGGCCGCTTCGAAGGACTTGGGCTCAAGAAACATCACGGAGCGCCAGTAAATTTGAGTTTGTCACGTTTTGTATCCTAATCAAGTTAATCAATTTTCAGAGGGGATACCCCTAAAACCCCCGATATTGTCAAGGGCAAGGGTTTCCAGGCGAGTTGGCACGGGCGGGCTCAGGCCAGTAGCCGCAGCCGCAGCCGGGGCAGGGTAAAAAAGAAACGGGCGCCACAGCCGGGCACCGACTCGGCCCAGATCCGGCCGCCATGGCGCTCGATCACGCGGCTGACAATGGCCAGGCCAATGCCGGTGCCGGGAAACTCGGTTGTGGCATGCAGGCGCTGAAAGGGCATGAACAGCTTGTCGGCATAGGCCATGTCAAAACCGGCGCCGTTATCCTGGATAAAAAATACCGGCTGGCCTCCCGGGTCAAAACTCTGGCCGACGATGATCTCGGCGTGCGCCTGCTGGGAGGTGAACTTCCAGGCATTGCCCAGCAAGTTTTCCAGCGCCACGTTGACCAGCCGCCCGTCGCCCTCGGCGCGCAGCCCGGCCTGCACCGAGACGGCCACCTGCCGCTCGGGCTGGCGCGCCTGCCACTCGGCCAGAATGCCCTGGGCCGCCGCCGTCAGGTCCAGCGCCTCGCTGCGCAACTGCGTGCGGCTCAGCTGCGACAGCGACAGCAGGTCTTCGATCAGCTGACCCATCTGCGCCACGCCGGCCTGGATGCGCGAGAGGTAATGCACCACCTTCTTGTCGGCCGCGCCAGCGAGCTGCTTGGCCAGCAGGCGGCTGAAGCCGTCCACCGTGTTGAGCGGCGAGCGAAGGTCATGGGAGACCGAATACGAGAAAGCTTCAAGTTCCTGATTGGACAGGCGCAAGGCTGCCTCAATCGCCTTGAGGTCGGTGATGTCGGCATCAATCCCGACCCAGAAGGCGACCTTGCCCTGATCGTCGAGCACGGGCGAAGCCCGGTAGGCCATGGTGTGAAAGTGATCGTCCTGGGCCAGCAAGCGCCGGGTGCCCTTGTAGGGCGAAAGATCGGCACTGGCCTTTTTCCAGTTAGCCTTGATGTCGCAAACGTCTTCCGGATGAACGGTGCCCATCCACTGGTAGCCGGCCCAGTCCTTGAACTCTCCGCCCATCAGCTCGAACCAGGCCCGGTTGTAGTAGGTCGCGCCGCCCTCGGGGTTGGCGGTCCACACCGTCTGCGGCGCCTGCTCGGCCAGGGCGCGAAACAGCGCTTCCTGGCGCGCCAGCTCGGCGGTGCGCTCGGCCACCTTGCTCTCCAGACCGGCATTGAGCTGCCCGACCTCTTGCAGCAGCCGGGTATTTTCAATCGCCGCAGAGGCCAAGTGGGCCAGCTCTATGGCCACATACTCATCCTGCTGGGTGAACTCGCCCTCGTATTTGTCGGACAACTGGAGCAGGCCGATGTTTTCTCCATTGCGCCGGCTCAGGGGCACCGCCAGCCAGCCGCGCAGCAGGAGGGGCGGGGTGGCCTGGGCGCGCAGACCCGGCCAGCGCGGATGCGCCTCCAGTTCGGCCTGGCTCAGCCGCATGGCGCGCCCCGTCTCACACACCAGCGCATCCAGGCCGCAGCCATCCTGCAGCATCTGGAAGTTCTGGCAAGCCACATACTTCTCGGACAGCGACAGCGCATGCACCGCCTGCGCCTGGTCATTGCGCAGGCTCAGGCTCACCAGGGCCTGATGCACGCCGATCACGCCACGGGCCTGCTCGGCGATTTCCTGCATCGTGCCTTCGAGCGTTTGCTGCCAGGTGATGGCCTGGGCGGCATCGGCAGCACGCTGCAGCGTGAACAGGTAGTCCTGCACATCCGCTTCGGCCTTGACCTGGGCGCTGATGTCCAGCGCCACCACGAAACGCGCCGCCTGACCGGCATACTGGATCGGCTGGGACAGCACTTCCACGCTGAACACCGTGCCGTTCCTGCGCCGGTGCTGCCAGACATTGCGCCGTGGGGGAACCTCCTGGTCCAGCTGACCCAGTTGGTCGAGTTTTCGGTGCAGCCGCCCATGCTCGGCCTCGCAGCGGATATCGAACAGCGTCATCCCCAGGAACTCCTGGGCCGAATAACCATAGCTCTGAAGCGCGGCCTGGTTCACGTTGAGAAAGCGCGTCGTGCCCAGGTCATAGACCCACATCGGCACCGGCGCTGACTCGAACAGCGCCGCATAGCGCTGCTCGCTGTCGATGAGCGCCTGCTCGGCGCGCTTGCGCTCGGTGATGTCGCGCTCCACCGCCACCCAGTGCGTGAGCACGTCCTGAGCATCGCGCACCGGCACGATGTCGAGTTCGAGCCAGAACTGCTGGCCGCTGTGCGTGTAGTTGATCAGCTCGGCGCGTACCGGATGGCCTTGTTTCAGGGCCGCGCCAATGCGCCGCATCTCGTGCGACTGGGTTGCCGGGCCGCGCATGAAGCCCGGCGTGCGGCCTATCACCTGGTCGCGGCAGTAGCCGGTCAGGCGCTCAAACGCGTCGTTGACAAAAATAATCTTCGGCCCCGTGGCCGTGAGCGGCCCGGTGATCACCACCATGTCGTTCAGGCGGGAAATGCAGGT
Organism: Pseudomonadota bacterium; assembly: GCA_030855235.1. Classification (GTDB taxonomy): domain Bacteria; phylum Pseudomonadota; class Gammaproteobacteria; order Burkholderiales; family Burkholderiaceae_C; genus Polaromonas. The sequence goes on from JALYRU010000001.1 coordinate 390,552, forward strand.
TTCGAGCAGGCGCAAATGCTCTTGCGCTGCATGCTGCGCGGTGATGTCCTGCAGCACGCCAAAGAGCCGCACCACCCGTGCGTCCTGCACTGCGGCGCGGCCCTGGGTGCGCACCCAGATGCGCCGCCCGTGCGCCGTGACCAGCGGCAGCTCCGTGTCCCAGGGCGTGCCATCGGCCAGCGTGGCCTGCAGCGCGGCGCGGATCAGCGGCTGCACTTCCGGGACGAAAAACCCTGTCATCGTCTCCAGCGTCAGCGGCGCAGCAGGCTCAAGCTCCAGAATGCGATGAATCTCTTGAGACCAGTAAGACGCCATGCTGTCAACGGCCAGTTCCCAGCCGCCCACGCCGGCCAGCGCGCCGGTGCGGTTGAGCAGCTCGGTGCTGCGGGCGCTGACCTGCTCGGCCAGCTTGCGCTGCGTGATGTCCTGAATCACGCCCGAGCGGCGCGTGGTCGGGCGGCCCTGCGCGTCGAGTTCGTTGCGTCCGGCCTGCTGCATCCAGCGCACACCGCCGGCCGGCGTGAGGAGGCGAAACTCAAGGTCCAGCGCCAGCCCGGCAGCCATGGCCCTGACAGTGTGGGCCTCGAAAGCGTCCCGGTCGCCCGGATGGATCAGCGCCGTGAAGCTGGCGACGGAGCCATCAAAAACGGCGCGGTCGATGCCGAGCAGTTCATACACCTCGTCCGAACACCACAGCTGCTGCGTCACCAAGTCCACCTGCCAGTAGCCGATGCAGCCCACGCGCTGCGCATCGCGCAGTTTTTCGTGCATCGCCTGGCTGTGCGCCAGCTCCGCCTCAAGCGCCTGGCGCTGCTGTTGCAGGGAATCGGCCATCAGGTTGAAGCCGGCGGCAATGCTGGAAAACTCGTTCCCGTCATCGGGCAAGCCCGTCAGGATGCGCACATCGAACCGGCCTTTCTGGATTTGCCGGGTCGCCTCCAGCAGCGCCGCAGCCGGCGCCACAATGATGCGCCCACCCATTCGCCAGGCCAGCCCCGCGCCGAACAGCGCCATCAGCGCCAGGGCAGCGAGCTCAAGCCTGAACTGCTGCCAGGCGGGCGCCAGCACCGCGTCCTTGGCCGCGCTGATGGAGACAAAAAAAGCGGCGTCACGGGCTTGACCGGCCGGCAAAAAGGAATAAATCCGCTGCTGGCCTTCACCATCCGGGCCTTCCTGCGCGCCGGTTCGCATGGTTTTAGTGGCCTCCCGCAGCAGCGGACTCGGCACCAGCTGCCCCACGATACGGGAATGATGAGGGTTGGCAGCCAGAACAATGCCCTGGCGGTCCATGACCGTCACCCGGCTACCCTGTGGCAAGGGGATGGCAGCCACGTCCCTGGCGATCTGTTCAAGGTCCACGGCGGCAAAGACCAGGGAGGACACTTTTCCGCCGCTGTCTATCACCGGCATCGTAAAGCTGATGATCTGCTTGCCCTTGCCCCGGCCCACCTTGTACCCCGTCACCGTAAAGCTGCGGCGAGCCAGAGTCTGCTGGAAATAGTCCCGGTCCCCGACAAACATGGGCAAGGGCAAAGACTCGCTGGCGCAGGTAACGTAGCCATCAAGCCCCATAAAGCCCAGGCTGGCGTACACCGGAAACTGGCGTCTCAAGGTGCCTAGGTAACGCTGACAGTCGCCGCCAGTGCCGTTGGACAGCCCCGGCGCACTGGCGATGGCCAGCAAAAGCTGGTGCGCGGAGTCGGCCACCCGGCTCTGCTCGGCCGCGATCAGGGCGGCGGCGAACGTCAGACTCTCGGTAGCCCGCCTGACAGCCGTTTCCTGTTTCAACAAGGCATTGACCAGCGACAGGCCAAAGAGCGGCACCATCGCCGCCACCATCAGCATGACCAGACGGTGCCGCAGAGTAAAAAGCATTTTCAAAGAAGCCAGGGATTTAAAAGCGTAGCGTCAAGCCATGCACAGTGGCGGTTGCGGTTGCGGTTGCGGTTGCGGTTGCGGTTGCGGTTGCGGCGAGGATCAAACGGCGTCTCAAACTGCAGCAGGCGACTCATTGACACCGAGCCAGTAGGCCTGCAGGCGGCTGAGCTTTTGGGTGAAATCGGCAAAATCGACCGGCTTGCGCACAAAGCTGTTGGCCCCGCTCTGGTAGCAGGCCACCATGTCGGACTGCTCGCTCGAAGAGGTCAGGATGATCACGGGCACCAGGGCGGTGAGCGGGTTGGCGCGGATGCTGCGCAACACATCGAGCCCCGACAACTTGGGCAGCTTCATGTCGAGCAGCACAAACGCGGGCTGCTTGCGGGTGTCACGCCCGGCGTAGTCGCCCTGGCCGAACAGAAAATCGAGCGCCTCGGCGCCATGGCGGGCCACCGCGATCTGCACCGTCACACCGAGCTCCTCAAGCGTCAGCACGGTCAATTCAAGATGGTCTGGATTGTCTTCAACAACAAGTATCAACGTAATCACCCTGTGGCAGATGCGCCGGATTGGAGAAGGAATTGTAAGCAGCTTCCATGAATTGTAAAAACCTTTGGACAATCACTTACTTTTGTCATTGCCATCAAATTGCGCAGGGGCAGCCTTGCCTGATGCGTTTTGATCTTGTCATTCACCAGCGTGGAATCGCCTGCTCCTTGAGCTGGCGGCGCAGCGCGGCATAGTCCGGCATGACCGCCTGCACCGTCGCCCAGAAGCGCGGACTGTGGTCCATCACGCGCAGGTGGCTCAACTCGTGCACCACGACATAGTCCAGGACGGCGGGGCTGAAATGCAGCAGCCGCCAGTTCAGCCGGATGGCGCCGTTGGCGTGGGCGCTGCCCCAGCGGGTGGCGGCGTTTGACAGGCTGAGCTGGCGCCACTGCACCCCGAGCTGCGGCGCGAAATGGTTCAGCCGCTCGGTAAAAACCTGCCGGGCCTGCTGCAGCAGCCAGGCCTGGACGGTTTTTTGAATCTGTTCGGGCATGGCGCTGCCGGGCGCCAGGGCGATGCGCAGGCTGGCCGCGCCCGAGAGCGCATCGCGGTGCAACCCGGCGCCCTGCTGGCGCGGGTCCAGTACCAGTTGGACTGGCTCGCCCCGAAAAGGCAGGAAGGCGCCGTCTCTCCAGTCCATGCGGGCCGCTTCGAGGCGGTGATGCCGCGCCCGGGTCTCGTGCAGCTTGCGCAGAATCCAGCCCGATTTTTTTTGCACCGCCCGGTCGATTTCAACCAGCGAGACCCACTTGGGCGCGCTCACTGCCAGCCCCTCGGCGCCGACGCTAAAGCCGATGCTGCGACGCTGGCTTCGCTTCAGGGCATAGGCCACGCCTTGTCCCTCAAGCAGGGCTTCGCGCGAGGCGCGCGGGTGGCGGTAGCTGATCGCCTCAATGGGCGTAGGCGTAGGCGTAGGCGTAGGCGTAGGCGTAGGCGTAGGCGTGGGCGTGGGCGTGGGCGTGGCAGGCTCGGACGTCCAGAGATCGAGCATTCGCTGAAAAACCTGCACCATGCCGGCCGCTTTACTGACCTGCCGTCAGCGGCGTGGCCGGACTGCTTTCACTGCCGGCATAGGCCTCGGGATCGAGCCGGCGCATTTCGGCTTCAATCCAGGCCTCTACTTCGAGCATCAGCTCGTCGTGCCGGCGGCCGACAGTGGAAATGGGCTTGCCGATGGAAATATCGACGATGCCAGGTTTCTTGATAAAGGCCCTGCGCGGCCAGCATTTGGCTGACGTCACGGCAATCGGAATCACCGGCACGCCGGCCTGGATCGCCAGGCGTGTGCCGCCGGACTTGTACTCGCCTTTTTGCCCACGGGGAATGCGCGTGCCTTCGGGAAACATGATGACCCAGGTGCCCTGCTCCATCAGCCGCTTGCCCTGTTCAACGACTTTGCTGAAAGCGCGCTTTCCCTGGCTGCGGTCGATGTGGATCATGTCCATGCGCGCCATGGCCCAGCCGAAGAACGGGATGAGGAGCAGTTCCTTCTTGAACACATAGGCCAGCGGGTGCGGCATGATGGCCGGCATGGTCAGCGTCTCCCAGGTGGACTGGTGCTTGACCAGCAGCACGGCCGGGCTTTTCTCGCCCGTGGGCAGGTTTTCCATGCCGGTGACGCGGTTCTCGATGCCCAGGATGAAGGTGCCGCTGTCCACCGCCAATTTCAGCCAGCGCGCGCACATCCAGTACATGGTGGTGCTGTTCACAAAGAACGAGGCAATGACGACAAAAAGCGCCCAAGGAATCACCGTGAGAATCAACCACAGCATGTGCAGGACGGAGCGGATCAGGGGCATGGCGGGCGATCAGGTGTTAACAACGGTTTGGCTCACTTCTCGGCACTGCCGGCGAGCAGGAAATCGGCAAATGCCGACAGGTCCTGATGCACCCGCGTGCCCGACGGCAGGCCTTCGGGCGGCGCGATGCCGCGGTATTTTTCCGACTTGCCGGTGAGCACGAGATGGGGCTCGCAGCCGGCGGCGGCGCCGGCCAGCAGATCGCGCAGCGAGTCGCCGACGACGGGAACGCCGCGCAGCGGCACGCCAAAGCGCAGGCCGATCTGCTCGAACAGCCCCGGCCTGGGCTTGCGGCAGTGGCAGTCGTCCTCAGCCGTATGCGGGCAGAAAAAAATCGCATCGATGCGCCCGCCTTTGGCCGCCAGCAGCTTGAGCATCTTGGCGTGCATGGCGTTGAGCGAGGCCACGTCGAACAGCCCGCGCCCCAGGCCCGACTGGTTGGAGGCAATCACCACATGCCAGCCGGCATGGTTGAGCCGCGCAATCGCTTCGAGCGCGCCGGGCAGCGGCAGCCACTCTTCCGGGGTTTTGACGAACTCGTCACTGTCGCTGTTGATGGTGCCGTCGCGGTCGAGAATGACGAGTTTCATGGGAGGTTGATCAATGAGAAGCGGCCGAAACAGCCGGGCCGGGCGCTGGCGAAGCGACAATTGCCGGCTCGGGGGTTGCTGAAGCTGACGCGGGCGTTGCCGGAGCACGGATTGCGGACACGGACTCTGCCGGCTCGGGCGTTCCCGACACGGGCGTTGCCGGTGCCGTTCCGGCCGACGGCAGCGCCTGCCAGCCTGTCACGAACAAGCCGCTGAAGCGGCCCGGAACCAGCTGCAGCGCCAGCGCATCGCCGTTCTTGAGGGTCTCGGCCTGCGGATCGTTGATCAGCAGGCGCTGGGGAATGTCCAGCCCCGGCAACTGCAGCACCAGTTCGGTGCCGCCCAGGCTGCGCTGGCTGGGTTTCTTGAACTGGCTGGCAACCACCCTGGCCATGACGGGCGCGGCTCCAGCGGAAACAGTCGCGCCTTCCTGCGAAACAAGCCCGTCCTGCAAAAAAAGCCCTTCACGGTTCAGGTGCCGCTGCAGCAGCGCCGCACTGCCGTACAGGCACAGCAGCAGCCAGGCGCCACCCAGCACCGGCAGGCAGCGGCGCCAGCCGATGCGGCGCAGGGCGAACCCCGCCGCCAGCAGCAGCGCAAGCACCACGGCCACCGGCCAGAGCAGGTCCAGCGCGCCGCTGGTGGTGGCGACCGGCACCAGCGGCGGGGCCGGCGTGGCGCTCTGGCGGTCGCTGATTGACTGCAGTATCCAGCGCGTCCCCCCCATGACCGCCAGCGGCCCGAACAGCAGCCAGGCCGTGTGCTGCGCGGTCCAGCCTGCCAGCAGGCCTTGGCCTTTCGGCGGGACGCTGGGGCCGGGCGCAGGGTTCGGGAAGTCCGGTGCAGCCATGGGCTATTCAGTCAGCAGTCAGTAATGCGCTCAGGCAACTCAGCCTGCCAGACGCGACAAGTCGGCCACGCGGTTCATGGCTTCGTGCAGGGTCTTGAGCAAGCCCAGCCGGTTCAGGCGCAGTTCCGCAGCGTTTTCCACATCGTCAGGCACATTGACCATCACGCCGTCAAAGAAGGCATCGACCGGTGCGCGCAGGGCGGCCAGGGTCTGCAGCGAGTCGGTGTAGTCGCCCGCGTCGAACTGCATTTTCGCCGTTGGGAGCACGTCCTTCATGACTGCGTACAGAGCGATTTCGGCCGCTTCCTTGAGATCTATCTCGCTGACATGCGCGTCCACGTCCGGCGCTTTCTTCAGGATGTTGCCGATACGCTTGTTGGCTGCGGCCAGCGCGGGCGCCTCGGGCAGCGCGGCAAAGGCGCGCACGGCGGCCAGGCGCTTGGCGACATCGCCCAGGCGCTGCGGGCGCTGAGACACCACCGCATCGACTTCCTGAGCACTGAAACCTTGCTCGCGCAGGGAGCCGGCCAGGCGATCGTAGATGAAGTCAAGCAAGGCAACACGAGTACTTTCTTCAGCGATTCGCTTTGAATGACCGTATGCAACGACTCCACCTTTTCCGCTTGCCTGCTCCTTCTCAGCTTGTGCTTTGCCCCAAGTAATTTGAATGGACTCGTCCTCATAGACGCTCCACGAGGAATTCAATACAGCATCCAAACTCAGCGGCAGGTCTTTTTCCACTAATATGCGGATCACGCCCAGCGCGTGGCGGCGCAGCGCGAACGGGTCGCGGTCGCCCGTGGGCAGGTTGCCGATGCCGAACATGCCCACCAGCGTTTCGAGCTTGTCGGCCATGGCCACGATGGCGCCGACGTTCTCGCGCGGCAGCTCATCGCCTGCAAAGCGCGGCTTGTAGTGGTCCTCAATCGCGTGGGCAACTTCAACGGACAAGCCATCGTTGGCCGCGTAGTAGCCGCCCATGATGCCCTGCAGCTCGGGGAATTCGCCCACCATGTCGGTGACCAGATCGGTCTTGGCCAGCAAGGCAGCGGTGTCCACGCACGAGAGCAGATACTCTTTGGCCATCTCGCCTTCGGGCGAGTCCAGCGCCTCGTTGTGCCGCTCAATGGCGGCAAACAGCTGCTCGGCAATCGCTTTGGCAATGGCGCGCACGCGCTCGACGCGCTCGCCCTGCGTGCCCAGCTTGTTGTGGTAGACCACCTTGCCCAGGCCTTCGACGCGCGAGGCCAGCGTCTTCTTGCGGTCCTGGTCAAAGAAGAATTTCGCATCGGCCAGGCGCGGGCGCACCACGCGCTCGTTGCCGCCGATGACAAAGCTGGCATCGTCGGGGCTGATGTTGCTCACCACCAAAAACTTGTTGGTCAATTTGCCCGAAGCGTCCAGCAGCGGGAAATATTTCTGGTTCGCCTTCATCGTCAGAATCAGGCATTCCTGCGGCACGTCGAGGAATTCTTCTTCGAAGCTGCACACCAGTACGTTGGGGCGCTCGACCAGCGCGGTCACTTCGTCGAGCAGCGCGTCGTCTTCAATCGGCCGCACGCCGCCGCCGACTTCTTCGGCCGCTTCGGCCAACTGGCGGGCAATCTCGGCCTTGCGCTGGGGGAAGCTGGCGATCACCGCGCCGTCGATTTCCAGCGTGGCGGCGTAACTGTCGGCGTCATGAAAAACCACCGGATCGAGGGCAGCCTCAAAGCGGTGGCCGTGGGTGCTGTTGCCGGCCGTCAAGCCGAGCACCTTGACCGGCACGATGGTGCTGCCATGCAGTGCCACCAGGCCGTGCGCGGGGCGCACGAAATTCACGCTGGTCCAGCCGGGCAGCTCGCAGTCGCTCTGGAGCTGGTATTGCATCACTTTGGGAATCGGCAGCTTGGCAATCGCCTCTTCCAGCGCTTTTTGCAGACCGGTGTCCAGCGTGGCGCCGGTGGCCAGGCTGTCGTAGAACAGGGCTTCGGCTTTCCCATCCGGGGCGCGTTTCAGGGCGGCCACGGCAGCCAGCGGGTCGGACAGGTCGGCGCCCAGCGCCTGGAGTTTTTTCAGCAGCGCGGGCGTGGCGTTGCCGGCGGCGTCCAGCCCCACGGAAACGGGCATCAGCTTTTGCTGAACGGCCTTGTCCGCCGCCTTGAGCCAGACATGGCTGACATGCGCGGCCAGGCGGCGCGGCGAGGCGTAGGCCGTCACCTGCGTATCGGCCGAGGTCAGGCCTTGCGCCTTGAGCTGATCGGCCAGCACGCCGGCGAACGCATCACCGAGTTTTTGCAGCGCCTTCGGAGGCAGCTCTTCCACGAACAGTTCGACCAGGAGGTTTTTTGTTGTCATGTTTATCAGCTCCGGCCTTCAGGCGGCTTTCTTCTTCAAAGGAATCATCTGTTCAACCCATTCACGCGGGGCCAGCGGGAAGCCCAGGCGCTCGCGGCTTTCGTAATAGCTCTGGGCCACGGCGCGGGCCAGGTTGCGGATGCGCCCGATGTAGGCGGCGCGCTCGGTCACGCTGATGGCGCCACGTGCGTCCAGCAGATTGAAACTGTGCGCGGCTTTGAGCACCTGCTCGTAGGCGGGCAAGGCGAGCTTTTGCTCGATCAGGTGATTGGCCTGCTTTTCATGCGCAGCAAAAGCGGTGAACAGGAAATCGGCATCCGAATGCTCGAAGTTGTAGGTGGACTGCTCGACCTCGTTTTGCTTGTACACGTCGCCGTAGGTCAGCTTGGTGCCGTCGGGGCCTTCGGTCCAGGTCAGGTTGTAGACGTTGTCCACGCCCTGCAAATACATCGCCAGGCGCTCCAGGCCGTAGGTTATCTCGCCGGTGGCGGGCTTGCAGTCGATGCCGCCGACCTGCTGGAAGTAGGTGAACTGCGTCACTTCCATGCCGTTGAGCCAGACTTCCCAGCCCAGGCCCCAGGCGCCCAGCGTCGGGTTTTCCCAGTCGTCCTCGACGAAGCGGATGTCGTTTTTCTTCAGGTCGAAGCCGAGGGCTTCGAGCGAGCCCAGGTACAGCTCCAGGATGTTGGCCGGTGCGGGTTTCAGGACCACCTGGTACTGGTAGTAGTGCTGCAGGCGGTTGGGATTTTCGCCGTAGCGGCCGTCTTTCGGGCGGCGGCTGGGCTGCACGTAAGCGGCTTTCCACGGCTCGGGGCCGAGGGCGCGCAAAAAGGTGGCGGTGTGCGAGGTTCCGGCGCCGACTTCCATGTCATAGGGCTGGAGCAAGGCGCAGCCCTGGTCGGCCCAGTAGGACTGCAGCTTGAGGATAATTTGCTGGAAAGTGAGCATAGGAATAGGTTGTGACAAAAGCGCGGCGTCGCTGGACAGGCCTGCACCGTGGAAAAGCGGCAGCGCTTGAGGCAGCGCTGCCAAACGAATCATTTTACGCGGCGGGCGCGCGGCGGCCGACCGGCCTGGCGCGCTTCCTGGCGGCGCACGCTCAGCGCCAGAGCGGCGACCAACAAGCCCAGCGCCCACAGCGGCCACAGCCCCAGGCGCGAGACCCACCAGGCGTAGGGCGTGATGATGCTGCGGCCCTGCACCTCGCCGCTGAGCGTGCCCCGGGTGTGGCGCGCCAGCGACTGCGTGACCTCGCCCCGGTGGTCGATGATGACGGTGGCGCCGGTGTTGGTGGCGCGCAGCATCGGGCGCTCAAATTCGAGGGCGCGCATGCGCGAGATCTGCAGATGCTGGTCAATCGCCACGGTGTTGCCGAACCAGCCGATGTTGCTGACGTTGACAAACATCGTCGGCGCGCGCGCCGGGTCAACAAAGCGCGCGCCCAGTTCCTCGCCGAACAGGTCTTCGTAGCAGATGTTGGGCGCCAGGCGCTGGCCCTGCCAGTCAAAGGAGGCCTGCCCGACGGCGCCGCGGTTGAAGTCGCCCAGCGGAATGTTCATCAGGTTGGTGAACCAGCGAAAACCGGTCGGAATGAACTCGCCGAAGGGCACCAGATGGTGCTTGTCGTAGCGGTAGGGCGCGGGCGGCTCCAGTGGTGTGAGTTGCGTGAACACGACGGGCTGAACGGATTGGGCAGGCTTGAAGCCAAACACGGAATTGGAGTAGCCCGTCTCGTAATCGCCCAGCGGCAGGCCAATCAGCGCGGCCTGGTCTCCAGTGGCAAAGCGCGCTTGCAGCGCTTGCAGATACCCCTCGGGCAGTTGCTGGGGCAGCAGCGGCAGTGCAGTTTCGGGCGCCACCACCAGTGCGCTGCGCGCACCCAGCAACTGCTCGCCGTACCAGCGCAGCGCCGTGATCACGCCGGTGCGGCCCTGGAATTTTTCATCTTGGGCAATGTTGCCTTGGAGCAGGGTCACCGTCAACGGGGCGGACAGCGCCGGGTCCGGATCGACGGTGGCGGTCATCGGCAGCGGCAACCAGGCACCGCCCGCGCCCAGCACCAGCGCGGCCAGCGCACTCAGCCAGCGGGTCTTGGGAGCGAGCAGGCAAAACGCCAGCCAGGCCGCCAGAAAAGCGGCCAGAAAGCTCAGGCCATGAACGCCGACCCAGGCCGCCAGGGGGCGGGCCCAGCCGTCCACATGGGCGTAACCGCCCTCGCCCCAGGGAAAGCCGGTGAAAATTTGCACCCGCGCCAGCTCGGCCAGCAGCCAGAGCGCGGCAAACACCAGCGCACGCGGCCCCGGCCGCGCGGGTGCGAGCAGCACAAACAGCCCGCAGGCAGCTGCGTAATACAGGCCCAGAAAGACCGACAGCAGCCAGATGGCCAGCACCGTCAGCGGCGCGGCCAAGCCGCCGTAGACATGCATGGAAATGAACATCCACCAGAACGTGGCGCACAGCATGGCGCTGGCAAACAGCCCGCCCAGCCAGGCGCCGCGCTGCCACGAGCGGGCGCCATCGAGCTGGCCGGCCAGCAAGGCCAGCGCCAGCAGCTGCAGCCAGCCCAGCGGCTGGCCCGGCTCCAGGCCGAGCGCAGCGCCAAAGGCAAAGGGCCAGGCCATGCTGGCCGCATGGGCGGCACCGGCCATCAGGATCATCGCGAGCTGAACCAGCCCCAGGCCCGGACGCCATGGCGCAGGGTTGGGAGGCTTGAGCCGGAACCAGGGAACTGCTTTGGAGGCGCTCATGCGGCGAACGGGCTGCGTCTGCAGCGCTGTGGACTTTGCCGCATCGTCAGGAGACTTCAGGCGCTGGCGGCATGAGCGCCGCTGGCGAGACCTTGAACCAGCGCACGGCCCCGCCCTTGGTGTGCAGCACGGTGAACTGCAGGCCGGCCAGCGCGTAATGCTCGCCGCGCTTGGGCACATGGCCCATTTCATGCGCGACCAAGCCGCCGATGGTTTCAAAATCGGTTTCCGGCAGCGTCACTTTGAACGCTTCATTGACCCGCTCGATGGCGGTGTCGCCGCTGACGCGGTAGGTGTGATCGGCCAGGCTGAAAATATCGCCCGCGTCTTCGACGATATCGAACTCGTCCTCGATCTCGCCGACGATCTGCTCAAGCACGTCTTCAATCGTGATCAGGCCGGCGACGCGGCCGAACTCGTCGATGACGATGGCCAGGTGGTTGTGGTTGTCACGGAATTCGCGCAGCAGGTCGTTCAGGCCCTTGCTCTCGGGCACGAACACCGCCGGGCGCAGCAGCGCCTTGATGTTGAGCTCGGGGGCGCGCTGCAACTTGAGCAGGTCCTTGGCCATCAGGATGCCCAGGATGTTTTCCTTGGTACCTTCATACACCGGAAAGCGCGAGTGCGCCGTGTCGATGATCAGGTGGATCAGCTCGTCAAACGGCGCATCAATGTTGACCAGGTCCATGCGCGGGGCGGCCACCATGACATCGCCGGCCGTCATGTCGGCCATGCGGATCACGCCTTCGAGCATTTCTCGGCTTTGCTGGCCGATGACCTCGTTGTCCTGGGCTTCCACCAGGGTTTCAATCAGCTCGTCCTTGGAGTCAGGACCGGGATGGAGCATTTCGGCGAGCTTTTGCAAAAAGCCGCGCTTGTCTTCCGGTTTGGAAGATCGACTGGGGGGAACGTCGGACACGTCAGGGCCGGTAGTGGAGAAGCCGCCTAGGATAGCTGAAATTTCTGACGCTGCGCACCGCAGCCCGGCGCCCGTGCCGCAAAATGCCCTCAAAGGAGTACGCCGGTCCGGCGCAGCGCCTTGAGATCGTGGCTGCCGACCGCCGGCAAAGGTGCCCCAGCCTACTTCAGCCTGTGCCCGTCGCTGTCCGGCGCGCCGCCCCGGCTGGCCTGCAGTCTGGCCAAAAAATGGCGGAACTGCCGGGCCTGGACCTTCAGCCGGTAGTTGGTCTGGGCCATCTGCTCCTGGAACAGCTCGCTCATGCGCGAGTCCAAGTCGGCGGGCGCCAGCATGAGGTAGGCCTCGCTCTCGGCGCCGTCGCGCTCGATGATGGCGCCGGCCTTGCGGGCAATGTTGAGCATGGCCGTGTTCTCGCTCAAGGCGTGGATGAACATCATTTTCACGCCTTCGTTGCGCGCATGGATCATGGCCCGCTCAAACAGGCGCGCCCCATAGCCCCGGCCCCGCGCATGGGCCAGCACCGAGACGCCGAATTCGGCGCAACTCTTGAGTTCGGGGTCGGTGGAAAAGGCCAGATGGGCCATGGCAATGAGCTGTAGGCGGCGGTTATAGATGCCGAAGATCTCGTCCCGCTCAAAATCGAGCCCGTCCACATAGCGCTGGATCTGCTCATCACTGGCAGCATAGCCAAAGCGCAGGTAGCGGTCTTGGGGCGCCAGGGCCAGCAAATGCGCAACGATGCGCAGGCCATGGCTGGGACCGATGGAGCGGATGGGCACCATGACCGAAGAGGAGCGCAACGCGCCCGACGGATGGGCTGCCTGCGCTTTCGGATGCGGACGGAAAAATTCCTTGCCCGCATCAAAAGACGCTTTTAAAAGTGTGCCGGGATTAACCATGAATTGAATGTACGGGTTTTCCCTGAATTCATTGCCTTGCAAATTGAGCTTCTGAATTTACAGGGTCTTATCATTTCCAGGCAAACGGGGATCATCTTCAAGACAAGCAGGGATGACAAGCTATTAAATAAGGAGCACTCTGGTTCGAATTTTTACACCAAAATGTTGCAGTGCAGCAACAAAAATAAAGCCCTGGACGAAGCTGCTCCGGTTTCAAACGGCCTGCTCAGACGCCTGCGCCGCAAGATCAGGCTTGGCCCAGTCAGTGAGCGCCTGGCGGGTCTTGTCGGCAAAATGGATGATCTGGTTCACCTGGGCGGCGGCATCGGCCGGCCACTGGCCTTGCAGGCAGGATTGCTCCAGGAAGCCGCAAGTCTGGCTCAGCGCCTGCGCCCCGACATTGGAGGCAGCGCCCTTGAGCGCATGGGCCGCGCGCGAGAGTGCGGCGCTGTCGCACGCGCTCAAGGCCAGGCGGATATCGCTCATGCGCTGGGGCGACTCGCTGGTAAACAACGCAATCACCTCGCGCGTCATGCTGAGCTCGTCGTCATCAAACTCCCTGAACTGCTCCAGGCGGCTCCAGTCCACCAGCACCTGGACGGGCTGCAGACCAGGGCCGGCCGCTCCCGGCCGAACCGGAAAAAGCGGCGCCTCAACAAGGGGCACCGCAACGGCAACGGCAACGGCATTGGCATTGGCATTGGCATTGGCATTGGCAGGTTCAGGATAACGGGCATGGCATGCCAGCACCTCGGACAACTCATCAATGCGCAGCGGCTTGGGCAAAAAACCCACCATCCCGGCATGAAAACAGCGCTGGCGGTCTTCTTCCAGCACCGAAGCGGTCAAGGCAATGATCGGAGGCGCTGCCGCACCGTGGCTGGCAATAATCTGGCGGGAAGCAGCGCAACCGTCCATCACCGGCATATTGACGTCCATCAGGATCGCGGCATAGTGACGCGGCGTCTCGCCGGTGCCCGTGCGCAGCGAAGCAGCCACGCGCTCCACGGCTTCGCGTCCGTTGACGGCGGTGGCGGCCTCGTAGCCGAGCTTGGCGAGCATGGCCAGCGCGACCTTGAGGTTGATCGCATTGTCATCGGCCACCAGAATGAACTGGTTTGTGGGCGCAGTCGGCTCGACTTTGCCGTCTGGCGCGGGTGCCACCGGCTGGCTTGTCACCAGGGCCAGGGCCTCAAAAAACCGCGACTGGCGGTAGGGTTTGAGCAGTCGGGCGTCGAACAGCCGGGCCGACTCACCCATCGGCATGGTGCCGGAAGTGAGCAGCACGATGGGCAGCGCCGGGCGGCGCTCACGCAGTTTCTGGGCAAACTTCTGGCCATCCATGGCGGGCATGTGCATGTCGGTCACGACCACGTCCACCGAGTGGCTCTGCAGCCATGCCAACGCCTGGGCTGCGTCCTCGAACAGCACCGGCGCCATGCCCCAGCGCCTGAGTTGCTTGTCCAGAATGCGTAAATTGACGGGCGTGTCATCCACCACGGCGGCCCGCTTGCCGGCCAGACTGACCAGGTGCAGCGAAGACAGGCGCGAGGCCTCGGGCGCATCGGTGTGGCCCAGCCTGGCGGTGAACCAGAAGGTCGAGCCCTGCCCCGGCACCGATTGCAGCCCCACGCTGCCGCCCATCAGCGTGGCCAGCCGCTTGCAGATGGCCAGGCCCAGCCCGCTTCCGCCGTATTTGCGGGTGGTGCTGGCATCGACCTGGACAAAGGACTCGAACAGCGCGGCTTGCCGGTCGGCAGAAATGCCGATGCCGCTGTCCTGCACCCGGAATTCCACCAAGGCGCCCTGCTGCGCACTGAAATCCTCCCGCACATGGGCAGAGACGATCACCTGCCCCTGCTCGGTGAACTTGACGGCATTGTTCAGCAGGTTGAGCAGCACCTGGCGCAGGCGGGTGACATCGCCGCGCACCCAGCCGGACAACTCATCACCGATGTCCACCAGCAACTCCAGGCCTTTTTCACGGGCACGCGGCGCGCCGATGTCGCAGGCCTCCTCAATCGTGGTCAGCAAGTTGAGCGGCTCGTTTTCAAGTTCAAGCTTGCCCAACTCGATCTTGGAAAAATCCAGAATGTCATTGATCACGCCGAGCAACTGGTCGCTGGAGACGCGCATGGTGTGAACATAGTCGCGCTGCTCGTGATCAAGCGCGGTGTCGGCCAGCAGGGTGGTCATGCCCACCACGCCGTTGAGCGGGGTGCGGATCTCATGGCTCATGGCCGCCAGAAAGGCCGCCTTGGCACGCACCGAGGCCAGCGCCTCCTCGCGCGAAGCATTCAACTCGGCAGTGCGCTCAGTCACGCGGACTTCGAGGGTTTCATTGGCCTGCTGCAGGGCCTGGGCGTGGGCCTCGATGGCGGCATGGTTGCGCCGCAATTGCGCAGCGCTGTCGTGCAGGATTTGTGAAAGCTCACGCACTTCAGTGAGGTGGGTGGCGTGCTGCACCGGCGCAACCTCGGCCTGCGCCAACTGGGCGGCCGCAGCACTCAGCAGCTTGAAGCGGCGACTCAGCCGCAAGGCCAGCCCACTCGCCAGCAAAGCGCCCAGCACCAGCGTCAAGCCGGTGATGGCCAGGGCCTTCTCCAAAGCGGCTTGGGAAGCCTGCGTGAAATCGCTCTCCGGCGCCGCCGCCACCAGGCTCCAGCGCACCCCGAGGTCTTCGCCAAAAGGCTTGAGCGCCACCATCAGGCTGTCATCAGCCATCGCAATACGGCGCAGGAAGGACTCGCGCTGGACACTGGGCTCTGTGGTTTTGCCCAGGCTTGACGCTGCTTCGGCGTAAGCGCTGCGGATGATGGGGTTTGCGCTTTGTCCGGGGGAATGGCGCTGGAGCATGCCCCCGGTTTCGGAAAAGAGTTCATCGCCGCTCGAACTGGCCACCAGCAGGCCTTGCTCATCGACCAGAAAAACCGCGCCGCGCGGGCTGATCCGCATGCCTTGAAGCATCTGGCCCAAGCGCCTGAGGGTCAGGTCAATGGCAAAAACCCCCAAAGCCGCGTCATCAGCCCCATAGACGGGCTGCACCAGCGTGAGCACCAATTGCTTGTCGGCAACCTGCACGGGTGTAAAAACCCGCGCCTTATGCTGCATTGCAGCCTGGTACCAGGCTTGGCTGCGGGGCTCGTAATTGCCGGCCTCCAGAGGCAGGGGAACCCGGCGATCACCCGCATAGCTGGCTGAAAAAAGCCGTCCGCTTTGATCGCCCGGCTTGCGCTCGCTCACCCACAACAGGCTGCCACTGTCTTGCAAGAGGGTTTCGACCCCTAAAAACTGGCCCTGGTAGGTGCCCACATACATCTTGGGCACATCCGGCATCATGCCTGTCATGCCAAAGGCGGTTTGCTCGAAAAGCTCCGGCTGCTGGATCAGCAGGCGTGCCCGCACGGCAGCGGCGTCACCGGGGCGTTCCTGAATCAGGCCATTGAGCACCTCATGGGCTTGCAACAGATGGGCTTGCGTATCGGTTTGGGCTCGCTGCACCACATCTTCGAGAATTTTCTCGGACAGCGTCTGCACACTGTGGAGATTGCTGCGGTACAAAAACCATCCGATCATCGCAGCCGGCACCACAGAAAACACCAGCAAACTGCTCATTAGCACCGTGCGCAATGACCAGACTGGCCCACGCTCGCCTAGGCCTAGGCGTACCCCCCAGCGGACACGCTTCATGCCAGACCCAGAATTTCCAGGGTATCGATGGGCTGGCTGCGTCCCGGAATCTGGACCAAGGCACGCTGGCCAGTGCGCACAGCACCGGTCACCAGGCGCACCGCCTGGACACTGGCGGCAATCGTCCAGTTCAGCACGGGCTCGCCATGGAACAGCTTGAGCGCCGCCGCAACGGTATCGCCCACCGGCGTGGTCTGGCCGGTGCTGCTGATCAGACCGTCCAGGCTGGCAAAGGCCACCGGACCGCTGTGCAGCGCCACGCCAAGTGAAAAAGCCGGCAGTCCGCGCGCTGCAAACCGCTGCCGCACATACGCGTCAATGCGCTGCGTGGCGCTGGCCAACCCCAATGCCGCACGCATCGCCCGCAACCCATGGTTCACCGATGCGGTATCGGCGGTATCGACAAACACGCACAGCATCCCGTCGCCCACAAACTGCATGTAGCGGGCGCCGAACAGGTACACGGTATCACCAACACTCGTGTAGAGCTGCTGCACGATATCGCTGAGTTCGGTGCTGCTCAGGTTGTGCGTCCAGACACCATAGTCCCGCATGTCGGCAAACAGCACGGTGGCACTGGCAAACTTTTCATTATCCTGGGCCAACCCGCTCTCAGGCCACTGATCACTGAGCGCCTGGACCATGCGCGCCTCATAGAGTTCGCCGATTTTATGACGCTGCTCTTCGAGTGCCACCTGTACCGCCTTGTCCATGACCTGGATCCGCATGGCATCAGCCCGAACACGCTTGTTCAGCTGGGCACTGACGGCTTCGCGCAATTCCTGTGGCGCAAAAGGCTTGGTCAGGTAGTCATCAGCGCCGGTGGTCATTCCCTGGCGCATGTAACTGCGGTCTTGCAGCGAAGTGAGCAGGATCACTGCCGTGCCGGCCAGTGCGGGGTCATTGCGAACCTGGTCAAGAACTTCAAAACCATCGAGCAAGGGCATCTGGACATCACTGACGACCAGCTCAGGCTTGAACTCCCGAATTAGTGCCAAGCCTTTGGCCCCATCTTCCGCGGCCATAACCTGATAGCCTTCTTTCTTCAAGACCTGACTGACCAGCAGCCGAGTTCCTGCATCATCATCAATCACTACGATCAAAGGCATAAGAGTCTCGCTACTTTTAAGGTTTTTCACTTCTTTGCTCTGTTCAGTCAGCCTACTGAAGAAGGAGTCTCTGATTGTGACAAGAGGGGGTTTACTTCCCAGACAGTTGCAAATTCCCCACGAGAGATAGGATGTTAATCTGGACCGATAACCCATCAGCGAGAGCATTAGCTGTGACCAGCTCACTCAGGACGGAGACTCTTTGATTGAGCCAGAGGGCACGAATTCTGCTAGTTGTCTTAAGACACCTTACAAGGTGGTGCCCGGTAGGTCTAGAGTAAGCCAGAATGATGAGTGTAAATCCAACGAAAAAACCCCCGATTGAGTTGCTCAATCGGGGGTTGGTTCGTGGCGATAAGAGCCTGACGATGACCTACTTTCACACGGGAATCCGCACTATCATCGGCGCTGAGCCGTTTCACTGTCCTG